>CAWICW010000013.1:0-205358 GCA_963834685.1 uncultured Actinomycetes bacterium | reverse complement strand
CGTGGGGGCGTAAAAGCTTTTTATGCCGAACGGGCCGTGGTATCAGTGACCACGGCCCGTTCCGGTACCCCGGGAATCGGCTCGCTAGGACACGAGCTCGGGCTGCTGGCTGGCGGTCTCCCCGGCTTCTGGCGGCGCGATCCGCCCGCGCAGCGGGACCTCCTTGATGAACAGGGCCAGCACGAAGATCAGCACCGCGGCCGGCAGGGCCCAGATGAACACGCCCTGTATCGCGTGCGAGATGGCGAAGAACACGTCGTGCTTGATGGCCGCGGGCAGCGAATCGACGGTGGCCGGGTTGAGCTGGCCGCCGCTCGCGCTGATGTGCACGCCGGTGCCCGCCGCGCTGGCCAGCGACTCGGTCAGCCGCCGGGCGAACACGGCGCCGAACGCGGCCACGCCGAGCGAGCCGCCGATCTGCTGGAAGAACATCCGCGCGCTGCTGGCCACGCCCATGTCCTTCTGCTGCACGCTGTTCTGCGCGATCAGCGAGACCATCTGCATGAGGAAGCCCATGCCCAGGCCCAGGACCACGTAGTAGAGCGCCGACTCGGCCCGGGTGGTGGCGATGTCCAGGCCGGTGAGCAGGAACATGCCCAGGCCCATGATGGCCCCGCCCAGGATGGGAAATATCTTGTACCGCCCGGTCCTGGTCGTCACCTGGCCGGCCACGATCGAGGTGACGGTCACGCCGAGCATCATCGGCGTCAGGGCCAGGCCGCTGATGGTGGGCGACTCGCCCTGGACGGTCTGCTGGTACAGCGGCAGGAACGTCAGCGCGCCGAACATGGCCAGGCCGGTGAGGAAGGTCAGCCCCATCGTGACCGAGAAGTTCCGGTTCTTGAACACGTGCAGCGGCAGGATCGGCTCGGCCACCCGCAACTCGACCACGCAGAACCCGGCGGTGGCCGCCACCGCGAGCAGGCCGAGGCCGATGATCTGCGTCGAGGCCCAGGGGTATTCGGTTCCGCCCCAGGTGGCCAGCAGGACGAGCGAGGTCGCGGCCACGGCGAGCAGGACGCCGCCGAGGTAGTCGACCTTGTGGCTGACCCGCTTCACGGGCAGGTGCAGGGTGGAGATGATGTAGACCAGCGCGGCGCCGCCCACCGGAATGTTGATGTAGAAGATCCAGCGCCAGGAGAAGGTGGTGGTGATGAACCCGCCGAGCCAGCGGGCCGGCGATGGTGGCGAGCATCATCACGACCATCATGTAGCTCATGTAACGCCCGCGCTCGCGCGGCGCCACGATGTCGCCCAGGGTGGCCATCGCGCCGACCATCAGCCCGCCGGCGCCCAGGCCCTGGATGGCCCGGAAGGTGATCAGCTCGGCCATCGACTGCGACAGGCCGGACAGCGCCGACCCGATCAGGAAGATCACGATCGCGAAGACGAAGAGCTTCTTCCGCCCGTACATGTCGCCGAGCTTGCCGTAGAACGGCGTGGTGACCAGGGACGCGAGGATGTAGGCGGTCACCACCCAGGACAGGTGCGTCACCCCGCCGAGGTCGCCGACGATCCGCGGCAGCGCGGTGCTCACGATCAGGTTGTCGAGCATGGCCAGCAGGATGGCGAGCAGCAGCCCGGGCAGTATGATCATCACCTCGCGCGGCGCGAGGAACTGCCCGCCGCCCGGCTCTCCTGGCCTGGCCGCCTCCGCGCCGCCCTGCCCGTTCACCCCAGGCCCCGATGCTTCCGCCACGTGCTCTCTCCCTCGTCCGCCGTCGTCCGCTTCCCGTCCGCGCCCGGCTGCTTCCCGTCCGCGATTGCACCGGCTACACTACTTACCGGCCGGCAAGTTATTATGCTAGGCTGCGAACTAACCGGCCGTCAAGTAAATTCGGCCCAGCTCCGCGAAGGAGTGCGAAACAGACATGCAGGACGCGGGATCCGCTCCGCGTAGAGACACCCGGGCGCAGGCGCAGAAGGTCGCGCTCGAGTTGTTCGCCGAGCAGGGCTACGAGAAGACCTCGCTGCGCGAGATCGCCGAGCGGCTGGGCGTGACCAAGGCCGCGCTGTACTACCACTTCAAGTCCAAGGAAGACATCGTCCACAGCTTCACCGACGACTACTTCGCGGCGATCGACGACCTCGTGGACTGGGGCAAGGAAGCAGCCACGAACCGAGGAGACCCGGCGCGAGATCCTGGATCGCTACGTCGCGATCGTGCTTGGCGGCGGTGAGGTGTTCCGCTTCCTGGAGCAGAACCGGGCCGCCGTGCAGGGCATGGAAGCGGGCAAGGACCGGTTCGCGCGCTTCCGCGGCCGGCTCGACGCGCTGGTCGACCTGCTCGCCGGTCCCGACGCGCCGCTGCGCGAGCGGGTGCGCGCCACCGCCGCCACGCTCACGGTCGGCGCGACCTGTCATGTCTACCTGCAGGAGGTCGACGACCCGGACAAGCTACGGGCCATCATCCTGGAGATCGCCACCGACCTGATCCACTAGGCCCTGCGTTCTCCGCTTGTCCTGCCTCCTGGCGGGCGAGGGCGAGCTTGTGCCGCGACGCCACCGTCTTGGGGTGATCGGCGCCGAGCAGCCGCTCGCAGGCGGCCGCGTTCTGCTCGAACAAGGGGATGGCCTCGGCGGGCCGGCCGGTCGCCCGGTAGGCGCTGGCGAGATTGTTCCGCGACGCGAGGGTGCGGGAAATCGCCCCGAGTCTGCTCCTGGGCCGCGAGGCTCTGCTGGAGCAGCGGGATGGCCTCGACGACCCGGCCTGCGTCATGGTACGCGGCGGCGAGGATGTTCCGCGCGTTCTGAGTGTCAAGATGGCCGGGCCCCAGCACCCGCTCGAGGTCCGCGAGCAGCGGCTCAGCGATCACGATGACCAGTTGCGTGCTGTCGCCCAGTCCGGTCAGGTGGTCCAGCGCGAGGAGCCGAAGCCGCATCAGCATGCTGGTCAGCTTCTCGTCGGCGTCCTCCGCGGGCGCCCCCGCGTTGGCCAGCAGCGCCCAGACCTGACCGAGCAGCTCCCTGACCGCCACATGATCCGGCGGCTTCCCGAGTGCCTCGGCGGACGCTTCCAGGGCGGCGGCGGCCGCCCCGCACGCCGCGGCGAGGCGTCCCTCGCCGGGCCAGCCCGCCGCGGACCACTCGCGCCACCAGGCAGTGCACCGTGACGGCCTGGCCATCAAGGCTGAAACCCAGCAGCGACCGTTCGTTCAGCCGCTCCAGCGCCTGGTCCACCATGGACGCGGCGACCCGGCGCCCGCGGCCGAGCAGCGTGCCCGCCTGCCCGGCGGCACGCAGCAGGTCGCGGCGGACCACGGCCGGCGACAGCACGGCCATGGTCTCCATCACTCCAGTGCACACGCCGATCGGGTCGGCAGCCCGGGCGGCCTCCAGGGACAGCAGCACCGCCTCGGCCACGCCCGGCGGGTACGGCTGCTCCTCCCCGTCCTCCTCCCGGACCAGGTAATCCCCGGCCGCCAGCGCCTGCAGCTTGGCCAGGTACGCCGCGTACTCCAGGTGCTGCCCGGCGATCACCGCCGCAGCCAGGTCCAGGGCCAGCGGCAGATACCCCAGTTCGACCGCCACCGCCGAGGCGCCGGCTTCGTCGTCCAGGCCGGTCCGCCCGACCAGCAAGGCCTGTGCCTCGTCGGCGCTGAACACGTCTACCTGGACGGTTTTCCCCAGCTCCGCCGACCGCCTCCCGGGCCATGCCGATCAGTACCCGGGCCGCGCCAGCCGCCGGGATGAACGGCCCCAGCAGACCGGGATCCTCCGCGTCATCGAACACCAGCAGGCAGCGGCTTCCGTCAGCCTCCAGCCAGCGCCGGACCGCTTGGCCCGGGTCAGCAGGGCCCGGCCCGGAACCGCCATCAGACAGTCCCGCGGCTTCGGCCACCGCGGCCAACCCGGCCAGCAGGCTCTCGCTGTCCCGAGCGTTGACCCAGGCGATCAGCCGCCAGCCGCCCGCCAGCCTGCGCCCGCGCGTACGCAGCCGCCAGCTGGGTCTTGCCCACTCCCCGGGCGCCCGTGAGCACCACCACCGGCGGCCCCTGGCTGGCCTGGTTCAGTTGCGTCAGCAGAGCGGGCCTGGGCTGGAAACCGGGCCGCTGCGCCGGGATATCACCGACGACAACCTGGTCATCCGCCATCGTCCGCGCAGACGGTTCCACGGCATACGGCTCCCTGGTACCAGCCGCAGGCTGATGAATGACCGTCGGATCCACTGTCAGGCCCCTACGAGGATTCCAGGCTCTGCACAGCCAACCGCCGTGACACCGCGGTTACGGACATCTACATACCCGCCTCAGCCGGGCTAAACAGGGCATCCTTCCCTTAGTGGTCCATCGTGGCGGCAGCCCGAGAGCCCGCCATCGCGCGTTCACGCACCGGTCAGTGACGGGGCAGCATGATCGGACCCTGTCCGTGCCGGTAGAATTCTCAGCCCGCAGCCGTCTTGACTTGCTCACCCATGGATAGATGTGAGAGGGGGCGGGAGATGCTGGGGGAGAGCCTGCTCGCACTGGCGGCGCTGGCCGGCCGGATGGTGGTAGATGCCGCAGCCACCGACGGGTGGGAGACGGCAGAGCGCGGGTACGCCCAGCTGCTGGGCCGCGGGGACGCCAAGCAGACCAAGCAGGCCGAGCAGTGGCTGGAGGAGACACGCGAGCAGCTCGCTGGTGGTGCCGGGGCGGATATGGAGTTGATCCGCACGGCCCTGGCGGGGCGGTGGGCCGGGCGGTGGGCGGACCTGCTGGAGGAGAACCCGGACGCCGAGGCTGAGCTGCGGGCCCTCGTTCAGCAGATCCAGGCGGCGCTGCCTGCCGAAAGGCTATCTGCAGTCCAACCACGCGATCTCCGCCAATGGCGACGTGAGCACCTACGCAGCCGGTCCCGAGCACCCCGGCGCGCTGGCCACGCGGAGCGAACTCGCCTACTCGGTCGGGCTGGCGGGCGACGCGGCCGGCGCCCGGGACCAGTTCGCCGCGCTGCTGCCGGTCGCCGAGCGCGTCCTCGGCCCGGAGCACCCCGACACCCTGGCCGCCCGCGCCAGCCTGGCCTACTGGACCGGGCAGGCGGGCGACGCAGCCGCCGCCCGAGCCCAGTTCGCCGCGCTGCTGCCGGTCGCCGAGCGCGTCCTCGGCCCGGAGCACCCCGACACCTTGATCAACCGCCACAACCTGGCTAACTTCGCGGGCTACGCCGGGGACGCGGCCGCCGCCCGGGACCAGTTCGCCATCCTGCTCCGCGTCCGCGAGCGCGTATTCGGCGCGGACTCCCCCGACACCCTGGTGGCCAGGTTCAACCTGGCCTACTGGACCGGGCGCGCCGGGGACGCGGCCGCCGCCCGGGACCAGTTCGCCGCGCTGCTCCCCGTCCGCGCGCGCAATTACGGCGCGGACCACCCCGACACCTTGGCCGCGCGGGAGGAACTCGCGTACTGGACAGGGTGCGCCGGGGCGGCAGCCGCCGCCCGGGACCAGTTCGCCACGCTGCTACCGTCCTACGAGCGGATCCTCGGCCCGGAGCACGCCGATACCCTGGCCGTCTGGTATCAGCTGGCCCACTGGACTTCGCTAGCGGGGGACGAGGCCGCCACGCAGGACTAGTTCGCCGGCTTGCGCCGGTCCGCCGTCGGCCTCAGGCCGTCGGCGACGCGGATGACGAGGGCGACTGCGAAGGCGAGGGCGAGGGCGAAGGCGACTTCGAAGGCGAGGGCGAAGGCGACTTCGAGGGCTTGGGCGACTTCGAAGGCTTGGGTGAAGGCGATTTCGAGGCCTCGCGCGACGGCGGCGGCTGGACCTGGGACGACACGTAGGCTGAGGGCTGAGTGAGGACCGGGGACGGCCTCGCAGCGGCGGATCTGGGAGCGGTTGCCGTGGTCGGGTCGACCGCAGGACTCACCGAGATCCCGGCGCTTGTCTGGGCGTGCGTGGCGTGGGAGCCGGTTGGCTGGTCCGTCTGGGCATGTGCGGCCCGGGGGACGGCAAAGGTGAGCAGCGTGACCGTCACGGCCACCGCGACCCACACCACGACAGCCGCGGTGGCGACCGCCGGTCCGGGATTGGCCCGGATGCTGTCCCAGCTCACCCGCCGGATCGCCCGCGCGAATAGTGCCGCCCAGGTCGATTCCGCGCGCCGGACCACCCGTCGGCGGTAAGCGATCGCGTCCTGCGGCAGTGGAGGAGCAGAGGCTCAGGACCTTCGCCCGCAGTTCCGGAGGGAGCGGGGGCAGCGGCAGCAGGCCGGACAGAACCGTCGGGCGCAGCGCGCCCCGCGTGTGATTGACGCAGATCTGGCACTGCTCGATGTGCCAGGCGACCAGGTCGCGCGTTTGCTCGGTCAGCTGCCCATCCCAGTCGGCCAGCAATTCCCCCATCACCGGGCAGGCCTGCCGCCCGGCCAGCGCGGTGCGCAGCGCAGCGAGCGATTTCTCCAGCCGACCGCGGGTACGTGAGGCCAGGGCGTGCGCCCGGCTGAATGACAGGCCGAGCGCGATGGCAAGATCGTTGTCGAACAGGTCGTGCCTGAAGCTCAGCTCGACTACCTCACGCTCGCGAGGCTTCATGTCGGCCAGGACGGAGCGGATCAGCGCGCGCAGTTCGGCTTGCCCGAGGTAACCGTTGAAGTCGGCTATGCCGTCTGTCGCGTCGGCCGTCTCGCTGATCACGCGGAATTGCATCGTCGCATCGGCCAACTGGCCGACCACCCTGAACTGCATCGTCGTGTCGCCTGGCGCCGAGGATCACGTCGGCGCAGCTCGCTGACCGCGCAGAACTGCACCGTCGCGTCGCCTAGGTCGCGGAGCGCGTCGGCGGACTCCCTGACCGCGCGGAACTGCGCGTCGCATCGGCCGGGCCGGGAGCCGACGGCGGCTCGCTGACCGCGCGGAACTGCATCGTCGCATCGGCCAGGTCGCCGATCGCGTCGCACGGGCTGGCCGACCGACGCGGCCGGGTGGCCCGCCTCACCGGCCGGCTGGGCCTGCCTCGGCCCGCTGGTCCCGGCTGGCCTGCTGGTTCGCCGCGTCGGCCTCATCGCGGATCGCTGACCGAGGCCGGATCCGGCGCCGGCAGTCGTTGCGGGCCAGCGCGAACAGCCACGGGCGCAGCTTGGCAGGCTCGGGCAGCTCGCCCAGCGTAGCGGCGGCGAGGACGAACGTGTCCTGCACAGACTCGGCTGCGCCCGCCGCGTCGTGCAGCATCCAATGGCAGTAGCCGTACAGGCCGGCCGCGTACCTGTCGTAGGCCATGGCGATGCCCGCCGGGTCTCCCGCCGCGATCGCCGCGAGCACCTCGCGGTCGTGCTCGGCGTCTGTGAGCGGCGCGCCCGGCGTCCGGCCAGGCGATGAACGGCCGGGCAGCTTGGCCATGCGGGCCCGCGAAGCGGTCCGGGCGGCGCCGGCCTGGCCGGGTCGGCGGGAGGCCGCCGGACGCCGGCCGGAAGCACCGGCCTGGCCGGACCGGCGGGAGGCCGCCGGACGCCGGCCGGATGCGTCTTTCGCGGCGGCATCGGCAGGTGCCTGACTCCGTGAGGCCCGGATATGGGGGTGATCGGGGCGCTGGACTCGTGGCCGGCCCGCCGGGGTCTGCTCGAGCAGCGGGATCGCCTCGGCGGCCCGGCCCGTGTCCTGGTAGGCCTTGGCCAGGTTCCTGCGTGAGGTCTGGGTATCGGGGTGATCGGGACCCAGGACTCGTTCGCGGCTGGCCAAGGTCTGCTCGAGCAGCGGGATCGCCTCGGCGACCCGGCCCGCCGCCAGATAAGCGGCGGCGAGGTTGCCTCGGGAGATCAGGGTGCCGGGGTGGTCGACGCCCAGCAGCCGCTCTCGTTCGGCCAGGTTCAGCTCGTAGAGCTGGATCGCCTCGGCGACCCGGCCCGCGTCCTGGTAGGCACTGGCGAGGTTGTTCTGCGACGTCAGGGTGTCGGGATGGTCGGGGCCCAGCTGGCTCACGAGTACGGCCAGAGTCTGCTCGAACAGCGGGATCGCGTCAGCGACCCGGTCCGCCGCCAGATAGGCGGCGGCGAGGCTGTTGCGCGCGTTCAAGGTGTCTGGATGGCCAGGACCCAGCAGCCGCTCGAGGTCCGTGGTCAGCGGCTCACCGACCGCGATGGCCTGCGAGGCGCTATCGCCCAGCTCGATCAGGTGATAAAGCGAGATGAACCGGAGCCGCAGCAGAATCTCGGCTAGCTCCTCGTCGGCCTCCTCCGCGAGCTCGGCCGTGTGGTCCAGCAGCGCCGTCACCTGCTGGGGGATGCGCCTGACGGCCGGACGATCCTGCAGCCCGGCCACCGCGATCGCGTGCGCTTCCAGCACGGATGCGGCGACCCAGCACACCGCCCCCAGCCGCCCTCGGCGGGCCAGCCCGTCACGGACCACCTGCGCCACCAGGCGGTGCATCATGACGGTCTGGCCGTCCAGGCTGAAGGTCAGGAGTGACTGGTCGCTCAGCCACTCCAGCACCTGATCCACCAGGTCGGCCGTTATCCGGCGTCCGCCGCCGGCCAGTACGCCCGCCCGCCCGGCGACGTGCAGTAGCTCGCGGCGGACCCCAGCCGCCGACAGCACCGCCATGATCGCCATGACCCGGGAACACGTGCCCGTCTTGTCGGCCGCCCGGATCGCCGCCAGGGACAGCAGCACGGCCCGCGCGACGCCATGCGGGTACGGCTGGCCGTCGTCTCCGGCCAGGGATACCTCGGCCGGCATCGTCTGCAGCCGGTCCAGGTACCTCGCATACCCATGGCGCTGCCCTCTGATCAACGGCGCAGCCAGAGCCAGCGCCAGCGGCAGGTGCCCCAGCACGGCCGCCACCTCAGCCGCCCCCGCCTCATCGTCCAGGCCGGTCCGTCCGCGCAGAAACGACAGCGCCTCATCGGCACCGAACACGTCCGCCGCGACCGCGGTCGTCAGGTTCGAGGCCGTGTGCCGGGTACTGACGATCAGAACCTGCGCCGTACCGTCGGCCGGGACAAACGGCGACAGCGCCTCAGGGTCGGCCACATCGTCGAACACCAGCAGGCAACGGTCGCCGTCGGTCTCCAGCAGGTGCCGCACCGCCTGGCCCGCATCGGCGACAGCCCGCCCGGAACCGTCCTCGGTCAGTCCCGTGGCCTCGGCCACCGCGGCCAGTCCGGCCTGCAGGCTACCGGTGTCCGCGGCGTTGACCCAGGCCACCAGCCGCCAGCCGGCCGCCAGCTTCGCCCGCGCGTACGCGGCCGCCAGCTGGGTCGCCCCGCGGCCCTGCAGCCCGGTCGTGGTGTGAATCACCGATACGCGAGCACCAGCGCGGTCCAGCCTCGCGAGCACGCCGGCCCGGGGCTGGAAGCCAGGCGGCTCCAGCGGGATATCACCGACCACGACCTGGTGACTCGTCGCCTCAGGTGGCGGCTCCGGGCCTCCGACCCGGCAGGGCCGCATGCTGATCGCTGACGGTCAGGTCACGGCGGGCAGCATCGACGTCCCGCCTCGGCGTGCATGTCCTGCTGAACGCCGTCAACGGTCTGTTTCACCACCCGCTCCCACGCCCGCGCCGAGGATTACCAGAGGCCCGTCAGGCAACCGCCGTGATGCGGCAGTGCGCAAAACGTCAACATACCCGCCCAGCCGACCTAAACAGGGCGGCAGTCCCAGGGTAGCCGATGGAAAGACGCGCCTGGCCTGCGCCGATCCGGCGCGGGCCGATCACGCGGGACCGCTGCCCGACGCGGCGGCGCGGACCAGGGGGAGGATCCGGTAGCGGACCTGGGTGGCGAGGGAGATCACGGTGGCGGAGCGGACCACGCCTTCGGCGGAGACGATCGCGTCGAGGACGCGCTGCAGGTCGGCGTTGGTCCGGGCGACCACCCGGCAGAGCATGTCGCCCGCGCCGGTGATGGTGTGCACCTCCAGCACCTCGGGGATCGCGGCCAGCCGTTCCGCCACCGGATCATGCCCGCCGACCTGGCGGATCTCGAGCGTGATGAACGCGGTGACCTCGTAGCCGAGCGCGGCCGGATCCACGTCAGGTCCGTATCCGGTGATCACCCCGCGGTCCTGCAGGCGGTCCAGGCGCGCCTGCACCGTGCCGCGGGCCACGCCGAGCCGCCGCGACGCCTCGAGCACGCCGACCCTCGGCTCGGCGGCCAGCAGTTCGATGAGCGCGGCGTCCAGCCGGTCGATGGCCCCGGGAACACTGGTAGTCATGCTGTACAGAGATACCACGGTCCGTTCCGTATAAATAGACAAACTGACCAGTGAACTCGCACTTGGTTGCGCAGTTTGACGTGACAGTCCGCATGCTAGCGGCATGACCACGCCAGCGCAGGACAGCTTCCCCATCATCGGCATGGACGCCGTGGTCTTCGCGGTCGGGAACGCGAAGCAGGCGGCGCACTACTACTCGACCGCGTTCGGGATGCGGCGGGTCGCCTACCGCGGGCCGGAGACCGGCTGCCCGGACGAGGCGGCGCACGTCCTGGTCTCGGGCAGCGCGCGGTTCGTCTTCCGCGGCCCGGCCCGGCCGGGTACGCCGCTCGGCGAGCGGGTGGCCGCGCACGGTGACGGGGTGGCGGACCTGGCCCTGGAGGTCAGCTCGGCCGAAGATGCCTACGACTACGCGGTGGCGCACGGCGCCCGCGGCCTCGAGGCGCCGCACCTGCTCGAGGACGAGTCCGGCAAGGTGGTCGTGGCCGCCATCGCCACCTACGGCGACACCCGGCACACGCTGGTGGAGCGGTCCGGGTACTCGGGCGCCTACCTGCCCGGCTACGTGCCCGCGCCGCCCGTCGTGGCGCCCGGCGAGCGCGGCTTCTTCACCGAGATCGACCACTGCGTGGGCAACGTCGAACTCGGCAAGATGGACGAGTGGGTGGACTTCTACCACCGGGTCATGGGCTTCACCAACATGAAGGAGTTCGTCGGCGACGACATCGCCACCGAGTACTCCGCGCTGATGAGCAAGGTGGTCGCGGACGGGTCCCGGAAGGTGAAGTTCCCGCTGAACGAGCCCGCGGTCGGCAAGCGCAAGTCGCAGATCGACGAGTACCTGGAGTTCTACGGCGGTCCCGGGGTGCAGCACCTCGCGCTGGCCACCGACGACATCGTGGCCAGCGTCCGGGCCATGACCGCGGCCGGGGTGGAGTTCCTGACCACCCCGGGCAGCTACTACGACGAGCTCGGCTCCTGGGTCGGCGAGACCCGGGTGCCGCTGGACGAGCTGCGCGAGCTCGGCATCCTGGCCGACCGGGACGAGGACGGCTACCTGCTGCAGATCTTCACCCAGCCGGTGCAGGACCGGCCGACCGTGTTCTTCGAGCTGATCGAGCGGCACGGGTCGCAGGGCTTCGGCAAGGGGAACTTCAAGGCGCTGTTCGAGGCGATCGAGCGGGAGCAGGCCAGGCGCGGCAACCTGTGAACGGGTCCGAGCCGCCGTTACGACCGCAGCTTGGCCATCGCCCGCCGCACCCACGCCAGGACGGCCTTCAGGTCACCGTCGTCGAGGAAGTACGCGACGACGCCGAAAGCGATGATCGCGCAGCCGGCCGCGGGAACCGCTACGGCGACGGCCACCAGCTTGTGATGCAGGGGCACCGCCAGGCTGACGGCCACGCCCACCGCGGACGCCTGCCGCGCAGGCGACCAGCCCGGCCAGCGCCGCGTGGCGGGCACCTTGCACGGCGGCCGGGCCGCAGATCCTGCGGGTGACGAACACCAGCGGGATGGCCACCACGGTCTGGCCGATGGTGGTACCCAGGGCGAGCGCGGCGACCACCAGGCGGGCCGGCACCAGCTCGACCAGCACCACGTCGGCCACGATCGTGATCAGCCAGCTTCCGGCCAGCGCCGCGGCGGCGACCTTGAGCCGCCCGATGACGAACATGACCCGCGACAGGTTCGCGATCACCGCGGTGCCCGCGATGCCCGGAGCGAACAAGAGGAAGGCCTCGATCAGCTGCGGGACCTGATCGGGCTGCTTGGCCAGCACGTGCGCGGCGGGAATGGCGATCGCCGCGATCACGCGCCGTGCCGAGCCACGACATGAGCAGGACCGCCCGGGTCGACCCGGCGCTGGTCCGGTCGAAGTCCGGCCCCTCACGCGCGGACAGCACCGGGAACGCGCTGACCACGATGGACAGGGCCAGGATCGCGGAGATCGAGTTGAACACCTGCGAGCCGTAGTTGAACAAGACGATCGCGCCGGTCTTCCCGTGCCCGTTGGCCAGGGCGATGGCTCACCAGGTTGGCCACGTCGATGGCGACGAGCTCGATGACGCCGACCAGCGCCAGGCCGCCCGCCCGGCGCGCCACCCCGGGCGGGAACCGCAACGCCGGCCGCAACCGCAGATGCAGCCGCCACGTCGGCGGCACGGCCACCACGACCAGGGCGGCGATGCCCAGCGTGGTGCCCACCGACAGGACGAGCTCGGCCGTGACAGGGGCAGCTGGGCCAGCGGACGCCCCTTGTTCAACGGGCACGAAGGCCAGATAGCAGGCGATGAGCACCAGGCTGGAGATCCCCGGGCCGATGGACGGCGCGGCGAACCGGCGGTAGGACTGCAGCAGCCCGTACAGGACGACCGACAGCCCGTACAGCAGGGCCTGGGGAGCGAACACCCGCAGCATGTCGCCGGTGACGGCGACCATGTCGGCGCGGACGCAGTGCGCGTTCGGGTTGCTGGGGTTCAGCAGCGAGGCGATCGGCCCGGCGGCCACCACGATGACCAGGACCAGCGGCACGACGATGACAACGGTCCAGGTCAGCAGCGCCGAGGTGATCTGGCCGACCCGCGCCTTCTCCGCCGGGTCACGGGCCGCCCGCTCGGCCGAGCGGGCCAGCACCGGGACCATCGCGCTGGTCAGCGCGCCGCCCAGGATCAGCTGGTACAGGAGGTCGGGCACCTGGTTCGCGGTGACGTAGGCCGTGCCCAGGCAGCTCGCGCCGACGGTCTGCGAGAACACCAGCGTGCGGACCAGGCCCAGAATCCGGGACAGTATCGTGAGGCTGGCGACCACGGCGGCGCCACGGGCGATGCCCTCGCCGAGCCGCTGCGCCGGGCCCGGGTCCGCCGGCTCTGCTAGGCCAGTGCTTTTATTCTCGTTGGTCCGCACATGCAACTCCCGCATCTCTTTGCACGCGAGGCCTCCGTCCAGTCGCTCCGCCGCTGGCCGGACAGAATCCGAATTCAGCGGTGGACCGGATCCCTTTAGGTGGACATGGGCAGACGGGTCGTCCGAACATAAGAGCCCGGAGCAGCCGGGAAGATACGCGTATTCGGCGGCGTCTGCCCGCAACGGGCGAGCCTCGGGGATCTAGGTGAAGGCCAGGGTGTAGCCGACGGCGCGCAGCGCGCTGATGACTTCCTCGCAGTGCGCGGGGCCGCGGGTCTCGACCACCAGGATCACCTCGGCCTCGTCCACGTGCAGCCGCGGGCCGAGCCGCTCGTGCCCGACCTCGAGCACGTTGGCGCCGAGATCGGCCAGGTCGCCGAGCAGCTTGGCCAGCGACCCGGGATGATCCGGCAGCCGGCAGCGGAACGCCAGGTAGCGGCCGGCCGCGGTCAGGCCGTGCCGGAGCAGCTTGGACAGCAGCAGCGGGTCGATGTTGCCGCCGGACAGCACGACCACCACCGGAGGGACGAAGTCGCGCGCATGCTCGAGCAGGGCGGCGACTCCCGCCCCTCCGGCCGGCTCCACCACCTGCTTGGCGCGCTCCAGGCAGAGCAGCAGCGCCTGGGACAGGCTCTCCTCGGAGACCGTGACCACCCGCTCGGCCAGGCCGGACAAGATGGCGAACGGGATGTCTCCCGGCCGGCTGACCGCGATGCCGTCGGCCATGGTCGGTTTGGCCTGGACCGACACGGGGTGCCCCGCGGCCAGCGAGGCCGGGTAGGGCGCCACGGCCTCGGCCTGCACGCCGACCACGCTGATGGCCGGGTCGAGGTCCTTGATCGCCACCGCCACCCCGGAGGCCAGGCCGCCGCCGCCCACCGGGACGACCACCGTGCGGACCTGCGGGCACTGCTCGACGATCTCGAACCCGACGGTGCCCTGGCCGGCCACGACGTCCGGGTGGTCATAGGGGTGGATGAACACGGCGCCGGTCCGCTCCGCGTAGGCGAGGGCCTCGCCGAGGACGTCCTCTACGCAGGTGCCGTGCAGCACGACCTGCGCTCCGTAGCCCCGGGTGGCCTGCGACCTTGGGCAGCGGCGCGCCCTCGGGCATGACCACGGTGGCGGCGCAGCCGAGCAGGCCGGCCGCGAACGCGACGCCCTGGGCGTGGTTGCCCGCGCTGGCCGCGACGACGCCGCGGGCCCGTTCGGCGTCGGACAGCCGGGCGATCCTGACGTAGGCGCCGCGTACCTTGAACGACCCGGTCCGCTGCAGGTTCTCGCACTTCAGGTAGACCGGTCCGCCGACCGTCTCGGACAGCACCCGCGAGTGCAGGACCGGGGTTTCCGAGATCACGTCGCGGAGCAGCTTGCGCGCGGCGACCACGTCGTCGGGGCGGACCGCGCCAGGTGTCATGGCCACGGGACGTAAGTGTGCCACGCGCGCCGTTTCGGCGTCCGCCATGTGACCTGGGCCATATGCGAAGATCCGCGATGACGACATAGCCTCGAATGGTGCACCAAGACAGCGAGCATCACCGCGCCAGCCAGCCACCCGCCGCCGCCACCCTCGCCGAGCTACGCGCGAGCGGCCACGAATACCGCGGGGTCAGGGCGGAGATCAGACAGAACCTGCTGGCCATGATGCGGGCCGGGCAAGATCCGTTTCCCGGCATCGTCGGGTTCGGGCAGACCGTGCTGCCGCACCTGGAGCGGGCCCTGATCGCGGGCCACGACATCATCCTGCTCGGGGAGCGCGGCCAGGGTAAGACCCGCCTGATCCGCACCCTGGTCGGGCTGCTCGACGAGTGGACCCCGGTCATCGCGGGCTGCGAGATCAACGACCACCCGTACCAGCCCGCCTGCGCGCGGTGCCGGCGGCTCGCCGCCGAACTCGGCGACGACCTGCCCGTCACCTGGCGGCACGCCAGCGAGAGGTACGGCGAGAAGCTCGCCACCCCGGACACCAGCGTCGGCGACCTGATCGGCGACATCGACCCGGTCAAGGTGGCGGAAGGACGCACCCTCGGCGACCCGGAGACCATTCACTTCGGGCTGGTGCCGCGGACCAACCGGGGCATCTTCTCGCTGAACGAGCTGCCCGACCTGGCCGAGCGGATCCAGGTCTCACTGCTCAACGTGATGGAGGAGCGCGACATCGGCATCCGCGGCTACGCGCTCCGGCTGCCGCTGGACCTGCTCCTGGTGGCCAGCGCGAACCCCGAGGACTACACCAACCGGGGCCGGATCATCACCCCGCTGAAGGACCGGTTCGGCGCGGAGATCCGCACCCATTACCCGCTGTCCCTGTCCGACGAGCTCACCTTGATCAGGCAGGAAGCCGCGGTCTCGACCGGCGCCGAACTGCCCGATCACCTCGTCGAGGTGATCGGGCGGTTCACCCGCGGTGTGCGTGACTCGGCGGCCGTCGACGCGCGCTCCGGCGTTTCGGCCCGGTTCGCCATCGCCGCGGCGGAAAGCGCGGCGGCGTCCGCGGTGCGCCGGTCCGCGCTGGCCGGGTCGGGACCGGAGCCCCCGGTCGCCCGGATCTGCGACCTGCCCGCGGTGGTCAGCACGCTGCGGGGCAAGGTCGAGTTCGAGGTGAGCGAGGAGGGCCGGGAGGAGGAAGTGCTCGGGGCGATGCTGCGCCGGGCGATCGCGGACACCTTCCGCTCGCGGCTGGGCAGCGTGGACCTGTCCGGCCTGCTGGCCAAGTTCGACGAGGGCGGAACGGTGGAGTCGGGCGAGCTGGTCCCCGCCGCGGACCTGCTGCAGCGGATCGGCGACGTGCCCGGGCTGGCCAAGATCATGTCCCGGCTGGGCATGGACGGCGGTGAATCCTTCGGGCAGGCGGCCGCGGCCCTGGAGTTCACCCTGGAAGGGCTGTACCTGATGCGCCGGCTGTCCAAGGACAGCGCCGACGGCACGAGCGTGTACCGGACCTGACATGGCGAACTACCGGTACGGCCGGTACGTCTACGGCCCGGACCCGCTGGCGGACTCCTATGACGTGCGCGGCGCCGTGGACGAGATGGGCGACGCGATCCTGGACGGCGCCACCCCGGCCGACGCCCTGCGGGACCTGCTCAGGAAGGGTTCCGCCGGGCGGCGGGGCCTGGACGACCTGCTCCGCAGGGCGCGCGAACGACAGCGCGACATCCGCGGCAGCGGCCGTCTCGACGGCATCCTCGAGCAGGCCCGGGCCCTGCTCGACACCGCCGTCGGGCAAGAACGGGCCGAGCTGTTCCCCGACCCGGGCGACGAGGCCAGGATGCGGGAGGCGGACCTCGACGCGCTGCCCGCCGATACGGCCCAGGCGATCAGGCGGCTGGCTGACTACGACTGGCGGTCGCAAGCGGCCCGCGAGACCTTCGAGCGGCTCCGGGACCTGCTGCGCAGCGAGGTGCTCGACAGCCAGTTCCGCGGCATGCGGCAGGCCTTGCAGAACCCCGATCCGCAGGCCATGCAGCGGATCAAGGACATGCTCAGCGACCTGAACGAGATGCTGGCCGCTGACGCGCGCGGCGAGCACACCCAGGCCGATTTCGACCAGTTCATGTCCCGCTACGGTGACCTGTTTCCCGACCATCCGCAGAACCTGGAGGAACTGGTCGACTCGCTGGTCAGCCGGATGGCCGCGGCGGAACGGCTGCTGCGCTCGCTCAGCCCCGAGCAGCAAGAGGAGCTGGCCGGGCTGATGTCGAACGCGCTCGACGACGCCGGGCTGGAGAGCGAGATGGCCCGGCTCGCCGACGCGCTGCGGGCCAGGCGGCCCGACCTGGACCAGGCGGCCACGATGGGCGGCGTCCAGATGTCCGGCGAGGAACCGCTCGGCCTCAGCGACGCGACCACGGCCCTGGCCGAGCTGGCCGACCTGGCCGAGCTGGAGAACGCGTTCGCGCAGGACTACCCGGGCGCGAGCCTGGACGACATCGACGAGGACGCGGTCCGGCGGGCCTTCGGCCGGCAGGCGGTGGATGACGTCGAGGCCCTGCGCCGCATCGAGCGCGAGCTCGAACGGCAGGGGTACCTCACGCGCAACGGCGGCCGCCTCGAGCTCACCCCCAAGGCGGTGCGCCGGCTGGGCGACACGGCCCTGCGCCGGATCTTCACCGACATGAGCTTCGGTCACCAGGCCGGTGACCATGATCAGCGTGACGCCGGCCAGGCCGGCGAGCTCACCGGCACCACCCGGGCCTGGGAGTTCGGCGACGAGCAGCCCCTCGACGTCCCCGCGACGGTGCGCAACGCCCTGCTGCGGGGCGGCCTGGATGGCCGCATCAAGCTCTCCGCGCGTGACTTCGAGGTCGCGGAGACCGAGCGGCGCACCGCGGCGGTGGTGTCCCTGCTGGTCGACCTGTCCTATTCGATGCAGCTGCGCGGGACCTGGGCGGCGGCCAAGCAGACGGCCCTCGCGCTGCACGCGCTGCTGCGCAGCCGGTTCCCGCAGGACGCCATCCAGGTGGTGGGCTTCTCCAACTACGCGCGCGAGCTGCGCGAGACCGACCTGGCCGGGCTGAGCTGGGACATGGTCCAGGGCACCAACCTGCACCACGCGCTGATGATCGCCGGGCGCCACATCGACCGGCACCCCGAGCACGAGCCGGTTGTCCTGATCGTGACCGACGGCGAACCCACCGCTCACCTGCAGCGAGACGGGCGATCCTGGTTCGACTGGCCGCCGTCGCCGGAAACCCTCGAACTCACCCTGGCCGAGGTGGATAAGATGACCCGGCGGCACGCCGCGCTCAATATTTTCATGCTTGCGGACGATGCCCGGCTCAGCGCGTTCGTCGACAATGTAGCGAGAAGGAACGGAGGACGGGTGTTGCAGGCGGCACCCGAACGTCTCGGTGAGTACGTCATCCGCGACTTCTTGCGTACCCGGAGGGTCAGCCGACGGTAGATTTTCCTAGTTGGCTGCGGACCCTGACCCGTCGCAGCCGAAGCGGACCCGGGCGGCCGCGACCGGCCGGCACTTAAGACAGCTTTACCGCATGCCCGCACAAGGAGGAATCGTGAGTTCTACGAGTGGATCAAGCGAGAGGTCGCCGGGCAGGACGATCCTCGCCGTGATTCTCGGCATCATCGCCGTCATATTCATCGTGGTCGCCGTCATCTACCTGGTCGAGCCCGCCAAGTCGCTGCCCAGCTTCATCCCCGGGCACATCGCCGGATCGTCGGGCCACCACCCGCTGAAGGCGACCGGCTCGTTCGTGGTCGGCGTGATCTTCGCGGTCGGGGCCTGGTTCACCCTGGCCTACAAGCCCAAGCCGCAGGCTCCGGCCGCCAATGACAGGGAAAGCTCGCCTGCCGCGAAGAGCTGACTGCCGCGACCCGCGCTTTAGCGCCCGCGTCCCGCCTGGCGGGACGCGGGCGCTTGGCTTCGCGGTGGTTGTCTTACAGGGCCTGGCGCAGGTCGTCGAGCAGGTCGTCGCAGTCCTCGATGCCCACCGACAGCCTGATCAGGTCACCCGGGACCTCCAGGGCCGAGCCGGCCACCGAGGCGTGCGTCATCCGGGCCGGGTGCTCGATCAGCGACTCGACGCCGCCGAGCGACTCACCCAGGGTGAACAGGCGGGTCCGGCCGCAGGTCCGGACGGCCGCCTCCTCGCCGGCCAGCAGCCGGAACGAGACCATCCCGCCGAAGGCCCGCATCTGCTCCTGCGCCGTCTTGTGGCCCGGATGGGTGGGCAGGCCCGGATAGAACACCTCGGCCACCGCGGGGTGCTCGGCCAGCATCTGCGCGACCCGCATGGCGTTGCGGCAGTGCCGGTCCATCCGGACCGCGAGGGTCTTGATGCCGCGCAGGGTCAGCCAGGAGTCGAACGGCCCGGGGACGCCGCCGGTCGCGTTCCTGACGTAATCGATCCGCTCGGCCAGATCGGGGTCCGCCACGACCACGGCGCCGCCGACGACGTCGGAATGGCCGCCCAGGTACTTGGTCGTCGAGTGGACCACGGCGTCGGCGCCGAGGGCCAGCGGCTGCTGCAGGTACGGCGAGGCGAACGTGTTGTCCACCACGAGCATCGCGCCCGCCTCGCGGGCGGCCTGGGCCAGGGCCCGGATGTCGGCGATGTTCAGCAGCGGGTTGGTCGGCGTCTCGGTCCAGATCATCCGCACCGGCCGGGCCGCCAGCTGCTCGCGCACGGCCGCGAGGTCGGACATGGGCACCACGCTGTGGCTGAGCCCCCAGCCGGACAGCACCCGGGCGAACAGGCGGTACGTCCCGCCGTAGGCGTCGTCGGGGATGAGCACGTGATCACCGGGCGAGCACGCCGTCCTGAGCAGGCCATCTTCCGCGGCCATCCCGGAGGCGAAGGCCAGCGCGGCCGGGCCCCCTTCGAGCGCGGCCAGGCACTGCTCGAGCGCGGTCCTGGTCGGGTTGGCGGAGCGAGAGTACTCGTAGCCGCCGCGCAGCCCGCCCACCCCGTCCTGCTTGAACGTGGAGGCCTGGTGGATCGGCGGCACGACGGCCCCGGTCAGCGGGTCGGGCTCCTGACCCGCGTGAATAGCCAATGTCTCGAACGCATCGTGGTTGCTGCTCATGACGGCACGGCCTTTCTTCACGTCAGCTGTTCGCCGCCAGGAAGGTCAGCACGTCCTGGCGGGTGAGCAGGCCGGAGGGCTTACCGTCCACGTGCACCACGGCCGCCCCCGCCTTCTCCAGGGCCAGCACCGCGCGGGACACCGGCTCGCCCGAGCCTACCGTGGGTAGCGGCGGCGACATGTGCCCGCCGACCGGATCCGAAGGCCTGGCCCGGCCGGCGACCAGGGCGTCGAGGAGATCGCGCTCCCCGACCGACCCGACCACCTCGGCCGCCATGACCGGCGGCTCCTCCTTGACCACCGGCAGCTGCGACACGTCGTACTCGCGCAGCAGCGCGATGGCCGCTCCGACGCTCTCTTCCGGGTGGACGTGCACCAGCTCGGGCAGGCCGCGTTCCCTGCGGGCCAGGATGTCGGCGACGAGCGGCTCCGACGTCTGCGCGGACAGGAAGCCGTAGTCGGCCATCCACTCGTCGTTGAAGATCTTGGACAGGTAGCCGCGGCCGCTGTCCGGCAGCAGCACCACGATCACCGCGCCGGGCCCGGCCGCGGCCGCGACCCGCAGCGCGGCGGCCACCGCCAGGCCGGAGGAGCCGCCGGTCAGCAGCGCCTCCTCGCGGGCGAGCCGCCGGGTCATGTTGAACGACTCGGCGTCGCTGACCGCGATGATCTCATCGCACACCGACGGGTCGTAGGTGGCGGGCCAGATGTCCTCGCCCACGCCCTCGACCAGGTACGGGCGGCCGGATCCGCCGGAGTAGACCGATCCTTCCGGGTCGGCGCCGATCACCCGCACCGCGCCGTCCGATACCTCCTTCAGGTACCGCCCGGTGCCGGTGATCGTGCCCCCGGTGCCGATCCCGGCCACGAAGTGCGTCACCGTCCCGTCGGTCTGCGACCAGATCTCCGGGCCGGTGGTGGCGTAGTGGGAGGCCGGGTTCTCCGGATTCGCGTACTGGTCGGGCTGCCAGCCGCCGGGCGTCTCGGCCGCCAGCCGGCGCGCGACGCTGTAATAGGAGTCCGGATGGTCGGGCGCGACCGTGCCGGGACAGACCACCACCTCGGCGCCGTAGGCGCGCAGCACGCTGATCTTGTCCTGCGCCACCTTGTCGGGGCAGACGAAGACGCAGCGGTAGCCGCGTTCGGCGGCCACGATCGCCAGCCCCGCTCCGGTGTTGCCCGACGTGGGTTCCACGATCGTGCCGCCCGGCCTGAGCTCGCCGGACGCTTCCGCGGCCGCGATCATCCGCAGCGCGATGCGGTCCTTGACCGATCCGCCCGGGTTGAAGTACTCCACCTTGGCCAGCACGTCCGCCCCGGGGGTCCCCCGGGTCACCGACCGCAGCCGGAGCAGCGGAGTGTCCCCCACCAGCTCGCTCAGTGAGTCATATACCTGCATGGTCGTCCTTCCAGGCTCAGCAGCCAGGAGCATAGTCTGGAGGAAACCATACGTTGAGGAGGCCGGTGCCATGCCCGAAGCAGTGATCGTCGCCACCGCGCGGTCGCCGATTGGCCGAGCGTTCAAGGGCTCGCTGACCGGCATCCGCCCGGACGACCTAGCTGCGCAGATGGTGACGGCCGCGCTGGCCAAGGTGCCGCAGCTCGATCCCGGCGACATCGGCGACCTGATCCTGGGCTGCGGCCTGCCCGGCGGCGAGCAGGGCTTCAACATGGCCCGGGTGGTCGCGGTGCTGCTCGGGCACGATCACCTGCCCGGCACCACGGTCAACCGGTACTGCTCGTCGTCGCTGCAGACCATCCGGATGGCGTTCCACGCCATCAAGGCCGGGGAGGGCGACGCGTACATCTCGGCCGGCGTGGAGTGCGTGAGCAGGTTCGTCAAGGGAAGCAGTGATTCGCTGCCCGACACCAGGAACCCCCTGTTCGGCGACGCGCAGAGCCGGACCGACCGGGCCCGCAGCGGCGGATCAGTTCCGGGCCGTGGCACGACCCGCGCGAGGACGGGCTGCTGCCCGACATCTACATCGCGATGGGCGAGACGGCCGAGAACGTCGCCGCAGCTGCGCGGCGTCACCCGCGAGCAGCAGGACGAGTTCGGCGTGCGCTCGCAGAACCTGGCCGAGAAGGCCATCGCCGACGGCTTCTGGCAGCGTGAGATCACGCCGGTGACCCTGCCCGACGGCACGGTGGTCACGCGCCGACGACGGGCCCCGTCCGGGCGTCACGATCGAGAAGGTGGCCGCGCTGCAGCCCGTCTTCCGTCCCGACGGCACCGTGACCGCGGCCAACTGCTGCCCGCTCAACGACGGCGCGGCCGCGGTCGTGGTGATGAGCGACGTCAAGGCGGCCGAGCTCGGCATCACGCCGCTGGCGCGGATCGTGTCCTCCGGCGTGACCGCGCTCTCCCCCGAGATCATGGGGCTCGGACCGGTGGAGGCGTCCCGCCAGGCGCTCGCGCGGGCCGGGATGGCCATCGCCGACATCGACCTAGTGGAGATCAACGAGGCGTTCGCGGCCCAGGTCATCCCCTCCTACACCGATCTCGGCGTGGACATCGCGAAGCTCAACGTGAACGGCGGGGCGATCGCCGTCGGCCATCCGTTCGGCATGACCGGGGCGCGGATCGCCACCACCCTGCTGAACAGCCTGCAGTTCCACGACGCGACCCTGGGCCTGGAGACCATGTGCGTGGGCGGCGGCCAGGGCATGGCGATGATCTTCGAGCGGCTCAGCTGAACATCTGGCTCTGTTAACTTTCCTGCCATCAGGGGGTTGCCAGGTGGCCTCCGATGAGGCACTCTCAGCACAAGAGGAGCTTCCCTGGAGGTGCCCGTTGTCGCTGATCCACTCACCGAATCTGCACAGTAACCTGATTGCCCGCATCCCGGTCGTTACCGGCCGCGATCTCGCTGAGTGGTTTCATCGCCTTGAATCTGGTCCCGCGTTCCTGCGCCGCGAAGAGCGCGCTCACTGGCTAGCCGACGAAGGCGGCATCTCGTGCGGCTACGCCTACGCGATCGTGCACGAGTACGAGATGCGCAGGCGGCTGCGCCTCAACGGAGCCTGACCGGCCCTCGCCCGGACGATCCCGGCCTCGGCACCGCCCAGGCCGCTGGTAAGGCTGCGCCCGCGGCAGGCCGGGCCCGCGCGCGTCAGTCCTTGCCTCTTGGCCGCGTTCCGTTCCCCGACAGCTTCCGGACCGCGTCATCGCCGGTTGATTGGTCGTCTTTCCGCGTTCTTCTCCGGCCGTCGATCATCGGCACGCTTAGCCAGCGCCGGCGATATACGGGCAGAAAGCGGAATGTCATGATTTATCGTCATATAATTCGCCGGTATACAGGTGGACAGAGATCCGCGGCGTGGCGCTTAGTTGATCTTTGTGCTGACAGTTTCCCCTGGTAAAGCATTGATCAATTGAGGAAAAGATGATCGCCAGACAGTACCCCCGGTCGGAATCGAACCGACACTGGGGACCCTTTTAGGGGGCCGGCCTCTGCCCTTGGGCTACGGGGGCGCGCCCATAATACCGCCCGTGCAATTGCCTGACCGCTGAGTAACTAAGACCGGGACATTATTTTGCCGACCTGACGACGATTCTCAGAAAGGAAATGCAGAGCGTAACTAATTACATGATCGACATTAACGCTGAGTAACAGATCGGTGGCTCCCAGGCCGGCCGCCGCGCGAGCGCGGTTAAAAATGGCGTCGAGCATGGCCGGGGTGACGCGACCGGTGAACGTATTCTGCTGGCTCGGGTGGTAGCAGCCGATGAGCAGCACGCCGTCCGGCGCCCGGGCGCTCGTCAGCCGCACCTCGGCGCCGTGGCCGAACGCCGGGCGCGGCCGCGGCAGGGCAAAGCCGCAGCGGCTCAGCACCGGCCACATCGCCTGCCAGGCGAACCCGCCCAGGCACACGATGACCCGCAGGTCCGCGGCCACCAGGCTTAGCTCCGCGACCAGCCACGGGGCGCACGTGTCCCGTTCGGCGGGCTCCGGCTTGTTGTCCGGCGGCGCGCAGCGGACCGCGGCCGCCATCCGGGCGTCCACCAGGCGCTGGCCGTCGCCGGCCGCCACGCTGGTCGGCTGGACGGCGAAGCCGGTCCGGTACAGCGAGGCGAACAGGAAGTCGCCGCTGCGGTCACCGGTGAAGACCCGGCCGGTCCGGTTCCCGCCGTGGGCCGCGGGCGCCAGACCGACGATCAGCAAGCGCGGCCGCTCCGACCCCCAGCCGGGCACCGGGCGGCCCCAGTAGCGCTCATCGCGGAACGCGCGACGGCGGGTCAGCGCCACCTCCTCGCGCCAGGCGACCAGCCGCGGACACGCCCGGCACACCGACTGCCGCGCGGTGAGCTCAGCCAGGGTAGCGGCTCCGTCGGCCAGTCCGGAGACCTCCGCGGCGCTGTGGGCCACCGGCGTACCGGGCCCGGCCGGATCGTCCGGCCACTCGCCGGGCGGGACCAGCCCGGGGGTGAGCTCCTCGCCGGTGGCCACCTGGCTGCTCAGTGCCGTGCGGCGCCGGAAATGTCGACCGCCAGCGACCAGGCGATCCCGTCGAGGATGTCGTGCTCGCTCACCAGCACCTCGCCGAACCCGAAGCGCTGCATGATCCGGTCCAGGATGAGCGCGCCCCCGCCGATCACGTCCACGCGGCCCGGGTGCATGACGCCGATCGCGGCGCGGGCGGCCCGGGTCTGGGCCAGCAGGCTCCGGGTGACCTCATGCACGTCGGCGGCTGATATGCGGGCATGGTGGATGCGAGCCGCGTCGTAGGCCGGCAGGCCCATCGCGATGCCCGCCACGGTGGTGACCGAGCCCGCGAGCCCGATCAGCGTCCGGGCCTGGCGGACCGGAACCGTACCGGTCACCGCGTCCAGGGCCGCGTCGATATCGGCGGTGGCGGCGGCCAGCTCGGCACCGGACGGCGGATCGCTGTGCAGATGCCGTTCGGTCATCCGGACGCAGCCGATATCGACGGAAATCGCCTGCACGGCCGACGCACCGGCGTCCTCGCGGCCAGCCGTCGTCGCCTGGCCGAGCACGAACTCGGTCGAGCCGCCGCCGATGTCCACCACCAGGAAGGGGCCCCGGAAGTCGGCAGGGCCGGGCGCGGCGGCCAGCTCCGCGGTCGCCCCGGTAAACGACAGCACGGCCTCCTCGGATCCGGTCAGCACCTCGGGCGCGACCCCGAGTATCTCCTTGACCTGACGGGTGAACTCCGCCGTGTTGCTCGCGTCCCGGGTGGCGCTGGTGGCCACCATGCGCACCGCGCCGGCCGCCGTGCCCGCGATGACGTCCGCGTAGTCGCGCAGCACACCAGCGGTCCGGGCGAGCGCCTCGGGCGCCAGCTGCCCGGTCTGGTCGACCCCCTGGCCCAGCCGGACGATCTCCATCCGGCGCGCCACGTCGGTGAGCTCGGCCCGGTCAAGATCGACGTCCGCGACCAGCAGGCGCAGCGAGTTCGTGCCGCAGTCCACGGCGGCCACCCGGCGGGTCATGAGGATGGCTCGGGCACGCACGGTCCCGCCTGCCACCACGGGCCGACGGCGTCGAGGGCTTCGCGGCCGAAGGGATTCACGTCGCCCACCGCGAGCTCGTGGGCGACCAGGGCATGCAGGCACTTTACCCGTTCCGGCATGCCGCCCGCCGACTGAGTGCCGGGCGGCAGCGGCTCGACGCCCGCCGATCGCGCCGCCGCGTCCCGCCGGGCCAGGTAGTCGCGATGCGCGGACTCATAGCGGCGGCGCAGATCGCCGTCGCAGAGCCGGGCGGTCATCTCCCGCATCATCCCGCTGGCTTCCAGCTTGCTCACCGCGGCACTGGCGCGGGGGCAGGTCAGGTAGTACAGGGTGGGAAACGGGCTGCCGTCGGGCAGCCTCGGCGCGGTCTCCGCGACGTCGGGCAGGCCGCATGGGCAGCGGTGGGCGACGGCGAGCAGCCCGCGCGGCGGGCGGCCGAGCTGGGCGGCGATGACCGCCGCGTCCCGGGCCGTGATCACTTCGCCGGGCTCGCGTCGGCCTGCTGCACCGACTGCCACAGCTTGGCGTACCAGGGCGCGGGCCCCGACGGCTGGGGCCGGGTGCCGCTGGTCAGCGGCTGGCTGCCCTCGACGACGTAGCACTGGGTGCCGGGGAAGCACATGTCGAGCTCCTGCCGGGCCAGCTGTTCGATATAGGACCGGTCCGAGAGCTTGGCCTGCTCCGCTTGCAGGCTCTTGACCTGGGTCAGCATGGTCTGCTGCTGCGCGACGAGCTGATCGATCTGCTGGCGCTGGGCCATGAACTCGCGGACCGGATACGCCAGGCTCAGCGCGATCGCGCAGATCACCACCGCCAGCACCGCGGCCCGGCTGGTCAGCCGGGTGGTCCGGGGAGAAACGGGGGGCGGGGACATCAAGCCTTGCTGCCCGTGCTAGCCCCGGCTGGCCAGGGCCGCGAAGCGCGGGTAGGCGCCGGCCCCGGCGTAGCTCGCGGCGTCGCCGAGCAGTTCCTCGATGCGCAGCAGCTGGTTGTACTTGGCCACCCGCTCGCCGCGCGCGGGTGCCCCGGTCTTGATCTGCCCGGAGTTGGTGGCGACGGCGAGATCGGAGATCGTGGTGTCGTCGGTCTCGCCGGAGCGGTGGCTGATCACGCAGCTGAACCCGGCCCGCTGGGCGAGGCTCACCGCGTCCAGCGTCTCGGTGACCGTGCCGATCTGGTTCAGCTTGACCAGCAGGGAGTTGGCCGAGCGCTCGGCGATGCCGCGGCGGATCCGCTCCGGGTTGGTGACGAAGATGTCGTCGCCCACCACCTGGACCAGGTCACCGACGGTCGCGGTGAGCTCGCGCCAGCCCGGCCAGTCTTCCTCGGCCAGCGGGTCCTCGAGCGACACGATGGGGTAGGCATTCAGCCAGTCGGCGTAGATCGCCGTCATCTCCGCGGAGGTCTGCGGTTTCCCCTCGAAGTTGTACGTGCCGTCGGAGAAGAACTCCGACGCCGCCGCGTCCACCGCCAGCGCGACGTCCTGGCCGGGGGTGAACCCGGCCTTGCCGATCGCCTCGACGATGAGGTCCAGCGCGGCCCGGTTGTGCTCCAGGTCCGGGGCGAAGCCGCCCTCGTCGCCGACGCCGGTGGACAGCCCGCGCTGCTTGATCACGGACTTCAGCGCGTGGTAGACCTCGGCGCCCCAGCGCAGCGCCTCGCTGAACGTGGCCGCGCCGATCGGGGTGATCATGAACTCCTGGATGTCCACGTTGTTGTCGGCGTGCGCGCCGCCGTTCAGGATGTTCATCTGCGGAACCGGCAGCACGTGCGCGTTCGGGCCGCCGAGGTAGCGGAACAGCGGCAGGCCGCTGGAGTCCGCGGCGGCCCGGGCGACGGCCATGCTGACGCCGACGATGGCGTTCGCGCCGAGCCGCGACTTGTCCGGCGTCCGGTCCAGGTCGATCAGCGCCTGGTCGATCAGCCGCTGGTCGTCGGCCTCGTGCCCGAGCAGTTCGGGCTGGATCTCGTCGATGACGCTCTGGACCGCGCGGCTGACTCCCTTGCCGCCGTATTCGGAGCCGCCGTCCCTGAGCTCGACGGCCTCGAAGGCGCCGGTCGAGGCTCCGCTCGGCACCCCGGCCCGCCCGACGGTCCCGTCGTCCAGCGCCACCTCGACCTCGAGGGTCGGGTTGCCCCGGGAATCCAGGATCTGCCTGGCATGGATCGCTTCAATGGAGGCCACCGCCGGCTCCTTGCCTGTGTTCGTGTCGCGTTCCTGCGTGCGGGCTGAACTCGATAGAGGTCTCCCATACAGGAGCCTAATAGAGAGGCCGTGGATCGACGCGAGGGCCACGCCGTTCCCGCCATGGGTACCGGGCGTCACTGCCGGGAAGGCCGGGTGCCGCGCTAACATTGGCGCTGCCGCTGGAGGGGAGGCCTCGTGGACGTCAGTCCCGTTCCGCGCATCGACGGTGCTCTGCTGTTCCGGCCGACTCCGCATGTGGACGAGCGCGGCTTCTTCTGCCGCACCTTCGATGCGGACGTGCTGCGCGCGGCCGGGACTCGATCCGGCTGCGTTCATTCAGCACAGCCTGTCCCGCTCGGTGCGTGGCGTGGTACGCGGACTGCACGTGCGCCGAGGCGACGGCGAGGCGAAGCTGGTCCGCTGCTCATACGGCGCGATCTTCGACGTCGTAGTCGATCTGCGGCCGACCTCGCCGACGTACCGGAACTGGGAGAGCTTCGAACTCCGCGACGACGAGCAGGTATACCCTCTACGTACCCGCAGGCTGTGCGCACGGCTTCCAGGCGCTCACCGAGATCGCGGATGTGTCTTACCTGATCGACCGTGCTCACGACCCGACCGAGGACGTGTCGATCGCGTTCGACGACCCGGATCTGGCTATTCCGTGGCCGCTTCCGGTCACGATCATGTCGTCGCGGGACCGGCTCGCCCCGCCGCTGGCTGACGCGGCCAGGCTGCTAGCGTAGAACGGCTCAGCAGGCCCGGTAGACGACCAGCGCCTTGAGCAGAGCTCCCCATCCGTAGGCGATCTGGTAAGGCCAGCTGCTCAGCAGCAGCGGCGCCGTGACCACATACGTCGAGCCGCCGAAGCAACGCTCCGCCATCATCCGGGCCCGCGTGTCCTGGGTTCTGGTGGTCACCAAGACCACCGAACTCCAGTGGAATTGCTTCGCCAGCCTGCCGAGAGCCTCAGCTTCGCCGCGGGTAGTAGGAGGGTCCGGGTCAAAGCAGATGAGCTTCACACCCGGTATCGGCGGCGGGCACGGGCCTCCGTAGCCCTGCCAGCCGCGCGACACCACCAGCACCGGCGCCCGGTGCTCCCGGGCGAGCTCCAGTGCCACGGGCAGGCGATTGCCTGGACCAGCCAGCATGACGATCGCGCTTACGCGTGATGGCATTCCTTGCGCAGGCCACACCAACAGACGCGCGGTGACCGCACCGAACGCTACGACGACTGCCGCCAAGGCAGCGAATACCCGTTGCCGAGCGAGAAAAGGCCCGTGCCGACGGTCAGCGGCGACGCGGTGGGTCCTGAATTTCACCGGCCGACGACGACACCTATGCCCGCCTGCTCGTCTGGCCTGCGCATTAGTCCAAGGCTTTCATCGCTCTTTTCTGCCCCGATCACCACGCCTGAGTCCAGCCGCATTCCAGCGAGTCGAATCATCTCGCCCACGGCATGGATCCTCTCCGCTGACGACTGTCCGGCCGTTACCACGACCACCGCACTGGTCGCCCATGTCGCTAGGTGGTCTCCGCCGAGTGCGGGGTCCAGGGTGACCAGGGTGAGCAGAAGATCCGCGGAGAAATACGAAGCGAGCAGCGCGTCTTCGACTTGCGCGGGCCCCGCCGGGGAGGTGGCCAGGGGCAGAGGACCAACGGGCACAGGATCGTCACGATCAGGAACCGCCACCGTAAAGCTCACGCCGTTGCGGCTGACCCTGTGGGCTCCAGGGTTCTTGACCCGCAACAGGTGCGCCAAGCGAGCACCGCCGGAAAGATCAGCCGTAACGACATGATTGCCCTGGCTGGCATAGGACGTGGCCAATGCCGCGACGGCCCGCGCCGCAACTGACGTCTCGTCCACGGCCACAATGGCCAGGCCAGCTGGGCCCCTGGTACTTCTTGGTACAGCGCTGCGCAGGTGCTCGACGACACGCCTCATGTCACGGTCTCGCCTCCTGGCGACCCGGCCACGTAGCCAGCGGCGTGCGCGCAGCCTGCCGACACTGAGCTTGACAGGAGCGTCGAGCGCAAACGCGATGTCGTCCCGCCGACGTAGTCGATCAGACACCACCGCTCGTACGACCACGATGCCCAAACCCAAGGCAAATACCAATACGAGTCCGACCAAGACGTAAGTAATCAGGGGCTTCAGCCGAGACTGAGGAAGCGCGACGACGCTCAGGACCTGGCTGCCCTTCAATGCTGCCGCCAATTCCGGCAAGGTGGTCGTCTGGTTGCCAGTGACGGCACCCTGAAGGGCGTTCAGCTGGTCTGTCGCACTGGTCTGCTCTGTCCGCAGTCCGTCGATTGTCGACTGTTGGGTGGGTGAAGTGACCTGGTCTGACAGCTGGCCGATTTGCGTGGCAATCGAACTGATACGTTGCTTGGCCTGGTTGATCTGCTGATTGAGCGATTGCACCACTAGGTTCTGCTCGCCCTGCAGCTCAGCCGCGCGGAACTTGAGGAAGGCATTGGCCACGGAATTTGCCTGAATCACGGCCTGAGCAGCTGACGGCGCACTGGCTACGATGGTTAGCAACCGGTCGGTAACAGACGTGACGGTATACGTATTGAGGAAGCTGCTGACGCTTTGCCGAATCCCTAGCTCTTGCACAGCAAGACTGGCCACAGCGCGGGTCGCCCCGATGGCCGCGTTATTGGCAGGTGCCGTCTGAGCATTCTCGTAGGGACTAAGTGTAAGCAGAATCGACGCCGAGGCCTGGTATTGGTGAGGACGCGCCACGTAGGCCCCGTAGCCCAAAAGCAGTCCTACGACGGCAACGGCGCACAAAAACCGCGCACTGCGTCGTATGGCCGCTTTGATGTAACCCAGGCTCACCAGGCCGGGCGCGAAATCAACCGACCGGTTCTCGGTAGCTGCGAAGTCATCATAAGCCCCGAGCCGATCCTGCTGGCCATTACTCCCGTTTAGAGAGAAAATAACTGGGTCGGTCACCTTCTGATCTCCGTCGCTATTCCAGTCATACGCGTTGGCATTCTGCGTTGTGCTCGTCGTCCAAGCTGCGGCAGACGGCCTGTCGTCGCGTCAGCCGAGTCTGGATCCGCTACCAGTATTCCTGTGATTTCGCGGCCGTCCGAGACGGCACTTACGGCTACCCGCGCGAGCTGGTCGGCGGTCACTGCACCTGCCGAGACTCCCAGCAGCGTCGCGGTGGTGCGTATCGTGTCAGGCACTTGCGGATTCCGTCCATCGACGACCCCGACGACCACTGCCAACGTGTCGTCCTGCTGGATCTCCGCTTCCCCCTCTGAAACAATTACCCGCAAGTATCTCGGCCATTTCGGCGATGTTGGCGGCGCGGCGCAGGCGGTTCGCAGCGACGCCACGACCGTCGCGTCTTGCTTGGGGGGGGCAATGACCAGCGCGGTAGGGATCCCTTGGGAGGCGGCGAAGATCGCTAGCTGGGGACCGAGGGCGAGGGCTCCAGGATCGGAGGAAATAGACAGGACAGTGAATGACCATCTGATGTTCCCGGTGCCAAAGTTCGCCTCGGCGGCTGCAATTTCAAGTTGCTGAAGGGCCTTCCGTAGTTGCAGGGCGTGCAGGGCTCCTGGCTTGTAATTCTCCAGAAGCCTGGTCCACTCCCCCGGGTTGGAAGGGTGGCCAACGGGGAACGATGCGAGGACAGGAATGCCGATGGAATTCGCTATCTCATCACGCCCCCTGAGCCGCCGGTCGCTGCGGCTAATGGCAAGCGCCACAAGGGATCCTATCAGCGCACCCAATAGTGCGCCTATTAGAGCATAAATACCATAAAGGACGAATTGCTTTGCTCGGCCTGGCCCGGCGGCACTAGTTGCCGGCTGGAGCAACTGGGCCTCGAGCTGGCCGTCCGGATTGCTCGCGGAGCCGATATAGCGGATATAGCTCTCGGCAAGGGCATTGGCATTGGCCGCTGCATCGGCCCCTACCTTTTCTGTTACACTCACCGAAATGATATACGGAGTTTGGCTTCCGATCACAACTTCGTTGCGGAACTGATTGATCGACATGGCTGGGCGGACATTGGGCAGCGCTCCCAAAAGTACCGGATCACTTCCCGCAATCACCTCTTGGGTTGCGGTATAAGGATCGGGCCCACCATTGGCGGCGGCCGCTGCTCCGCTCTGTGCGGCTTGCCCAGACTGGGATAGCAAGACCAGCGCAGTACTCGTGACCATAGGCGGTTTGAGCACGGCGTAGGCACCGCATACAACGAGGCCCAGGACCATTGCGATTGCCACAAGGAGCTTGTGCCGCCGCACGATCCGGATGGACCTGCGCAGATCTAGTGCCTCCTGGCTCATTTGGCCTCCGCTCGGATCTCAGGCGCCTTGCTCGCCCGCGCGTTGGTTGGGAACCATGATAGGGCCTGCCGGGAAATCGCAGGTTTCGACTGGGCACCCGTTTCGAGGAATTCCAGCCGCGTAGCCAGCGGCGCTCCGGGCGGGCAACGGCCGCTGCCAAGCAAGGTGAAGGCGGGAACACGGCGTCCAAGGCCGGGAGAGTACCAGCCGAGAATGGGATCGGTTTCGCCCCGGTGCAGGCTCCACTGGAGTACGAACGGCAACTCCAGCCGTGCCGCTCCAGGCATGGCTGCCTGTGACCAGCTCAGGGTGGCGCATGACCCGTCGAGCACCGCCTCCACCTCAGGACCGAGATGGAAGGCAAGGCGGACGTCGTGGCAGCCGGCATCGATCTCATCGATAATGTCGACGCTGCGCGAGGCCCGGTCTAGCAGCACCGAGCGACGATGCGATGCGGGCGGGTCAAGCGAAGCATAGCCGTCATGTTCCGCGGTCCATCTGGCGATGTCACCGTCATCGATTACCTCAACCTCGCGGGTGTGCGCATGACGCACCCACATGAACGGACCGCGTTCGCTGGACTGGCTCCGGCCACCAAGCTCGGCGGTGTTGTGTGCGATCGTCGACCGGAAATATGATCGCCAGGCCGGTTCACCGTGGTAGCAGTACGTACCTGGATCGGCCAGGACGTCGACGCCCGCGTAACGTACTTCAACGGACAGGGCGTCTGCGTGGGCATGCGCGGCAATGCTAAGGAATCCGTGCGGGCCGCCGTCGCACCGGCACCAGATCTCGTTTTCCCCGCTCGTGCGCAACAGCGTCACTCCCGCGTCAGCAAACCGTGACGGCCGCTGGACGGGCCTGCCCTCGACTTGGCGTTTAGCGCCCGCCAGGGCGCCGACGATAACGCTGCCCGCATCGCTCGATGGCTGCGGCCACCAGTCCAAACGGCCCACGAGCTCGTCGGCTAGCGCAAGCATTGATGGCCAGTGGTTGGTCGCCGGCGCGTCAAGCAGCAGCCCGCGGCCCTCGTCAGAATCACCCTGCCGAGGTGGACGCAGCCGCTCATCTACGACGGCCGCCGCGCTGTCCGCCATCGCGCCCAGCCTGTCCCACGTGACCAGGCTCAGCGGATGGCCGCTCGCGTCAGCTTCAAGGGCAGCGACGAATCCCAGTTCGGCGACGAAACATTGATAGTCTGAGGCGAGTTCCCGGCCGATACCCGACGGGAAGGTATTACTGATCAGCTCTCGTTCCAAAATGGACGCGGATTTGCGCCGCCACCGCTCGCTCTCACGGAACCATGGGAAGGCGCAGCTCGCCGCCAGCTGTCCTGCGGCTTCGGCAATCGCGTGGTTGTTGGCCGAAGAACCTCGGCTGGGGAACGCGGCGAGGTACTGCTGATGCCAGCGAATCTGCTGTACGGCGAGCGCGTCACGCTCGAACAAGTCGGCTACGCCTGGCCAGTCATCTAGCAGGCGCCGGATCCAGACCAGGCTTATCAGGCGGATCCCGAGCTCAATGCCGCTAGTCCAGTGCACGCCAGACAAGAACGGGTTCTCCCGCCACCACGAGCGCAAATGATCGGCGACCCGGCATGCGTATCGTCCGTCCTGGGTGAGGAACCAGGCGGTGGCCAGCAGCGTGAGGTGCTGCAGTCGGGAGAGCTCCCAGACCTGCTTGACGTTGCCTACCTCCTCCTCCGAGCGGTGATCGATGCGGAAGGAATAGCGTTCTTGAGCGGACCGGCGGCCGGTGACCGGATCGCGGAACCAGTCGGGTAGCTCCAGATCCGTCCTGACGACGCCGAGCGCTTGCCATTCACCACACAGTAGCCGCTCGGCGCTGGCGAGTACAGCCGCCCGAGCCTGCCTGCGGGACACGGGCCGCAGTGCCTGGCGGCAAGGCGACGGCGAAGTTCCGCTTACTCGCCGGTGACGGCACATCCGCAGGAAGCTTTCCCGGCCTCACCTGCCGTCGTGACCACAATGCTTTTAGCATCTGGTCACGCGTACGCCAGGCCACCTCGGCAGGAGACATCGCAGCCGCGCGGCGAACATACCACCCGAGCCGTGAGCTCATGTCATCAGTCACGCCACGCGCTCCGGTTTCCCGCTCGACAGGCTCTCACCCGCGGCGATGGTCGCCCTGCTCACGGCGACCAGGGTCTCGAGCGAAATCGGCATCGGCCCGCCGGTCTGGCAGGCCTCGACGAACCGCGCGAGCTCGGCTCGCTGGCCTTTGTCCTGTCCACCGCGCGCCCGCGTGGTGCGATGTCCCCGTCCGGTCCAAACCGTGATCTTCTTGAAGTTATCGAGCCGCGCGCTGCGACCACCGCCTGCGGCATCGAACGTCTCCTTCGGGAAACGCCCGTTACCCGTGGTGACGTACGTGATGACGCCGCTGGATCCGTTCTGGAACCGGATGGTGGCCTGGAGATCGTCCTTCTCCGGTCCCCCAACGGCAAAGACCTCCTCGGGGAGGCTGCCCGCCCACCAGGTCAGCGTGTCGATGAAGTGGCCACCTTCGCCGAGGAACCGCGATCCCTCCAGAGCGTCGTTCCGGTACCAGCTATCGGCCGCTAGCGGGCCCGCGTTGACCAGGTAGCGGGTCAGCGCGCTCGAGCTCGCCGGGCCGAACTGCGACTTTGTCTCGGTAAACAACGGCGCGAAGCGCCGGTTAAAACCCACCATGAGCCGGTCGTTACCGGTATCCGCGACGACCTCGACGATCCGGTCGAGCTCCTCGCGGGTCAACGCGAGGGGCTTTTCCACAAAGACGGCCTTACCCGTCCGCAGGGCACGACAGACCAGGTCGGCATGCGTGTGATGGCGTGTCACGATGAAGATCGCGTCGAGCGTCTCGTCTTCCATCACGGCGTCGGCTTTGGTCGAAGCCGCGGGGAACCCGAAACGCCGCTGGGCATTAACTGCGGAAAGCGATCGGGTGGTCGCGACATGTACCAGGTGGGCATTCGGCAGCCCTACGAGCCGCGGCAGCAGGGTGGCCAGAGGCGTAGTTTCCCGCGCCAATGAACCCGATCGCCAGCCGCCCGTCGCTCCGGCCGCGGGGCGCAGAGCGACGAGCTGACACGGAACATAGCTGGTCACGGCCTTAGACGGATTGTCCGCGGGCGGAGCCGGGTACTGGAGCAGGACGCCGACGGCCTTTAGTGAGCCCGAGGTCAGGTCGGCATAGACGGTGCTCGCGTTCTCTAGCGGGAAGACGCCGGAGACGAGCGTTTCGACCTCTATCTCCTTCCGCGCGATCAGGTCGAGGAAGCACTCGAGGTTGCGACGCTCGGTCCAGCGGACGTAGCCGACCGGGTAGTCAACGCCCTCGAGCTCGTAGCGTTCGTCGTACCGCCCAGGCCCATAAGACCTGGAGAACCGGACGTCAAGTTCCTTTTCGTAGTAGGCATTCCACGGCAGGTCCAGGCGGGTCTTACCGATGTCCACGACGCGAGCGCGGTCCCTGGCCAGCCGGGCAGCGGTCTCGACCGGCGCGTTGGAGGATCCGCCCGCGGCCAGCAACACACAATCGGCGCCCCGCCCGTCGGTGATCTCGTCGAGCGAAGCCTGGATAGTGGCCATGCCATCCTCGGTTGGCGCCGCGCATAGCACCGCACCAGCTTGCTCGGCCAGACGGCAGCGTTCCTCGATTACGTCGAGCCCGATGACGCGGACCCCCGAGGCGACGAGGAGACGGACCACGAGTTGGCCAATGAGACCGAGGCCGATGACGCAGGCCGTCTCGCCGAGCTGAGCTTCGGCGCGCCGGACCCCGTGCATCGCGATCGCCCCAACGGTGGAGAACGCAGCGTGCTCGGGCGAAACTCCGCGCGGGACCGCAGCACACAGGTTGACCGGAACCCAGTTGTACTCGGCGTGCAGCGCGTACTCGTTGCCGGCCGCCGCGACAAGCTGGCCTACCCGGAACTCCTCGACGCCCTGGCCCACCTCGGTCACCACACCGCACAACGAGTAGCCGAGCGGTGTGTAGGAATCGAGCCGGTTCATTACCTTTTTGTAGGTCTCTACCGCGCCTTGTTGCGCCACGGTGTCGAGAACCTTGCGCACCTGGTCGGGACGCGCTCGCGCCTTTCCCACCATCGACATCTTGGCCTCGCTCACCTTCATTATCTCCGTACCAATGGAGATGAGCGAGAAGAGAGACTGCACGAGGACCCCGCCTGGACGGCACCCCGGTACTGGCACGTCAAGCACCGCGAGTTCCCCGGACTTATAATTCTGAGCTATCTGCTTCATCTTGTCCTCGCCAGTCAGGCCGCCACGCCGGCGGACCGTACGTTGCGGTACCACAGCTCCAGCGTGAGCAGCTGCCATATCTGTTTCGCTCGGTCGGCCCGGCCGACCCGCTCGTCCTTGATCAGCTGCCGAAGCGCACCGGCCCGTATGATCCCCGACCCCGTCAGATCCCCGTGCACAAGCACGTCATCGATGACTTGTCGCAGGTCGTTTCGTACCCATGCCCGTAGCGGCGCACTAAATGATGCCTTCGGCCGGTATACGATCTCGCGCGGCAGCCAGATCTCAGCCGCCCGCTTCAGCGCCAGCTTGCCGTGCCGGTGTCCGATCTTGTCGCTGCCCTTAATGGAGAAGGCAGCGCGGGCGACAAGCGGATCGACGAACGGGACACGCACTTCGACGGACGCTGCCATGCTGGCCCGATCGGTGTAGGTCAGGTTTAGCCCGGCCAGGAACAGGCGAACGTCGGCCAGGCACATACGGTTGACCTCATCCGGCAGTGAGTTGTCGTTGTAGATCTCGCTGTGTTCCTCGATGACGTGGTAGACGTGGCCAGCCAGGTCGGGGCTCACCAAGGCGCTGAGCTCGTCTGCGTCGTAGAGCGTGTAGCTGCGGCGGAACCGTGGCTCCTCCGGGAGCTCCGCGAAGGTCAGGAAGCGCTTCGCCCACCGCGCGTACCGCAGGCCCCGGTCTCCGACGCTCACAGGGACCCGGTCTACCGCGAAGCGCACCCCGGCCCGAGCGCTCGCGGGCAGTCTGCCGTACCTGCCCGCCATGACATTGGCAACGTGCTTACGGTAGCCACCAAACAGCTCGTCGGCACCCATGCCGGAAAGAATGACCTTGACGCCGCGTGCACGTGCGGCCTGGCACATGAGCAGCGTGTTAATCGCAGCGGGATCGCCTATCGGCTCGTCGAGCACGTCCACCATCCGGGGCAGGAGGCTGACGACATCGGGCGAAATCTGAATCTCATGCAGGTCGATGCCGAACTGCGATGCGACCTTCCGCGCGTAGAACGCGTCGTCGGGCATCGCTTCCAGCCGGTGGTCTTCCGGCCTGAAGGTGATGCTGTAGGCGTCGATTCCCTGGCCTGCCTGATGCGCCAGCACCGTTACCAGGCTGGAGTCCAAGCCCCCGGATAGGAAGCTCGACACGGGCACGTCGGACACCAGATGGGCCGTTACCGACTCCTTGATCACTTGGCCCAGGTCCGCTGTGGCCAGGTCCACGCCGCACGCGGCCTCCTGTGCCACGTCGGCCACGCGCCAGTAGTGCAGGACCGAGAAGTGACCATCTGGCCGAATGCGTCCCCACGAGCCGGGCGGAAGCTTCCTCACCCCCTCGATGGCACACCGCTGATCTGGCACCCAGTAGTAGAGCATTGACGCCACCATGGCGCCCGGATCGATCCGCAGTTCTCCACCCAGCGCGGCTGTGAGAGCTTTCAACTCCGAGGCGAAGACCAGGCCCTGACCTCGCGGAAGATAGAACAGCGGCTTGATGCCGAGCGGGTCGCGGACCAGCACGAGGTCCCCTGTGGTCTCGTCCGCCAAGGCGAACGCGAACATGCCGCGGAACCGCCGCAAACCCTGCGGGCCCCATGCCCGCCACGCCTCGAGCACGACCTCGGTGTCAGATTCGGTGGCAAATCGCACGCCGCGAGCCTTCAGGTCGGCCCTCAGCTCTTTGAAGTTATACAGCTCGCCGTTATAAACGATGGTCAGGCCGTCCTTGGACATCGGCTGGTTGGCGCCGGCCGACAGATCGATGATGGAAAGCCGCCGATGGCCAAGGTGCACGCCTACCCGGTCGTCCTCGTGGTTCCAGCTTCCGTCCGCATCCGGGCCACGATGCGCGATCCGGTCAGTCATGATGTCGACCAGCTTCTGACCGTCAGCTTGCTGGTAGCACCCCACGATTCCGCACATCTCAGGCTGTCGCCCGCTTGGCGGCATTGCCTTCGGTGAGGACTTTTTCATAGACGCCGAGATAGGCGCTTTCTTGGTGATACCAGGCCAGCTCTTGTTCGATCCGCCCCCGGCCAATCTTGCCCATTAGGGTGCGTCTCAGCTCATCATCTATCAGGGCCACGATAGCCTCGGCATACTTATACTCGTCGTTGGGCTGGACGTAAACCGCGGCGTCGCCCGCTGAGACGCGCGTTTCTCGTAGATCGAAAGCAATCACGGGAAGCCCGAAGGTCATGTATTCCATTGTCTTGTTCATCGTCGACACGTCATTGAGCGGATTCTTTGGATCTGGCGAAAGACCAATGTCAGCGGTTGACATGATGCCTACGACAAGCTCATCCGGCGCCCGTCCGGTAAACTCCACGTGGCCTGCCAAGCTGAGCTCGTCACGCAGTGCTATCAGATCTTCGAAGCAATCCCCTGAACCGATCAATGTGAAGGCGATGTCGTCACGGCCAAGTTTGTTAACGACGATGTCGGCCGCCCGTACTACGATGTCCACACCGTCCTGCGGACCCATGACGCCAATGTAAGCGACGAGAAACCGGCGGCCGCGCCGGAGCTCCGGCTCAGCCTCCCGAGGCTGCAGCCGCTGCAGGTCCGGCCCGGTACGGACGACTGTTACCTCGTTGGCCCGCTTGCCACCGCGCGTCATCGCAATCTTCCGGTAAGAGTCATTTGTGGCGATGACGTGATCCGCGGCCCGATGCGTCCTGCGCTCAAGGGCCAGCAATCCTTTGTAAGGTAGTTTCGGACCCCCGTGGAAACGAGATTGATAAAGCTCAGGGCAAAGGTCATGGTGATCAAAAACGAAGCGTGTTCCCTCGAGCACGCGGAAGACTAGGGCAAGCGGCCAGAAGATATCAGGTGGGTTGCAGGCTTGAATAGCCGCGAAGCGGCCGGACCGCCTAGCCTTGAGAACTCCCCATCCCGTAGCGACAAACGAGTATATGTACTCGGCGATGAAGCTGACCTTGCTGCCGCCGGGTGCGTAAGGCCGGTATCTGTACAACTCCACAGAGTCGATGACCTGGTAGGCCGGCTCGTCCCGGCCCTTCGGGCATACGACAGCCACACCGTAACCGGCCGAAGTCAGCGCCTTACATTCCAGCCATACGCGCCGGTCGAAGGGCACCGGAAGGTTCTGGACGATGATAAGGACTCGGGCCACTCGGGACGCCCCCCGCGCACGAACCTGCCTTACCTCGCCGACCGGTCGCCTGCCGACAGAGACTGAACCGCCATCTGTAGACGCGCGTGCCGCGGTCGCCGTATCGAGACCATCGAGGCCCAACGCATCGCGCTTGGTAGGGCCGGCTTGGGTTCGTTTACTGTGGGGTAGCACGTCTCACAAGATCACTCGGTAGGTGGCAGTGATACCCCGGGTGACATATCAGCCATCGTCGCGGAGTTCTGGCCCAACCTGACCTAAACGACGTGATAGCGTGACGGACCGTGACGTGTCTAAAGGTCGCGGTACTGGCGATCGTGGCCATGCTTACCGCTGGGCTCACCGCTGGATGCGGCAGCGCTGCGACCCTTACGCCTAAGCCGTCGCTCAGCCCGAACTCGACCGCCGAGCCACCGCAGAGCCTGAGCTTTTCGTCGGCCGTCTGCGTGACCGCCGCCGCGAAGGGGGAATGCGGCCCGTACAACAGCTACACCCAGATCGCCGGGACTACCTCCAGCACCAACGTTGGGAACAACGTATGGAACCCGATCCCCGGCTGGCGGCAGACCCTTTACGCAACCAACCCGGGCAACTGGCACGTGACCTCCGACATGCCCGCCGGGAACACGGCGGTGGTGGCCTACCCGAGCATCGGCGCGAACTACGGGCAGGTCACCGACGTACCCACCCCGCTGACCGAATACTCCTCCATCTACTCATCGTTCAAAGAAAACATGTACGCCACGCGCGGGACCAGTGCTTGGGCAATGTACGACGTCTGGCTCGGGCCGGACAACTGCAACCCGTCGAAGTCCAACTGCACCTCTAGCCCCGATGAGGTGATGATCCAGCATGATTTCGCTGACAACGGCGCCTGCAGCTACTCGGCCACCGATGTCCGGTTCGGCGGCAGGAACGGTGTCCCGGTGCAGGACTGGAACCTGTGCAAATACGGGTCATCGCTGATCTGGAAGCTGGCCCGCAACGAGCAGTCCGGTAGGGTCGACATCCTGTCTATGCTCACCTGGCTGGTGCACCACCGGTACCTGTCGGCCCGGGTCGGCCTGTGGTCGATCGGCTATGGCTGGGAGATCTGCAGCACGGGTGGGAGGAACGAGAATTTCCAGGTCACCGGTTTCTCGATAACCCCGACCCGCTCCCACCGCGCCAGCCACAGTCAGTCAGCCTCTTAGGCTGGCGGCCAGGCGAACAAGGATCCGAAATCTGTAGCCACCCTCAGATCAGGGTGCTACAAACCCACGTATCAAGTGTCCACCGAGAATGCTCTCTATCTATATGAGCGATAGCGATGACGGACCGTCCCACACAGGTGGCCGGCACATCCAGGGCGTGGTTTCGGAGCCGCTGGTAATCGCCACCATCCTGCGCGAAGAAGGCACTACCGGTGTGCACACGCACGTGCGCCAGTTGCGCCGCTACCTTGACGGATCTGGTGGGTCCGCCGTGCTTCTCACTCCGTTCTCGTGGGGTAGGCCGCTCACCGACGCCGTCTTCAGCTTCCGCCTCATCCTGGTCCGCTGCAGCGGCGCCGCCAGTGTCGTCTGGTATCGGCACTGGCATGAGGTGTTCCTTCGCAACGCGCTGCGCCGGTATCTGGCCAAGGCAGGCGACTGCGTCGTCTACGCCCAGGGCCCCCTGGAAGCCGGAGCGGCCTTGCGCGCGCGGCGAGGGCCGCATCAGCGCGTAGTTATGGCCGTCCACTTCAAGTTCTCCCAAGCCGACGAATGGGCCGCTACGATGCATAGTCCCATCAGCCGTGACGGGCTGGTGTTCCGGCGGATCCGGCGGTTCGAAAGGCGGGTCATTCCCCAGCTCGACGGTCTGGTGTACGTATCCAGATGGGCGCGAGATGCGCTCCTGAGCTGGCTGCCGGAGGCTGCGGAGGTTCCCTCGGCCGTCATCGGCAACTTTATAGCGCCGCTGCCCGCCCAGCCTCCCCGAGAGCCACTGGGGGACCTAGTCACCACGGGCGGCCTTGATCTGGTGAAGAATCATCGTTTCTTGCTTGAAGTCCTGGCGGAAGCTAAGCGCCTCGGGCGCTCCCTGACACTCGATCTGTACGGCGACGGGCCGCTCCGGAAAGACCTCCAGCAACTGGCTAGCTCACTAGGCCTGGATGAGCAGATCCGCTTCCACGGCTTCCGACCTGACGTGCGCCAGTTCCTGCCTGGCTACCGAGCCTACGTCCATGCCTCATATTCTGAAACGTCATCGCTGGCGATCATCGAGGCGATGGCCGCTGGCCTTCCCATCGTGGCTGGTGGTATCGGAGGTATCGCGGAGCTCTGCGACGATGGCGTCGAGGCCCGGTTCTGGCCCCTTGATGACCCGGCACGGGCAGCCGCGATCCTGCTCGACCTGCTCGACTGCGAGCCTGCGCGGCTGAAGGCGGCGAGCGCCGCAACCGACCGATTTCACCGTGACTTCCGTGCCGATGTCGTCGGTCCCCAGCTACGATCCTTCCTCCTGGGAACGACACCTATAATGTCGGACGACACCGCCAGGTAACGTTGGGCACCGCAGGCCACTCTTTTCTCTGCGGTAGCCCGATGGCACGGACGAGGCGTATCAAGTAACGATCGGCAGTGCTCTAGATATTCGTGAGCTACAACCATGGTGCAGCATCGCTCGCGGATGGCGAACGATCCTTGGATGCCACTTCGGAGCCGCTGGTGATTGCCACCATCTTCCGCGAGGAAGGGCAGACCGGTGTGCACACTCACGTGCGGCAGTTGCGCCGCTACCTTGACGGATCTGGTGGGTCCGCCGTGCTTCTCACTCCGTTCTCGTGGGGTAGGCCGCTCACCGACGCCGTCTTCAGCTTCCGCCTCATCCTGGTCCGCTGCAGCGGCGCCGCCAGTGTCGTCTGGTATCGGCACTGGCATGAGGTGTTCCTTCGCAACGCGCTGCGCCGGTATCTGGCCAAGGCAGGCGACTGCGTCGTCTACGCCCAGGGCCCCCTGGAAGCCGGAGCGGCCTTGCGCGCGCGGCGAGGGCCGCATCAGCGCGTAGTTATGGCCGTCCACTTTCGGGTCTCCCAAGCCGACGAATACGCCGAACCTGGTAGGGAGATCAGCCGTGACGGGCTGGTGTTCCGGCGGATCCGGCGGTTCGAAAGGCGGGTCATTCCCCAGCTCGACGGTCTGGTGTACGTATCCAGATGGGCGCGAGATGCGCTCCTGAGCTGGCTGCCGGAGGCTGCGGAGGTTCCCTCGGCCGTCATCGGCAACTTTATAGCGCCGCTGTCCGCCCAGCCTCCCCGAGAGCCACTCGGGGACCTGGTTAGCACCGGGAAACTTGAGGATAGAAAGAATCATCGTTTCTTGCTTGAAGTCCTGGCGGAAGCCAAGCGCCTCGGGCGCTCCCTGACACTCGATCTGTACGGCGACGGGCCGCTCCGGAAAGACCTCCAGCAACTGGCTAGCTCACTAGGCCTGGATGAGCAGATCCGCTTCCACGGCTTTCGACCTGACGTGGCCAGTTTCCTGTCTGGCTACCGAGCCTACGCCCACTCCGCGTACGCCGAAACGTCATCGCTGGCGATCATCGAGGCGATGGCCGCTGGCCTTCCCATCGTGGCTGGCGCCATCGGGCCCATCGCGGAGCTCTGCGACGATGGCGTCGAGGCCCGGTTCTGGCCCCTTGATGACCCGGCCCGGGCAGCCGCGATCCTGCTCGACCTGCTCGACTGCGAGCCTGCGCGGCTGAAGGCGGCGAGCGCCGCGACCGACCGATTTCACCGTGACTTCGACGCAGGCCGCATCGGTCCGCGGCTGCGATCCTTCCTGCTCGGGACGAAAGCCCCCGATCCAGAGTAGAGATCACCCAACTTGGCGCTCGTAGTATCACGGTCTTCTACCACGCGCTCTAGTAACTGAGTTCTCCCATGAGCCCGCTAAACCACCTGCTGGTCGTGAACACGTCGAGGGGAAAATGCGTTCGAGCTGCCTGTTGTCGCCTCGGGATCTGCGTGGGAGACGCACTTCTCTCGGTAACGGCAGAGCATGCGCGCGGTTCGACCGCGAGGACGCATCAAGCAGATGTGGCATCTGCTGACGCTAGAGCTGTGGTACTGGAGCTGTGATGGAACGTACGCTCCATGACCCCGGCGGCATAACCGAAAAGGTCACGATGGAGCAGAATCGCCAGGCGCGTCGGCGACACGAGGCGACCATCCCAAGGGGAACAGGATATGTCAACGATGGGAATCTTCGACGACCGGGAATCTGCGGTGCGCAGCTACTGCCGTGTCTGGCCAACGGTATTTGACCGGGCATCCGGCAGTTGGTTGTACGCCGCGGACGGTCACGCCTACCTGGATTTTTTCACCGGGGCCAGCGCGCTCAACTACGGACACAACAACCCGGCGATCAAGCGGGCGCTTCTAGATTATCTCGCCGACGATCGGGTGATTCATTCTTTGGATATGCACACCGTCGCCAAAGCTGAGTTCCTGACGGCGTTCGACGAGCTCATCCTGCAGCCCAGGCAGTTGGACTACCGAGTACAGTTCCCGGGCCCGGGGGGGACAAACGCAGTCGAGGCGGCGCTGAAGCTGGCCCGCATGGCTACTGGCCGCACTGAGGTGATCACCTTCACTGGCGGCTTCCACGGTATGACGCTCGGCGCGCTGGCGGTCACTAGCAGTAAATTCCACCGCCAGGCCGCAGGAGTACCGCTGCAGCACGCTATCCAGGTCCCGTTCGGCTGTAGCCTGAACGGTGGTACGCCGGGTTCGTGCGGTATCGAGCACCTGCTTCAGGGCAGCGACGCTGGGCCGGACCAGGTGGCTGCGGTGATTGTGGAGACCGTACAGGGCGAGGGCGGGATCAACGTAGCCCCGCTGAAGTGGTTGTCCGAGCTGTCTGAGCTATGCCAGCGGAACGGGATCCTGCTCATCGTCGATGACATACAGATGGGCTGCGGCCGCACTGGACCGTTCTTTAGCTTCGAGGCCGCCGGCATCAAGCCGGACATCGTCTGCCTGTCCAAGTCGATTAGCGGCTTCGGCCTGCCGCTCGCGCTCACGCTCATCCGGCGGGACCTGGACATCTGGAAGCCGGGTGAGCACAACGGCACCTTCCGCGGAATCAACCCGGCGTTCGTTACAGGCACGGCAGCGCTGCGCGTCTACTGGCAGCACAAGGCGCTGGAGCACGGCACCTTGGCCAAGGGCGACCGTATCGCTGCCGGGGCCGCCGCGATCGCCGAGTCGGTGCCCGGCACCCCGATGCAGACACGCGGCCGCGGTCTGGCGCACGGCCTAGCCTTCGAGGACGGTGAGCTGGCCAAGAAGGTGTCTTCCGCTGCCTTCGAGCGCGGGCTGCTCGTGGAAACCGCGGGCCCCAAGGACGAAGTGATCAAGTTGCTGCCTCCTCTGACCGTCACGGACGCCGAAATCGACCAAGGACTGGCACTCCTTGGAGACGCGGTGCAAGCGGTCTGTTGAAATGGCTTGGAGCGGGACGCGCCTGCAGAAGATCATTCGCCTTGCACACACATTCGCTACTGATCCGGTCGTGGTAAGCCGGGCACTGCCGGGGGAAATCCGGCAGTGGTCTCAGTGGCACAGGCGGGGAAAAAAACCCATGTTCGTCGGGGACCAGGCCTGGGATCAGCACCTGCACGAACTACTGGGCGCGCCTTGGCCTTGCCCGAAAGACCAGCGGCTTGATGAGATAATTACGGACATCGGAGCCGTGCTGGAGTCCAGGGGATTTGGCTTTGGCCGCGACACCTATGGCTGGTACGCCGACGGCGACAGCTCGCTGTGTCGTGCCCTGTGGTGCGTGGCGCTCCACACCCGGCCCGAGGTAGCGATCGAGACCGGCGTGGCGCATGGTGTTACCAGTCGTATCGTGCTCGAGGCGCTGGGGCAGAACCACCTGGGCCACCTGTGGAGCATCGATCTCCCTTTCCCCTTCGATCATCGACTACACCAGGAGACGGGCATAGTTGTCACCGCTTCGTGCCGTCCGCGGTGGTCGTACCTGGAAGGCTCGAGTAAGCAGCGATTGCCGTCACTGATCGCCAAGGTCGGCCATGTGGAGATGTTCATCCACGATAGCCTGCACACGGCCGAGAACACGCTGTTCGAGATGGAGCAGGCGGCCTCAGCCATGTCGGCGGGCGGGGTCATCGTGGTGGACGACATCGACTCACACATGGGTTTCGCGATGTTCGCCCAGCGGCATCCCGGATACGAGACCATCATCTGTGCATCGGCGGACAGGAACGGGATGTTCGGCATCGCGGTTAACACCGCCAACGCTTGAGACGCCCAAGGATACATCTAGATGGCGTACTGCCACATGCACATGGTCATTGCTGTTCCGTTGCGTCCGCACGCAAGCAGTCCACGAAATACCGCCGCTTGCCGCTTGGGCTTCGCTCGATGGCGGAGACATACTCGAACTCGAGACTGGCCATCGGTATATGCCGTTCGAAGGTCCGCTGGATCTGGTCTTTTTCTGCTCCTTCGTTCGTTACTATGCGCACACGAAGGCAGCCCGCCTTGTCCTGGACGAATTGAATATCCCGTATCTGATCATAAAATGCATCATGGTCTAGGTCCCCGAACGCGTAGCCATAGAGCGACCTCCGTCGCCCCGATCTGTCCACGAAGGTCTCCTGTGACCTGCCGACGATTGCGCTGGCACGCGGGAAGCTATCGATGGTGCAGCCCCCAACCGGATCGACGGCCAAGTCGCCGGTTTCATACCGGACGAACTGAGTACCCATCCGGTTAAATGACGACGCTATCACGCGCTGGCACCCCTCGATCTCAGAGGGGAGCAGCTCCGCGTGACCATACGTCGGGTAGAAGTGGAAGCCACGGCACTGCCGACAGCAGTATGCCAGGATCGCGTACTCGCTGTGACCGTACCAATGGGCGATCTTGGTGCCGAACTCCCGTTCAAACCGCAACTGCTCACCCGCCGGGAACATCTCGGACGCGGCGATAACACCCCGAACGGGAAGGTTGCGGAACACATCTTCGCCCACCAAGTCGATAAACGTGTATAGAGAACTCGGATACACGTGAAGAAAGAATGGCGGTAGAGTTCGCAGCCACCTCCGCAATCCGCCAAGCTCGCTCTCTACGGTCGCGCCAGGTGAGACGATCCAGACGTTCTCAAGTCGGTTGTAACGAAGCATTCCTCCGTGAAGATCGCCGGCGTAACGGACTCTGAGGTCATACGGCGCGTATCCCACCTGGGACCAGATGTCAAAGAGGTAGGCGCGCTCCTTCTGGCGGCGCGCGAACGTGTCGGCTGTGAAACGAAGGGGCTGGCCTGATGTCCCGCCGGTCCGCACCGTGTGTGTGAGCAGCCCGACGTTCCAGCGAGTGTACCGGCCCAGGTCGCGACGATAGTCGTCCTTCTGCGTGATCTCATCGCCGTACCGGCGGATCAGCCGTTGGAGCCGCGTCTCCTGATAGTCCTTGATCTCGCCGGGTGACCAGCCCCTGGACTTCTTGATCAGGCGGCGGTGGTAGAAGTAGCTGGGACCGAGCAGGCTTTCTCTGGCGCTGGTCATGACCCATCACCGGACCAGGTAACAAGCACTCTACCGACCCTCTCTAGCCCAACGTAGAGCATGTATACCTCACGCTCCAGACGGCGCTGCAAAGCTCTGTGGCTTCACTGCTGCGGAGAACCTCCAAGAGAGGGGAGCTTTTATCGGGCGGCCGTGATACAACGGCGGCCCACTCCCTGTACCGGCCACGCGTCATGTTGTTAGCGGGTCGTCGAGGGTCCGTCGTCGCAACTAGTCGCTCACCTGCACTGATCCGCCTGCCGGACCGTGCAGCTCGACGGCCGAAGGCGGGGCCTCGATGGTACTCAGTCGGTCTGACGCACTGAGTTAGCAGCACGTGTCCTCCGTTGACACGATCCTCCCGCGATGACGGAATGAATCAACGTATCAACGTCGTATCCAGCTCTCTCTTGTTGACGTGCTCAGTGGTTCGACGCAGGCGACCTGAGCCCGACCGTAGCTGAATTGTCAACCACAGCAGCGGCCGTCCCCACTAGCGACGGTGCAGTTGAACTGCTGCGAAGGGAGCGTTATGCCAGCCAGCGACGTGCTCGTTATCGGTGCTGGGCCGTACGGGCTGTCGATTGCCACGCACCTTCGCGGGCAGGGAACCGACCATCTCATAGTCGGCCGCCCGATGGATACCTGGCGTGCCCACATGCCGCTGGGCATGTACCTGAAGTCCGAGCCCTTCGGCTCGGACATGTCGTCACCTCAGGCGGGATATGATCTCGCGGGCTACTCCCGATCGGAGCGGATCGAAGGTATCGGGCGGGGGATTCCGCTGGCGCTCGACCGCTTCCTCGACTACTCCGACTGGTATATCAAACAGTTGGTGCCCGACGTGAGCGATGTCACCGTGACAGAGATCAATGCCACGAACGACGGATTCCGGGTTGCCTTCGCCGATGCCGAGGCGGTTCTGGCCAGAAACGTGGTCATCGCGACAGGTGTCCTACCGTATTTTTACTTCCCAGCAGAGCTGGCGGGCCTGCCATCCGAGCTCATCTCACACACCGCCGATCACCATCAGTTCGACCACCTCCGAGGTCGTCGCGTCGCGATCGTGGGTGGTGGCTCGTCGGCACTAGAGACAGCCGCCTTGCTGCATGAAGCGGGGGGCGAAGTACACCTGATCGTGCGGTGCCCGGATTCGCCCATCTGGGGTACGAAGCCGCTACCGTTGACGCCACTCGTACGGATCCGCGAGAACAAGCTCTGCGAAGGGTGGAAGTGCCCGATCTGGAATTCTCCAACCGCCTTCCGCCGACTGCCGCAAAGCGTGCGGGTTACCAAAGCGCGAACCGTCCTTGGACCCCTCGGGGCGTGGTGGCTGAGGGACCGTGTCGAAGGCGTAGTTGACATATTGAGGGAAACCCACGTGCGGAGCGCCGAGCCCCACGGAAGTGGCGTGCGGCTGCAACTTGACGGACCGAGCAGATCAAGCCTCGAGGTCGATCACGTCATTGCTGGGACCGGCTATCGGGTCAACATCGACCGGCTAGCGTACCTGCCGGAAGAGCTCCGCGGGCGTATCGCTACGTTCGACGGGTACCCGGTGCTTACCCGTGCTGGCCAATCGACCGTTCCGGGCTTGTATTTCGTCGGGGCTCCAGCGGCGTTCGCCCTCGGCCCGTCGATGCGATTCATCGCCGGGACGCACAATGTGGCGCGACAGCTCAGCCGGTCGGTGGCTCTCCGGGCGAAAGAGAAGTAAAGGTTCGGGCTTACGGCCAGGCCGCGCGCGCAGGGCGGCCTGGTTGGGTGCGGGATAGAGAATAGCACCAGCAGCGCCGAGACGGCGGGACCTATTCCAACCTCGACGGCTTCTCTATGAATGGCATATCTACGAGCTCCGACCGACTCCATTGACGGTAAATGCGTTGTCTCCTATAGTTAAGCACTTGATGCAGGATTGGGATCCTGCGGCGCACAAGCGGCCAGATCAAGCGGCCCTTAATGCTATTTCCCAGCGCATAGGATCCAAGCGTTGACGGGAGCTTGTGGCTCTTGCGGACTGTTAGGGGCACTACACATCGCACACGGTCGAGAGCGCCTTCTCTGTAGAAGAACCACCAGTCGTCAGGGTTGACCCTTACCGGTAGTATGATTTTATTCATACGCTCGCATGCCTCTCGTGTGATTATGTAGCCGCCTCCACTGTTCGGCTGGCCAATGTCGAGGGGTAGTGCGAGCACTCGTGCGGATGGGAGCTTTATCGAGCCTTCTAGACTCATCTTACATGTGGTATTGCTATCGTAGCTGAGAAGCGCCACTTCCGCGCCGGTCAGTTGATCGGCGACAGCACCGGCCAGGCTCGCTATGTCGGCAGGCAGCGTGACGTCATCCTCTAGCACCAGTGCCTTATCCAACCCATCGGCAATTATCTTTCTATAGACACTTAGGTGACTCAAGGCAGCTCCGGCCGTACCTCCCAGGAATTGAGTTCTAGCGGTCAGGGAAGGATCCACTACAGTGGTATCGGTCAGGTCCAAATCGCGCCCATCGACAGCTGTTATAATTTCGTAGTCCAAGCCGGTCTTCCTCAACTCCGCAACCATATGTGCTCGCCGATCGCGCGAACGAGCCAAATTGATGATGTAGGCGTACACAGTTGATCTCGCTCCTTTCCTTCGATTCCAGCCTGAAGTTGGCCCGTTACACATTGTACACATTGCCATCGTTAGCAGGCGAGAGTCTAGTGAATGGACGCTGGCTCGTGCGTTACCAGCGCGTTCACTAAGACCCCATCGCCCTGAGTCACACGGGTTTGTCGATACTGCTACCACGTAAGTGAGATTCGCGACAGCCCCACCCTGATACAGTTCAGCCGCGCTGATTCACGCCGGACCGACTTGGACTGGCCAGGTCTGGCGAGCCGCTTATGACGTTTGTTTCTGGTTTCTGAGGACGATAACCGCCCGGCGGGCGGGGCCGGGTGGCCTCGGTTCCGTCGCACCGGGTAGACCTTCGTCGATCGCAGCGACGGCTTCGTGCTGGTCAGGACCGCTTACGAGACGAGCCGATGCATTCCACAGGAGCCAGAATGTTGTCGGCACAGGTCAGCCAGTTTGGATCTCGAGGCGGCGCCGACGGCCGCTGCTGGTCAGGTTGGCAGCGGCGTGACGGAGCCGACCGCGAGGGGCCTCGGCTCAGCCCCAGGACTCCGGACACGGAGCTGGGCACCGGTCGAGCGCAGGGTGAGTCCGTCTGCCGCGGGTGGACGGTCTTCATTCTCGGCCCTGGATGTATCAGGACCGGGCCTTTGCGGCTCAGGTGTTGAGAGGCAGTCATCTGGGCGGGGTAGAAACTAAGAAAGGGTAGGTCAGCGATGAGGGTGCCCGTGGCGGGTAATGGTGGCTACATCGAAGCCGTTTTCCTTCACGTCCTGTGCTCAGCTGTGTCCGAGTTTGGCGAACGGTGAATGCTGTACCCCGTCTGAGCATCGGGCTTCCGGTCTATAACGGCGAGACCTACCTCGCCGAGTCTCTTGATGCCCTGCTTGGCCAGAGCTACGAGGACTTCGAGCTGATCATTTCAGATAACGCCTCGACCGACGGTACTGCGGATGTCTGCCGTCGCTATATGAAGCAGGACTCCAGGATCCGTTATTTTACCCAGCCGCGCAACATTGGTCTTTCTCCGAACCACAACTTCGTGTTCCAGCAGTCGCGTGGTGAACTATTCAAATGGGCGTCATGCGATGATCTTTACGGCCGTGACCTGCTGCGACGTTGTGTAGACGCATTGGACGAGCACCCGGACGTCGTCCTCGCTCAATCCTGGGCCGCAGCGATCGACGCCAATGGTGACGTCACGCAGTCGCTGAAGTACCCGCTGGCAACAGACTCCCTGAGGGCACCGGAACGCTTCCGAAGCATCTTGTTCGGAAGCAGTGGCGTGTTCACCAGCAGCGGCATCGACATTCGCAGCGGCATCAGGGCCAACAATAATAATGGCGTCATCCGGGCAGAGGACACATACGGCGTCATCCGGGCAGACGTCTTGCGCCGGACCGCCCTGCTCGGCAGTTACCACCACGCTGACCGGGTAATGATCTGCGAGATCGCTCTGCGCGGCCGGTTCCACACGAGCCCGGACTGGATGCACTTCCGACGTGACCATCCTGATCGAGCATATTTCGCATCCCCTAGGGTGCGCACCCGCTGTGCAATCCAGGACCCGGTCCGAGCGAACTGGCTCCGGTATCCGGCGGCCCGCCTGATCGCCGAATACATCTGGGGTTACGTGACAGCCATCCGGCGTGCGCCGCTGCCGCCCGCAGATCGGCGCGATTGCTATCGTTACCTGGCGCAATGGATGCTGAACCGGACGGCTAGCAAGGCCTTCGCCGGGCACATGCGAATCGATGAACAGCCCCGGGCTGACGTGGACGACCCCGCCGTCTCGGTTCACGCGGTCGTGGCTGGCCAGGAGTGGAGGTTGCCTTGAGCTCACTTCGCAAGGCCAGACGTCGTATCCCTGAGGAGGCTGTTGCGCCAAGAGTCGGCCTCTTCGGGCTCTTGGGCCAGGGCAACCTCGGTAACGACGGTTCGCTGGAAGCCGTGCTTGCCTATCTCGAGGCAGAACACCCCGACGCGATCTTGGATTGCTTTTGCTCGGGACCGGAACAAGTCACGTCGCGATATGGCGTCAAGGCTGCACACCTATGGTGGTACCGTCCGGAGCGCCACCAGACGGCTAACGTGGCGTCCCTGCCTTTGAAGACTCTGGGAAAGCTCATCGACGCCTTTAATACGGCCTCCTGGGTCCGTCGCCACGACGTCGTTATCGTGCCCGGCATGGGAGTGCTCGAGGCGACTGTTCCCCTGCGCCCAGGGCAGACTCCCTACGCCATGTTCCTGCTATGCGCGTCCGGCAGACTGTTCGGGACGAAGGTCGCCCTTGTGAGCGTAGGGGCAAATGTCATTCACCGGCGGCTCACGCGGTGGCTGATGATCGCGGCGGCGCGGCTCGCGTATTACCGCTCCTTCAGGGACGCTAGCTCACGGGATGCGATGCGACGAATGGGTCTCGATGCCTCGGGTGACGCGGTCTATCCCGATGTTTGTTTCTCTCTACCGGTGCCTCGGGGTGAACAAGGTGCCGATGGCACCGTTGGTATCGGTGTCATGGACTATTACGGCGGAGACGACGACCGTCGGCGGGGGGAGGAGATCCATCGCTCCTACGGCGAAACGATCAAGCGTTTTGTCTTGTTGTTGATCGACCGCGGGCGACAGGTAAGGCTGTTCACTGGCGACGTGCACGACGAGCCGGTCATGCGGGAGATCCTTGCAGACGTACGGGCGCAACGGCCCGGTCTCGGCCCGTCACAGCTCATTGCCGAACCGGCGTCCTCCCTCGGAGAACTATTGCGGCAGATGGCGTCCGTCAATGTGATTGTCGCTACGCGCTTTCACAACGTGCTATGTGCGCTTATGCTGGCCAAGCCAACGCTGTCCCTCGGCTACGCCGTGAAACACGAGACTCTGATGGCGGATATGGGGCTGTCCGAGTTCTGCCAGTCCGCAAAGTCCCTGGATCTCGATCGGATGATCGAGCAGCTCACCGGACTGGAGAACCGAGCGGCACAGCTACGAGAAGAGATGCTGGAACGCAATGCGGAGAAAGTGCGGCTCGTCCACGACCAATTTGCGGAGTTGTCTGCCGTGCTCTTTCAGAGAGTCGAAGAGGCGCGCACCGAGGCCGGACGCGATGAGTTCACACTAAGGAGGCGGTTATGAATGACCCGGCCGGCATGCATACCGCGCAGTACCACAAGAGGGATTTTTGGAGTGAAGAGAATCTAAAATTCAGCCAGCCGCACTACCGGCTCCAGAAGGCCCTCCAAATTATCAATGGACTCGCGCTGGGCAAGGAGTGCACCCTCCTTGACGTTGGTTGCGGGCCGGCCACGTTGATGCGTATGCTGCCGACGAATATTCATTATCATGGCATTGATATAGCTATACACGATGATGCGCCAAATCTGCTTGAAGCCGACATCGTCAAATCCCCGATCAAGTTTCGCGACAAGCGATTTGATATTGTTCTTGCCCAGGGTCTCCTCGAATACGTAGGGGATTTCCAGTCGCAGAAATTTTCCGAAATAGCCGCGATCCTAAACGGCGACGGCAAGTTCATTGTGACGTATTGGAATTACGGTCATCGCAAGAAGTACATCTATAGCGCACACAATAATATCCGGTCCTTTGATGACTTCCGAAACGATCTGGCACGTTATTTCAATATTGATAGATCCTTCCCGGCTTCTCACAATTGGCGGCACGGCTCGCCAGGCGGGAAGCTTAATCAGACCATTAATATGCATGTAAACATGAATATTCCATTTATCAGTCCGCTGCTGGCCGTGGAATACTTTGTGGTCTGCTCTCCGCGTGGCTCAAAGTAGCCCTTTTCGGGTGCGAAAGGCAGAGCCGGGAGTTACTCATCAATTCATAGGTTTGTAGACTCTGGGCCTGTTATCCGGTATATTTTGATTATGGCGCTGAAAGGACGACGTTCGACACCTGAAGAGCGGCTCCAGGCCGTTCAGCTTCTCAAAGATGGAAACGAAGCAGCAGCAGCAGCAGTCGCGAGAATGTTCAATGTTTCCCGCGCAATGCTCTTCCGGTGGCAGCAGAAATATGACCAGGGCGGCCCGGTCGCGCTGGAGACGAAGAAGACGCCGGGGCCTGCTTCCCGGCTGAGCCCGACGCAATTGTCGAAGCTGTACGCGATTATCACCGGGAGCGACCCGCGGCAGCTGCAGTTTGGCTTCGGGCTGTGGACGCGGAAGATCATCCGTGAACTGGTCCGGCGGGAATTCGGGGTGAAGTTCTCGGAGGTTCAGGTCGGCAGGCTGCTGACGAAGATGGGGCTGTCGCCGCAGCGGCCGCTGTACCGTGCTTATCAGCAGGATCCGGAGCGCGTGGCGGACTGGAAGAAGTCCGTTTACCCGAAGATCCGCAAGCTGGCCGCCGAGGAGGGCGCCGGCATCTTCTTCGCAGATGAGGCCAGCATACGGACCGATCACCACGCGGGGACCGCGTGGGCGCCCGTCGGGCAGACCCCGGTCGTCATCACGACCGGGGAGCGGAAGTCGGTGAACATGGTATCGGCGATTTCCCCGCGGGGTGAGCTGCGTTTCCGGGTTCAGGAGGGAAAGATGAACGCGGGGAAGTTCACCGATTTCCTGGAGGCGCTGCTGGGCAGTGTTCCGGGAAAGATTTTCCTCATCGTGGACGGCCATCCGGTGCACAACGCTAAGAAGGTCAGCGAGTTCGTCCGCGAGAAGGCCGATGGACGGTTGAGTATATTCTTCCTGCCGCCCTACTCGCCGGATCTTAACCCCGACGAATGGGTCTGGAATAACGTGAAGAACGACCGGATCGGCCGCGGTGTCGTCATGAGTAAGGATGATCTCAAGGCCAAGGCCATCGGCGCGCTTCGCCGCCTCCAGAAACTCCCTGGTATCGTCCGCAGATTCTTCCGCGATCCAAAGCTGTCCTATATCCTGAACTGACTTCAGGAAAAGGCGCATGGAGTCTACAAACGCACATTCTGGTTAGTAGGCGGGTCGCCAATGGGCTAGGGTGGCCAGCTTGTCCAGCCGGGCGATCGGCTCGTGGCTGGTCCCGGCCTCGTCGCAGGTGACCATCAGCGGCTGCGGGAACACCGGCGACAGCGCCGCGATCGCGGCGTCCAGCACCGCCCGGCGAGCGGCGGAGGTGTTGCTGCGGACCGAGCCGGGCCGCAGCATTGCTTCTAACGTAGGTTTATCGTGTCGGTTTACCCCGGCCGTTCATCGGGGTTGATAACTGATGCTAGCTGCCCGCTGAGTTGCGGTGACGTTTTAACACCTCTTGGACAGCCGCGAACGTCGGCGTGGCACGTGCAGAGCCGCGCCGACCACGTCTACCGGACCCTGCAGCCGGTGGACGTCCCCGGCATTCAGGAAGCGGCGAGCGAGAACGAGCTGACCCGGAAGTTCTCGTCCACTCCTCCGGTGCTGGATATCTCGAACCCATAGCTGAACCCGCTGAGCTGGACTCCGGTTGGCAGCTGCCCGTGACTGACCAGCCAGTTGAGCATGGCCAGTACGTCGATATTACCGGAGGGCATGTCGCCATCGGCGGTTTCCCAGAAGGCCGTGGACCCGCTCACGCACAGATCCCAAGGGTGTGCCGGGATCCCGTTGCCACTGCCGAACTGGACGCTCGTAGCTGTCCAGGTCCCGCAGCTGGGGCTCCGCCCTGGCGAGTAGTCGTTCTGGATCATCACCTCATGGATCGCGCCCGTGTTGTTGAACCAGATGTCGTAGGAGGCCTCAGCGTTGGTCCCGGCGGTCGCGGGGATGCTGTCGGTGAACGAGGAGACAATAGAGGAGAACCCGGACAGGGGCTCGTTGAAGAAGAATCCGGTGTTGGGGAACGATATCACCCCCGTGTTGCCTGCTGGCATATTCGCGGTCACGTACCAGTGGCCCGGATCAGTAGCCCGCAGGGTCTGCTGCCATCCCGAGATAGGGTTCCACACGTTCTGGTCGACGTACGGGTCTGTGCTGGCGCCAGTGATGTCTGGGTACCGTCCGAACGGACAATGCCCCATCTGTGCGCTTGTAACACAGACAGCACGGCTGGAACTCGGGCTTGCGCTCGGGGTCTGGCTGACGCTCGGGCTCGGGTCTGCGGTCCGGCTCGTGCTCGATGAAGGCGCAGTGAGAGTGACGGCGGTCGGCGCGGCGGTCGGCGACACGTTCTGCGTGCCGTACTCCTTCGCGCTGTACGGCGCCGACAGGCTAACGACGGGGGACGCGATACCGTGCTGCGGCGAGCAACCTGCGGTGGCGATGGCCGCCGCAGTGCTGGCGGCGACAATGATCCAGGGCCGATAGAGCCTGGTCATGGGCTGCTGCCTTTCCTGTACGGCTCCGTGGACGTCCACGATATGGCAACTGCTCCGGAGGATTCAGGCGAATCGCAGCTTATGCGGGCTGCTCCTGGTGCGCTGAACCTTTGATATACACGATCAGGCTGACGAGGCAGCCCCTCCACCGCCGCCAACTTAAGCACTCCTGAGACGTCCCGCGAAGCGCGGTCGCCCGCTGGCCAGGCTTCACTTGCCTGCCGCTGCAGCCTGGGATAACTGACAGTTGGTCCTGGTCCGGCTTCCGGAACACCCGCTACGCGCTCAGTTCGGCCAGCGTGCGCAAACACGGGAAACCCGGACTCGGTCGGCCGCCCGGATGCAAAGACGGCCTTTCTGGGTAATAAAGAAAGGTAACTGGATAGGTTCCTGAATTGGCTCAGGGCGGCCGTTCGGGCAGCAGGCAGGGCTGCATCACTTCCAGCGGCGGCCGGCGTAGCATTTGCCTGCCATCTCGTGCCCAGGAGGACACATGCGGCGAGGCGAGGTCTGGTGGGTCGAGTTCGATGAGCGACGGCCCGTCGTGCTGCTGTCGGAAGAAGAGCCATCCGGGTTCCGCGCGATGCAGGTCGTCGCTCCGGCGGGCGCCGACATCTCCGGCCTGGGCGTTGAGGTGGCAGTCGGCGTCCTGGAAGGATTGCCCTTCGAAGGCATGCTGCGGCTCGTGTTCCCGCGCCCGGGCTTTACCCCGTGCACCTGGCTGACCACCCTGAGCCGGGACGACCTGATCGAGCGGGCGGGCGCGCTGTCCCCCGCGAAGCTCAGCGAGATCGACGATGCCCTCCGTGCCGCCGGACAGGGGACGGAGTAGACTCCGGCCGCGGCGGCCAGGCTCAGCGGGATTAAAGATTCCCTCCGTCCCCGCAGGCTCAGGTAGGCGGAGAAGGAACGGACGCCCCCGCTGACGCGGGTCCGGACGACCGGCGGGCCGCGGCGTCTCAGCAGCAAGATCACGATCTGCGGCTGGATGAGTATCAGGTGGTGCCGGGGATCCAGGGGTTGCCTTCGGCGGCGCGGGTGAGGGCGTCAAGCCAGGTGATGCCGTGGCGGGCGGCGGTGGCGAGGTAGGAGCGGATGGCGCAGAAGGTCTCGGCGCCTTTCACGGAGCGCATGCAGCCGGAGACCTTGATGCGCAGCTTGCTCATCCTGATGACCTGCTCGGCGGGGTTGTTGGACCCCATCGTCGAACGCACATGATGCGGATGATGCGCCGTATCCGTCTCGGGTTCGGGTGACGCATCGGTTCCATCCGTTGTTCGGCTGCGAGCTTGAGTTCGTCAAGCGTCGCAGGAACTATGGCGACGACCTGGTCTACGTCTATGGCGTCGACGGCGAGCTGCTTCCGTTGCCTGCCCGGTGGACTGATGCGGTGCCGGCGGATCCGTTCGTGGAGACCGCCGCGGGTCGTGCCCCGTTCCGCACGGAGGATCTGCTTGAGCTGGCGGACCGGGTTGCCCAGCTGGCCTCGCAGGTGGCACGTGAGGACGCCACGGACGTCAAGCGGATTATGCCGTGACTGTCATCGTGATTATGCCCGTACTGGTGGTCGCCGCCGGGGCATTGCTGGTCTGTGCCGCACTGATTCTCCGAATCTTCCCTGGAAGTCGCGGCCATGCCGGGCGCGCCTCGCGTAATCCCCGCCCAAAGTTCGGCATAATTCTCGTGACGCTATGTGCGAGGAGGCGTGGTGGCGAGGAAGAGGCCCGACCCGAAGGCAGAGGCGTTGCGAGAGAGCCGGACGCTCCACCCGCGCCCGGAAGAGGTGACCGACGAGGCGTTCGCCTCCTCGGACTTTTTCGACGCCCGCGATCTGGTGCAGGTGAAATACGAGATGCTGCGCCGGGTCAGCGAGGACGGCGTGAGCGTCAGCTCGGCCGCGGCGGCGTTCGGGCTGTCGCGCCAGACCTACTATCAGGCGGCCGCCGCGCTCGGCGAGGCCGGGCTGGCGGGGTTGCTGCCAGGCAAGCCCGGGCCGCGGGGGGCGCACAAGCTCACCGGCGAGGTCGTCGAGCACCTGCAGGCACTGGTGGCCTCCGATCCCGGGCTGCGCCCGGCCGAGCTGGCCGAGGCGGTGGCGCAGCGGTTCGGGATCCGGGTGCATTCCCGATCGATCGAGCGCGCTCTCGCCCGGGCGGTGGAGTCCGATCGGAGCCCGAAAAGCGGCTGAATCCGCCCCGGGCCGGGGCCGGGGGCGGCTGGCGGACGACTACGAGCGGCTGCGCGCCCAAGTGCTGGCTGCCCGGCCCGATGGGTGGCGGCGCGGCTGGGCGGTGCTGGCCCGCCGTGGCATGGCCGCCTGGATCACCACGCGGGCCGCCATGGACCAGGAGGCTGACCGGCCCGGCACGGCGGTAGCGAACCCGCAGGCCCTGCCCCTGTCCACCACACCCGCGAAAGGAGGTGAGTCTTCCTCCCCGGTCTGCGGTTCGCTGCCGCCTGCCGCCACAGCCGACATCGTCACCGTGCTGGCGGCCATGATGCTGGCCTGCGCCAGCTGAGGACACCGTGCCCCCTCCGTCGATGACCTCTGCCCGCGAAACGGAGCAACCGATGAGTGATGCCACAAGCAAGGTGACCGCCAGCCACCTCCGCCGCGACGCCTATCTCTATGTCCGCCAGTGCACCCTCTACCAGGTCGCCAACAACACCGAGTCCACCCGCCGCCAGTACGACCTGCGCGGCCGCGCCATCGCGCTGGGCTGGCCGGCCGGGCACGTCGTCACCATCGACGTCGACCAGGGCCACTCCGGGGCCTCGGCCGCCGGCCGGGCAGGCTTCCAGCACCTGGTCGCCGAGGTGTCGCTGGGCAAGGCCGGGATCGTGCTCGGCCTGGAATGCTCCCGGCTGGCCCGCAACAACGCCGACCGGCACCAGCTACTGCAGATCTGCGCGTTCAACAACACCCTGATCATGGACGAGGACGGGCTCTACGACCCGTGCAACTTCAACGACCGGCTCCTGCTCGGCCTCAAAGGCACCATGTCCGAACACTTATGCCGATATCCGGATAAGTGTTCTTATGCGGACTTCTCCGTTATGCCGACCAGGCGGCGGGAGCACCCGGCGGGCCGCGATGACGGACGGGAGCGTTCGGCATAATCACAGCCCGTCGAGGAACACCAGTATGTCGTCGGCCGACTGGTAGCGGCCGGGTGCAGTGTTCCGGGGTGCGGTCCGGGCGATGGCCCGCTCCTTAAGTGCCAGGTCAGCGTGGATGTAGACCTGTGTGGTGGCGGTATTTTCGTGCCCCATCCACAGTGCGATGACCGACGTGTCGACGCCGGCCGACAGCAACCTCATGGCCGCGGAATGACGCAGGGTATGGGGCGATACCTTCTTCTCCAGCAGCGACGGGCACGTCTTCGCGGCGATCGCGGTGTACTTGGCGATCCGCCGTTCCAGGGCGTCACGGCTGAGCGGGGTGCCTCGGCGGGTGATGAACAGCGGATCGGCGGGCAGGCCGCCGCGCTCACCGTGCCAGGAGCGCAGCACCGTCACGGTGCTGGGGGTGAGCGGGGTAATCCTGTGTTTCCTGCCCTTGCCCAGGCAGCTGACGTGCGCGCCGGCGCCCAGGTGAATGTCTCCGATGGCGAGGCTGGTGAGCTCGGTGGCGCGCAGCCCGGTCTGGCAGGCGAGCACCAGCAGCGCCTGGTCGCGCCGTCCGGTCCAGGTCGTCAGGTCCGGTGCGGCCAGCAGCACGGTGATCTCATTCTCGGTCAGGTAGGTGATCAGGGCCTTGTCGTAGCGCTTGGGCGGGATGGCCAGGACCCGCTGGATGTCGGCGGCATGCTCGGGGTGGCGCACCGCGGCGTACTGGAAGAGAGAGTGGATCGCCGCGAGCCGGGCGTTGCGGGTCCGGACGCTGTTGCCGCGGTCGTTTTCCAGGTGGCTCAGGAACGCGCCGACCGTCTGCGCGTCCAGGTCGGCGATGTCCAGCCGGGACGGTGCCTTGCCCGCGCGCTCGGCGGCGAAGACGACCAGCATCCTGAGCGCGTCGCGGTAGGCGGCGATCGTGTGGCCGCTGGCCTGGCGCTGAAGCGCCAGCCTGTCGGTGAAGAACGCCTGCAGGGCGGGGGCGAGGGCCGTCATGATTCTCCGTTCAGGTGGGCGTGCAGCCGGTCGCCGGCCAGCGCCATCAGCTCAGGCGCGGCCGAAAGGTACCAAAATGTGTGCTTTGGATCGTTATGGCCGAGGTAGGTGGACAGGCGTGGCATCATCGCGGCGACGTCGGCGCCGGCGCGGTACCAGCCAAGGAAACTGGTAATGAGCGGTTTATCAACCATGCTGAATAGGTCGATCGCGGAGTACGGCGGCGGGTTACTGGTCAGGGTTGGTGATGCCGGGTTCGTGCTAGTTCGGCCGCGTAGCTTGACCAGTCGCCTGCAGCTTGGCGCATCCATCGGACTGCGGTGCCCGGGGCCAGGCCGAGGAGGTCGGCCAGGACGGCGGCGGGCAGCTGGCTGGCAAGGTCAAGGAGCGCGGCCCGGCGCCCGGTCTTGGCGTAGACGCCGAGGGCGCGCAGGCGGCCGCCGAGCCGGGGTGCAGTGATCGGCTGGCCGGGCAGCCCGCCGGGAAACAGCCACGGGGTGATGGCTGGTGATCCGGTTCCGGTGTGGCTGCGGCCGGTGCGGACGAGTTCGGTGAGGACGATGCCGAGCGGCTCGGGGACGGGAACGTCGTGGTCGCCGAGGCGGATGTGCACGGTTCCGTCGCGGGTGGTGACCTGGCTGGCGGTCATGGCAGCGATCCGGGACAGCTGCTGGCCGTAGAGCAGCAGAGGCATCCGGCCGCCCGGTCGGTGAGGTCGAGGGTGTCGTCGTGCAGCAGCCGGGCGGCCAGCGCCCAGCGCTCGTCCTGGCTGGCGGCAGCGCCGCTGACACGAACCGGGCCGGGGATGTCGAAGGTCTGGCAGTGCCCGTGCCGGGCGGCCCAGGACAGGAAGTCGCGCACCTGGCAGGCGGCGGGCCCGGTGGCGAGCCAGGACTCGATGTCGGCCTGGCGGCAGGCGGCCAGGGTGCGGCCGCGGCCGTGCAGCCAGGCCAGGAATCCTGCGGCGGCGCGGATGTTCCGCCGGGCGTGGGCGGTGTAGGTGCGCGGCCGGGCCGCGCGGCCGGCGCTGGCGCGCAGCCGGCGCATGACCTGCCAGGTGGCGTAGGCCCGGACCAGCCGCCGTGCCGCGCCGGGTTCGGCCGCTTGCAGGATGCCGGCCAGCCACTGCCCGGTGCGGGCGAGTTCCTCGTCGCGGGGCGGCAGGACGCCGCCTGCGGTGAGCATGGAGCGGAGGAAGTCCGCGGCCCGCCGGCGGGGATGGGCATCCAGCGCCTGGTGGCTGTTGGGCAGCGTCCCGGCGGCCAGGTCGGCCAGCAGCGCGGCGCCGTGGCCGCGGCGCAGCCAGTTCAGCGCCGATCGGGGGTTGCGGGCCGCGCAGATCGCCTCGAGCACCGGCGCCAGGGTGGCCGGGAGCTGCCCATCGGGCCCGGCCAGCAGCGCCATGGCCCGGCGCCGCAGGCTGCACCGGGCGCAGCGGCCGCGTTCGTAGAGCTTGTCCTCGATCCCGCAGCCGTCGCAGGCGTGCGTGACCGGGAGCCCGGCGCAGTCGGCGCAGGTGTCAGCGTCCGGGCCGGGCGGGGTGACCAGCCGCCGCTGAGCGCCGCAGGACGCGCACCGTCCCCGGTGCCGCAGCGCGGCGGTGTAGCACGGGTCGCAGACCGGGCCTTCGGGCCAGCGGGCGGCGGGCGGGCGGTCCTGGCCGCAGCGCGCGCAGGTGGCGGTGGCCTTCGGCGAGCATGACGGGCAGACCGGATGGCTGGTCGCGGCGAAGTTGCACTCGCGGCGCCGGCCGCACACAGCGCAGACCGCTTCGGGCATCCGGTAGCAGTTCACGCAGATATCCGGCTGGCCGCCGCGGCCGCGGATCGCGACCGGCGCGGTCTTGCCGCAGGACCCGCAGCGGCGGCTGCGGCGGCCGGTGCGCCGCCGGCAGACCTCACAGAGCGGCTGCCCGGCGGCCGTGCGGGTGGCGACCGGCTTGACCCTCCCGCACGCGCTGCAGGCAGCGGCCAGCTGCCAGGCCCGGCAGCGCGGGCAGACCGCGCCGGCCTCGCTGCGGGTCAGCGGCCGCCCGGCCCGCCCGCAGGCGGCGCACCCGCGGACCGCCAGGCCGGCTGACCCGCGGGCGATCAGCTCGGCGGCCAGGCGGCCCGCCAGCGGCGGGGCGCCCAGGTGCAGCGCCTGCGGGCCGGCGGCCAGCGCCTGTTCCAGGTGCCACAGCGCCTGCCCGCCGGGCGCCACCGCATCGACCGCGGCGGCCACGGCCGCGCGCGGCAGCGACCGGTCCGCGGCAGCCGCCAGGCCCACCACCCGGTCACGACGGCAGGCCGGGCAGCCGCTGCGCGGCATGTCGTGGCCGGCCGGGCAGCGGCCAGCCGGGGCCACCGCGCTATTCCGCGCCGGGCAGCACCCGGGCCCGCCGCGGCCGCGGCAGCAGCCCTGGCTCCCGCGCGGTCCGGGACCCGGCGGCGGCAGCGACCGGCTCGAACGAGGTCACCGGGCTGGCAGCCGAAAATGTCACACAGCGCGGCGAGCGTGGCCAGGCTCAGCCGCTCCGGGGCCTGGGTCACCAGCCGGTAGACCTGCTCCCGGGACAGCACGACGCCGCGGTCGGCCAGCAGCGGCCGCAGGTCCGTCGTGGCATACATGTCCCGGTCGGCCATCAGCCGCCGCAGGTGCCACCGGTAGCCGACCGTCCTTGCCATCACTGACCGTCCTCTCCGTGGTAGGCGCGCGCCAGCGCCGCGCGCAGCATCCGGTTCCTTGCGTCCTGGCCGACCGTCGTGTAGGTAGCCGTGGTCGACGCCCACGAGTGGCCGGCCTGCCACTGCACGAACAGCGGGTCAGCGCCGTCCTCGATCAGGTGCGAGACATACGAGTGCCGAAGGCAGTGCACCGAAAGGCCGTCCGGGAGCCCGGCCAGGCCGCGGAGCTGGGCGAACCGGTCATCAATCTGCCGGGGCGAGATCCGCCCGCCCCGCTCGGTCAGCCACACCGCCGGATGCCCGGCCGCGCCGTAGCAGGGGCGGACCTCCTCCAGATACTGCTCCAGCGCCTCCGCCGCCCACGGCATCACCGTGGCCACCGCGCGGCGCCGCGGCGGGCTGCCCCGCATCGCCTTACCGAAGCGGACATGGCACACCCCCAGGCTGCCGAGCTCGGGAGCGGCCGGGTTCACCGCGAAGTCCGTCACGTCCAGCATCGCCGCCTCCCGGCGGCGCAGCCCCCAGGCGTAGATCACCTTGAACAAGGTGGCATCGCGGAACGCCGCCAGCTGCCCCTTGCGCCGCGAGCACGCGGCCCTCTCCACTAGGCCGTCGGCGGCGTCGAAGAACCCCTGCAACTCGGCGCGGGTCAGCGGGCGGCGCTCCGGCCGGCCCTCGTACTCCGCGGCGTGCGCCGTCGTGTTCCCCTCGTGGAACACCTGCACCGGGACAGCGCCCACCCGCTGCTCGCACTCGGCCACCCAGCCGTAACGCGGATCGCAGGCATAATCCAGGAACAGGCTCAGCGCGCCCTGATAGGCCCGGGCCGTCGAGTGCGCCCACCCGCCCGAGGCCAGCCACGACTCCGCCTGCCCCGCCGTCCACTGCCACGGCCAGCAGCCGGTGAACGCGGCAAAGCGGCGCACGATCCGCTCCCGCATACCGATCAGCGGCCCGCTCAGCCGCCTGGCCTGCTGCTGGCGCCGCCACCCGGCCAGGATCTCCTCGAACAACACCGGCCCCGGCGAAACCGGCGCCGACCCTTCCGCGGCGACCAGCGTCAGCCCACCCCGCCGTCCCCCCACCCCAGCTCCCCTCCGCGAAAACACCCCGATGCATCAGCCGGCCAGCCACCGCAACCAGAACCGGGGCAACATCCTGGCATCCAGCGCAACCAGGCGCCAGGAACCCCGAGCCATGGCGTGTCTGGCAGCCGGCCGCCGCGGCACCCGGCCGGGCGGGTCCCCGGGCCCTTACCCGACCGCGATCACGCTCCCAGGTCATGGCATCCCTTCCCCGCCGCTGCGCGTGACTGCACCTGCCGCATCATCCGGCTGCCGGATGCAACAGCCCTGGGTGCATCATCGCGTGAGCTGATGCAACCGGGTGATGACACCGCAGATCACCGGCCACTTTGCTGCCGCCACGGCCTGCTCGCGGCGAGGGCACCAACGGAGCAGCGCAGGCCAGGGACGTTCACGCCTTCCGGGGAATGTTGCATCCGATGCAACTCCGCCTATTTCGGTATTGACCACGTAGGAGTGGCGGACGTCATGGATCCGGGGCCGGCAGGAAGCTGACCGCCGGGCCAGCCCGGCCTGGCCGGTGAGCTTGCTGAACGTGAGGCTGACGTTGCTGTGCCGCAGCCGTGTCCCGGCAGTGGACAAGAACAGCGCCGGGTCGGCCGGACGGGGGTGATGCTCGTCCCGCAGCGCCGAGTACCGGGCCAGCGCGGCGGCCGCGCTGGGGTGCAGCGGGATCAGCCGGGTCTTCCCGAACTTGGCATCCCGGATGGTGAGCATGCCCTGGCCGGCGTCAAGGTCGCCGCGGTCGAGGGAGAGCGCTTCCCCGATCCTGACGCCGCTCGCGGCAAGAAGGCTGATCAGGGCCTGGTAGGTGGCGGCCCGGAACTCCGGCCGCAGGGTGCCGGCCGCGGCGATGACGGCGCTGATCTCGGCGTCGGAGTAGAGGTAGGGGGTCGCGCGGTCGTTCCCGCGGCGGATCAGACCGGGCGGGGGAACCTGGACCGACGGGTCGGTGCCGTGCAGGTAGGCGGCGAACCCGCGGACCATGCTGAGCCGGATCGACTGCCATGCCTGCGAGGCCCCGTCAGGGAGCGTTGCCCATTCAAGGGCGTCGGCGGTGGTGATCGTGCTGATGCCGCGGTCGTCCAGCCAGCTGACGAACTGGTCCAGCAGCCGTCCGGCGGTCTTGAGCCTGAAGCCCAGCGCGCGGCGCAGCGCCAGGTAGTCCTCCAGCGACTCCCGCAGCGGGCGCTCGTCCGCCGTCATGCGGTTACCCCCTGGCCGGGCCAGGGGCGCCCCAGCGGGCGCAGCGCGTCGACGTCGACCTTGGCGTAAATCGCAGTCGTGGCCGGCCGGGCATGGCGGAGGGCCTGCCCGATCTCGGTCAGGGACCCGCCGCCGCGCAGCATCGCGGTCGCCGCCGAGTGGCGCAGGCGGTGGGCGTGGACCGGCCCGGGGATCCCGGCCCGGGCAGCGGCACCGGCGACGATCGTGGTGATCCCGGCATAGGACAGTGCTTCCCGGGGTGCCTGGGCGGCGATGAACACCGCGCGGTCCAGCGCGCCGGCCGGGCGGCCGTCGCGCAGGTAGGCGACGATCGCCGCGCCGACATCGGCGGGCAGCGGCAGCCGGTCGCGGCGGCTGCCCTTGCCGCGGACCGTGATCTCGCCGCGCCGCCAGTCGATGTCGTTCAGGCCGAGTCCCGCGACTTCGCCGGCCCGCAGGCCCATCCGGGACAGCATCAGCAGGACCGCCCGGTCCCGGCGCCCGGTCGCGGTGGCCGGGTCGCAGGAGTCCAGCATCGCCGCGACCTGCCCGGGCTCCAGCGCCCGGGGCAGCCCGGCGAGCGAGTGCCCGGCCGGCGACGGCACCGCGCCCGCCAGCGGGACGGCCAGGACGCCGTCGACGTGCAGGAAGCGGAGCAGGGACCGCAGCGCGGTCACGATCCGCTTGGCCGACCGCGGCTGCTTCCGGGCCCGGTCCAGCACGAATGCTCGTACCTCGCCGACGGTCAGCTGCTCCAGGCCCAGGCGCCCGTCGTGTCCGGGTGCCCGCTGCTGCAGGAACGGGCGGGCCAGGCGGACGTTCAGCGCGACCGTCGTCGGTGCCAGGCCCCGTTCGGAGGCCAGGTAGGCCGCGAACCGGTCCAGCAGCAGGCTTGTCTCCGTCGCCGGCTCCGCCGGCGGGAGCGGAGCGGCCCCGAGCCTGCGCAGGTAGCCCAGCAGCGGGCCGAGTGCCTCGGTGGTCCGCTCGTTCGCGTATCCCGTCAGACGGCGGGCCGTGAAGTACCGTTCCGCCGCCGGCATGTCCAGATCCTGCGTGCTGACGCCCTCCGCGATCATCCAGCGGCTCAGGTGAGCGGTCAGCCGCAGCTGGCAGGCCGCGGTGAGCGGGGTATAGCCGAGCCGGAACAGCTCGTCCCGGAACCCGTCCGCGTACTCCGCGAGCGACCCGGTCACCTTCGCCCAGCACGGTTTCGTCTTCGCCATCATGCACTCCTCATCCGGACGCCCAGCGCGTCCGGAGAGAAGAATCAGCCCCTGACCTGGGAAGAAGCCGGAAGTAAGCAGCCGTTGGGCTGGGATTATGCCGACATGGCGGCAACGCCGACCAAGCCTGCGGCATCCTCACAGCTCGTGGTCGGCATAACGGAGAAGTCCGCATAAGAAGCTGAACTCTTCCTGATCCGCGCCCGGCTGCGCGGCGGGATCCTGGCCAAGGCCCGGCGCGGGGAGCTCGCGCTGCCGCTGCCCTCCGGCCTGGTCTACGACCCTGCCGGCCAAGTCGTGCTCGACCCCGACGCCGGAGTCCAGCACGCCCTGCAACACCTGTTCACCACCTTCACCGCCACCGGATCGGCCCGCGCCGTGGTCAAGACGTTCCACGCCGAGAACCTGTCCTTCCCGATGCACCACCAGGCCGGCCCGCACGCCGGCGATCTGTACTGGACCGCGCTGACCCACGACCGGGTCCTGAAGTGCTGCATAACCCCCGCTATGCCGGCGCCTACTGCTACGGCCGGTCCCGGCACTACCAAGACGCCGACGGCCACTACCACGCCGTCGCCAAACCCCGCGAGGAATGGATCACCCTCATCCCCGGCGCCCACCCCGGCTATATCAGCTTCGGCCAGTACGAGGCCAACCTCGCGGTCCTGGCCGCGAACGCCGCCGCCCGCGGCGGCGACCGCAGGGCCGGGCCCGCCCGCGAAGGCCCCGCCCTGCTGCAAGGCCTGGCCGTCTGCGGCAAATGCGGGCGGCGGATGACCGTGCGCTACCACACCCGCACCGACGGCACCTGCGTGCCCGACTACGTCTGCCAGGTCACCGGCATCGCGCACGGCATCCCGATCTGCCAGTTCATGCCAGGCGCCAGCATCGACAGCGCGATCTCCGGGCTGATCCTCGACACCCTCACCCCGCTCGCGCTGGAGGCCGCCCTGACCGTCACCGACGAGCTCACCGCCGCGCTGCCCAGGCCGACCACATCCGCGCCGCCCACGTCCAGCGCGCCCAGCACGCCGCCGACGCCGCCCGCCGCCGCTACCTGGCCGTCGACCCCGCCAACCGGCTCGTCGCCGACACCCTCGAAGCGGACTGGAACGACAAACTCCGCGAGCTGGCCACAGCGCAAGATGACCACGACAAGGCTCGCCGCGCCACCACGACCAGCCTCGGCGACACCCAGCGGGACCGCATCCGCGCGCTGGCCGCCGATTTCCCCGCTCTGTGGAACAACCCCGCCACCCCGATGCGGGAACGCAAACGCCTGATCCGGCTGCTGATCACCGACGTCACCCTGATCAAGACCGGCGGCGGCATTACCATCCACGTGCGCCGGCGCGGCGGGCAGGACCACAGCATGACCCTGCCGCTGCCGCCCAACGCCTGGCAGGAACGCAAAACCCAGCAGGCCACCATCGACCTGATCGACCAGCTGCTGGACGAGCACACCTACGGCGAGGTCGCCGGCGTCCTCGCCCAGCGGGGCATCACCAGCGGGGAAGGCAAGACCTTCACCGCCGGGCGGCTCCGCGCCCACTGCGACCGCTACCGGCTGCGCAGTCACTACCAGCGGCTCCGCGAGACCGGCCTGCTCACCCTCGACGAGATCGCCGGCGAACTCGGCGCCCACCCCTCCAGCATCAAACGCTGGTACCGGCTCGGCCTGATCACCGGACGCCTGGCCGACGACCGCGGCACCTGCCTCTACCACCCCGGCCAGACCCGCCCCACCCCCGCACAGGCCGAGGACACCGGCAAAGCCCTCGGCAACACCCACCGCTCAGGACGCAGCTACCACCCCAGCCTCGGCGGCCCACTGCCCGGAATTGTCAGTGCCCCACGCCATACTGCTCACGCAACGAGCTGACCACCGCAGAAACCTCGATACCGCAGAACGCACCCAGGAGGTGCAGTATGAAGCCCCCTCGTTGTCGAACGGTACGCGCAGGTCACGGGCGAATCTCAGGTAGTCATCGGCGCGGGCGGCCATCCGGGTGGCCAGTGCGTGGCGCTTCTTCTGGAGCGGGCTTCGGCGGGCGGCGTTCAGGGCGGTCCCGGCGGCGGCGGCGTCGCAGAACCAGGTACCGTGCTTTTCCAGGATGTCCTGGCTGATGCCGTCGCGGCCGGCGGCGCGGGCAACGTCCGCCGCGTCCTTCAGGGCCAGGAGGGCATCGGCCGCCTGCCGTGCCCAGGTCACGTCCAGGTCCGTGCCGGTCTCGGTCACCGCGGCCAGCTCGCGCAGCAGATGGGCATTGCAAAGAGCGTGCCCGGCGACGTTATCCCAGGCGCATCGGGCACAGCCGCACTACACCACGGCCCAGCCTCACCCGCAAATAGACACCCACCGAGCCGCCCTCCAAAGGAAAGAAGAAAAGGAGAGCAGAACCTATCCAGTTACAAAGAAAGCTGAACGGGGTGCACGTACAATGCCCTTCTCACCAGATTTACTCAGCTGAGAGCCGAGCGACGATTGGGGCAACCGCGTTCACGTTATCGCCCAACTTCCAGTAGGAGATACCGAGTTCCTCGCTCCATCGCTGCAGGTCGTCGACGCACTTGTCGATATCCCCTCGCAAGGATATCGGAGAGTGGGCAAAACTGGCCGGGTGCGCCTCGATGTAATCAGAAAACAATGGACGGAACGGTGTCACCTGCGAGCCCCTAATGTTCACATCATAGCAAGTGAACTGAACTTCGGGCATTGCTCGGTCAGCGTTGGACGCAGCGTTGGCTACCAGGCCGAGCTTCCTTTCAATGCTCGCCCTCGACAGCTCCTCGGCTGCCTTATCATCGAATCCGCTAGCTCGGAGCTGTGGGTGCAGACCGACGATGTCCGCGTAGCGTCCGGCCAAGGCAAGCATTTTCGGTCCTCCGCCGCCGATAAGGATCGGCGGCCGTGGGGTCTGGACCGTCTCGGGGAGAGCTTCAAGGCCGTTAAGTTTGTAATAGCAACCAGAGAAGGTCACTCGGCCTCCGGCAAAGAACAACGCGATAACCTGCAAGGCCTCTTCCAAGCGGGCAATGCGGATCGGCGCACCATGGTAGCCGACGCCGAGCGCCCTGTAGTCATCCTCGAGCCAACCGGCACCGATTCCGATACCCACCCGGCCGGTTGAGAGCACGTCAGCGGTGGCAATCGCTTTGGCGAGGACAGCCGGGTGGTGGAGGTCATTGTTCAGCACGAGCGGTATTGCGCGAAGGCGGGAGGTACTAGCCAGCGCGAAGTTCATGGCCGTGAGGGCGTCCATGCCCCATCCATGGCTGTAGTGCTCGGACACCGCTACCGAGTGGAATCCTAGGTCCTCGATGCGGCTTACCTCAGCCGCCCATGCGCGGCTGTCCTCACCGAGGCGAGGCATGGACGCGAGGAAACGAAACCGTCCGGCATTCATTCGCTAACCTTCGCAGCAGCTAGGCAGCCAGGTTCGTCGCTCAGGGCAACCCCCTTGCTCGTGCTCTTACGCCCCTGCTGGTGCGTCGGGTCGGTCTCGGGCCCGCTCGAAGAGCGCGCTACTTTCGGTGCCTGTGCGGTGCGCTGATAAACAAATATCACAGGTTGCCGCTCTTGGCCCGCGTCCGCTCGATCGCCTCTAGTAGTTAGCCGCCCTCGGGCCGGTCGGCGAGCATGCCGAGTTCCCGCAGTTCGTCCAGTGGCACGCGGCTTTGCCGACCACTAACGTTGTAAGTATTCGGAAGTCCTATGGGCGGGGATGCTGACGGGCGGTGTCGGCTTGCTGCTGGCGGTGGCGCCGTTGTCGTGGCAGGGCTCCGGCATAGTCGTTGTTAGCATTGCGTGATCGTTTGCAGGGGCCTGCCGGGCTGGCGGGCGTTATAGCGCAGGGCGGCGGCGATGCTGGTGTGGCCGGTCAGCCGCAAGATGGCGATGGCCAGGTTACCCGCAGGCTGGCCATGACGCTCAGCGAGGTGACCGCGTAGACCGTCTCGGTCGACCACTTCTTGCCGGTCAGCGGCCGGCGGCGGCGGACGATCTGGATGGCCTGGGCGGCGTGGGGGAAAGCCAGCCCGGCCGCGACGGTGGTGACCTTCAGGGTGCGCCGTTCCGCGCGTCCGTGGCCTTTGTCCCGTGTCCGGCAGGCGAGGGGACGTGCCGCCAGGCAGGCCGGCGAGCTGGGCGTGCGGGCCGGGCTGGTTGCGCTTGACGACCGCGATGTACTGCGCGTTCTTGCCGGTGACCAGCCAGTCCAGGTTCGCCCGCACGGTATGGAGCGCATCGAAGGTCACCACGGCGCCGTCCAGGTCCACCGGTCCCAGCAGTCCGGTGAAATGGCTGGTCTCGTTGTGCTTGACATCGACCTCCAGGTGGTCCAGCAGCCGCCCGCCGTGCTCGGCGACGCCGAGCAGGCAGTCCCGGGCGCCGTCGGCACGGCGGGCCCCGCGGGAGGTCTTGCCGTCCACGGCCACCGCCTTTAACCGGCCGCGGGCCAGCTCCTGCGCCAGCCGGGCGGCCCGCCGGGCACGGTAGCCGCGCACGCTGGCCGGCGGCCGCCCGCCGGGACGCCGACGGCCGCCCGGCCCTGGCCCGAGCAGGGCGCGGGCCAGGGCCCGCGGGTCCAGACGGTCCAGCATCACCCGGATCGTCTTCTCATCCGGCGACCGGTACCGGCCCGCCATCGGGTCCCACGGAGCGCGCAGCCGGGCCAGGTCCGCCTGGCCGGCGCGGCTGATCCATTGCCCGACTGCGGTGAACCGGTCGTTCCCGGCCGCGGTGAACGCGCACAGCGCGACCGCGACCAGGCAGGCCAGCGGGTAGATCCGCCCCCGCGGCGAACGCGGGTCGGGCAGCGCTTCCAGCTTCTGCCACGCATCCGCGGCCAGGACCTGGCCGCCGGGACCGGATTCGACCACCCGCGCACCCACGCGCGACAATGCCATTGCGGGCATGCCACACCTCGTTCATGCAGACTTCAGAGACCTACATGATCGGGTGGCGTGCCCGCCTCTATCGACAGTGCGATTTCGCCCTATCAGTCACATGCCGCACAAAACGGGGCAACTCCGGAACACGCCGGAGCCCTGCCTCCGGCCCCAGCCTGAGATAAGCTGGCCAGTCGTGACCTCTCTGAAGACAGCAGTACTGGCGCTCGTGGCCATGCTTGCTGTTGCTGGATGCAGCAGCGCTGCGACCTCTACGCCACGGCCATCGCCGGTCACCTCTGCCCCTACACCGAGTGGTAGCCCCTGCGTCACTAGCGCTGATAACGGAGAATGCGGCCCATATGATGATGAACCAGACATCACAAACACGACAGCCGAAACATGGATTGGAAACAACGTATATTCCCCTATTTCTGGCGCTACTTCTACTCTCACCGCACATGATCCGGGCGATTGGGTTATTGCTGCTAATATGCCTGCCGGAAATACTGGTGTCGTGTCATATCCAAGTCTTAGCGTGCCTTACGGACTGAATGATAATACCAAACCGCAACCCTTGTCTGACTTTTCTTCTATGATCAGCTCGTTCAATGAGAATATGAACGCTAATGGGGGCACTACCGCATGGGCTGCTTATGACATTTTCACTCATCCAGGTAATAGCTACAATGATACTGGTCCAGAAGTTATGATTCAGACCGATTTTGCTAATAACGGCGCTTGCACCTTTAACGCAGTTGCTAAATTCGGTGGAGCTAACGGCGTTCCAGTACAAACTTGGGGCTTGTGCGTACTGGGAAACGAGTTGGTCTGGAAATTGGCACCAGGCAGCGCAGCCGTAGGATCCTCTGCTACAATCAATGAGCCTTCTGGTTCTGTAAATATTCTATCAATGCTTACCTGGATGGAAAAAAAGGGTTATATGTCCAAAGGTTCCGGTATAGGCGCGATAGGGTACGGATGGGAAATCGCGAGTACAGGCGGAGTTAGTGAGAATTTTCAAGTAAACGGCTTCTCTATGAAAGCGACTATGGCGTCTTGATGACGTCATCAGTGAGCCTTTTTCGTGCTGCGTTTGCCTCGCGGACCTGCAAAAGGTGGATGGCCTTGACGAGCTGTCCGGCGCGTGTCCATTCATCCCTGAAGGAGCGGGCCGGCGTCAAGCGGGGTTTCGGTCTGCGGTTTCGCGGCCGCGGGGTGTTTGCAGGGCATGCTGAACTGGCCCCGTGGCTCCCCCTTTCTCCGCTCAGGTGCCGTGTTCGTGCGAGCGGGCTGGCTGGGTCAAGGACCGGGCGGAGCCCGGCCGCCGGCGGCGGCGCCGGAGGCGTCCTTGACGCGGGTGCCCGCGAGCCGATGATCGTGGCCTGCGGGGAAAGGCCTCCTGCTGGTCAGGGTTCGCGTGTATGCGGTTGTCGTCGCCCCACGGCCGGCCTGCGGCCGGGCAGCCTGCTGGCTGCGTTCATCCCTTCGTTTGTCCCCGGGTGTCCCCGGGGGGCATGGGGCGGGTTCGCGCCGGGCCGGGCGGGGTCAATCACAGGGGCGCCCGCGCCGCCGCGGGGGCGGGGGGCAGAATGAACGGCGGCCTCGCGCCCGGCCGCAGGCCCGGACAGGTCACTACGGCCTGCCCGCGCTGGAGAGCACGACGGACGTGCCCGTCGCGCATCCCGTAGAAGACCAAGGTGAGCAGCTCCCGGGCGGCGGCGACCTTGGCGATGTTCGGGCTTCCTTGCCGCGGCGGGCGATGATGCCGTCCTTGACCTCGCCGGGCCGCGACCCGGCGGGCTGACGCTGGATCGCCTCGACCACTGCCCAGCGCAGCATCCGGCTGCCCTGCTTGGTGACGTGCCCGCGGACCACCTTGGTGTCGGACTCGTAATGCCGCGGCGTCAGCCCGGCCCAGCTGGCCAGCTGCCCGGGCCCGGGGAACCGGCGGATGTCGCCGATCTCGGCCACGATGACCGCGGCCAGCACCGGGCCGATGCCCGGCAGCTGCTGGATCGCGGCGTATCCCTCATGCCCGGCCAGCAGGTCGCCGAGCACCGTGTCCAGCAGGGTGATCTCGGCGCTCAGCTCCCCCGCCAGCTGCCGCAGCGACGCGACCTTGCCCGCGTACGGCTGCGGCATCGGGAGCTCATCCAGCCAGGCCTGCCCGTGCACCCCGAAGATGTCGGTGCAGGTAACCGGGATGCCGAGCTTGGCCAGCACCCCGTGCACCTGGTCCTTGAGCGAAGTCCGCGCCTTGACCAGCTGGTGCCGGTAGCGGCTGATCTCCCGCAGCTCGCGGATCTCCGGCGGGGCGATCCATGCCTCCGGCAGCCGTCCCATCCGCAGCAGGTCCGCCAGGTCCGCGGCGTCCCGTTCGTCGTTCTTGACCCGCCGGTAGGAATAGGCCTTCACCCCCAGCGGATGGGCCAGGTGAACCTCCGCCCCAGCCTCTTCGAGCACGTCGACTGCCCAGTACCAGCCGTATGTCGCCTCGATGACCACCCGCGGGTTCTTCCCGGCCCGGGCGATCACCGCCCGCAGCGCGGCCGGGCTGTTGGTGATCCGGGCGGTCTCCAGCTTGCGGCCGTCCTCGGTCATCCGGACGATCACGCTGCGCCGCCGGTGCAGGTCCATCCCGACGACCTGCCGGCCGTCGTATGCTTCCGTCATCGTGGGCCTCCCTTGCCTGGTGGAGACGGATGCTTGCCAACTTCCAGCATCCGCCAGGAGCGGAGGCCCGCTCCTTCATCGCATCACGGGGATGCCGTAAATTGGTGTCAGCTCACGGTGGGGAGTGGGGGTAGCCAGGGCTTTCCCTCGATGGCCGTGCGGATGGCGTCGAGTGCGGTGATGCCGTGGGCGGCAGCCGAATCAAGGTAACTGCGGATGCGGCACCACCGGGCGAGGGTGGCCAGGGAATGCCAGTAGCCGGAGACGGCCTGGTGGCGCTTGGCGGCTTTGGCGCCGCGCTCGGCGACGTTGGTCGTCCAGTCCACGGCGAAGTCGCGGGCGAACAGGAAGACCTGTTCCTTGTACTCGCGCAGCCAGCAGCCGAGCGCGTAGCCGGGGTGGTTCCCGTCGTGCCAGTCGCGCAGCCGGTTGTGGATGATCCCGAAGGCGGCGGCCTCGTCGTAGCGCTGGCGGAGGTCGTCCAGCAGGTCCGCGTCCAGGGCGGTGCTGCCGCGGGCGCGTGCGTCCTGGACGGCCTGATGAGCCTCGCGCAGGACGGCGATGATGTCGCCGGCCCAGGACTGCAGCCCGCCGGGGCCGGGCTTGATGACCGCCCGGCATCGCCTGATGATGTGAGCTTTATGCCGATATCGGCATAAGGTGCATTACCCCGATACCGCGGTTATGCCGATAGGGAGCGGGCCGGTGCTGGCGGGCGGGGGTGACCGGGGCCGGGATATCGGCATAATCACAGGGCTTCGAGGAACGCGAGGAGCCGGTCGGGGGGTTTGTAGCGGCCCGGGAGGCTGGCGGGTGGTGTGGTCCGGTCGAGGGCTTGCTGTTTGAGTTCCATGTCGGCTTGCAGGTAGATCTGGGTTGTGGTGACCGATTCGTGACCCAGCCACAAGGCGATGACGGTGATGTCGGTCCCGGCGTGGAGCAAGGCCATGGCCGCTGAGTGCCGTAGGACGTGGGGTGTGACGTTTTTGCTGGTCAGGGTGGGGCATGTTCTCCGGGCTGCGGTGGCGTAGAGGGTGAGCCGCTGTTGCAGGGCGTCGCGGCTCATCGGCCCGCCGCGGATGGTGGTGAACAGCGGGTCGTCCAGTGTCCCGGCGCGTTCGGCGAGCCATGCGCGCAGGGTGGTGACCGTGCCGGGAGCCAGGGGCGTGATCCGGTTTTTGCGGCCTTTGCCGTGGCAGGCGACGTAGGCGCCGGTGCCGAGGTGGACATCGCGGCGGGTCAGGGCGGTGAGCTCGGAGGCCCGCAGCCCGGTCTGGATGGCCAGCAGGATCCAGGCGTGATCACGGCGCCCGGTCCGGGTGGCCCGGTCGGGGACGGCGAGCAAGGCCTCGGTCTCGGTGCTGGTCAGGAAGGTGACGATCGTCTGGTCGCTGCGTTTGGGCGGGATGGCCAGCACCCGGGCGATGTCGGCGGCGTGCTCGGGATGGCGCAGCGCGGCGAAGCTGAACAGGGAGTGGATCGCGGCCAGCCGGGCGTTGCGGCTGCGGATGGTGTTGCCCCGCTGATGTTCGAGGTGGTCGAGGAACGCGCTGATCATCGGCGCGTCCAGGTCGGCGATGTCGAGGCGGCATGGCGGTGTCCGGGTGCGCTGGGCGGCGAAGCCGAGCAGCAGTCGCAGGGTGTCCCGGTAGGCGGCGATCGTGTGCGGGCTGGCGCGGCGCTGGGCGATCAGCCGCTCGGTGAAGAATGCCTGCATGGTCGCGGCGATCGCGGTCACCGGGATTCTCCCGGTGCGGTGCCGAGCCGGCGGGCGGCCTCGGCGAGCAGTTCGGGGGAAGCTTGCAGGTACCAGTAGGTGCCGGCGGGGTCGGCGTGGCCGAGGTAGGCCGACAGCAGCGGCATCCGGGCGGCGATGTCGCCGCCGTCGCGGCACCAGTCCAGGAGCGTGGCGACCGCAAATGAATGCCGCAAATCGTGCGGCCGGGGACGGCAGCCGCCGGAACGGGCGGCCAGTCCGGCGCGGCGGGCCAGCGTGGTGAAGGTCAGGCCGACGTTGTAATGCAGCAGCCGGGTCCCCGCGCTGGATACCAGCAGCGCTTCGCTGACCGGGCGGGGGAACCGCTGGTCGCGGAGCCGCCGGTAGTCCTGCACGGCGGCCACCGTGGTGGGGTGCAGCGGGAGCAGCCGGTGCTTGCCGAGCTTGGCGTGGCGGACCAGCAGTAGCCCGCGCCGGGCGTCGAAGTCTTCATCGTCGAGGGCGATGGCTTCACCGCGGCGCATGCCGGTAACCGTGAGCAGGCCGATCAGGGTCTTGATGGTGGCCCGGCGCACCGGCGTCTTCAGGTGCTCCGCCTGGACCAGCAACGCGGCAATGTCGGCGGGCGAATACAGGTAGGGCACCGCCCGGTGGGTTCCGCCGGGCAGCAGGCTGGCCGGCGGGACTTCGGCGGCCGGGTCGAGGGTGGCGAGGTAGGCGGCGAAGCCGCGGACCACGGTGATCCGCATCCGCAGCCAGCCCGGGCTGGCGCCAGGCGGCAGCGTGGCCCAGGCCAGCGCATCGGCCACGGTGACCGTGCTCGCTTGGCGCTGCTCCAGGTAGCCGATGAACTGGTCCAGCAGCTTGGCGTCGCGCTCCAGCTTGAACCCCAGGCCGCGCCGCAGGTCCAGGTAGCCGGCCAGCGCCTCACGCAGCCCGGTCATGACGCGCCTGGCCATGGCCGGGCGAGCGTGCGCAGCGCCTCGACGTTGACCTTCGTGTATGCCGCCGTGGTGTGCGGCCGCCGGTGCCGCAGGACCTGGCCGACCTCGGCGAGCGACCCGCCTTCGGCGAGGATGGCCGTCGCGGCGGAATGCCGCAGCCGGTGTGCGTAGATCACGCCGAGCCCGGCCCGCCCGGCAGCGGCCGCGACCGCCTGGGTGACCCCGCCCGAGGTCAGGCCCCGGTGCGGTGCCTTGATCCGGATGAACACGCTGCGGTCCAGGGCCGTGCCGGGCCGGCCGTGCCGCAGCCAGTCCGCGACAGCCTCGCCCGCATCGGCCGGCAAAGGGAGCCGGTCGCGGCGGTTGCCCTTGCCGCGGACGCTGATCTCCCCGAGCCGCCAGTCGATGTCGTCCAGGCGCAGCCCGGCGACCTCGCCCGCGCGCAGCCCCATCCGCGCGAGCAGCGTCAAGATCGCCAGATCGCGGCGGCCAGCCGCGGTCCCGCGATCGCAGGAAGCCAGCATGGCCTGCACCTGCTCCGGCTCCAGCGGCCGGGGCAGCCCGGGCCGGCGGTTGGCGACCTTGGGCACTGCCCGGTCCAGCGGCCCGCTGGTCAGGCCCTGCAGATGCCAGAACCGCAGCAGCGAGCGCAGCGCGGTCGCCAGCCGCTGAGCCGTCTTCGGGACCACCCGCCGGGACTGCGCGGTCAAGAACCCCGTGACGTCGGCGGCCGAAAGCCTGCCCAGCCCCGCGGCACCCGCAGCGGCATGGTGAGCCACGAACGGGCGGACCAGATCGAGGTAACCGCGCGCCACCTCGGCCTGCACGCCACGCTCGGCCAGCAGGTAACAGCGGTACTCCTCCAGCAGCACCTCTGCCGGCGTCCCCGGCGCTGCGCTCTCAGCCTGCGGGGTCACGCCCAGCCCCCGCAAGTAGCCCAGTAGCGGTGCCAGGGCCTTCGGCGTCAGGTACGCCGTATACCCAGCCGCCCGGCGCGCCGCCAGATACTCCTCCACCGCCGGGCCGGTCAGCCCCTCCGTGCCCACGCCAGCAGCCGCAAGCCACCGGCTCAGGTGCGCGGCCAGCCCCAGCTGGCCCTTTGCCGAGCCCTCCGTGAAGCCCAGCCTGGCCAGTTCACCGGCCAGCCCGATTGCATACGGCGCCAGGGGTCCCGTCATCCGGACCCCATAGAAAACGTCCATGTTCGCTGTCCTCTCCGGTCGTCGGAGAGGACAGCATCACGCCGCAGCCTGCTCGATTATGCCGATATCCCGGCCCCGGTCACCCCCGCCCGCCAGCACCGGCCCGCTCCCTATCGGCATAACCGCGGTATCGGGGTAATGCTGGCAGCATTGCTGGATCCCGGCCAGCCGGGACAGCAGGTGCTGGTAACCGGTGTAGCCGTCGGTCATCAGCAGCCCGGTGAACGCGGCCGGGATCCCCGCGGCGACGGCGGCCTTGCGCCGCGAGGGGAGGGCCTGCAGCCAGGTCAGCCTCCCATCCGGGGTCCGGACGATCAGCACGTGCGGCGCGCCGGGGGCCGTCTTCTCCCCCTCCGGATCCTGTTCGTCCTCTTCTTCCCGCCCGGCGGGCTGCGGGGCGCTGCTGTCCAGCACGTTCACCGGGGTCTCATCCGCGGCCAGCGCTTTCTCCCCGGCCAGCGCCGCGAGCATGGCCTCATCCAGGCCGGCCTTCCCCAGCTGCGCCGCCAGCCGGGCGCTGGCCTTGTCCACCCAGCCCGGCGAGACCGGCACCCCCAGCAGCATGGCCATGACCTGCGCGGCCCGCTCCGCCGGCACGTTCCCGTACGCCGTGAGCACCACCGCGGCGGCGTTCAGTACCGGCCCGTAGCACACCGAGCCCGCGTGCGCGCCCGGCGGCGGCTCTGCGAATGTGACCGTCCCGCAGCCCGGGCAGCACCGGCCCGGCAGCGCCCACTCGGTCACCGTCCGGACGACCTGCACGTCGGCGACCTGCGCCCACCGCGATCTCGCAGCCGCCGCACCGTCCAGGGACGCCCCGCATCTGCGGCACTCCGCCGGCGGCTCGGCGTCCTTCTTCTCACCCGGGTCCGGATCCCGCTCAAGGCCTTTCCCCTGATGACCTAGCTGGCCTCCCCGCTTGCGATCCTTCCTGCGCTCGCGCTCGGACTGCTGCCGCGCCCGCCGCGCCTCTTCCGCCCCGATCCGCTCCTTCGAGGAAGGCATCCCGGAGTCGGTGCTGTCCATCGACAGGCGGCGCTCGACTTCCGCCAGCCGGAGCTCCAGCCGGCGTTCCCGGTTCAGCGCCGCTTCCAGGGCGGCCGTCAGCACCGCGATCTGCTCGTCCTTCGCCCCGATCACAGCCCGCAACCGCGAGACCAGGTCTCCCTGCTCGCCAGCCGCCCCAGGCTCATCGGACACGAGCCGCAAGCATGCTCAACCTGCACTAAAAGTTCAACTACCGCCGCGCGTCGGCGTGTTTGTCACGCTCAACCCCGTGAATGGACACTCCGGCGCGCCAGGGGCAGCAGGCGCCGGGTGGCCCGGGGGAACAGCAGGGGAGCTTGCGGAGGATGCGCCAGGACTTGAGCTGGGCGTTGGCACGCTCGCTGGGTGAGCGCAGTTTCGCGTGGGCGCGGTTAGCCTCTTCCTGAAATCCCCGCTGTTCTTCCCCCGGTACGGGATTTTCGCGTGCGCGACGCTCTGGCAGCCCTTAACGGCCAGGACGATCAGGCCGGCGGCCTCCAGCTTGGCCGGGACACCCCAGATCCACTCGGCCTTCTTGTCGTGCACCGAGCCGGGCAGCGCCCCGGACACCCACGGGATGTCGCCGTCGGGACTGGCGATGACCTGCAGGTTCATCCCGTGCTTCTTATGCTTGCCGGAGTAGAAGGGACGGTCCGCGGCGACCCGGTCGATGGGGGATGAGGGTGCCGTCCAGGACAACGTAGGCGTGTCCGTTCTTCTTCGCATCCCGGACGGCCTTGCGGAGCTCGGGCGCCCGCGCCGCCAGCAGGGAGACGCTCTGGTTCACATACCGCCACGCCGTCGTGGTCCCGACCCCGAACCCGGCCGCCAGCTCGGCGAACGTCTCGCCTTTCCGCAGGCAGGCCAGTGCGAGCAGGGCCTGCCTCCCGGGGTTCAGCTTCCGCCACCGCGACCTGGCCGCCGAGCGGTGACGGCGGATGATCCCGGACACGCAAGTGAGGGTCCGGGACAACAACGGCAGCGCGGCACGAACTCCACGCCCCGCCCTCTTCCCCAGACGCTGGCCGTGGTCGGCGATGATGACCAGATCCGCCCGCCCCCTTCGATCAAGAAGGCATTCGGCGTATCATCGCTGCACGTTCGCTGCTCTCAATATATGGACTTGCCAGGCGAGCGCAGCAAGTAGCAGCAACGCGAGGTGACATAGTTGAAGGTCGTGACCGACCCTGACCGTGTCGGCACGGTGAGGGCCGTACCGACCATGCCACTCCGAGGGTCGTAAAGCTGATGTCGGTCGTCGCGCTCCGGCGCCCTCCGGGCGTAGCGTTCCAGGACTCGGCCGTGGCATCGGCTCGCTCGGTCCGGCGCAGAGTCGGTGCCGTGTGGGCGCTTCTGTTCTTCAATACCTTGACCTACGTCCCCGGGTCACTCCTGCACCTCCCGTCCCACGTCGGCAAGGGGCTCGCGCAGGGTGCCCTACCGCTGGCGCTCGCAGTGGCACTTACCGTGAACCCCAAAGTCAGGGTGCGTCCGAACGTCTTCCTCTGCCTTATATGCCTGCTCGTCCTGGACACAGTGATCACCTGCGCGGCAGGACCGCATCTCGGTACCTTGTTCCGTACTTTCCGGCTCGCCGAATTCGTGGCCGCGCTCTGGCTGTTGACTCCGTGGTGGGGTCGGCACGACATGCTGCTCCTTCGGTATCACCTTCGCTGCCTCTACGTAGCACTCGGCTCGGTGATGCTTGGCCTTCTCATCGCCCCGGGTCGCGCCCTCCCCCAAGGCAGACTCTCCGGCGTGATATGGCCTATGGGGGCTACGCAGGTTGCCCAATATGCGGCGGTCGCGACTGGGCTGACGGTCGTGCTCTGGCTCGCCCGGCTGCTGAGTGGGCGTGTCGCCTTGGCTGGCGTTACCTTGGCCGTAGCTACCCTTCTTCTCACGCACACAAGGACCGCGCTAGTGGGCTTGGTAGCGGGCATACTGGTTGCTGGCCTAAGCCTTTTCACTATCAACGCGCGGGTGCGAAAATTCTTTGCGGCTGGCGCGGCTGCGGTGTCGATCGGGGTAATCACGGCGGCCGGAATTGTGACTACCTGGCTGGCGCGCGGCCAGAACGCTCAAGGGTTGGAACACTTGACTGGCCGGACGAACTTCTGGACACTCGTGCTCAACACGCCGCGCACCAGATTCCAGGAGATCTTCGGATTCGGATTGTCTAACGCAGGGGTCAATGGTCTTCCCATCGACAGTAACTGGCTCGCCTCCTACATGCAGGAAGGGCTTTTCGGGGTGGTTATCTGCGCCACGATTCTGGTGTGGTTGTTTGTGGCCGCCTTCTTCCAGCCGCCTGGCGTACGGCGCGCGCTCATTTTGTTCATCGTGACATACTGCCTGTTGGCCTCATTTACCGAGGACGCTTTCACGGATGTCTCAACCTATCTCCTGCACCTCACCTTGGCTGCTTCGCTGCTTATCGCGTCTCAGCGTGCCGGGAATGCATGGCAAGCTCGGTGATCGCGTCCGGAGGTACCCACCTGCTACACCCACCCGGGTACGCCGCTTGCCTGCCCGGACGGGATCCTTGCGGTATGCCGGTGCACATAACCCTCGACGCCGAGACGCTGGCGAGCCTGTCTGGCCTGTAGAGGGCCCGCGCCCACCCCTAAAAGCAACTCAGCCCCAGATGTCTCGCAGAACGTTGAGCACGACGCGCGAACCGAGGTTGTCCAGCTTCACCGGAAGCTCCTGCATCCTGGCCAGGCTCTCCCTCACAGAACGCTGCCGCTCTATGGGACAGATAACAAGCAGGAAGCCACCGCCGCCGGCGCCGGTCAGCTTGGCTCCGTATGCGCCCGCGTCCAGCGCATCGGCCACGGCTTTGTCAATCTGTCCATTGGACACTCCCGAGGCCAGCTTTCGCTTGGCCTCCCAGCTTTCACGGACCGCCGGACCAATCGCATCTACATCGCCGCCTCGCAGCCGCTCGGCGGCGAAGCTTGCGAGGTCACGCAAAAGGTCAAGCTGAGTGCGGGTGGATTCGACGTTCGCATTCTGCTCGGCGAGGATCGGGTTTGCGCTTCGGGTGATCCCAGTGTAGAAAAGCATGATCTGCTCTTGTAGCGCCCGGCGGTCAGCAGCAGGAAGCTCTACCTTCTCAGGAATCACTTCTTCACCGGGGCCGAAGTGGATGTCGCGGATCCCGCCGAACGCTGTGATGTACTGATCTTGCTTGCCGATGGGCTTTCCGCAGTATTCGATCTCGATCCTGCACGCCTGATCGGCAAGCTCCTCGGCCGACACCTGCCGTCCTTGGTATGCGAACAACGCGTGCAGCAGGCCGACGGTCACGGCGGACGACGATCCCAGGCCCGAGCCACCCGCCGACGGGATGTCAGCCAGGGTGGTGATCTCTACGCCATTCGTCACGCCAGTCATCCGCATGGCTTCCCGGACGAGCTCGTGCTCCAGGTCATCGACGCGCGAGACAATTTCTTTCTTCGAATAGTTGACGTAGATGTCGTTGTCGAAGCGCTGCTTCACGATCACATAGACGTACTTGTCGATCGCGCAGTTAAGCACTCGGCCGCCATGTTCCCGGTAGTAGCCTGGCAGGTCGGTCCCGCCGCCGAGCAGACCGATACGCAAAGGTGTCTGGGTAATGATCATGGTGCTGCCCTGACGGGCCACTCCTTTCTTGCTCGCCGGTATGCATCGGGGGTGCCGATGTCCCGGAAGTATCCCTCTACCGGCACGGCCCGCGCCCGGCCCACCAGGCGTGGCAGCAGGTCATACCCAATGTCACACGGTGGATTCGGGTTGATCTCGTCGAGCACGTCCGGACGGAAGGCGTACATCCCGGCGTTGACCAGGTCGGAGACAGGCTCGGCCGGCTTTTCCGTGAAACCGGTGACCCGGCCGGTCCGATCGAGCTCCATAACGCCCCCGGCAGACGGGTTCTCCGAGTGAAACACCGTCAGCGTCGCAATTGTGTCATGTAGCCGATGCGCGTCGATGAGCGTCTGCAGGCGGAAGTCTGTGAGGTTGTCGGCGTAGCAGGCCAGGAAGAATTCTTCCCCTGCCACCCATTCCCGGTTGGCGGCCAGCGTGCCCGCGCTGCCCAGCAGTTCCGGCTCGAAGACGGTGTGTACCACGGGCAGCCTCGTACGCGCGGCGAGGTGACGACTCACGACGCCCGGCAGATGGTGGAGATTGATAAGTACCTCGTTGACGCCCGCGTCGTCGAATGCGTCGAGCCAGATGTCCAGCAGAGGCCAGCCGTCTATCTCCAGCATGCACTTCGGAGTGGTGTCGGTAAGGGGCCGCATGCGGGTACCGAGCCCTGCGGACAGCAGGAAGGCTTTCACGTCCCCGCCTTCCGCACCACCCCGAGCACACGCATCCGTGCGTTCGCCTCGGCTAGCACGCCGTCTAGGCCCTCCAGCCCGCCCAGCCAGTCGGCGTAGGCGGCCACCGACTCGGCCGGGCTGCGCTTCGGATCCCAGCCCAGCTGCCGCAACGCATCGATATCAGAAAGGATGTGGCGGGTGTCGCCGAACCGGTACTCGCCGGTCACCAGGGCGCGCCGATCGGAGCCGTACTGGCGCCGGACTATGTCCGCGAACTCAGCGGTGGTCACCGCAGTGCCACCGCCGACGTTGAACACCCGCCCGGCGGCGCGGTCATCCTCTAGTACGAGAACGTTGGCGTCTACCACGTCGTCGACGTTCACATAGTCGCGGATGGCTCCGCCGTCCTCGTAGAGAGTCGGCGGCTGGCTCTGGAGGTAACTCAGGCAGAAGATACGGCAGGCACCGGAGTAGGCGTTGTAAACCGACTGCCGGGGTCCCTGCACAATGCTGTAGCGGAGGGCCACGGTAGGGATGCCGTAGCGGCGGCCGAGGTTGATGGCCACCATCTCCTCGCCGAGCTTCGACATGCCGTACGCGTTCTGAGGGTTGGCGACCCGCTCGGGTGTGGCCAGCATCTCCAGCGGGCCGCCGCACACCGGGCAGGGGATGTCCCATTGACTCGCTGCCAGCGCGCTTTCCGGACGCATTCCTGGTAGCTGTTCTCCGTCGGCAGGGCACCGGTAGAGCCCTTCGCCCATCGCCGACTGCGACGACGCCACCACCACCCGGGCCATGATCTAGGCGCTCAGCCACGATGATCTCGTAGATCAGGGCGGTCGAGACCACGTTCACGTCCGAGAACCGGGAGAAGTCCGGCAGGTAGTCCTGGTAGGCGGCGAAGTGGTAGACCGCATCGACGCGCCGGAGCAGGTTCACCAGCAGATCCCGGTTACGGGTGTCGCCCTGGTAGAACTCGGCGCCCGGACTCAGGTACAGCGGGCTTGCCGTCCCGGTGCACCGGCGGACGTGAGCGCGTCGAGGATCACCACCTCGTGCCCGAGCGCGAGCAGCCGGTCGCAGGTGTGGGATCCGATGAATCCCGCGCCGCCGGTGACAAGGATCCTCATGTCTTCCTCCGCCGCTCGGCGGCCTCGCGGTACACGTCCAGCGTGGCCGCGGCTGTCGCACCCCAGGTGAACTGGCCGGGCCCGGCGCCAGCCCCAGGTCACGTAGCCGGTCCCGGTCCGGGCCCGCCGCCTCGACGATGGCCCTGGCGATCGAGGCCGGATCCTTCGGGTCGGCTAGCACCGCGGCCCGTCCGGCGGTCTCCGGCATGGCGCTGGTGTCTGAGGTCACGACCGGGCAGCCGCACGCCATGGCCTCCAGGATGGGCAGTCCGAAGGTCTCGTTGAACGACGGATAGACGAACACGTCCGCGGCCCGGTAGAAGTCCACGGTCTGCTCGAGCGGGATCCCGCCCACGAAGACGACGTTCTCGGAGATGCCGAGCTCACCCGCGAGCGAGTGCAGCGAGGCCAGGTACTTCTCGTCCCGTCCGGCACCGACGATGGCCAGCTGGCGATTCCCCAGCTCATGACGGGCCAGTGCCCAGGCCCGCAACAGCCCGTCGCAGTTCTTGTACTGCCAGAGCGAGGACACAAAGAGCACGAAGGGCTTGGTGACGCCATGGGGGCGACCTGCGCCCGTGCGGCATCGGCGTCACCCGGTGCGAACAAGTCGTGGTCGACGGCTTCGTAGATCAGCTTCAGCTTGCGGTCGTCCACCTTCAGGTACCGCTGGACCTCCGAGCGCAGGCTCTCGGAGTTGATGATGATCGCGTCCGCGACCCGCGCCGAGCGCGGGTAGTTCATCCGGCGGTAGGCGCCGAGCCAGCGCCGGCTGATCGGAGTCGGGCGCGGTGAAAGCATGCATCGTCTTCATGTGGATGACCAGCGACCAGGGGATGTTCACCAGGGGCGCCATCAGGGTGTTGAAGACGTTGATGCGGCTGAGCGGCAGGCGCAGGGGCGAGTAGAGGTGCTCGCTCAGGGTGCGCGCGTTGCGCCGTTCGTTCGACCACGGATAGGTGATGTAGTGAACGTCCGGCCCGTAACCCTGGTAAAAGTGCCGCGACTTCGGGCTCACCAGCAAGTACAGCTCCTCGCCGGGGTCCAGCCGCCTGGCCATCTCGGGGATCATCCGCGTCCAGAACCAGTGGGCGCCCGAGGGGCTGTCCGGATTCTCAGGCAAGAGGTTGATGGCCACGCGCATACGTCGCTGTCGGCCTGAAGGCATCGGTCGGTCCTGCTTTCGTGTCACATCGGTACTGGCCGTCATGGCTCAGAACACACTCGAGGAGATCGCGGCCGGTGTCATTCGCGACTGCCGGATGTACTGGGCCAGGGCGTGCATGATCGCCTGGTGCAGGTCCTCGATCACGCCGTAGTTCGTGCCGTTGACGTGAATAGACACATCGGCGATGGTCCTGGCCTCGCCGCCGTCGAATCCGGTCAGCGCGATCGTGCGCAGGCCGTGGTCGCGTGCCCAGCTCAGCGCGGTCACGATATTGGCCGACCGGCCCGACGAGGACACGGCGACAAGCACGTCGCCGGGGCGCGACTGGGATCGCAGCTGGTGCGTGAAGACGTCCTCATAGGCGTGGTCGTTAGCGATCGCGGTGAGCACCTCGACGTTCACGCTCAGACTCATAACCCGGGGACGTAGGTCGGTCGACTTGCCGACGTTCTTGGTGTGATCGCACTGCAGGTGGTTGGCGATCGACGCCGATCCGCCGTTGCCGCAGGAGAACACCGTGGCACCGCGCGTATAGGCGTCTAGCAGGATCGCTGCCGCCCGGGCGACCGCGGCGGTTTCGACCGACGACGCCGCGCGGGCGAGTCTCTTCCGCGTAGGCGCTGAAGTACGTCGCGGCGCTGGCGTAGGACGCGGCCGGGAACTTGAGCGAGGTGTCGCCAGCCGGTGGCGCCAGATTCGGGAGATCATGAACAGTACTCATACCGTGATGCGCTCCAGCAGGAAGGGGGCGGCGGCAGCTAGGCTGGGGAACGGATACACCCGCGGCGCGTTCGCAGCCGTCGGTACCCAAGTAGACCGCGGAAGCGCCGATCGCCTCCGCAAGACCCAGGTCCTCGGGCCGGTCACCTACAACCCACGAGGTGTCGAGATCGAGGCCGAGGGCGCTCGCTGCCGCCGTCGCCATGCCCGGCCCGGGCTTCCGGCATTCGCTCGCGCGGGTATACGCCTCTACCACGCCGTCAGGATGATAAGGAGAGAACAGAAACAGGTCGATCTGGGCCCCGTGCTCGGCCAGATGCTCCGCGATGTACTTGTGTACCAAGGCGACATCGTCGATCCCGTACAGCCCGCGCGCAACGCCAGCCTGGTTCGTGACCAGGGCAACCGGGATACCTGCCCGGTTGAAGCTGGCGATCGCTCCCGCCGCCCCGTCGATGAATTCGACGCGATCAACGGAGCCCACGTACCCGTGGTCGACGATGATCGTGCCGTCACGATCGAGAAGGATCCCGGGCCGCAATCGCGTGTTCCGTGCCTTAGGGCCGCGATCGGTCATGCGACCTTCACCGTTCACCTCGCTGGTTGCTTGATTCGCTCTACAGGGAGCTCGTCTACGAGAGCGCCGAATGGGTAGCCGTGATACGGCACGGGCCTTTTCTCGGCAGCGAAGGGGCGGTGCCCAGACTGCTCGCGACATGGCAGCCCAGTTGCGCGACGATCCGGCGGAGTTCGACTTCCCGCGTGGCGTCCCGGTCACGGGCACCGGCCGCGGGTTTCCTGGAACGAAGCGTTAGGCGGAATTCCCAAGGCGTTACTCTTTACGGCTTGTGGGTGAAGACGCGGCCTCGTGACGTATCAGGGCCGTCTTGTCGCAACTCGTATAGTGATCGGGTTCGGGCTGTGCCGGCACTTGCGTCCGATCTCGTCTTCGAACAATATGGGGAGCTGATAATGAGGGTCCTCGTTGCTGGTGATCGCGGCTACATCGGAGCCGTTCTCGTCCCGTTCCTGCGCAGGGCCGGACACCAGGTCGACGGGCTCGACGTCGGCCTGTATGAGGGATGTGACTTCGGCGTCGCGCCAGAGAGCATCGGCGAGCGCCTGGCCCGCGACATCAGGAACGCGGAGGCGAGCCAGCTGGCCGGCTACGACGCGGTGATCTGCCTGGCCGCGCTATCGAACGATCCGCTGGGCAGCCTCAATCCAGCGGCGACGTACTCCATCAACTACGAGGGAACTATGCGTCTGGCCCGAGCCGCGAAACAGGCCGGCGTCGAACGCTTCCTGTTCGCGTCGTCCTGCAGCCTGTATGGCGCGGCCGGGTCGCGGGCTGTGGCCGAAGACGCGGAACTGTTTCCGGTCACGTCGTACGGCGAGTCCAAAGTGCTGGCCGAGCGTGATCTGTCGGCGCTTGCCGACGACGCGTTCAGCCCGACCTACCTCCGCAATGCCACCGCCTACGGCGCTTCGCCGCGGTTGCGCCTCGATATTGTCGTGAATAACCTCACCGCCATCGCGATGACCACGGGCCAGGTGCGTCTGGAAAGCGACGGATCACCCTGGCGGCCGCTCGTGCATATCGAAGACATCAGCCGGGCGATGCTCGCTGTGCTCGAAGGCCCACGTGAGCTAGTCCACGACGAGGCGTTCAACGTCGGCCGCATGGAGGACAACGTGCAGGTCAAAGACATTGCTGGCCTCGTACGCGAGGCGCTGCCTGGTTCGAAGGTGTCGTTCGCCGAAGACGCCGGCCCGGATCTGCGCAGCTACCGTGTCGACTTCTCCAAGCTGGCCGGGACCTTCCCTGATCTGGACCTGCGCTGGAGGGTACGGGACGGCGTTCGATGAACTCCTCGGCGCCTACGCCGGGCACGGTCTAACCTACGACGACTTCATGTCAGCTCGCTTCGTCCGGCTGCGTCGGATCCGTGAGCTGCTTTCAGCCAGCCTCGTTGATGAGATGCTGAGGCGGCAGACCAGCGAGCCTTTCCCCATGTGGGGCGCAGAGGTCGCGCATGAGGCTAGTTAATGCCTCGGCGCGGCGAGCCCAGGGGTGGGCAGTCGTATGTATCACGCCCGTGTCCCCTCGGATCTCCTTGAGAGGGGTGTCTGTGGCCACGTGCGGTCGAATCACAAACTGTGGGAAGTCGAAAGTTCGAGACGGCGTAAGGAACTAGCTGGTGGCCGTAGCGGCTCGGAGGATCCCGGCGGCGCTGTCTTGGCGCCTGGTGCGGAAGGTGAGCGGCCGTCTCAGTTGGGGCGTCGCGGATCAGGCCATGTCCAGCCTGACGAACTTTCTGCTTAGCATATACGTCGCCCGAACGCTGGGCGCCGCGCAATTCGGCGCCTTCAGCCTCGCCTACGTGACATATGGGTTCGCGATCAACGCGTCGCGAGGTCTTTCCATCGAACCTCTCTTGATCAGGTTCAGCGGTACGCACCTGCCGACCTGGCGGCGCGCCACCGCGCGCTGCACGGGAACCGCTCTACTCGTGGGCTTGGTCACCGGAGCCGGCTCACTCGTGGCAGGGCAGCTGCTCGGCGGCACGACCGGGTTGGCCTTTCTCGCCCTCGGTCTAACGCTGCCCGGACTGCTGCTGCAGGATAGCTGGCGGTACGCGTTTTTCGCGCTCGGACGCGGCCGGCACGCGTTCGTTAACGACGCGATCTGGGCCGCGGTCGAGATTCCCTTGCTGGTGTTCCTGAAGATGAGCGGTCACGCGAACGTATTCTGGTTCGTTATCGCGTGGGGTGGGGCGGCCGGCGTCGGAGCCGCTATTGCACCGCTCCAGGCCCGGCTCATGCCTAGCCTGACAGGCGCGGCGGAATGGCTATCGCGGCATCGGGACCTCGGGCCCCGCTACCTCGCGGAGAACACTGCGGGCAATGCCTCCGACACCGTGCGGACTTACATTACCTCTTATCTTCTGGGTCTCGCCGCTATTGGCTATATCCAAGCGGCCAGCACACTCATGGGTCCGTTTAAGATCGTTTTCTTCGGTATGGGCATGATCACGCTGCCGGAGGCTGCCCGGCTCATGCGCCGTTCGCCACGGCAACTCCCGCTTTTCTGTGCGGCCGTCAGCGCAGGGCTCACCCTGCTAGGGCTGGCCTGGGGAACGGTGCTGCTGGTGGCCCTACCCCGTGGGCTCGGGCACCTGATGCTGGGCAGCATATGGCGGCCGACCTATCCGCTAGTGCTGCCGACGGTCATTTCTATCATGGCCATGTGTGCCACCACTGGAGCGTACCTAGGCTTGCACGCCATGGGCGCCGCGCGCCGCAGCCTGCGCGCCATGATCATCAGCTCAGTGCAGGTTGTACCCTTTGGCCTCATAGGAGCCCTGACGGGTGGCGCACTCGGCACCGTGCGCTTTCTCGCGGCCGCATCGTGGCTTGGCACGCTGGTGTCCTGGTGGCAGTTCCGTAAGGCGTTGCAGGAGTCGGGCACCGTCCCCGTACCCAGGTGGTTGTGGCCGGGCACCCTGCCGGGACGCCGTCGTAAGTCCTCCGGCTACTAACCAGAATGTGCGTTTGTAGACTCCCTGCGCCTTTTCCTGAAGTCAGTTCAGGATATCAGGGCTCGGGCTCCCGACATAGGGAGATCGTTTATGCAGGGTTCGGGTGGGATTTGACCTCGTAGCGCAGGACGAGGTCGGTGCCAATGACGTTAAGTTAAGCCGGGACAGGCATCAGCCAGAAGACGACTTTAGTCAGCGGTGTCAGCTTGGTGGTTTCGCCTGGCTTGCGGGTCTTATACCGGCCGCCCGGGCGCTTCGTCTTGCGTTCGTAGCGGCGGCCGGGGCGGTAGGGGACCAGGTGGCGGTGCCAGGTGATCTCGGCGGCCAGGTCGGCGGCGAGCTCGTCAAGGAGCGGAGGGGGAAAAGCATCCGGAGTCGCTGATCCGGGCCCGGACGGCCTCGCGGGCGGCGGTGAAGGAGATCCGCAGCGGGTCGATCCCGGCGCCGTCGGCGGCGCGGCTGATCAGGGTGCGGATGGCCTGGTAGCAGCAGAGCATGGCGTAGATCTCCTGGCGGATCATCGGCGGGGACTTCGAGCGCAGGACGACGGCGGCGCCGCCGCGGATGGAGGTCTCCAGCTCATCGAAGCAGGTCTCCAGCTGCCAGCGCCGCGCGTATGCCGCGGCGGCCTGCTGCGCGGACAGCACCTCCGGGTCCGTGATGTCGGTAACCAGGGTGAAGGTCTCCGATATCTGGCTGCCGTCTTCGCTGGTCACCGAGTACTCGATGATGCGCACCGCGATGCCGGGGATGTCCTGGGGGCGCGCGCCCTTGCGGCGCATCCGCCTGGAGGCAGCCGGGTCGGCGACCCGCGACAGGTACGTGCCGTCGGGCAGGACCTCCAGCACCGGCAGGTCCACGTCGCTTTTCGCGCGCCACAGCACATGCACGCCCGCGGCCAGCACCTCCGTCAGCAGGCCGTGGGACAAGAAGTTCCGGTCGGCCAGCAGCAGGTCACCGGGCCGAAGCCGGGCCAGCAGCTTGCGGGCCAGCGGCTGCTCCCCGTCCGCCAGCGGCGACAGCTCGGCTCCCAGCACTGCCCGGGTCCCGCACTCGCCCAGCCCTACGACCCGGACCTGCGGGAACGGCCCCGGCCCGGCGTCGTTGCCCGGGTAGCCGAACTCCGCGCCGTTCTCCGCGGTGGCGGGCACGTCCAGGCACATCCCGTCCAGCGCGACCAGCCGCATCCCGGCCACCCAGGCCGTCTCCCGCTCCTCCCCGGCCAGCGGCCCGGCCACCGCCTCCAGCAGCCGCTGCATCACCTGCCAGCCCAGCCGCTGGCGCGCCAGGGTCACCGCGGCCGGCGAGGGCTGCATGCCCGCCGCCACCCGGACCCGGAACTGGCTGGTCCATTCCAGCCCCCGTACCAGCTTGTCCCAGACATCGCCGTAGCCGGACTGGAAGAACAGCACCATCGCCAGCAGCAGGTACACCACCACCCGGGCGGGCAGCGTCCGCTTGCGCTGCTCCCGGACCCCGGCCTCATCGACGACCCGGTCGACCAGATCGGGCGGGAACACCTTCGCCAGCACGCCGATCCCGATCCGGTCCGGCAGCCGGTCCCCGGCTACCACCTGCTGCCCTGGTCTGGCCACGCAGGCGATCTTACACCGATGCAGGCTTAACTTAATGCCATTGAGGTCGGTGCCGGGATAGCGGGCGCGGGTGGAGGTGAGCTGGTCGCAGAGCGCGGCCAGCGCCTGGGTGCGCCGGGGCGCGGTGAGCGGGTCGAGCCGGATGAGCAGATGGCCGTTACCAGGACAGATGTCGCCGGAGGTGGTGAGGGCCTCGCGGATGAGGGCGTAGGCCCCGTCGCCGGCGCGGGCGTAGTGGCCGTCCAGGCCGCGGGCCAGGAGGGTTTCGGCGTTGTAGGCGGCCATCCGGATGGCGTGGGTGATCTGCTTGGTCTCCGCGTCCAGGCGGACCATGTCCGGGGCGAGGGTGCCGAGCGGGATCCGGGCGGGGGTGGCCGCCGCGGCCTGCTCGGCTTGGTCCAGGTCGCGCCAGGCGGCCTCGACCGGGGCGGCCAGGGCGTTGATGACCTGGTTGGTGAGGTAGGCGGCCTGGCCGGGAGCGGGGCTGCGCAGCTGGAGCAGCGCGGCGTCCCGGGCCGCCTCGGCGGCGGTGATGGCCTGCTCGGCGGCCCTGATGCGGGCGGCCGCGGTCTTCTTGGCCGGATTGGGCACCATCCGGTGCGGGTCATCGGGAGCGGCGGCGTAGGAGTCGAGGGCGTCGAGGGCGAACCGGGTGCGGGCGTAGCGGAAGTAGTTCTCTTCCCGCCACCGCGACGACAGGCGCCAGCACACCTTCCCGGCGGTCAGGTCGGTGCGGGAGGTCAGCGCGTGGATCTGCCGGGTGGCGCCGGCCTTGGCGGGGACGCGGCGGGTGACCTGCCGCAGCGTCACGGTCTGGCCTTTGCGCGGGCCCTCGCTGATGCCCAGTTCCGCGGTGGTATCGGCGAGGTCGTATTCGTGGGCCCGGCCGCGGTCATCGGTGCAGGTGACGCTCGTGAATACCTCAGCGGGCAGGTCCGGGGCCGGACCCTTGCGCCAGGTAAGCACGTCGAACCTGGCCTCGGTGATGTCGGCGAACAGCGCCGGGGACCAGCCGCCCCGGTCAAAGCACACCGTCACCCGCCGCCCCTGGCCCATGACCTGCCGCAGCGCGGGGAGCAGGCGGCGCAGCTCGGCGGCCAGCGAGTCCGACGGTTCGGCGACCACCATGAACACCGGATCGCCGTCCTGGTCGGTGACCCAGGTCTCCATCGTCGCGGGAGCGGGGAACTTCAGCCGCGCCACATGGGTCTTCTGCACCTGCCGGGTCCCGTAGTAGACCCGGGCGTGCCCGTCCACGTAGAGGAACCCCAGCGCATCCGGCCGGGCGGCCGCGTGGCGGCGGGCCAGCGCCATCACCAGGCCGGCTGCCTTCCCGGCGGCGGCGAGCTCGCCGAGCTTGCGGCGGATTGTCTTGACTTCCGGGGCCCGGTCCAGGCCCAGCACCCGGCCCAGCGCCGCGGGCGGGACCCGGGTGGCGCCCTCGGCCCGCGGCTCCCCGGCCAGCGCCAGGAACACCACGGTCAGCAGCGTCGCGGTCAGCCCGTAGAACCCGTCCTTAAGCCGGCCGTAGACCTCCCGGGCCGCATCCAGCAGGCCGGTGGCCTCCAGCGCCGGCAGCAGCCCGGCCAGCGGATACCGGGCACCCGGGGTGAACACCGGGGCGGCGCCCTCACCCAGCAGCCCCCACCGGGCCAGCACCCGCTCCCCGTCCCGGGGCACCGGGTCCGGCAGCACCGCAACGTCCGTGTCCCCGGCCGCCGCGTCGTCCCCGCCGCCCTGGCCGGCGCCCTCCCCGGCGGCGCAGGCTGCCCCGGCCTGCCCACCAGACGCGATCCGGCCCAGCGCGTTGCGCACGCTGAACGTCGACACCCCGGCCGCCGCGGCGATCTGGCGCAGAGTCGCCCCCGCCGCATCCAGCCCGGCGATCCGCTCCACCAGCTCCGGCGTCAGCTTCGAGGCCCCCTTCGGCCGCCGCCGGGACGGCACCAGCCCGGCCACCCCATCGGCGGCCAGCGCCTGATCCCACCGCCACACCGTAGCCGGATCCACCCCGAACGCGTCGGCCACCTGGCCCTGCGACGCGGCCCGCAACCGGACCAGCTGCACCGCCGCCAGCCGGCGGCTCGCCTCATCCCCGCCATCCCACGCGAACGTGGCGAGCCCGTGTACGATCACCAGCCCGCCGTACTCGCCGGCCAGCAGGCCCACGCCCGGCGCGATCTCGGCCGCCCCCGCGGGCAGCAGCGGGAGAGGGATCTGGCTGAGCATACGAGCCATCATCCACCCATCCCGCCAGGCTGATTATCTTGCAATAATTTTCTCACGAACCGGGCGCGGCAGATGCACGCGACACGCCCGAAATTGCAGATCAGCCTGTCACAACCATCCCTAGGCCAGGCTCTATGTCAGGAGCCCTGGATATAGGACAGCTTTGGATCGCGGAAGAATCTGCGGACGATACCAGGGAGTTTCTGGAGGCGGCGAAGCGCGCCGATGGCCTTGGCCTTGAGATCATCCTTACTCATGACGACACCGCGGCCGATCCGGTCGTTCTTCACGTTATTCCAGACCCATTCGTCGGGGTTAAGATCCGGCGAGTAGGGCGGCAGGAAGAATATACTCAACCGTCCATCGGCCTTCTCGCGGACGAACTCGCTGACCTTCTTAGCGTTGTGCACCGGATGGCCGTCCACGATGAGGAAAATCTTTCCCGGAACACTGCCCAGCAGCGCCTCCAGGAAATCGGTGAACTTCCCCGCGTTCATCTTTCCCTCCTGAACCCGGAAACGCAGCTCACCCCGCGGGGAAATCGCCGATACCATGTTCACCGACTTCCGCTCCCCGGTCGTGATGACGACCGGGGTCTGCCCGACGGGCGCCCACGTGGTCCCCGCGTGGTGATCGGTCCGTATGCTGGCCTCATCTGCGAAGAAGATGCTGGCGCCCTCCTCGGCGGCCAGCTTGCGGATCTTCGGGTAAACGGACTTCTTCCAGTCCGCCACGCGCTCCGGATCCTGCTGATAAGCACGGTACAGCGGCCGCTGCGGCGACAGCCCCATCTTCGTTCAGCAGCCTGCCGACCTGAACCTCCGAGAACTTCACCCCGAATTCCCGCCGGATCAGTTCGCGGATGATCTTCCGCGTCCACAGCCCGAAGTCAAACTCCAGCTGCCGCGGGTCGCTCCCGGTGATAATCGCGTACAGCTTCGACAATTGCGTCGGGCTCAGCCGGGAAGCAGGCCCCGGCGTCTTCTTCGTCTCCAGCGCGACCGGGCCGCCCTGGTCATATTTCTGCTGCCACCGGAAGAGCATTGCGCGGGAAACATTGAACATTCTCGCGACTGCTGCTGCCGCTTCGTTTCCATCTTTGAGAAGCTGAACGGCCTGGAGCCGCTCTTCAGGTGTCGAACGTCGTCCTTTCAGCGCCATAATCAAAATATACCGGATAACAGGCCCAGAGTCTACAAACCTATGAATTGATCAGTAACTCGTAAGGCCCGCCCGCTCCGAGGTGAATCATCGAGGCTGGCCTCGTGAAAAATCCCGGCGAAACGGCCACGACCACTGCATCTACGGCCGGCGCTGCCGCCTGAAATTCGCCGTTGTCGAGAGATTAACGCTAAATTCGCGCAATGCATCCAACGCTACAGGGACCCAGCCACTGTCCCAGCGATGAGGGAAGTTCATCGGCACTCCAATCGAGTGGCGTATACCTTGTGAAGACAGGGTCAAGTCGTAACTCCAAACATCGGCGCCAAACACCGAGCCGGCACCTATCCAAATTCGATTATCTTGGAGGAACGGGGCTCGATGAGCACCCACAAAGGCGCGCGTTAGACGGTAGTTGGTCTGGAAAGCCGAATCGCTGCCGTAACAAGCTTCAGAGCTGGGACTGTATTCATTGTAAAATGACATATCGGCTGGAAAGTCCCACGACGCCGCTAGAGTGAAAAGATCGGGATGCTTCAGCAGAAGACACTGTCCTCCGATACCGGATTTTGAGAACCCGATCAGCCAGTTTTGTTCATCTCGAGTCGTGGCTAGATTCTCTTGAACCCAAGGCACCAGTTCCTTTACCATGAAGCTTTCATATTGAACACCCAGGTTGTTAGGATTATCCGCGTACCAAGGCTGGATACCAAATGACGGCTCGATGATCGTCACATTATATTTGTCCTGCGCGGCAAGCAACTGCAGAGTATGAAATCCGTTCCCGTAGGTGCTTTTCAGCCCTTCCTCAACCGGAAGTACAAAGAGAAAGTTGTGAGCTACGCCGGGAACAGGTTTCGTAGGGGCCAATACTCGGAGCAGGCGAGGACCGCCCGAGTTACGAGCAGAGATCATATCGTAGGTTACTACACCACGGGCGTCGGTGCTTTGGTAGTGGATTTCGAACCCGGCAGGGCCCACATCCATCGAATCCGCCTGGGCCATACCACCGATCATCAGGCCAGGCATTCCGCTGGATAGACTATTGTCGCCTGCCGCAATGCGCTGCACTCCGTTCTCCATGAAGGCGATCGTAGAGCCGACCGCTACGAGCCGCAGTTGAGTTCCGGCATCGAGGGGGCCACCTTTATAAGAACTGCCAAGTTTGGTCCATCTACCACGCATTAGCCTAAAAAGCGTAAAGACTGATTTACGCTTATTTCGCTTACAGACACCTACGTAGGCATCCTGCCCGCCATCCCGAATCCGTACTGCTACCCCCGCCCACCTAGTCCCGATAACCTCTGCGGAACTGACCTCGATTTGAGAGTACTGGTCAGCAATGCAGGGGAAAGTAACAGGATGGCCATCGTTAATATCGGCAGAATCCTGGTCACCGAGATCTTTATCCCGACTATTGCTATCCGGTGGGGCGGGAAATGAAATAGTGTTCGCGCTAGGGCGCACATCGGCCGACGCGCCGACTACAGGAACGATCTCAACACTGCCGTGCACGTAACGGCGCTGGAACGGAATTAGCCGTCTCATTGCCTGGAAAACTCGGTATCTCTCATTACTCATTTAGCTTATCCCCTGTATCGTCTTTGGGAGACCATATAGCGCTCGGCGCGACAAACTTGCAGAGCGGCAGCGATGCCATTCACGCTGATCAGGGCCGACTCCCGCCACTTCGAACGCGTCGGACCAGATGTCATCATGCACGTCCGGATGGCGTCGGTAATTATCCTCAACCAGGTTCCTGAACCGGCCGCGATAAGGAACGCCTTCACGACCGGGGTATCCAAGATCTGCCATCGAAGCCGTCTCATGTTTGCAAGCGTAAGGGATCATCCATGAATGAACGATAAGAGCACTCGACAGATGGAGGTGATTTAAAAGCTTCTAGCGCATTACTCATTGGCCACTATTTCCGGATCAGATCCCGATGGCGGCAGCACGGCCACCATCTTTGCGCACCTGAAAGCCTCAGCATAGCGTGCCCGGCATTCCATACCGCGAAGCCGGGCCATGCCAAGAAAAACCTCGTCGTCCCACCAGTCGCGTTCCCTCTGGGATGGGAAGCACTCGGTCAGCAGTTCCACCTTGCGCCGAGCAGTACTCGCCGACATGGGAACATAAAGTGACGGGCGGCCCATATCGCCATCCCATTTCGGAACCTCATATGCGAGGTAAAGATGGTCGCGAAAGACAGTCGGCACGAGCTCGCCGATAGTTCGGTGGTCCTGATGCGCATCGTCGGAGGAAGGCGCGATGATGACATCGGGTGAGGCCGATCGCGCGATGGTTTCGAGAATCTCCTTCACACTGCCCCAGACCGCGGGAAGCCGACCCTCGGGTAGATCGAACAACTCAATAGTGAGGTCCGCACTTGGCATAAACGAATGCGCCGCGTTCCGCGCCTCCTGCTGACGCTCCGAGGTACCCGTCAGTATGACATAGCGAGCTCGCAGCGGGCGCTTTGCCATGCCAAGGATGAGACCACCGGCACCCATTTCGATGTCGTCAGGATGTGCGCCTATGGCAAGCACTGATAGCGGCTCAGCTGACGGCGCATTAATGGCTAGTGACAACAATGGCGGCCTGCCCGTCAGTGCCGTGCGTCCGTGGGAAGGTCGGAAGCAGAACCTGTAGCTTTGGTCGCGCCGGACCGTTCCGTATCCCAGACCATCCACGGACAGTAGCCCCGGTGGTACATCTCTTCAAGCTGCGCGCGTTCCTTCACCGTGTCGGCTGGAGACCAGTAGCCTTTGTACGTAAAGGCTAGGACCCGTCCCTTGGGAACTAGGCGGACGAGTGCGTCCTCCACCAGATCTTCTCCCTCGTTGAGGTAATCGAAGATCTCCGGGCGAAGCACGAAGTAGCCCCCGTTCTCCCACTGTCGCAGATCGCGCACTGGCGTGACTTGCGTGATCAGCCCATCCTCGCCCACGTCGACGACGTGATGAGAGGACTGCGGCGGGACCGCGAGCAGACCGACCGCCGCAGCGCTTGCCGCGAACCGCGTGATCATGTCAGGTAGTGGCGCATCGGTCAGCACGTCGGCGTAGTTGGCCAGGAACATCGGTTCGCCGTCGACGAACCGCCGCACACGCCGGAGCCGCTCCCCGATGACTGAGTTCAGGCCGGTGTCGACAAAGGTGATCCGCCAGTCGGAAATGTCCGTCTTGAACAGCTTCACCTGTCCCGCGCCGCCTTCTAGCACAAAATCGTTGGATCGTGTCTCGTCGTAATTCAGGAAGAAGTCCTTGACATAAGACGCACCGTAACCGAGACAGAGGACGAAATCGGTATGCCCGTAGTGTGCGTAATAGCGCATCACGTGCCACAAAAGCGGACGTTCTCCGATCATCGCCATCGGTTTCGGGCCGCTGGAGACTCCGTCGCGCATCCGCATACCGAGGCCCCCGCAGAAGAGAACCACCTTCATGATTCACACCCCGTCTAAATGATTTCGAATTCCGGGATCGGGAACACAAGTCTTCCGCCCCATGATCGGACGTAGCCAAGCTGATGGCTGATTTCCTCGCGTAGGTTCCAGGGCAAGATGAGGATGTAGTCGGGCTGAGTTTCTGCCAGACGCTCAGGTGCATAGATGGGAATATGCGTGCCGGGCAGGAACCGCCCTTGCTTGACCGGGCTCCGGTCGACTGTATAAGAGAGCAGATCTGACCGGATACCACAGTGGTTGAGAAGCGTGTTTCCCTTCCCCGGGGCACCGTAACCGACTACCGACCGACCTTCGCGGGCCGCTGCGAGCAGGAAACCGAGCAGATCGTTCTTGACCCTCAGCACCGAAGGTGCGAAACCCTCATGACCTGCGACGGTGTGCAGGCCCGCGGATTCCTCCGCATCGAGTACCAGCTTCACCCGGCCGGTCGCCACCCCGGCCGCCTCCTGAGGGCGGGCGTAGACGCGGAGCGACCCACCATGGGTGGAGAGTTCCTCCACGTCAACTACCCGCAGCCCGGCCGTTGCCAGAGCCTTGGACGAAGTCAGCAGAGACAGGTACGAGAAGTGCTCGTGATAGATCGTGTCGTATTGCCGCCGCTCGATCAGCCGGAGCAGGTGGGGGAATTCGAGGGTCACCATACCGTCATCTCTAACCAACGCACGCAACCCGGCCGCGAAGCCCCGGACGTCCGGTACATGCGCAAAAACGTTGTTCGCGACGACCAGGTCGGCTCGACCGTGCTGTCCTGCGATCTCTTGCCCGGTGCGGGCGCCGAGGAACCTCACTTCTGTCGGAATGCCGCGGGCACGGGAAGCTTCTGCGACGTTGGCCGCGGGCTCGATGCCGAGCACGGGGATGCCCGCCGCCTGGAAGTGCTGTAGCAGATAGCCGTCGTTGCTGGCCACCTCGGTGACGAGACTGCCAGGGGCAAGATCGAGCCGTTCTATCATTGCCTCTGCATAACGCTTCGCATGCGCAACCCACGAGTCGGAATACGAGGCAAAGTAGGCGTAATCAGAAAATATCTGCTCACCGGAGACATAGGCAGGAAGTTGGACGAGCAGGCAAGTTTCGCATAGTCTTACGTGGAGCGGATAGAAAACCTCGGCATCGTCGAGTCGCTCCGCCGGGATGTAGCTCTCGCAGAGTGGAGACATCCCGAGATCAACGAAGGTGCGAGTAAGCGGTGTGCCGCACAGGCGGCACTCATACGGTGTGGGCATGGATCGACGACCTCCAAGCTCCCCCAAGCGGTCGATGACCAGGCTAACATCAAGAATTCCGTTTAGCGGTTCACCGATACAACTCAAGGACGCAAATGGGCCTACATGCGTGCCGGGCGTGTCGTGGATCATCCGGCAATCTGGTGCTCGATCTCGGCCAGCAACCTGCCTGCGACTATTTCCCGCGATTCGACGATCCAGGCCCTGACCCCGTGTACCCGCTACAGATGTGGCTGTGTTCATCCTGCGGCCTGGCCCAGTTGCTGGCTGACCCCACCGTGCCTGAGGAGCCGAGGGGCGCCGAGTCGGCCGCGCTCGTCGCCCAAGCGGTCGATGCGGTAGAGCGCGTCGCCGCAGCCGGGCTCCTGCCAGAGCACGCCAAGGTCGCGGAGTATAGCAGCCCCCATGGCGGGTCCTGGCTCCGCTTGCTCGACGCCCGGCGGCTGACACCGACCCACGCCGATGGGCCGACTGACGTGATCCTCGACTGCTTCGGCATGATGCATGCCGCGGATCAGCGCTCGGCCATGGCCGAGCGCGCCGCGCGACTGGCGCCGGGCGGGGTTCTGCTGCTCCAGTATCACGCGCTGAGCGCAATTATCGGCGGCGCGCAGTGGAATGCGCTGAGGCACGGGCACTACGCCTACTACTCGACGACCGCACTGACCGCTATGCTGGCTGAGGTCGGCTTCAGTCCGCGTACTGCCTGGCGGTTCGACCTGTACGGTGGCACCATCTTGCTGGCCGCGGCCAGGGATGGAGACGGCATCCGCGAGGCGGATGCCATCGTCCAATCCCTGCTGGCGGAGGATGCCCGCATCGGCGTCCGCGATCTGGCTACCTTCTCGGTGCTTCAGCATAAGGCGGAGGCCCACGCTAGGGCGGTACATGACTGGCTCGTGGAGCAACGAACCGCCGGAAACCGGGTTCTGGGCTATGGCGCTGCGTCCCGGGCGGTCGCGCTATTGCGCAAGTCGCAACTCGATCGCACGCTTTTGCCAGCGGTGATCGACGCCTCGCCGACCAAACAGGGTTTGCGGATGCCCGGAACTGATATTCCGGTGGCCACACCGGCCGAACTTGCCGCGCAAGGGCCGATCGCGGTACTGCTCTTCGTGTCGGACCTACTGGCCGAGGTCCGCACAGCGTTCCCGGACGTGGAAGCCGCAGGAGGCCAGTGGGTCGACGTCGAGACATTGGGCTCAGGAAGCTTGAAGCAGGACGCGTAGCCGGGCCAGGCATCGCCCCCGAGTAGGGCCGATGCTGCCGACGGGAAGGTCCAGCTCATCGGATATATCGGCATAAGACGCCGGCGGATCAGCCATAAGCAGCTCGAGGAGACGCTGCCAGCGGCCTGGTAGATGTGACATGGCGTCGCGGACGACCTGATCGCGCTCGTCGGCGAGAATCCGCTCGTCGACCTCTGGCGCTGCAGGCAGCGACACTGGTCAGGACCTCGTCGTCCGTGAGCCAGGACGACCCTCTTGCGCGCCGCCAGGTTGCGAAGGCACTCATTCCGTGCCGTCGCGGCCAGCCAGGAGCCCACGCGATCGGGATACTGGATCCGTTCGATGTGCTCGAGCAAACGCAGCCACGTAGTCTGGGCGACATCAGCGGCGTCGCTCTCCGCCAGCTTGAATTCCCCGGTAATGGACCAGATGAGCCTGGCATACTGATCAACCAGGCGCTCCCATGCCTGCCGATCCCCGTCAGCGGCGCCGCGCACGAGTCGCGCGATGTCTGAGGATCAAGGCCTTTCTCGCGCATCCTTGTCACTCGCCCTTCCATTTTCAGATGCATTGATCAGCTACCTTCCGCCCGACTCGTGACAGATCTGCCAACAAAGCGCAGACTTAATTTCAGATAGGTCATTCGTTATCATGTGATTCACGGTCGCATATGTTGCGATTTATCAAGCGAATATCTGTTAATACGCGCCTGACCTCCGTAGCAGCACCGAGATCGTCTTCCACAAGATCTGCAGGTCGAGTGCGAACGACCAGTTCTCGACGTAGCGCAGGTCGAGCCGGACCGACTCCTCCCAGGACAGATCCGATCGCCCGTTCACCTGCCACAGGCCGGTCAGGCCCGGCTTGACCACGAGCCTGCGGCGTACGTGGTCGGCATACTTGCTCGGCCTCGTCTGGCAGCGCCGGACGCGGTCCCACCAGCGACATATCGCCGAGGAGCACGTTGAAAAGCTGTGGCAGCTCGTCGATCGACCAGCGCCGCAGATGCGCGCCGATCGTTGTGACCCGGGGATCCTTGCGGAGCTTGAACAGGACGCCGATCACGGTCATTGCTCGCGAGCAGTCTGCTGCCTTGCGCTGCTCAGCGTCGACGACCATGGTGCGGAACTTGTAGATCCTGAAAGACGCGGCCATTCTTGCCCACCCTGCACCTGCGTGAACAGCGCCGGCCCGCGGTCGTAGAGCCAGATCGTCACGCTCAGGAAGCCGAGCAGCGGGACGAGCAGCGATCAGCGCCGCCGCAGCCACGCACCGATCGAACAGGTCCTTGAGCACGCAGCCGGAGGCCCGACAGCTGCGGGTGATCCACGTGCAGGAGGGTCAGCCCGGCCGTCGGCCTGACGTCGTCCGCGGCCCGGCCACGTCAAGCAGCGCGGGCGAGACACACAGGTCCGTACCGGTTTTCTCAAGCTCCCAGGCCAGTCCCCGGAGCCTCAGTCCGTCCATCTCCGGGCAGGCGAGCCACCGCTACCGTATCGGCACCGAAGGTGCGTACGGCGGCTGGGACATCGTCCAGTCCGCCGTACACCGGCACTCCGGCGATTTCACTGCATTCCGATGGGTGCGCGACACAGGCGCCGACCACCGTCAGCCCGTGGTACCGGTCCCGCCCGAGCTCGGTGATCAGGTCGGCCACCGCCGCCTCATGACCCACCGCTACCACGCTCAGCATGCAGCCTCCGGCGTCGCGCCGCCGGTGCAGCCGCTTGCGTATTGCGTACCGGGCCACAAGATCACACAGCGTAACCATCGGGCAGAGCTATGAGCACGTAACCGCGGGACAGTTCGATGTTGACCACGTAGGAGAAGATCGCGACCGCGGCGGTCAGGCCGACGCCAGCATTCAGGACCTTGCGGAACTCGTCCGATCCGGTACCGATAAAGCGGACGTCATACCCTCCGGCCAAGCCGACGGCGCCCAGCCATAGGAGCGGAAGAGCGAGGCTCAGCGCGACGTAGAGCCCGGTGGCGTGATCGCCGAATCGGAGCTGAACCGCGGCGAACACGCCGACGACGGCGCAGCCAAGATCGGCGAGCGCGGCCCTGCGCAGGTAGTCCTTTGCCCATGCCGATGTGCCGCTAGTGGTCCGGTGGCCATAGCGGCCGCGAACAGCGGCATAACCAGACATGCGCACCTACCCCCCCATGGGCAGCACCACAGCAGACACGGCACTTCCCACGCTCCCGCTCAAGTTCGCCTGAGAACTCCCGCATAGGAGACGCGTAACGAAAACCGCTGGTTTACGGGTACAGGTCGTAACTTATCGTGACAGATGACAACCAACCCACTAGCAACATACATCACGGAGAGTGAGGGATGTCGCAAGAGACCTAAATGCACCCAAGCAGCACCTGAACTGCTACGAAAGCTCCCAGGCGCGCACGCGATCGCGGTAGCGGCGCGCGGCGGCGCGCAGCTCCATCTCGGGGTCAAGCCCCAGCTCACGAGCCCTAGCCACCAGCCGGAACAGCTCACGGCCGATGTCCTCACCCGGATCGTCCGGCCCGGCCGGGGCCGGACGGCCATCGCCGTCGAGCCGGGCCAGTTCGCCGGGCACCCCGGCCCGGGCCGCCCGGCGCTGCAGCTGCGCGGCCAGCGCGAGCGCGGGCTGCCCGAACGGCACGCCGTCGAGCGCGGACGGAGCGACCTGCTCGCCCGCCGCCAGGCCTTGCCGTTCGGCCCGGGCTCGCTTCTCTTCCCGCTTGATCTCGTCCCAGTTGCGCTTGACCTCATCGGGGCCCGAGACCGTCACGTCCCCGAATACGTGCGGATGCCGCCGGACCAGCTTGGCCACGATCCCGTCCGCGACGTCGTCGATGGTGAACCCGGTGCCGTCGGTCCGCTCGGCCGCGATCCGCGCGTGGAACACGACCTGCAGCGCGACGTCCCCGAGCTCCTCGCACAGCGCCTGCTCGTCGCCGGACTCCAGCGCCTCCAGGGCCTCGTACGGCTCCTCGAGCAGGTGCGGCGCCAGCGAGGCGTGAGTCTGCCGGGCATCCCACGGGCAGTCCACGCGCAGCCGGTCCATGGTCGCGACCAGGTCGATCAGGTGCGCACCGGGCAGGTCCGCGGAGCCCTGGAGCAGCTGGGCGCCGGCCGGAACCGCCGGATCCGCACCCGGCATGGGCAACCACACCACCACCTCGTCCGAGGCCGCAAGCTCGGCGCCGGGCTCCGCCGCCACGCCGGTAGGCGATCCCCGCCGCCTCGAGGGCGGGCAGCTGCGGATGGCCCGCGGGAGCGAGGACGAGGGCGGCGGAGCGCAGTGCCTCCCAGGCCGGCCAGCTGAGCAGGCCGGGCGCCACCCGGGGGCTGGTCGCGAGGACGATCAGCAAGCGGGCGCCGTCGCTACCGGGGACGCCGAGGCCGTCGGCCCCGCCGGCCTGGCCACCGGGTTAGGGACCGAGACCACCTCCAGCTGGCTGTAATCCAGCTGTCCGAACTGCGGGTTGACCTGGATGTTCAGCGCCTTGGCCGCCTGGCACTCGGCCTGGTTGAGCTTGTTGCTCGCGGCGGTCTGGGCCGACTGTGAGGTGGGGGCGGTGCCGCCGTTGGCGATCTTCAGGTACTGCCCGGCGATCGCCTCGTACCGGCCGAGCTCGGCGGAGGTGCTCGGCGGGATCCCGCTGGCGGCCAGGATGAGGTCCTGGGTGACCTTGGTCAGGCCCTGCTGCTCGGCCGAGGATTCCGCGCTCGCGACCGCCTGCGTCAGCGCCGTCCTCCGCCTGGGCGGCCGAGATCGTGATGCCCTGCTGGCGCGCCAGCTCCTCGTAGACCTGATACCGGATCAGCCAGGTCAAGGTGGCCTGGGTCTGCTGGGTCGCGGTCAGGTTGACTTCGCCCGGGTACTTCATGGCGGCCTGGCTGAGGTTGGTGACCGCGTTGTCGAGGGTGGCGATCGAGATCCGCTCGTTGCCCACGATCGCCGCAGAGCCCATCTTGACCGGCGTGACGGCGCAGCCCGTCACCAGCCCGACACCGATCACGATGGCGGACGCCTTGATAAGCCTCCGAAGCACCGCACTGTCCCTTCTCCGCGATAACCCTCAAAGATCGGCCAGAACCGACCGGATGACTTCGCCGCACCAGGTCAGCAGTTCAGTATCCCGCACCGGCTGACCGCCGATCGCAGCCGTCTTGGGCGCCGGTACGAGCATCGTACGCACCGCGGGTTTCAGTACCGTCTTGGGGTACAGGCGCTGCACCCGGACCTGCCGCGAATCGGGCAGCTCGACCGGGGCGAACCTGATGTGGCTGCCCGCCGCGGTGATGTCGGTGAGCCCGGCCCGCCGGGCGGCCGTGCGCAGCCGCGCCACCTCGAGCAGGTTGAGGACCGGCTCGGGCGGCTCGCCGAACCGGTCGGTCAGCTCGTCGCGGGCGGCCGAGACGTCGGCCTCGGAGTCGATGGCGGCGATCCGGGTGTAGGCCTCCAGCCTGAGCCGTTCACCGGGCACGTACTCGTGCGGGATGTGGGCGTTGATCGGCAGCTCCACCCGGACTTCGGGCTTTTCCGCCGGGCCGTCGCCCTTCAGCTCGTTGACCGCCTCGCCGATCATCCGCACGTACAGGTCGAATCCGACCCCGGCGATGTGCCCGGACTGCTCGCCGCCGAGCAGGTTGCCGGCGCCGCGGATCTCCAGGTCCTTCAGGGCGACGTACATGCCCGCGCCCACCTCGGTGTGCTGGGCCACGGTGGCCAGCCGTTCGTGGGCCGTCTCGGTCAGGGCCCGTTCGGGCGGGTAGAGGAAATAGGCGTAGGCGCGCTCGCTGCCCCGGCCGACCCGGCCGCGGAGCTGGTGCAGCTGGGACAGGCCGTACACGTCGGCCCGGTCGATGACGAGGGTGTTGGCGTTGGGGATGTCCAGGCCGGATTCGACGATCGTGGTCGCGACCAGCACGTCGTACTTCCGCTCCCAGAAGTCGACCATGATCTGTTCCAGCTCGTGCTCGTTCATCTGCCCGTGGGCCACCGCGATCCGGGCCTCGGGTACCAGGTCGGCGACCTCCGCGGCTACCTTGCGGATCGAGCTGACCCGGTTGTGCACGAAGAACACCTGGCCGTCGCGCAGCAGCTCGCGCCGGATCGCCGCGGCCACCTGCCTGGCGTCGTAGGCTCCGACGAAGGTGAGCACCGGGTGGCGCTCCTCCGGCGGGGTGAGGATGGTCGACATCTCCCGGATCCCCGCGACGCCCATCTCCAGCGTCCGCGGGATCGGCGTGGCCGACATGCCCAGCACGTCGACCTCGGTCCGGAGCCGCTTGAGGTACTCCTTGTGCTCCACGCCGAACCGCTGTTCCTCGTCGATGACGACCAGGCCGAGCCGGGCGAACCTGGTTTCCGGCGACAGCAGCTTGTGCGTGCCGATGACCACGTCCACCGTGCCGTCGGCGAGCCCGCGCAGGGTCTCGGCCGTCTCCGCGGCGCCCTGGAAGCGGGACAGCGGCCGCACCGTCACCGGGAACGGCGCGTACCGCTCGGAGAACGTCGAGTAGTGCTGCTGGACCAGCAGCGTGGTCGGCACCAGCACGGCGACCTGCTTGCCGTCCTGCACGGCCTTGAACGCGGCGCGTACCGCGATCTCGGTCTTGCCGTAGCCGACGTCGCCGCAGATCAGCCGGTCCATCGGGACCGGCCGCTCCATGTCGCGCTTGACCTCGTCGATGGCGCCGAGCTGGTCGGGGGTCTCCACGTAGGGGAACGCGTCCTCCAGCTCGCGCTGCCAGGGTGTGTCCGGCCCGAACGCGAACCCGGGCGAGGCCATCCGGGCCGAGTAGAGCCGGATCAGCTCGGAGGCGATCTGCCGGACGGCCTTGCGCGCCCGGCCCTTGGCCTTGGCCCAGTCCGCCCCGCCCAGCCGGTGCAGCGCCGGGGCCTCGCCGCCGGAGTACTTGGTCACCTCGTCGAGCTGGTCGGTGGGCACGTAGAGCCGGTCCGGCGGCTGCCCGCGCCGCCCCGGCGCGTACTCGATGACCAGGTACTCCCGGGTCGCGCCGGCCGCGGTCCGCGACGTCATCTCCACGTACCGGCCGACGCCGTGCTGTTCGTGGACCACGTAGTCCCCGGCCTGCAACTGCAGCGGGTCGACACCCCCGCGCCGCCTGCTCGGCATCCGGCGCATATCCCGGGTGGTGGGCAGTCCGGCCGGGTGCCCGGCCAGGTCGCTCTCGGTGAGCAGGGCCAGCTTGACCGATGGCCAGACGAAGCCGTTCTCGACGCAGGCCGTGGTGACGTAAGGCACGCCCGGCTCCGGCGCCTCGTCGAGGTCCTGCAGCCGGGCGCCGATCCCCTCGCCGCGCAGCGTCTCGGCCAGCCGCTGAGCCGGGCCGTGACCCTCGGTGACCAGGATGACGCGCCAGTCCTCGGCCAGCCAGGTCCGCACGTCGGCGATCATCCGGGCCGAATCGCCGCGATAGGCGGGGGACAAGGATGCATTTATCCGGAACGGAACGCGGTCGCCGCGCCCGGCCTCTGTCCCGTGCAGCCCGGGGTGAGCGTCTGTCCCTGGCTCGGGCTCATCGGTCACGCCGAACGGCGCGATCGTCCACCAGGGCAGGCCCAGCGCCGCCGCCGCCGCGCGGATCCGCGCGATCGGCTGGAACGCCGAGGATCCCAGATCGATGGGCGCCTCACCGCCCACCTCCCCTTCCCCCTTCATTGCGGCGGTGTCCCAGGACGCCTCGAGGAACTCCTGGCTGGTCCGGACCAGGTCGTCGGCCCGGGTCCGGATCCGTTCCGGATCGCAGGCCAGCACGATGCCGCCCGGCGGCACGTAATCGACCAGCAGGTCCATCCGCTCGGCCAGGACCGGGGCGAACGCCTCCATGCCCTCGACCGAGATGCCCTCGGCCAGCTTGCCGAGCATGTCGGCCAGCGCGGGATGGGTCGCGGCGAGTTCCTTGGCCCGGTCCCTGACCGCCGGAGTCAGCAGCAGTTCCCGGCAGGGCGCTGCCCACAGCCCGTTGTCGGCCCGGCCGATGCTGCGCTGGTCCGCGACCTTGAAGGAGCGGATCTCTTCGATGGTGTCGCCGAAGAACTCGACCCGCAGCGGGTGCTCCTCGGTCGGCGGGAAGACGTCGACGATGCCGCCGCGCACCGCGATCTCGCCGCGGGCGCTGACCAGGTCGGCTCGGGAGTAGCCGATCTCGACCAGCCTGGCCAGCAGGTCATCGAGCTCGCAGGTGTCGCCCTCGTGCAGGCTGACCGGGGCCAGGTCACCAAGGCCGGCCACGATGGGCTGCAGCAGGCTGCGCACCGGGGCGACCACCACCGTGAGCGGCCCGTCCGGCTGGCCCGCATCGCCCGGGTGGGCGAGCCGCCGCAGCACCGCGATCCGCCGCCCGACCGTATCGGATTGCGGGGAGAGCCGCTCATGCGGCAGGGTTTCCCAGCCGGGGAAGCAGGCCACGCTGCCCGGGGGAAGGAACGAGCCCAGGGCCGCGGTCAGGTCTTCGGCCTCGCGGGCGGTGGCGGTGACCGCGAGCACGAAGCGGCCCGCTCCGTCGGCCTTTCGGGTCAGCGCGGCGGTCAGCACCGGCCGGAGGGTCGGCGGCGCGACGAGATCTTCTCCGGCGAGGGTGGCGGCGCTTGGCTCGACCCCGGGGATGGTGTCGGATTCCGCACGCGAGACTACGTCATGTAGTTGCGGATCATCGTCGAGAATGGTGAGCAGTCCGGCGAGGCTCATGATGTCCCTGTGATCGCTGTTTGTCCCTTGTCCTGGCTGTCCCGATGACCACGGCGGGACCGGCGGTGAAGGCCTGCGGCCGCGATCCGGGCAGCACGAATCGGCCGGGTTTCGGTGTGCCCGGCTCTTTCGCGGAACCACTTCAGTTTACGCCCCGCGCCGCGGCGCGGTGACTGGTGCCCGCGGCGAGCCCGGTGACCTGGCCCGGTGAGGCGCGTTCGCGTGATAAGAAGACCAGAGGAACCTCGGAGGCCCAGCTGACTGCTCAGATACCGCCCGGATCGGTACCCTTCGGGCTGCCCGCGGAGCTCGCGGACTGGCCAGCGTGCACGCTCGGCGAGGCGCAGCTGGGAGATCTCGAGCTGCTCACCTCGGGGGCGTTCGCGCCGCTGCGCGGCTTCATGGGGGCGGCCGACGCGGCCTCGGTCGCCGAACGCGGCCTGCTGATCGACGGCACGCCCTGGCCGGTGCCGGTGACGTTCGAGGTGCCCGCCGACGCGATCCCGGCGGATGCCCGGCAGGTGGTCCTGCAGGATCCGGAAGGCTCTCCGCTGGCCGTGCTCTCGGTCGCCGAACGGCGGTCGGTGTTCGAGCCGGAAGACCCGCTCGACGCGGCCCGGGTGCGCCTGGCCGGGCCGGTCACGGCGCTGCGCGAGCCGGAGCACGGGCCCTTCCGGCAGCTGCGGCGGCGTCCGGAGGAGGTCCGCGGTGAGCTCGCCGGCGGGACCGTGCTGGCCTACGCCACCTGGCGGCCGCTGAACAAGCGCCACATCGGCCAGCTGCGCCATTACGCCGGCCAGCTGAACGCGCGCCTGCTCGTGCTGCCGCTGGTCGCCGGGCGCGCCGACGTCGTCACCCGGCCCGAGGCCCTGGTCCGGGCGGTGCTCGCGGCCCGGGAGCACCTCCCGGCGGGCACGCTGGTCATACCCGTGCCGCTGGCCCGCCGGACGGCCGGTCCCGGAGCGGACCTGCGCGCCCAGGCCGTCGTGGCCGCCGCGTACGGCGCCACGCACCTGCTGGCTGACGCGTCCGAGGTCCCGGATCTGGTCGACTCACCCGGCGGGACCAAGAACGGCACCCTGGCCCTGCCGGGCGCGCCGATCCCGGTCATCAGCGCGGGTGAGTGGGCCTACGATCCGCGGTCGGAGGTCTGGCGCCCGCTCGCGCTGATCGAGCCCGGCGCCGAACAGGGCGAGCTGACCGACTCCGAGCTCGGTGCGCTGCTGGATTCCGGGGCCGAGGTGCCCGGCTGGTTCGCGCCGCAGAGCGTGGCCCGGGAGCTGCGGCGCGCCCGCCCGCCCCGGGCCGAACGCGGTCTGGCCATCTTCTTCACCGGCCTGTCCGGCTCGGGCAAGTCGACCATCGCCCGCGGGCTGGCCGAGGCGCTCACCGAGCGCGGGGACCGGACCGTGTCGCTGCTGGACGGCGACCGCGTCCGGCAGCTCCTGTCGGCCGGGCTGACCTTCTCCCGCGCCGACCGCGACCTCAACATCGCGCGCATCGGGTACGTCGCGGCCGAGGTCGCACGGCACGGGGGCATCGCCATCTGCGCGCCGATCGCGCCCTACGCGCAGGCGCGCGCGGTGGCCAGGAAGCTGGTCACCGAGGTCGGCGACTTCCTGCTCATCTACGTCTCCACCCCGGTGGAGGTATGCGAGGCCCGCGACCGCAAGGGCCTGTACGCCAAAGCCCGCGCGGGACTGATCAAGGGCTTCACCGGAGTGTCCGACCCCTACGAGGAGCCACGGGACGCCGATCTGGTCCTCGACACCTCGGCCATGACCCGCGACGAGGCCGTCGGCACGGTGCTGAAGCTCCTGGTCACCGGGGGATGGCTGGCCGACGCGGCCGACGGGCCGAACGGGATCCCGGGTCCGGAGACGCCCGCGCCGACCATCCGGCTGGGTCCCACCATCCGCCGGCTGTAGCGGAACGCCTAGTCGTCGTCCTCGGCCCGGGCGCCTTCCTCGAGCCTGGCCCGGAACCCGCCCGCCCGCTGCTTCCCGGTCCTGATCCGGGCCATCAGCGCGCCCGACATCACGTCCCGCTGCCGGGACAGCAGCACGAAGCTGGCGATCCCGCTCACCAGGCAGGCGAGCGCGAGCAGCAGCAGCCCGCGCGCCCCGACCAGGTAGAGCAGGATGACCGAGACGACGAACAGCAGGATCCGCGCGGACGTGTAGGCAAGTGTGGTTCGCATGACCATCCCAGCATAACCATTCGGGCCCGGGAGCCTTAGCCGCCAGCCGAAACGCCGGTGACGGACCCTTTACGCCGCCGAGTGGGCAGGTCCAGGACCAGCGCGAGAGCGCAGACCGTTCCGATACCCACGGCGGCGCCGGCCACGGTATCGGTGAAGTAGTGCCACCGTAGACCGATGACGCCGACTGCGACCACGGTCCCCAGCACGCAGGCGATGGCCAGGATCGCGATCCGGAGCGTCCTGGCCGAAGCCGACCGCAGCGGGACGTCAAGGAGCACCGCGAGCGTCGCGGCCAGCGCGAACATCGTGGCAGTATGGCCGCTCGGATAGGACAGGACACCCAGGTAGGTGCGGTGAAACAGAGGCTTGCACAAGCCGTCGTTCACTGCGACGGCCGCCGGGACGGCGGCCGCAGCCAGCACAGCGCGGTTAAGCCGACCGGTGAGGAGGCAGACGATGACCATAGCGGCACTCAGCACCACGGCCGGACGCTGCGAACCTGGGAAGGCAAGCCACGCCGCAAGGCCCGGATGGCCGTGCAGCCAGGTAATGATCGGAGCGTCGATGGCATGATCGAGGCCGTCAGCCGTGGCCTGATGGGCGAAGAGCAGACCGAGAGCGACCACGAGGATCGCGCAGCAGGCCAGCAGGACGCCAGCCCGCCGGCGGGCGGCGGCATCCAGCAGCGGCTGGCCATACCGCAGGTGCAGGCCGGCCACCCGGTATCGAGACGACGGCGATGTCCCAGCCGGGGAGTTCAGGGCGGCCGGACCGTCTTGCGGCCGCCCCGGGCGAGCAGGATCGGCGCGGCCGCCTGACCGGCCTGCCCACGCGCCCAGGGCACAGCCCGCCACCGGGCTGAGTAGGAGCACGATGAGATACCCGGCGGCGAAGGCGCTGTTCCCCGCCACGTAGCCAATGCGGGTGCCGATCACCGACGTCACCTGCCCGACGATCGGCGTCCACTGGCCGATATGGCCCGCCGACCAGTTCCGCAGCCCGGCGTCGTAGGGCAGCAGCGCGATCGTGGCGGTCGACAGGGCGGCGATCACCAGCGCAGCGGCCACCCCGGCGCAAAGCCCGGCCATGGCACCTTGCCGGACGCGGGAACGAGCAGGCATCGAGCCGTCGGCCCGCCGGGTCGCCACCCGTGCTGCGGCCACCGGAGCGCCCAGGGCGAGCAGCGCGCCCAGGGTCATCGCCGCGTCGTACAGGTGCGCCGGCCACCAGCCTGTGAAGCGAAGCGGGAAGCCCAGCGGCCCCAACACGTAGACCAGGAGGCCAACGGTGGCACCGGCCGCCGTGCCGATCGCGACCGCCACCGGTATCGCCGGAGACCGTCTGGCCGTGCAGCCCAGGACGACGGCTGCGTAGCCGGCCATCACGGCCAGGAAGGTAATCTCGCCCGTCCAAGCAAGTGCTGATCCTGCGAGGTTATTGGGCAGGGCATCGGCGACCCGTTCTACCGCCGCCTTGACCAGGACCAGGACCAGAATTGCCGCGTAACCGGCGGTGCGGACCATCCGGGCCTGCCGACTGCCTGCCACCGGCCCCCCAGCCCGGCGGACGATCCAGGGCAGGCCGGCCAGGATCACCGAGATCGTGATCACGTCAACACGGTTGATCACGACGGCTGAGTCACCAGGCGGGCCCGACCATGCGGTCCACGCCGTGCCCACGACAACGGCGGCGAACGCTGCCGGGTAGCCCAGCCGGTTCAGCGCGGCCTCCCGCACGGTGAACCGTGCCCCGCCAGCCAGCCAGGCTAGCCGGTCCCAGCCTGCCGGGACCTGGTCCGCCTCGAGCCGCAAGGCACGCGCCCACGCGCGTTGCCCGGCCGGCAGCATCGGCTCTGAGTACCGCAGCAGCGTCATGATCACCGTCGTCAGCCAGTCCATGGCGCCGCCTTGGCCGCGACTCGGCGGCCGCCTCGTACGCGGGAGCCTGCTTGGACCTGATCGCCTGCCAGCCGGGCCTGCGCGAGGGCCGTCGTGGCCACCGCGAGCCCTTCGGGAGTGACCCGGTACAGGTGCCGTCGGGGCCAGGCCGGCTGCTCATCCTCCCAGCAGGCCTCGACCAGACCGCGGTCAGCCAGCCGGACCAGGATGGGATACAGCGTGCCCGACTTCAGCCCGGTAGCCCTCGCGAGGCCGTAACCGTGCCGCCACCGGGACGGCGTAGCACACAAGTCGGCCAGGACGGCCAGGGTTTGCGCGGAGAAGCTGGAACGATGCCCCACAGCGATAGATCCTACCTAGGTAGAGTTTTGATTGTCTACCTAGGTAGCGACCCGATGGACGTAGTACCCGGTCAATTCGTGGCGAGGACGCGAGCCAGGAGCCCCAGGTCGATATTGCCGCCGGAGAGTCGCGTGGCCGTGATTGCCACTCGAATGGACGCCCCGGCCGCGAACCCCTGCCTCGCGTCCTCGACCAAGGGCAATCACGTGCCTTCGCGACGCCCTATGGCGGAAGTCTGCTAAATAATCTATACTTCTTCCATGGCATTGAGTATCAAGAGCGACGAGGCGGACCGGCTTGCCAGGGAGCTGACTGCCGAGACGGGTGAGACGCTAACCGAGGCCGTAGAGATCGCGCTCAGGGAACGGCTCGATCGTGAGCACGCCAGGCACGCCGCCAGCATGAGAACGCGGCTGGCGCGGCTGGCGGCCGAGGTAGCGGGCCTGCGGGTTGCCGATGACAGGACACCGGAGGAGATCATCGGCTACGACGACACTGGCCTGCCGCGTTGACAGAGCCGACGCCGAGGAGCCTTATCGTCGATACGTCGGCGGCCGTAGCGGTCATCCTCGGCGAGCCGGGTAGCGAAGAACTTGCGGCCCACCTCGAGGATGCCCTCGTCCGGCTGATGCCGGCCGCCACACGTGTCGAGCTGGGCATCGTGATCGAGGCTCGGCTCTGGCCTGCTGGGCAAGACGTTGTCGATCGGTTCCTTCGTGACGCAAAGGTGGACATCGTGCCCGTCGATGCGGACCTGGCCGACCGTGCGATGAGCGGCTGGCGGCGATACGGCAAGGGGCGGCATCCGGCCGGCCTCAATTTCGGCGACTGCTTCACGTACGCCCTCGCCGACCGGACCGGGCACCCCGTGCTGTGCACCGGTGACGACTTCGCCGCGACGGACATCGCTGTGGTGCGCCCAGCCGGGATGTACGGGACGGCCTAGTCGTCGTCCTCGGCGCGGGCGCCTTCCTCGAGCCTCGCCCGGAACCCGGTCGCCCGCCGCTGTCCGGTCCTGACCCGGAGCATAGAAGCTGCCCGGCGGCTTAGCGCCGGTCACTCCTCAGTCAGGATCTCCGCCAGCAGTGCGGGGTCGATGTTGCCGCCGGACAGCACGGCCACCGGCGCGCTGGCCGTCGGCAGTTCCGCGGCATGGAACAGCCACGCCGCCACCGCGGCCGCGCCGCCCGGCTCCGCGACCAGCCCGGCCTGCCGGGCCAGTCAGCCTGACCGTCGGTGCGCAGCTCGTCCTCGGTGACCGTGACGATGTCGGTCACGAGCTCGCGGAGGTGCGCGAACGGCAGGACGCCGACGCGCTCGACCCGCAGCGCGTCCGCGATGGTGCGCTGGGTGTCGGCGGCGGGCCACGCGACCCGCTCGCCACGGCGCAGGGAGTCGCGGGCGTCCGCGGCGAGTTCTGGTTCCACGCCGACCACCGCGGCCTCCGGGCAGCTGGCCCGGATCGCGGCCGCGATGCCCGAGATCAGCCCGCCCCCGCTGACCGGCACCAGGACCAGATCGACCTGCGGGCAGTCGGCCGCGATCTCCAGGCCGATGGTGCCCTGCCCGGCGATCACCCGCCGGTCGTCAAACGGCGGGATCACCACGTACCCGTGCTTGGCCGCAAGCTCTTCGGTGGCGGCGACCCGGGCCGCCATGGTGGGCGCCACGGTCACCAGCCGGGCACCGTAGTACTCGATCGCGTCGGTCTTGACCTTGGGGGCGGTGCTCGGCACCACCACCACCGCGGGCACGCCGAGCAGGGCTGCGGCGTAGGCCACCGCGTGGCCGTGATTGCCGCTCGAATGGGCGATGACCCCGTGCTCGCGGGCCGCCCGGCCGCTCAGACTGATCGCGGTATAGGCGCCGCGCAGCTTGAACGAGCCGGTGGGCTGGAGGGACTCCGGCTTGATCAGGAGGTCGCGGTGCAGCCGGGGCACCGGGACGAGCGGTGTGCGGACCGCCACGGAGGCGAGCAGGCGCGCCGCCTCCTCGATCTCGGCCAGGCTGACCAGGTCCGACCGGGCCTGCTGGCCATTGTCTGCCATTCCGTTATCCACTCTGCGTAATTTCCTGCTCTCTGCGTGCTCGAAACTCAGCCGAAATACCTGTTTACTAAGGCGACTCTTACTAGGAGTGGCATTTCGGCTACCCACCGGCTGACCGCGGACCGGAATCACCGGCCTAATTTCCAGAAATCTAGGTCGAAAGTACTCGTTCAGCGCCAAACTAGAGGGATCATCTGACCTGAGGTACGAGGGAGACAGTCGGAGGGGACTGAACGTGGACGGCAACAACGAGCGTCTGCTCACGCCGGGAGAGGTGGCGGCACTGTTCCGGGTTGACCCGAAGACCGTCACCCGCTGGGCGGCCTCCGGGCGGATCACGAGCATCCGTACTCCTGGCGGGCACCGCAGGTTCCGCGAGTCGGAGGTACGCGCCTTGCTGCGCGGCGACAGCGAACCAGCGCCGCAGGGCCACCCCGCCGCTTTAAGGGGTTAGCAGGGACCGGGTCCGGCAGTATCCTCTGCGGAGTGGAGCGCCCTCGTTCGTGCACGGTAGCCCGGTCTTCCTGGTTCTTCAGAATCACTGGGCTGCTGGCCATGACCGCCTTGCTAGGCGGAGCAGGAGCAATCGGAAGCGGACCAGCCGATGCGGGCTCCCCGCCGCCCTCGCCCGCCGCTGGCTCGTGGACGGTGTACCACGAGGACCCGGCTGGTAACGGCGTGGCACCGCCGGTGAGCGCGGTCGACACCACGGCTGCGGTGTGGAACTCGCCGGCTTTGGACGGGCAGATCTATGGTGAGCCGCTTGTCTACGCGGGCCGGGTCTACGTGGCGACCGAGAACGACACCGTGTACGCGCTGTCCGCCGCCACCGGCGCGGTGGCCTGGTCCGCGCATCTGGGTGACCCGGTGCCCTCCGGGTCGCTGCCCTGCGGCGATATCACCCCGACGGTGGGGATCACCGGCACCCCGGTGATCGACCAGGCCCGGGGGGAGATCTTCGTGGTGGCCGACGAGCTGGCCGGCGGGAAACCGGCGCACCGGCTGGTCGGCCTGGCCACCGCCTCGGGCCGGATCGAGATGACCCAGGACGTAGACCCGGCAGGCGCCGATACCGCAGCGCTGCTGCAGCGCACGGGGCTGACCCTGGACGACAGCCAGGTCGTGTTCGGCTTCGGCGGTAACTACGGGGACTGCGCCAGCTACCAGGGCCGGGTGGCGGCGGTGCCGGAAACAGGCGGGACGCCGAAGTACTTCACCGTCGACGCCGCGCCCGGCGAGAGCCAGGGAGCCGTCTGGATGGGCGGCGCGGCACCGGTCGTCGACGGCCACGGCGACATCTGGGTCAGCACCGGTAACGGCTCGGTCTACTCGGACCAGCACGCCTACGACGACAGTGATTCGGTCCTCGAGCTGTCGCCGTCCCTGCAACTGGTGCAGTTCTTCGCGCCGAGCACCTGGGCCGCGAACAACTCCCAGGACCTGGACATGTCGACCGCTCCGGTGCTGCTGCCCGACGGCCAGGTGGTGCTGGCCGGGAAGTCCCGGATCGTCTACCTGCTCAACGGCGCGCACCTGGGCGGCATCGGCCACCCCGAAGCCACCCTAGGGGCCAGCGGGGACGCCATCACGGGATCGGCCTGCGGCGACGACATCGACGGCGGGGCCGCCGTGGTGGGCATGACCGTCTACCTGCCCTGCCTGTCGGGCATCATCGCGGTCCAGGCCACCAGTTCTCCGCCCGCGCTACACCTGCTGTGGAGCTCCGGGACGGGCGGCGGCCCGCCCATCGCGGCCGCGGGCCTGGTCTGGACCATGGGGCAGAACGGCACCCTGTACGGGCTGGACCCGGCCACCGGCCAGACACGGCAGCAGGTGACGATCGGCGCGCCGGCCAACCATTTCCCGACCCCGAGCGTGGGCGACGGTCTCCTGCTTGCGGCCAGCGCCGAACACGTGGTCGCCTTCGCCGCCCCGGCACCGGGGGCTCGGCCCGCAACCGCGACGGCGAGCCCGGGGCAGGGGTCCAGCGGCCAGGCACAGACGGCTCCGGCGCATACTCCCCGCCACCTGGCCGCGATCGTTTTCGTCGCGGCCGCGGTGCTCATCGCGCTCGGCTGGCTGCTGTCCCGGCGGCTACGCCGGGCTCGCTAGCGGGGTCAGGATTCCTCGTCGTCGGCCGGCCACGCGGCGTCGCCGTGGCGGCTGGCGTACTCGAGGAACTCCTGCCGGAGCGCCTCGTCGTCCTGCCGCCACCGGTTGCGGCGCTGCTCGACTTCCTCGGGGGTCAGCGCCTGCGCGGCCAGCCGGGGATAGTCGGCGTCCTGCGGCCCGATCTCGACGTAGACGTCGCCGAGGACCCGGCCGTCATGAGCGATCGCGCTCTGCGGGACCTTGAGATTCCCGTTCGGCAGTCTTATGACAAACATTGCCTGATCACCCTAGATGCCATAGCGCCGGTTGAAATACAGCATGACCCGTAGCGCGGTCCGTGTGTCGCCGCTCAGCATGTCCACCAGGGCCGGCCGTTGCCCCGACGCGATCGCGGCAAAGGCGTCCGCGAAGAATTCCTTGCGTCCGAGACCACCGGGCTGGCGGTGGAAATCGCTGGCCAGATGCGGCTGGCACTGATCGTAAAGCATGCGGAACTCCGCAGAGTCAGATTGCCATTTACCCGGCGGACTATCGAGGTCATCGAGCGCGTGCCCGACCTCGTGGCACATCACGTCCGGGGTGGGGGACGGCTGCGAGCCGACCACGATCTTGCGGTCACCGTACGCGCCCGCGCACGCATCCCACGAGGCCTGCCCGGACGGCAGCCGGACGCCGCGCAGGGCGGTCATCTCGTCGAGCTCCGGGACGCCGCCCGGCCCGATGAAGATCGCGTCGAGCCCGGCGGCCAGCCGTTCCTTGATCCGCTCGGGCAGCTCGGCCAGCCGGTCGACCGCCTCGATGACCTCGGGCGGGGGAGGCAGGGCCGCGTCCCACTGCCGCCACAGGATGGCCTCGAGCGAGCCGCAGTCTCTGCGGCCGTCCGCGGTCCGCGGCCGTCCCCGGGGGTGGGCCGCCGCGAACGGCAGGCCCATCCGCGCGGCGGCCCGGGCGGCCCGCCCGGACGGCCGCCCGGCCTCGCCGGCCTGGTGCGGGATGCCGGCCGCGGCGCGAGCGAGCGCCTCGGTCCTGGTATCGGGCGCGGCGGCCAGCTCAGCGGGCGAGCGGGTCTGGTACCGGTCGGGCGGGGGACCGGGAACCGCCCGGGCGTCCGGCTCGCCGGGCGCCTCCCGGATCCGGGCCCTGGCCCCGCCGACCCGGACCGCGGGCGAGCCGGACGCCCCGCGGGCCGGCGCGGGCTGCGCGCCGGGAACCGCGGGCGGCGCGCCGGGAACCAGGGCGGCGCCCGGAGCGGGCCACTCATCAGGCGCGGCGGCGGCGGAGCGGATGAGCGGGTCCGGCGCCGGCGGGGACGGTTCACCAGGCCCGGCAGACGGGCTGTATCCCGGCGCATGCCGCTGGTCTCGGCGGTGCCGCCCCTGCGTGACGGTCCCGGCGGCTTTGGCCCGGCGAGGATGGACGAGCCGGCGGATGCGGTCGAACAGCCTTAGCCGCATGTACCGTCTCCTGCTCTGTTGCCCTGATGGCCAGCGTATGTCGAGATCGCGGGCCACGGCACCCGAATGCCAGGCCAATGTACGCCGTATAAAAAATGAACCATTACTGCACGCCGTCTCCATTGCTACAGTTACGCTTCCGTCATGTTGCTGTCTGGTGCCCTGTTTGCCCTGTTCATGACGGGCATCTGGCTCTATTGCCTGACGGACGCCATCCTGACTCCGGCCCGCGAGTGCCGAGGCCTGCGCAAGCAGGGCTGGGTCGCCCTCATCGCGGTCACCTTCATCGGCGGCGCGTTCGCCTGGCTGATCGTCCGGCGGCCGGCTCGCGACACCGCCGGGGCTGGGCCGACGCCGGGCTGGGACCCGGACCGCTCCGGGGACGGGGACGACGTCCCGGGCCAGAGCTGGACCGCGGCGGACGATGCCGCCGCGCGGCATCCGGCCGGGCGGGGGAAGGTCACCGGCCCGTACGCCGCGCCCAAGGGCCCGGACGACGACCAGGAGTTCCTCAGCGCGCTCGATCAGGCCATCCGGCGCAACCCGCCGGTCAGCTTACTCCCGCGTAGGAGTGCAGGCCGGCGATGAAGACCTGCACGACCAGGATGTTGAACATCAAGCTGGTGAAGCCGAGCAGCTGGATGTAGTGCGCCCGCCGCCCGCGCCAGCCGGCCGTGGCCCGCGCGTGCAGGAACGCGGCGTAGAGCACCCAGGTGATGAAGGCCCAGGTCTCCACCGGGTCCCAGCCCCAGTACCGGCCCCAGGCCTGATCGGCCCAGATCGCGCCCGCGATGACGCCGAAGGTCCAGACCGGGAACCCGAACATGACGGTCCGGTAGGTGAGCCGGTCGATCTGCTCGATGCTGGGCAGCCGGCGCATGATCCCGTTGCCGGGCTCGGCCCGGCCGGCCGCGACCCGCTTGGCGTACCGGTCGGCCGCCAGGTAGACCACGCCCAGCACGGCCGCGACGAAGAAGATGCCGGTGGCCAGCGTCATCGCGGTGACGTGGATATCCAGCCAGTAGGACTGCAGGGCGGGAACCAGCTGCCCGGCGGCGGTGTAGATCAGCGTCTCGGCCAGCCCCAGGGCCACCACCACGGCGCCCATCACGAACACGCCGAGCGCCCAGGCCCGGTACCGGATCATGACGAACAGGAAGAAGATGGCGGCGACGCAGGTCAGCGCCGTGACGAACTCGTACATGTTGCCCCAGGGCGCGCGGTGCACGGCCAGTCCCCTGGTCACCACGGCGACGATGTGCGCGGCGACGCCGACCGCGCTGAGCGCCAGGGCCGCCTGCACCCAGCGGCCGGCCTGGCCGATCGCGCGCAGCGGGGGCAGCTCCACCTCGGGCATCGAGTCCGGGACGGCGGCCGGACCGCCCGCGGCCGGACCGCCGGGCCGGTCCGCCCCGGCGGACGCCGGGGCGGCTGAGGCTGGGCTGGCTGGGACCGCGCCGGCTGAGGCCGCGCCGGCCGCGCCCACGGTGGCCAGGGCGGCCGCCCGCTCCTGGGCCTGCTGCCCGCGAGCCGCCGAGGCGGCTCGCCGGGGCCGTCCGAAGGCGAAGTCGCCGGCGAACGCGACCACCGAGAGGGAGTAGATGACCAGCGCCGCGATCAGGAAGTCGTTGCTGACGTGACCTAGGGCAAGGTTGACCGGCATGCCCCTCACTCTCCCTCGGGTTGACGGTTGGCCGCCGCTTGATCGTGCGCCGATCTCAGCTCGGCGGCCAGCGATGCGAACTCGGCCTCGAAACCGCCGCTGGCGTCGGTCCGGGCCAGGCCGCCTATCTGCACCGTACTCTGCGCTCCATTGGGCACTCCATTGGCCGGGCCGCTCGCGCGGGCCCGGACGAAGACTCGCCTGCGCCGCACCATGAACGAGAGCAGCAGGCCGCCCAGGGCGGCGATGGCACAGATCAGGGCGGGCAGCTGGCCGGGGTCGTGGGTGATGGCCAGGCTCACCCACGGGACGTATCCGGTGAACGCGATCGTGCCCTGGCCGTCCGGCAGCTTCAGCGACTGGCCCGGCAGCAGCAGCTGCGGAGCGGAGGTCAGCCGCTGCATCCCGGCCGTGTCCATCTGGTACACCGACTGCGGGATGCCGTCGTTCAGGCCGAGGTTCCCGGCGTAGGCGATCAGGCTCACCACCGGGTTGTCGGCGGCCGGGAACGCCGACTCCAGGACGCCGCCGACCTCGACGGCGGTCGGCACGAAGACGCCGGTGAAGCCGAGCTGCTCGGGCTGCGCGCCGGACACCTTCACCACGCCCTGGGACAGGAAGTTGCCCGTGCCGCTCGAGATGAACGGCGTGGCCTGGTCATAGACCACCTGGCCGCGCGCATCGGTCACCTTGAACACCGGGGCGTACCCGTGCCCGATCAGGTACACCTTGGCCCCGTCGACCGACAGCGGGCGGTTGACCGCCAGGTTGTCGGTGAGCGCCGGCCCGCCGGGGTGCGCGGTGTAGCTGATCCGCGCGTCGAACGAGACCGGCTGGCCGCGCTGGGCGCCGGAGGTGATGTAGCTGGCGTCGAACCGGTTCAGCGTGATCGTGAACGGGCCGAGGTCGGCGGCGGTGACGAGCCGGCCGGGGTAGAACTCGTCCAGCGCGCTCTGGGTGTCGGCGAACGTGGTCCCCTGCACCAGCAGCCGGTCGGCCTTGTAGCCGAACAGCCCGCCCAGCGCGACCGAGACCAGCACCCCGAGCAGCGCCAGGTGGAACAGCAGGTTGCCCGCCTCGCGCAGGTAGCCCTTCTCGGCCGACACCCAGTGCTCGCCGTCATCGGCGGGCCTGCGCAGCCGGAAGCCGTGGCCGGCCAGGACGGCGGCGGCCACCTCCACGGCCTGGGCCGGGGCCAGCGCGGCGGGGTACTCGGCCGATCGCGGCAGCCGGGTCAGGTGGCGTGGCGCCCGCGGCGGGAGCGTCCGGGCCGAGCCGGCCAGCCGGAACGTCCGGGGTACCACGCAGCCCACCAGGGAGGCGAACAGCAGCAGGTAGATGGCGGCGAACCAGGGCGCGGCGAAGACGTTGAACAGCCCGAGGTGGTTCAGCAGCGGCGCGAGTGCCGGGTGCGATGTGTAGTACTGCTGCACGCCGGCCGGGTCCGTGCCCTCCTGCGGCAGCATGGATCCCGGCACGCTGCCCAGGGCGAGCAGGAAGAGCAGGACCAGCGCGATCCGCATCGAGGTGAGCTGCCGCCAGCCCCACTTGAGCCAGTCCGCGAGCCCGAACGTGCCGCTCGCGGGGTCCCGGTTCCGGGTCCCGCGCTCGTCCGGCTCGGCCGCCGACTCGAACGGGTCCGCCTCCGGCGCCCGCACATCGGTCATCAGCCCGCCACCGTCCCCGCCGTCTTCCCGGTGACCTGGGCCAGGATGTCGGTCAGTTCCTGGTGGGTCACCGTGCCGAACACCGCTCCCGCGATGTGCCCGGTCCGGTCGATCACCAGCGTAGTGGGGGTCCCGGCGATCGGTACCACACCCGTGAAATCGAGCGTGATCACCGACCCCGAATCATTGACGCTCGGGTAGGTGATGCCGAAGTCGCGGGTGAAGGCCAGCGCGCTGGCCGTGTTGTCGCGCACGTCCACGCCGAGGAAGGCCACGCCGTCCGGCCGGTACTGCTGGGCGGTCACGGCCAGGACCGGGGCCTCCTCGCGGCACGGCGCGCACCACGACCCCCAGAAGTTGAGCACCACGACCTGGCCGCGGTAGGAGGAGAAATCCAGCGGTGCGCCGGTCAGCGTGGTGGCGGTGAAATCCGGTGCCATGGGACGGTGCCCGGCCGAGTAGAGCACGGCGCTGGTGCTGCCCGCGACGTCGGTCACCCCGCTGTTCCCGCCGCTGGCCCACCCGGTGAGCAGCACCACGGCCAACGCCGCCCCGGCGCAGACGGTCGCCGCCAAGGCGATCAGGCGGCGCCGGGACTTCAACACGGGCGATCTCCTACAGGGGGTAGTACTGCCCTATTGTGCCGCATCGTCCTGGGTCACCTGACGCCGGGCCGGCACGGTGTAGGCCACGCCCGCCAGGCGGTCACCGGAGTAGGTGAAGCTGGTCACGCTGCCGAGCGCGCACTCCCGCATGGCCGGGTTGTGCCACAGCCGCCGGCCTTCGGCCGCGCGCCGGGCCACCCAGATCGGCAACTGGTGGGTCACGCACACCGCCTCGCGGCCCGCGGCCGCTTCCCGCGCGGTTTCCATCGCGGCCAGCATCCGGGCCGCGACGTCGCGATACGGTTCGCCCCAGGACGGCCGGAACGGGTTGACCAGGCGCCGCCAGTGGGCGGGCTGGCGCAGCGCCCCGTCGCCCACGGCGAACTTCAGGCCCTCGAAGTGGTTCCACGACTCGATCAGCCGGTCGTCGGTCACGATCGGCAGGCCGAGCCGTTCGGCGACCGGGCGCGCGGTTTCCTGGGCGCGCTCGAGCGGGGAGCTGTACAGGGCCACCACGGCGCGTTCGGCGAAGTAGCCGGCGGCGGCCTCCGCCATCAGGCGCCCGTTCGCGGACAGGTGGTAGCCGGGCAGGCGCCCGTACATGATGCCGCGGGGGTTGTCCACCTCACCGTGCCTGAGCAGGTGGACGACGGTCGTGTCGGACATAGCCCGGTCAGCTTACCCAGTGCTCAGGCTTTTAACGGGGCGGCCGGCCAGGGCGGCCGCCGCGGCCCGGGCGGCCGCGGGGAGCGCGGCCGCGATGCGGGACAAGGCGGCTTCGTCGTGGGCCGCGGACAGGAACCAGGCCTCGTAGGGGGACGGCGGCAGGTAGACGCCGCCGTCGAGCATGGCGTGGAAGAACGCGGCGTACGCGGCGGGCGACTGGGCCTTGGCGTCGGCGAAGGACCGCACCGGCTCGGTGCGGCCGAGGAACACCGAGAACAGGCTGCCCGCCGCGGACAGCCAGAACGGGACGCCGGCGGCGGTCAGCGCCGAGGCGGCCAGCTCGGCCACCGCGGCGGCGGAGGCGTCGACCCGGGCGTACACGTCCGGGGTGCAGGCGCGCAGGGTGGCCAGCCCGGCCGCGACCGCGAGCGGGTTACCGGACAGCGTGCCCGCCTGGTAGACCGGGCCGGCCGGCGCGAGGTGAGACATTATTCGGGCCCCGCCGCCGAACGCCGCGGCCGGCAGGCCGCCGCCCATCACCTTGCCGAACGTGACCAGGTCGCCGGGCACGCCGTCGAGCCCGTACCAGCCGGACGGTGACACCCGGAACCCGGTCAGCACCTCATCCATGATCAGCACGGCCCCGGCCGACCGGCACAGCGAGGCGAGCAGGGCGTTGAACCCGGGCGCGGGCGGCACCACCCCCATGTTCGCCGGGCAGGCCTCGGTGATCACGCACGCGATTTCCTCTTTGCGCGCGGCGAACACCGCCGACACCGCGCTGGCGTCGTTGTAGGGCAGCACGATGGTGTCGGCGGCCGCCGCGCCGGTGACGCCGGGCGAGTCGGGCAGCCCGAACGTGGCCACCCCGGAGCCCGCCGCGGCCAGCAGCGCGTCCACGTGCCCGTGGTAGCACCCGGCGAACTTGACCACCACCGAGCGCCCGGTGAATCCGCGGGCCAGCCGGACCGCGGACATGGTGGCCTCGGTCCCGGAGTTGACCAGGCGGACCTGCTCCACCGGGGTCCGGGCCACGATCTCCTCGGCCAGCTCGACCTCGCCCGGCGTGACGGCCCCGAACGAGGTGCCGTCGGCCAGGGCCGCGGAGACGGCGGAGATGACCGACGGGTGCGCGTGCCCGAGGATCATCGGTCCCCAGGAGCACACCAGGTCGACGTACTCGCGCCCGTCCACGTCGGTCAGGTAGGGCCCCGACCCGCGGACCATGAACCGGGGCACGCCGCCGACCGCGCCGAACGCGCGGACCGGGGAGTTCACCCCGCCCGGGGTCACCTCGCGCGCACGGGCGAACAGCTTCTCGCTCCTGCGGGGGGTCCAGGGGGGTCGTCCCCCCGGATCAGCAGAGCCGGCCACGATCAGGCCTCGCAGGCGTCGACCAGGTACTCGAGCAGCCGCAGCGCGTCGGGCAGCGGATGCTCCCGCGGCGAGCGAAGCCAGCGCGCGGACAGGCCCGCGGCGCAGACCGACGGCGGGGCGAGCACGTAGCTGTCGCGGCAGTGCCAGCGCAGGCCCGGGCTGAAGTTTTCCGGCTCGCAGTCCAGCCCGGACGACCACCACTCGTCTTCGTCGGCCGGGGAGCCCCTGGTCACCACGTAGAACAGCATCCGGTCCTGGCCGAGGCCGGACACCGGGCCGACCGCGATGCCGACCGCCTCCATCCGGGCCAGCGCGGCCGTGCCGGCCGCGGCCGGCACGTCCAGCACATCAAAAACCCGGCCGGTGACGAGTATGACGTTCGCCTCCGGCCGGGCTTCCCACCAGCTTGCGATCACGTTGGTGTCCACCGTGGCCTGCGTCTGCCAGGCGGGGGATACCGGGTGCGCGCCGGGCGCCGGGCAGCCCACCCGGTCACACGAGCAGGCGCGGCCCGGCTCGATCGACCCGCGGGTGGCGCGGTAGGGATGGGCGCCCAGGCACACCGGCCAGCCCATGGACGCGTAGTGCGCCGCCACGATCCCGAGCGGCTGATGACGTTCCGCCGCCCGGCCGCGGCCCCGTTCGCTGCGGCGCCGTACCACGTCGACCATAGACCCTGCCATTTCCCCGGTTTACGTTGGTTACCTATCGTAGGGCATGAACCACGGTCCGTTCGGTATAAATGAACGACTTGGTCTGCCCGATACGGTCACGTTTTAAACACAGTGCCACTGAAGGAGTTCGTGTTATTCAGAGATGCGCTGTGGTTCTCGCCGTACCTTACGGGCACCTGCCCGCTCGCACGGGACAAGCCCGTACTCGCGGACCGGTTCTGAATAACACTCACAGGTCAGCCGGCCAGCCGGCGGGCCACCTCGGTCGCCCAGTAGGTGAGGATGATCCCGGCCCCCGCGCGGCGGATCGCGGTGAGGGTCTCCATGATCACCCGGTCCCGGTCCAGCCAGCCGTTGGCCGCCGCCGCCTCGACCATCGCGAACTCCCCGCTGACCTGGTAGGCCGCGACCGGCACCGGCGCGATCTCCGCGACCCGCCGGATGATGTCCAGGTAGGCCAGGGCCGGCTTGACCATCACCAGGTCGGCGCCCTCGTCGAGGTCCAGCGCCACCTCGCGCAGCGCCTCGAGCGCGTTGGCCGGATCCTGCTGGTGGCTGGCCCGGTCGCCGAACTTCGGCGCGCCCTCGGCGGCCTCGCGGAACGGCCCGTAGAAGGCGGACGCGTACTTGGCCGAATAGGCGCAGATGCCCACGTCGCCGTGCCCGGCGCCGTCCAGCGCGACCCTGATCGCCGCCACCTGGCCGTCCATCATCCCGCTCGGCGCGACCAGGTCGGCGCCCGCGTCGGCCTGGGCCACCGCGACGGCGGCGTAGCGGTCCAGGGTGGCGTCGTTGGCCACGTCACCGTCCGGGGTGAGCAGCCCGCAGTGCCCGTGGTCGGTGTACTCGCACAGGCACAGGTCGGCCATGATCACGCACTCGTCGCCGACCTCGGCGCGCAGGTCGGCCAGGGCCAGCTGGGAGATGCCGGCCGGGTCGTCGGCCGCCGAGCCGCGGCCGTCCTTGGCCGCGGGCACGCCGAACACGATCAGCCCGCCCACGCCCGCGCCCGCCGCCTCCGCGGCCGCCTTGCGCAGGCTGTCCCGGGTGTGCTGGACCACGCCGGGCATCGAGCCGATCGGCTGCGGCTCGGCCAGGCCCTCCTTGATGAACACGGGCAGGACCAGGTCGCGCGGGCGCAGCGCGGTCTCGGCCACCAGGGCCCGCAGGGCGGGCGTCCGGCGCAGCCGCCGGGGCCGCACGACGGGGAATCCGGTGCTCATCTAAGGCTCCGGCGCCGGGCGCCGCGGCGGCGCTCGCTCGGCCGCCGGACCGGTTCCCCCGCCTCCTCGGCCGCGGCGCGCAGGGCCGCGCCGTACTCGGCCATCGCGTCGACCAGGGCGGTCATCGACGGCTTGGGCGCGGTGACGTCCACCCGCAGCCCGAACTCGGCGGCCGTCTTGGCCGTCTGCGGCCCGATGACCCCGATGACCGTGACCGCGTGCGGCTTGCCCGCGATGCCGACCAGGTTCCGGACCGTCGAGGACGAGGTGAACAGCACCGCGTCGAAGCCGCCGCCCTTGATCGCCTCGCGGACCGGCGCGGGCGGCGGGGCGGCGCGCACCGTCCGGTACGCGGTGACGTCCTCGGCCTCCCAGCCCAGGTCGATCAGCCGGGCCAGCAGCGTCTCGGTGGCGATGTCGGCCCGGGGCAGCAGCACCCGGTTGATCGGGTCGAGCACGTCGTCGTACGGCGGCCAGACCGCGGCCAGGCCCTCGGCCGACTGGTCCTCCTCCGGGGCCAGGTCGGGCCGGATGCCGAAGTCGAGCAGCGCGGCCGAGGTCTGCTCGCCCACCGCGGCGACCTTGACCCCGGCGAACGCGCGGGCGTCCAGGCCGTACTCCTCGAACCGCTCGCGGACCGCGCGCACCGCGTTCACCGAGGTGAAGGCGACCCACTGGTACCGCCCGGTGACCAGCCCCTTGACCGCGCGCTCCATCTGCTGCGGCGTCCGCGGCGGCTCCACCGCGATGGTCGGCACCTCCTCGGGCACGGCGCCGTACTCGCGCAGCCGCTGCGAGACCACGGCGGCCTGCTCCTTGGTCCGGGGCACCAGCACCCGCCAGCCGAACAGCGGCTTGGTCTCGAACCAGGACAGCGTGCTGCGCGCCGCCACTGCCTCCCCGACCACGGCGATGGCCGGGCCCCTGGTGTTGGCCAGGGACACCCCGGCCGCCTTGAGGTCGGGCCCGATCCGGCCCAGGGTGGAGACCACGGTCTGCTGCGCGCTGGTCGTGCCGTCCCAGGTGATGGCGAACGGCGTGGCTTCCGGCCAGCCCGCCGCGACCAGCATCTTGCCCAGCTCGGCCGGGCCCGCGTCGGCGCCCAGCACGACGAGCGTGGCCGGGCTGTAGGCCACCCGGCTGACCTCCGCGGCCTGGATCACCCGCAGCTCGCTGGCGGGGTCGCCGGCCAGCGGAATGCCCGCGTAGGCGGGCACCGCGGTGGCCAGCGGCACGCCCGGGACGATCTCGAACCTGACCCCGGCCTGGGCGCACGCCGCCGCTTCGGCGGCCGCACCGTGGAGCAGCGGATCGCCGCGGAACAGCCGGACCGCGAGCTGCCCGTCCTGCGCGGCCCGCACCAGCAGCCGGGCGTTCGCCGGCCCGTCGGCGGCCTCGGCCAGCTCAGCGTCCGGGCTCAGGTAGCGCCGGGCGATGGGGGCCAGGTCCGCGGGCGCGACGGCCAGGCCGGCCTGGCCGATCAGCTCGGCCGCGCGGATGGTCAGCAGCCCCTCGTCGCCCGGGCCGACGCCGGCCAGGGCGACCCAGCCCGCGGGCGGCTGCTCCGCCGCTCCTGCTGTGCCCTGCTGGGCCGGATTGTGACTAGCGCTCACTACGCATCATTCCCGCTGCTTGTCGGGTCGATCGGACTGCCGATGAAATCGGAGGCTCCGCGGCGCAGCAGTTCCGCCGCGAGGTCCCGGCCGAGGCGGCGCGCGTCGGCCGCGGGCGCGCTGCCCTGCGCGCGCAGCGCGCGGGTGCCGTCCGGGCTCAGCACCGCGGCCCGCATCAGCAACTGCCCGGTGCCCGCCGCGTATCCGCCGACCGGCGCGCTGCAGCCGGCCGCGAGGGCCTCGAGCAGGCTGCGTTCGGCGATCGCGGCGGCCATGCTGGGCTCGTCGCTGACCGCCGCGAGCAGCGTGGCCAGTTCGGGGTCGTCGGCCCGGCACTCGACGGCCAGCGCGCCCTGGCCGGGGGCGGGCAGCATCTCGTCGAGCTCGAAGACCTGGGTGATGGCGCCGGTGCAGCCGATCCGGGCCAGCCCGGCGCAGGCGAGCACCACCCCGTCGAGCTCGCCGTCGGTCACCTGGCGCAGCCTGGTGCCGGCGTTCCCGCGGATCGGCTCGCATCGCAGGTCGCCGCGCAGCGCTCGCAGCTGGGCGGCACGCCGCGGCGAGCCGGTCCCGATCCGGGCCCCGGCGGGCAGGTCGGCGAGCTTGGCGCCGTCCCGGGCCACCAGCGCGTCCCGCGGGTCGTCCCGGGGCGGCACCGCGGCCAGCGTGATGCCCGGTGCGGCGCCAGCGGGCAGGTCCTTCAGCGAGTGCACGGCCAGGTCCACCTCGCCGCTGAGCAGGGCCTCGCGCAGCGCGCTGACGAAGACGCCGGTCCCGCCGATCTGGGTGAGCTGGGCCCGGCTGACGTCGCCCAGCGTCGTCACGCCGACGATCTCCACCCGGCGGCCGGCCCGCTCCGTGATCATGCCCGCCACCAGCTCGGACTGCGCGATGGCCATCGGGCTCTTGCGGCTGCCGAGGCGCAGCGTCCGCCCGGTCATCCTCCGCTCACCGTGTCCTCCTGCTCCGCAGCGGCGCGGGTCACGGCCTCGACCGCGCGCGGGTCTAGGTCAAACAGAACCCGCAGCGCCGCGGCGTACTCCTCGCCCCCCGGCGAGCCCGCGAGTTCCTTGACCCGGACCGTCGGCGCGTGCAATAGCTTGTCTACCACTCGGCGCATGGTCTGGGCTATTTCATCCAGCGCCCGGGCGCTGAGGCCGTCCGAGCTCAGCCGCTGGCCAGCCGGGCCAGCTCGGTGTCGACCACGGTAGCCGCCTTGGCCCGCAGCGCGACCACGGTCGGCGCCACCCGGGCCGCGTCGACCGCGGACTGGTAGGCGGCCAGCTCGGCCTCGCAGATGGCCCGGACCGCGGCCACGTCGTCGGCCCCGGCCTCGGTCCCGTGCTCGCTGAGCCGGTCCATGCCGATCACCGCCACGCCGGGCAGGCCGGCCACCGCCGGTTCCACGTCGCGCGGCATGGCCAGGTCGAGGACGACCAGCGGGCCCTGGGCGGCCGGGCGCGGCCGCGCGGCCAGCGCGGCGCCGAGCAGGTCCCGGGTGATGACGTGGCCGGCCGCGCCGGTGCAGGAAATGACCAGGTCCGCGGCGACCAGGGCGGGGCCGAGGTCGGCGAGCGCGACCACGTGAGCGTTCACCTTCGCGGCCAGGCGCTCCGCGTGGCGGCGGGTCCGGTTCACCACCGCGATGCTCGCCGCGCCGCTCTTGCCGGCCGTGGCGGCCGCGAGCGTGCTCATCGCGCCGGCCCCGACCACGAGCACATCCCGCCCGGCCAGGCCCGGGGCCCCGGCGGTGGCGCCCAGGCGGGCGGCGGCGAGCTCGATGGCCACGCTGACCAGGCTCTGGCCGGCCCGGTCGATGCCGGTCTCGGTCCGGGTCCGCTTGCCCGCCCGCAGCGCGAGCCGGCCGAGCTCGCCCAGCACGCGCCCGACGGTGCCGTGCTCTTCGGCGAGCTTGAGCGCCGAGCGCACCTGGCCGAGGATCTGGCCCTCGCCGACCACCACCGAGTCCAGCCCGCAGGCCACGGCGAGCAGGTGGGCGACCGCCCGGTCCTCGTAGTGCACGTACAGGTGCGCGGTGAGGTCCCTGGCCTGCACGCCGCAGTGCCGCGCGAGCAGCTCGCAGATGGCGGTCACGCCCGCGTGGAACCGGTCCACGTCGGCGTAGACCTCGACCCGGTTGCAGGTGGAGACGACGAAGGTCTCGGCCACCGAGTCGGCGAGCGCCACGTCGCGGAGCAGCTTGGTGAGGGTGTCCCCGCTCACCACGGCCTGCTCCAGGATGGCGACCGGCGCGCTCTTGTGGCTGAGGCCGACCACCAGCACGCTCACCCGGTCACCGCCTAGGCCTGCGCCGCGAGTCCGGAGGTCACCGGCGTCCCCGGGCCGGCCGGGTGTCTCCCGTTGACCGCCCCGGGACGCCCGCCGCCGGGCTCGGCCTCGGGCCGCGAAGCCGACCGGCGCTGGGCGTGGAAGGCGAGAATCTGCAGCTCGATCGACAGGTCGACCTTCCGCACGTCTACTCCCTCTGGCACGTTCAGCACGAGCGGAGCGAAATTGAGGATGCTGGTCACGCCCGCCGCGACCAGCCGGTCGCAGACGACCTGCGCCGACCCGGCCGGGGCGGCGATCACGCCGATCGCGACCTTGTGCCGGGCCACCAGGGCTTCCAGCTCGTCGACGTGGCGGACGGTCAGCCTCGCGATCCTGCTGCCCACGATAGCCGGATCGGAGTCGAGCATGGCGGCAATCGTGAAGCCTCGGGAGACGAACCCGCCGTAATTGGCCAGGGCCCGGCCGAGGTTGCCCGCTCCGACGATGACCACCGGCCAGTCCTGGGTCAGGCCCAGGGTCCGGGACACCTGGTAGACGAGGTAGTCGACGTCGTAGCCGACCCCGCGGATCCCGTAGGAGCCGAGATGGGACAGGTCCTTGCGGAGCTTGGCCGAGTTGACGCCCGCCGCCGCGGCGAGCTCCTCGCTGGCCACCGTGCTGATGCCGCGCTCGGCCAGGCCGTACAGCGCCCGCAGGTACACCGGCAGCCGGGCCACCGTGGCTTCAGGTATCCCGCCCGACGGGCCGCTGATCTCCGGCGGCATAACGTTACTGTGCATCGCGGCAGCGCTCCTGGGGTTGAGCTCCTGGGGTTGGGGCTCCCGGTACTGGCGGGGCATGTAGCGCCTGCGTCAGCCGACGTCAATCCACCGTACGCCTTTGTGCATCGATTCACAAAGCCGCCGCCCGGGCCGTATCTCCCCTGGGCCGGGGCTGGTCAAGGCCGCCCGCCGAGGGCCGCTCGCAGCCGGGCCTCGCTCACCCGCCAGAAGTCGATCTGCACGCCGTCGACCAGCGTCACCGGGATCTTGTCCCAGTACTCCCGCAGGTCCTGCGGCGAGGCGGTGATGTCGCGCTCCTCCCAGCCGACGCCCAGCTCGCCGGCCACCCGCTCGATCACCGCCCGCGCGTCGTCGCACAGATGACAGCCCGGCCGGCCGAGCAGCGTGATGCGGTTCACACCGGGCGTCCGGGGCGGCACGTCAGATCCCGCTCACATCGGGCGTCCGGGGTGCCACGTCAGATCCCGCCGTAACGGCGGTCGCCCGACGGCTGCCGCCGGTCCGGCCGCGGCGGCAGCGGCTCGAGGCTCTGGGGCCGGGGGACGGTATGCGGCTGACCCGGCGCCATCGGACCCGGCGCGGCCGGGCCTGGCGCCATCGGGCCCGGCAGCGGCTGGCCCGGCGGGAGCGGGATCGGCGGCGCGGCCGCGGCGGCGGGCGGTCCGGCCGGCGGCGAACTGGGCAGCGGGGCGACCTTGGCGTATTTCACCCGCAGTTCGATGACGTTGGTGGCCAGCACGCACGCCCTGCGGTCCGCCACGAAACGCTGCATGTAGGGCTGGTTCTCGTGGCGGTCGAATGCGGCCCGGTCCCGGTAAATCTCGTAGAAGATGCGCTGCATGGGCGCGTTCGGCACGAGGTGGATGACGTACACCAGGGTGTCCGGCTCCCTGGTCCTGACCTCCTCGGCCGCTTGCTCCGCGAGCCGGTCGAAATCGGCGGCGCGGTCATCAAGCAGGGTGAAGATCAGGATCCGCCCGTACGGCGGGGCCGCCGGGAGCTCCGGCCTGGCCGGCGGGGCGAATTCAGCCTCGGCCGCACCGAGCGTCGCGGCCGCCGCGGTGGCTGCGGCGGCCGTACGGGCGCCCGGCGGCCGCCGGCCGGGATCGGTCCACCGGCCCGGCTCGCCCGAGGCGCGGAGGTCACCGGGCGGGCGAACATCACCGGGGGCACGCGGCCCGCGGTGGCCGTTCGGCGGGTACGGGGCCTCGCGGCGGTCGTGGCCGTCCGGCGGGTACGGGGCCTCGCGGCGGTCGTAGCCGTCCGGCGGGTACGGGGCCTCGCGGCGGTCGTAGCCGTCCGGCGGGTACGGGGCCTCGCGGCGGTCATAGCCGTCCGGCAGGTTGACCCCCGCGTCCCGGCTGGCCCGCTCCCGGCCTGCCCGGTCACGTCCCATCTCGTCGCGGCCGGCCATGCGATCACTTCCCCTCTGGTCGCGGCCGGCCGTCCGGTTACGGCCGGTGGTGCGGTCACGTCCCGGCCGTTCCGGCCCGGCTGTGCGGCTACGGCCGGCCCGGACCGGGCCGGCCCAGCTGGGCCTCAAGCCTGGTCGCGCCGAACCAGGTCAGGGCGGCGGCCAGCAAGGTGAACAGCGGATAGGCCGACCCGGTGGGCAGCGAGAAGCGCAGCCCGACGGTCAGCAACACGGCGAGGCCGACCAGGGCCGTCCCCGGCAGCGCGCCGGGCCACGGGCCCTCGGTCCTGGCCTGCGCCGCGGCCAGCCCGATGCTCGCCGCGGCCAGGATCACCGCCACGGCCTGCACCACGTCCAGGGCGTAGTGCGACGGGAGCTGGTAGTGCGGGCCCGCCAGCGGCCAGCCCTTCCCGAACGACGCGGCGGTCAGCGGGTCGGTGGCCAGGATCACGCTGCCGACCACGGTCAGCGCGCCGCAGGCCAGCCGGGTACCGAACCGGGCCGCCTCGCCCGGCCAGACCCTCTCGACCAGGCCCCAGGCCAGCCACAGCGGCGCCAGCAGCAACGCGAACAGCTGGACCGCCCGGAACGTGGCCGACCCGAACCCGCTGGCGAAGCCCATGCTCTGGGCGGCCAGCGCGACGGTCAGGGCCAGGGTCGCCGCCGTCCACAGGATGGTGTCGGGCCTCGGCTGGCGGACCGCCCGCCCGGCGAGCAGGCCGGTGGCCACGGCCGCGACGAGCACGCCCGCGAACCCGATCAGGGCCGGAAGTGACATCAGCCTTGCTGGTGCACGCTGCCCGGCCGCGCCGCGATCATGGCCGGGACCCGGTTACTTCTTGTTGCGGCGCTGGATACGCGTCTTCTTCAGCAGCTTGCGGTGCTTCTTCTTGGCCATGCGCTTGCGGCGCTTCTTGATGACAGAGCCCATGAGACCACCCTTCTCGGCGTTGCGGATGACGGGCACGCCAACACGCTCGCCCGGTCAGGGCGGCTGGATACACACCCAACGTAAGAGGTTACCGTTCCTGCTGAGCTAGCGGGACATAGTCCTGTCTATCCGGCGGCCCCGAACGGTCTTGGGGCTGAGTTCTTACCCGATGCGGCGTGCTGGTGCGGTTGATCATGGCCGCAGGCACACTGAGATCTAGCTCAGACCCCCCCAAGGCCCGGGCCGGCTGCCCGGTGCCTCCGTTAGTTCACGCGGTACCGACGAAGGCAGCTCTCAGGTACTGATTGACTGCCTGTTCGGGGACCCGGAACGAACGTCCAACGCGGATCGCTTCCAGTTCGCCGGAGTGGACCAAGCGGTACACGGTCATCTTTGACACGCGCATGATCAAGGCCACTTCGGCGACGGTGAGAAATCTAACGTCGCTGAGGGGGGTTTCGCTTGCCATCCAGTTGCCTCTTCCGCACGAAGCCGAGCACTTGACGGGATTCAGCGCACCAGTCACGTACGTCTCCAGAGTAAGTCCCGTACAAGAAACTTCAACCCGTCCAAAGCCTCATTGTTGTTACCGTTTGGACAATCGGCCCGGACCGGACTCGGCGCAATGGCGGCCAGACCCGCCGTCAGCAGCACATTTGCCGACGGTCAGTTAAGATCTGAGGGCGCGCCAGTCCCGGTATTGGCAAAAACTGCCAGCAGGTCCGGCCCGGGCCATTTCGGGGTCAGCGTCACATCGGCGGCTGCAGACCGTGCCAGCCAAAAGTGGCGCGGCATGTGCTGATGATCGAGTTGTCGACCGGATCACCGGGATCGAGTCCCGCGGCGACCGGAATATAGTCCGCGGACTGCCCGTCTGTCATCGTCGAAGGCGTCTCTTCGCCGGTCCGCTCGGCAGCCAAGGTCCGCCAGCGGCCCGGCACGGCGCGTGCCGGGTCCACGGGCTCGCCAGCCGCTATTGCTAGCAGATGGGTCCAGGATCTCGGCACGACCTGGACCAGCTCGTATCCCCCGCCGCCGGTGAGCAGCCACCGGCCGCCGGCGACCTCGTGGGCCAGATCGTGCACCATGAGCGCGGCGTGTCGCTGCGCGTCGATGCTGAGCTCGAGGTGGGCCAGCGGATCGAGCCAGTGGCTGTCGCAGCCGTGCTGGCTGACCAGCACCTCGGGCCGGAAGGCGCGCAGCAGCGGCGGAACCACCGCGTCGAACGCGCGCAGCCAGCCCGCGTCGCCGGTGAAGGCGGGCAGCGGCATGTTGACCGCGTGGCCGCGGCCGTCTCCGCTGCCGGTCTCCCACGCCAGCCCGGTCCCGGGAAACAACGTGGCCGGATGCTCGTGCAGGCTGATGGTCAGGACCCGGGGGTCGTGGTAGAACGCCGCCTGTACGCCGTCGCCGTGGTGCACGTCGAGATCCACGTACGCGATCCGCTGCGCGCCCTCGTCCAGCAGCGCGCTGATCGCGATGGCCGGATCGTTGTAGACGCAGAAGCCGCTGGCCGACCGGCGCATCGCGTGGTGCAGGCCGCCGGCGATGTTGACCGCGTGGCGGGCCTCGCCCCGCCAGACCGCCCGGGCCGCCGCGAGCGTCGCGCCCGCGACCAGCGCCGAGGCTTCGTGCATGCCGACGAACACCGGGTTGTCCGGGGTGCCGAGCCCGTACCGCAGGTTGCCCGTCCCGTCGCGGCCGGCCTGGCGCACCGCGTCGATGTAGGCGGGGTCATGAACTAGCTCGAGTTCCCCCGGCTCCGCCGGGGCCGGGTCGAGCACCGAGACCGAGGGCAAGGCCAGCACGCCGAGCTCGCGGGCCAGCGCCAAGGTCAGCTCGACCCGCACCGGCGCCAGCGGATGACCGGGCCCGAAGTCATAGCCGGTCAGGCGCTCATCCCAGGCCAGCGTGAGCGGGCCGGCCACTACTTCGGCCCGGCGTCGGCGCCCGGCGGGCGGGCGGGCCCCGGATCGGCGCCGAGTTCCCGGCCGCGGTCGCGGGCCGCCTCGATGGCGGCCAGGAACGCGGCTCGCACCCCGTGCCGTTCGAGTTCCCGGATCGCGGAGATCGTGGTGCCGCCGGGCGAGGTGACGGCCTCGCGCAGGATGACCGGATGCTCGCCCGATTCGCGCAGCATGGTGGCCGCGCCGTAGACCGCCTGGGTGACCATCTCCAGCGCGGTGCCGCGCGCCATGCCGAGCAGGATGGCCGCGTCGACCATCGACTCGACCAGGTAGTAGACGTACGCGGGGCCGCTGCCGGACAGCGCGGTCGCCGCGTCCTGCTGCGATTCGGGGATGCGCAGCACCTTGCCCACCGGGCGGAGCAGCTCCTCGGTCCGGCACAGGTGCTCCTCGCCCGCGTAGGACCCGGCCGAGATCACGCTCATCGCCTCGTCCACCAGGACCGGGGTGTTCGACATGACCCGGACGACCGGCACCTCCCCGTCCAGCCGCCGCTCGATGAACGCCGTGGTGATCCCGGCCGCCACCGAGACCACCAGCCGGTCCGGCGGCACCGCGGGCGCGATCTCGGCCAGCAGCTTGCCCATGTCCTGCGGCTTGACCGCCAGGACCAGGGTGCCGGCCAGCTTGGCGGCCGACGCGGCGTCGGTCACCTGGATCCCGTACCGCTCGCTAAGCTCGGCGCCCCGGTCCTCGCGCCGGACCGCGGCGACGACGGCGCCCGGCGGCCGCCCGGCGCGCAGCAGGCCGGACAGCAGCGCCTCGCCCATCTTGCCGGTGCCGAGAATCGCGATCATGCTGTGTCTCCCGCTCGCCTCCGGGGCGCCTTCAGGCGCCGCCTTCCCTCGTCGCTTCGCTCCTCAGTCCAGGCGGCGCCGCGCCCCTCCGCTCGCTCATGGTCTCCTACCCCTTCGACCGAAGTGAGCGCAGGAAGAAGGCGAGGTTACCCGGCCGTTCGGCCAGCCTGCGGACCAGGTAGGCGTACCAGTCGCCGCCGTAGGGGACGTACACCCGCAGCTGCGCCCCGGTGTTGGCCAGCCGCCGCTGCTCGGCCGGGCGGATCCCGTACAGCATCTGGTACTCGAAGCTGCCCGGCGCGCGCCCGGTGAGCATGGCCAGCGACCCGGTGATCTGGATCAGCCGCGGGTCGTGGGTGGCGAGCATGGGATACCCCGTGCCGTTCATCAGCGCCCGCAGGCAGCGTCCGTAGGACAGGTCCACGTCCCGGCGTGAGGTGAAGGCGACGGTGTCCGGCTCGCTGTAGGCGCCCTTGCACAGCCTGACCCGCACGCCATGCGCGGCCAGCGCGCGGCAGTCCGCCTCGGCGCGCCGCAGGCTGGCCTGGACCACGCAGCCGAGATCGGGGTGCCCGGCCCGCAGCTTCGCGGCGATCTGCAGGGTCGGCTCGATGGTCGCGAACTCCTCGGCGTCGAGCGTGACGGTAGTCCCGGCCTCCGCCGCGGCGGCGCAGATCCGCGCGATGTTGGCCGCCGCGAGGTTCGCCCCGACGAACAGCCCGACCGCGGTCGGCTTGACCGAGACCTCGGCCGCCCCGCCGTGGGTCAGTCCTTCCGCGCCGAGCTTGCCGAGCAGCTGCACGTACTCGTCGGTGACGGCGGTGGCCTGCGCCTGGTCCTTGGTGTCCTCACCCAGGTAGTCCAGGGTGACCAGCAGGCCCGCGGCGCGCAGCTTACGGGTCACCCGCACGGCGTCCTGCGCGGTTTCCCCGGCCACGTAGGAATCGACGATGGCGCGCGTGGCCGGCGCGGTCGTGATGAGCTGGCGCAGCCGGGGACTGGCTGAGGCCGCGAGCAGGACCCTGCGCAGCACGACGTGACCCCTTTCGGTCGGGAAAGCTCAGATCAGGTTCCGCCGGCGCAGCGTGACCTGCACGTTCCCGCCGGCGTCGGGCGGCACGACCGCCTCCTGCGCGGCGGCGACGCCCCCGGCCAGCAACGTCGCCTCGACCGGCACGGTGCGCTTGACCAGGGCCAGGCCGATCGGGCCGAGTTCGTAGTGCCGCGCCGCCGATCCGGTGAAGCCCACGGTCGCGCCGTGTTCATCACCGGCCAGCTCGACCGGGTCGCCGTGCGCGGGCAGCCGGTCCACGCTGCCGTCCAGGTCCAGGAAGACCAGCCGCCGGGGCGGATGCCCGAGGTTGTGCACCCGGGCCACCGTCTCCTGGCCCCGGTAGCAGCCCTTGTTCAGGTGCACCGCGGTCTCGATCCAGCCGACCTCGTGCGGGATGGTCCGGTGATCGGTATCCAGGCCGAACCGGGGTACCCGCGCGGCGATCCGCAGCGCCTCGAAGGCCCACATGCCCGCGAGCGCGCCCCCGCGCCGGACCAGCTCGGCGGCCGCGCCGGGCAGCCGGTCCCGCGCCACGATCAGGTCGATTGATCCGAACGGACCCGGCTCCACCCTCGCCCGGACCCCCTCAAGCTCCGCGGCCAGATCGCCGCCCGCGGGGCCGAGCACGGTGAGCACCGCGTAGTCCTGGCTGACGTCGGCGACCTCGACGCGCAGCATGAACCGCATCGACTCCAGGAACGCGACCAGGTCCGCCGCGGTCCCCGGCTCCACGTGCAGCCACACCGACGTGCCGTCGTCGGTCAGGGTCAGATGGTGTTCCACGTGCCCGGTCGGGCTGAGGATCAGGGCCTGAGCGCTCTGCCCCACCGCCAGCCGCTCCAGGTGCTGGGTGGTCAGGCTGTGCAGCCAGCTCAGCCGGTCCGGGCCGGTAATGCTCAGCACGCCGCGGTTGGACCGGTCCACCAGCCCGGCCGAGGTGTCCAGTCCGCGCTGCTCCCGCATGGGGTCGCCGTAGTGTGCCGCCACCCCCTGATCCGGCCAGCTCGCTTCCACTGCGCCGTCCCAGGCCAGCAGCGGGCTCTGCTGATCGCTCATTTGGCGTCCCCCGTCCGGCAGTCGGTGCAGCGGCCGAAGACGGTCAGGTGGCCGACGTCGGTCTCGAAGCCGTGCCGCTCGTCCAGCGCGGTGATCAGCGGGCGGATCGCGTCCGGGCCGATCTCGCTCACGCGCCCGCAGTCCCCGCAGACCAGGTGCACGTGGTCAGCGTGGGTGGCCAGGTGGTAGATGGGCGCGCCGTGCCCGAGGTGGGTGTGGGTGACCATGCCGATCTGCTCAAGCAGCTCGAGCGTGCGGTAGATGGTGGAGATGTTGACGCCGCGGGCCGTCTGCTGCACCTGGGCACCGATCTCTTCCGGGGTCGCGTGATCCAGCCGGGCCACCGCCTCGAGCACCAGCTGGCGCTGCGGCGTCACCCGGTAACCGCGGGCGCGGAGCTGCTCGTCCCACTCGCGCACGGGCAGAGGTGGCGACGCTGCCTCCCGGTCCATGACCCCCATAGTAGTTCGGGTGATCCAGCGCACGGCGAAATGCTCTTGCCCGTTCGGCCGCCCGCGGATAACGTGCGAGTTACGCGGGAAAGGAGGTGGTCCGAAAGCATGCATATACGACGGACTCGTGAGGTGGCTGTCAGCTAGCCGCTTACCCGCCGGCATGACGTCCAGCGAGGCGGCGGCCGGCTAAAACTTGGCAGACACCGAATCCCCGGGCTGGCCAACCTTGTCCAGTCGGCCCCCGTGCGGCGCGCCAACCGTGCCGCGCAGGAGGCGCCCGGGGATTTCTTTTGCCCTATTCTCCGCTGCTCACCCGTTTGAGCTGCGCCGACAGGTGCGGCTGGAGCGGCTGGCCCACGGCCGCAAGGTCGTAGGCGTAGGCCAGGTCGCCGCCCGCGAGCCCGTAGAGCCGATGCCCGGCCGTGACCTCCTTGGCCGTGGCGGTGCGGGCGACCACGTCGGTGGCCATCTCGATCCGGGTCCCGGTGATCTCGCCCAGATAGATCTCGACGATCCCGGTGGGGTGCGCGAGCATCACCTCGACCTGGTTGTCGGGCCGCGGACGCCAGTAGCCGGCCTCGGTGCCCAGTGGCAGGCCGATCCGCCCCTCCTCGTCCAGCCGCCAGGTCCGGCTGACGTAGCTGAGGAACGGCTTGCCGTTGTGGCTGAACTCGATCTCCTGGCCGAACTGGAACGACTCGATGGTCGGGTACCCGCCGATCCCGGCGCCCTCCCACCGCCCGAGCAGGAACGCCATCGGCGCCAGGTCAGGATGGATCGCCACGGCGGCTCTGTCTTCTTCCGGCGGCCAGGTACACCCGCCCGGCCACGTATATGCACGCGACCGTGACGGCGGCGAACACGCAGATCAGGATCGCGGCGCTCAGCATGCCGTGCATAGGCCGCAAGTGTAGAGCCGGGCCCGGCGCGCGGTCCCGCGCCGCGCCGCAACCGCGCCCTATTCGGCCCCATCGGCCCAGGCTAGAGTTTCCGCCATGGCCGAGCGCTCTCTTGTCATCAAGGTCACGGCCGGGAAGGACGACCCGGAACGGTGTAATCAGGCCTTCACCGTCGCCGCGACGGCGGTGGCCAGCGGGGTGCGCGTGTCGCTGTGGCTGACCGGGGAGTCCGCGTGGTTCGGGCTGCCGGGCCGCGCGGCGGACTTCTCGCTCCCGCACGCCGCGCCGCTGGCCGACCTGCTGGCCGGGGTCCTGGCCGCGGGGACCGTGACGGTGTGCACCCAGTGCGCCGCCCGCCGCGACATCCAGCCCGGCGACCTGATCGGCGGCATCCGGATCGCCGGCGCCCCGACCTTCGTGGCCGAGATCATGACCGACGGCGCGCAGGCCCTGGTCTACTAGCCCGGCCGGGAACGCGCTTCACAGGCGTCCGCGTGCGGTGCCTGGTGCAACAGGCAGACCAGCGCTGGCTCGTACCGCCCGCAGAAGCGGTCACGGCATCACATCGAGCCGACGCCACCCAGGCTGGGGAACAGTTGCGGCTGCCGCCGCCAGCACGTACATTAGAGCACATCAAATACCCCTATGGGTATGTTAGCGGTAGGTGCGAGGGAGGGCTTCTATGAGCACTACGGCGGGGTCGGGCGTCGAGGTGCTGGCCATTGACACGCCCGCGCTCGGCGACCGCAGCTACCTCGTGCATGACGGCGAGGTCGCCGTGGTGGTCGACCCGCAGCGGGATATCGACCGGGTGCTGGCCCTGGCCGCGGCCCAGGGGGTGCGGATCACCCACGTGTTCGAGACTCATCTGCACAACGACTATGTGACCGGCGGGCTGGCGCTGGCGCTGGCCACCGGGTCGGCCTACCACGTCAACGCGGCCGACGAGGTGGCCTTTGACCGGATACCGGTCCGCGACGGCGACGTCGTCGAGGTCAGCCCGGTGATGCGGGTGCGGGTGCTCGCCACGCCGGGGCACACCTTTACGCACTTGTCGTACGTGCTCCTGGCGGCCGGCCGCGCACACGCGGTGTTCACCGGCGGGTCGCTGCTGTACGGCTCGACCGGCCGGCCGGACCTGCTCGGCCGCGCCCACGTCGGCGAGCTGGCCCGCGCCCAGTTCGCCTCGGCGCGCCGGCTGGCCGCCGAGCTGCCGCAGGACGCGGACCTGTACCCCACTCACGGATTCGGCAGCTTCTGCTCGGCGACCCAGTCCGAGGGCAGCTCCTCGACGATCGGCCGGGAGCGGCGGTTCAACCCGGCGCTCATCCTGGACGAGGACCGGTACGTGAGCGAGCTGCTGGCCGGCCTTGACGCCTACCCCGCCTACTACGCGCACATGGGCCCGGCCAACGCCGCCGGGCCGTCAGGGCCCGACCTGACCGCGCCGCGCCGGGCGGGCGCCGCCGAGCTGAGGCGGCGGATCGGGGCCGGGGAATGGGTGGTGGACCTGCGGGCCCGCCGGGCATTCGCCGCCGGGCACATGGCCGGCACGCTCAGCTTCGACCTGGACGGCAGTTTCGCGACCTACCTGGGCTGGCTGATCCCGTGGGGGACGCCGCTGACCCTGCTGGGCCATACCTCCGAGCAAATCGCCGAGGCCCAGCGGGAGCTGGTCCGGATCGGCATCGACCGGCCGGCCGCGGCCGCTACCGGGCACCCGGGCGACTGGGCCGGCGGCCGGACCCTGCGGAGCTACTCCGTCGCCGACTTCGCCGGCCTGGAGGCGGTCCGCCACCATCGCAGCGTCGTCATCCTGGACGTGCGCCGCGACCAGGAACGGGATGCCGCGCACATCGTCGGCTCCGTGCACATACCCGTCCACCAGCTGCCGTCGCGCCTCGCGGAGGTACCCGACGGCGAGGTGTGGGTGCATTGCGAGGCCGGCTACCGCGCCTGCATAGCGGCGTCCTTCCTTGACGCCGCGGGCCGGACCGTCGTCGCCGTGGACGACGAGTTCCAGCGCGCCGCCCCGGCCGGCCTGCCGGTCGGCGGCCGTCAGGCGCACGCGGCAGCGAAGTAACCAGCCCGCGACATTCCACCACCAGAAGGAGCGATGAGCCCGGTGCTCAGGAACCTGTTCGCCAAGCCCTACCGGACCGTGCCGACCGTGCAGGCGGCCGCCCTCGCCGATGGCGGCGCCGTCCTGCTCGACGTGCGCGAACCGGACGAGTGGCAGGCCGGCCACGCGCCCCGGGCCCGGCATATCCCGCTGAGCCAGCTGCGGCGGCCGCCGAGATTTCCCGCTGACCGGCGGCGTCAGCAGAACGTCAGCCGAGATCGGCCGTGCGAGCCGACCGGCCCTGGAGGCAGGCCGGGGGCAGCGGGAACCAGCGCAGCGCCTCGAATTCGGGTGGCAGCCCGGTGGGCCCGTCATCGAGACGCACAGGTCGGGCGGCCAGAATGGCGCGCGCCTGGCGGAGATAGCCGGGGAACGCTTCCTCGCCGGCCTGGCTGCGGCGCCGCGGGTAGTTCATCTCGCCGTCTGGGCCGTAGGTGACGTCGGCCAGGGTGAGCGGGGGGCGTGGCGGCCCGCCGGCGTGCCGCCACAGGCCGGCGCGCGGGTCGAACCGGTAGGCCGGGAGCAGCCGGTAGCCGTCGGCGGCGATCAGCTCGACGGCGGCAGCGAGGTAGTCCGCGGTGGCCGGGGAGATGAAGTAGTTGAGGTTGATCCTGGCCCAGCCGGGCTTGATCCCGTCGCAGCCGTGCCCGATCTCCTCGCGCAGGGCGTGCGAACGGACCGGGCCGATGGCCAGCAGCCGGTGCCCGTACGGGCCCGCGCACGAGCAGCCGCCGCGGGCCTGGATGCCGAACAGGTCGTTCAGCAGCGCCACGACGAAGTTGTGGTGCAGGTACCGGGTGCCGTGCCGGATGCGGAACGAGACGACAGCCAGCCGGGCGGCCTTCTGGTTACCGAGCACTTCGATGCCGGGGCTGCCGGCCCAGCGGGCCAGCACGTGCCGGCACAACTGTTGCTCGCGGGCGGCGATCAGGTCGGTGCCGACCGCCTGCTTGAGCGCGAAGACTAGCCCGGCGCGGATCGATTCGACGATGGCGGGGGTGCCGCCCTCCTCACGTGCGACCGGGTCGTCCAGGTACTGGTGCCCGACGGGGTCGACGAAGGCCACGGTTCCCCCGCCCGGTGCCGTCGGCACCGGGTTGCGGACCAGGTCGCGGCGGACGACCAGGACGCCGGGGGTCTGCGGGCCGCCGGGGAACTTGTGCGGGGACAAGAACACCGCGTCCTTGTGATCGCCGGCGCCCGGGCGGGAGGCGGCGACCCGGATCGGCACGTAGGGCCCGGCGGCGGCGTAGTCCCAGAACGACAGTGCGCCGTGCGTGTGCAGCAGCGCGGCGACCGCGCCGGTATCGGTCAGGATTCCGGTCACGTTGGAGGCGGCCGAGAAGCTGCCGATCAGCAGCGGCCGCCGCGCGTACCGGGCCAGCTGGCGGCCCAGGTCGGCCAGGTCGATATGGCCGCCGGCGTCCTCGCCGATGACCACCACCTCGGCGATGGACTCGCGCCAGGGCAGCTCGTTGGAGTGGTGTTCGTACGGGCCGACGAACACCACCGGCCGTTCGGCCTCCGGGATTCGCCGACTGAGCTGATACCGCTCGTCCAGCCCGGCCGGGACGCGCAGCTCGAGGATGCCGATGAGCTTGTTCACCGCGCCGGTCGCCCCGGACCCGCAGAAGATGACCAGGTCGTCGGCGGTGCCGCCGACGGCGTCGCGGATGACCCGCCGGGCATCCTCGCGCAGCCGGGTGGTGGCCAGGCCGGTACCCGAACTCTCGGTATGGGTGTTGGCGTACCGCGGCAGGACCTGCTCGCGGATAAAGTCCTCGAGGAAGTCCAGCGACCGGCCCGAGGCCGTGTAATCGGCGTAGGTGACCCGCCGCGGCCCGAACGGGCCGTCCATCACCTCCCCCTCGCCGATGATCCCCTGCCGGATCCGCTCCACCAGCGGCGACGTCGACGCCCCGGACGGCACAGGGGATCCGGTACGGGCCGACGTTCGTTCCACGGTTGCCACTGCCGCCTCCTTCTCCGGGAAGAATCGCTGACGTTCCGCGCCGATCATCGCGTGCGGGTGCTGGGCGAGACGACCGTCACCGTATCGTCGCGGCCCAGCCACTTCCTGGCGTAGGCGGCAGCGGTGTGGCCGGAGATTCCTGCGCCGAGGATCACCACGCGGCTCATCGGGCCTCCTATCGCAGGGTGACGCCCGCAGCGTCCCCGGCTCAGGCTTCCAGGAACAAGGGACCAATGACCCTGGCGACAGAGACTTCCGGCTCTGCTTTGTTCCCGGTTACCGGACCGGGCGGTGCGGAGCGCTAATACCCCTAGGGCACGCCGCTTGTGTCGGCCGGCCTTTAGTCAGTGCCCGTAGGCCGGTGGTCCGTCCGGCTGCCCTGGGGTGCGGCGGGCGTGCTGTCCGCGGTGTAGGCAGGCAGCCGGGCGGAGTAGATGGAGTAGCCGTCGACGTGGAAGGCGACGAGGGTGGCCATCGCGGTCGCCGTCATCATCGGGACCATCAGTCCGAACCCGCTGTGGGTGAGCTCGAGCACGAGAGCGAGTCCGGACAGCGGCGCTTGCATCGCCGCCCCGATCATGGCCGCCGCACCGACCATGGCGAATGCTCCGGACGGGGAGCCGGGCCAGGCCAGGTTCCAGGCGATGCCGAGCGCGCCGCCGAGAACCGCGCCGGTGCTGAGCGTCGGGGTGAACAGTCCGCCCGATGCCCCGCTGCCCAGGCACATGGCCGTGACCAGCGGCTTGAGCGCGAACAGGGCGAGCAGCAAACCCAGGCCGCCGATGCCGAGGAACGCGTCACTGGCCATATCCAGGCCGTTCCCGAACAGCTGTGGGTACCAGATCCCGATGACCCCGAGGATGCCGAAGGCGATCACCGGCGCGAACAGTTTTGTCTGCTAGCGGCGTTGCCCATGCCAGCGACCTGGTTACACCAGCCCCGGCAGGCTGCGGATGAGCGAGTAGGCGGCCACGGCGACGAGCAGGATGGTGAAGGCGGCGGTGAGCCGGGACGCGTCGACCCGGGAGGCGACGCGGTTGCCGGCCAGCGTCCCGACCAGCGCGGCGGCGGTGAACACGCCGAGCAGCGGCCACGCGAAGTGGACGTGGGTACCGACCCGGGCGGTGAGCGCGGCGGCGCTGTTGATCGCGATGACGAGCAGCGAGGTCCCCACGGCCACGGGCATCTCGAAGCCGAGGGCGAGCACCAGCGCGGGGACGATGACGAACCCGCCGCCCACGCCGAAGAAGCCGGTGAGCAGGCCGACCCCCGTGGCCACAGCGACGACCTTCACGCCCCGGCGGACAGCCGCGGTCCCCCTGGGACGCTGCCCGGCCGTGGACCAAGCCGGCGGCCGTATCGCGGCCGCAGGCTTGTCCAAGGTGGCGGTGATGGCCCCGCCACGGGATGACGGAACGCCGAGGTCATCCGATATGGCTGCCTCGTGCATGGGATGCGGGCTCGCCGCGGCGGGTACGTACTGGGCGGCCGACCCGCGCCGACGGCGCAGCATGGCCGCTGCGGCCACCAGCATGAGCCCCGCGAACAAGCTGAGCAGCAGGTCGGGCCGGATGCTCGAGGACAGCCGGGTGCCGGCGTAGGCGCCGGTCACTCCGATGACGCCGAAGGCGGCGCCCGCTACGAGCCGGACCCGGCCGGACCGCCAGTGGGCGACCATCCCCGCGGTCGCCGTGATCCCCACGATGAGCAGCGACCCGGCCGTGGCCTCATGCGGCGGCTGGTGCAACAGGTAGACCAGGACCGGGACGGTAAGGATAGACCCGCCGCCGCCGAGGGCACCGAGTGAAAGGCCGATCAGCAGCCCGGCCGGGATGGCGACGGCCAGCATGCGGGCCTCCTGTCCTATATACCCCCATGGGTATATGACAGGACTAGGCTATCCGGCCGCCATCCGACCGCGCAAATACCGGAGGGGGTATTTCTAGGTGACGAAAGTCCCTGGCCGGCGAGCAGGGATCAGGCGAGGGAGAGGAAGAGCTTCTCGAGCTGCGCGCGATCGGTATCGGCGGCGCCGTCGCCGTTGAGGGCGCACTGCTGCAGGCCGGTCGCAATGATCTTGAAACCGGCCCGGTCCAGCGCCCGGGAGGCCGCGGCCAGCTGGGTCACCACGTCGGCGCAGTCGCGGCCTTCCTCGATCATCTTGATGACCCCGCCGACCTGGCCCTGGGCCCGGCGGAGCCGTTTGATCACGTCGGCCATCGTCTGGCTGTCCACGTCCATGCCAAAGCTCCTGAGTCCAGGGACAATCGAGTCCTCGGATATATACCCTCAGGGGTATCGTATCACTCACTCGGCGACGCCGCGGTGGCTCCCCGCGCCGGCCACCACCGCGGCGAGCGCCGACCATATACCGACCGTAAGACGTCCCGCCCGCGCCCGCCTAGCGGGGCGCCCTTGTACCGGTAACAAGCGACCTTTGCAAGTAGCGCAGACGGTCGCAGGCCTGTACATATAGGGTACACCATATACCCCGCAGGGTATCATAGGTGCCGGCGGTAGATGTCCCGTACTTCGCGGCCGGCGTAGAAGACCAGTACATATCCGGCAGCCGGGTCGGCCCACCACCACCCCAGCGCGGCGTTCAGGACCAGGCCCGCCAGCACCGCGGTGGCCAGGATGCCGTCAATCAGGGTGACCCGGCCCTCGGTCCGCAGCACCGGATTACCCAGCGCGGCGCCGGTGCGGGCCTTGCCGGCGGCCAGCGCGAACATCACCGCCGCGGTCACCGCCGTCCAGATGATCCCGGGCACCGAGTGCCCCGGGTGGTACCCGGTGGCCAGCACCACGGTGGACTGCACCAGCAGGTACGCGGCCAGGGCGGCGAACGCGGCCCCGATCAGCCGCAGGGCCCGCCGCTGGCGCTGCTCGCCGGTGCCGGACAGTTCCCAGATCACGACGGTGGACGCGCCGATCTCGATCAGCGAATCCAGGCCGAACCCGGCCAGCGCCACCGACCGCGCCGCGACCGCCGCGATCGCCAGCACCACGATCCCGATCACGTTCCACGCCAGCGTCACATACTCCAGCGCAAAGCCGCGGCGCAGCAGCGCCTGGCGGGCCGGATCACCGGCCAGCGTCATGGCAATATCCTCCCGGCGGCGGCGCTCGCCCGCCTAGCACCGTAACCTTCTGTTCCCGAATTATTCGCTCTGTTCCCGAATTATTCGCTGCCGGGGAGGCACGAGGGTTCCATGCCCGGTCACCATCTGCCCTGGTCATCGAGAGCATCCGGAACCTGATCGGCCAGGCACGGCCAGAGGCATCTACGGCCGGGCTCATCGTCACTGCGGCGGCCCTGCTGGTCATGCCGGTGCTGGCGCTGGCGAAGCAACGGACCGGGCAGGCCCTGGGCAACCATCCTCCTGCAGGCGCCTGTCGCTTCAGACCTCCGCTTCCTGCTCTGCGTGCTGAGAATCCTTCCCGAACTCGAGCGCTCCCACCACCTCGTCGTACAACTCGCCTCCAGGGCCAACCACATTCGCAGTGAGGACCTCTCACCCCGCAGCCGGGAACTCGTCGAACGAATGGGGAACCTCGCATCTGACATGTGGCACCGGACCGCGGACTCCTGGTACCAGCGCGACCATTCCGCCGCCGTCGCGCTAGCCGAACGCGATAACGAAATGGGTGAGCTTCACGCCAGCTTGATAGCCGAACTTTCCTCAGGACTGCTGACACTACCGGTAACGATAGAGATGACGCTGATGGCGCCCCTCTACGAGCGTCTCAGTGAGCACGCCGTCAACGTCGCCCGCCAAGTTATCTACATTGCAGGATCAGGCCCTAGTCTGGTGCGGAGATGAGACCAGGAGCCTCGAAGGGCCCGACCTTATCCGCTCCAGGCTTCCCGACGAGGCCTGCCTCAGGCTTGCGGCGGGAGGCCATCACACGCGGCCGCGTACATGAGCAGGGCGGCCGCGAGGCGCCGTGCCTCATCGGCCGTGAGCCCGGCCCAGGTGCCGTCCCCGGCGCTAGCCGAGGCGCTGATGCTCAGGCTGACGCGCTGCGCCGGATGGTGGCCTCCACCCAGGATGAGATGGCCTACGCCGATCTCCCGGCCGCAGTTGGTCCGGAAGCTGACATGAGAGCCGTCGCGTCCGGCTCCGGAAGTCCTGTCGTCCATGGCGTGCCTCCGCGAGCCGATGTCACGAAGTGAGCTCGGCCAGGGCCCCGGCGAGCCGTCGAGCCACGTCGATGTCGGTCAGCACGCCGAACCCCTGCTCCTGCAGGGCGACGCGGACGCGGCTGACCGCGTCGGCAAAGGAGATGTCCAGGGTAACGCTGGTGCCGTAGCTCATCGGGGCGCTCCTCACTTCGGGGTTCGGTCTGACATACCCCCACCGGTATAACGGGCAGCGCCGGGCATTATTCCGCGCCGTGCAGGTGGGGCCAGTCGGCCCGGTCGGGCGGGACCAACGTCTCTGGGGCGCTGACGCGCGCCGGGGCAGTGTCGGACTATGCGCAAGCGGATCATCGTGCTGGGCGGCGGTACCGGCGGGACGCTGATGGCCAACCGGCTACGGCGCCTGCTGGACTGCGACGCCGCCGACATCGTGGTGATCGATTCCGACGACGATCACGTCTACCAGCCAGGCTTGCTGTTCGTGCCGTTCGGGCTGGCCACGCCGGCCCGCCTGGTGCGGCCGCGGCACCGCCAGCTCCGGCGAGGCATAACCTTCCGTTCCGCCACGGTCGACCGCGTCGACACCGAACGCGACGAAGTGACCCTGGCCGACGGCACGGTCCTCGGCTACGACGTCCTGGTCATCGCCACCGGCGCCCGGCTTATCCCGGACGAGACCGAGGGGCTCACCGGTCCGGGCTGGATGGAGAAGACCTTCACCTTCTACACGCTGGACGGCGCCGTCGGCTTGCAGCAGGCATTGTCGCGCTTCGGCGGCGGGCGCATTGTCGTCGCCGTGATGGACATGCCGATCAAGTGCCCGGTCGCGCCGCTGGAGTTCTGCTTCCTGGCCGACTGGTACTTCCGCAAGCGCGGGGTGCGGGAGAAGGTCCAGCTGACGTTCGTCACCCCGCTCGACGGGGCATTCACCAAGCCCACGTGCAACCGCGAGCTCAGCGGCCTGCTGGAGGACAAGGGCGTCGGCCTGGTCACCGAGTTCAACACCGGCGAGGTCCACGGCCAGGGCGGGCGCCTGGTCTCCTACGATGGCCGCGAGGTCCCGTTCGACCTGGCCGTGATCATCCCGCTGCACGGCGGCCAAGCCTACGTCGAGCGCTCGCCCGGCCTGGGGGACGAACTCGGCTTCGTGCCTGCCGATCAGCGGACCCTGCAGTCCAAGGCCGCGCCGAACGTGTTCGTGATCGGCGACGCGTCCGACATCCCGGCCTCCAAGGCCGGGTCGGTGGCCCACTTCGAGGGCGACATCCTGGCCCGGAACATCACCAGGTACCTGGTCGGCGAGCCGCTGGACGCGGCGTTCGACGGCCACACCAACTGCTTCATCGAGAGCGGGTTCGGCAAGGCCCTGCTCATCGACTTCAACTACGATACCGAGCCGGTGACCGGCCGCTTCCCCGGCCGCCTAGGCCTGCCGCTGCTGCGCCAGTCCCGGCTGAACCATCTCGGCAAGCTGGCGTTCAGCTGGCTGTACTGGCACGTGCTGCTGCCGGGCCGCGACATCCCCGCCGTGCGCAGCCAGATGCCGGCCGCCGGGAAACCTCTACCGATCGCCCCCGGCCCCGGCGATTCACCGGCCCGACCCAGAAAGGCGCGCTGATGCCCACCATGACCTACGCAGGCAGCGAAGTAATCGTCAACGACGAGGGATTCTTCACCGATCCGTCGCAGTGGACCGAGGACATGGCGCCTCAGATCGCTAGCGCCGAAGGCATAGCCGAGCTGACCGACCGGCACTGGCAGGTCATCAAGTTCATGCGGCACGAGTACCAGGCCAAGGGTAGCGGGCCGACGGTCCGGGTGCTCGGCAAGACCTCAGGCGTCACCGTCAAGGAGCTCTACCAGCTGTTCCCGAAGGGCCCGGCCAAGGTCGCCGCGAAGATTGCCGGCATCCCCAAGCCCCGCGGCTGCATCTGAGCCCCGATCCAGGAAAGGAGGACGGTCAGATGGCCGCCAAGATCGAGAAGGTCTCCGTCATCATCTCTAAGGGCTCCCTGGAGGGTATCTACCCGGGCCTGATCATGGCCAACGGCGCGCGGGCCGAGGGGATCGAGGCGAACCTGTTCTTCACCTTCTTCGGCCTCGACGCCATCCACAAGGTCCGCCACGAGCACATCAAGCTCGCCACTGTCGGCAACCCCGGCCTGCACCTGGCCAGCTGGGCCGGCGGCCTGCCTGGCATGTCGTCCGTTATGACGCACTACATGGCACATAAGATGGACCAGCTCGACATCCCGCCCATCCCGGAGTTCATCGAGATGATCGCCGATACCGGCGCCGGGCTGTACGGCTGCAAGGCATCCGCCGACCTGTTCGGGCTCACCAAGAGCGACCTGATCGACCAGGTCAAGGACATCATCACGGTCGGAGAGTTCTATGACCTCGCGGCCGGAGGCCAGATCATCTTCACCTGACCGGCGGACCATGGCTAGCCCGCTAGGGCCTGACCGCGACGCCTTCGAAGGTGTATCCCAGAGCTCGCGGGCCTTTCATGTAGTAGGTGTCTATCCGGGTCAGCTCGAGCCCGGCCGCGGCCACCAGTTGATCGATCCGGCGGTCGAGGTGGCAGCCGCCGAACGCGCGGCGCTGGAACGGGGTGAGCCGCTGCTGCAGGCGGGCGACCCTCGCGTCGGGTGCCAGGCCGTGCTCGACGAAGCAGAACGCGCCGCCAGGCCGCAGCACCCGGCGGATCTCGGCCAGCGCCCGGGTCGCGTACGGGATCGTGCACAGCGTCCAGGTGCTCAGCACGCTGTCGACGCTCGCGTCGCCGGCCGTCAGCGCCTGGGCGTCGGAGCCGGCGTACTCGATCGGCACGGCGCAGGCGGCGGCTCTACGCGCGGCCAACGTGCGGCCCGCTGCAGCCGGATCGACGGCCCGGACCCGCTTGAGCCCGGCCGGGTAGTACGGGATGTTCAGGCCGGACCCGAACCCGATCTCAAGCACCTCGCCTTCCAGCCCGGCCGCGGCACGGGCGCGCGGGCCCGCGAACTCACGTCCGCGCATGACCAGGTCGATCCCGCGGGGAAGGATCTGATCCCGGTACAAGCTCATGCCGCCAGTGTGGCATGGCCTCTCGCGAGGCCGGCTCACCCGGCCGGTCCACTCATGCATCTGGCTTCCTATTTGTATGCATAGTCACATTCAGATAGGACGAGCAGGTGACTGACCAGGAAGGCGATGACGCGCGATGAGGCCCCGGCACGCGGTGCCGGCCGTCCTGCTGGCGCTGGGCGACGGCCAGACCGCGCCGTACAGCACACGGGCGGTCAGGGTCGACTTCCCGGCAGGCGTCAAGATCATCGCCCTGGCCAACCCGATGTCGTTCGACGGCGCCCTGGCGATCGACTCACACGGCCACGCCTGGGGATAGGGGCTTAACGCCGCGGGCGACCTGTGCCTGCCGGGGCTGCTGGATCTGCGCCGCGCGCCAAGCTGACTAGGCAGTGTCCGCGTGGGCGGCCAGGCGCTCGCGGCGCAGCCCCAGTACCAGTTCCTCCTGGCGGGGATCGACCGGCGGCAGTGGGCCGACGACCCAGCTGAGCAGCAGGTCGGCCAGGCTGGGGTTGCGGACTAGGGCGGGGCCGTGCAGATAGGTGCCGACCACCCGGCCGGAGTAGGCCCCCTCGGTCCCGTCCCCGTTGCCGACGCCGGTCAGCACGGTGGCGAGCGGCTTGACCTCCGGGCCGCGCCAGGTGGTGCCCTGATGGTTCTCGAAGCCGGTGAGCCGCTGCACGCCCAGCGCCGGATCGACGTCGGCGGTGATCTCGCCCACCCCGCGCCGCTCACCGCGGCCGCTGCGGATGTCGAGCAGCCCGAGTCCCGGGACCGGCTCGCCTTCCGCCCCGCCGAACTCGGTGCCGACGATCTGGTACCCGGCGCAGACGGCCAGGACGACCGCCCCCCGGTTGACGGCCGCGGACATCCCGCCGCTGGCCCGGAGCCGGCGTGCGGCCAGGATCTGCGGCAGGTCCTCGCCGCCGCCCAGCAGGTAGATATCGCCGTCGGCGGGGACCCGCTGGTCGGAGTTGATCTCGGCGATCTCGACCGGGATGCCGCGCAGCCCGGCCCGGCGGGCGAGCACCAGCAGGTTCCCGCGGTCGCCGTAGGTGCTGAGCAGGTCCGGGTAGATCCATACCAGCCGGACGGCTGACGGTCCCCGCGGTCCGTAACCGGTGTCCATCGTCCTCCCGTCCCGGGTGGTCAAGCGGTGCGTCCGAGCGTGGCGCGGATCTGCTGGAACGCCGTGTAGTTGGCGATCACTTCCATGGCCGGGCGGCCGCCTTGCTCGATGGCCTCGTCGACGCTCCCGACCACCCGGAAGGCTACCTCGTCCGCTTCCAGCCGGACGGCCAGGTCGGTCCGGCGCTCGCCGGTCACGAACACCGGCCGGCCGCGCAGGCGCCGGTAGTCGACGTCCCACAGCCATGAGGTGTCCCGGCCGTCCGGCACCTGGGCGTTCACGGCCAGCATGACCGGTACCGGGGCCGGGGCCAGGACGTCGAGGGCCTCCAGCCAGCCGGCCGGGTTCTTGGCCAGCAGCAGCCGCAGGTCACAGCCGTGTCGTTCGACATGGGTATACCGGCCCGCGACGGACCGGACCTGCTCGATGGCGTTCAGGGCCTGCGTGACGCCGACGCCGAAGACGTCCGCCACGGCCAGCGCGACTACGGCGTTCGACCGGTTGGCCCGCCCGGGCAGGATCAGGTCCAGCGGACGGGACCGGCCGGTCGGGTCGATCACCTCGTCGCCCGCCAGCACCCAGCTGACCGGAGGGCGCCGGTTCGGGCATTCCCCGCAGTGCCAGTCCTCGCCGTCCCGCCGCAGGTGCGACCCGCAGTTCGGGCAGCACCAGGAGTCGTCGTGCCAGCGCTGGCCCGCGGCCACCCAGGTCACCTTGCGGGCCTGCCCGGCGGCCCACGCGACGAGCGGGTCGTCCGCGTTCGCGATGACCCGGCAGTCGGCGGCGGCCAGCGCCGCCCGCCAGCGCCGGGCGAGCAGCCAGATCTCGGCCGCCCGGTCCATCTGGTCCCGGCTCAGGTTCAGCAGGGTCACCACGCGGGCGCCCGTGGCCTCGAGCATGGCCGGCATGTACTTCTCGTCGACCTCCAGCACGGCCATGGTGGCCTCCGGCGCCCGGGCCAGCGCGGCCACCATGCCCGCCTCCATGTTGGCGCCGAACGCGTTGGAAGCGATCTGCTGGCCGAGCGTGCCCATCGCGGCGGTGATCAGCCGGGTGGTGGTGGTCTTCCCGTTGGTCCCGGTGACCAGCACGACCTGCCGTCCGCGGGCCAGCAGCGAGAGCAGATCCGGTTGCAGCCGCAGCCCGATGACCCCGCCGATGACCGAGCCGTCGCCGCGGCCGGCCAGCCGGGAGGCGCGTCCGGCCGCACCGCCGACCGTGGTGGCCAGGCGTGCGCGGAGGGGAAGACCGGGTCGCCGGGACGGCGGGCTGCTTGTGCTCATACGGCGTAGATGTTATCCGGTCGCGGTCGGGCGAAGCGCCGTGTCCGGACCCGGTGCGCCAGCGGCATCGGCAATCGCGGCCTCAGGAGCGGCGCCGGCGCCAGTCGAGGCGGGCCGGCGGCGGCCCGAGGTTGGGCGGCGGACGGTCGTCCCCCGAGCGCCAGCGGGCCGGGGCCGCGGGTCCCGCGCCGCGTCCTCCGGGTTCCGGGACCGGCCGGGGTTCCGGGACGGGCCGGGGTTCCGGGACCGCCGCGGCGGCGGGCGGGCTCCGGAACTCCTCCAGCGTCAGCAGGGTGGCGGCGCTGAGGCCGCCGATCCCCGGGTTGGCGTCGGTCAGGACCACCTGCCGCCCGCCGGGGCCGGCGTAGGTGACGATCATCGCGCTGGGCGGCAACTGCTGGAGTTCGTGCTGCTCGATGAGGAACTCCCGGGACCGCTGCAGCGCGGCGGCCAGCGACTCGCTGTCGCCGGTGGCCCTGGAGGTGGTCCGCCCCCAGGCCGTGCTGGTGCTGATCCCGGTGCTGACCGATTCGCTTTCTCCGGTGCTGCGCGAATCGCTGGCCTGGCTGGTGCGCGAGACGCCCGCGGGCAGCGGCAGGACGCCCTGATCGGTCCGGCTCCACCCCGTGCCGCGCGTCGTGCCCTCGCTGGCGGACCAGGACGCCGCCAGCGAGTCGGTCGTGCCCGCGGTGCTGGTGTAGCTGCTCGCCGTGGTGTCGGTGACCGAGAGCCCGATCGTCTCGGTGAGCTGGGACAGGACGAAGCGGTGCTCGGTGCCGAGCTGCTCGCTGGCCGCCTTGGCGTCCTCGGCGTTGCCGAGCCGCATGAACGCCACCGCGGCGTTCCCGCGGCCGAGCCGCTGCTTGACGTGCGGCGGGACGGACCGATAGCCGAGGACAAGCCCGGTGCCGGCGCTCTCGCACGCGTCGCTCAGCCGGTCGAGGATGTCGCCGCGCAGCCGGTCCGCGCCCAGCACGAACAGCGTGCGCTGCCACGGCCGTCCCGGCCGGGCCCCGCGCAGGGCGTGCGTCAGCGTGACGGCCAGGTAGGTCGCGAGGATCTTGCCCTCGGCCGAGCCCGCGTGCTGGCCCACGGCGATCACGCGGAGCGCGCTGGACGGCGGCGGGACGGGCGCGGTGCCCACGGCGGCCAGCTTGCGCAGCTGGGACTCCAGGACCCAGGCCCGCTCGACGACCACGCGGTCGACTGCGCCGCGGCCGAACATCGCGGCCAGCCGCTCCACCTGCGCGGCGCTGATCAGCCCGGCGGCCACATCCTCGACCGGGTCGCCGACCTCGGCCAGGGTCCGCAACGCGGCGGCCACGCCGGCCACCGTCGCCGTGCCGCCGAGCGCGTCGATGATCCGCTCGAGGATGGCGTTGTCGAACGACAGGTCGCGCGTGGAGCCCTGTTCCTCGGTCGCGCTGGCCACCGTGGAGAGCACGTCGGCCAGGCCCCGGGCGTCCAGGCCGGTGCCGAGGTCGAGCCGGGGCAGGTCCTCGGGCAGCACCCAGACCAGCGGCTCGAGGCCGGAGGTCCGGGCGAAGGCGATCAGGTCCAGGGCCACCGCGCCCTCGGTCAGGTCGAGCACCGTGACCTCGGCGCCCGCCGCCAGGCGGGGCGCGGCGGCGGTGGTGAGCACGGCGGACCAGCCAGACAGCGTGCCACCGGCCACGTCGACCCGGTGGATGCCGCCGGGCACGGTGACGCCGTACCAGCGTTTCTGGTGCTCATAGGCGATGCGCATCACCTGCCAGTCGCGGATCCGCCTGGCGTGCTCGGCCTGCCAGGCGAAGAGCCGGCTCTCCTGGGCCGCGCGCAGCTTGTCGACCCGGCTCCGCTCGTCGGCCATCCGCGACCGCAGCGCCCGCTCCCCCTGCCAGACCGCGTAGCCGCACAGGGCCGCGATGAGCACGCAGATGATCACGCCGAGCCCGGCCACCAGGATCGGCAGCCAGCCGACCGTCCCGAGGATCACGGCCGCCACGCCGAGGATCACGGCGGCGCCGAGGACGGCCTTCAGCGGCCGGTTGAGCAGGTTCTCCTCGCGCCGCTGGGCCGCGGCCCAGTCGGGGTTGAGCCGTTCGTGCTCCGGCGGGGTGGGCCGGCGCGGCGGCGGTCCCGGTGCCGGATGCGGCGTCGCGTACTGCCAGCCCAGGTGCAGGCGGTCGGCCGGGGAGGACGTCATGCGTGCTCCCGGTCGGGGTCGCCGTCTCGCCCGGGCGGCGGGATCCGGGCCCGGACGAAGGCTGCGCGCGGCACCAGCCGCCGCGGGTTCTTGACCGTGAGCAGGAACTCGCCCGCACGCAGCGCGGACAAGCCGTCGAGGCTGCGCGGCGCCGCCTGCTCATCCATCCGGTACGCGACCACCACGTTGGTGAGCTCGGCGAGCTCGGCCGCGACCGGACCGGAGGTGGTCGCCGCGAGCACCGGCAGGCCGGCGCCCGGGCCGCGGGCGATCAGCTCGGTGACCGAACTGCGCGGCATCGAGCCGCACTCGGCCAGCCATACGATCCCGTCGCCGCCGACGCCGATCCCGTGCAGCGCCGCGCCCGCGGTGAGCAGGTCCTGGCAGACCAGCCGGGTGAGCATGGCCGAGGTGGCCGGCGGCGAACCGCCCAGGCGGAACAGGACCACGCCCCGTTCGGTGACCGTCTGGCCGAGGTCGATCTCGGCCGCCGGACCCGGGCCGGCCGGGCGCAGCCACCGGCCGAACGCCGACGCCTTGAGCTCGCGCAGTTGCCGGGCGAGCGCGGCGGTGGTGGCCGGCTCGGCGTGCAGCAGGCTCACCGATACCCGCGTCCGCTCGGCCAGCACGTCGCGGCGCGGGTAGCTGGCCGGGACGTGCTCCATCCGAGCCCGCATGGCCGTCGGGTTCAGCAGGTGGATGACCTCGTCCAGCACGGGCACCCGGGGGTCGCCCGGCGCCGCGTCGATCAGCTCGAAGACGTCCTGCAGGTAGGCCGCGCAGCTTCGCCGGTACTGGCTGCCCGGCCCGTCCCAGCTGATCATGGCGGTGATGAGCGACGTCCGCTGGCCGGGATCGCCGTGCCGGAACGGCTCGTAGCAGGCGGGCCGGATCCTCGTCCGGGCCGGCGTCCCGTTCCGGTCCGCCGCCGGGTCGCCGAACACCCGCAGCGGCACCCCGGCCGCGGCGCAGACCGCGGCCAGCTGCCCCGGCAGGGCCTGGTCGGCGGTGAGGTCCACCGCGAACACCGGCTTGCGCCGCCGGACCGCGGCGTGGACCAGCTGGAAGCTCGTGGTCAGCACGTCCTGTTCGGCCGAGCCGCACACGGATACCCCGCCGGCCGTTTCGGACCAGGACAGCGTGACCCGGGTGCCGGATCCGGCCGCCACGCCGAGGCAGCTCCCGTCCCTGGTCACGACGCCGCCGGCCCGGATGGCCCGGCTGACGGCGGCGCGCCGCGCGGCGACCAGCAGGCCGGGGCGGGCCGGCCGCATGCGGACCTCGTCGGTGTGCAGCCAGATCAGCCAGCCGATGATGGCCGCCTCGGCGGCACCGGTCAAGATGGCCAGCGGGAGCTGGCGCGGCAGCCAGCTCCCGATCCCGCTGAACGCGCCGGTGAAATGCAGCACGTGATCGAACTGCTGTCCGCTGGCCCCGAGGTAGGCGGACACCTTGGCCGGGCCGTCGGCGAACCCGGCGGCCGCGGCCCGCGGGCCCACCGCCAGCGTCCACGCCGCCCCGATGGCGACCGGGACCAGCAGCCACGACAGCCGCCACCTGGTCGCCCGGGTGGTCAGCGCGAAGACCACGGCCAAGACGATCGTCAGCTGCGCGAACAGCACGTGGGCCAGTACGGCGACCACCATGCAGGCAGCCAGGAACTCGCCACGGCGGGGGAGGCCCTTGGGGACGAGATACCGGGCGCGCCGTGGCATCTGTTCCGCTGGTGTCGCGAGCCTGGCCGACATCTCGATCCAGGGTCGCAGGTGCGCGGACGCGTGTCCAGGCGATCACCCTTTCGACACGCTTACGGATAATGACGGCGCGCTGACCTGGACCTCAGTTGTATCAATCGCAACTCTGAACAACTCTGGTCTGAGCATGACCACGGTGAGTCCCGCCGGGCTGCCGGTGTCCGGGTCGTCGAACCTGACCGTGACCGTGATCACCGGCTGCCCGGGTGACAGCCGCAGGCTCCGCGCGACGGCCGGCTGCGGCGGGCTCAGCTCGAGGCTCACCGCGGCGGCGGGCAGCTCGCTGGCGAGGACCGAGGCGAAGGACGAGAGCTCGGGATCGGCCTCCGCCTCCGGATCCGCCTCGCTGTCCTCGCCGTCCGCCGTCTCGGGCAGGTACGCCGTGGACACCGCCGCCGGCTCGCCCGCCGCGGACCATACGCAGCGCACCACGCGGATCGGCGCCCCGGCGGGCAGGCCGAGGGCCCAGGCCACATCCTGCGGCGCCTCGCGCCGCGACACGTGCCGGGTCTGGCAGCCGATCGTGGTGCCCATCGGGTCGAGCCGGGTGCCGAGGCCGCCCGCGCCCTCGACCGGGATCCAGTAGTCGGCCGGGCTGGCCCGGTACAGCTGCCCGTCCGGCAGCCGCCGCACCAGCGAGCGGCGGGCCAGGTCGGTGATCGCGGCGTCGATCTCGGTCAGGCTGACGTTGTACCTCCTGGCCAGCGCGCTGCGCCGGGGCAGCCGCCAGCCCGGCTCCCGGTGCACCAGCGCCGCCGCCATCCGGTCGGCCAGCACCCCGGCCGCCGCCTGCCGTCCTTCCGGGCCGGCGCCGACCCGGGCGGGCGGCGCCTTGGACAGCGGCGCGGCCGGTGTTGCGGGGAGCGGTACGGGGATCGGATGATCATGTCCCGCGGTGCCAGCAGTCATTAGGCATATCGCCGTGACCGGGCAAGGATCAGCCGAGCGATCACTGCGAGCCAGAGCAGCGCCTCTTCCGCATCCACTGACAACGTGCCCCTCACTCGTTTTTCAACCGAAGCGGGGAGGGCGGGACTGTGCCCTGCCCCCGCCCATTGATATGCACCCTAAGTAACAGGAATTGAATGAGAAAGGAACGAACAGACGGCCAGTTGATGTCATATAGGTGAACAAGGCTCGTCGCGACGGCAGGCGGCAGCAGCCGGAGCGCCGCCGGGTGAGCGGCACGATACCGGCGGAGCCGAGGCGGAGGCCGTGGTCACGAGGGTCGCACGGTCCGCGGCCCCCGGGGCACCTGGCGGGGTCGTCCCGGCTCCCTTTAGCCCGGTCCGCGACGAATCGTGGTCGCCCAAGACACCAGAACTTAACCTTTTAGCCTCGTTTTATCCATATCTCATTTACCCGCCGGTACCGGCGACGCCGCCAGACTGTACTCGCACACCACGGTTTGCAGGATGACCGGGCTGCTCGTCGCGGCCCAAACCCGATAAACCCGGTAAGGAGTACCCGATATGCACCTTCGACGTAGACGGCAGGTGACGACGGCAGGGCTTGCGGTCTGTGCGGTAGCCCTCGCCGCATGTTCCTCATCGAGTTCGTCGTCGAGCACCACCACGTCGACGACCAGCCCCTCGTCAGGCACCAGCAGCAGCAGCGCCGCCGTCAGCGGCACGCTCAACGGGAGCGGATCGACGTTCCAGCTCACCTTCCAGCAGGAGGCCATCCAGTCCTTCAAGTCGGTCCAGTCCGGCATGACGGTCAATTACAACGGCGTCGGCTCGGGCACGGGGCGCAGCAACCTGGCTGCGGGGACCGTCAACTTCGCGGGCTCGGACTCCACGATTCCCGCCGCCGAGGCGTCGACCTTCAAGGGCACGGTGCTCTACTTCCCCGTCGTGATCGGCCCGATCACGGTCTCGTACAACCTGTCCGGCCTCAGCAAGCCGCTGCAGCTGTCGGCGCCGGTCATCGCGGGCATCTTCGAGGCCAAGATCACCACGTGGAACAACTCGATGATCGCCGCTGATAACCCCGGTGTCTCGCTGCCCAGCACCGCGATCACCATCTGCCGCCGCTCGGATTCCTCGGGTACCACCCAGAACTTCTCCGAGTTCCTGGTCAAGGCCGCGCCGAGTGTCTGGACGCTCGGCTCCAGCTCGACCATCAAGTGGCCCGCCAACAGCCGCGGCGGCGCCGGCAACGGCGGGGTCGCGTCCTGCATCAAGAGCACCTCCGGGGCCGTCGGGTACGTGGACTACGCCGACGCCAAGGCCACCGGGCTGAGCTTCGCGTCGGTCAAGAACTCGTCCGGCAACTACATCGCGCCGTCTCCGACGTCGGCCACCGCCGCCGCCGACAGCGTCACCCCCGCCTCCAACCTGACGTTCAGCGCGATCTGGGCCTCCGGGGCCCAGGCGTACCCGATCACCTACCAGTCCTGGGATCTGGTCTACGAGACTCAGCCGAACGCGAACGACGCGGCCATGCTCAAGGCCTACATCGGCTACCTGCTCGGGCCCGGCCAGCAACTGCTGCCCACCCTGGGCTACGCGCCGCTGCCCTCCAGCCTCGACTCGATGGCCACGGCGCAGCTCAGCATGATAACCAGTTAGGTGTAAGCATTGTGATCGTGATGCAAGACCAGATCGGCTCGCTGTTGTGAGCACTGTGACGCAGGCGGATCCGGCCGCTCCGGCCGGATCCGCCCGCCCTCTGTCAGAGCGCCGGCCGCTCGGCGACCGCGGCTTCCAGGTCCTGGCGCTCGCGTGCGGCCTGCTGGTGCTGGTGATCCTGGTCCTGATCGCCTTCTCGACCACCCAGCAGGCCGAGTCGTGGTTCTCCACCGAGGGCCTGAAGATCTTTACCAGCAACTGGGATCCCACGACCGGCAACTACGGTGCGCTGACCTTCATTTACGGCACCGCCGTCACGGCGGTGATCGCGCTCATCATGGCCGTCCCGGTCAGCGTGGGCATCGCCCTGCTCCTGACCGAGGTCGTCCCGTACCGGTGGTCGCGGCCGATCGTGTACGTGATCGACCTCCTCGCGGTGGTCCCGTCGGTGGTCTGGGGCCTGTGGGGGATCCTGGTGTTCGCGCCCTGGATCGAGCGCATCTACACCCATATCGGCAACGTGCTCAACGGCGTCCCGGTGCTCGGCAGCCTGTTCGGGCCGCCCACGAGCGGGGCCTCGTTCTTCACCGCCGGCATCATCCTGGCCTTCATGATCACGCCGATCGTGACCTCGCTATCGCGCGAGGTCATCGCGACCGTGCCGGCGATCGACAAGGAGGGCGCGTACGCGCTGGGCGCTACCCGCCTGGAGATGATCCGCGGCGCCGTCTGGCCGCACAGCCAGGGCGGCGTCGTCGGGGCGGTGCTGCTCGGGCTGGGCCGGGCGATGGGCGAGACGATCGCCGTAGCGCTGGTGATCGGCTCGTCGCCCGTGATCACATCGCACCTGTTCGCCCCCGGCTACAACATGCCAGCGGTCATCGCGAACGAGTTCGGCGAGTCCTTTGGCCTGCAGCGCGCCGCGCTGATGGGGATCGGCGTGCTGCTGTTCGTCTTCACGATCATCGTCAACGTCATCGCCCGCGGGATCGTGGAGCGGTCCGCCCGACGCAAGCGGGGTGCCTGATGGCCGTCATCGCCGAACCGCAGCAGCCCGACCTGCGAGAGCCGAAGGGCTGGCGGCGCACCAGCAACCGCATCGTGACCGCGCTGATGGTGCTCGCGTTCGTGCTCGTGATCATCCCGCTGGGGTTCGTCCTGTTCACGGTGATCGCCAAGGGCATCTCGATCATCAGCTGGTCCTTCCTGACCAGTTCGATCCCGCCGCAGGTGGCGCCCGCGAACGTGGGCGGAATCGGGCCGGCGATACTCGGCACGATCGAGATCGTGGCCCTGGCCACGGTCCTGGCCGTGCCGCTCGGCATCCTGGGCGCGATCTACCTCAACGAGTACGGCGGCAGGAACTGGCTGGCGGCGCTCATCGGGTTCTTCAGCAACGTGATGACGGGCGTGCCCTCGATCATCATGGGCCTGTTCATCTTCTCGATCTGGGTGCTGCACTTCGGCTACTCGGGCCTGGCCGGCGCCTTCGCCCTGGGCTGCCTGATGCTGCCGGTCGTGATCCGCTCCACCTATGAGATGCTGAGGCTGGTGCCGGACTCGCTGCGCGAAGGGAGCTACGCCGTGGGTGCCACCAAGTCCCGCGTGACGATGACCGTGGTGCTGCCGGCGGCGATCGGCGGAATCGTCAGCGGCGCGCTGCTCGCCGTCGCCCGGGCCGCGGGTGAGACGGCGCCGCTGCTGTTCACCATCGCCACGGTGACCGCGGCGAACCCGAACGTGTTCAAGGGCGCCAACACCGCGCTGCCCGCGCTGATCTTCACGAACGCGTCATCACCGTATCCCGGTGCGGAACAGCGCGGCTGGGGCGCGGCGCTCACGCTCATCGTCATCTGCTTCGTCCTCATGATCGTTGCCCGCTTCGTCACCGCACGATTCTCCAGATTCTCCCGCTAGATGCTTCGACAGAAAGTCGCGCCAGGAACATGATGGAACAGCCAGAGCAGAACACCGTCACCAACGTCCAACTGCCCAAGTCCCAGGTGCAGATGACGTCCGGCGTACCTGCGTTCGAGACGGCGGGCTCAACTATCTTCGATGTGAAGAACGTCTCGTGCTATTACGGCTCCTTCCGGGCCGTCACGGACGTCTCGCTGTCCATCTACGAGCACGAGATCACGGCGTTCATCGGCCCGTCCGGATGCGGCAAGACGACGGTGCTGCGGACGCTGAACCGGATGAACGACCTCATCGTGGGCGCGCACGTCGAAGGTGACATCCACTACCGCGGGGAGTCGCTGTACGGCAAGGACGTCTCCCCGATCGCGGTGCGCCGTCGCATCGGCATGGTCTTCCAGAAGCCGAACCCGTTCCCGAAGTCCATCTACGACAACGTCGCGTACGGGCCGCGCATCAACGGCCTCCGCAACAAGGGCCAGCTGAACGAGATCGTCGAGCGCTCGCTGCGCCAGGCCGCGCTGTGGGACGAGGTGAAGGACCGGCTGGGCAAGTCGGGCCTGGGCCTGTCCGGCGGGCAGGCGCAGCGGCTGTGCATCGCCCGCACGCTCGCCGTCGAACCGGACGTCGTCCTCATGGACGAACCAGCCTCGGCCCTCGACCCGATCGCGACGGGCGCCATCGAGGACCTGATGAAGGAGATCAAGTCTAAGTACACGATCGTCATCGTCACGCACAACATGCAGCAGGCCACCCGGGTCAGCGACCGGACCGCCTTCTACTCCGTGCTCGTCAACCCCGAAAGCGATACCCGCACCGGCACGCTCGTCGAGTACGGCCCGACCCAGCAGATTTTCGGCGACCCGCAAGACGAGCGCACCAAGGCCTACGTCACCGGCCGGATGGGCTGAATCCCGCAGCGGTCAGGCCGTGTCCGCTACTACTCCGAAGGGGAGTCCTCCGGCCCGGCTCCGGCCAGGTAGACCACCCGGCGGGCGATCGTGACCGCATGGTCGCCCAGGCGCTCGTAGAAGCGCGCCACCAGCGTCATCTCCATCGTCACCGGCAGTGCCATCTGCCCCGAGGCCAGCTCGCCGATCAGGCTGGAGTAGAGCTGATCCATCTCGTCATCGCGTTCGGCCAGCGCCAGCGCCGCTGACCGGTCCCGTTGGTACCAGCAGTCGGCGGCCTGGCGCCACATGTCGGAGGCCAGGCTCCCCATCCGCTCGACGATCCCCCGGGTGCGCGGCGAGAGATCGTCGCTGAGGAAGTGGTTGGCCCGGGAGGCGATCTGCATCACCAGGTCGTGGGAGAGCTCGAACTCGGTCAGGACGCGCAGCACGGACAGCAGGAAGCGCAGGTCATCGGCGACGGGCGCCTGCAGCAGGATCTCCCGGTTAGCCAGCTGTTCGGTCTCCGGGTACAGGGCGCTGATGACCTTGTCCCGCTCGCTCAGCCGCTGCATGATCTCGTTGTTGCCGGTCAGCAGGGCCGTGGTCGCCTCGGGCAGGTCTTCGGCGACGATGGCGAACAGCTCGATGATCCGGGCCTCGATGGTCTCCAGCTCATGCTCGAATTCCTGTCGGTGCTCAGCCATAGGCAAAGCCTAGTGGGCGCCGCGCGCCCCGCTCATGTCCGGCAGGTGAACAATTCACCAGGGCGCGGCCGCCATACGAGGTACCGCGGCCGCGCCCTGGGCCGTCCCGGCTGAACTCAGAGGGTGACGTCGACGGTCGTTACCCGGCCGTAGTCCGCTTCCACCGAACGCTCGGCCCGCAGGCCGCCCGGGGCCAGGACACGCAGCGTCCACGAGCCGGGCGCGGCGAAGAACCGGAAGCCGCCGTCGGCCCCCAGCGGGACCTCGGCCACGAACTCGTCGCCGGTGCCGAGCAGCCGCGCGTACCCGGTGGAGACCGCGGCGCCCTGGTGGACGACCTTGCCTTCCACGACCGCCTGGCGGCCGGCCGCGGCGGGCGCGCTGACCCCGCCGGCGGGCGCGCCGCACCCGTCAGCGGTCATCGGGCCTCACCGAGCTCGATCGGCACGCCGACCAGGGATCCGTACTCGGTCCACGAACCGTCGTAGTTCTTGACGTTGGACAGGCCGAGCAGCTCGTGCAGGACGAACCAGGTGTGCGCCGAGCGCTCCCCGATCCGGCAGTAGGCGATGGTGTCCTTGCCGAAGTCCAGTCCCGCGTCGCCCTGGTAGAGCTGGCGGAGCTCGTCGTCGGACCGGAACGTGCCGTCCTCGTTCGCCGCCTTGGACCACGGGACGTTGCGCGCGGTGGGAATGTGCCCGGCCCGCTGGGCCGCCTCCTGCGGCAGGTGCGCCGGGGCGAGCAGCCGGCCCGTGAACTCGTCCGGGGACCGGACGTCGACCAGGTTGCGCTTGCCGATCGCGTCGATCACCTCGTCGCGCAGCGCGCGCAGCGAGGCATCCTGCTCGGTGGCGGTGTAGCTGGTCCGCGGGCGCCGGGGCACGTCGGTGCTCAGCTCGCGGGAATCCAGCTCCCACTTCTTGCGGCCGCCGTCGAGCAGCAGGACCTTGTCGTGGCCGTACAGCCTGAAGTACCAGTAGGCGTAGGCCGCGAACCAGTTGTTGTTGCCGCCGTACAGCAGCACGGTGTCGTCGTTGGAGATGCCCCGCTCGGACAGCAGCGCCTCGAAGCCGGTCTTGTCCACGAAGTCACGGCGGACCGGGTCCTGCAGGTCCTTCTTCCAGTCGACCTTGACCGCGCCCGGGATGTGACCCTTGTCGTAGGCGCTGGTGTCTTCGTCTACCTCCACGATGACGACATGAGGGTCACCGATATGGGCCTCCGCCCAGTCGGCGTCCACGAGGACGTCGGAGCGACTCATGGTGGAATTTCCTCCTTCTCTGGCCGGTCACTAGGCGGATGGCCAGACCCTTAGGTTCCGCTGGATAAACAGGTACACCTGGCAGCCCAGGCAGAAATCGAACGTCGCGTTGAGGAACGCCGCGAACAACGCGAAAGCGGTAAAGACGATGCCCACGGCGGTGGCGCCCAGGGCGTAGCCCAGGACGCCGCCGGCCGCGAAGACCATGCCCACGCCCTGAGAGAACCGCGGCGGGGCTTCGGCTTCGGTGCGGGCGGGCGGCCCGAGGCGCGGCCGGACGAGGCGGCGGTACACGATGCCGTACGGCGCGTACCGCAGCCCGAACAGGGCGCCGGCCGCGAACACGAGCAGCTGCGCGCCGAGCAGCCAGGCGCTGCCGGTGATCAGCACCGCCACCAGCACGATGGTGGTGATCACCGCGCCGAACCTGGGACCGCGCGGGTCGATGTCCATGGTCATGCTCCTCGCCATGAGCCGGCTGCTGTCGTCTGCCGCCGCCGCGCCTGCCGGTCACCGCGAGCGCCTGAATAAGATGAATAAGATGAGCGCGGCGCTGCGGCGTCGGGAGATCAGGGCGGCCGGACGCGGACAGATGGCGGTGGCGACGTGGCAGAAGTCGACCGCACGCCGCTTGGTCAGCGTCATCGCGGCCCGGGGCATCACGAACCCGATGCTATTCGGGCTAAGTCCGGCTGTCACTTCCGTGACCGGCCTTCGGACTGGACCACCGTGCCCAGCGCAGCGATCACGTCGGCTTTGCGCGGCAGGCCGGTCGCGCGCTTGACGATGGTTCCGTCCGGGTCCAGGACCAGGACGGTCGGGGTGCTGTTGATCCGCAGCCGCCGCACCAGGTCCAGGCGCGCCGCGGCGTCGATCTCGACGTGGGCCACGCCGTCTACCATGTCCGCGACCTGGCCCAGGATCTGCCGGGTGGGACGGCACGGGGCGCAGAAGGCGGTCGAGAACTGAACCAGGGTGGCCTGCTCGCCCAGCCGGGTGCCGAGGTCGGCCTCGGTCAGGGCGCCGTTCCCGGCGCCGGCCGTCTTCGCGGGTGTCCCCGGCGACCCCGGGCGGAAGCGCCCGGCCCGGCGGCGCAGCGCCACCCCCAGTGCCGTCGCCGCGAGCAGGGCCGCGGCCAGCGCGATCAGCCCGCCAGTCACGCCCATACACAGCACGGGCGCGGCGCCATCCATTCCCGCCCGGCGGGCCAGGATGGCCGGCCCTACGGGCTCAGGTCGGCCTGACGGTGAGGAGGACGTTGTTACCCGCGGTGATCTGGAACTTGCTGATCGACCCGGCGGTGCTGGCCATCGAGCCGCCGTACCAGACCTTGCCCTCGTCGCGGGCCGTCGTCCAGGCCGCGACCTGGGTCCGGGTGCCGTCGGGATGGACCACCCACAGCTGGCAGGTGGTGCCCAGCGGGATGTGGTCGACCAGGACCTGGAACGCGTTGCCCCACAGCTGCTGCGAGTAGGCGACGGTACTGGTCACCCCGGTGGCCGGGTTGGTCCCGGCCACGGTCTCCCACGAGCCCTGGAGGCCGGCCGGGACGGCCACCGTCTTGGTGACGGTCGTGGAGGTAGCCGAGCTCAGGCCGGCGAACAGGCCGCCGGCGATGGCCACCACGGCCGCGGCGGCCGACAGGTACCGCCACCGGTTCCGGCGCCGCCGGGCTTCGGCCAGGCCGAGCACGGTGCCGAGCAGTTCCTCGGGGGGACCGTCGCTGGCCATGGGGCGGACCGTATCGTCCGCGCAGATCCGGCTGATCTCGTCCGGGTTGACCCGGGCCAGGAGCGCGGGCAGCCCGGCCAGGCCGGCCAGCTCATCCCGGCAGTCCCGGCAGCTGGCCAGGTGGGCATCGACCAGCCCGCGCTCGGCGGGGTCGATGGCACCGAGCACGTAGACGCCGAGCGACGGCCTGGCCTCGGTGCAATCCCAGGTTTGGGTCATGGCGCCAGCCCTCGTTCCTGCAGCGCCAGCTTGAGTGCTTTCAGCGCGTAAAACGTCCTGGACTTCACCGTACCGGCCGGTATGCCCAGCGTGGCCGCGGCCTCCGCCACCGAGCAGCCCCGGTAGTAGGTCTCCACGATCACGCGCCGGTGGTCCGGGCGCAGCGACGCCAGGGCGTCCGCCACGGCCCACGATTCAAGCGTCCGGTCGGCATCGTCGTCAGCCGGAAGTAGTTCCAGGGCCGCCTGCCCGGTCTCCGGCGGACGAGCTTGGCGCGCACGGTAGGAATCGACCGCGAGGTTACGCGCGACGGCGAACAGCCATGGCCTGGCCGGCCGGTCGGCTAGCGCCTCGGGGTGGCGCCACGCCCGCACTATCGTTTCCTGCACAAGATCCTCCGCACGCTGCCTGTCACCGCCCGTCAGGTGAAGGGCGTAGCGAAGCAGGGCGCCGCCGTGTTCGGCATACAGTGCCCGGACAAAGGCTTCGTCAGCCACCCGCCCTGAACGGGGCGCGGTTCCCGCGTTTGGCACACCAGGAAGAACGTGCGGGGCGGCCGGGCGGTTCAGCTCGCCGGGAAAATTCCCGTCCCCGGGTAGCTCAGGACTCGGACGGCTGGGTGGTATGTGCTGGCTCATGCTCACCCCGTTTGGGGGTTTGACTTCGGAACGTGCTGGAATGACCACTCTAGGGCGTTATCCACTCAGTCTGCCGCACAACCGGCGGAATGCCCACCCCGAAAAGATTGCGGGCAGCTAACCGCCGGCGAACGGCGGCAGCACCTCGATCCGCGCCGCTTCCGGAAGGACCAGGTCGGCTGGCGAGCGGCGGCCCGCGGGCGCGCCGTCGACCAGGAAGGACGATGCCGCCAGCACCGAGCGCAGCCGCCCGGTGCCGGCGTCGTCCCCGCGCCGCGCCACGATCACATCCAGCGCCTCGGCCAGCGTCTCCGCTTCCACCGACTCGGCGGCCACGCCGGCCGCCTCCTTGGCCGCGGCCCAGTACTGGATTGTCACTTTGGCCATTTCGGATATCCTTTTGTCAGCGGGACCCGGGCGCCGTTGCCCCCGGGTCCTTGTCTGTTTATACAAGGAGTAAGGGTGCGCCCGCACCAGCGAGTGGAGGTGCCATCGCGTGAGCGACCTGCTGCTGATCACCGGCGCGCTCGAGCCGTCCGCCGAGGTCCTGCCCGCTCTGGGGCTCTTGCTGCACCCGGTCCGGGTGCTGCCCGCGGACGCATCCGCCCTGGTCGAGGCGCCGCCTGCCGACGCGGTACTGGTGGACGCGCGGCGCGACCTGGCCCACGCGAAGAGCATCTGCCGGCTGCTGCAGACCACGGGCCTGGACTGCCCGCTGTTCGCCATCGTGACCGAGGGCGGCCTGGCCGCGGTCAACGCGGACTGGGGCACGGATGACGTGATCTTGCACACAGCGGGTCCCGCCGAGGTAGAGGCCAGGGTCCGGCTCGCCATCGGCCGCCGGGCCGTGGCCGCGGTGGCGGAGGCCCCGGACGAGATCCGGTCCGGCGAGCTGGCCATCGACGAGGCCACCTACGCGGCCCGGCTGCGCGGCCGGGCCCTGGACCTGACCTTCAAGGAATTCGAGCTGCTCAAGTTCCTGGCCCAGCATCCCGGCCGGGTCTTCACCCGGGCCCAGCTCCTGCAGGAGGTCTGGGGCTACGACTACTTCGGCGGCACACGCACGGTGGACGTGCACGTCCGGCGGCTGCGCGCCAAGCTCGGCTCCGAGCACGAGGCCCTGATCGGCACCGTGCGCAACGTCGGATACCGGTTCGTGCCGGTCAAGACCGAACGGGCCGAGCTCGGCCGCGACGACCGGACCCGGACCCCCTCAGCACCCCTCGGGACCATCCGGGGTTCCGGAGTCCGCGCCGCGGCCTCCGGCCGGTGACCTGCGGCCCATGACGGGTTGGTCGATCACCGGCGGCAGGCTCACCCCGGCCCAGGTCGCCCGCGTCCTGGACCTGGCCGAGGCCGCGGCGGCCGCCGACTCGGTAGCGCCGCTCTCGGAACACGTGCTGCTGCACCTGCGCTACGACACCGCTGGGCCCGGTGCCGATCCGGCGCCCGGGCGTGACCTGGTCCTGACCAAGAACGACGAGATCGCCGGCTACGCCTACCTCGACACACCCGGGCACCCCGGTCTGGACGTCAGCGGCGAACTGGTCATCCGCCCGCTGCACCGGGGCCACGGGCTCGGCCTGGCGCTGGTGCGCGAGCTGATCGCCCAGGCCGACGGGCACCGGGTCCGGCTCTGGGCCCACGGGGACCTGCCCGCGGCGGGCCGGCTCGCCCGGGCGGCCGGCTTCGACCGCTTCCGCGCCCTGTGGCAGATGCGCCGGTCACTGCGGGACCCGCTGGATCAGCCTCGCCTCCCGGCCGGCACAACGTTGCGCACGTTCCGTCCCGGTCAGGACGAACCGGAGTGGCTGAGCCTGAACGGCCGGGCCTTCGCCAAGCACCCGGAACAGGGCGCCTGGACCAGCCGCGACCTCGAGGTCCGCGAGCAGGAACCGTGGTTCGACCCGGCCGGCTTCTTCCTCGCCGAGCGCGGCGGCGTCATGACCGGCTTTCACTGGACCAAGATCCCCGCGCCCGCCGAGCCGGAGCAGTGCACCGGCGAGGTCTACGTGGTCGGGGTGGACCCCGGCGAGCGCGGCACCGGGCTGGGCCGGGCGCTGACCCTGGCCGGGCTGGGATACCTGCGCGACCGGGGCCTGGCCGAGGCGATGCTCTACGTGGACGAGGACAACGTGCCCGCGATCAGGATGTACGAGGGCCTGGGTTTCACCCGCTGGAGCACCGACGCGATGTACCGGCAGCGTTAGCCGCGGGGTACGACCCCCAAGGCCTAGTTGTCGTGGATGCCGAGTGCCTCGTCGAGCTCGGCGGCGGTCAGCGGCCGGTCGGAGGCCGCCACCGCGCTCAGCACCTCGGCGTAGAGCTCGATCTCGTCCAGGGCGACGCGGTCATGAACGCGAAGGTCCAACTGCCTGGGAATCGTGCTCACCTCCGGCGCCGATCGCGACTCCGTTCGCTTAGGCCCCAGGTTACGTGCCGACACTGCTCCTCCGCATGACCCATCAGGGTCATTCGCTTACCACCTTCACGTGCGGTTTTACCCAGCCAGGCGGTAACGATTCCGCGAAACCCCCGCGCAGTTGCCGTCAATCCGGTAATGCGTATCACAGAAGCATCAGCGGCATCTCTGCCAAAAATACTCACGTACTGTAACAACGCCCATCTCGGACAGACGGGGATAAACAGGGACACTAGTTCGTTTCGGTTGCGCGGGCAGAGATGACCGACGAGAGTCATGCTCGTATCTCCCCGTCCGGAGCACGCATATTACAGAAGTAGCGGCCCCGCTCGCCTCTTACGCGGTTCTGCGCCTCACTAACACCGCTAGCCTCCGGACATCTATTCCCGCCTACTTGATCTCGGAAAGCCATGAATGACAACAGTGATCTCCTGCCGAACCTCGTTCACGAAGATGCGTTCGAAATGCAGATGCGCGGCTACAGCCGTCGGCAGGTGGACGAGTTCATCGCCCGCTGCCGCAGCCAGATCCGGGACCTAGAGCAGCGACTTGCCCGTGCCCTTGACGACGGGGAGGAACTCAAGCGCGACCTGGCCACGGCGCGCCAGCAGGCGCTCGGCGCCAAGCCCGCGCACGAGGAGGTCAGCGAGCGGATCTCCCAGATCCTCAAGCTGGCTGACGACGAGGCCCGGTCGCAGAAGTCCAAGGCCCATGAAGACATTGCCCGGCAGCGCAACGACGCCCAGCAGGACGCGGACAAGGCTCGCGCCGAGGCCCGCGAGCAGGCCGAGCGGATGCTGACCGCGGCCCAGGAGCAGGCCGAGCGGGCGATCACGTCGGCGCGGGCCGAGGCTGAGAAGACGCTGACCTCAGCCCGGGCCGAGGCGGAGAACACCACGTCCGACGCCAGGAAGAAGTCAGAGGCGGTTCTGGCCGGAGCGAAGGCGCAGGCCAAGAAGGCGCTGGATGAGGCCACGGCGCGTGCGACCGCCATTCACGACGGGGCCGAGCGCCGGCTGAACCTGCTGTCCACCAGGCACACCGAAACGATCAAGCGGCTGACCGACATCCTCGACGGGGTTTCCTCGCTTGTGGCCTCGGAGAGCGCCCGCATGTCGCTCGAGGACGAGGTCGACCAGGCCACCGCGAAGGCGATCGCCGTCGGCGACTCGGCCGGCGCGGCGCGCCCGGCCGCGGCTCCGGCGGGCACCGGCGGTCCGGCGGCATCTCAGGGGGGCGCCAACGGGCCCGCCACGCCGCCCGGCCCCGCGGGCCCGGGCGCCCCGGCCGGTTCGCGCCCGGCCGCACAGCCCCCGGCCGCCCCGGCCAGCACCGCTCCGTCGCGCCCGGCCGCCACGGCCGGGGCCACGCCTGCCCCGTCCGCACCGAGCCAGGGTGCCCCGGGTTCCGCGCCGTCTCAGCCGGAGAAGCGCACGTCGGCCCGGACCGGGGTGCTCGATTCGGACAAGCACCCCGACGGCGTCCGCCTCGTGCCCGGCAGCGACAACTAACGCGGCGCAGCCGCAGATACACCAGTAAATAAGGCGTCATCCTCAAGGCCCAGGGCGAGCATGTCCAGGCGCCTGAGGATGACGCCTTCGCGTAGCGCCCAGGGGCAGAGCTCAAGCTGGTCGGCGCCCAGCAGGTCCAGGGCGGCGTCGGCCACGATGGCGCCCGCCGGGAGCTGGGCCACCCGGCTGGCCGAGACGCCGGGCAGCTTGGCCCGTTCGGCCTGGGACATCTTGGGCAGGCGTTCGGCCAGCGCGGCGACGTCGGCGTGCTGCAGGACGCGCTTGACGTACGGGCCTTCGCCGGACGGGGCCGCGCCCGCGATCCTGGCCAGCTGGCGGAAGGTCTTCGAGGTCCCCACCACGTGATCGGGCAGGCCGTGCCGCAGCAGGCCGCCGGTTTCCCGGCCGATCTGCGCTCGCACGTGCTTGCGCAGTCGGCGCACGTCCTGCGCGGACGGCGGGTCGGCGGGGATCCAGTCCCTGGTCAGGCGGCCGGCGCCGAGCGGGAGCGAGGTCACCGCGTCGGCCTCCTCGTCGCTGCCCGAGGCCACCTCGAGCGACCCGCCGCCGATGTCGATGACGAGCAGCCGCCCCGAGGACCAGCCGAACCAGCGCCGGGCGGCCAGGAAGGTGAGCCGCGCCTCCTCGTGCCCGGTCATCACGTTGATCTGGGCGCCGGTCTGGTCGCGGAGCCTGGCCAGGACCTCCTCGCCGTTCTTGGCCTCCCGGACCGCCGAGGTCGCGAACGCGATGAGGTCCTCTACCCCCTTGTCCTCCGCGATGCCCAGCGCCTCGACCACGACGTCGCGCAGGCTGCGCTCGCCCGGCCTGGACAGCGAGCTCCCGTGGTCCAGGTGATCCGCGAGCCTGAGCTCGGCCTTGTGGGAGAAGGCCGGCATCGGCCGGGCACCCGGATAGGCATCGACCACCAGCAAGTGCACAGTATTCGACCCCACGTCGAGCACCCCAAGTCGCATACTTTGACGCTACCCTGCCGGTGATCCGAAAAGCCTGGCTGCGCCGAGGCTGCCGCACCTGGTGGCGACTCATCCCGGCCCGGGATACGAGTTTTGGCGGCTTTTCAGATAATTTATTCCGAACGACCGGTGGCGCGTGCACCGAGGAGAGGTTCTACGGGACGGAGGCCCGCCATGCGGAACGGCGAGGTGTCGTACTGGTGGCAGGCCCGCGGCGTGCCGCCCCGGCGGCCGTCGCTGCCGGGCGGGGCCGAGGCCGACGTGTGCATCGTGGGGGCCGGTTTCACCGGCTTGTGGACGGCGTACTACCTCAAGCGGGCGGACCCGGGGCTGCGGATCATCGTCCTGGAGGAGGCCTTCGCCGGATTCGGCGCCTCCGGCCGGAACGGCGGCTGGGTCACCGCGGGCCTGCCCGGTTCGCGTGCCCGCTATGCCCTGTCCACTTCCGGGCACCCGCGCGGCCGCAACGGCGTCCGCGAGCTCGAGCGGCAGCTGCGGGAGACGGTCGACGAGGTGGCCCGGGTCTGCGTGGCCGAAGGCATCGACGCCGGCCTGGTGAAGGGCGGCACGCTGTCCGTTGCCACTTCCGCCGCACAGGACGTCCGGCTGCGCCAGCACCTGGAGCACGAACGGGCCTGGGGCGACGGACCACGGATCGTTCGGTATCTCAATAAAGACGAACTGGCCGAGCGTATGCAGGTGACCGGGGCCACCGGTGCCCTGTTTTATCCAGACTGTGCCCGGGTGCAGCCCGCCGACCTGGTGGCCGGGCTCGCCGAGGTCGTGACCGGCGCCGGCGTCCTGCTGTACGAGGGAACCCGGGTGACGGCGATCTCGCCCGGCCGCGCCCGCACCCCGGCGGGGGACGTGCGGGCGCCGTACGTCCTGCGCTGCACGGAGGGGTTCACCGCGGGCCTGCCCGGCCAGCACCGGACGCTGCTGCCGATGAACAGCTCGATGATCGTCACCGGTCCGCTCAGCGACGCGGCCTGGAAGACCATCGGCTGGGACGGCTGCGAAACGCTCGGCGACGAGGCGCACGCGTACATCTACGCGCAGCGCACCGCCGACGGCCGGATCGCGCTCGGCGGCCGCGGCATCCCGTATCGCTTCGGCTCCGGCCTTGACCATGACGGGGCGATCGCGGCCTCGACCGTGGCCCAGCTGGGCCGGATCCTGCGCCGGATGTTCCCGGTGACGGCCGAGGCTGGCCTCGATCACGCGTGGTGCGGCGTGCTCGGCGTGCCCCGGGACTGGTGCGCGACGGTCATGATGGACCCGCGCACCGGCCTGGGCTGGGCCGGCGGCTATACCGGCCAGGGGGTGGCGGCCGCCAACCTGGCCGGCCGGACCCTGGCCGACCTGGTGCGCGGCGTGCCCAGCCCGCTCACCGCGCTGCCCTGGGTGGGCCACCGCTCGCCGCGCTGGGAACCGGAACCCGCCCGCTGGGCGGGGGTTCGCGGCCTGTACGCCCTGTACCGCACGGCAGACCGCCTGGAATCAGCGAGCCGCTCGTCGCGCACGTCGCTGCTGGCGCGGGCGGCCGACCTGATCTCCGGTATCCCGCACTAGCCCGGGCTCGGGCCGCCCGGCGCCGCGGCAGGCGCGGCACCGGGCATTCCCGCCTTGATCCACGAACGAACCACGGTTATCAGCCGACCGCGTCAGAAGATCTTCTTGTAACCGCTCTTGTACGAGACGTACCCGTGGCTGTTGTAGGAGATGATGTAGGTCTTCAGGTGCGAGGAGTAGGGAATCGTCCCGAACCGGCACTGGGTCTGGTTGTGACCCAGGGCCACCGCGCCCAGGTTCCTCGACCGGCTGCCGCTCGAGTTCGTTGCCACGACGACCGCCCCCACCGCGAACGCGCTCCCGGTGTCCTTGGCGCAGACGTTGACGTAAATGCCCTTGCTGGTCTTCTTGTAATTGCCCCAGGCAGATATTCCGCTGTGGCTGGGGAAGGCGAGCTTGTGCGTGCTCGAGTGCGGGGCCGCAAAAGCCGGCAGTGCGCTGAAAGCGAGCATCGCCGCCGTGGCGGCGATGACAGAGAGTCGGCGCAGCATGTATACCGTGTACCTCCGTGTGGTCTTTGCGGGAGAGCCCAAGGTAGCAGCATCTCCGGGGAGCAGACAACAAGGCGCACGGTAACGTCACCGGCCTTCCCGGTGACGAGCCGGCCGCGGCCGCTCATCCGGGCCGGCGGCGGAGGCTCGCTTGACCGTGGCTGACGTGCTGGTACGCTCGTCCACACGATGAGGGGCCAGTTTTCGCTGCGAAATTTCAAAATCAGCATGCTGCTGCTGGTGGCCACGGTTGGCCTGGCGGTAGCCTGGTCCTACCTTCCGCACGTCTGGTTCTTCGTCGTCGTGATCTGCGCGGTCGGCACCGTGCTGATGGGCTTGGCCGGCCGCAACGGGTGGCGTCAGACCAGGCTGGCCGGCCCCCCGCCGCCTCAGCCACAGGTGCGCGCCACCGCGCCATGGCCTCGGCCGCAGGTGCACGCCACCCCGCCGTCGCCTTCGCCACAGGTGCGCGGCCGGCGTTTCCGCACCGCGGACCCTCGCTCCCAGTTGCTGCAACCGGACGATACGGTCACCCTGTCCGCCGAGCGGGCGGCGGCCGGCGTCGACGACGTGTTCGCCAGCCTCGACCGAGACCTGGTCGGCCTCTTGCCGGTGAAGCAGAAGGTGGAAGAGATCGCCTCACTGCTGCTGGTGGACCGGGTCCGGCAGCGGTTCGGCCTCCAGGCGCCCCGGCCGAACCTGCACATGTGCTTCACCGGCGAGCCGGGAACCGGGAAGACCACGGTGGCGCTGAAGATGGCCGACCTGCTGCACCGGCTCGGCTACCTGGAACAGGGACATCTCGTCCACGCCATGCGAGATGACCTGGTTGGGGAGTTCATCGGGCATACCGCGCCGAAGACCAAGCGCGTCCTCGATCGCGCGATGGGCGGCGTCCTGTTCATCGACGAGGCGTACTACCTGTACCGCGCCTCCGATTCAAAGGACTACGGCCAGGAATGCATCGATATCCTGCTCCAGGTCATGGAGAATGACCGCGACAAGCTCGTGGTCATCTTCGCGGGCTACAAGGACCGCATGGACGAATTCTTCGAGTGCAATCCCGGCATGAGCTCGCGGATCGCGCATCATCTCGACTTCGCCCCCTACCAGATGGGCGAGCTGGTCGCCATCGGCCGGGCCATGCTGGACCAGTCGTCGTACTACCTCTCCGACGAAGCCGAGGCGGCCTTCCGCCAGTACCTGACCATCCGGATGCAGCAGCCGCGCTTCGCCAACGCCCGGAGCGTCCGCAACGAGCTGGAACGGGCCCGGCTCCGCCACGCGCACCGGCTGGCGGGGGATCCGGCCGCGCGCCGGAGCCGGGATGACCTCATGCGCCTCGAGCCGCTGGACATCCTTACCAGCCCGGTCTTCTCGCTGTCCGCGATCGACGAATAAGACGGCCGCTCAGCCGGATAATTTCTGCTAGCCGTTGCGTGGCGCGCGGTGCGGGCGGTTCGCTGTGAAGGAGAGTGGACGTGAAGGCGCTGATGTTCCGGCACAACCTGGCCCGCGAGGCGGCCGCGACCATCGGCGGGCGTGTCGACCGGCACGCGTTCGTGTCCCGGCTCGCGCCGGTCCGCATCGAGGACGTCGACGAGCTGCCGCTGCCAGCCGAGGACTGGGTCCGCGTCGAGACGATCTTCTCGGGCCTGTGCGGCTCCGACGTGAAGCAGATCCTGCTCAACGGCTCGCGGGACAACCCGCTTACCGCGCTGGTCTCCTTTCCGCACGTGCTCGGCCACGAAGTGGTGGGGCGCCGGGCCGACACCGGCGAGCGGGTGGTGCTCAACCCGTGGCTGTCCTGCGGGCCTCGCGGCATCGACCCGCCATGCGAGGCCTGCCAGGCCGGCCGTTACCCCTGGTGCCGCAACTTCCGCTCCGGCGACCTGCCCGTCTCGATCCACCTCGGGAACTGCGCCGCGGCCTTCGGCGCGCACGCGGAGCGCTTTGCCGCCCACCCCTCCCAGCTGTTCGCCATCCCCGACGGCGTTTCCGACGAGGCAGCCGTGCTGGCCGACCCGGTCAGCGTCTCGCTGCGCTCGATCCTGCTCGCCCCTCCGCCGGACGGCCAGCCCGTCCTGGTGTACGGCTCGGGCACCCTGGCGTTCGCGGCGGTCGCGTTGCTCCGCCACCTGTATCCCGGCCGTGAGGTCTGGGCGGCGACCCGGCCCGGCGCCCGGGCCGCGCTGGCCACCCGTCTCGGCGCGCACGCCGTGCTGCCCGCCACGCCCGACGAGCTCGTCGCCCAGGTCGCCCTGCGGGTCGGCACGACGCCGCTGCAGCCGTGGAGCAAGCACGACTGGCTGCAGGACGGCCCGGCCGTCGTCTACGACACCATCGGCTCGACCGAGACCGTCGAGACCTCGCTCCGGCTGCTGGCCACCGGCGGCACGCTCGTCATCTCCGGCGTCGAGCCGCCCAAGCGCTTCGAGTGGACTCCCCTGTACTTCAAGGAGCTGCACGTCATCGGCTCGAACGGCTTCGGCATCGAGGAGGTCGGCGGCGTGGCCAAGCACTCCATGGAGCATTACTTCGACTTCGTGGCCGGCGGTCTGGACCTGACCCCGGTCATCACGCACCGCTTCCCGCTGGACCGCTGGGACGAGGCGATCCTGACCCTGAAGGACTCGCGGCGCACCGGCGCCGTCAAGGTGCTGCTGGAGCCCGCGCGCTGACCGGCCCGCGCCTGGACTCGCTGACCGGTCCCGGCCGGGTGGCGGTACCGCCCGCGCAGGCCGGCGCCGGCTTCGGCCAGGCTGCTCATCATGACATCAGCCGAAGGCGGGTGGCCTGGCGCGCGAGAGGCGGGACGGCCGCCGGGCAGGCGTCGCGGCGATGTCACGCGACGCCAGCTGAGGGTCAGGGCGACGGCCACCACCGCGCCGATCCCGCCGCCCGCGGCGATGACCGATGCCGGGGTCACCACCTCCGCGGCGGCGCCGGCCGCCACGAAGGCGGCCCCCTGGGCGACCACGACACCCATGCTCGCGATGCCGAAGGCCTGGGCGCGCCGCTCGTCCGGCACCCTGACCACGAAGGCGGTGTTGACCGCGAGCTGGTAGGCACCGGATGCCGCCGCGACCGAGAAGATCACCAGCGAGACGGCCAGATCCGGGCGCAGCGCGGTGAGGACCAGGGTAACGCCGGCGGCCGCCGCCAGCGGCCCCATCAGCGTATTCCGCCGCCGGGGGCTGACGAACCGGCTGAACAGCGGCGTGGCGATCGCCGTGGCGGCGGCCGTGGACGCCAGCACGAGGCCGGTGGCCACCGGCCCGCCCCCGAGCCGGGCCGCATACGGCGCGGCGATTCCCTGCGGGATCGTATAGAAGACCACCAGCCAGCCGAGCAGCACGAGGGTCCGCAGCGCCCGGTCGCCGAACACCAGCCGGAGCCCGTCGGCCGCCCGGGCCAGCGGCGAGCCCCGACCGGCATCCGGGCCTGCCGCGGCGGGCCTGGCCCGGGTGCCCAGCCCGATGAGCAGGCCGGAGGCCACGAACGTGACCGCATCGATGAGCAGCGAGGGCCGCACGCCGAACAGGGTGATCGCGGCTCCCCCGGCGGCCGCGCCGGTCACCTCGGCGGTCAGGTACGTGGTCTGGATCACCGCCGTGCCCAGGGCGTAGCGTTCACCGGGCAGGATACCGGGGGTGATCGACGCGCGGGCCGCCTCGAACGGCGAGGCGAACATGGTGGCAGCGAACAGCAGCACCACCAGTGCCGCCACCGGCGTGCCCGGCACGGCCATCGCCGCGACCAGGATGGCGCGGACCGCATCGCAGGCCACCATCACGGTACGGCGCGGACGACGGTCCGCCAGGCCGGCCAGGAACAGCCCGCCGATCACCCACGGCAGGTACCCGGCCGCATAAGCCACGGCCGCCAGCAGCGGCGACCTGGTCCGGTCGTAGACCAGCACCGCCAGGGCGACCAGGGCCAGGCGATCGCCCACCGCGGACAGGATCACCGACAGCCACAGGGCACGGAACTCGCGTACCACGAAGACGTCGCGGAATGTGGCACGCGGCGCCGGAGCAGCAATCACGGCGCGGGTCAGCCGCTGATCATGGTGCGAACGCCGAAGGCCATCAAGCCGCGAAGGATCGCCATCAGCCTTTGTGCCATCCGGCCGGCCTCCGCTCTTCCGGCGGGAGTCCACTGGCCGGGCCGCCCCTGTGAGGTGAAGGGCCGGTCCAGCCTTCGCGAACGCGGGGCCTGCGGTTGAGTGGCCGTTCAGGTCCACGTGTTACGCGCTGCGGCTCCTGTTAGCGAGCCGCTTTCTATGCACCATTCACCGTCCGCCGGTCGCTGAGCGCAACAGAACGGGAACGCATTAGTCACTAAATAGCCAGATGTGACTGTACGCATACAGTTACATCTGGCTATTTCGGTCTATTGCCCTCGTTCGTCATCTGTGTCCGCTATGGGCAGCAGCCCGGGTTGTACCTCAGCCACTGGGCGGCCTGCGGCGGCGTCCGGCGGCGCATGATGCCGGGATCCCGCGGAGCGACGAGGTCCAGGCCGGCCCGCACGGGCCGGCCTGGACGTCATGATCAGGCGAAGTCGAACCGGTCGAGGTTCATCACCTTGTTCCACGCCGCGGCGAAGTCGTTCACGAACTTCTCCTTCGCGTCATCGCTCGCGTAGACCTCCGCGAGCGCGCGCAGCTCGGAGTTCGACCCGAAGACGAGGTCGGCACGGCTGCCGGTCCACTTCACCTCGCCCGTGGCGACGTCGCGCCCCTCAAACGTGTTCGCGTCCCCGGACACCGGCTGCCACGTCGTGCCCATGTCGAGCAGGTTGACGAAGAAGTCGTTGGTCAGCGACCCGGGGGCAGCGGTGAAGACGCCGAGCTTCGACCCGTCATAGTTCCCACCCAGGACGCGGAGGCCGCCGACCAGGACCGTCATCTCCGGAGCGCTCAGGGTGAGCAGGTTCGCCTTGTCGATCAGCAGGTACTCGGCGGGCAGCTGGGCGCCCTTCCCGAGGTAGTTGCGGAACCCGTCCGCCTTCGGCTCGAGGTTGACGAACGACTCCACGTCGGTCTGTTCCTGGGCCGCGTCCGCGCGGCCCGGCGTGAAGGGGACCTCGACGTCGAAGCCGGCGTTCCTGGCGGCCTGCTCGACAGCCGCCCCGCCGGCGAGCACGACCAGGTCGGCCAGCGAGACCTGCTTGCCGCCGGCGTGGGCGGCGTTGAAGGACTGCTGGATCGCTTCCAGGGTGCGCAGCACGGTGGCCAGCTGGTCGGGGGCGTTGACCTCCCACCCGCTTTGCGGCTCCAGGCGAATACGCGCACCGTTGGCGCCGCCGCGCTTGTCGCTGCCGCGGAAGGACGAGGCCGATGCCCACGCGGTCGACACGAGCTGGGATACCGGCAGGCCCGAGGCAAGGATCTGGTCCTTGAGGGCGGCGATGTCCGCGGCGTCGATGAGCTCGTGCGTCACCGCAGGCACGGGGTCCTGCCAGATCAGCGTCTCGGACGGGACCTCAGGTCCGAGGTAACGCACGACCGGGCCCATGTCACGGTGGGTCAGCTTGAACCACGCGCGGGCAAAGGCGTCCGCGAACGCATCCTGGTCCGTCATGAAACGCCGCGAGATCGGTTCGTAAATCGGGTCGAACCGGAGCGAAAGGTCGGTGGTCAGCATCGTCGGGACGCGGCGCTTCGACGGGTCGTGAGCGTCGGGGACGGTACCCGCGCCCGCGCCGTCCTTCGGCTGCCACTGGTGCGCGCCCGCGGGACTGCGGGTCAGCTCCCACTCGTAACCGAAGAGGATCCGGAAGAAGCTGTTGTCCCAGGTGGTCGGCGTGTCGGTCCACGTGACTTCGAGACCGCTGGTGATCGCGTCGCCGCCCTTGCCGGTGCCGTAGGTGCTCTTCCAGCCCAGGCCCTGCTGCTCGAGCGGGGCCGCTTCGGGATCGGGGCCGACGTGGTCCTCCGGGCCCGCACCGTGGGTCTTGCCGAAGGTGTGGCCGCCGGCGATCAAGGCGACCGTCTCCTCGTCGTTCATCGCCATCCGGCGGAACGTCTCGCGGATGTCGCGGGCCGCGGCGAGCGGGTCCGGGTTGCCGTTCGGGCCCTGCGGGTTGACGTAGATAAGGCCCATCTGGACCGCGCCGAGCGGATCCTCGAGCTCGCGGTCGCCGGTGTAGCGCTCGTCGCCGAGCCAGGTGGTCTCGGGACCCCAGTAGACGTCCTCGTCGGGCTCCCAGACGTCTGCTCGGCCGCCGCCGAAGCCGAAGGTCTTGAAGCCCATCGACTCCAGGGCGACGTTGCCGGTGAGGACGATGAGGTCGGCCCACGAGAGCTTCCGGCCGTACTTCTTCTTGACCGGCCACATCAGCCGGCGAGCCTTGTCCAGGCTGACGTTGTCCGGCCAGCTGTTGAGCGGCGCGAAGCGCTGCTGGCCGGCGCCCGCGCCGCCGCGGCCGTCGCTGATCCGGTAGGTGCCCGCGCTGTGCCAGGCCATCCGGATCATCAGCGGGCCGTAGTGACCGAAGTCAGCCGGCCACCAGTCCTGCGAGGTGGTCAGCACCTCCGCGATGTCCCGCTTCACGGCCGCGAGGTCGAGGGTACTGAACGCCTCGGCGTAGTTGAACTCCTCGCCCATGGGGTTGGCCACGGCGGGGTTCTTAGCCAGGATCTTCAGGTTGAGCCTGTTCGGCCACCATTCGCTGTTGGCGTCACCCATAGTGGGATGGGTGAGGCCGGGCGCGACCGGGCATCCCCCGCTCTCCGGCGTCGGGTCTTCGATGACCACTGGGTCATGGTTCTCGGACATGGGCTTCCTTCCGGACTCGGCTGGTCACGGTGCTCAGATACTCTGGGCGGTGGAACAGTCGGGGCACAGGCCCCAGTAGATGACCTCGGCCTCGTCGATCGAGAAGCCGTGGTCGTCGGAAGCGGTCAGGCAGGGCGCCTCGCCGACCGCGCAGTCGACGTCAGCGACCGCCCCGCACGAACGGCACACGATGTGGTGGTGGTTGTCCCCGACGCGTCTCTCGAACAGGGCCGGGCTCCCGGCCGGCTCGATGCGGCGTACCAGTCCCGCCGCGGTGAGCGCGTGCAGGGCCTCATACACCGCCTGAAGCGAGACGTGGCCTACTCGATCACGCACCCCGGAGGTGATCGCCTCGACGTCGAGGTGGTCGCCGTCCCGGAGGGTCGCGAGCAGGGCGACACGGGCGGCCGTCACCCGCAGGCCAGCACCGCGCAGCACCTCGGCGGCGGTCGGAGCCTGGGGCGCGGTCATGGCACCAAACCTATCGTCATAAACACGAACAGTACAAGATAATGAATGACTCAAGTTGAGAACCCTGGCAGGTCGAGCGCGGCGGAGAGCACCATGGGACGCATGGAGGATGATCCGAGGCGCCATGGCTTGCGGCCCGGATTCGACAGGGCCGCGGAGACGCCGGACGCTTCTGGACGGACGTGCAGGAGGGGAATGGACTGGGCTAAGCGACGAGGGCGTCGCCCATCGTGCCGAGCGGCGGTGCTCCGAGGGTGAGGATGGCTTCGTGGAAGCGCCGGAGCGAGAATTTCGTACCCCAGGCGGCTAGGGCCTGGTCCCGGAGCGACATGATCTCGAGCTTGCCCCACGTGTAGCGCCCGTAGGTAGGGTCGTAGGTGGCCCTCGTCGCTTCGCTCCTGGCGGCCGGACCGAGCAGGAAGGCGTCGGCCTCGAAGCGCGCCGTGGCGTCGTCCACGGTCATCGTCCCCTGATGGATGCCGAGGGCGGAGGCGAGTCCGGTCACCCCGACGAGGGCGTCGAGGTAGACGCCGATGGCGAATCGGGGGTCGTCTGCCCTGAAGCCCTGGTCGACCATTAGCTCCCCGGCGTAGTGGGCCCATCCCTCGACGAACGCCTCCGAGAACAGGCTGCGCCTCACGTCTCCCCGGACGAGCTGGCGGAGCATCCGGCCGTGGGCGAAGTGACCGGGCGTGACCTCGTGGACCGTGATGGCAGGACCCATGGTGGCGCTGAAGACGGCCAGCCACTCGTGCTTGGCCTCCTCGTCCCAGGACTCGTCGGGCGGGCTGACGTAGTAGCGAGCCGGAGCGTCGTCCTCGAAAGGTCCGGTCCAGTACATCATGGCCGCAGCCCATCGCCGGGACGGGGGAGCCGGGCCGACCTCGCAAGCGCCGCCCGGAGGCGGCAGGAGGTCGTGGTCGATCACGAAGGCCGTGGCCTCGTCGATCGTCTCCCGAGCGGCTGCATAGATCCCCTCTTCACCAGGGTGGTCTCGGAGGAGCTCCCGTACCAGCCGCGACGGCGTCGCCCCCGGCGACAATCGCTCGCACGCCTCACTGAGTCTGGTGCGAAGCCGGTCGCGCTCCTGGTCGGCTCGCTCCTCCAGGCGGCCGAGATCGATCGACATCGACTCCGCGTGCCCGAGCAGGCAGGCGAGTGCCGTCGCGCCGAGCGAAGCATCCGGGTTGCCCGAGGCGGCGGCACCCCGGATTCGCCCGAGCAGCCTGCTGTGCGCCTCAAGGGCGGCGACCTCGACGTCGGTCGTGCCATCGATCCCCTCGGCGAGTCCTCTCACCGTCCCGACGAGCGCACCGGCCACCGGCGCCGGGACGGCCTGCAGCGACTCCAAGGAGGCGTCGACTGCCTCGGGCCACTGGGCGAGGTGTACCTCCCGCGCCCTCCGGCGCTGCGGCTCGGGGGCGTACTCGCGGTCGTAGCAGGACAGGTCCAGGTTCTGGATGTGGGGAAGCGGGTTCCACCGCAAGATCTCGGCCTTGGCTTCGGCGTGGACGGCCTGCTCGGCGGCGCTGAGATGACTCTCGTCGTGGCGGTCGGCGAGACGCTCGCCCGGCGATGAGGGCCCGAGGCGCTCCAGGGCCGCTTTGTGGCCGCTCGGCGAGAGGTCCATGACGACGCCGTCATACTCGTGGACTCCTGCGAGCTCCCGGATGACCGGGACCTTGACGTCCCATACGGCTTTGAGGCGGCGATCAGGCATAGCGGCAGACTATGCCCGTCGACCTCAATTTCCGTTCGCTCGGAGCGGCCGAGGCAATGCTCGCCTTCGGCTCCGGGCTTCGCTGCGCGACCGGCTTCGCCGGTGTCCGCGCGCACGGGTTCGGCGCCTATCGGGGATGACAGCGCAGGCTAGCCGATGTTGTTCCGTAGGTTGGATGGCCCGGCGACCCGTGACTCATCGGTCGAGCCTTGACGGGTGCCGTTCGGTGTGACTGCTGTCGTTGGTGTCGGCCGCGGTCCGTTACGCGCTGCACTCACACTTAAGACCGGAGGGGCGGATACGTACACCCGGCGGGCCATCCGGGGCCTGAGGCCAGTCCGGGGCTGTGCGCTTTCCCCTTGGCTCAGTCCGCATAGGATTCTAATTCCCGACAATTCTTAGTGTACGCGTGTTAATTCATTTGCGCAACTAACTGGTAATTGCGGGCATTACGCGCATATTCTCGTGATGCACCGCGTATCGGCCAAACTCATTCCGCAGGGAGTTCTCCGTGCCTGCTCGCAGTGGCACGAGAAACATGGTGGCAAGCGCCGGATACCGGTGGTACGCCGGTTCGCAGGCCGTGTCGGTCACGGGCACCATGATGACCTATACCGCGCTGTACTGGCTGACGCTGCACCTGGCCCACGGTAACGCGGTAGTGCTGGCCATCCTGGTGGCGGCGCAATTCCTGCCCATGCTGTTGTTCAGCCGCCGTGCTGGGTCGATTGTCGGCCGGCATCAGGCGGTGCGAGTGGTGGTCGGCACTCAATCGGCCCAGGCGGCCGGGTCGCTGGCGCTGGGCCTTCCGCTGCTGGCGGGATGGATGTCGATCTGGTACCTGTGGGTGTTGTCCTTCGCCATTGGATGCGTCCAGACGGTCGATGTCCCGGGCCGCCAGATGTTCATGCTGGACCTGGTGGGCGAGGCGGAGCTGCGCCGCGGATCATCGCTTTACGCGGCGGTCACGGGGATGGCGAAGATCGCCGGTCCGGCGCTGGCCGGGATCGTCATCGCCGCGAGCGGCGAAGCGGCCGTGTTCCTCATCGATGCCGCCTCGTTCCTGCTGGTGATTGCCGTCCTGGCCTGGCTGGCGCGCAGCATGCCGAACCGGTCCTCGTTCGCCCGGGCAGGCGCGGGCGAGGCGCACCGGTTCCGCTGGCTGCTCGACCTTCCGCGTGGCGTCCAGCTGGCGGCCGCGATGGCGCTTCTGGTGGGCGGGTTCGGCATCCAGTTCGAGGTGACGAACCCGCTCATGGCTACCGAAGTGTTCCACCTGAGTGCTTTGGGCTTCGGCCTGCTCGGGACGTTGATGGCTGCTGGCGGGATCGTGGGCAACTTCTACTCGGCGCGGCGCTCAGACCCGGACGCCAGGGAGTTCCTGGCCTGGGCGGTCCTGTTCGGCGCCGCCGAGGTAGTGGCCGCGGTGATGCCGTTTGCGTGGGCTTACGGCATCCTGCTGGTGATCGTCGGGGCCGCGACCCAGCTGTTTGCGGCCAGCGCGATGGTCTATGTGCTAAAGACCGCACCCGAGGCGCAGCGCGGTCACGCCCTCACCGCCTACAACGCTGGATTCATGGGCTTCGTCCCTGCGGGTTCGTTCGTCGTCGCTGGGCTGGCCACGGGCGCCGGGCCGCGCTGGGCCCTGGTCGTACCCGGCGCGGTGATCGTGATCTGCAGCACGGCAGCGCTGGCTGCCGCCGGAAGCCGGGTGCTCAACCCGGGTCGCCAGCAAGCCTGAGAGCACCGAGCCTGCTCTGCTGTCTAAGGTAGATGAGGCGCCCGCTCATCGGTACGCGAGGTCGTCTTCGAGCGCACAACGCGAAGTGCGGCGCCAGACGGACCTGATCTGCGCGGCACACTGAACGAACGCTTAACGTGAGCCCACCGCGGCGAACGCGGCAGCGCGCGCGTTGCTGCAGCGAGGGCCGATTATGTAGCGCGACGAGGTCCGTCCCGCAACTCGGTCGCGGCAGGCTGCGGCCTGCACCGCTACATCCCGAATTACAGTAACTTACTTATTCGGGTCACCGGTTATGGCAGGTTTCGTCTCTGCCGCCTGCACAGCATTCATGCCTGGCAGCAACTGGCGTACCTGCGCGAGGTGGCTGGCGATGCTGTCCTTCTGCCTGGTGAGGTCGTCGACCTCGCGGTGGGTAGCAGCGCGGCGGCGTTCGGCATCAGCGTTGACCTCGGCGAGCAACTGCTCGGCCTGGGTCTTGGCCTGGCCGGCGATCTGGTCGGCGTTCTTTTCTGCGTTGCCGACCAGCTGCCTGGCGTGCTGGTCGGCGTCCCGGCGAGTCTGGTCGGCCTGGGCGCTGGCCTTCGCTGCCCGCTGCTCCGCGGTTGAGGCGCGCTGCTCGGCTTCGAACACGAGTTTCTGCGTCGCAGACTTGGCGGCAGCGAGCCGGTCGGCCTCCTGGCGCTCGGCCTGTTCCCTGCGTGTCGCGAGCTGGATCTCGAACTCGGCTTCCGTCTGGGCCCGCTGGGCCTCGCTCTCCTCCAGGATCCGCTGCGCATGGCTGCGCATCTCGTCAGCTTGACGCTTGGAGGTGGTGAGGATCTCGTCCCGCTCGCGCTTGGCAGTCGCCTTCAGCTGGGCGGCCTCGCGCTCGGTGCTTGTCCGCAGCTTGGCGATTTCACCCTCGGCCGTGGCCTGCTTCTCCGCGACCTCGTGGTCGGCCGTGGCACGGAGCTTGGCGGCCTCGCGCTCGGTCGCGGAGGTCAGCTCGCCGGCCTCGCGGCGAGCGGTAGTCCTGATCGAGTCGGCCTCGCGCGCGGTGGCGGCCTGTTGTTCGTCGGTCTCGCGCTTGGCGTTGGCGGCCAGTTCGGTAGCGTCGTTCTCGGCGTCGGCCCGCAGCTCTGCGGCATCGACCTCGGCCCTGGCCTTGATCTCGTTGGCTTCCGATCGAGCCGTCTGGACCACCTCGGTTGCCTGTTCCTCGGCAAGCCGCAGCAGCTGCTCGATCCTGGCGCCGAGGCCGGTATAGGCGGGTCGTTCCTGCTTGCGGAACTGGCGATGGGCTTCGGACAGCTCCCGCTGAATGGCCTGGACTTGCTCGCGGTGTTGCCGAACTTCGGCTTCGATCTGCCTGATGTGCTCGTTGACCTGGTGACGGTCATAGCCCCGCATCGCCGTCACGAACTCACGCGGCGGGGCTTCTTCAAAGAGATTGGTCAGCGGGGCGTCGGTGTCTGGTTGCATGGGGCGTGATCCTCGCTAGACGTGACGAGGACGGGATTTCACGGGTTTGCGGCGGGTGATCGGGCGTGTCATTCGCACCGCGGGCCTCAGGCTCCCGCCCAGTGACACGCACACTACTCTTATTCCGGGATGCCGGCGGGTCCTTCATGCTCCGCAGCCTGCGCTGCGGTCACCAGCACACGCGAACCCGAATAGGACCTAAAAGGCATTTTGCACCAAAGCAGACTATCTGCATCCGGACCAGCAGAGCTGAGCTCGGCCTTCTGGCTTCTCTCGCGCAACCCCCGGCGCGGCACGACCCCGTAGCCGCAGAGCTTCCGGTTCCGGATGACACGCCCGAGGGCCAGCGCCGCGCATCAGGCGGGATCGCGCTGGTGCATGGGTCGGCGCCGCCGCGGTACCGGGCGGCACGCGTTGTTCTCGGGACGGGCGAGGCTTTCGGCCCCCTTGAATCCGACGATCGGGTGTTGTCCGATCTCCATGGCATGACCGCAGCAATGTGGGCCTCGTCGTCGCCTCCGCCGATCATGGCCCGGCCGCGTCAGGGAACTCTCGCTGTAGAGTGTCAGCCGTGACGCATTCGGTGACGGTGTCGCCGTCGGGGTGCCATGTCCGTAACGGTAAAGATGAGAGACGGCAGTGACTCAGCGCACGGAGGGAGCGACCATTCGCTTCGACGCCACGCTGACCACGATCGATACATCGACCGTGTTGCGGCTGCCTGAGACGGCGGGAAAGAACCTGCCCTCGCGCGGGCAGGTGGCCGTCCACGGAACGATCAATGACGTCGAATTCCAGACGGTGCTCGAACCAGACGGAAATTCTGGTCACTGGATGAGGGTCGATGACACGCTGCAGCACGCTGCTGGCATCGGCGCAGGTGACACTGCGACGCTCGACATCGAGGTGACCAAGGATTGGCCAGAGCCGAGCGTGCCTCAGGATCTTGCGGCAGCCCTGGCAGCTGCCCCGCAGAAGATCCAGGACCTGTGGAACCAGATCACCCCGATGGCGCGCTGGGAGTGGGTGCGCTGGGTCAACGCCACGAAGAACCCTGACACGCGCAGACGACGGGTCGACGTGAGTGTCTCGAAGATGAAGAGCGGGAAGAGACGGCCCTGCTGTTTCAACCTCTCCGCATGCACCGACCCGGACCTGTCGAAGAACGGCAGGCTCCTGGAGCCCGGGGACGACCGCCCCTGATCGACGATCCGGCGAGCAGAGTCAGGGCCGCTGCACGCGGCGAATCAACGTCTCCGGCTCACCACCATGACTGTGTACAGGACGCTGGACGCGGACCGCGCGATAACGTGGCCCGGTGGCTGCACATCGACGTCAACGCCACCGACCGCGACCAGGAGGCGGAGCTCGACCGGCTGCTCGCGGCGGGCGCCCGCCGGGCCGACATCGGCCAGACCGGCAACGAAAGCTGGCACGTGCTGGCCGACCCGGAGGGCAACGAGTTTTGCCTGCTGCGACGGCGGGTGGCGGCGGTGTAGGAGCGTCGATATCGCCGCCGCTGCACCCCACCTGGCCAACTTCGAATACCAATACTTACCGCAAGTCGCCGAGGTCAGGGTCATCGCGGTTGAAGACGTGGGGATGGGTCTGCCCCTCGGGCCTGTGCTGATCGACGTGCTCCACCGTAATTTCAATGCCACCCCGGGCGGGGACTGGATGATGGCGTGTCACGCCGTGCGCCTGCCCTCAGCGGATCACCGGCACCGTGAGGAGCTGATCGAGATCCACCGCCGCGACGAAGCGGAGAACGGGACCGCGCCTCGTCCGTCCCGTTCGGCAAGCGCCACCGCGGCTCCCGGCTAAGACTGAGATGCAGGCGTCGCTTGCCCCCCTGCTTGCAAGGGTTGTGGATACCTTGCTCTGACCTCCTCGTGCCCAGGTCAACAGGGGCTTTCGCTTACCCGCGAGCGCCGGCAGTTGACCACCGCAAGCCGTGCCGAATGGCACGCGGCGGGCACGGCCTAGCGGCCTGCAAGACCGCTTCTGGCCCGTGCCCTTCTCGCGCTGGCTCGAACCTCAACTACCCAGAGACCGTTCCTTTTGGATCGAGCAGTGATCTCAAGAGATCTTCCATTTTGTCGAAGCTGTCTTCGGTGCCATCGGACTTGGTCATGTGGTCACGGCCGGCCTTGTCGCGGAACGCCAGCTTGTTCGTCAGCTTCGTCACTCCGTCAGTCTCGTCCAGATCCGTCGACTCGACGGCATGCGCATCTGGCCACCCTTCGAACAGCCACGTCTGGACGGTCCGGGTTGGCGGCTCGACCTCCAGGTAGGTTCCACGAAACGAGCACTCGGTTCCGTCGTCGGTTACGAAGACAATGTGGTAACTCCCCCCAACGCGCAGGTCGATCGAGCACTTCGTCACCTCACACGTAAATGGAGCGAACCATTTGCTCACATGCTCGGGCTTCGTCAATACGTCGAAGACGAGTGCGATCGGGGCGTCGAACTCACGGGTGATGACAATCTCGAGATCGTTCGGGAATGTGACGACTGCCGACCCATGCCGATTAGGTGTCACTGCGCTCTCCTTGTCGTTGTAGCTCTTTGAGGTAGTCCTCCACCCGGTCCAGTCGGTCGTTCCACGCCTGCTCGTACTTGGCCAGCCACTCGTGCAACGGCGCAAGGCGCGCGGGTTCCAGGCTGTACAGCCGTCGACGCCCCTCTGCCCGGCATCTGACGAGTCCCACCTCACTGAGCACCCGCAGGTGTTTTGACACCTGGGGCTGGGACATCGAGAGGTCGTCCACGATCGCCCCGACCGCCTTCTCGCCTGCCATCAGCGCGTCCAGAATCTCGCGACGGCGCGCCTCGGCAACTGCGTTGAAGACATCCGACGTCGTGGAAGAGCGGGCCACAGTTCCAACATATTCCGTTATCGACATATGTCAAGCCGTTCGGGATGACGGAAGCCGCAGGTTGCCCATGGCCACGCACCACGGGTTCAGAGATCCAGCATGGGATCGAACGGAGACAGGCGAAGCAACGTCTCGGGAACGTGCGCCGGCGATCAAGCCGTGCCGGTCCTACACCTCTGCGCAGCCGGGCACAAACGCATAATCGCCAGGCGGCTGCGCTGCGTGAAAGCCTACGATCGGGCTTAACAGCAGGTCACGACCCGAATGGGAAGGGTCGGGAACTGGCGCGGTTCCGCAGGTCACGGCCCGTTTCCAGTCCCCCGCCCGTGCATGCGGTTCTCCCGCACGGCTTACCGACGTTCTTCACCGTCGGCGTTCGGCCTGCCCGCGCCAGGGCCGGAAGGGCCTGGGCGGGATGACGGTTCCATCAAGGATGATCAGGCCCAGATGGTCCAGGGATAGCAGCCCCCTCTGGAGGTGCCGCCATCGGCCAGCAGCCTGGTCTACCGGTCCCGGCGGGTGCAACTGATCTTCTCGCGCCGCTCCCCAGACGCATCCGCGCGACCAGCTCGGCCGGGCAGCGCCGGCTGGCCGCCAGCGCCATGAGCCCCGGCCGCGGCCAGCGGAAACAATCGGCAGCTCCTGAGCCGAATTCAATCCCTGCCAGGTATCTGCCGGCAGATGGCCGAATGCTTATCAGCATGCTGGCCGGGCACAAGCATGCAGGCGATCAACTCACACAATTCGGATGAGTACGTTCGATTGGTCGTACCAGCGCCTATCCTGCTGGCCCTGCCACTCGGTTGGCGGGTCGCGCATGACGCGCCGGAACTGCCAAGATACGCGGGCGCTTATTTCGCCACCCGAGGTGCCGGTGGCGGCAGAAGCGGTCACGAAGATGCCGCGCCGCCAATCGGCATTCTCGGGTGGCGGCTGCTATTTCGTCGCCGTCACTGCCTGGATGATGCCGGCGTACAGGCGGTGCCACTGCGGTGAGTGCAATCCCGCTGCCGTCACCGATTGGGTTGCCCGTCGTCTGGTGCGCGCCTTGCCCCGCCGTCCGGCCAGCAGGGTCGGCAGCAGCAGCACCGAGAACAGGTCGGCCAGGACAAGGCAGCCGCCGGGGGCCAGCACCCGGGCGCACTCTGCCAGCCCCGCCCGCTGGTCCGCCCAGTGATCGAACGAGGTCGTGCTGACCACCAGGTCGAAGGTGGCCGCGGGCCAGGGCAGCCGCTCGGCCGTGCCCACTACAAAACGCAGCCGGCCGTCAGCAGCAGCGGCGTCCCTGGCGACCTCCACCATGGCGGGCGCCGCGTCGATCCCGGCCAGGACCTCGGCCTGCGGGGCGCAGGCGGCCAGCCGGCCAAGCAGGTAGCCGGTCCCGCACCCGACGTCGAGGATCCGCCCCAGGGCTGGCGCGCAGGTCAGGGCCAGGTCCGCCGTACGGTCGGCGATCTGGTGATGCAGTCGGCCGCGCCAGCCCTCGTCATAGCCTTGCGCGCGCGCACCGAATGCCGCGACATCACGATCACGGGCCATACCTGATCCTGGCATCCGCGCCACCGCAGGTGCCGCACCCTCCACACGAAAGCACAGGTACCCACCCAGCGACATGACAGCGAGTCCGATCCGGGGTGCAGCCCTGGGATGCCGGGTTCTGTCGCATGTCACGATGGGAACATGGAAGCGGTGAATCTGGACGTGATGCTGGCGCGTTTCGCTGAGCACTGGTCGCCGAAGAAGATTGCCCAGGTCAATGACTACGACGTCAGGATCGTGAAGATCCAGGGCGAGTTCACCTGGCACCGGCACGCCGACACCGACGAGTTCTTCCTGGTCCTCGACGGACAGCTCACCATTCAGATGCCAGACCGCAACGTGGTGCTCGCGCCGCGGGAGCTTTTCGTCGTCCCCCGCGGCGTCGAGCACTGCCCGCAGGCCGATACCGAAACCGCGGTGCTGCTGTTCGAGCCCAGCGCGGTCATCAACACCGGCGATGCTGGCGGAGAACTGACTGCCGAGGTCGAGGAACTCGCCTGACTGTGTGCACCGGTCGGTAATCCGATCCGCGGCAGAATAGCGAGTTCTCGACGTAGGCGGCGATGCATAAAAATACAGCCCGGCTGACTTTCCGCCGGACTGTAGCCGGGGACCGCTGCGGACTGCGGGTGATAGCGGAAGCGCGCCGTTCCCGGATCGGGCAGCACCATGAAACAGGTCTGCTTGCCGCAACCGGCTGCCGCTGACCGGCAAGATCGTGAAAGCGGGCCCGCGCGGTGATTGAGGCCTGCGGCCTGTTCGCCGCGGCGTAGTCCGGTCCGGGCGCCACCGTCGGCGACCTCGCCGCGCTGTTCCCAGTCCCACGAGGTGATAGCCATTGGTCCGCTGATGAACACCAACGTCCAGGCGCTGGCCTTAGTGACCGGGCCGAGGCCCGCTATCCGCGGCTGGTCTAACGCGGCCCGATGTCTGCCCAGGCCGCGCCCCAGCTCGCCAGGCGGCGGCGGTTGAGCAGCCACCTCAGCCAGATCGCCGCGGCCAGCAGCGTGATCGCGAACGCCGCCGGCGCCAGCGCGCCGGCAGTGATCACCCGTGATCGCACGTCGTGGCGGGTCAGCGGCGGGTCCGCCGGCCGGCCTGACCCGTCCACCCAGATCGGGAGCCTGCTGCCTGCCTTGGCACCCATGGTGTCCAGGACCAAGCCGACACGGGACTTGCCGTCCGATGCTGTCCACCGGGCCAGAGCCCCGGCGTCCCACGTGCCCGTGCCGGCCGCGATGTCAGGGACGTCCTGCAGCAGCACCGCGGTAACCAGGTGCACAGACCGCTGCGCGCGCTGCTGGCTCGCTGCCGCGCCGTGCTCCCACCAGCCCGCGGCGACGGCCAGCAACGGAGCGCCGATCAAGAACGTTACGAGCAGCCCAGTGAAAACGCCGGCCTCGATCCGGTCCACCTTGCGTCGCAGCGGGTTATTGCCCCAGCTGAGCACACCGACCCGGCGTCTGCGCCCTGCCATGCGTTCCATGCCGCGCCCCCCTCATCCAGGGCGTTACCGATACCATTCTGCGCCGGATCTGCGGGCCAGGGGAACTGAGCCGGGCTGACCCGGCCTGGCAGATCAAGCTATGAGCTAGGTTGCCCCGAGCTGAAACAGCCCGCCGGTGGGATCACTGTACTGGGTGTCGTGCCCCGCTGGCAGGTCCGTATAGTCGGATTGGCCGTTGCCAGCGACCACCGGGGAGCGACCGTGACTGAGCCCGTCACCGTGGAGCGCGACGGATACGTCCTGCTCATCGGGATTAACCGCCCCGCTAAGCGCAACGCCTTCAACCTGGCGGCCATCGACGCGCTGGGCAGCGCGTACGAGATCTTGGGCACCGATGATGAGCTGCGCGCCGGGGTGCTGTTCGCGCACGGGGATCACTTCTCGGCGGGCCTGGACCTGGCCGAGGTCGGCCCGGCGGTGGCCGAGCACGGCCCCCGGGTACTGGTCGGCTCGCGCCGCTTCGACCCGTTCGGCGTCTGGGGCGACCCGGTGCCCAAGCCGGTGGTGATGGCCGTCAGCGGCATCGCGTTCACCTTGTCGATCGAGCTCGCCCTGGCTGCCGACATCGTGATCGCCGCCGAGGACGTGCGGTTCCGGCAGCTGGAGATCGGCCGCGGGATCGTGCCGTTCGGCGGGGCCACCTTCCGCGCGCCCGCGCAGCTGGGCTGGGGCAACGCGATGCGGTTCCTGCTCACCGCCGAGGAGTTCGGCGCCGCCGAGGCCCTGCGGATCGGGCTGGTGCAGGAGGTGGTGCCGGCCAGGGCGCACATCACGCGGGCCACCGAACTAGCCCAGCTGATCGCCCGGCAGGCCCCGCTGGGCGTCCAGGCCACGCTGGCCAGCGCCCGCGCCGGCCTCGGCCACGGCCCCGACGCGGCACGCGAGTGCATCGCGTCGCTGCTGCCGGGCATCTTGCGCAGCCAGGACGCAGCCGAAGGGCTCCGCAGCTTCATCGAACGGCGCGAGGCACACTTCACCGGCCACTGACCAGCCCCAGCCGCCAACGACACCCCACCTCCGGCGGGGTGTGCCGCTGCAGCGCTCTCACAGCTCGCACGGGCTTTCCCTGAAACCGCGACTTGCGGAGCCAAGGCTGACAGCGCATCCTCCGGCACCGCAGTTGTCCACAGGCGCCCAACCCACCTCGCGCCAGATGCGGATGCGCCCGTCCGAATGCTGGATTACCTGGCGGAATAGCTCGTGCAGTTGCTGGGCACGCTGGATGGCATGGAGCCGGTGGTGGAGCAGATAAGCGGGCACCACGGATCGCCCAGATTTCCTGGGGTCGCATGGAAGTCGAGCACCTGGCGCGGAAGGACGTCAGCGACGCCCTCCACCGCATACGCCAGCACTGAAGTGCGCACTGATCTGGCCCGACTCAGGTTACAGATGATGATCAAGCTGAAGATGCCCAAGGCAAAGTGGCGAGTAATCCTTACCTGCCTTGCGGTCATTGCCGGCATTACTGTACTGACCGAGCCTACATGGAAAGAACCGTCAGTGCCGACCAGCGCGAACAAGCCAGCCATCACCGCGTCTGGCACTGTGGATTCCGAGCTGGAAACGCTCTTGAACGATGGCGGGCCAAATTCCGCCACGCCCGCCCGTCACAACTCAAACAGCTCTGCTCTGGTCGCGGCAGCAGCGGGCGCTGATAATCAGCAGTTTTACCGGCTAGGTGAACTGCTGGTACGGGATGGGCTCTCCGACACCATTATCAATCTTAGTCGCGAGATGAACGGCTGGTGGTACGCGTGGAGCGAGTGGCACGCGCCGCCATCTGAACTCGATGCTTTTATCCTTGCCTGGCGGCAAGTCGTTACGACTATGCGATCGGTTCCCGGTGAGCATTTCAAGTTCTTGTGGACCATTTATCCCGGGGGGGCCACGGTGACGGAGTGCTGGCCCGGTAGCGCTTACGTCGACTACGTGGGAACCGATATCTTCGACTGGCACGGCAGCCCGGACGGCAGATACCCTCATACCGCATCCGGCGCGCTCGACTGGGCGCTTCACTGGCAGCAGACCCTGACGGCCAACCCGGGCGGATTGGACTGGACAGCCCGGTTCTCCGAGCTTACGGGCAAGCCCATCATCATTCCTGAGTGGGGTCTGGACTTCCACACCTTCGGCGGGCAAGACGACACGTATTTCCTTACCCGCATGACGGCCTGGCTGAAGGCTCATCATGCAATCGGCCTTTACTGGGTACAGGGACACGTTACCTGGTCCGGCTGGCCCGGCGGCCCGCTGATAGCTAGGCAGGGCGCAGCGGCGCAAGTTAATACCCCTGGTGCTGTCAACGGCATGGGGAAGCTGCTGGGCGGGCATTTGCAGTACGCGGGCGTCTACCTGAATGACCAGGAGACAATCTCGGATGCCACGGCACAGCCTGTTCTGGCTCCGTGGGAAAACGCGGGCTACCAGCTGGTCCTGAGCGTCGATATCATTCCGAACCCGCCTATCATTAAATCCTATTCCGGCCCGCCCGAGCCCGGAAGCAAGCCCTACCAGCTTTCCGGCTACCCCAACGCGGTTGCCGCGCTAAAACAAGGACTCGGATGATTATTGAGGTGAAAATCTACAGGTAACTATGGTGCCCGCCAGGAGAGACACTTTACGGTCCGGAGCGCCGGGACCCTACTCTTCGGCCAAAGTGATCTGCCCAACTGGGTCGGGCCGGACCCTCTCTCATGGCCGCGATGACTCTTGCTGCAGCCGCTGATCGCAGTTCGGCATTAACCCGTCTCAGCCCCGTTTCCATGTCACCCGATTATGTAACGGACCTGTCAAAACAGCGCTCTCACATCATGCGAGCGCACACCCGGGCGCTACCCGTTGAGGATCTGCTCCCTCAGGATGTCTGCGTGCCCGCAGTGCTGAGCGAGCTCGCGCAGGACGTGGAGGTACACCCAGCGCAGCGGGAGCGGGCCGCGCCAGTAGCCATAGACCCTGTCGTCCAGCCCCAGGGATGACGTCGCACGCCGTGATGACTCGCATGCCTCGCGGTGTGCTTGCCGGACGGTGGCGATCGTGTCGCCATCATGAAGAATGAACGACTCCTCCGAGGTCGCGGGGATACCGATCTCGGCACGTGACCGGCACGTGACAGCTTCGTCAAACCAGACCTTCTCAACGAAGGTCGCGTGCTTCACCAGACCCAGCAATGTGGTCCGGGAAGGCACCAGCGATCGGCGCGCCTGCTCCTCGGTCAGCCCGTCCAGGCAGCGATTGAGATCACCGCGGTGCTCATCGAGGAACACCTCGAACTGGGCACGGGCTGGCTGATCGATGACATCCTCAGCGAACGTCCCTGGAAATGAGGGCATAAACGAAGCATTTCAAGAGCGCCGCCCACGAGCACAGGCATATCAACCATGTGGGTCTTTGCGTCGCCGGATGGCGGAGCGTCAGATCACGCCGTCGTGGCGGCGGTCCGGCTGGTCGCTGGTCAGGTCCGTGGCGGGAAGATGCCGGTCAGGGCGATGCAGAAGTTCACGGCGAGGTAGGGCTGGATGTTGTCGTGCGGCTGGCTGCCCCCCGCGCCGCCGAGCATGTCCGCGTTCATGACGGTGCTGGCATCGGGCGTGGCGGTGTGGATATGGCTGGAGCGGGCCAGCGCGCGGCCCTGGGGCTGGTCGGAGCCGGCTGTGCTGCTGCTGGCCTTGACCGGGTGGGTGTGCCCGGGCATCTGGGTCGCCGCGAGCGTCACGGTCTCGGAGCCGCCGGCCTGGCCCATGCCTATCCCGGCACGGATCAGCCCGGTGCGGCCGAAGAGCGGCAGTACCGCACCGGCCAGCCTGCGCCGTGGCCGAACCGCGGCTGGCCCTCGGCTGACTGCCATGCAAACACGCGCGAAGCAACCACGAGCGAGCATTGCCGGTGTTGGCCGGGTATGCATATTCATGCAGTTCGACCTATCCGCCACTGTCCGGGTGGGAATGGTGTGGCATCGTTTCGGACGGGCACATGGCCTCCTGATCTGTCCGTCTGCCTGGCTTATCTGCAGGGTGGTCTTGGCCGTGCCCGAATGGGTCATTCCGTATCCGGGTCTATGGTTCATGGTGCGAAGAGGCCGATGGGGGTAGGAGGCAGGTGGTGTGCTCCAGCCTCCTGACGCTGCGATCGCGGCGTCTTACTATCTAAGAAGTAGTCTGTGTCCTGTCGGGAGAAGGCCCGGCGGAGTGATCGTCGTGCAGTGGATGTGCGGGCGCGTCTAGCTGAGGCTTGTGATTCGCCCGGGGTGGGGACCCGTATGGACGGTGACCGAACGTTCGGACGACCGGCGCGCGTATTCGTCGGCCGCTTGCTGGAGCTGGCCACGCTACGTGCCGCGCTGGCCGCGGCATGCGCGGGTGAGCCGCAAGTCGTGCTGATCCAGGGGGAGTCTGGGATCGGCAAATCGTCGCTTGTTTCCGAGTTCTTCGATGGCGAGCGGGGTGTGCCGGTCGTTGCCGCCAGCGGCGAGGAGGCTGAGGTTTTCTTGCCGTACGGCGTGGTGCAGCAGCTGGCGGCCGGGGCGGCCGCCGTTTCGGCCGGGGCGCTGGCCGGCCTGGAGTTGCTCTCTCAGGGTCCGCGGGCAGACGCGGATCCGCTGAGGGTCGGCGTGGAACTGCTGGCCCTGCTCTCCTCCCTGCACGGTTGCGAGGCGGTCGCCGTAGTGATCGAGGACCTGCAGTGGATTGACCTGGTATCCGCGCGTGCCCTTCTGTTCGCCTGCCGACGGCTGGGCGCCGACCGTGTGCTCATGGTCTTCACATGCCGTCCTGGCGGGATGTCCCAGCTGGGCGAGGGGTGGGAGCGCTTCGTGAGGGGCGATCGCCGGGCTACCCGATTTACGCTCAGCGGGCTCGACGTGGACGAGCTTGGCCTGCTATGCCGGGCCCTTGGGCGCACCGGGCTCTCTGATCGGACTTTCCTGAGGCTAAGGCGGGACACGGGTGGCAACCCGCTGCTCGTCCGGGCGCTTCTCGCTGAACTGACCGACGATACGCTGAACGACCCCGGCGGGTTGCCGCGGGCGCCCCGGTCCCTTGCGGAAGTGATTCAGCTCAGGCTGGCGGTTCTCTCGCTAGCCGCGCGCGACTTGGTGGCGGCCGCAGCAGTGCTCGGGGAGCACAGCACGCTCGTCGATGTGGCCGCGGTGGCGGGCACGATGACTCCGGCAGCGGCGCTTGGCGAGGCCGAGCGGGCCGGAATCGTGGTCGAGGAGGAGGCGCCGTCGGGCTGGCGGGTTTCCTTCCCGCACCTGCTCGTCCGCCAGGCGGTGTATTGCGACCTTGGGGCAGAGCGGAGGCGGGCGCTCCATCTGCGTGCCGCGGCAGTCGTGCGGGGTGAGCTCTCGCTCGCCCACCGGATCGCTGCGGCGGCCGGCGCGGACCGGGCGCTTGCATCTGACCTTGACGAAGCGGCCAGCAAGGCAGCCGCCACCGGGAAGCTGCGCCTCGCCGCGCGTTTCCTGCAGCAGGCCGCCATGGTGTCAGAGGCCGGGCCCGAGCGTGATGAGCACACGCTGTCGTCGTTCGAGTTGCTGGTCCGGGCGGCCGATGTCGCCCAGGCGGAGGCCGCACGGCCGACGGTCGAGTTGCTTCCTGTCAGCGCCCGCAGGGATGCGGCTCTGGGCCAGCTCGCGCTCCTCGCGGCGCGGCCGGCGGACGCGCGAACCTTGCTGCAGGCAGCGTGGGATGCTCATGACCCCGTGGCGGATGCGGCGGCGGGCGTGGAGGCAGCGATCGGGCTCGGCATGCTGTTCGGGATATCCGGCTCGTTCACCGAGTCCACCATGTGGCTGGATCGCGCGCTTGGAACTGCCGCCGGCAGCGAGCCGTGGTACGACGCTGCCCGCAGCATGCGAGCCATACCACTCACCCTCGGCGGACAAGGCGACAAGGCGCTCAGCCTGTTCGGCGACCTGCCCGAGCGGGCGGCGATGGTGCCGGCCGCGAAGACCGACTCGGTTGCCTACCGCGGCCTAGTCAAGCTATGGACCGGTGACCTGCAGGGAGCGACTGACGACCTGGGAGTGGCGGTGAAACGGATTAAGGCCGGGCTCCAGGTCCGGTTTCCCGGTCAGCCGCTGGCATTTCTCGCCGAGGCAGAGTTCAGGCGCGGCCGCTGGGATGACTGCCAAGACCACGCGGAACTGGCGGTCTCGCTGGCCCGCGACGCAGACCTCTACTACGATCTGCCCATCGTGCACAGCGCAGCGGCCAGGGTCCCCGCCTGCCGCGGGGACTGGGCAGTGGCCGCTGGCCACGTCCAAGCCGCAGAAGATGCGGCGCGCGCCTTCGGTGGCTTCGCGGAAATCTTCACTGCCTCCGCTCGCAGCATCCTGGGATTCGCCAGAGATGATCCCGGTGAGGTGCTCGTAGGTGCGGCCACGGCACTGGCCGTGCCGGAGATCGACTGCTACGACGACCCGGCCGCCTTCTGGTGGCGCCCGCTGCAAATCTGGGCGCTGATCCGGACCGGCCGGCTCGGTGATGCCGAGGCCATTCTCGCCGCGTTCGAGTCTCGCGCCGTCAACCGTGGTGAGTCTCTGGCGCTGATCAACGCCGCATGGTTGCGTGGCTCGCTGGCCATGGCGCACGGCGAGCTTGAACCGGCCGAGCAGGTACTCCGGAAGGGCAGCCAGGCCAGCGCGAGCGAGCCTTTTCCCTTCCATCGCGGGTTGCTGAACCTCGAGTACGGCCGGTGCCTGGCCCGGCTGGGCAGGCGTAAGGCCGCTATCGCCGCCGTCCGCGCCGCGGACGACATCTTCTCCGCCCTCGCCGCCGGCCCCTTCGCGCAGGCCACCGGGGCGGAGCTCACCGTACTGGGCGTCCGGCCGCGTGGCGGCGGCGATCCCGGTCTGCCCGGATTGACCGCTCAGGAACTCCGGGTAGCGCGACTCGTCGCGTCGGGGTTGTCTAACCGCGAGGCGGCGGCGCAGCTCTACCTAAGCCCCAAGACAGTCGAGTATCACCTGGCCAGCGTATTCGCGAAGCTGGGAGTCAGCCACCGCCACCAGCTGGCGGCCCACGTGCGCGGCCGTGAAGGGCCCCGGACCCAGGCCTAGGGAAAAACCCAGGGAAATCCCCGATGCCGGTCATGCGCATGAGCGCGTAGGTTCGCGAGTACGGACGGGCTGGCGAGCCGGTCTGCACTGCGCTCACGTGCACGCTGGCGTCAGGGGTTGCGCATCAGCCGCCTAGCTGACCGCTCCGTGCATATTGAGTGCGCTGTGGCAGGGCGCCCGCCGAAGCCGATCACTGGGGAGGGGTCATCGTCGTGACGTGGTTCTGGCTGAACATCCCGCTTGCGCTGTTGTTCGTCTGCTGCTGGGCAGGGCTCCCGCTATGGCACACCTGCAAACGCTGGAACGCCGAACTCAATGCCAAGCACGCCGAGGTCACGGCGAAAGCCGTCCCTGCGCTGATCCCCGCGCAGTCTAATCCGGCAGTCGTGCAGGAAACCGGCCGTCCAGCCCGCGCAGCAATGGCCGGCCCGGTGGGTCGCTAGGTTCCATCGGTCCAGAGCCCATCGGCCTGCCGTGCCTCCGCAAAGCCGCGCGCTCGTGATGATTCTGCCTTCGGTTACGCGGTCGGCGCGGCGGCCGGAACTTCCAGCGGCAAAGAAACGAATCTTACTCAATGCCTGCACCAGGGCTTCCTGGCCCTCTCGCCCGCCTGTACGAGACCGCGATGCGCCTAGGCATCACCGTGCTCGACGATGCCGCCGCGGCGAGCCGGTGGCCGGACGAGAACACCGCTGCGATCGTCAGCTTCGGCGAGCACATTGCCCTCAAATCCGGTCTCGACGATGGCCTGCGCACCGACGTCCTCGCGATGGCCCTGATCGTCGCGGCCGTCATGGGTGACTGCCCCACAGGTCACCCCTGTGCCATCGCCGCGCCCGGCGGCCTTGTCGTGATCTCCCAGATCCGCGTTCCCCAGCCGGGGTCAGAGCCTGGCAAGCTCGCTACGCTGCTTGCCCGCAAATGCGGCAGGGATACCGCATCCGCCGCATTCGAGTACACGACGCCAGCAACCGCCGGCCCGTCACCCTAGGCCCCAATGGACCTAGACCGTCAATCACCGGACCACGGCGGCACGTCATCAAGCATGCAGACCGCCATGGGCGCCCGCTGGCGTCTCTGAAAGTCTGCGATGACGTCTAGCACCGTACGCTGGACGGCGACGGGGTATATTCGGCAGTGGCGGATCAGGCACGCAGCACCGACAGCCAGTGGAGTATCCAGCCCCATTACCACCCGCCCACAGGCGAGCTCACGGAAATCTCCTCGCGAGGAGGCTTGTGCCGGGGCCGAAATGCCTGGCCAGCGGTCGCCCTTGGCACGAACGGAAACGATGTATTGACGTCGGCCACGACCTATATCGAGATACAGGCCAACGCAAAATTATTCGGACAGGAAACGCCCGCTCATCGCAAGGGCGGTCGTGTCAGCCGCAGGCTGCGGCGGTTATGGCAGGCCGGATCGAACTCCTGTGCATTCCGCGACCGACGGATGCAAGAGTGCCGCAGCGCTGAAGCAGATCTCGTATCCCCGCGGCGAACCTGCCAGCCTCTACTTCCGATGACGGGTGGACTGCATGGTGATCTTGGTGTCGCGGTCGCCGTGCCTGGCCACTTCCATCAGGCCAAGCCGATGGTAGAGCGCTTGCGCGCGGCGGTTGACCGTGAGCACGTCGAGGACCAGGTCCTGGCCCGTGCGCTGTGCTTCCTCGACAAGGGCGCTGATGATCCGGGTACCGATGCCGTGGCCTTGATGGCCGGGGTGGATTTCGATGCGGGACAAGTAGATCTCCCCGGGGCGGTACTCGACATCCAGCATGCCGACGTCAGCCTGCCCGGTGGTGATGATCTGCCATCGGTGCGGGTTGAAGGCGCGCTCATGAAACGCGCGCTGGACCTGCTCGTCCCACCCCCAGATCGCCGTGATGTACTCGCCCATGGCGGCCTTGTGAAGCTGGTAGCAGAACTCGGTGTCGGCAGGGCCGGCCGCAAGGCGACAGCAGACTTGGCCAGGCTGGGCTGCACCGTCCCGCCAGGACGCTCGCCTGGCATCGTTCCGGGCCCCGCAGCGGGCAGTGACGATGGCTGCGGCTTCAGCGCTTGACTATCGCCGCGGTCGTGCACACCAGGAGCATGCCCGATGCTCAGCGCCGGTAACGTACTTACCGCACAGGATCGCATCGCGTGTCAGCCGCTCGCGCAGCGGCACCCATAAGGGCCGCCGTTGTCAAGAGGGCATACGGATCTGGCCCGGTGACTTGGCGCGCCGCCGGGCTGGGCTGACCGTTCTTCTGGATCTTCCTCGCAGCTGCCCGGGTCGTCCTGCCGCGCGGCCAGGGGTTAAGCTGGAGCGCCCGCAGCCGCGCAGCGGCGAGGACGAACGAGCTTGACGCCGGCCAGCGGCGGAAGATCATCGAGGGCGGGGAAGGCTCCTTTTGCGATCTGGTTTATGCGGGGTCGTGTGCGTGTTCCCGGTGCGTGGCTGGCGGAGTGGTCTCACAAGCACCCATCCGGCGCCGGCCCGGCGTGCGGGCCGGCTGCCATGACCATGTGTCCGGGACCGGGCTGCTCAGTCATGTGATCGAGCTGGGCCTGGCGGCCTGCTCATGCCCCAAGGAGCGAGCGCGCCCGGGGGCTTGGCGACCCTCCTGTCTTCACGGTCGCCGGGGCGGCGTGCTGGCCTCGGCGGCCTGAATGTCGGAAAGCAGGTGCAAGGCGCGGGTCAGGAACTTGCGGGCGATCGCGATAGTGGCGATCTTGGTCTCGCGCCATTTCGCGATGGCCGCGTAGCTGGCGGCGAACTCCGGGGACCGCTTGGCGGTCTGCGCGACCAGTTGCTCAGCGATCGCTACCCCGACGAGCGCCTGGCCGAGGACTTCCACCAACGCTACTGTGACGCGCGGTGGCGTTGCGCCGCAAGGCCACCGCAGACACTTAGGAGGGCTTGGCGAAACTAGTCCAGCCTGCGTCCATGTCGGCTGCGCAGGCAGGCTGGCCCCCCCGTTCCTTGATCGTTACCTCAAAGCGGCCGAATCCGCTAGGCCACAGGCGGCAGTTCTCCGACCTGTTCCTTCGTGAGGTTGAGCCGGATTCCGGCGTCCACCCCGGTCACGGCGCTGATGGGGATGGCGACTTTCTTGCGGCCCCACAGGTGCCCCTCCTGGAGCAGCACGTGGGTCACCCGATCATCGCCCGGGTTGACGAGGAAGCCCTGCACCCGACCGATCTCACCATCGACGGCGTGGACCCCCTCCCCGGGCCCCACCTCCTTCTCACCCACCGGAATAACGTCTTCGAGGACCGTCGTCTGCCTCAACGCTCCGGCGGTCATGCTCTGGCGTCCGACTATCTGGGGGGATTCCGCACCCGCGACCAGGTCGCGTTCCGCGGCGTGGTCGAGCTCGCCGAACTCCGCGCGCGTGCAGCGCAGCCTGATTTCCCCCTCCGTGGTCTCGACCAAGTGCACGGGGACAAGCCGCCCGGCCTCCTGCCGGTGCCCCGGCTGGATGACAAGATGGGTAACCGTCTCAGTGGCCGGATCGATGATCAGGCGGCGCACCTCGCCGCAGTAACCATCTGTACAGCTTGCCCTGGCCCCGATCGTGAACTGCGCTTCTCCGGCCATAGCCGCCTCCCTTCGTCTTGTCGGACTGTAGCGTGCGCCCAGCATCAGCGCGATGCGGTGTCCTGGATCATCTAGCTGGGCCGGGGTCTGTCGACGGGCCTGGACCGGTGGCGGGCGCCGCGGGCGACGTCTCCCCCACGCGAGGAGCTGTCACGAAATTCCGTTCATCTTGACGAGGCCGGTTCACGTCCAAGAGGCACGAGCAGTCAGGGTCGGCTGAATGAGCTCACGGAATGCCAGACCTGAGCAACCCGCCGGGCGCGGCGAGGTGTCCCGCATCACGAACGGCAGCGTGTCCGCAAGCGCATCGTGTGGATGCACATGCATCATCCAAGAGCCGTGAGCCGACCTCGGCGATGGCTGTGAACGAACCCGGTTTGGGCTCATCTGCCGATGGCAAGGGCGAGGAGGGTGTCGACCGCAGTTTCGAACGGGCGGGTACTCCGGTGTACCTGGGCGAGTAGAAGTCCTCCTTGGAGCGTGGCGAGCAGAGTAGTGGCGAGGTCGTCCGGGTCGATGTCGGGCGGGAGTTTCCCGTCGGCATGAAGGGATCTGAGTGCATCGCCGATGGTGGCTGCCCACTGATCGAACCCGGCCGCGATGAGCGCTCGGGCCTCGGGGTCACTCTCGGCGAGTTGGCCACCGAGCGAGCCAAGTGGGCAGCCCCCCTTTGCTTTGGTGAGCTTCGCTGCGGTGATCACCATGTTCCGCCAGGCTTCGACTCCGTTCGCGCTGCTGAGCACGTGCCCCTGGTGAGTGACGATGGTGTCGGCTTGGTAGTCGATGACCGCCTGCACGAGTTCGTTCTTGTCGGGGAAGTAGTGGTACATCTGAGAGCCGCTGACTTCCGCCGCCACCTTGACGTCTTCCAAGGTGGTGCCCGCCACCCCGCGCTCATGGATGAGGGCGGCGGCCTCCTCCACTATTCGTGCCCGGGTGCGTGCTCCCTTGGGGGTGAGCCTCGGCCGGTCACTCGTCTCGTTGACCATGCACCAATGTTAGCAGGATTTTGAGTTTGACAACCCACTGTCGGCCTGTCAGAGTGAGTCGCACCACCCATTTTGGAGCGAGAGGACGACACATCGCATGACTGACCTAGAGGGCAAGACAGCTCTGGTAACGGGCTCGACGAGCGGGATCGGCAAGGCTACGGCCATCGCCTTGGCCGCCCGCGGCGCTCACGTACTGGTAGTCGGGCGCAATGACCAACGAGCCAAGGACGTGGTCGCCGAGATCGAGGGCAGCGGCGGTAGCGCATCGTTCCGGCTCACTTCGTTGAGCGACCTCGAATCGGCCCGGGAGCTGGTCGGGTGGGCCACTGAGGCTGGCGGCGGTCACGTCGACATCCTCATCAACAACGCTGGCGTCGCCTTGCTCGGACCAAGCAACGCAGCCACCGAAGCAGAGTTCGACGAGACCTTTGCACTGAACGTCAAGGTTCCGTTCTTCCTCGTCGCGTCACTGGCGCCAGCCATGGCCGAACGCGGATGGGGTTCGATCGTCAACATCTCCACGATGGTCGCCAGCTTCGGACAGGCTGGCATGGCTCTGTATGGCGCCAGCCGGGCGGCTCTCGAACTGTTGACGAAGACCTGGGCCGCCGAATACGGCCCGAGTGGTGTCCGGGTCAACGCCGTCGCCCCCGGCCCGACGCACACCCGCATGATGGAAGGAGTCCCCGACGAGATGGTGAATCAGCTCGCAGCACTAGCACCAGCAGGCCGCGTAGCTCAGCCCGAGGAACTTGCTGCGGCGATCGTCTTCCTGGCCAGTGATGATGCCAGCTTCGTCCACGGCGTCACACTTGCGGTCGACGGCGGCCGAGCGGCGACGTGACTCCCGTCATCGGCGCCGCTTAATAGCGAAGATCCAGAGCACAAATCATAACCAGCAACTGAGGAGTATCCGCATGAGCGCATACGTCATTATCGAATTCACAGTTAAGGACCCGGATGTTGTGCGTGAGAAATACGGCCCCAACGCTGGGCAGACGGTCAAAGAGCACGGAGGCGAGGTTCTCGCCAACAGTAACTGCGAGATCCTGCATGGCGATCCCATGCTCTCCTCGGGAGCGATCATGCGGTTTCCGGACCATGAGACGGCTGTCAGATGGTACAACTCGCCTGAATATCAGCAGCTGATCGATGTCCGAAGTGTCGCGATGGACGCCCGTTTCAGCTTGCTCGACGGCCTCCCTAACGAGGACTTGTCCGATGGGGAGAAGCGTATGAGCAAGTTCGACGCCCAGTTCGCCGGAAGGCTCGACGGTCAGACCGTCTTGGTCACCGGCACGACCAAGGGTGGTATCGGCCATGAGCCAGCTCAAGGTGTCGGCAACAGCGGCGCGACTGTGCTGGTGCATGCACGACGCGCTGACCACGCCAGACGAGCAGTAGACCTGCTGGTCAGCAACGGCAACGGCAAGGGCCAGTATCTAGCCGTGGCTGGAGATCTGGGCTCGCTTGCCGGCGTCCGCGAGTTGGTCAAGGCGGTGCACCAAGCGAGCCCGAAGGGTTTGAACGGGCTGGTCAACAACGCGGGCGCGGCCTTCGCCACCAAGGCCCTCTCTCCGGACGGCTATGAGCGAACGATCGCGATTAATCACATCGCTGTCGCAGCGTTGACGGAGGGGCTGCTCGACCTTCTGCGCAAGGGAGCTGATGACTTCGCATCGCCCTCCCGGGTCGTGAACATGACGGCGTTGATCGAGTCACGAGGCAAGCCGATTACTGACTGGAGCTACCCCGGCAAGTACTCGCAGATGCATGCCTACGCAGACGCCAAGCTTCTTGCGCTGATGTACACATACGCCATGGCCCGGCGGCATCAAGGGGACGGCCTGACCTTCAACGCGGTCAGCCCCGGCACGGTCAACTCCGGCTTTGGCGGCAAGGCCGGCGGCACGTTCAAGACCATTCAGGCGCTGATGAAACCGTTCGTCGGACCGCCAGAGAAGGGCTCGCGCGGCTGTGTCCGGCTGCTGGCCGATCCCGACCTCGCCACCGCCACCGGCGGCTACTACACCTCGGCCAAGCTCAAAAAGTCATCCAAGAGGTCTCGTGACCATGACGCTCAGGACCGGGTGTACGAGCAGACCGAACGCGAACTGCGCATCCACAACTGAGGCGGCCCAAGCCGGCTATCGCCAGCACAGCCGGTGCGGCAACGCTCGCGCCTTCAC
>CAWICW010000012.1:0-142538 GCA_963834685.1 uncultured Actinomycetes bacterium | reverse complement strand
CGCCACCGAATTCGCGCGCTGACCCTTTTACCCAGAAAACCCTTTATGCCGAACGGATCCTGGTACTCCCTCAGGAGCCAAGCCATTTCGTATTCCAGATGTACGCGTCCCCTGCCGTATCGGTACTGGCCAGGGCATCGCCGCTCGGACTGAACGCGATACCGATAATGCCCTTGCCCAGCGGGTTCGACAGCGTGGTCAGGTACTTGCCGGTGTCCAGATTCCAGAAGCTGATGTTGCCGACGGTGTCCCCGGCGGCCAGGAATTTGCCGTCCGGGGTGAACGCGATGTCGGCGAATTCGGAATTGTGGAACGACTCCAGCGAGTAGACCAGCTTGCCGGTGGACACGCTCCACACGTAGACCACGCCGTCGGTGGTGGTGCTGGACTCGTCGGAGACCGCCACCAGCTTCCCGTCCGGGCTGAACGCGACGTCGTACAGGCCCTTGCTGCCCGGGTCCGGCAACGTGCCGGTGAGCTGGCCGGTGGACACGTTCCACAGGTACGTGCTGCCGTCGGTGTCGCCGGCCGCCAGCGTGGTGCCGTCCGGACTGAACGCGACCCCGTACACATTCTTGCCGCCGGGGTCGTGGAAGCTGCTCGTCGAAGTGGAGTTGGCGTTGCCCCCGCTCACGTCCCACAGGTAGGTGCTGCCGCCGTTGCTGCCCACCGCGACCATGTTGCCGTCCGGGCTGATTGCCACCCGGTCGTTGTCCCGGCTGCCGTTGGACAAGGTGGCGGTGATCTTGCCGCTGGCCCCGTTCCACAGGTAGATGTTGCCGTTCGCGTCGGCGATCGCGTACGTGTCGCTGCTCGCGTTGTACGCGATGCCGTTGACGCCGTTGCTGTTCGGGTCCGTGAAGGTGCTGGTGAGACTGCCGCTGCTCAGGTCCCATATATAGCTGTTGCCGTTGCTGTCGCCGGTCGCGAGCGTGGTCTCGGAGCTGAACACGTCACCGAAGACGTTCTTGCCGGCCGGATCGTGCAGGGACAACTCGGGATGGTTCGGCACCCCGGGGCTGGACTGCAGGCTCGGGCTCGCCGACGGATGACCGCCCGCGTGGGCCGAAGACTGGACCGCGACCGGGTGCGAGGTCTTCGGACTGCTGCTGCTGAGCAGGATGCCCACGACCGCGCCGACCACCACGACGACGGCGGCGGCCACGATCAGCACCGTGCGGCGCGCGCCGCCGCCTGACCCGCGCCCGGGGGCGCCCGACTTGGGCGGCGGCCCGACCTCCCAGGCTGGCCGCTGGTCTTGCTTGGTTTCCTCCGGCCCGGTGCGCTGCTGGTCAGAGGCCTGGCCCGGACCGGTCCGGTCGCCGGTCCGCATGGTCTGGGTCGGTTCGTAGAGGTCAGGCGAGGAGGGCTGGCCGCCCGGGCCAGAATCGAGCCCGACCCCGCCCCCGGACGGGGATCCGGCCTGCCCGGAAGGAGGCTCCGCGTGCGGGTACGGCTTGGGCTCCGGGGGCGCGACGTACGGAGCCGGCTGCGGCCCCGCGGCCGCGGCGTATGGGGACGGCGCCGGCTCCCCGGCCGCCGGGCGGGAGGCAGGCTCGGCCACCGGGCGGGACGCGGGCGCCTCGGCCACCGGGCGGGACGCGGGCGCCTCGGCCGCCGGGCGGGACGCGGGCGCTTCGGTCGCCGGGCGGGACGCTGGCTCGGCCGCCGGGCGGGACGACGGCTCGGCGGGAGGGCGGAGCGCAGGCTCGCCGACAGGCCCCGCCGGGGCCGGCCTCGCCGCCGCGCCGCGGGAGGCCGACTCGCCGGCCTGCCAGTAGTCGGCGGTCGGATCGGCCAGGACGGCCTGAGCGGCGGTGCCGGTCTCGGCCAAGCGGTCCATGATGGTGGCCAGGCTGGGCCGGTTGGCCGGGGACTTGGACAAGCAATCCCTGACCAGGTCCCGGAAGCCGTGCTCCTCGGTCACGCCGGTCAGATCCGGCGGCTCGGTGGTGATGCGGTAGACCACGGTGACGAGCGAGTCGTCGCCGAACGTGACCCGGGCGGTCGCGGCGAAGGCCAGCGTGCAGCCCAGCGCGAACACATCGCTCGCGGGCCCGGCCACGTCGCCCCGCAGCTGCTCGGGGGACATGTAGGAGTAGGTGCCGACGACCATCCCCGCCGTCGTCATCGGGCTTGCCTCGGCCGCCCGCGAGATTCCGAAGTCGATGATGCGCGGCCCGTCGTCGGCCAGGATCACGTTGCTTGGCTTCAGGTCGCGGTGGACCAGCCCGCAGGCGTGGATCGCGGCCAGCCCCTCGGCCAGGCCCGCGCCGAGCCGGGCACACCCGCTCCAGGCTGAACGGCCCGTCTTCGGCCACGGCCTGCTGCAGCGAGGGGCCGTGGATGAACGCGGTGACCATCCAGGGCGGGTCGGCCCCGGGGTCAGCGTCCACGACGGACGCGGTGTGGAAGCCGCCGACCCGCCGCGCCGCCTCGATCTCGCGCGCGAACCGCTCACGGAACTGCTTGCCGCTGGCGTACCCGGGATGGATGATCTTCACCGCGACCTGACGGCCACCCGGCGACAGGCCCAGGAACACCTGTCCCATGCCGCCTTCGCCAAGCCGTCCGATCAGCCGGTAGTTACCCACCTTGCTCGGATCACCGGGCTTGAGATGCTCCATAACCCGAGTCCCACCCCACCCCACCCAATCCGCCAGCATACGGACCATGGACCGTTACCAGAAGAGAACAGTTGATACTAGAAGATAACTGTCCGAGCTGGGCCGGTACCCTGGCAAGTGTTTCCTCCGGCCATATACCTTTCTATCCCGAACGGACCGTGGTGCCCGCGTCGGGCCCGAGTTCCCGCGGATGCCGAGCCGCCCGCGGTCGTCGCCACGCTCCCCTATCCTGGTGGTGTGACTGCAGGCGGCCGTACCTACCAGATCCGCACCTACGGGTGCCAGATGAACACCCACGACTCCGAGCGCCTGGCCGGCCTGCTGGACGAGGCGGGCTACCAGCCCGCCGCCGACGGTGAGACCCCGGACGTGGTGGTGTTCAACACCTGCGCGGTCCGCGAGAACGCGGCCGACCGGCTGTACGGGAACCTGGGCCACCTGCTGCCGCAGAAGAAGAACGGCATGCAGATCGCGGTAGGCGGCTGCCTGGCCCAGATGGAGCGGACCAAGATCACCCAGCGCGCCCCCTGGGTAGACGTGGTGTACGGCACCCACAACATGGCCTCGCTGCCCGCGCTGCTCGAGCGGGCCCGGGTCAGGAACGAGGCGCAGGTCGAGTTCGCCGAGACGCTGGAGACGTTCCCCTCGCTGCTGCCGGCCCGCCGGCAGTCCGCCTATTCCGGCTGGGTCTCGATCTCGGTGGGCTGCAACAATACCTGCACCTTCTGCATCGTGCCCAGCCTGCGGGGCAAGGAGCGGGACCGCCGCCCCGGTGACATCCTGGCCGAGATCGGCGCGCTGGTCGCGGACGGCGTCCTCGAGGTCACGCTGCTCGGCCAGAACGTGAACTCCTACGGTGCCGAGTTCGGCGACCGGCAGGCGTTCGGCAAGCTGCTGCGCAGCTGCGGGGACATCGAGGGCCTGGAGCGCGTCCGCTTCACCTCCCCGCATCCCCGGGACTTCACCGACGACGTGATCGACGCGATGGCGCAGACCCCGAACGTCATGCCCAGCCTGCACATGCCGCTGCAGTCCGGCTCGGACACCGTGCTGAAGGCCATGCGCCGCGCCTACCGCCGGGACCGCTACCTGGCCATCCTGGACCGGGTCCGGGCCGCCATCCCCGGCGCCGCCATCACCACCGACATCATCGTCGGCTTCCCCGGCGAGACCGACGAGGACTTCGAGGACACCCTGGCCCTGGTCCGCCAGGCCCACTTCGCGGGCGCGTTCACCTTCCGCTACTCGATCCGCCCCGGCACTCCCGCCGCCACCATGGACGGCCAGGTCCCGTCGAACGTCGTGCAGGAACGCTACGACCGGCTCACCGCCCTGGTCGAGGAGACCACCTTCGCCGAGAACCGGAAGCTGACCGGCGCGACGGTCGAGGTCCTGGTCGCCGAGGGCGAGGGCCGCAAGGACGCTGCCACCCACCGCATGTCCGGCCGCGCCCGCGACAACCGCCTGGTCCACTTCGCCCCGCACGAGTCCGCGCCCCGCCCCGGCGACGTCGTGACCGTGACCATCACCCGCGCCGCCCCGCACTACCTGCTGTCCGACGCCGAGCCGCTGTCCATCCGCCGCACCCGCGCAGGCGACGCCTGGGAAGCCGTGACCGCCGCACCCGCGACCGCCGCACCCGCGACCGCCGCACCCGCGACCGCCGCACCCGCGACCGCCGCACCCGCGACCGCCGCACCCGCGACCGCCGCACCCGCGACCGCCGCCCCGTCCTGCTGGGCATGCCCGCGCTCAGTCCTGGCACCGCGTAACCGGCCCGGGCGGCGCCTAAGGCACCAGGACGATCTTGCCGCGGGTGTGGCCGGTGGCCAGCGCCCGATGGGCGGCGGCCACTTCGGCCAGCGGATAGGTCGCCGCCACGACGACCCGCAGCTTCCCGGCTTCGGCGAACCGGGCCAGCTCGAGCCGGGCGGCGGCCCGGATCTCGGTCCCGGGGTCGGCCCCCGGCGCGCCGCCGATCACCTTGACCCCCGAGTCGAAGGCCCGCCGGCTCGCGACCAAGGTCACGATCTTGCCGCGGTCGGCCACCAGAGCGAGCGAGGTGTCGAGCGCCTCGTCCCCGCCGACGCAGTCGACGGCCGCGTCGACGCCACCAGGGGCCAGCGCCCGGACCCGCTCTTCCAGCCCGGCCCCGTACAAAACCGGCTCCGCGCCGAACTCCCGCAGCAGCTCATGGCCGCTCTGGCTCGCCGTGCCGATCACGCGCGTGCCGGCCGCCACCGCAAGCTGCACGGCCATCAGGCCCGCGCCGCCCGAGGCGCCGTGGATCAGGACGGTCTCGCCCGCGCCGATCCCGACGACGGCCAGCGCGTGCGCGGCGGTCACGCCGGTCAGCATCATCCCGCTGGCCTCCTCGAACGACAGCGTTGACGGCTTGCGGATCACGCTGGCCAGGGGCACCGTCACCTCGTCGGCGTACGCGCCCGTGATCCGGTACGCGATGACCTCGTCGCCCGCCCGGATCGGGCCGCCCGGCCCCTCCGCGCCGTCGGCCACCTGGGTCACCACGCCCGCCGCCTCGAACCCCAGCCGCATCGGCAGGCGCGTCGGATCCTGCCCCATGGCCCCGCTGTACAGTTTGTAGTCGATCGGGTTGGTGCCCGCGGCCCGTACGCTGACCAGCGCCTCGCCCGGCCCCGGCAAGCCGGCCGGGGTCTGGATCACCGCCAGCACCTCGGGCCCACCGAACGCCGTCGCCACCACTGCCCTCGTCATCCCGGAATCATCCACGGCCTTATTCTCCCCTTCCCTTACGCCACTGGTCGTGGTCTCCAACTGAACCCGCGCATGTCCGCGCTCGTAATCTTCAATTGAAGGCGCGTGGCAGTCGCGCCGACCCGGCACGAGTCGAGGAGGTCTGGTGTCCGCTTCGCAGATCCAGGTCCGCGCACCGGCGCGGCCGCAGTGGCGGCGTCTATGCGTCCCCTCGTTTGTCCTGGCCGGAATCACCGCCCTCATCCTGTGGGCCGCCGTCACCGAGTTGCTCCAGCAGGGGCGCCTCGAAACGGTGCTCTCGGTCGGCTGGGCCGAGCTCGCCGCTCCGCTGCTCGTCGCACTCGTGGTTGCGACCGGGATCTGCGAACGGATATGGCCCGCCGAGCCTCGCCCGGTCCTGGCCCGCGGCCACGTCCAGGATGCGTGCTACCTGGCCCTGCACGCCGTCGTGGTGATCCCGCTGATGACGTTGCTGAGCGTCGGGGCGGCGTCGCTGATCGCCAGCCACGCACGCTGGATCGAGCTGCGCTCGACCGAGCACTGGCCCGGCTGGCTGCTCGTCCCGCTCACCGTCCTGGCCATGGACGGTGCCAACTGGCTGGCCCATTACGCCGATCACCGGCTCGACCCCCTGTGGCGCTTTCACGCCCTGCATCACAGCCAGGAGGAGCTCAGCGTGCTCACCTCCTTCCGCGCCCACCCGCTCATGCACACCACGGGTTTCATCCTGGCCACGATCCCGGTCGTGGCCCTGATGCCGACCCGGGCGATCGCCCCGGTGCTCATCACGGCGTACATCTGCGTCGGCACCCTCCAGCACGCCAACCTCCGCTGGACGTTCGGCCCGGCCGGCCGGGTGATCGTGAGCCCGGCCTACCACCGCCTGCACCACGCGACGGACAACCAGGCCGTCAACCTCGGCGTTGTGCTGACGATCTGGGATGTCCTGGCCGGCTACGCGAGGTTCCCGGCCCGTCGCCACAGCGTGGGACGCACCGGCCTGGACGGCCGCCCGGTCCCGGTCGAGCAGGACGGTCCCGCCCGCCCCGCCCTGCTCCTCCTAGCCGAGCAACTCGCCGAGCCCTTCCGCGCCCAAACGCAGTACCTCAGCCCGCACGATCTAGCCAGCCCGCGATGCTGCGGTCCAGCACCGGCATGGGCAGCGAGCCGTGGTCCAGGACCGCGGCGTGGAAGGCGGGCAGCGAGAACGCCGGGCCCAGGCGCTGCTGGGCCTCCTCCCGGATCCGGATGATCTCGAGCTTTCCGGTGAGATAGGCCAGCGCCTGGCCCGGCACCACCACGTACCGGTCCACCTCGGCGGCCAGGAACTCCCGTGGCATCGGGACGTGCTCGGCCAGGAACTCAAGAGCTCGCTCCCGGCTCCACCCGAAGAAGTGGATGCCGGTGTCCACCACCAGCCGGGCGGCGCGCATCAGCGACGTGCTGATCGAACCGAGCAGGCCCCGGTCGTCGGCGTAAAGCCCGGCTTCCTCGGCGAGCTGTTCGGCGTACAGGCCCCAGCCCTCGGAGAACACGGGCAGGCTGCGCTGGCGCTGGAGCGCGGGCAGCTCGGTGAGCAGCTGCAGGCGCGAGAGCTGCAGGTGATGCCCGGGTACCGCTTCGTGGAAGGCCACCACCTCGATGTCCCATCCGGTCCCGGCCGTGGGCCGTTCGGTATTGAACCAGAACGTCCCGGCCCGGCCGCCGTCCAGCCGCGGCGGGGTGTAGTGCGGCGCGGCGCCGCCCACGGCCACCACCTCCGGCATCGGCGTCACCTCGCACGGCGGCGGCAGCGGCTGCGGGAAGAACTCCGCCGCCCGGGCCTCGGCCCGCTTCACCGCCACCGCCGCCTCGCGGATGGCTTCGGCCGGCGATATCTTCCCGGCCGAGTCCCGCAGCGCGCCGAGCACCTCATCCAGCCCGGAGAGCCCGAGTCCGGCGCCCAGCTCGACGGCCCGGGCCTCCAGCGCGGCGATGTGGTCCAGGCCGGTCTGGTGCAGCTGTTCCGGGTGCAGCGGCAGGGTGGTGTAGATCCGGACCGCCCGGGCGTAGTCTTCCTTGCCGCCGGGTAGGTAGACCAGCCCGGCCTGCTCGGACGGCCGCGCCCGCGGCAGCAGGTCCCTGACCGTGGCGACCCACCTGACCAGCGCCGGCTTCAGGAACTCGGCCGCGACCCTGCGGCGTTCGTCCTCCCACTCCGCCGTTCCCGCCCATCCCTGCGGTGGCCGGGCCGACAGGACCGGTGCGGGGACGGGACCGGCCAGCACGGCCTCGGCCCACGTGATGGCCTGCTCGACGAGCGGGGCGACCGGGAGCCGCCCCTTCCTGGCTCCGGCCCTCAGCCGCTCGCCCATCTGGTCGAGCCACGCGCCGCTGCGCCGCAGCCGGATCAGGTAGGCCTCGGCCGCCGCCGCGTCGAGCAGTACCGTCCGGGCCGCCACCGCCATCAAGAGCGCCGGCCCGGCGTACTGCATCGCCGTGACCGTGTGTTCGGCCCGGGCCATGTCGATCATCGTCAGCTCCTGGATGGCCATCTCCCTGGCACAGTCCAGCGTGACGGCGTCGGCCGGGGTGAGCGGCTCGGGCGCGATGGCGTCGGCCTCCCCGAGGAACTGCTCGACCTCGGCCCGCCAGGCCTGCGCGCCCTCCTCGCTCTCGTCTGGCATCAGGTCGTCGTACCCGGGAATGCCGTACATGCTGGCCGCGAAGGGGTTCTCCTCGAGCCAGCGCCGATGGAAACGATCGGCTAGGTCACGCGCCGGAGTCATGGTCCTCCTCGTGAAGTCTTCTGCGGTTGACATCATCGCAGCAGCCCACCTCCAATGAGGAGGTGCCCGACCATGACGCAGACGCCGACGTCATCGCGGCCCGGCCCGAGCCGGGCGCCGGCGGTTAGCGTGCTGGTGTGGTCTGCGCTGGCGCCCGGACAGCAGGTGAACTCGCGGACCCCAATCGTGAACGAGCCTCACAAGGCGTAGATGCAGCCGTCCCAGTACGCCTCGACGTGCGGACGGCGCTTGCCGTGCAGGCCGATCTCCAGGACGTCCGGCCGCCGGCCGCCGGGGATGCGGTACCAGACCTGCAGGCCGGCCGTATGCGCCGGGCTGAATCCGTCCGGGTTCCGCGGCGGCTCCGTGGCCGCGTACATGTACGCCGGCGTCCCCCAGCAGCACTTGCGCGGATGGGCGGCCCAGACCCACAACTGCCCGCCCCGTCCGCGGACGAACTCCTCCGCCTCGGGGCTCACCTCGATCCGCACCACACCCTCCGCCAGGCCGCAACCGGCCTCTCTCCATGGTGCCACCGGTGATCGCGGACAGCTACCTCCTTCTGACCCCGGCGTAATTGTCCACGATGATGAATCCTGGGTATACCTAGGTACGCGCGGGCTCGCTGTTGCGCGAGAGCAACCGCGGCGCGCGCCCGTCACACCGAGGGAGTCGGGGTCATGGGTTTCTTTTCCTGGTTCAGTTCCTGCGGGACCGTGGGCGAGGACGAGCCGCCCAGCCTGGTCCACATCAACCGCGACGAAGCCGGGCTCAGCGAGGTCCAGGAACGCGCGGCCGAGGACGTCGCCCGGGTCCAGCAGGACGACAAGTACTTCCACCGCAACCCGCTCGACGACCTGTAGGTAAGCACCTGCCCAGCCCGGGCCGCCCGCTAGCTCGAGCAGTGCGGGGCCGGCGGCACGTCCAGGGCCGGATTGCGGTCGAAGAAACCGAACGGCTTCAGCCAGAACGACACCGCATCGGTCGGCATCACCGGCCAGTCCTCCGGCCGGGTGATGTGGTGGATGCCGAACACGTACCACAGCACCACGTCGGTGTTCTCGATGGGCCGGTCCGCCGCCGTCCAGGCGGGCAGCCCGGTGTCCCGTGAGCTGAGGTTCGGGAAGTCACCGCAGGGCCAGCGCTCGTCCTCCCGGTACGGCGTGACCCACAGCGTGTGCCCGATCACCTCGGCCCGCTGGAACGCGGGCGACGAGGGGTCCAGCAGCGGCGGGAACGCCCCGGACGGCACGAGCTTGTACCCGGTGGAGGTACCCAGTCCGTTCCGGATATTGTCGTTGGCCACCTTCCAGGCGCGCTGAGACGCCCAGTCGTAATCCTGCTTCCCCTCCGCCTCGGTCCGCAGTGGCGTCGACACCACCTCCAGGCCCAGCCCGTACGGATCGTCACCGGAGGCGCCGGTAGCAACCGACGAGACCGCGTAGACCGTGTTGTCCGGCCCGTCCACGTCCAGATCGAGCCGGGCCACGATGAAGTGCTGGTGAAACGGCGCGTACGTGCCCTGGTCGACCAGCGTCCCGTTCAACGGGACCCCGGACGCGTGCGAGGTCACCACGATCCCGGTCGCGCGGACCTCGCACTCGATGTTCCCGTCCTGGTAGAAGCGCCAGTACACCAGGTACTCGTAGTTGGCCACGGTGACGTGGAAGGAGATCACCAGCCGCCGCTGGCGCCGCACCTCGGCGCCGGTCCGCTCGTCGACGTGCTTCCACAGCACGCCGCTGTCCTCCTCATGCACGCAAATCGCGTTGCGGATCACCCGCGGCTGCCCGGCAGAGTCATGCACCACCGCGTCCAGGTAGGAGATCTCGCCCAGGCAGTCGCAGCCGAGCTCCAGCGACGTGGTCATGAACCCCAGGCCCCACTCGCCGATGTCGAACGCGGTCCGCCGGTAGTGGTCGGGGCTGGCGTCCCGGTACGGCACGAACATCTCCGCGAACGACATCCGGTGCGCGACCGGCCGCAGCCGCCCGCCATCACCGAACCCCACCTGATGCAGCACCAGGCCCTCACGATGATTGAACCCCAGCCGCAGCCGCCAGTTCTGCCACGAGAGCAGCCGTCCCTCAAGCGTGAACCCGACCCCCGAAGGCTGGCTGACCTCCAGCGGCGCCACCTCCCGCAGCGGCCGCCCGATCAGCGCGGGCCTATACTCGCCGCTCACCTCGGGCCGGCCGGCCGAGGCGCCCTCGTCCTCGATCTCCAGCAGCGTCATGCGGTTCAGGTCGACCACCGGGTGCAGCCCGGTCACGTGGTGCGCGTACGGATTGCTGTCCGGGCTGTCCCGGTACCACACATCCGACCAGCCGATCCGCAGGCCGCGGTACCGTTCGGGCACCAGCGCGGCGCCGTAGGCCCACATATCGGTGAGCACCAGGGACATGTCGGTGATCCCGCGCCGGGCCAGTGCCTCGGCCAGCGCCGGGTGAGCCCGGAGCATCTGGTCGCACTCGTGCCACTCGTCGACGGTCATGTTCGGCTGCTGGCCGGGCAGGTGCTCCCAGCCCGTCAGCGCGTCGCCGGCCAGGGATACCACGGCCCGGTAGGCCTGCCCGTCCGAGCGGTCCCAGCACACCACGATCGCGTCCCGGCCGGCCACCGCACCCGCCGCCAGCGCGGCCTTGCCCGGCTCCCTGAGCTCGATCGACGCGAACCGCCAGCCCGCGCCGACCCCGCGGTCGCGGCGCAGGATCGCGGCCGCCTGGCGCATCTCCTCCGCCGTCAGCGGGTCGAGCGGATGTGCCGGTGAGTCTGTCACGATCGTCCCTCCATTCCCGCAGGCAAGCCCATCCTGACGGATGACCGTGGGTGACGCCACATCCGCCCGCTCCTGACTTTTTATGCCGAACGGATCATGGTCCCCGCTCCCGGTCCAGCTCGGCCGGTCCCGCGGCCTTCGCAGCGGGGGCCTTCGTCTCGACAACGGCGGTACGTGTGACCTTGACCGGGCTGACGTGCCGAGCGTGGGAGAGTCGGGCGGGTGCGGACGCTGCGGTGCGCCGTTGGACGAGGGCGACGACGCCCTGACGCCGCGGGATTCCGCCACTGCGACCCCACAGGACGCACCGCGCATCGCCCGTTGACCCTTGCGATCGCGCGTCCCGAGCCTCTACGGTGCGCCCATGCACAGTGTGGATCCGACGACGGAGTCGATGATCAGGTCGGTACTCGCCTACGCGGAGAACCGGCTGCGGCTGAACCCGGTGCCCCTGGACCGGGGCTCGCGGGACCCGGCCGAGCTGGAGGCGGCGCTGAAGGGACTGCTCGGCCCCGGGCCGCACAACCCGGACCAGGTGCTGGGCGTATACACGTCGGTCATCGCGCCGGCGGTGATCTCGGCCGACAGCCCGCGGTTCCTCGGGTTCATCCCGGCCGCGCCGACCAAGGCCTCGCTGCTGTTCGACATGCTGATCTCGTGCGCGTCGATCCAGGGCATCTCCTGGCTGGAGGCGGCCGGGGCCATCCACGCCGAGAACCAGGTGCTGCGGCTGATCGCCGACCGGGCCGGGATGCCGGAGGGCGCGGGCGGCTGCTTCGTCTCCGGCGGCTCGGCCGGGAACCTGTCCGCCCTGGTCGTGGCCCGTGAGGTGGCCAAGCGCAAGGCGGGGCCGGGCGCGGCGGGCCGGCGGTGGCGCGTCGCGGTCGGCGAGGACGCGCATTCCTCCATCACCAACGCGCTGCGCATCCTGGAGATGGACGCGCTCATCGTGCAGGCCGACGATCACCGGCTGACCGGCGCGGGGCTGCGGGCGGCCATCGCGGCCGACGGCGATCCCCGGTCCCTGGCCGCGGTCGCGGCCACCTCGGGCACCACGAACGCGGGCATCATCGACGACCTGGCCGGGGCGGCCGAGGTCGCCCGCGAGCTCGGCCTGTGGTTCCACGTGGACGGCGCCTACGGCGGCGCGGGCCTGTTCGCGCCGAGCATCCGGCGCCGCTACGACGGCATCGAGCACGCCGACTCGTTCATCGTGGACCCGCACAAGTGGCTGTTCGCCCCGTTCGACTGCGCGGCCCTGCTCTACCGGAACCCCCCGGTGGCCCGCTCGGTGCACAAGCAGGACGCGTCGTACCTGGACGTCATCCACGACACGCCGGGGGAGTGGAACCCGACCGACTACGCCTACCACCTGACCCGGCGGGCCCGGGGCCTGCCGCTGTGGTTCTCGCTGGCCGTGTACGGGGTCGACGCGTACACCGAGGCCATCGAGGCGGCGCTCGAGCTGGCCCGGCAGACCGCGGTCGAGATCCGGGCCCGGGATCACCTGGAGCTGATCCGCGAGCCCGAGCTCGGGGTGGTGCTGTTCCGGCGCCGCGGCTGGGATCCCGCTCAGTACACCCGCTGGGCCGACCAGCTGCTGATCGACCAGGTCGCGTTCATCCCGCCGTCAGCCTGGGAGGGTGAGACCGTGGCCCGGTTCGCCTTCCTGCACCCGCACACCTCAATGGACCTGGTCCGGCAGATCCTCGACCGGATGGCCTGAGATATCCAAAGGCCTGACCGAGGCCGGACCGCGGGCCAGCCGCCTACCCTAAAAGTCATTGGCCAGAGGGATGACGCCGTTTCGGACTGGAGGATCTGCGGTGCCGGGATGCGGGCGCCGATCCGGGCCGGCACGGTGGTGAGCCCGGCTACGACGAGGAGGGTTCCGAGCACCGCGACGGCGACCAGTACCGCCGAGGGCGGGGCGGTCGTGTGCCCGGCCACCGCCTTGAACAGGAGGATGCCCAGCGGGATGCCCAAGATGGCGCCGGGGAGAACGGACAGTACCTGCGCTGCCAGCAGGCCGGAGCTGATCTGCTGAGAGCTTGCGCCGAGCGCGCGCATCAGCGCGGCCGGGCGCCTGGCATCCAGCACCGTGGCCCAGGCCGTGCAGATCGCGTTCAGGGCCGCCAGCGTGACCAGCATGATCAGGGTGAGCCGGTCGCCGACGCTCACGCCGAGCGCCTCGGCGAAGGTCCGTGGTTGCCGTCTGCATGATCTTGCCCTCCAAGTGCTTGGTTCGGTCACGCTTTCGCCGGTCTATTCAGGTAGACCGATGCTGGCGGAGGAATGTGACGATGGGTGATGACGACCGGCCGGCGGAGCGCTCCGAGGAGCACCAGGCCTGGCTCAGTCCCGGTCAGGCGATAACCACGAAAGTAGAGAGTTAACGCCAGCACGCCGTCAGCTAAACAGCCGTCGCAGCAGCTCGTCGATGGCATCGGCGCCGGCCTGCATCGCGGCCTCCTGGTCGTCCGACCGGGCGACGAGCAGCGCGACCTCGTTGACCGACGCAAGCAGCACGTGGGCGAGCGTGCCGACCGACTCCGGCCGCAGTTTCCCCTGGTCCGCGATGATCTGCAGCACGGCTCGGACCAGGCCGAGCGCGTGCTGTTCCTCCATGGCCCGCCAGCGCTCCCAGCCGATCACCGAGGGCCCGTCGATCAGCAGGACCCGCCGCACCACCGGATCGCCCGCGAGCCGGATCCACGCCGCGAACCCGGCGCGCAGCGCCTCCACCGGGCCCGCTGGTCTCCCTCGACGTCGGCGACGTGCAGGCGGTCATGCCGCAGCTGAGGGAGCTCACCGTGCCCACCCTCGTGGTGTGGGGTACCGGCGACGCGTTCTTTGACGTTTCCTGGGCTTACTGGCTGCGGGACACCATTCCCGGCACTACCCGCGTGGTCACGGTCGACGGCGCCCGGCTGTTCTTTCCGGAGGAGCGCCCGATGGACCTCGTGCCGCACCTGGAACAGCATTGGGCCGCGGTCGCTGCCGCTCGGGCGTGAGCACCGGAGGTACCTAGCCCGCCCAGGCGGGCCGGTAGCCGGCTCGCGGGGGCCGCGCCCGGGCGACCGGGCGCGACCGAGCCGGCTCATCCTCTATCATGCAAGCTCGTTTCGATACCCTAAGCAAGGTTTCCAGTTTCTTCGATTATATGTTTTAATAGTGGCACGAGCTATTCAGGCTGACGAGCCTCCCGGCCGCCACCGGCCGGACCCTTAGCACCGCTGAGACCGGGAGCCTCGCCAGGCCGCGACCGGTCCGATCAGGGAGACGACATGCTCGCCGCCGCCGCTACCGCAGGTGCCAGCCAACCCGCCATCGCCGCCTTGCTCGGGCTCGGGGCCGCGGGACTCGCCGGGGCGGTGGTGGCCATGGCCTGGAGCGTGCACGCTCGCCAGATCCGGCTCGCCGAGCTGCTGGTCCGCCGCCAGTTCATCCTGACCAGGGAGCCGGCCGCGCCGGAGCAGCCGCTGAACGGGCACGCCGGTCCCGAGGCGGCCCTCGCCGGAGCCCAGGAGACCCTGGAAACAGTCGGGGCCCGGGAGGCCCAGGCCGACCAGAAGGCTCAAGCGGCCCCGGGCGGCCACGCCGGCAACGGCGGCCACGGCGGAGGCCGGGGACCCGCGGCCGCCAGGCCCGCGAAGCTGGTCATTGAGGGCCCGGAGACCGTGGTGGTTGGCGAGCAGGTCCGCTACCGCGTCCGGCCGACCGCCGTCGGGACGGCGGTGACCTGGGCTGCGGGCGGCGGCTCGGTGTCCCAGGCTCCCGACCCAGCGCATTCCGACGAACTGCTCCTCATCGCCGACCGGCCCGGCAGCCTGATGCTCCACGTCCGGGTGCGCGAAGGCCTCGCCGAGCGCCGCGAGACAAAGTCCGTCACCGCCGTGCCCGACGTGACCCCGGCCGCGTCGCCGTTCCCGCTACGCCTGTTCCTGCACGGATGGGGCCTGGTCGTCGTCGCCATCCTGGTCATAGGCTTCGCCGGCGCCCTCGACGCCCTGGGCAACCTCACCGCCGCCGACTTCATCGCCTTGGTCGTCCCGCTCACCGCGCTGCTCGGCGTGATCGCGGTCGTCCGCACCGCGAGTGACCCGGCTCCCCGCCCCGGCCAGGGCCCGGCCAGTCCCGAACCCTAAACCAGGTGCAGGTTTCCCACGAACACGTAAGAGGTTTCCGCGCCTGCCGCAATCGCGGAGATCGCTGAAATGCTTCCGCTTCGTGCCCAGTTGCAGCGGCGCCCAGCCTGCACTCGGGGCGCGGCAACGCGCCCGTTTACCCGACTTTTCGCGGAAGCGACTTGTGAAACCCTGCGGGCGTCTCCGCGGAAACGCGGCTGTCCCCTGGGATGAGATGGCTGATTACTTGGCCAGGCAGCCTCCATCGGCTACCAGGGTCTGGCCTGTCATGTAGTCGGACGCGGCTGAGGCGAGGAAAAGTGCCGGCCCTTTGATCTCAGCGGCCTCCGCGATCCGGCCCATCGGGATGAAGGCAGTGATGGTGGCCCGGACCTGCGGGTCGTCGATCGCGCCACGGCTCAGGTTGGTCTGGTAGAAGCCAGGGCACAGCGCGTTGACCTGGATTCCCTGCTTGGCGTACTGGAGCCCGAGCTCGCGGGTCAAGTTGACCACGGCTCCCTTGGCGGCGTTATACGCCAGCGCCGGGAACAGGCTGGACGAACCGGCCAGGCCCCACATCGACGCGATATTGATGATCTTGCCGGACTGCTGCCGGATCATGATCTTCAGCGCTTCCCGTGCACAGAAGAACACGCCATCCAGGTCCACGGCCAACACGGCACGCCAGTCAGCGGTCGGGTACTGGTGCAGCAGCAGAGCCTGCGGGTCGGCGATCCCGGCATTGTTGAACAAGATGTCCAGCCTGCCCAGAACTTCTACGGTGCGAGTCACCATCGCCTCGACCTCGGCCTCGACGGTGACATCACAGCCGATCGCCACGCTGCGGCGGCCCATGCCCTCGACTGCCGCGGCCGCGGCCTTGGCCGACTTCTCATCGATGTCCGCGCAGCCGACGTCCGCGCCCGCCTCCGCCATCACCTCGCTGAACTGCCTGCCCAGGCCGCTGCCGGCCCAGTGACCAGCGCGACCTTGCCGTCCAGGCTGAACAGATCCATCGGATTACCCACAGCTCCCTCACTGCCTCCCACCCGCGCCTACCTCCCTGCGTACTCCGCGCCGCGCCATCGCGGAAGAGGGAATGTCCAGCGTTGAGGAGAACCACAACCACGGTGATCCACCGCACCATCGCAGCCACAAACCAGCCAGGCGCGGGCGCCCAGGCAGGCTCCCGACAGCCTCCCGTCGGCCCGGCCAGCGCCCACGCGGCCGGTCACGACTCGCAACCCGGTTTGCGCATCGCATCCGTAGGCCGGATCGGCCGTCGGCGACCGGGTAGCCTGCGGTCGTGAGCCTGATCGACTGGCTGCTCGAAGGCGACCCCGCCATCCGCTGGCAGGTGCTGCGGGATCTCACGAACGCGCCGGCCGACGACGTGGCAGCCGAACGAGCCCGGGTGGAGCACGACGGCTGGGGCGCGCGCCTCCTCGCGCTCGAGGGTCCCGACGGGCTCTGGGACGGCGGCGCCTGCTTCCCGGCGTCCTACACCGGCGGTGAACCAGGGCAGCCCTGGACGGCCACGATGCATACGCTGCAGACTCTGCAGCTCCTCGGGCTGGACCCAGCGTCGGAATCCGCCCGCCGGGCGATCGGGCTGGTTGCGGAGAACGCGCGCTGGGAACACGCCGGGCAGCGGTACTTCGAGGGGGAGGTCGAGCCCTGCATCAACGGCAGGACGATCGAGACCGGGGCGTACTTCGGGGTGGACGTCGGAGCGATCGTCGAGCGGATCCTCGCCGAGCGGCTCGCTGACGGCGGCTGGAACTGCGAGGCCGAGAACGGATCAGTACGGTCCTCCGCGGACACGACGATCAACGTGCTCGACGGCCTGCTCGAGTTCGAGCGCGCGACCGGCGGGTCCGCGGAGGTGCGCACGGCCCGCCGGGGCGGTGAGGAGTACCTGCTCGAGCGCGGCCTGTTCCGCCGCCAGAGCACGGGGGCCGTCATCCAGCCGGCGTATCTGGAGTTCGCGTTTCCGTACTACTGGCACTACGACGTGCTGCGTGCGCTGGACTACTTCCGGTGGTCGGGTGCGGACCCGGACCCCCGGATGACGGAAGCGGTAGCGGTCGTCCAGTCCAAGCGGCAGCCCGACGGCCGGTGGCCGCTGGGCCGCATCCATCCGGGTCGCGTCCACTTCGATCTTGAAGGCGGTGCGGGCACGCCGAGCCGCTGGAACACCCTCCGCGCGCTCAGGGTGCTCAACTGGTGGGACCGGATCGCCTGACGGCCGGGCGATGCGGAGCCAGGGGAGTGCTATCCCGGTATCCGGCAGCAGCCATGACCCCCGCTCGCGGTTGCGTGACGGCAACTACCCGGCATCGCTGTGCGGGGACAGCGCCTTGGGATAGTCAGGCGACTCACCTGCCATGAATCGTAGGTCCAGGTCGGCCCGCGGTATACCCCGAGCATTCTCTCGAGCGTTCCAGCTCTCAGCTCGCGAAGCTTTGAGTGACCGTGCATCGCAATGCTCTGCCACGTCTCTACGGTGAGGCGAGCAAATGCGGCAATGGCTGAGCGGTCACCCGTAAGCCTCGCCGAATCCGCGGGGTGGAACTCGCTCATCATCTCCGCATCCATTGCGACATCGTCGACGTCGACCGACTTAACAACTTTCGGGCTAGGATCTACCCAAACCTCCGATATGGTGCTTTCCTGGTGCGCCGGCCTGTTCGCATTGCTCGTGGCATTCGCTCCGACTGCGCCGGCACCGCCTGCGACCGAGCCGCAATGGGTCAACTACCTGCACCACGCCGCTGCGGGCGCGCTGATCTTCACCCTCGGGGTATTCTGCTTGGTTCTCGAACGGGGCGACACCGCAGGCGCGGCCAATCTCGATCCGGCTGAGCCAGCCGGCTACTCGACGCAGCCGCAGGTCCCCAGCTGGCGCAAGATCCTGTATTTCACCTGCGGCGGCCTGGTCCTCCTGTCGGGGGCCTTGGCCCTGTACACCGGCATCTGGCCGACCAGCTGGAGCACCGGCTGGTCATCGCTGTACCTATTCGAGGCCGTCGCGGTATTCGCGTCCCTCCAGCCGCCACGAACTCTCCTACGCCTTCGTGACCAAAGTCCTCGCACGCCTCCGGCCCATCGCCAGATCTCACAAGAGGGCGACGCGAGACCTGCCACTGTGGATATGCCCGAGCCCTCATCGGGTCATGAGAGTAAACCGGTTCGGGTTATGAGAGTAAGTTCTCGCGCAAGTTAGTGACGCATGATTATGCAGGTGCGCCATCGCTGGTTGAGCCGGGCGGGATTGCCAGATCGGCGTCCGTTATCGCGTTTACGTTTTGCTCTCCGTGCACCTGGCTGCCGCGACGGTTGTCCGGTGAGTGGGATGCCGGCGAGCGGCTGCTGTCGAGCAGGAGCTGGGTGAGGGTTGCGGTAAGCCAGGTTTCGGCTTCGCCGAAGCTCCATCCGGAGCGTTGGGTGAGCTGCCGCCAGCTGGCCGCCGAGGTCATCATCGAGAACACCGCGGCGGCCCGCTCGGGCGTCATGCCGGGTGCCAGGGCGCCGAGCGCTGCGAGCCGCCGGGTGGCCTGGCTGGCGCCCTGGTCGTGCCGGCGCATCCCCTCGGTCGCTACGGCGGCCGCGTCCGGTTCGGCGGATGCGGCGGTGAACAGGATCTCAAGGATGTCGCCGCAGCGTTCGTTGAGCTGGCGGGTGAGGTGTACCCCGGTAGCGATCAGCTGGCGCGGGTCGGTCTGCTGCGATATCTCGGCGTTGAGCCTGGGGGCGTCGGCCTCCTCCTCGATGAGGTCGCCGAGGGCCAGGACCAGCGCGGACTTGGAACCGACGCTGGAGTAGATGGTCTGCACCGCCACGCCGGCTTCGTCGGCGATCTGCTGCACCGACGTGCCGGCGAAGCCGTGCTCGGTGAACAGCCGCCGGGCGGCGCGCAGGATCTCGCGGCGGGTCTCGGCGGCGGCGACCTCGCGCCGGTTGGGGCGTCTGGCGGTCATGCCCTTGACATCCTCGGTCACTAGAATGATACTATCTTCAGTAGAGTATCGTTCTACTCATGAGATATTCAGTCTAGCAAGGAGCGGGTCATGGCCGCTACCACGGCAACCAGCCAGCACAGCCGACCGGACCTGACCTTGGTCACCCTGATCCACCAGGCGCTCCGGACCGATGCGGCGCGGCTGGCCACGGCCGTCGCGGCCATCAGCCCCGCCGACCGGCCGGGCCGGGTCGCGGGCATCGGAGCCTTCTACGGCCAGTACCGCGAACAGCTCGCGCTGCATCACCACCACGAGGACGAGCTGTTCTTTCCCGCCCTGGTGGCCAGGGCCGGAGCCGACGCGATGCACCTGGGCGAGCTGACCGCCCAGCACGACGCCCTGGACGCCGCCCTGGCCGCCGTCTCCGAGCGGCTGGCCACGCTGGCCGACCCGGCGGGCGACTTCGCCGCCGACCGAGCCGGGGCAGCCAGCGCCTTGTCCGCGATGACCGCGCTGCTGTCCGCGCACCTCGCCCTGGAGGAACAGCACGCGCTGCCGTTGTTCGAATCAGAGATACCGGCCGCGGAGTACAAGCAGCTAGAAGCCAGGGCCCGCCAGGCGACCCCGCGAGCCCAGGCCCGGTTCCTGATCCCCTGGATCATCGCGCATGCCTCTCCCGGCCAGCGGGCGGCACTATTCAGGTCCGCCCCGCCGCTGCGGCTGCTGTGCTGGCTCAACCTGCGGTACTACCGCCGCTTCGACCAGGCGCTCGCCCGCGCCGCCTGACGGCCCCGGGGCCAGCACAAGCCGCCGGCCTGCGATGCAGTCGTAGCTGAATCCGCCGCGCGATGACCGCAGAACACTCAGATAATCACAACGGACGTGGTTTCAGCCCCCGCTTACTTACCCGGCCGCAGTGGCTCACGCAATCGTACCCAGGCGGCGAAATCCTCCACCGCCCAGCGCCGGGCCGGTCAGCAGCGCACGCCGGACGACAAGCAGCAGCCCGCCCATGGCCAGGATCGCCACCGCGACGGCGGCGACTCCGACCGGCGAGCCGAGGCCAGCCTGGTCCAGGGCCAGCAACGTGGAGACGACAAGCCAGGCGGCGGCTATAAACGGCAACTCGTTGAGCGCGAAGCCAGCGACGAAGCTCAGCACCCCCAAGATGAATGGCCGACGCGGCGGCGCCAGAGCGCCGAGCACACCGCAGGCGACGAGCGACGCGGTTACGAGGTATCCGATCGGCATGCCACAATCCTTGCGGCCGACCAGGCCCCGCGGTATCGGTCATCCGGTCAGACAAGCGTCAGCCTTCTGGCTGCGCAGCATCGGCCATAAGGTGCCAAGGACAGACGCGATACCGCATCGGCTGCCGCGTTCGCTGGCCTCCGGGCGCTCACAGCGCCGAGCCCATGCCACTCTAACGCTACGTGAAAACCTAATGCATTCCCAGCAAGCCACGACGTCAGCCGATCATTGATTCCGCGCGGTCCGCACTCGGTGATTAGCTGGCCCCCGGTTATGAGATCCCTGCCGTGTAGTTCTCCATGATCTCAGCGCCGGTCAGCACCCTTGGATAGATCGCCACCTCATCCAGCCCGCCGGTGAAGAAACTGTTTCCGTCTCGCGTGGCGAAACGAACGGGAGCGCTGCCATCAGCGGACACGATGTCATACGTGCCGTACAGCGTGCCGGGGTCGGGTGGGCCCTTCCGCAGCACGCCATTCTTGTAGATACGGACGCCCGCCAGCGCGGTGTCCATATCTCCAGGGTCGTAAACCGCGACGACATGAATCCACTCCCCTGGCGTCAGTGCGTCCTCGAAATAGGCCCCGGCTCCTTCTCCACCTGAAGGATTCCAGATGTACGCGGAGATGCGGTTGGGACGGGTCGTGTCCTGGCTGTAGAAACGCAGCCCCCATTCCTCGATGCCAGGCATGCCCTTACCGAACCAGTGAACGTACGGGTTGTCAGTCTCACCTGAGAAAACGAGCGCATCGGGTCGCATCCAGACCTCAACAGTCAGTCCCGCGCCGCTGGTCGGCTGGCTGAACGACTGGTTGTCCGGATCGGGCACCTCCACGTAGTCACCCGAATCGGGCCCGTTGAATCCAACGGCGGTATCCGGGTCGTTGCTAACGGCGCCCGGCTGCCCGAACGACGGATTGCCGTAGTATGTTCCATCGTTGCCATTGCCCGACGAATCGAACGCGGTCGGACCGCCGGCCTCTCCAAGACGCCAGTAGCCGACGGGCCCTTTCGCCAGGACGACCTGGCTGTAGGAATCGCCGCCACTCCCGATACTCAACTACGTGACACCCCGACTCTCATGACACCACAGCATCCTTGAGATCATCGCGACTCATCTGAGCTTAAGATATCACGTCGGCCATTGCCGGCCTCGCATTCGATGTGGGCACGCCTCTTGACCGGGACAGATCTGGTCAGGTCCGAATGGGACCGCACCACCAAGGCTCGGCCTCGCCCACTCGATTACCGGCGGTAAGGCGAAGTGTGGTTGTTTAGCGCGGACCCAGCCTGCGAGTGAAGGATCACCGCCCTCGGGCGCACGTCCCAAATCGTCAGCGTCAGGTCAAGAGCATGTGCGGCAGCCCGGGACGTCCTAGGTGGCCGGTCGGCCACATCGAAATGGTGCCTCTGGACTACCCGCGGCGCCGATGAAGGACTCGCCGGTGGCATCCATGATGCCAGCAGCGCTGGCCGCCGGTCAGCTGGCAGACGCACACCGCAGGACGGCAAGGAGGGCCACCGGCTTCAGCCCACTGGCGGCGGGATCTTGTAGCGATCAGCCAGTTCTTCGCCAGCGGGACTGGCCAGGCCGGGTCAGTACCCGACGGTGGGAGGGCTGGAGGTGGAGGGACTTGACGCGGGCGCGGTACCCGACACCGTGACCTCGTGCCACAGCCCGCCAGAAGCGTTGAGCCCGTTGCCCTTGTTCTGCCCGGGGGCGGTGTCCCCGGCGTAGGTGTAGAGCGGATGCCCGTCATAGGTAGCCTGCTTCGTGCCGTCTGGCCTGGTGATGGTGCCCAGCGTGCCAGTCACGCCGGAACCCGCGGTCGCGGGACCCTTCACCGGCGGCCAGTAGGTCGCGCAGGAGCCGGTGCACTTGGACGTGGTCGACGTGTCCGGGGCGAACCAGTACACGGTCAAGCCCGCCGAGTTGGTCAGCACCGGCGTTCCGTTGATCGTCCTGCTCATCAACGTGGTCCCGGACGAGCTCGCCGCCGGGCTTGACCCGGCGGCCGCGGCCGGGCTGCTGCTCTGGGCGTTCGAGCCAGAGGAAGTGGCTGAGCTTCCGCACGCCGCGACAAGCAGCACAGCAGCGGCCAATCCGGCGGCACCCCATATTTTCCGCATTCGCGCGCTCCTCCGTACACCGTGTTGATCTCCCATCAGGTATCACGGGCCACCGGGCCATTTTGTTCACCTGCAGCTGGCAGGCCGCCCGGGTCGGCCACCGCGGATTCGGCCTGTACTGCGCTGTTGCCGCAACGACCATGCTGGCAACCACAGCACTGGCCGGCGCCGGCTTTAATCAATCACCCCGGCTGGTCAACCTCGCCGGATTGTTCCAGCGAGCCAGCATCGTGACCGGTTTCGGCTGGCTCACAGCCCTGTCCGCGCAAGCGCTCACCCGTGCGCCTGCCGCTTCAGCCACGCTCACCCGTGCGCCTGCCGCTTCAGCCCGCAAACCGTCAACCTGAATCGGCCGCTCCGGCCTTCCACCACACGTAACGTGGCAGATGAGTTCGTCCATACGCGGTTCGAATCACCGTTCTACACGTCTAGGCGGGATATGTGCGCCAGCACTGGTTCATGTCCCTGATGGGACGCCGCAAGCCAGACCCAATCGATACAGAGTCGGTGCGGCCGTCCTGATAAATTCCCCTGCCGCAGGCGCATCACAGGCGGCCTTGACGCACCGGCGGTCGGCGAGCTCCAGGTTCGTACGGTTGCCGTCATTCCTGGCCGTCAAGATGTCCGTGCCGCCCGGAGTGACCGGCCAGATCGGCTTCGGGCACCTGGCCGCGGGCCGGGGAGGCCGGATTGCTGGCTGGAATGGGACTGCCGGGTCTGGAGCAGGGTAGGGAAGCCCCGTCGCCTGGGGAAGGATAGTTGTTCGTCATTCTGCCGGCCGGGCCGTTTGCCGGTGCGCTTGTCTAGGGTGGGCGTATGGATACGCGACAGGCAGCCCAGCGGTGGGCAGAGGTATGGGAGCGCGGCTGGCCCGGGCATGACGTAGCCGCTATCGGTGCGCTTTATGCCGAAGGCGCGTTCTGGCAGCAGCATCCGTTCCGCGATCCGGAGCCGGGCTATCTAGCCCGCGTGTTCGCAGAGGAGGAATCGGCGGAGTGCCGGTTTGGCGTGCCTATTGTCGACGGTGATCAGGCGGCCGTGTCTTGGAGCGCGCAAACCAGGCTGACGGATGGCGGCACCGAGCATCTGGCCGGGGTGTCGTTGCTCCGTTTTGGGGCCGACGGGCTTGTCGTGGAGGAACGCGACTTCTGGAACCACCGCTGATGCGGCCCCGGGCGGCTGGTCCTGCTGAAGAGCCGCGCCCACTTCGCGGCAGAAGGGTATGACCTGCGGAAAATTCCACGCAATTGCGCGGGACGTTTCCGCTGCGGGTCTCCCCGGTAAAGTGAGCAAGCGAGCGCGGCCGGTAGTTCGGCTGATGACCGGCGGCCTGTTCAGGCTCGCGATGGTCATGGACCGCACGCCCGCGGAACGAAAACATGGTCCTAATGAGAGTTAGCGAGCCGACCCCGGCTTGCGCGAACGCAAGAAGGCCCGCACGCGCCAGGTCATCGCCGACGCGGCCGCGCGGCTGTTCGCCGAGCGCGGGTATGAGCAGGTCGCGGTCAGCGATGTGGCGCGCGAGGCCGAGGTCTCCGAGCAGACCGTCTACAACTACTTCCAGACCAAGGAGCAGCTGGTCACTGACCGCGATCAGCTGGTCCCGGATGAGCTGTCCCGGCTGATCCGCACCCGGGCACCCGGAACCACCCCGGCCACAGCCATCCGCGAGTTCGTGCTCGACACCGTTCGAGGGGATCCGCCGCATTCCCGCCGGGCAGTGGCGCGGCGAGCTCGGCTTCCTGGCCGCCGTCAGCCCGACCGTCCGCCGGCTCGCCCTGGAGATGTCAGACCGCCAGGCCAGCGCCCTCGCCACCGCCATCACCGAGACGGAAGCAGTCACGCCCGAGATCGCGATGCTGCGGGGAATCGCGCTCGCCAGCGTCTTCCAGATCATCATCACCGAGGCCGGACGCCGCACCCGCGAGGGCCAGAGCCAGGACCAGATCGCCGACCAGCTGCGGCCGGCCATCGAAGCGGTGCTCGACGACCTCGACCGCTGGCTCACCCCGGCTACGGACTAGGAAAGCAGGAGCGGCGCGGCGGAGGTTGCGTGCTCCTCGCCAGCTAACTCACCCGGCCCACCCGGGTCGGCCACAAGCCCCGAAGGCTAATTTCCGAGAAAACACCTCCAGCTGGGCGGCGCACGATCATGACACGCCAGTGTCCCCGGACTGGGGAACTCCGCCTTCGCCGTTAACGCCGGGGACCGGCCCCGGCCCGCGGCTGCGCAGAACACCCCAGCGCGGCGGCAGATCTGGCAGCGCATGAGCGGAAGCTGGGCGACGGTCACCGGGAAGCGGCGCGAACCTGACTTGCTTACCGCTTCCATGAAACTAGCCGGGTGAGGGTCACTTTGCTTGCGCCGCGCGCAGGCCGCGCGGCGGATGCGCCGGTTCGTGGCGGTCCGGGTCCGGGGTCTTACACCTTGGATCTCCGAAGCCGGCCGGTGTTTCTCGGAACGGCGGGGGCTGGCCTCGATAATCAGCATTGTCCTGCACAGTGCTGTCGCGTCAGTCAGCCCTGGTGCAGATCGTACGAGATCTCATCGCGTTCCCAGCGGCAGAAGCGGATTTCAGCCCAGGGTGGCAATGCATAAGCATGCGGTGCGGGCCACTGTCAAGAGTTCTTGGTAATCGCGCGCCGACCCGCTGCTGTGCGCGCAAGTCCCCGGGCCTTGCCGCGGTGTCAGGCGCAATCACGTCTCAATCGTGAATCAAGGCTGCGCTGGCACCCTCTGCCTATAGAGAGGCGGGAGCAAGCGGGTCCTGAGGAGGGGGAAGAGATGAACTGGTTCTGGATGAACATCCCGGCGGCCCTGGTCTTCGTCGGGCTGTGGTCGGGGATCCCGATGTGGCTGGTCCTCAAGCGCCCGGACCAGGGCCCGGAGTCACTGGCGGTGCGGGCCCCGGCCCGGATCCGCCCGGCTGCGCCTGCCGAGCCGCAGATCGTGCCGGTCCCGCGGCGCAGCGAGCAGCCGGTGGGCGTGTGACCGCAACCAGGGAGGCGAAATGACTGCCGTGGTAAGCAGGGAGCGCGCGAAGGCGACGTGGCTCAGCGGCGTGGTCGGCCTGGTCATCCTGGCGGTCGCATTCGTGATGATGGCCTGCGCAGCACCATCGCTGGCCCACCCGCGACCGCACGAGGCTACGGCCCAGTCGGCCAGCATGTCCACCTCCTCGCTGATCACCGGGAGCCGGTCCGCGGGTGGACAGGCCGGGCGGGTCAGGGCCGCCGGGCCGGCTGAGCGCAGTTGGTAACCGGGGAGGCGAAATGGCTGTCATCGTCATCAGGGACAACGCGAAGGCGACATGGCTCACCGGCCTGGCCGGCGTGCGCGCAAAGGCGTGCGACATGGTTCAGCGGGCCATGGCCTGCGCGGCCGCCACGATCTTGATCTGCGCTGTCGCCGCGGCCCTGGTCCAGCTGGCGGCCGAGCTCCTCAGCTTCCCCGCTCCGATCGCGGTCACCGCGATGACGCTGATGGCCGCGGCCCTGCTCAATTCGCTGTGCCGCCACCTGCGCATGTCGGCCAGGCACCGGTCTGGCCGGGGGAACCCGCATGGCCTGCAGCGATAAGCCCGCCAGCATCCTGAGGCGCGCTGACAGTTCGTGCATGGGTGCATGGGCAGTCGCGCGGCTTGCGGCAGCTGCCGATGGGCGGCTGCGGTCAACGGCAACCTGGCGGACAGACCGTCAGCCCCCTGACCGTACTGTTCTGGGTGCGTGACAGGTCCGATGCAGCAGGGCGGGTGGCATCAAGTGCGGCGGAACCTGTAGCCGGGGAACGTGCCGGCCTGCGGCAATCGCTGGCCAGGCACCGTCACTTCCTGCGCTGCACCACCCGCGGCCTGACCGACGAGCAGGCCGCACGGCGGGCCGCGGCCAGCGAATTGCCCCTGAGCGGCCTGATCAAGCACGTCGCGCTGACCGGGCGGCAATGCATGCGGTTGATCATCGACGCCCCCGCCGCGATGAGCTGGGATGAGGCCAGCGCCGGCGACTGGATGGCCGGCTTCAAGATGCTGGACGGGCAGACGCTGGCCGGTGCCCCGGCGCCCTGGTTCGAGGCCGGCGCCCTCTGGCCGGCGCGCCGGATGCTGCTGCCCGTGATCGCCGAGACCGCCCACCACGCCGGCCACGCCGGCATCATTCGCGAGTCTGTCGACGGCGCCAAGTCAACGGGATAGCGCCGCCGTTGCGACAGCCAGGTAGACCCGACCCACCAGCGGCCACCGAACTTGCCCGCATCCCAGACGGGTGTGCAAGGCGCTCCCGCGGAAGCCCTTCATGACGCAACGCACAAGCCGCTTCCGCAAAACCGCCCGGAGCCACCGCGTCTTGACGGTTCCGCACGGTCGGCGGCAGAAGCGGACGTTCACCCCAAAGGTGGCGATATATAAATATACAGTGCAGACGATCATCTAATAGGCCGTACCGGGACTGCCGAGAGGCCCGCCAACGCCCTGATAACCGCGCGCCGACCCGCCGTTAGGTACGATTATCGGGCATCTCTCCTGGCGGTCGAAGCCCGCAAATAATGGTCCTTCTGGCGTGTCCAGGCCGCGGCAATCGGGGCAATGAGACCGGAATGACCTCGGCCGCAGCTGAGGATTGTTCGGGCCAGGTAGCGCGCCGCCCTAAGCCTGTGCAGGGGATGTCGCGGACGTGAGGTGTGCGGCCCGGTCCAGCAGTGGCCGACAGCGCAGGTTACGGGCGATGTCGCGGGCTTCGCCGATAGCAGCCTCGGCAGCTTGGGCCTCGTGCAGGCGCGTAAGGAACTGAGCGTGGTCGAGCAGGCCGTGGGCGAGGTGGTAGGGGGTGCTCAGCTCGCGCAGGCTGCCGGCCGCGTCGGCGAAGGCCGCAGCGGCGACCGCGGGGTCATCGGCGGCGGCCAGCCGGGCACGGACGAGGTCGCGTTCGGCCCGCTGCATGGGCGCCAGGTGCCCAGGCTGGCAGGCGTCGAGCAGGGCAAGCAGCTCACCGGTGGCCGCTGTATCACCCAGCTCGTGGGCAGCGCGGGCGGCCAGCGGCCAGGCCCAGCGCAGATGTTCGCTGCTGATCCCGAGGGCGCCGACATGAGCGAGCGTGCCGCGGGCCAGCCGCAGCGCGTCCTGCGGCTGGCCGCGAGAGGCCGCGGTGAACGCCTCCACGACGCTGATCCTTGCCTTGTCCTGGGGTTCCTCGCTGGCCCGCAGGTCTGGCATCGCGGCGAGCATGGTCTGGGCGGTTGCGGTGTCGCCGCGCAGCGCCGCCAGCCAGCCCCGGTAGGAGGCGAGGAACTCGTTGTCGGCCAGCCCGTCGGCGTCCATGGCCTGGGTGAGTTCGGCCTCGGCGGCGTCCCAGTCGCCGAGCATCAGCAGCGCCTGGGCCAGGTTGTCGATCGCGACTGCCAGGTAGTCCCGGGCCCCGGTGCGGCGCAGGTGCCCGGCAGCAGTGCGGGCGGCCTCCGCTGCGGCTGCAGGGTCGGTGACTGTCAGCGGGTCCGACAGGTTGAGCAGGGCGCGTCCCAGGGTGATGTTGTCGCCTGCCTGGGTGGCCAGCCCCGCGCCCTCGCGGAAGTAGGCGATCCCCTGGGGGAGCCTGCCATCCATAGCGAGGTAGATCCCGCGGGTCACTAGCAGGCCGCCGAGCTGACCGGGGCCCACACCGAGGGCCTGGCCCAGGGTGAGCGCCTCGGTCGACAGCCTGTCCGCATCGGGCGAGCCGGCGAACACCTCCAGTGCGGCCAGCTGTTCCAGGGCGCGCACCGTGTCGGTATCGGGTTGTGTCCGCAGCACCTCCACCGCGGCGGTCAGCTGATCGCGCGCCTCGGCGTGATGGCCCCACAGGCGCAGCGCCCACCCGGAGATGGCCTGGGCCCGGGCGGCCGTCCGGGCCTGGCCGCGTCCGAGGTGATACTCACGGGCGCGGTCGGCGTGCTCGACCGCCGCAGCCCAGTCGCCGCTGGTGACGGCGGCCTGCGCGGCGCGCTCCCACAGCACGCCGGCTGATGGCTGCTCGCCTGCGGCGTCTTGCCTTTCCTGGATGTCCGGCGGAGTCAGTCCGGCGGCGGTGGCGTAGCTGGCGGCGGCCCGGGCCGGGGCGCCGGTGCGCTCGGCGCGCTCGGCGGCCCGGATCAGGGTGACGATAGCCTGGCCGCGGATCTCGTCAGCGGCTGGGTCATCCGGGATGGCGTTCAGCGCGTCCAGGTAATGCCGGGCGATGACGTCGGTGACCTCTTCCCCGTCACCGGGGAACGTGGCGCGCAGGTGCGCGGCCACCGTCAGGTGCCGGGCCTTGCGGTCGCGGCGAGACAAGGTGTCATAGGCGACCTGGCGCAGCATGTTCTGGGCGAACCCGTAGCTGCCGCGCTCCGGCGACAACGGCTCGGCCGATATGGTGAGCACCTCGCGGCGCACCAGCTCGGCCAGCGCTGACCGCACCGCGGACTCGTCCTGCCCGGACACCGCGATCAGCGCCTCGGCAGGGAAGCTGGTACCCAGCACCGCGGCGTCGGCGACCAGCCGCCGCACGGGCGGGTCCAGGGCGTCCAGCCGGGCGGCCAGCAGCGCGTGCAGGCTGTCCGGCACCGCCAGCTCGCCGACGTCGCCGACCAGGCGGTAGACGCCCTCGAAGGGCTGGACGATGTCCCGGTCGATCAGCGCGCGGACGGTTTCCACCGCGAACAGAGGGACGCCCTGCGCCTGGCCGGTGATCTTGGCCCGGGCCGCCGACAGCATGCCCGGCACCAGGGCTTCCACCAGCGCGTCCATCGACGCCGCGTCCAGCGGATCCAGGGTTAGCATGCTGCGGTTGCGGCCGGTGCCGAACCCCGGCCGGGTCTGGCCCAGGTCGGGCCGGGCGAACACCAGCACGTAGATGGGCAGGTCCCGGGCCCAGTCGACCAGGTGATCCAGGAAGTCCAGCAGGCCCGCATCAGCGTACTGGGCATCCTCGACCAACAGCACCAGTGGGCCCTCCGCGGCCAGCCGCTCAAAGAACAACCGCCACCCGGCAAACAGCTCCTCCCGGGCCAGCGGCCCCCCACCATCCCCGGCAAAACCGACTCCCAGCAGCCGCCCCAGCCGCACCCCGACGTACGCCCGCTCGGCCGGGTCCGGCACGAACCGGTCCAGCCCGGCCGCCAGCTTGCCTGCTGCCACCTCGGCAGGGTCTTCTTCGGCGATGCCCAGCCGCTGCCGGACGATCTCGGCCAGCGCCCAGAACGCCACCCCGTCCCCGTAGGACAGGCACCGGCCCCGGTGCCACCACACCTGCTCCGCCAGCCCGTCGATGTACTTGCGGAACTCCCAGCCCAGCCGCGACTTGCCCACCCCGGCCGGCCCGGAGATCACCAGCAGCCGCGGCACCCGCCGCTCGGCCGCCGCGTGGAACAGCTCCTTGACCGTGCGCAGCTCCGCGTCCCGGCCGATCAGCGGCGCCTCCAGCCCATCGACCCGCTGCGAACCGCCCACTCCCGACAGCACCCGGGTCGCCCGCCACAACCGCTGCGGCCCGGCCTTGCCCTTCAGCACGTGCTCGCCCGCATCGGCGAACCCCACCCCGGCACCTGCCAGCCGCTGCGTCGCCCCGTCCACCAGCACCTGCCCTGGCTCCGCGGCCGCCTGCACCCGGGATGCTGTATTCACCGCATCCCCGGCCACCATCCCCTCACCTACCGCGCCCAGGGTCACCGCGACCTCGCCGGTCACCACCCCGGCCCGCGCCGCCAGACCCGGCACCCCGGTCTCGGCCCCCAGCTGCGCCACCGCGGCCACCAGGTCCAGACCGGCACGCACCGCCCGCTCCGCATCCCCCTCTGCGGCCACGGGCGTGCCCCACACCGCCATCACCGCGTCACCGATGAACTTCTCCACCGTCCCGCCGTACCGGCCGATCACCGTCCGCGCCACCGCGAAATACTGTGACAGCAACTCCCGCACCGCCTCCGCGTCCCGCGCCTCCGACAGCGGGGTGAACCCGGCCACGTCACAGAACAGCACCGAGCACACCCGCCGCTCCGCCACGGGCCCAGCAGTCCCGCCCGCCGATGACGCCAGGGTGGTCACCGGTGATGCGGGCCCGGCCGCCGCCAGCGCATGGCCACACGATGAGCAGAACCGGTGGCCCTGGGAGGCGGGCTCACCACACGATGGGCAGCGCCCCAGCGGGGCACCGCAATCGGCACAAAACCGGTCGCCGTCCCCCCGGGACGCGCCGCACCGCAGACACGTCACCACCAGACATTTATACCCCGGCCAGGTCCACCCGGCCACGGCACAGTCTTCGGACGCCGACCTGCCAGCCGACCCGCCACCCGCTCAGAACCAGGCGATCTGCACGCGACTGACAGCGCGCCCCGAATGCCGTTCCACACGCGTATTCGGCTCATTGACGTGAGACGGTCCGGATCGCGTTGCGTAATCAGCCCACCGCCGGACCGATGTCGGCGGCTTACGAGGGGGTTCGTCCGGCGTCACTGTGCCGGCTGCGGGCCCTGGTCACGGTCTTCGGGCCCCGGCGGCTGCCCGGCTGGCCGGGCATCTGCGCCCTGGTCGCCTGGCTGGCTGGCGGGTTTGCCGCGGGGAGGTGCTGGCTCCGGGTTCTGCTGGGTGCGGGCGAGCAGGCTGACGCGGTCGCCGGGGGCCAGGGTGACGCCGGGGTCGGGGTCGCGGAGAGTGTGGTTGTCCAGGACCGCGACCGGGGTCCAGCCGGGCGGCCAGGTGGTGTCGCCGAGTGCGCGGCCGGCGGCCGGCGACGCCGGCCGCGATGGTGATCTCCAGGACCTGGTATCCGCCCAGCGGAGCCGGCGCCTGGCCGGGATCATCGTGCGGGCCGTGGGGGGCCGGTCCGGCGGCGGGCTGTGGCTGCGTGGCGCCGGCCTGGGCGGCGTGGATGTGGCGGGCGACGGCTTGCAGCACGTTCTGGGTGGTGATCCAGCCCTGCAGGTGCTGGCCGTCATCGGCGATGACCGGCAGCCCGTCGCGCCCGTAGAGTTCGAGCTGGCGCAGCGCCTGGGTGAGGGACTCGGTGGCGAACAGCACCTGCGGATGGTGCTGATGGGTGACCGGCCCGGGCAGGGACGCGCGGCCCGGGCCGTCCGGCAGGCCGGAGGGTCCGGTTCCGGCGGGCAGCGGCACCGGGAAAGGGCGCATGGCGTCGGCGGCGGTCAGGTCCTCGAACGGGTCCGCAGAGGGAGGGCGGTCGATGTCGGTGCCGCGGCGCAGCAGTTTGGTGGTGTAGATGGTGCCGTAGCTCAGGGCGCGGGAGGTGGCGGTGGCGATGGCGACGGCGAGCAGGACCGGCAAGGTAAGAGTGAAGTCGCCGGTCATCTCCACCACGCTGGCCACCGAGGTCAGCGGCGCCCGGGCCGCGGACGCGAACACCGCGCCCATCGCGACGACGGCGTACAGGGCGGGCTGCCCGGCGGCCGGGCCGAGCAGGTGGCCGGCGATCTCGCCGAAGGCCATGCCGGAGGTGGCGCCGATGAACAGCGACGGGGCGAACACCCCGCCCGATCCGCCGATGCCGATGGTCAGGCTGCACGCGATGATCTTCCCGGCCGCCAGCACGATCAGGAACCACAGGGCGTAGCTGCCGCCGACCGCCTTGTACAGCACCGGGTAGCCGACGCCGTACATCTGCGGCAGGGCGAGCAGCAGCAGCCCGAGCGCGATCCCGCCGGTGGCGGGCCGGGCCCATTCCGGGCGGTTCTCCCACACCTTGTCGCACAGGTCCTCGGTCGCGTACAGGATCTTCGCGAACGCCAGCCCGACCAGCGCCGCCACCACCGCCAGGGCCGCCACCAGCAGGTAGCTGGTCAGGTGGTGCAAAGCGATCCCGGACGGCAGCCCGGACAAGAACGGGGCGCTGCCCAGGAACTGGCGGCTGACCAGGTCGGCGACCGTCGCGGACAGCATCACGGTGAAGATCGCCTCGACGGAGAACTCCCGCAAGATGATCTCCACCCCGAAGAACACCCCGGTGATCGGGGCGTTGAACGTGGCGGCGATGCCGCCGGCGGCGCCGCAGGCGACCAGGATCCGCAGCCGGCTCTCCGGCATCTTGACCCACTGGCCCAAGCTGGAGGCCAGCGCGGAGCCGATCTGCACGATCGGGCCCTCCCGGCCGACCGACCCGCCGGCCCCGATGCAGATGGCGGAGGCGACCGACTTCACGGCGGCGACCTGGGGCCGGATCCGGCCGCCTTCGTCGGCGACGGCGATCATCACCTCGGGCACGCCGTGGCCGCGGGCCTCGCGGGCGTACCGGTAGATCAGCGGCCCGTAGATCAGCCCGCCGATCACCGGGATCACCACGAAGAACGCCAGCCCCAGCCCGGGGAAATGAGCGCTGGGGACGCGGCCCTGCTGGCCGAACAGCACACGCCCGGTGGCCAGCCAGGTGAAGAAGTAGATCAGGTACCGGAACGCTACCGCGCCCAGCCCGGATCCGGCCCCCACGACCAGGGCGATGGCCAGCAGCCCGGCCCGCGAGCCGCGCAGCCAGCCGCCAGCCCGCCCGGCCCGCCGGGGTGCCGGCGGCGGCGCAGCCGCGGGGAGGCTGCCGGTCATGATCGTGCCTTCGCGCTGGCGGGCCGCGCCCGCCCGGGCCCGGTCCGGGCCGCCGGCTGCCGCTCCGCGGGGTCTGCGGGATCTGCGGGATCTGCGGGATCTGCGGGCCACAGGCTGTCGGGGATCTCCCCGGCGGCCCGGGCGAAAGCCTGCAGGGCACTGGCCACCGCGGGCTGCTGCCGGGGCGGGAGCTTGCCCAAGATACCGGCGATCAGCGCCCGGCGGCGCGCGGTCGCCTGGCTGACGACCTGCAGGCCGGCGGCGGTGATGGAGACCTGCACGGCCCGGCGGTCGGCCCGGGCCCGGTGGCGGCGGATCAGCCCCTTGCGCACCAGCCTGTCGCACATCCGCCCGGCCGTCGAGGGCGTCACCGCCAGCGCGGCGGCCAGGTCGGTCATCCGCTGCGGGCCGCGGGAGGCGAGCACGACCAGCGCCCGGTACTGGGCGATCGTCGTGTCCTCCGCCGCTCCGCCCAGCGACATGGTCGCCACGGCGACCAGCGCTCGGCTCGCCGTCAGCACCGCATCCACCGCGGCCTCGTCGACCAGGTACTCCGCCACCCTCACCCCTCATTTTTACTTGCATACTGCAATTACTGCACTATAACTCTATCAGCTGCTACAACTTGGCTTGGGCAGACGCACCCGATCGGCGATCGGCCGGCGGCCGCGAGGTTCCCGGGCCGGGCTCAGCGCCCGGCCCGGCGCCGGGCGGATGACAGCTGCTCCAGGGCAGGGACTCACTGACAGACGGCTCCGGACCGGGGCCCGCGGGACCTGCGGCCGGGCAGCTCTTACCGAGGAGGATGACAAGGATGTCCGCGGCGCTTGCGGCGGCGGCTTTCCTGGCCGGTGCGATGATCAGCCTGGCCACGAGCTGGCTGCTGGTCTCCCGGCTGGAGCGGGTCGGCGAGCGCCTGGGCCTGTCCGAGGCCCTGCTCGGCCTGGTTGCGGCGCTCGCGGCGGACGCGCCCGAAGTCACCGCGGCGATCACCGCGATGGCCGGCCGCCAGCCGCGGCTCGGCGCCGGGGTCGTCATCGGCTCCAACGTGTTCAACCTGGTTGCCCTGCTGGGCCTGGGCACCGTCGTCGCCGGCCGCATCAGCCTGCACCGCCGGGGTGGTGGTCCTCAATCCACACCGGGAAATGGATGACCTCCACGGCCTGGCGGACGACGGTGGGCCAGGTCATCTCGGATCGAGCCCAGGTCCACCGCGTCCTTGAGCCCGGCCGCGAACGCGGTCAGTGCTGCGTCAGCGTCATACCGGGCCCGGTTGAACCGCCGGTCCACCAGCCCGACACAGAATTGGCCAATATGCGCACCACCAGCAATCCCCCCGCCTCACAGTCCTCGCGTACAGACTCGGCGATCTGGAGCGTTCTCACCTGGCGTGCCGGCCTCCGGCACTCGCGCGTCTGTGGCATAGCGTGACCGGACCAGGCAGCTTACGTTGGGTTTCCGCTTAACCGCTGGGACCGGAACTGGCCCAGCCTTCCCCGGTTCCAGCCCGGCCGGGAGGTGCCCGATGACCACTGCCACCCCATCAACCGCGCTCGCCACGATCCAGCCCGCCTTCACCGATCCAGAACGGCTCGCCCTCGCCGGATACCTGGCCGGATTCCGCGGCCTGACCCGCGAGGCGTACGCGCTGGACCTGCGCCAGTTCACCAGCTGGTGTCGCACCCGGTCGCTTGCCTTGTTCGCCGTCCGCCGTGCCGACATCGAAAGCTTTGCCCGGGAACTCGAAGCCCGCGGCCGGGCTTGCGCGACTGTCACCCGGCGGCTGTGCACCATCGCCGGGTTCTACAAGTACGCCGTCGAAGAAGAGCTCCTCGAGCATTCCCCGGCCGCGCACGTCCGCCGTCCGCGGGTGGACTACGAGTCGCACGCCGTCGCCCTGGACCGCAACGAGCTGGGCGCGCTCCTGGTAGCCGCCGGGCTCGGCCCGCCGCTTGAGCACGCGCTGATCTCTCTGCTCGCGCTGAACGGGCTGCGGGTCTCGGAGGCCACCGGCGCCGACATCGAACACCTGGGTCTGGAGCGCGGACACCGGACGCTGACGATCACCCGTAAGGGCGGCAAGGTGGTGACCGTTCCACTGGCGCCGCGCACGGCCTGGGCGATCGACCTGGCCGTCGGGGAACGGACGGATGGCCCGGTGTTCCTGGCTGCGGACGGGCGGCGGCTGGACCGGCACGGCGCCGGACGGATCGTCCGCAAGACCGCCCGCCGCGCCGGGATCGCCAAGACCGTCACGCCCCACACGCTGCGGCACGCGTTCATCACCGCCGCGCTCGACGCCGGGGTCCCGCTGCGCGACGTCCAAGAAGCCGCGTCGCATGCTGACCCGAGAACCACGATGCGGTATGACCGGGCCCGCGGCAGCCTGGACCGGCATGCAACCTACATCGTCGCCGCCTATCTCGCAGGCGCCGCCCGGTAACGGCACACCCAACTGGCGCAGCTTCGCCCGGCAGTGGCGGCGGTCGGGCGAAGCTGCCCATATAACCCGACGGTCACGGACAGCGACCCCAGGACGAACGCGAACCGCCTGATCGGCAAACCGGTCGCCCAGGCGGCCGAGTCGAGCCACGCCGAACAGGATTATCTGTGCGTCGGCGCGTACGGCCGGAGGGATCAGCGCTGCTCGATCTGCCGGGCGCCGGGGAGCCCGGCCGCCGTTGAGGACAGTATTGGCACCGGTGATTTGGACGCCTCAGGTGGGGCCAACGGGTCAGCACCGGCTACCTGGGTGTACAAGAATCGGCAGGTCAGAGTCGGGTACGGCCGTATGCGCACACCTTCGGGGCTGGTGGTTCCCGAAACGCCGCCGCCCGCCAGGTCGCCCGAAGCGGATGAGGTGATGGTGCGCGCCCGCTGCCAGCATGGAGTCGTGGTAGTCTCACTGCCGGTGTCTGGCCTACCGCGCGTCCCGCCACCACCGTCACCGGCTCAAGCCCCCGGGGTAGCCCCCCGGAAGGAGCTGAGGTCCGGGCACGCACAAGAACGACGCGGGCTGCGCCTTAACGGCGCGCATGCTGAAGAGATCACGACCGCTGGGAATAGCTCATCACCTACGACCTCGCGTGGGCGGTCCGCCCGGCATGAGGCTGACCAGGGAGAAACAGATGCCTTCACCCATCGCTGCTGATTTGAGCGACCGCGCTGACTTCGCCAGTTCCGATCGCGGCTTTATCGGCACGCTGGAGCCGATGGTGATCAAGGCTGCGGATGGGCGCGTGGTCTGGGACATGGATTCCTGGGGATTCCTCGACGGCGCCTGCCCGGACACCGTTAGTCCTAGCCTGTGGCGGCAGGCCCAGCTGACGGCCAGGCACGGCCTGTATGAGGTGACCGACGGGATCTACCAGGTCCGCGGCTTCGAGATGTCCAACATGACACTGGTGGAAAGCGACCACGGCGTTATCGTTATCGACCCGCTGATCTCCCAGGAGGTCGCAGCCGCGGCAATCGCCCTGTACCGGCGGCACCGGGGCGACCGCGCCGTCACGGCCGTCATCTACACCCACGCCCACCTGGATCATTTCGGCGGAGTCCTGGGCGTGGTCGACGCCGATACCAAGGTCCCGATCCTCGCGCCCGAACATTTCCTCGAGCACGCGGTGTCGGAAAACGTCTACGCCGGGACGGCGATGCTGCGCCGCAGCTACTACTACGCCGCCATCGGCCTGCCCAAGAGCCCGACCGGCACCCTGGGGATCGGCCTGGGGGCGGGCGGGTCGACCGGCGCAGTGGGCCTGATCGCGCCGACCGTCGACATCACCCGCACAGGCCAGCAAGAGATCCTCGACGGGGTGCGCGTCGTCTTCCAGCTGACCCCGGCCACTGAGTGCCCGGCGGAGATGAACTTCTACTTCCCTGATAAGCGGGCCCTGTGCATGGCCGAGAACGCCACCCACAACATGCACAACCTGCTAACTCTGCGGGGCGCGCAGGTCCGTGACCCCCGGATCTGGTCGCGGTACCTAGCCGAGGCGATCGAGCTGTTCGCCGGGCAGTCGGATGTGGCGTTCGCCTCGCACCACTGGCCCGCCTGGGGCACCGGCGACATCGTCGCCTTCCTGACCCAGCAGCGGGACCTGTATGCCTACCTGCACGACCAGACGCTGCGGTTGATCAACCAGGGCTTCATCCACAGCGAGATCGCCGAGATGATCGAGCTGCCGCCCGACCTGGACCGGGCCTGGCACGCGCGCGGCTACTACGGATCAGCCAATCACAACGTCAAGGCGATCTACCAGCGTTACCTCGGCTGGTACGACGCCAACCCGGCCCACCTGTGGCAGCATCCCCCGCAGGCCGCCGGGACGCGGTACGTGCAGGCACTTGGCGGGACCGACCTGACGGTCGCCAAGGCGCGGGAGTTCTTTGAGCAGGGCGACCTGCGGTTCGCCGCCGAGCTGGCCAGCCACGCCGTATTCGCCGAGCCGGACAATGACGCCGCACGGGAGCTGCTCGCCACCGTCCTGGAGCGGCTGGGCTACGGCGCGGAGAACGCGACCTGGCGCAACAGCTACCTCACCGGCGCGAAGGAGCTACGGACCGGCACGATCGAGCACACCGAAGTCAGCAGCGCCGGCCTGGCCCCGGCGCTGACTATCACCCAGCTGTTCGACTCGATCGCCATCCGCATCAACGGCCCGAAAGCGTGGGACCAGCACCTGACAATCGGCTGGCACTTCACCGACACCCACGAGAACTACCGGATGGAACTCAGCAGCGGCGCCCTCATCCACTACCCCACCACCGCAAACCAGGCGGCAGACCTGACGGTGACGCTGACCAGGCCCCAGCTGCTGCAGCTCCTGGCCACCGCCAAGCCCGACGGCATCGACATATCCGGCGACCCCGCCGTCCTGGGACGGCTGATGTCTCTCATCGACGACCCCAACCCCGACTTCGCCATCGTCACCCCCTAGAACCTGACCTGCCTGAGCTGCTGGCCGCGACCGAGAATCCGGCCTTGCGCCAGCAGATCGGCGGCCAGGTCGCCGTGTCATCAGTCCTGGTATCCCCAGTTGGGGACGCCGCGCAAAGACGCGGCGTCGCCGAGGCGTGATCACTGCGTAGCGCCGCCCGCCCGGCGGCCGCGGCCACGATCTCCCACAGCCGCCCCGCAACGACGTAAACGAAGATCACGAACACCGGCGCGGCGACCAGGACCGCGAACGCAAGCCAGCGCAAGACGCCCCGGTCGGCCAGGAACCACCATGCCGCCGCGCGCGCGATCGCCGGAGCCCGCCTCCGCTGGACGTTAGCCACCGAAAGCACCTCAACTCCAACCTGGCGGTGACTGACGGCACCGTCTACGCCAGCAGCCACGACGACAAGACGCGAGCGCTAAAACTGGCGCCGGGACTAGGGCACTCATCCAACAAGATCGAAGCGATAGCCGGAACACTCCCTACGCCGTGCGATGCTCGCCGATCCTCCCTCGGCAGGCATTGAGCTTCCAGCAGCGCCGACGACGGCACCGCGCACGCCCGCGCATAACTGGCCGGTCGGTGCCCTCAACAACGCGAAGAAAGGACAATTCGCTGACGCTCAGAGTCGGCGATCTGATTTCCTACCGGAACGGTGGAAAAGGCTGCGCGTGATGGCCGATAAGGCCGAGCGAACCGTGAGTGAGTATGCATGGCTTTGCATAAACGCGCACATGTGCAACGCCCGCTATTCAACACGCACGATAGTGCAGTACGTACGGCGGACAGTCGGTGTCCATTCACGGGGTTGAGCGTGACAAACACGCCGACGCGCGGCGGTAGTTGAACTTTTAGTGCAGGTTGAGCATGCTTGCGGCTCGTGTCCGATGAGCCTGGGGCGGCTGGCGAGCAGGGAGACCTGGTCTCGCGGTTGCGGGCTGTGATCGGGGCGAAGGACGAGCAGATCGCGGTGCTGACGGCCGCCCTGGAAGCGGCGCTGAACCGGGAACGCCGGCTGGAGCTCCGGCTGGCGGAAGTCGAGCGCCGCCTGTCGATGGACAGCACCGACTCCGGGATGCCTTCCTCGAAGGAGCGGATCGGGGCGGAAGAGGCGCGGCGGGCGCGGCAGCAGTCCGAGCGCGAGCGCAGGAAGGATCGCAAGCGGGGAGGCCAGCTAGGTCATCAGGGGAAAGGCCTTGAGCGGGATCCGGACCCGGGTGAGAAGAAGGACGCCGAGCCGCCGGCGGAGTGCCGCAGATGCGGGGCGTCCCTGGACGGTGCGGCGGCTGCGAGATCGCGGTGGGCGCAGGTCGCCGACGTGCAGGTCGTCCGGACGGTGACCGAGTGGGCGCTGCCGGGCCGGTGCTGCCCGGGCTGCGGGACGGTCACATTCGCAGAGCCGCCGCCGGGCGCGCACGCGGGCTCGGTGTGCTACGGGCCGGTACTGAACGCCGCCGCGGTGGTGCTCACGGCGTACGGGAACGTGCCGGCGGAGCGGGCCGCGCAGGTCATGGCCATGCTGCTGGGGGTGCCGGTCTCGCCGGGCTGGGTGGACAAGGCCAGCGCCCGGCTGGCGGCGCAGCTGGGGAAGGCCGGCCTGGATGAGGCCATGCTCGCGGCGCTGGCCGGGGAGAAAGCGCTGGCCGCGGATGAGACCCCGGTGAACGTGCTGGACAGCAGCGCCCCGCAGCCCGCCGGGCGGGAAGAAGAGGACGAACAGGATCCGGAGGGGGAGAAGACGGCCCCCGGCGCGCCGCACGTGCTGATCGTCCGGACCCCGGATGGGAGGCTGACCTGGCTGCAGGCCCTCCCCTCGCGGCGCAAGGCCGCCGTCGCCGCGGGGATCCCGGCCGCGTTCACCGGGCTGCTGATGACCGACGGCTACACCGGTTACCAGCACCTGCTGTCCCGGCTGGCCGGGATCCAGCAATGCTGCCAGCACATCATCAGGCGATGCCGGGCGGTCATCAAGCCCGGCCCCGGCGGGCTGCAGTCCTGGGCCGGCGACATCATCGCCGTCCTGCGCGAGGCTCATCAGGCCGTCCAGGACGCACGTGCCCGCGGCAGCACCGCCCTGGACGCGGACCTGCTGGACGACCTCCGCCAGCGCTACGACGAGGCCGCCGCCTTCGGGATCATCCACAACCGGCTGCGCGACTGGCACGACGGGAACCACCCCGGCTACGCGCTCGGCTGCTGGCTGCGCGAGTACAAGGAACAGGTCTTCCTGTTCGCCCGCGACTTCGCCGTGGACTGGACGACCAACGTCGCCGAGCGCGGCGCCAAAGCCGCCAAGCGCCACCAGGCCGTCTCCGGCTACTGGCATTCCCTGGCCACCCTCGCCCGGTGGTGCCGCATCCGCAGTTACCTTGATTCGGCTGCCGCCCACGGCATCACCGCACTCGACGCCATCCGCACGGCCATCGAGGGAAAGCCCTGGCTACCCCCACTCCCCACCGTGAGCTGACACCAATTTACGGCATCCCCGTGAATGGACACTTCTGCGGCGCTGGTTATTTCTGGCGAATATACGGCAAAGTTCAGCAGGCCAGAACTGTAGCCCCTGGTCACGAAAGGTATGAGAGCGGTCTGCGGGACCGATCCGGCAATTTGAGCGCTTCGAGTGCCATGCACCATCGTGCGCGGAACTCGTTCCGAAAAGTCCGGTTGCCCGCGATGGCGCGTTTCAGAAGATGATCGGATCCATTATTTTGTCGTTCCGTGCGACGTGGCGGTCATTCACTGCGTCGAACGGCACCGTCCATGGGTCGGTGAACAGGTCGCGGACCTGGACGAGTACTCCTTGCTGCGCGGCCATCGCGCTGCCAGGCACCCAGTACGAAGGACAGTTCACGGTCGTGGCCGATCCTGGCGGGGCGATGAAACTGGCTCTGCCGACGAGCTGAACAGCGGCCTGGACCTGTGCAGGGGTGAGGGTAGCGTGACCAGGGTTCCATACGCCGATGGCGGCGCTGGTGTAGAACTCGATCATCGCCGCCGGACTGGCGACGGCACCCAGGTTGGCCACGACGCAGGACAGCTGAATCTGGAAGTTGCTCCAGGTGTTTGTGATTGCGGGGTTGGCGATATTCGCCTGGATGGCCTGGCTGGTCAGGGCCAGACCGACGGAAACGGCCGGGAGCCTGGGCCACCAGGCTCGCAGGGAATAACAAGGAAGGGAGTAGGAACCGGCTGCGCCGAGCCTCCGCTTCCTCCACCGCTCGTGCCGGTGCCGGTGCCACCACCGGGGCCGCAGCGCTCGATCTCGATCCTGATGACGACCTTCCCGCAGTCGCCATCGATCACGATCGTCTGCTCGCGGTCAGGTGTGCCGCTGCTCATCGGTCCACCATCGAGTAGACGGCCAGCGGCGGGGTCGAGACCACCGTGCCGATAGGGGAATCGCCCGCGTTGGGGTTGGCCAGGAAGTACAGGATCTCTCTGGCGAACAGATGCGGGCGCTCGTTGTGGATACTGTGCCCGGTATCCAGCCAGAACTCGGCCTTGCCGTGAGCCGACTGGCGGATCATGCGGGCCACTTTGATGGTGCTGTTGTAGATCGCGTTCGGGAAGTAGTTGTCGTTGTCCCCGGAGACGAGCATCAGATTCGAACCTGGCTTCGGCGCAGGCGGGGTGTCCTGGAAACTGAACTGGATCTGCTCCAGGTCGATGGCGGTGATCCAGTGCCGCTCGAAGACGGAGTACCCCTCATACCGGTCGAAACGCGACTCGGCGATCGCCTGGTCCTTGCAGGGCTGCCAGTTCAGGGCGCCGTCGGGCGCGTAGCCGCCGCGGTACCACATGACCGGCTGGGGCGGGATGTACAGCAGCTGGCTGCCCGACAACGCGTTAACGTACATGTTCTGGATGTACTGCGTCTCGATCGCGTGGTTGTCGTAGGGTTCCGCCTGCCTGATATCGGCCTGCTGACCCTCGACATAGGCCGCGATATCGGCGGCGGAGATGATGCCAAGGTAGGTCGACGGAACCATTGCTGTCACTGACCAGGACACGATCGTGCGCAGGTACTGGCGGTTCGAGGTGTGAGCGGCATTGCAGGTGTTGTAGTAGCCGGTCAGCAGCAGCGAGGTGTTGCCGCCAAGGCTGCCGCCAATAACCGCCGCGATGCGGCCCGTGACGTTCCCGATCGCCTCATCCAGCTTCTCGATGAAGGCCATGATGTAGTCGACTTCGAATTGCAGCACGCGGCCAGGGCCGTACACATACGGCGCGCCGGTGACGGCGGTGACGTCGAATCGCGAGCCATAGGCGCTGTTGGGCAGGTCGAAGGAGATGACCGTGGAGTTCTCGCCCGCCTTTTTGCCTTCGATGATGAACCAGTTCGCCATGTCGACGGCTTCCTCGGCCCGCGACCGCGACCTGGCCATGGCTACGACGCGTGCGGCTTTGCTTCGAACTGGGTGCGCTACAGGCGCGGGTGCTCGGGTCGGCTGCTTGCAGCTCTCGCAATGCCGGGTAGCACCGGGCGCCTTGTGAGCTGGACCTGCCGGTTGAATGGCGTGGGGCCAGGTCGAGATGCGCGCTTGTGGCGAGTTGCGGGTGGATTGCTGCCACCCGGGGAGAGATCCGCGTTCACGTAGCGTGACTCTCGCCGCTTCGTACAATCAATGCGCGGTCGTACGTATGACATCTGGAGCGGGCACGTGCTTGTCAATACCGATTATCTGGTCGTGGGAGCGGGTGCGACCGGTCTTGCGTTCGTCGATGCGCTGGCAGCGGCGGCCGATGTTGAGGTGACGCTGGTCGACCGCCAGCCCGCCCCGGGAGGCCATTGGCTGCACGCGTATCCGTTCATTCGCCTGCATACGCCTTCTGCGTACTACGGGGTTAACTCGCTCGCCCTCGGCGGTGACAGGATCGACCAGGCTGGCGAGAATGCCGGATACTACGAACGGGCAACCGGCAGCGAAGTCCGCGAGTACTTCGCCGAGGTGGCCGCGCGGCTTGCGCAGACGGGGCGGGTCCGGTTGCTCACCGGCCATGAGCACCTGGGCGGCGGAAGTAACGGCGAGCATGTCAAAGACTTGAGCACGGGGGAGCTTCACGATGTCGTGGTGCGGCGCAAGATCGTCGACGCTCGCTATCTCCAGACGTCGATCCCCGCCACTCACGCCCGCCCGTTCGATGTGGCACCAGGCGCACGGGTAATACCTGTCAACGACTTGCCAGAGACAGCGGGATCGGCCCCCTTCTATGCCGTGCTGGGGGCCGGCAAGACGGCCGCGGACGCCTGCATCTGGCTTCTGGATAACGACGTTGAGCCAGACCGGATTCGGTGGATCCGGCCCCGTGACGCGTGGTTTTATGACCGCCGCCACTTTCAGCCGCTGGAGCAGGTGGGCGCAATCATGGAGGGGCTATCCCTCGACGCCGAGGCCGGCGCCAGTGCGGCGGGCATCGATGACCTCTTCGAGCGGCTCGAGGCCGCAGGGCGGCTCGTGCGCATCGACCCCTCGCGGCCGGCAACGATGTACCGCGGCACGATGCTCAGTGCCCGCGAACTGGAGGCCGTGCGGCAGATCGAAGACGTCGTCAGGCTCGGCAGAGTGCGACGGATCGAGGCCGGCCGGATCGTGCTTGAGCGCGGGGAAACCGAAACCGGCCCGGACGTCCTCCACGTGGACTGCACCGCCCTGGGCTTGAACAACGCCCCCGCCACGGCCATCTTCCAGCCCGGTCGGATCGTGCTCCAGCAGGTGCGATTCCTCTCACCCACTTTCAACGCTGCGCTCGCCGGCTTCGTCGAGGCCAACCGCGACGACGACGCGGACAAGAACCGGCTCTGCCCACCCAACCCCTACCCGAGCACCATCGAGGACTGGCCTCGCACAATGAGCCGCACGTGGCGCACAGAGGGGCGATGGTTGAGCGAGCCCGACGTCTCGGCGTGGGTGGCCGCCAGCCGGCTCAACCTTCTGCAGGCGCTTCCAGATCACGCGGCCGAGCCGTCCGTGCAGTCGGCGGTCAAACGCTTTCTCACGCACGTCAACGCGGCAATCGACCGGCTCAAGCAGTTCGGCGAACCAGGCAATTGAGCATCAATGCGGACTACCCATAACCGGCGGATCTGTCCACTTGACCTGGCTAGCCAGACATTCATTAGCGGAGTACCGAGTCGGCGATAGGAAACTCGGCCGGCCAGCGCTCCGATCACGGTCAGCGACTGGCAGACTGTCGGCGTGGAGCCAGTCGCGAGGGTCACGGCCGCCGGTCGCGGTGGTCGCGCCGGCCAGCGTGGTAGATACGGCATCGACGGCGGATACGCCGGGGTGGCGGTGTTCGGCTTGATCGAGGCGGGGCTGGCAGGCGCGGTGACCTGGGCGGCGCGCCGTCGCAGGCCTGCCGTCGCGGCGCTGGCCGCCGCGGGTGGCGCGGCGGTAGCGGGGTCGGCGGCGAGCTACCTGTATTCCACTGGGCCGGGCAAGCGCGCGATCTGGGGGCAGCTGCTGGACGACCTGGGCCTGCGGGGCGATGAGCACGTCCTGGACGTGGGGTGCGGCCGCGGCGCGGTGCTGATGCTGGCGGCCCGCCGGGTGCCCGCGGGCCGGGCGGTGGGGGTGGACGTGTGGCGCCGCCGTGACCAGAGCGGCAACAGCCGTGCTGCCGCTGAGCGCAACGCGGCGGCCGAGGGCGTGCGCGACCAGGTGGAGCTGGCCGATGCCGACGCGCGTGACCTTCCGTTCGCACCGGCGTCGTTCGATGTGGTGGTCAGCAGCCTGGCGATCAGCAACATCCGGGGCGCCGACGGGCGGGCACAGGCGCTGCGCGAGGTGGTCCGGGTGCTGCGGCCCGGCGGACGGCTGCGCATCGTCGACCAGGGCGCGGACCGCTATGCCGCCGTGCTACGGGAGGTCGGCTGCACCGGCGTGGCCGTGCGACAGCTCGACTGGCGGACCTGGTACGGCCTGCCGGGTCATCACATCCCCTTGGTCGCAGCCACCCGGCCACCCGGCTGACGCCCGCCAGGTGCGGATACTCGCAAACGGACCCGCCGTTCGGGGCGACCAGGACTATCTCGCTACGAATCAGCGAAGCCGCGCAGAATGGAATTTTCTGTCGCGTTGCCTCCATCACAGGGACGGCCGCCGCCCGCAGGAGCCAAGGGCATGGACTAAGGAACTGATCCTCGCGCTCGACGCGGCAATGAATGGCCCGGAACCGGCGCCCAGCGCCCGGCTTGGAACGACCTCGACGATCAAGCTGGTTCGGCGCTAGCGGACGGTGGCCACCACCGATCTCCCGGCTGGACGGCATCCGCGCAGGGATATCAGGGGATCGGCAAACGGTCCGGCCAGCGGCCCGGAGTAACGGTGGTCCTCACCGCTGCGGTGACATGCCGGAGATCCAGGCAGGCTAGTGGTACCGGGGCTCTAGGGACTATTGCCTCTGTCGTGGGATCGGGCGGCCTGCGACGCTGGCCGGGTTAGGTGCGGCAGGTCCTCCCAGGCGGTGTGACAGCGATGCATGTCTACTTCAATGATGCCCAGTTCGACTTCCAGACGCTGCGGCTGCTTGGCTCGGCAGCCTCAGGTGACGCCGAGGCTGGCGAGGTCTTGTCGACCGCGTACCGCATCCGGGAGGGCGACTTCGAGAGCTGGACCGCCGAGTGGCTGAAGACCGCTCAGCGGGTGCACGAGATTGCCGAGCAAAGCCGGGAGCGCGGCCACAGGGTCAGCGCCCGGGAGGCCTACTTCCGGGCTTCGAACTACTACCGCGCCGCCGAGTTCTACCTGCACGGCGACCCGCGCGATCCTCGCATCGTCGACTTTTCCCGCAGCGCGCGGGCCTGCTTCGAGCAGGCGCTCGCCCTGACCTCCCTGGCCGTCGAGCGTGTCGCCATCCCCTACGAGGGCAGGGAGCTTCCCGGCTACTTCTACCGTGCAGATGAGGCCGGGGCGAGGGCTGCCACGCTGATCGTGCACACCGGGTATGACGGGACCCAGGAGGAGCTCCGTGCCAACGCGATGGCCGCCACCGCCCGTGGCATCAACTGCCTCACGTTCGAGGGACCGGGGCAGGGCGCGGTGATCCGCGAGCAGGGCCTCGGCTTCCGGCCGGACTGGGAGGCGGTAGTCACGCCGGTCGTCGACCACGTGCTGGGCCTTCCGGCAGTCGATCCGGACCGCATCGCCCTCTTGGGCATCAGCTTCGGCGGCTACCTGGCTCCCCGGGCCGCGGCGTTCGAGCACCGGCTCGCGGCGTGCATCGCCAACGGAGGCGTCTTCGACTTCATGGCGCCCCGGCTGCCGGGCGGCATGTCACGCCAGGCCGCCATTGACTGGGTGCGCAGCGATCCCAGAGGGACCGACGAGGTGATGCGGGCGCTGATGGACGCGAGCACCGACTCCCGGTGGGGCATAGAGAACGGGATGTTCACGTTCCGTGCCTCTTCTCCGGCCGGCTATTTCCTCAAGGCCCTCGACTACACGCTGGCCGGGGTCGCCGAGAAGATCACCTGCCCGACGCTCGTGATCGACTCCGAGGGCGACCTTTGGTATCCCGGGCAGGCACGGCAGCTGTTCGACGCGCTCACCTGCGACAAGACCTTCCTGAACTTTACGGCCGAGGAAGGCGCCGAAGACCATTGCCAGGTCGGCTCCCCGCTGCTGTCCGCGCAGCGCACGCTCGACTGGCTCGAGGAGACGCTCAGCCGCGTGCCCTCTGCCAGCGCTGCCTGAGCACCGCGACCTCGGCCAGCGCATCGGTCCTGGGCAGGTCATGAGCGGCTCGGCACGAAGGCCCGGCGATGGAACAGATCAGGACAATCTGCATGCCATCACCCGTGCAGCCGAGGCAGATGCCAGCCGCGCCGAGTCGGCGATCTCGCCGCTTGCGATCCAGCGCGTCTCTCACGCTGCGTTACGATCGCTGGTCGCTGCGGTCACGCGGGATCCGCCCTACCGGTGCGTTCGAGCAGGATGATCCGGTACAGGCCGTGCAGCGCCGGTTCGTCGTGCACGACGCGCGCCGGGCTGCCGGCGAGCATCAGCTCGAACCGGCGGGTGACATCGGTCCCCAGCCGCGACGCCACGAGGTTCACCGCATGCCGGGCGACGCGGATGCGCCCCTCGGGTGCGAACTTGTCGAACACGACGGCACGGCCGCCGGCCCGCAGCGCCGCCACCGCCGCGTGCAGGCACGCGCGCCCGTCCGGGACGACCGACAGCACCAGATGCAGCACGGCCGCGTCGAAGGCCTCTGCGTGCTCGCCGAGGAACTGCACCGCGTCCGCCTGAACGAGCTCGACGTCCCGCCCCGGCACAGGCAGCCGCGCCCGGGCCCGGGCCAGCATCTGCGGACTGATGTCCACGCCGACCGCGGACACGCCGCGCGGAAGCAGCGGCAGGTCAGGCCCCGTCCCCACGCCGGGCAGCACGACCCGCTCGCCGGGGCGCAGGTCCAGCAGCTCCAGCGCGCGACGCCGGGAGACGGCAAACACCCGGCCAAACAGCCGGTCGTAGACCGGCGCCCACCGCCGGTACACGGCGAGGTTGCCCACGGCAGTCCTGGCTGGCACACCAGCAGTCCACCACGCCCGCGCGGCTGTTTGGCAGAGGCAGACGGCCCGGACAGCGGCCCCGGCACGCCGACGGAACGGGACAGAGCGAACAGGTTGATATGCGCGCACTGCTGGGGGCGAAGGTCCCCTGGAGGCGGGGCCGATGACTCCGGTGCGAGCTGGCCACCTGATGGGAGCGTCCATCGCGGGGGCAGGTAGCGGCACGGCAGTCGGAGGTGCGGCCATGACGGTCAAGACGGTGCCCGGGCCAGGCGGCCAGGCTGGGCCGGGGCTGACCAGCGAGCAGGTGTGGCAGGCGGTCGCGCGGGCATCGTTCGCCGTGCTCAGCCACCTCACCCCGGGTGGCGAGCCCCGATCCAGTGGTGTGGTGTACCGGGCCAGCGGCCGGCGGCTGGTCATCGCGGTCGCCCCGGGCACCTGGAAGGCCCGGCACGTCGCGGCTGACGGCCGGGTCGCGGTGACCGTTCCGGTGCGCCGGGGCGGCGTGTTTTCCCTGGTGGCGCCCATTCCCCCGGCGACGATCAGCTTCCACGGCACGGCGGTCCTGCACCCGGCCGGATCGCCGGAGGCCCGGTCGGCGCTGGAAAAGCTGGGATCACTCCTGCCCGCGGCGGGGCGGGCATCGGCCTGCGTCATCGAGATCACCCCGGTAGGAGCGTTCCGCACCTACGGCCTGGGCGTCTGGCTGGGTGGCATGCGCAACCCGGCCGCGGCCCAGGCCCGCGTGCCGGTCGCGCCGGCTGGCCAGGCCCGCCCGAAGACGGCCGCTACCGGGACAGTGTTCGGACGGTACTCCCGGTGGATGTATCGTTCGGGCCGGCCGAACTGGGCCGCCCGGCCGCAAAACAGGCTGTCGGGCATCTTGTTCGGGGCCGGAGTTCTTCCCCGGCAGGTCGCCAGCTTGGAGGTGACGGGCCGCCGCAGCGGCCGGGTCATCTCCTTCCCCGTCGTCATCGCCGACTGCAACGGCGCCGAGTACTTGGTGTCGATGCTGGGCGAACAGGCCAACTGGGTCAAGAATGTACGCGCCGCCGGTGGTGCTGCGGTGCTGCGCCGCGGCCGCCGCCAGGAGGTGACACTGAAAGAGGTGGACGTTGCCGACCGGGCCCCCATCATCCGCCGGTACGCCGCGGTCGCCCCAGGAGGCCGCCCGCACCTAGGGCTGAGCCGCAACCCATCCCTGGAGGAATGCGAGGCGCTGGCGCCCTGCACTCCAGTCTTCCAGATCAGCTGACAGACCAGGGACCCGGCGGGCCGCTCGAGCGCAAAAATCCCGCGCCTCGCCCAGACTGTTCCCCCGGCGCCGGTACGCCGGCATCGAGCTGCCATCAGAACCGTTCACGCTGGCGGGACGACGAGCGGCCAGCAAGAGCTCAGCACCGCTCGGTGATTCCAGCCACCGAGCACCCAGGCCATAGGTCATACATCGCCAGCCCCAAGCGCGAATGCGCGCTTCTGCGCTCTGCCATAACGAGACGATCTGCGCGCCGTCCTGGGCGGATGCAGTGCGCATGTGGATGGTTCGGATTCGGCGATCTGATTCCCTAGCAAAATGATGGAAAAGGCTGCACGGTAATCGTCGGCAGGATCGAGAAAGCATGGGTAATTATTCCAGGTTGTGAATAGAAAATACCGTCGGACGCAATACTCATTTCGGCATGTGCGGACGTTGGTGGAGTCGGCTGGATGGGCGTGCTCGGTCGCGACAGTGTCGCGGTGACGGTGAGTCGCTGCGCTAGCGTGTGTAGTCAGGGCTGGGGCTGAGCGAGTCCATAGGCACGAACGGTATGATCCGCTCATGGCGACAGTCTCGGTGGTCGGCGACGATCTCGTTGTTGAGGTAACGGGGTTTGACCGATTCTGTGCCCTCGGCAAGCGCGGGGTCACGGTTCCCCTCGAACACGTCGTCGCTGTTGGAGAGGGCGTGCAGATGGGCAGGCCTCTAATGCCCGGCCTCCCATGGCTGGCAAACAGCTTTCCCGGACTGTTCACGGTAGGTTCCTACCGGCGTCATGGCAAATGGACTTTCTGGGTTGTGCATGATCCCAAGCAGGCAGTGCTGATAACGCTGCGAGACGAACATTACTCGCAACTTGTGATCGACGTAGACGATCCCCAGGCGACCATCGCGTTGGTAAACGGAGCACTCAACAGTCGTGGATTGAGTTAGCAAGGCTTCAATCCGCTGAGATGCACCTCGTCCATCACCTCCCTGATGATGCCTTGGGAGCCTTCAGTATGTGGCGTATGCAGGAAGTGCTCTTCCGCATGTTGAAATCCGAGCCGACGTCGACGGTTCGAGACCTCGACCAAGGGGCACGTCATCCCCAACATGGCTCCACCCAACTGGCGCGGCATCTGGTATCCGAAGGGCTTCGACATAGACATCCGCGACGAACGCTCATCGGCATGTGGGTCTTTGCGTCGCCGGATGGCGGAGCGTCAGATCACGCCGTCGTGGCGGCGGTCCGGCTGGTCGCTGGTCAGGTCCGTGGCGACATCGCCCTGCTGCCGCAGTTCCGCCGCACCGGCATAGCGAACATTCTGGGCGTGCCCGGTCCGCTGCAATCGGCCGTTGCGGCCTTAATGACCTCGGCCGGGGGCTGAGGATTGTTCCGGGCCGGGCAGCGCCACGATCTAGGCCTGTACCGGGGATTGTGCGGACGTGATGTTCGCGGCCCGATCCAGCAGCGGCTGACAGCGCAGGTTACGGGCGATGTCGAGGGCTTCGCCGATGGCTGCCTCGGCGGCATCGGCGTCGCCCTGGCGCAGCAGGTACCGGGCATGGTCGAGCAGGCCATGGGCGAGGTGGTAGGGGGTGCTGTGCTCGCGCAGGCTGGCGATCGCGGCGGCGAAGGCTGCCGCGGCGCCCGCCGCGCCGTCGGCGGCGGCCAGGCGGGCGCGGGCCAGCTCGCGTTCAGCCCGCAGCATCGGGGGGATGTGCCCGGGCTGGTAGGCGTCGAGCAGCGCGAGCAGATCCCCGGCGGCGGCGGTGTCGCGCAGCTCGAACGCGGAGCGGGCGGCCAGCGGCCACGCCCAGCGCAGGAACTCGTGGCCGATCCCCAGGGCGCCCGCGTGAGCGAGCGTCGCGCGGGCCTGGCGCAGCGCATCCTGCGACTGGCCGCGGGCGGCGGCGGTGAAGGCTTCGGCGACGCTGATCGCGGCCTGGTCCTGGGGATCTTCGCTGGCGGGCAGGTCCTGCAGTCCCGCCAGCATGGTCTGGGCGGTCGCGGTGTCGCCGCGCAGTGCCGCTACCCATCCCCGGTAGCAGGCGACGTGGTCGATGTCGGTCAGCCCTTCGGCGTCTGCGGCCTGGGTGAGTTCGTCCTGTGCGGCGTCCCAGTCGCCCAGCATCAGCAGCGCCTGGACCAGGTTCGTGATGGCAACCGCCAGGGTCTTCTGGGCGCCGGCCCGGCGCAGGTGCCCGGCGGCGGTGCGCGCCGCCTCCGCCGCCGCGGCCGGGTCGGTGACGCCCAGGGCATCCGCCAGATTGAGCAGGGTACGTCCGATGTGCATGTTGTCGCCGGTCTGGGTGGCGAGCCGTACGCTTTCGCGGTAGTAGGGGACCGCTTGAAGGCGCCGCCCCGCGTAGTGGAGGTAGATCGCGCGGATGAGGAACAGGCCATCAAGCTGGCCAGTGTCCACGTCGAGAGCCTCGCCCAGGGTGAGCGCCTCGGCAGAGAGCCGGTCGGCGTCGGGCGACCCGGCGACCACCTCCACGTGCGCGAGTTGCTCCAGGGCGCGCACAGTGTCGGTGTCGGGTTGCGCCCGCAGGACCTCCACCGCGGCCGTGAGCTGGTCGCGCGCCTCGGCGAGGCGGCCCCACTTGCGCAGCGCTTCCCCGGCGATGACCTGAGCCCGGGCGGCCGCCCGGTTCTGGCCGCGTCCGAGATGGTCATCGCGGGCACGGCCCGCATGTCTCACCGCCGTGGCCCAGTCGCCGCTTGTGACAGCGGCCTGGGCGGCCCGCTCCCACAGCTCGCCCGCGGCTGGCTGGTCATCTGCGGTGTCCGGCAGGGTCAGTTCGGCGGCGGCGGCGTTGCTGGCGGCGGCGCGGGCCGGGGCGCCGGTCCGTTCGGCGCGTTCGGCCGCCCGGATCAGCGCGGTGATGGCCTGGCCGCGGATCTGGGCGGTGTCGGGGTCATCGGGGATGGCGTGCAGTGCGTCCAGGTAGTGCCGGGCGATGACGTCGGCGACCTCCTCGCCGTCAGCGGCGAACACGGCGCGCAGGTGCGCGGCCACCGTCAGGTGCCGGGTCTTGCGGTCCCGGCGGGACAGCGTGTCGTAGGCCACCTGGCGCAGCATCTGCTGGGCGAACTGGTAGCTGCCCCGCTCCGGCGACAGCGGGTCCGCCGACACCGACAGCACCTCGCGGCGCACCAGGTCCCCCAGCGCCGCCCGCACCGACTGCTCGTCCTGCCCGGACACCGCGATCACGGCCTCGGCCGGGAAGGTGGTGCCGAGCACCGCGGCGTCGGCGACCAGCCGCCGCACCCCGGGGTCCAGGGCATCCAGCCGGGCGGCCAGCAGCGCGTGCAGGCTGTCCGGCACCGCCAGCTCCCCGATGTCCCCGGTCAGCCGGTAGACCCCCTCGACGGGCTGCACGATGTCCCGGTCGATCAGCGACCGCACCGTTTCCACCGCGAACAACGGCACACCCTGAGCCTGGCTGGTGATCTTGGTCCGCGCGGCCGGCGGCATCCCCGGCACCAGCGCGTCCACCAGCGCATCCATCGACACCGCATCCAGCGGGTCCAGCGTCAGCGTGATCCGGTTCCGGCCCGCGCCGAACCCCGGCTGGGCCTGGCTGAGCTCGGGCCGGGCGAACACCAGCACGTAGATCGGCAGGTCCCGGGACCAGTCGATCAGGTGATCCAGGAAATCCAGGAGCCCGGTGTCGGCGTACTGAGCGTCCTCGATCAGCATGACTACCGGCTGCACCGCCGCCAGCCGCTCGAAGAACAGCCGCCACCCGGCGAACAGCTCCTCCCGCGACAGCGCGGCCGCGCCGTCAGCGCCCAAGGCGGCGCCCAGCAGCCGGCCCAGCCGCACCCCGGCATACGCCCGCTCCCCTGGATCAGCGATGAACCGGTCCAGACCGGCAGTCAGCTTGCCCGCCGCGACCTCGGCCGGGTCTTCCTCGGCGATGCCCAGCCGCTGCCGGACGATCTCGGCCAGCGCCCAGAACGCCACCCCCTCCCCGTAGGACAGGCACCGGCCCCGGTGCCACCACACCTTCGCCGTCAGCCCGTCGGCGTACTTCTCGAACTCCCAGCCCAGCCGGGACTTGCCCACTCCGGCCGGGCCGGAGACCAGTACCAGCCGCGGCACCCGCCGGTCCGCGGTGGCATGAAACAAGTCCTTGACCGTACGCAGCTCCACATCCCGCCCGGTCAGCGGCGCCTCCAGCCCGTCGACCCGCTTGGGGGTACCCACCCAGGACAGCACTCGCGTGGCCCGCCACAGCCGGGCCGGCTCCGCCTTGCCCTTCAGCGCATGCTCCCCGGCATCGGCGAACCCGATCGCGCCGCCCGCCAGCCGCTGCGTTGCCGTGTCGGCCAGCACCGAGCCAGGTTCCGCCGCCGTCTGCACCCGGGCGGCGGTGTTCACCGTATCGCCGGCAATCCCCTCACCGGCCGCGCCCACCGTGACCGCTACCTCGCCGGTCACCACCCCGCACCGGGCCGCCAGCCCCGCCACCCCCGCCTCCGCGCCCAGCTCGGCCACCTCGGCCAACAGATCCAGCCCGGCCCGCACGGCCCGCTCCGCGTCCCCCTCGGTTGCCACCGGGCTGCCCCACACCGCCATCACCGCATCCCCGATGAACTTCTCCACCACCCCGCCGTACCGGCCGATCACCGTCCGCGCCGCCTCGAAGTAGCGCGAGAGCAGCTCCCGGACCGCCTCGGGGTCCCGGGACTCCGACAGCGGGGTGAACCCGACCAAGTCGCAGAACAGCACCGAGCACACCCGCCGCTCCGCCACCGGCTCCCGGCCCCGCCCGCCCGCCGCAGACGGCCCGGCCGCCGACGCGGGAGCCCTCCCAGCTGCCGCCCCTTCGGACAGCGCGGAACCGCAAGCACGGCAGAAGCGATCGCCAGGAGTAACCGGTGCCCCGCACGACGGGCACCCCCCCGAAGGAGCGCCGCACGCCCCGCAGAACCGGTCGCCCTCTCCTACAGGCGCACCGCACTGCCCGCACATCACGCAACCGTCATACGCAGGCACGTCGGCCCTGTCAAGCAGGCCGCAGGGCAGCAGCTGACCAGCCGCCCTGTTTGCCTCCGCAGTTTGGCGTGACGCCGCTTCCTGCGGGGTTCGGCCATGAGTCGCCGGTCAGCCCGTCCGGCGGACTTCGCCTGCGTGCGGCATCTGCTGGTGTTCAGTGCCGCCGAGACGGTGATCGGGCCGGCTGCGAGCTCGGCGGGCTGAGCCCGCGCGCGCCGCTGCCCGGCTGGGGCTACCAGGTCTGCGCCCCGCGTCTTGCCCCGGCACCGCGCCAGCAGACTGCGGCAGGTGCTGGTCGGCATGTGGTGCAGCACGATGTCTGCCCGCGACATCGGCCCGTTCGCGGGTGATTCCCGGCTCGCACTGCGGCGACCGGGGCCCGGCCGAGGGAATGCCGTCCGGATCCCGGGTCAGGCGGTGTTGTCGTCCGCGTGCTCGATCGGGTCCGGCTCACCGCCATCAGCCGGCCACACTAGGGGTTCGTGAGTGAAGGTAAAAAACCCGAAGACCTCGCGTCCCTGCACAGGCGGTTCGACGAACTCGAGCACGTCGTCGCCCAGCGCGTGGCGGAGACCTGCGCCGCGGTCTTCCGGACGCCAGAGCGGACCGCCGGCGCGGTGAAACCGGCCTGGCAGCGCCGGACCAGGGGGGAGCGGCGCTGGCAGGTCGCGGCCTGCACCGCGGTCGCGATCGGGCTGCAGGTCGCGGTGCCAGGACGGCTGGCGGTGCTGCGACCTATATGGATCCTGCCCGCGCTCCAGGGCATACTGCTCGTCACGCTACTCATCGCCAACCCGCACCGGATCGACCGCGAATCCCGGGTGCTGCGCATCCTCGGCCTCACGCTGGCGGCGCTGATCAGCTTCGCCAACGCATGGTCCTTGGTGAACCTGGCAATCGGCCTGGTCCGCGGCACCGAAGGGGAGAACGCCGGGCCACTGCTGGTCACCGGCGGAGCGATCTGGCTCACCAACGTCATCGTGTTCGGGCTGTGGTACTGGGAGTTCGACCGGGGTGGCCCGGTCGCGCGCGCCCACGGCACTCGTCCGTACCCGGACTTCCAGTTCGTGCAGATGACCAGCCCGGAGCTGGCACCGCCCGACTGGGAACCCGCCTTCGCCGACTACCTCTACCTGGCATTCACCAACGCGTCAGCGTTCAGCCCGACCGATGTGATGCCGCTGTCCCGCTGGGCGAAGCTCGCCATGGCCCTGCAGTCGGTCATTTCCATCGTCACGGTGGCACTGATCGTGGCGCGTGCCGTCAACATCCTGAAGTAGCCCGGCACGGAAGTGTCAGTCGCCACGCCCGGACACCGGCCGGCCGGCTTACCTGGAGCCGGGCCTGGACGCAATTACGGCTGCGGTCATGGCAGACAGAGAGGAACCGGTGCCGACCGCCGACGCGACTAACCGCTTCCCGGGCTAGAACGCCTGGGCCGAGCACATGACGATCTGATCTCGCATCCGCGGACGGATCCGAAGAATACGACGTAACCCCTCCGATTCCGCGATCGATCTCGGGTCCAACCCGGCGGGCCACACACCGTGATCGTCACGCTCCGCGATCGCGGTTAGTCAGCTCGAGGCGCGATACCCGCCTTATTCGTTCTGGACGCCAGTGAGGGCCGGCTTGAATGCTAGTGGAGACGCGCCGAACTGGGCATTCTGCGCGGCGAGGATGGCGGGTCCCCCTGTGGCAGTGAGCGTTAGCTGCCGCGTCGCTCAGGGATCCGGGGACTGCTCGGGCGGCCAGGTGCGGCGTGTTTCGTCGATCGGGCTCATCAGCCCCACGTCGTTGCCGTCGGGATCGGCGACGATCGCATACCGCGCGCCCCAGAAGGCGTCGAACGGCGGCTGGCGGCCCACGTAACCAGCCGAGGTCAGCTCCGCATACCGCTGGTCGACGGCATCTCGGTTGGGCAGCGAGAACCCGACGATGACGCTCACGCCCGCGGGATCAGCGCGCCACGCGGCATGCCACAGCCGCGCCGACTCGGCGGTGTCGAGCTCGAGACTGAAGCCGCTGGGCGTTCTCAGCTGAACGTGCGCGCCAGCCGCGTCCTCACCCTCGGGCACTGGGATCCCCAGCCGGCGGTAGAAGCCCAAGCTGGCGCCCATGTCGTTGACGACCAGGTTGACCACATGCAGGTCGGGCGCGCTGTCACTCACTCATCGCAGTCTGCCAGAGGGGTCAGCAGCGCCTGTCATGTGCCTGCGGTTCGCCCTCTGGCGCTGTCGGCCTGCAGACACGGGCCAAGGACGGGTTCCTGCGTAGCCGGGGCCTAGCGATGCAGATCCAGTCGGCGCAGTCACGCCAGCGACGAGACAGAATCGGGCAATCTGCACCATCCCAGCCTGTGACGCAAGAACACTGGAGCGACACGGATCACCCGTGTATTAAGCGCTCGGTAACGTATAGCCGGGCGGTGCTGCTCACGGCATGTGATCGACTCTGGACTTGGGCTGAGCGTCAGTTCCGCCGCTATGGTGCGGGCCGCGCATGGTTAGTCGATGCTCGTCAACGGGAGCGCGCCTTTCGCGGCATTTTCCGTGTCGGCCCGGCGCGGTGAGCGGAGTGGGATCATCACCGCATGGCAGTGTCGCATGGGCGCGTCGCTTTGGTGACGGGCAGCTCGCGGGGGCTGGGGGCGGTGATCGCCCGGCGGCTGGCGCGTGACGGTTTCGCCGTCGCGGTCAATGGCCGGCCCGGCGATGAACAGGTCGCTGCCCTCGGCCGCGCCATCGGTGACGATGGCGGCACGGCCGAGGGCTTCTGCGCCGATGTCACCGACGAGCAGCAGGTTCCGCCGGCCGCTGGTTGACCGGAGTGGCGAAGGTGTCGTCCGCCATGGTCAGCACGCCGTGCGCGCGGGCCAGGGCCGCGACGGCGCGCAGGTCGGTGACCTGCAACAGCGGATTGCTCGGCGATTCCACCAGGATCAGGCGGGTCTGCGGGGTCAGTGCCTTCTCGAACGCCTCCGGGTCGGTCTGGTCCACTTGGGTGGCCGACACGCCCAGCCGCGGCAGCAGGTTCAGCAGCACTGACGCCGTCCCGCCGTAGGTGGATTTCTGCCCGATCACGTGGTCTCCGGCCGATACCAGGGCCAGTGGCCAGCCTGCCCGGCGTGGCCATGGTGACCAGTTACGTCACCATGAAGACGCTCCCCGCCGACACCGCGCGACCGGCTGGACCACGCCGACTTGAACGGCCCGCCAACTGATGCCGCAGGACGAGCGTTCAGATCATCCCGCTCATCGGTGCGCCGTTCCAAGTCACCCGGCATGTCAAGCACAGATCAACCCACCGGCTGCCGAGCCGCGCGCCACCGCTACTGACCAGCCGCCGATCCACGCGAGATAGGCGGCCGCGGAAGCGCAGATCAACTCGGGCGAGCGTCGTTGTTGACGGGAGCCGGGCCGGGGTCCAGACTGCCACCGACGATCAAGGCAGCGTGGCAGGGGGTCCCGGGATGGATCAGGCCAAGGTCGAGGCACTTGCCGCCGCCGAGAGGAAATGGTTCCGGGACGGCCGCCCTCGTTCGATGGAAGCGACCTCGCGCGCCGCCGGGACGATGCCGCGTGGCGTCCCGATGTCGTGGATGGAGGAGCTGTACGATCATCCGCCGCTGTGGGTGTCGCACGGGGCAGGGTCCCGGTTCTGGGACCTTGACGGCCACGAGTACGTGGACATGTACGTCGCGGACCTGAGCGCCTTCTGCGGGCACGCTGCCGCGCCGGTCGTCCGTGCCGTCTGCGAGCGGGTCGCGGCGGGGAGCCAGTTCCTCCTGCCCTCCGAGGACGCGCTGGTCGTGGCCGAGGCGCTGGCGCGGCGGTACGGGATGGCCAGGTGGCAGTTCACTTTGTCGGCGACGCAAGCCAACACCGAGGTCGTGCGGATCGCGCGGGTCCGGACCGGCCGTGAGAAGGTCGCCGTGTTCGACGGCAAGTACCACGGCCACCTCGAGCCGACGCTGGGTATCGTCGACGACGGCAGGGTCCTGCCTGAGTACACCGGCCTGCCGGCCGAGGTCACGGCCAATCTTCGGATCGTGCCGTTCAATGATCTGGATGCGGTCGAGCGTGCGCTGGCGCCCGGCGACGTGGCGCTGCTGCTGACAGAGCCGGCGATGACCAATGCGGGGTTCCTGCTGCCTGGCCCGGGATTCCACGACGGGTTGCGCGAGCTGACCCGCCGCCACGGGACGCTGCTGGCCATTGACGAGACTCACACGCTGGTCACCGCGCACGGCGGGCTGAGTTCGGAGTGGGGTCTGGAACCGGACTTGCTGACAGTCGGAAAGTCGATCGCCGGCGGGGTGCCGCTGGGCGCGTACGGGATGACGGACGAGGTGGCTGAGGTGCTGCGTCCGCCCGCAGCCGGGGCGGCCGTATCTGGGATCGCCTACGACGAGGTGGCCACCGGGGGCACGCTATTCGCCAACGCGCTGTCCATGGCCGCCGCCCGCGCCGCCCTCACCGAGGTGCTGACGCCGGAGGCGTTCATCACCACGGCGAGGCTGGGCCACAAGCTCGCGGAAGGGCTGCGGGCCCACATCGACCGGGCCGGCTTGCCCTGGTCGGTCAACGTCCACGGCTCACACGCCTTCTACTTCTTCAGCCCGCAACCTCCGCGCGATGCCCGCGGCGCCCGGGACACCGACGACCCCGGCCTGCGTGCGCTCATCCGGCTGTTCCTCGCCAACCGCGGCGTATGGGAGTCGGGCTGGTGGCTCGGGCCGACGGTCTCGGTCGCGCACACGTCACAGGACGTGGAGACGTACCTCGACGCGATCGGGGAGTTCACCGAAGCCGTCGCGTGAGGGCCGCCGCACCGATGCATGACCGCAGACCGATGCTCCTTGACGGGCCGCGCGCCCACCCGCCGATCTGCGCGGACGTCGGGCTGGGTGCCGATCAAGACCAAGACCGTGCGGATCTGGGAATTCCGTGCTTATGAGGCGCCGGGGATAGGAGCCCAGTCAGGTACTCTCGACTGAGTTCTGGGGCCGCGCAGGTGGCGGCCATGTCCGGCGGCATCGAGCGTTTCCGACCCGGTGGCGCTGCGGCAGGGGCGCGGCGTCCAGGGGGGCCTATCCTCAAGACGTGGACTGGAGCCTGTTCGGCTGCGCCCGCAAGGGGCACGTTAGTTACGCGCCGGATGAGCCGGAGCTGCGGGACCGGCTGATGGCACAGACCGCCGACGGGACGGCGTGGCGGTGCTTGCGCTGCGGCGCCTTCGTGACTGACGGGCAGCACAGCAGCGGGCCAACCGCCGCGGCGCCGCTGATCCCCCGGGGCAAGGAACTGCGCAGCGCGCTGATCCTGCGCGTATTCGCGGTGGAGCGGTTCCTTCGCTTCCTGATCTTCGGCGGCGCAGCCTACGGGGTATGGCGGTTCCGGTATGACCGGGCTGGCATCCAGCAGGCGTTCAGCAACGACCTGCCTGCCATCCGCGCCTTGTACCGGGACCTCGGCTTTAACGTCATCCACTCCAAGCTGCTCGGGTTGATCCAGCATTCGTTCACCCTCGACTCGCGGACGCTCACCTACCTGGCAATCGGCCTGGCCGTTTACGCGCTTATCGAGCTGGTGGAGAGCATCGGGCTGTGGCTGGCCAAGCGATGGGGGGAGTACTTCGCCATGGTGGCGACCTCGATCTTCCTGCCTTACGAGGTCTACGACCTGACCGTGAAGATCACCTGGCTGCGAGTCGCTGCGTTCGTGGTGAACCTGCTGCTTGTCATCTACCTGGTCTGGACGAAGCGGCTGTTCGGCATCCGAGGTGGCAAAAGGGCCTACGAAGCGAGGCTGCGCGGGGAGTCCGTCATCGAGGTGGAGCAGGCCGCGCTCGCCGCGGCATCCGCTGGCCAGCCCGGCCATGGCCAGCGGGCTGGCGCCCCAGTTCAGCGGCCCGGCGACTCACCTGACCGAACGGCGTGAGCGACAAGACGACGCTGCCGGGGTCCGGTGAACCAGGCGACCTTACCGCCGGTGATTCTCCACGCCACTTCGTCGTGATCCACGCCGCTGTGCCGGCGGATGCTGATGCAACCCGGACGCGTTCCGCGACCAGATCGCCGATCCCTTCATGGGCGGACAGTCCGCATGCCGTTGCGGATCTTTAGCAGCGGGTTGGCCACTGCGCACGCACATGCGGATCCGGCGGCCAGCTGATTCCGGCTTGCCGCCGAGTTCCGGCGTGAGCCGCTTAAGCGGGCCGCCCGCGGCTGTCCCAGTCTGCCTGGCCACCTCGGGTGACCCGGTGAAGTCAAGGGTCGAAGCCTCCGCCAGCTGGCGGGATACTCCGTGGTCCGGGCACCCGGCCGGCGCTATCGTCTGGACAGTGGGACGGTGGAGCAAGATCGCTGAGAAGGCAGGTCGGCCTGCCGGCCGGCGAGGGACGCACAGCCGAGGATGCCATCGACGCACTGCTGGAGCTGTCCCGGAGCGAGGAGAGCCGGGCTCGCCAGCTCGCGTGCAGGAACCTGTGCACCTGCCACGTCCGGCCGACGACGACCGGGTGTGGACGAGGTTACTCGAGCTGGCCGGGATCCCGATCCACAGGTCCGCGGCGACGTGCTCCACACCATCACCGACAGCACGCCCGCGTCCCGGGTCCCGGCTGTGATCCAGGCCCTGGAGTCCCGCCACAACGACCTGGACGCGGGGAGTCACCGGCGGGTCCGCAAGACCCTCGCCCGCTACCGCCGGACCGGCAAGGTAACCGATGGTGCTCACTAGCCGGGAGAACCGCGCATCCGAACCCTCAACCAGATCGTCCAGGCCATGATCCCGGCATCCGGCGCTGCCCATCCCCACCCGGGGCGCCCACCAGCCCGCCAGCCCTCGTGAGCAATGCTTCATCAGCTAGCCCACCCGGCCAGAGCCCACGCCAGAACCAGGCAATATGCGTGGCGCCGTCAACGTCGGGCGTTCAGAAATCAGGCGCGCCGAGTCGATCTGATTCCCTACTAAAATGATGGAAAAGGCTGCACGGTAATCGTCGGCAGGATCGAGAAAGCATGGGTAAGTATTCCAGTTCGTGAATAGATATACCGCCGGACGCAATACTCCATAACATGCATGAGCGGGCGTTCTCCGGGCAGCACGGCGATGCAAAATATTCATCAGGCCGGACGGGGCGGCATGCAGTGGTCGGGCGATCATCGTATGGGCCGCCCAGATCGGGGAGTTCTGGCGCTGGCGGTGCGGCCGGTGCCTGCTCTGGTCATGCGCCGCCGGTGTCAGCGGGCCGGGTTATCGCCCCGCGCCGATCAGGTGGTTTCGGCCGGACTGCTAGCACGCGGCCGCGGACGATCATTCCGCCCGCGGCCGCGGAAACGACCGCTAGCTCAGCCGCGAGCGGGGCTTGGGGCCGCATAGCTGACCGGCAGCTATGGTCGATGGGTTATCGCTTGACTGGGGCTGGCTTACCGAGCGACCCGCGGACCAGCCGATTTATTGACCGAACGTTCGGTAAAGAGTAGCCTGCGCAGTGAGAGACGGGAGGGCGCCGTGTACGGCAACTACGATCCCGGCACCGCAAGCGGCCCGGGCGGCCCGCAGGACCAGGACGCCCAGCGGCGCTTCGACCAGCTCATTGCCGCCGACCAGCGCATCGAGCCCCGCGACTGGATGCCGGACGCGTACCGCAAGACGCTCATCAGGCAGATCGCCCAGCATGCTCATTCCGAGATCATCGGCATGCAGCCCGAGGGCAACTGGATCACCCGGGCGCCCAGCCTGCGCCGTAAGGCCATCCTGATCGCGAAGGTCCAGGACGAGGCTGGCCACGGCCTGTACCTCTACTCCGCCGCCGAGACGCTCGGCATCGATCGCGAGGAACTCCTCGACCTGCTGCACACCGGGAAGCAGAAGTACTCCAGCATCTTCAACTACCCGACCCTCAACTGGGCCGACGTCGGCGCAATCGGCTGGCTGGTGGACGGCGCGGCCATCATGAACCAGGTGCCGCTGTGCCGCTGCTCCTACGGCCCGTACGCCCGGGCCATGGTCCGCATCTGCAAGGAGGAGTCGTTCCACCAGCGCCAGGGGTTCGAGATCCTGCATACCCTCTCGCACGGAACACCCGGCCAGAAGGCCATGGCCCAGGATGCGGTGAACCGGTACTGGTGGCCGTCGCTGATGATGTTCGGCCCCCCGGACGAGGCATCGTCCCACTCGGCCCAGTCGACCGCCTGGGGCATCAAGCGGTTCAGCAACGACGAACTGCGCCAGCGTTTTGTCGACATGACCGTCCCGCAGGCCGAGGTCCTCGGCCTGAACCTTCCCGACGGGGACCTGCGCTGGAACGCCGAGCGCGGCCACTACGACTTCGGCGCCATCGACTGGGATGAGCTCGCCCGCGTCATCCGCGGCGACGGACCGTGCAACGCCGAGCGCCTGCGCCGCCGCCGCCAGGCCCACGACGACGGCGCCTGGGTCCGCGAGGCGGCCCAGGCCTACGCGGACAGACACGAGCACGCGGACAAGCACGCTCAGCGAGAACTCGGCGAGGCGCGCGCATCATGAGCCAGGCGAACGAGAGCAGCAAGCGGAGCTGGCCGCTCTGGGAGGTGTTCATCCGGGCCCGGCGCGGCCTGGCCCATCAGCACGTCGGCAGCCTGCACGCCCCGGACGCCGTGATGGCCCTGCGCAACGCGCGCGACGTCTACACCCGGCGCGGTGAGGGTGTGTCGATCTGGGTCGTGCCGTCGGCCGCGATCGTCGCGAACAGCCCGGATGAGAAGGACCCGTTCTTCGACCCCGCGCAGGACAAGGTCTACCGGCATCCGACCTTTTACGACGTGCCCGAAGGAGCGAAGCACCTATGACCGGCGTCCGGACGCTGCCGCCGCTGGCCGCCTACGCGCTGGCGCTCGGGGACGACGCGCTCATCCTGGCCCAGCGGCTCGGTGAGTGGGTGGCGCACGCGCCGCAGATCGAGGAGGACGTGGCCCTGGCCAACATCGCGCTCGACCTGCTGGGCCAGGCACGGACCCTGCTCAGCTACGCCGCCGCGGTCGAAGGCGCCGGCCGTGACGAGGACGACCTAGCCTACCTGCGGGACGACCGGGACTTCCGCAATGTGCAGCTGGTCGAGATCCCGAACGGGGACTTCGCCGTCACGATGGCGCGGCAGCTGGTCTTCTCCGCCTATCAGTACGAGCTCTACACCGCCCTGCTCAGCAGCGACGACCCGACCCTGGCCGGGCTGGCCGGCAAGGCGGTCAAGGAGGTGGCCTACCACCGCGACCACGCCACCCAGTGGGTGCTGCGCCTCGGCGACGGCACGGAGCTGTCCCACGCGCGCATGCAGGCCGGGCTCGACCAGGTCTGGCCGTACGCCGACGAACTCTTCGACCCCGCCGACGCCGCGAGCCAGCTGCCGGAGGCCGCGGCGGATCCCGTGGCGCTCCGCCCGGCCTGGGAGGCCTACGTGACCTCGGTGCTGAACGAGGCGACATGCCGCAAACCTGAGCCGCGCTGGCGCTCCCGCGGCGGCCGTGACGGATTGCATACCGAGCACCTCGGGCACCTGCTGGCCGAGCTGCAGCACCTGCACCGCTCGCACCCGGGAGCGACGTGGTGAACGACCAGGCCAGGACCGAGCCCCAGTCCGCCGCCGGAAGCCCCGAAAGCGCTGGAAGCGCCGAAGGCCCCGGAAGCCCCGGAAGCGACGCCGCGCTACTGGCCGTCGCCCGGGCCGTGCCCGATCCTGAGCTCCCCGTGCTGACCCTCGGCGACCTGGGCATAGTCCGGGACCTGCGGCTGGCCGGCGACGGAGCCGTGGAGGTGGACCTCACCCCGACCTACACCGGCTGCCCGGCCACGGCGGTCATCGCCGATGACGTGCGGGACGCCCTGCGCCGGGCCGGCGTGGGCCAGGTCCGCATCCGCACCGTGCTGGCCCCGGCCTGGACGACCGACTGGATGAGCGAGACCGGGCGGCGCAAGCTGCGCGAGTACGGGATCGCGCCGCCCGGACCCGCCGCGCACGCCGCCGGAGGGCCGGTGAAGCTGGCGTTCTCGGTCCGCTGCCCGCACTGCGGCTCGCCCGATACCAGGGAGGTCAGCCGCTTCGGCTCGACCCCCTGCAAGGCGCTGTGGACCTGCCGGTCGTGCGCCGAGCCCTTCGACTCCTTCAAAGCCCTGTGATGAGCGCGCAAAGCGCTGCGACGAGCACGCAAAGCGCTGCGACGAGCACGCAAAGCGCCGTGACGAGCGCGCCGCGCCGGCACTCGGTGTTCCACCCGCTCCGCGTGGCCAGCATCGAGCGGCTTACCGACGACGCGGTGGCCATCACCTTCGACGTCCCGCCGGAGTTGCGTGATCAGTTCCGCTTCCAGGCCGGGCAGCACGTGTCGATACGGTCCCCGGTAGTGGGCGACGACGTGCGGCGCAACTACTCCATCTGCGCCCCGGCCACGGACGGCGAACAGCGGCTGCGGATCGGCGTCAAGCGCATCCCCGCCGGGGTCTTCTCCAGCTATGTCGCCGAACACCTCCGCCCCGGCGATGTCCTGGACATCATGACGCCGACCGGCAGCTTCTCCACCGCCCTGCACCCCGGTCAGCGCAAGCGGTACGGAGCCATCGCGGCCGGCTCGGGTATCACGCCGGTGCTGTCTATCCTCAGCACCGCCCTGGAGGTCGAGCCCGGGAGCAGCGCGGTCCTGGTCTACGTCAACCGCACCACCCTGAACATCATGTTCCTGGAGGACCTCGAGGACCTGAAGAACCGCTATCCGGACCGGTTCCAGCTGATCCACGTGCTCGACGAGGAACCCCTGGACGTCGAGATCCTCTCCGGCCGGCTCGACGCCGGCCGGCTCGGGCGCATCCTGGACTGCCTGGTCCTCCCGGACGACGTGGACGAGTGGTTCCTGTGCGGCCCGCTGCCGATGACCGACGTCGCGCGCGAGGTGCTGCTCGACCACGGCGCCGACGACCAGCACGTCCACCGCGAGCTGTTCTTCGTGGGGCCGCCGCCCGCCGCGGGCAGCCGGGCCCCGGCGCGCGCGACGGACGAGCCGGCCACGGGCGCGTCGGTCACGGTCCTGCTCGACGGGCGCTCGCAGACCTTCGTGCTGCCCGAGGACGGCGCGTCGATCCTTGACGCAACCCTGCGGTACCGGGCCGACGCCCCCTTCGCCTGCAAGAACGGCGTCTGCGGCACCTGCCGGGCCAAGGTCGTCGAGGGGGAGGTGCGGATGGACGCCAACTACGCCCTCGAGCCCGCCGAACTCGCGGCCGGATACGCCCTGGCCTGCCAGTCGCATCCCGCGGCCGACCGCGTCGTCCTGGACTTCGACCAGTAAGGCGGCGCAAGTGACCACCACGGAGCCCGTCCCGCCGTTCCACGTCCGCCAGCTGACCATTGACGACGGCCTGACCCTGGCCGCCTCGCCGCAGCCCGGAGCCTGGCAGGTCTATGACGCCCTCGAGCCGTTCCCGCCGGACGAGGGCTACTGGGCTGTCGCCGACCGCCAGGACGTGCTGCTCGGCTTCTGCTGCCTGGGCGAGCCCGCCCGCGCACCGGGGGAGACCGGCCACCCCACCGTGCTGGACATCGCCATCGGCATCCGGTCCGACCTGTCCGGCCGGGGCTGGGGTGCAGAACTCGGCCGCGCCGCCGTCGCCTACGCCCGGTCCGTCGCGCTCGACCGCCGGCTGCGCACCACCGTCCCGGAATGGAACGCCGTCGGCCTGCACGTCGCCGAGGCGTCCGGCTTCGTCCGCTCCGGCGCCCTGGCGCTCGGCGGGCACCGGTACGTCGTCCTCGAACAGCCGCCGTCGCCCTGGCCGGCCGAGCGCTTAATCCGGCCAACGGCGCCAACCAGCAGCCGTAATCACCGCTGGGGGACGGAACGCCGCAGGCCGTCATGGCCTGCGGTGGTCGTCCCGCTGAAGCCCCGCCCGGCCCGCTGGGCCCAGTCCGTGACCGCGCCCGGGTCGGCCGGCAGGTAGTGGCTGAGGATGAGCTCACGCACCCGGGCCCGTTCGGCCACGTTCCCGACCTCGCTGACGTCGGTGTGCAGCGCGGCCATCCGGGCCAGTTCGGGCTCGTCCGTGCCGTGCCGCCTGAGGTAGCCCAGGTCGGCGACCTGGTGCACCAGGATGTCGGTCCCCTGGGCTAGGGCGATGAGGTGGTCGTTCACCGCGGTGTCGCCGGAGAACACCACCGAGCCGTCCGCGGTGTCGAACCGGTAGGCCAGCGCCGGAACCGCCCGGCCGTGCATGACCGCCACCGCCCTGACCCGGACCGCGCCATCCTCGAAGACGACCACCGGAGCCGCCCCCGCCCCGACCGCCACGTCGATGCCCCGCACCAGCGAGCCCGCGTCGGGCATGTGAGCGTCCAGCGGCATGACGTTCAGGTGGTAGGCGAAGCCGGCCATGATGTGCCCGATCAGATCCGTCGTGCCGGGGGCGGGCAGCTCCGGATGGATCGTGGTCACGCGGTGGAAGACAGCGTCGCCCTCCGGCAGCGCCGCCGGCCGCGACGGACCGTATACCCGGAGCGGCGGCAGCGCGCCGCGTACCCCCCACGGGTACAGGATCATGCCCGGCAGGTCACCGATGTGGTCGACGTGCAGATGAGTCAGGAACACCGCTTCCAGGCGGGTGAAGTCGAGTCCCGCCTCAACGAAGGCGGACGACGACCCGCGCCCGCAGTCGACCACGAACACCCGCCCGTCGGCGATGACGGCCGATGAGATCCCGCCGCGGCCGGCCACCGGCAGCGGCGCGCCCGCCGTCCCCAGCAGGACCAGTTCGGTTGCCATGCCGACCTCCAGGAAACGAAACCCCAGGAAACGAAACCCCAGGAAACGAAACCTCGGGGAATCGGGCCTCAGCGCTTGAGCTGGAGCCCGTCGAACGCCACCGCGACGATGCTGTCCGCCAGCTCCCCGGGCCGTCCGCCCCGCGGCCGGTACCACTCCACCACCGAGTTGATCATTCCGTACAGCAGCCGGGAGATGATCGCCGGGTCGACGTCGGGGCGCAGGTCGCCCTCGTCCCGGGCCTGCGTGACCAGGCTGGCCACGGCGGTGTCGAACTCTCGCCGCCGCGCGAGCGCCCGCCGCTCCACCTTGGTGTTCCCCCGGACCCGCAACAGCAGCGTGACGAAGGGCAGCTCGGCTACCAGCAGCAGCACGCTGCGGCGGGCCAGTTCCTCCAGCCGCGCGATCGCGGGCGCCTGCATGGCCGAGATCTCGCCCAGTACCGCGAACAGCCCGTCCAGCGCCCGGTCCACGGCCAGCCGGAGCAGCTCCTCCTTGCCCGTCACGTGGTGGTAGATGGCGGATTTGGTGATGCCCAGCTCGCGGGAAAGGTCCTCCATGCTGGTCCCGTCGTAGCCGCGCTCGTTGAACACCTTGACCGCGCCGAGCAGCACCGACTCCAGGTCGTGGCCGGGCCGGCCGCGACGCACGCCCGCCTGCATCCAACGACTCCCCACCGGGCCAGCCGCCCAGAACCGCCGCAATACCCGCCCAAAACCGACCGAATGTTCAGTCGAGAACTCTAGCGTAGCGGCACCGGATGTCAACCGCGTCACAGCGGCACCGGATGTCAGCCGCGAGACCCTACCGGAACGCCCGGAAGAACTCCCGCACGTCGCCGATCAGCAGGTCGGGTTCCTCCATGGCCGCGAAGTGACCGCCGCGGTCGAACTCGGACCAGTGCACGACGTGGTTGGACTGCTCGGCGATACGCCGGACCGGCGCCGCGATCTCCTCCGGGAAGACCGCCACCCCGGTGGGCGCGGTCGAGACGGCCGGCGGCCCCCACGAACCGGACCGGGCGGCCTCGTAGTACAGCCGCGCCGACGATCCGGCCGTCCCGGTCAGCCAGTACACCGTGATGTTGGTGAGCATCTGGTCGCGGTCGACCGCGGCCAGCCCGCCGTCGGTCCACTCGCCGAACTTCTCCGCGATCCAGGCCAGCTGCCCGGCCGGGGAGTCGGTCAGCCCGTACCCTACGGTCTGCGGCCGGGTCGACTGGATCGCCGCGTACCCGCTCCCGGTCCGCCGGAACCGCCGCCGCTCGGCGGCCCGCCGCCCCTTTTGTATTTTGGCCGAACGGAGCATGGTTTCCGGCAGCCCGAACATCTCGAACAGGGTCAGGACCCGGTGTACCCTGGGGCCGTCGCATCTACCTGCTGTCTTCTGACCGGCCCGATCTGTAAGGTGGCCCTCGTGACCGAAGATGAGCGGGGTGGCGCGGCCTACGCCGCCGACATCGAGGCGGCCCGGGACCGGTTGATCGCCTTCGCCAGCGGCTGCAGCGAGGCGGAATGGCGCGCCGCGCCGCTGGACGGGGATCCCCGGCCGGTGGCGGTCGTCGTGGATCACGTCGCGGACTCCTATGAGTATCTGGCCGGATTTATCCGCCAGATCGTCGCCGGCCAGGCCGTCGAGGTGACCGGCGAGGTCGTGGACGACCTCAACGCGGAGCACGCCGCCGCGGCCGCCGCGGTGAGTCAGGCCGACGCGGCCGAGCACCTGCGTCGCAACGGGGCGGCCATCAGCGCGCTGATCGCCGGCCTATCCGCCGACGACCTGGCCGCCGGGGACGGCCGGGTCCGGCTGTTCGCCCAGATCGCCATCCGGCACGCGGACAATCACCGCACCGACATCGAGACGGCCCTGGCCGCGCAGGGCCTGCGCCGCGGCTGAGGGCTCACCAGGGCTTACGGGCCTTCCAGACTTCTTCGCATGGCCATTGCCGGGCCCACTCGAGGGTGACGAACGGGTACCGGGTGGTCGCGTCCGGGTCGGGCCGGAGTTCGATGAGATCCTCGACCTCCAGACCGCAGCCGCGCAGCAGCCGGATCATCTCGCCGTGGCCCAGGTGGAACTCGACCGACTCATCGCCCGGCCATTCGAACCGGTGCATGCCGAAGTAGGGCCGCAGCAGCCGGTCGGTAGCGGGCTGGTCGTCTTCGTCGGGGACGGTGAGCATCAGCAGCGCCGAGTTCACCAGGAAGATCAGCTGACCGCCGGGTCGCAGCAGGCGGGCCGCCTCCGGGATCCAGGCGTAGGGATCGCACCAGATGCTGGCTCCGTACTCCGAGATCGCCAGGTCAAAGCGGTCGTCGGCCAGCGGGGCCTGCTCGGCGCTGGCGTGGATCAGCGAGTACCGCAGCCCGAACCGGTCCTGCAGCTGGCGGGCGGCGGCCAGCTGCGCCGCGGAGTTGTCCAGGCCTACCGGCCGCGCGCCGCGGCGGGCCAGCCACGCCGACACGTACCCGGTGCCGCAGCCCAGCTCGATGGTGTCGCGGCCCGCCAGGTCCGCGGGCAGCACGCCCGCTCGGGCCTCGGGGATCTGCCAGATGCCCCAGGCGGGCTCGGGTTGGGTCCAGCCCACCAGGCCCGGCCCGGCGTATTCCGCCGCCCACTGGTCCCAGACCGCGCGGTTGCGCGGCACATGATTACCGGTCCCGGCCACAGCCGCCAGCATGGTCCCGGCCGGCCGCGCCGTCAACCGGACACCTCGGCCCCGCCGGGCCTGCCGCAGGCGGGCTGAGCTCCGGTAGGCTGCGCGCCGGACTAAGTGACGGTCAGGAAGCGCAGGTGCGATATGGGGCCGGAGGAGTTCCGAGCGGCCGGTCATGAGCTGATCGATTGGATTGCGGACTACCGGGCGCGGATTCCGCAGCTGCCGGTTCAGGCGCAGGTGGGGCCGGGTGAGGTGGCGGGGAAGCTGCCGGGCCGGGCTCCGGAGGAGGCCGAGCCGTTCAGCCGGGTGCTGGCCGACCTCGACGCCGTTGTCGTCCCGGGCGTGACCCAGGTTCAGCACCCGCGTTACTTCGGCTGGTTCCCGTCCAACGCGTCCCTCGCTTCCGTGCTGGGCGACCTGGCCACCTCGGGGCTCGGAGCGCTCGGGATCACCTGGCAGTCCGCTCCCGCGCTGACCGAGGTCGAGGAGGTCGTGGTGGAGTGGCTGCGCGAGCTGACCGCGCTGCCCGAGTCGTGGAAGGGCGTCATCCAGGACACCGCCTCCAGCGGGTGCCTCGTCGCCCTGCTCGCCGCGCGCGAGCGCGCGACGAACTACTCCGAGGCCCGCGGCGGGATGCAGGCCGAGAGCGCGCCGCTGACCGTCTACACCACCGAGCACGCACACTCCTCGATCGCGAAGGCGGTGGCCCTGGCCGGCTTCGGGCGGGACAACCTGCGGTTCGTCGGCGTCGACCCGGTCACGTACGCCATGCGTCCCGAAGCCCTGGCGTCGGTCCTGGAGGCTGACGTGGCCGCCGGCCGGCGTCCGGCCGCCGTCGTGGTCAACGTCGGCACGACCGGCACCACGGCCGTGGACCCGCTCGCACAGATCGTCCCGCTGGCCCGCCAGTACGGGATGTGGGTGCACGTCGACGCGGCGATGGCGGGCTCAGCGCTGCTGCTCCCGGAGATGCGCTGGCTGATCGACGGCGTGGAAGGCGCGGACTCGCTGGCCTGGAACCCGCACAAGTGGCTGGGCACGGTACTGGACTGCTCGCTGCTGTACGTGGCCGACCCCGCCCACCTGATCCGGGTCATGTCGACCAACCCGTCCTACCTGCGATCGGCCGTCGACGGCGAGGTGACCCAGTACAAGGACTGGGGCATCCCGCTCGGCCGGCGGTTCCGCGCCCTCAAGCTGTGGTTCCACCTGCGCCTGGACGGGGTGGAGGCCATCCGGGCCCGGCTGCGCCGTGACCTGGACCACGCCCGCTGGCTCGCCGGGCAGGTCTCTGCCACGCCCGGCTGGCGGGTCCTGGCCCCGGTCGCCCTGCAGACCGTCGTGCTCCGGCACGAACCGGCGGGCGTCGTCTCGGATGCCGGTGCCGTGCTGGACGCTGATGCGTTGAACGCCCACACCCTGGCCTGGGCGGACTCGGTCAACCTGTCGGGCACGGCTCTGGTGACCCCGTCCCTGCTGGACGGCACCTGGTCGGTCCGGGTCTCGATCGGAGCCGAAACCACCGAACGTCGGGACGTCGAGGACCTGTGGCGCCTGCTGCAGCAGGCCGCCGCGACCACCTGAACAGCCAGCGGACCCGTGGGCGTCCATACCGTCCATCCGGGCCCGCGCTCGGCTATCGTGCGCCTGTCCGCTTGGGTGACGGAGCGCGGCAGGACAGGTCGCGGTTCACCGATGACATGCTCCACTGGGCGATGGTCACGGTTCCTCCGCCGGTCAACGGGGCCAGACCGCAGTTCTTCTTGGCCCGCGACAGCGTCTTGGCGCCCGGAATCCAGTCGGGCAGGCGGTAGAGCGGGCTGGCCGGCCGGACGGTTCCCACGATCGGGTCCCATTGCTTGGCCGTGGAGTAGATGCCGACGTTGCCGCCGATGCGCCGGAAGTAGGAGACCATGCCTTCCAGGTCGGCGCGGTTGTTCGGGGCGCTGGACTCCCAGCTGTTGATCGTCTCGACGTCCAGCCACCACCGGTACCGGCCGGGGCTCGGCACTCCGCGGGTTTGCGCGTCCAGTTCGGCCAGGTTCCATCCGTACTGCCAGGCGCACGCCGGATTGTTTGCGCCCGTGCAGGTGCCGTAAGGGTCGGTGACCGGCTTGCCGCCGATTGGATTGTTGTTGGTGGCCGGCCAGTCGGTGACCCCGTGATTGCCCGGATCAGCCGTGTTGACGTACAGCGAGACCCGGGGCTGGCTGGTCGTACCGGACGAGGCCTGGGCCCACGTTATTTCCGCCGCCAGGCAGGGGTTCGTCGTATTGGCCACGCCCTCGTTCACCGCGACGATGCCGAACGCCTGGCCCGACGGGAGCGTCCGGCCGCACTGCGGGTACGACACGTCGTTTCCCGTTGGCGTACTGCCTGTTTGGGCTGCGTGAGCCGCCCCGGCCGACGCAATGGCCGTCACTAAAGCCGCGAGTACCACCATGATGGTCATACCGGACCTCATCGACCAGCCCCCCCTCCCGGTAGTGCTAGCGCTCTGGCCTGCGCAAGATCATAGCCCAGACTGGGCGGCGTAGGAGTGCTCGGGCCAGAAGGGCCACTCCTCGAACCAGCTGCACCGGCCGTCATCACCCAGCCGCATGACCCATAGGTCCCGGTACTCCTGACTCACCGGATCCCCGTAGCGGACCTCGGCCCGAACCACCGCGATAGTCCCGTCCACCGCCAGGATCTCGGTAACCAGGGTGAAGACCTCATCCGGGCCGGCCCGTTCCTCGTCCCACATCCGCCTGATCGCGGCCAGGCCGGCCACGGGCTCGGCGTAGGGGGACTGACGATAGCCGGCGTCATCGGTGAAGATCCCGGTCAGGCTCTCGGTCCCGGGCGTCCGCCAGGCGGCCTCGTAGCCCGCCAGCCAGCGGCTCACCGCTGCCCGGTCGGTCATGCCGGCGCAGCCCTGGCCGGGGCCGGCCGGGACGAGATCAGGGACGCGAATACAACAGTGGAACTGAGGTAATGTCCGGTGGCATAGTCGAAAACGCCGCCGCACGTTATCAGCCGCAGGGCGGCATAGTCGGTCCCGCCGTAAATTGCTGCCGTCGGGAAATTGGATTTGGGATACTGGCGCACGCCGGTGACCCGGAAAATGGCCGTGACCCCGTCGGCGAGCGTCACGTCGATGGTGTCACCGGGATGCAGGGCCCCGAGACGGTAGAAAACCGCAGGCCCCTGATAACTATCGACATGACCTTCGATAACCGACGCGCCGATCTGGCCCGGCGTCGCCGAGTATTTGTACCATGCGGCGTCGCCCGCGCTCGTGACCAGCGACGGCACCTGGATCGTGCCGTCGGCGTTGAGTCCGAGGTGCAGGAGTTTCGAGGTCACGCCGATGGCCGGGATATCGACGGACACCGGCATGGAGCGCTGCAGCGATGGCCCGTGACCGGCCGGCGCGATGGCCCCCGCCGCCCCGGCGGACGGCTGTGGCGCATGCTGCTGGGAGACGAACACGACGCCTACCGCGCTCGTCCCGGCCAGGATGAGCACGACCCCGAAGATCCCGGCCATCCGGGCCCAGGGACTGATCGACCTGGGCGGGCGGGCGTACCCGCCCTCAGGCCACGAGGCGACGACGCGGAACCCCGCTATCCGGGGCCACCTCGCACCGCCCAATGCGGCCTCCCTCCCCACCGGCTCCGGGGCGTTCTACTCAAGTAGCCTAATATTCAAGTGGTGAGCACGCCATTGCCTGTTTGTCCCGCGGCCTGTGCTTACCTTGTTATGGTCGCCGGTCTTTTCGCCGGGCCCGTTCTCCGGTCGACGCGGTCGGCGACCAATGGCCGGCCGCGCGTTTTCTCTTCCGGCACCGGTTTCTGCGGTACGCGACCGGGAAATGGTCATTGCCGAGAGCACGAGGAGGTTCGATGAAGGCGTGCACAGCCATCGCGCGGACAGCGCATCGGCTCCGGCCTACCGCCGTCGGCTGGGTCCTCCTGACGACCATGCTCGCCTGCGTCGCGCTCTCGGCCTGCACGTCGGGTACCCCCCCGATTTCGTCGTTCTCGCCCACCGTGAGCGGCTCGGCGAGTGGCGGCGCCTCGGCCAGCGCCTTCGCGGGCGGCGGATCGCCCAGCCCGACGGAGTCGGTCAGCGAGAGCCCCTCGCCCTCGGAAAGCCCGTCGCCCAGCCCGTCGCCCAGTTTCTCGCCCAGCCCCTCGCCCAGCCCGGTACCCAGTGGTGCGCCGGTCACCGGCGGCGGCGGCACGGCCGGATTCCAGGACGGTGGCCTCGCCGTGCTCGGCGGAGCGGCTATCGTGGCGGGCCTCGGAAGCATCGCCTACCGCCGCCGGATAACCAAGCACCGTTGACCAGGAACCGCTGACCATGTGCCTGCTGGGATGCTGATCGCAGCCGCCGTCTGCCCGCATCCGCCGCTCCTGATCCCCGAAGCCACCGGCGCGCCCGGCTCCAGCGACGCCGAGCTCGGCCGGCTGCGGGCGGCGTGCCACCAGGCCGTCGCCGCTCTCCTGACCGGACGCCCGGACCTGATCGTGGTCGCGGGCGGTGCCGAGCGCACGGCCGAGTATCCTCCGCGGACGCCGGGCCGCCTGCACGACTTCGGCGTCCCGTTTACCGTTGGTCAAGCCGGTCACGACTCTTCCGCCCTCCCGCTCTCCCTGACCGTGGGGAAGTGGCTGCTGTCCCGCGCGCTGCCGGCGGCCAGCGCGCCGCGGGCGGTGTGGTGGGGGATCGCCTCGGACGCGGCGCCCGCCGAGTGCCTGCAGCTGGGGGAGAAGCTGGCCGCGCTCGCGCCCCGGGTCGCGCTGCTCGCCATGGGTGACGGGCCCGCCCGCCGGGCCCGCGCCGCCCCGCACGCCGCCGATCCCGAGGCCGACCGCTACGACGACCAGGTGACCAGGCCGCTGGCCGCCGCCGACCCCGGTGCGCTGGCCGCACTCGATCCCGGGCTGGACGGCCGGCTGCTCATCGCCGGCCGCGCCGCCTGGCAGGTCCTGGCCGGAGCGGCGGGCCAGGACGCTTTCGACGCCGAGCTGCGCTACTGCGGCGCTCCCTTCGAGGTGAGCTACGTGGTGGCCAGCTGGCGCCGGGCACACTAATAGGCATGGGTACGCATGTCATCGCGGTCGTCGGGGCGACCGCCACGGGCAAGTCGGGGCTGGCCGTCGCGCTGGCCCGCGCGCTCGGCGGCGAGGTCGTGAACGCCGATTCGATGCAGCTCTACCAGGGCATGGACATCGGCACGGCCAAGGAGCCCGAGGCGGCCTGGCAGCGCGTGCCGCACCACCTGCTCGACGTCTGGCCGGTGACCCGCACCGCGAACGTGGCCGACTACCAGAAGCTGGCCCGCGCCGCGATCGACGACATCATCGCCCGGGACCGCGTCCCGGTGCTCGCGGGCGGCTCAGGCCTGTACGTCCGTGCGGCTCTGGACGAACTGGATTTTCCCGGAACGGACGGGGTGATCCGCGCCCGCCTCGAGACCGAGCTCGCCGGTGCGGGCGCCGCGGTGCTGCACGCCCGGCTGGCCCGGCTCGACCCCGCCGCGGCCGCCGCCATCCTGCCCAGTAACGGCCGCCGGATCGTGCGGGCCCTCGAGGTGATCGAGATCACCGGCCGCCCGTTCACCGCCACCCTGCCCGTCTACGAGCAGACCCGCCCCGGCCCAAAAACCGTCCAGCTCGGCCTCGCCATACCCCGCCCGCAGCTCGACGAGCGGATCGCGGCCCGGGTCGACCGCATGTGGCAGGCCGGCTTCGAGGCCGAAGTCAAGGGCTTGGTCGCACGCGGCCTGCGGGACGGCAAGACCGCCAGCCGCGCCCTCGGCTACCAGCAGATGCTCCGCTACCTGGACGGCGAGCTCACCCTCGGCCAGGCCCGCGACGAGACGGTGAAGGCCACCAGGCGGTTCGCCCGCCGCCAGGAGTCCTGGTTCCGCCGAGATCCCCGCGTCCGCTGGCTCGACGCGAGCAATCCGGCCGAGCCTCTCCTGGAGGAGGCGCTGCGCTACATCTGGTCGCCGAGCTGGTAGGCGCGCTTGGCGTTGTCGGCGCAGAGCATCCGGGTCAGGCGCACCACGGTCCGTTCGGAAAAATGGTCTTCCTGCAGGCCCGCGGTGAGGAAGCCGGACAGCGCGGCCCGGAACAGTACCGCCCCTAGGTAATACAGTTCCGGCAGCCCGAACGCGTCCGAGGAGTACAGGAACTTGCCGAATGGCGCGAGTTCCAGCGCCTCGGCGAGCAGGGCGGGGGCGCGGCGGCCCAGGTTGTGCGTGGCCAGGCCCGCGTCGACGTACACGTGCGGGAAGACCTGGGCCAGGTAGCCGGCCTCGCGGTGGTAGGGATAGTTGTGCAGCAGCATGACCGGGGTGCCGGCCGGCTCGATCGCCCGCAGCAGCGGGGTGAGCAGCAGCGGGTTGCAGCGGTGCAGGTCAACGTCGCTGTCCCCGTAGCCCACGTGGAACTGGACCGGCAGTCCCAGGTCCACGCCACACCAGATGAGGAACCGCTGCAGCGTCTCGTCGGCGATCCGGGGCGGACCCGTCTGGGCGGCCAGCCAGCGCCCGGCGGCCGCCGTCACCTCGGCCTCGGACGGCCGCTCGGGGTTCAGGTCCAGCCCGGTCCGGTAGGCGGCGATCGACTTGACCCCGACCGCCGACGCGGTGCGGGTGGCCAGCGCCGAGCGCACCGCGGCGGCGAAGCCGGCCGCACCGATCCCGGCCGCGACCACGTCCTCGGCCGCCCGCTCGAGCCGGACGATCTCGTGCGCGGTCGCGCCCGCCAGCCCGCCGAGCTCGGCCGGGGAGGTGAGCGGCTCCGGGGTGAAGCCAGTGTCGACGCACAGCGCGGACATCCCGGCCGCCGCCAGGAAGCGCTTGCTCACCTCGGTGGCGCCGAGCTCGGCCCGGCGGAGCACGTAGTCGGGCAGTTCGGCGTGCGGCGGCAGGCCGAGGACAGGCGGGCACAGGCGGCGGAACGCGAACCCGGCCTGCGAGTCGAACATCGAGCCGCCCGGCCACCCGGCGCCCTCGTTCAGCATCGACTCGAGCGTGGCCTCGTCCGCGTCGCTGAGCAGTACCCCGTGACAGTGATGGTCGACCAGGGCCTGTTCCGCGACGCAGCCAAGCAGCGCTGTGTTTCCCCCGCGCCCCTTTGGCTCGCTCAGGGTCGCCCTCCTATGACGCCTCGTCGCCGGCGGCTGCGAGCTGGGACGGCACCTGCACCTCGGTCTCGTCTGGCGCCTTGATGCCCTCACGGGCGGCCAGCGCGGCCCCAAGCTTGCGCGCCGTGCCCGCCGCGACGATCACGGCCACGACCGCCACCGCCAGCCAGACGCCGGCCACCACCGGGAACCATGCGCTGTCGCCGGTCGGGTACGGGATCACGTTCCGGTACAGCGTGTAGCCGAGCACGATCAGGCCCGCGATCGGGATGATGACCTGCCAGGTCGGCACCGGCAGCTTGTGCCGCACGAACACCAGGATGATGCAGCCGATCGAGGCCAGCACATACACGACCAGCAGGATCAGCGTGCCGATGGTGCCCGACCACAGGAAGCTGTTGAAGGCGGCGGGCGAGGCGGCCACGGCGGCTTGGATGCCCACGATGATGCCCGTGGCCACGACGACCACGAGGGTGGCCCAGGCCGGGGTGCCCCAGCGTGAATGGCTCTGGCCCAGCCCGCGCGGCCCGGCCGTGTCCCGGGACAGCGCGTAGAGCAGCCGGGCACCCCCGACCACGCAAGCCAGGCAGCAGCCGAACGCGCTGAACGTAGTGCCCAGCGTGATCAGGTCACCGACCCAGTGGCCGACGTAGGTGGAGCCGAGGTCGCCCAGCAGCGACGGCGAGTTGGTGAACGCTTTGACGCCCGCCGCGTCCGCGCCGAAGCCCATCATCTCGACCGCGGTGACGACTACGAAGTAGACGCCGCCGAACACAGCGACGCCGAAGATGGCGCGCGGGATGTCCCGGGTCGGCCGGCGGGCTTCCTCGCCCAGGGTGGCTGCCGCCTCGAACCCGGCGAACGAAAGGAAGCCGAACACCACGCCCAGGAACAGGCCGGAGGAAGTGGTCCCCGGCGCCACCGTGAACACGCTCCAGGTGAAGGTGTGCCCGCCCGGCGCGTTCCCGGCCAGCAGCCGGACCAGCACCACGGCGGTGACGATCAGGATCAGCGCGACCGTGGTGCCCTCCACGGTCAGCAGCACGTGCCCCCCGCGCCTGACCGGCATGACCGCCAGCAGCAGCGCCAGCAGCAGCGCCACCGCGAGCAGGACGAACGGCGCCCACGTCGGCGGGTTGTGCCAGATGCCGACCTCCTGCAGGAACGCGGTGCCGAAGATGCCGGCCGCGGCCGAGGTGACCACCGCGTAGAAGGTGTAGGTGCCGAGCAGGCCCCAGCCGGCCACCACCCCGGTCCGCGGGCCGAGCGTCGCGCCGACAAATGCGTACACCGAGCCGGAGTGGTGGAAGTACTGGCACAGCCGGACGAAGGAGTAGGACACCAGTAGCACGCCGACCGCCGCGATGAGGAAGGTCAGCGGCACCGCGCGGCCCGCGTAGGTCGAGCTCCCCTGCGGGTTGATGTTTGCCGCCATGCTCGGCGCCATCAAGGCGACGGACAGGCCGACCGCGGCCCAGATCGACAGAGATCGCTTGAGCCCTCGCGTACCTTCGACAGCCATGTTTCCTCCTTACTGTCTCCGTTCCCCATAGTGTCCCTCCGACCCGGGCGGTACGGAAGGGGCAAAAGATGCGAAACGTCGATCAGACCAGCTATTTTTCCGGTCGGCGCCGGCGGTTGCTCGCTCACGGTGCCGCAGTTTGTAAGAAAGTCCGCATGAACCTACGGGCGGCGTTGCGCGTCACACAGGGTAGGAGCTAGATATCAGGAGGTGACCTACAGTGACTGGTGCCTACCCGGTGCTGCACGTGGGCTCCTTCGGGTCCGCGGGTCCCGTCCGATCGACGCGTCCCTGGGCCCGTACGTTCCGCGGCACGCCCGCGTCCGTGCCCGAGGCGCGCAGGTTCGTGGCCGGACTGCTGGCCGGCTGCCCGGCCCGCGAAGTCCTCATGACCTGCGTGTCCGAACTGTGCGCGAACGCCGTCGCGCACACCGCCTCGGGGAACGGCGGCGTGTTCATCGTCGAGGTCGACCTCCCGCGGCCCGGCGTGGCCCGGATCGCGGTCACCGACGAGGGCGGCCCGTCCCTCCCGGCCGCCGGGTCCCTCGACCTGATGGCCGAGGGCGGCCGTGGCCTGGCCATGGTGGCCGCCTGCACCACCCGCTGGGGCTACGCCGACGCCTACCCGGGCCGCATCGTCTGGGCCGAATCCTGCTGGCCCATCCCCGTCCCCTCACCCGGTCAAGACGCCCCCGCGAAGCCTTCCCGGCGCCTCCGCCTCCGGTTCCCCGGCCCCTCCCCGCTTCCCCCCGACGGCCCCTCCCCGCTTCCCCCCGACGACCCGCCCCCTGCCCCGCCGCTTCCGCTCCCCAGACGACCCGCCGCCCGGCCCCGCCGCCTAAGCTCCCCAGCGACCGGCCGCCCGAGCCCCGCCTGAGCTCTCCCGCCCCGGCCAGGTCGCCTGAGCCCGGAGCCGCCGCCCCTCCTGCCCTTCCCGTCCCTCCCGTCCTGACGGTTGGGGACAGCTGATTATCTCGAATATGAGATACCCTTAACGGTATGAGCAACGGACAGAGCCCCTTTGCCGAGACTCCTGGGGTGCCCCGGGTTCCTGAGGTCCCTGGGACTTCCAGGCCAGCGCTGGGCCAGCCGGAAGACGGACTGCAAACCGAGCCGGCACCGGCCGAGCCCGAAGCTGGACCCGGAGCCGGGTCGCTGCCGGTCATGCCGGGCTTCCGTGAGATGGCGCTGCGCCGGGCGGGCGAGCAAGCGGCCCGGATGGCCGAAGACCGCAGTCGGCTAGTCCGCGAGCTGGCCGAGCAGCGGCAGGCGGCCGGCCTGTCCCAGACCGAGGTAGCCGCCCGGATGGGAACCTCCCAGTCCGCGGTGGCCCGGCTCGAGTCTGGCCCGGCCGACGTGCGCGCTTCCACGCTCGAGCGCTACGCGGCCGCCGTCGGCGGCCAGATCACCTGGAAACTTGACCGCCCCGCGGAAGGAGCCGGCCAATGACGCACGATACGGTGCGCGCGCACCTGCCAGGAATCCCGCCCCGGCCCGGGGAGCCCGGCTGGCCCGGTACCCCGCTCACCCCGAGCTGGCCGTCGACCCCGCCGCCCGCCCGGCCCGAGCCGACGCCGACGTCACCCGTCCGGGTCTGGCTCGACCCGCTCGCTGACTGGCAGGCCAGCCTGTACGAGCGGCTGCTGGCCAAGCGGATCGTCCTGGTCTCCGGCACGCTCGACGACGAGGCCGCGGGGCGGCTCACAGCCCAGCTGCTCACCCTGGACGCCGACGGGGATAAGCCGATCCGGCTGGAGCTGCAGAACCTGCGCGCCGAGCTGGCCGCCGCCCTCACCGTGATGGGAATCCTGGATGTCCTGCGCGTTCCGGTGCACGGATGCGCGAGCGGCGAGATCAGCGGCCCCGCGCTGGGCGTGCTCGCGTCCTGCGCGCAGCGGACCGGCTACCCGAACGCCACCTTTACCCTGGCCGAGCCGAGGCTCGAGTTCGGCGGCACCGTCATCGCGGTCACCGCGCGCCAGCAGCAGGTGACCCGCATGCTCGACACGCTGTACTTCAGGCTGGCGGAGGTCACCGGCCGTGAGCCGGACGAGATCCGCGAGGACGCGCGCCGCCACCGGTTCCTGACCACGGCCCAGGCCATCGGCTACGGCCTCATCCAGTCCCAGGAGACGACGCCCAGCCCCAACCCGCGCTAATCCAGCGGCGGGAACGTTCTCCGACATCACCTGCATCGCGCCAAATGATCCCGGCGGGTCCAAAAAATAGCCCTCTGTACACTCTCGCTCTCAATGGGTAACATCGAAACGCGGGACGACCCGTACGAATTAGTAGGGATCGGCGAGGACTATGACATCTCGCCCGAAAAGTGGCTGAACTGGGGCTTGTGATGAGCACAGAGAGTGATCGATTGAGTGAGAATCGTCATCAAGAATCCGGATCGGCCGAAGAACCGCAGCGTGTGGGCACCTCTGGCCAGGCCTGGCCGGACCAGGTCGTGCCGCCCTGGTCGGTGCCGCCCGGCCTGATCACGCCGCAGGCCGCGGCCCCGGATGCGGAGCGGCCCGATGTCGCGCCAGCGGAGGCCGAGCCGGCCAGCGACAATGTTGACTTTCCCGGGGTGGCCCCTCCGGCCGGCTGGTTCTTGCGCTCTCCGGCCAGTGGCCCTGCGGGCAGCCCGCAAACCGCCGACGCGGAAGAAGAAGCGGAAGAAAACGTCACCGGCGAGTGGTTCGCGTCGCCCGCGCCCGAACCGGGCGAGTCTCCCATCTCCTGGTACGAGGGCATGGACGACCCAGGGCCGGACTCAGAACCCCCCATGGCAGCCAGCGAACAGCCCGGCCAGCCCGCCGCCAGCGCCGCAGCCGAGCCCGCCCCAGCGCCGCAGCCGAGCCCGGCCCCAGCGCCGCAGCCGAGCCCGCCGCCAGCAAGGGGAACGGGTCGGCGCCCGCGGGCCCCGGCCCCTCCCGGCGGTCGGTCCTGGACGCCGAACCGGTAGTCATCCCGACCCGGGCGCTGCGGGGCAGGCCTGGCGGCCCGGGCCTGCCGCCGAGGCGCCCCGGCCCGGGGGGCCGGAAGCCGCCGGCCGACCTGTCCCCGTGGCAGACCTCGCAGCGCCTGTGGAACGAGTCGGAGATTCCCTGGGACCAGCGCCAGGCGGACGCCGGCCGCCAGCCGTACCCGCCCGGACCGGACAGCCCCGAGCCCGGCCCGCGGCCGCCGGCCCCGTACCGGAACCCGCAACCACCGCAGCAAGCACGAGCACCGCAGCAAGCACGAGCACCGCAGCAAGCACGAGCACCGCAGCAGCCTCGGCCTCTCATCCCGCCGCCACGGTCACCGCACTGGCAACCCGCAGGCCGCCACATCAGGTCGAGATCGCTTCCTCCCGAGCCGGTGAACGGCGCCTGGCTAGGCAACATGCGGGTCCCGCTCGGCGCGCCAGTCTTCGCCGAGCCCCGCGCCGAGGCGAGGCCCGAGCCGTACGCCGAGGCCCGGCCCGAGCCGCATGCCCGGTCCGAGCCACACGCCGACCTGTACTCCGACCCGCACGCCAGCCCGCTGACCGAGCCGGAGGACCAGCCGCTGGCTGACTACAGCACCTGGCGGGCCCCCAGCGCGGCGCCCCCCTTGTGGGACCGCCCGTCAGACCAGACAGGTCCGCTCGCCGCCGGTGACCGGTCCGGCGGGAACGAGACCCTGCTCCTGGAGCCCGAACTGCCCGGGACCTGGCGGCCCGGCACCAGGCGCGGCCTGGTCAGCCGGCGCACGGCCAGCATCGCGGTGCCGGTCATCGTGCTGGTCGCGGTGGCCGTCCTGGCTCTCGCCCTGCTGACCGGCCACGGCCCGAAGTTCGGCCAGCTCGCCTCGAGCCAGCAGCCGAACCGGGCCCCGAACCAGGGCACGACGGCGCAGTCGGCGCTGACCATCGGCATGTACCCCGGGCAGGAGCAGCGCGGCGTCTTCCAGACCGTTAACCGGATCGTGGCCTCGGGGAACACCATCGTCACGATGGGCTCCCAGACCAGCGACGGCGTGGTCCGGCAGCAGTTCTTCGTGTCCGCCAACGGCGGCGCCTCCTGGCGCCTGGCCCCGGTGTACGCGGCGGGCGGGCAAAAGGTCCAGGCTCCGCTCGGGTACCCGGCCGCCCGGCTGGCCGGGGGCCCCGGCGGCTGGCTGGCCGTCGGCCCGCAGGCCATCTGGACCAGCCCGAACGGTCTGGCCTGGACGCTCGCGTCCACCAAGGGCATCACCCCCATGCTGAACGGCGACGGGATGTGGGTGCTGAACAGCACGTCCGACGGGTTCCTGGCGGCGGGCGCCGCCGCGAACGGAAACCACGCGACGCAGGCCGTGATCTGGACCTCCCGTGACGGGGTGACCTGGCAGCGGAAGACGGCCGCGCAGCTCGGGCTGGCCGGACCCGGCGAGACCGTGCAGAGCATCTCCTACATCACCTCGCGCGGCACCGCCACGGTGATGTCCGGCCAGGTCACCAAGGACGGCGCCACTTATGCGGGCGTGTGGCTGAGCACCGACGCCGGCTCGACCTGGACCCGGGTGACGGTCCCGGCCGACCACGGGGCGAGCACCGCGATCACCGGCCTCGCCTCTGACGCGTCCGGCCTGCTCGCCGTACGGCCTGGCCGCTCGGCGAGCGGCGCCCCCGAGGGGGTGGCCTATTTTTCGCCGAACGGAACGGCGTGGCAGTACGCGGGCACCATCGGCGCTACCGCGGGCTGGAACCCCGAACTGGTCAAGGGCAGTGACTTCGGGTTCGTCGTCACCGGGGCCAGTGCCGCGGGCCAGCTCGTGGCCTTCACCAGCGCCGGCACTGGCGGGACCTGGCAGCAGACCGGGTCCCTGGGCAACGCGGACACCCAATCCGTGGTCGGCGCCACAGTCGCCTCGGCCGGCACCATCGTCGCCGTCGGGTACACCTCGCCCAGCAAGGTCAGCCAGCAGCCGGTGTTCCTGATGGCCAGCGCCACGGGCAGCGTGCGGCCGGTGGCGCTGGCCGGCATCGCGGGCGGCAGCATCCCCGAGCTGTCCGTCAACGGCCTGGCCGTCGCCGGAGGTCAGCAGATCGCGGTGGGCAGCACGGAAGGCTACCCGGCCGTGTGGCGTAAGGCCTCGGGCGGATCCTGGGCCCTGGCCACGTCTCTCGCGCAGGTCTCCGCCACCCCGGGCCTGGAGGCCCTGACCGGGGTGACCCACGGGCTGTCGGGCTGGCTTGCCGTGGGCGCGCCCGGCCCGGTCGTCATGACCTCAGCCGACGGCACGACCTGGCACTCCGCCACCGGCCCGGGCTCCATCACCGCTGACCTGGTCGGCGTGGGCGCCGTCGCGACCGCCGCGGGGCCGCACGGCTACATCATCGTGGGCAAGCTGGTCGCGCCGGGCGGCAGCTGCGTGGCCGACGTGTGGTGGTCATCGGACCTGACCGTCTGGACCCGGGCGCACGACGTGAACGACACGACCGGCTCCAGCCAGGTGCTCGCGGTCGCCGCGGACGCGCGCGGTTTCGTGTCGGTCGGGTCGCACAACGGCCAGCCGGCCGTGTGGACCACGACCGACGGCACCACCTGGACCACGCTCGTCCTGCCGGTGCCAGCCGGGGCCTCGTCCGCCGTGCTGCAGCAGATCGCGATCAGCGGAAACCGCGTGGCCGCCCTGGGCCAGGCCACCACCCCGGCCGGCACCGTGCCGATCGCCGAGCTCTCGGTCAACGGGGGCAGCAGCTGGCAGCAGGTGCCGTTCAGTTCGCCGGGACCGGACACCACGTTCACCGCGCTGACCGCCAGCTCCGGTGGCTTCACCGCGGCCGGCCAGTTCGGCGAGCCCGGCCAGCAGCAGGTCGCCGCCTGGACCTCGGCCAGCGGGACCTCGTGGACGCCCGCGCCGATCGGCGGCCTGACCGGGCCCCAGACGGGCGGCAGCTACCAGATCAGCGCGCTGGCCCCGTCCGGCAACACGATAACCGGCATCGGCTCGCTCGCCACCCAGGCCAGCCAGGAGGTCTTCACCGTGACTCTTCCCGCCCGCTGACCACAGCAGCCTCAGGAATCGGCCAGGAGGCTCGGCCGTTCCCGCGCCGGAGGCTAAAGCTGGGTTAAAGCTTCATCTCCGCGACACCCTGCGCCACCGCGCACGGCGCGCACAGCGAGACATCCGCCCCGCCGACCCGCCGGGTCATGACCGCCCGGCTGTCACACACACCTGTGTCAGCCGGGTGTGCAGTGTCGCACTGGCAGCGGCAATTGCGCCACTCCCCGGTCATCGCCGCGCGGCCGGCCTCGACCGCGCCGCGGAACGCCGGCTCGATCTTGTCCATCGCCTCGTGTGTGGCATCTGATATTCGCCGCGACCACTCGCTCAGGGCGTCCGCGGCGGCTTGCCAGGACGCACGGAACTGCTCGGCCGGCTTGCCTGTGTTACCGTCCACGCTTCTATGCTCTCACCTGGCGCCGGATGTGGCCAGCGCCCAGGTCAGGCCCGCTGCCAGCGGTCGGCGCCCCCGGACAGCGACGCTCAACGCGTCCACGAACGTGAAGGACGGGTCGCGCAGGGCGGCGAGCACGGTCTCGAATTCGCCGGCGTCGACGACGCCATCGCGCAAGGCCCGGCACCGGGTCCGCTCCAGCGAGCGGGCCAGCACCTCGGCCGCCGCGCTGGCGCCCCGCCGGTGACAGGCGCTGGCCTCGCGTCCGACATCGGCCAGGCCGGCCGATGTCGCGAGGCCGTGCAGGCGCCGACCGAAGAACGGGTCAAAGGCCCGGGCCGCCGCGATAAAGGACAGGAGCTTGCGCATGACGGCGTTGAACCGCGGCGACCGGGGATGGGCCGGGTCGGCGGCCACCAGCGAGCAGTAATCCGCCTCCTCGGCAAGTAGCCATCCGCCCGGTCGCACGGCGGCCGCCATGGCGCGCAGGGCCAGCCCCGGATCGGGCAGGTGGCAGAGCAGGGCGCGGCAGTGCACGAGGTCATACCGGCCGGGTTCGAGCGGGTCGGCCAGGATGTCGTGCCGGCGGACCTCGACGCCCGTGGCCGCGGCGCCGGCCAGGAAGCGCGGATCCGCGTCGGTGGCGACGACGAGCCCGCCCGGCCCGGCCCGTCCGGCCAGCCAGCGGGCCACCGAGCCGGCCCCGGCGCCCACCTCCAGGCAGACGGCCCCCGCCAGCGGGCCCAGGGCGGACAGTCGGGCGAAGGTGCGCTCGTCGTACCGCTCCTGGAGCAGGCGCAGCCGGGCCAGCTCGTCACCGTAGTCCGACGCCGCGTGCACGTACCCGGGCGGGGCAGCGGCCTGCGCCGGGCTCATCGCCCGGCGCTCAGCGACGCGGGGGACTGGTCGAGCGGGATGAACCGCTTGAGCTTCGCAGGCCCGCCAGGCCGTTCGAACCGGTCCACGATCTCGACCGTGACCTGGGGCCGCTCCAGTCCGGCGCCGGCCAGGCCGACCGCAACCCGGTCCCGGAGGCCGTCGAGGCTGACCGACGCCGAGCAGCGGACGGCGATGGCGGCGCCGGCCGGAGTCTGCCGGACCTGGTACTCGACGATGCCCGCCTCGCGGCCGAGCGCTGTGCGGAACAGGTGCGGGTGCACCCGCCGGCCCTGGTAGGTGAACACGTCGTCCAGCCGTCCCTGGACGTCGGCGATCCGCCGGTGGGCCGATCCGCACGGGCACGACCCGGGCAGCACCGTGACCTCGTCGGTGATCTCGTAACGGATCAGCGGCAGCACCGGGTTGTACAGGTTGGTGAGGTAGATCTTGGCCGAACGCTCGCCGGGCGCAACGGGTCGGCCGGTCAGGTCGGCCGGCTCGACGACGAGCTGGTCCTCGCTGATGTGCGTGCTGCCTCGGTCGCAGCCCACCGCGGTGCCGCCGCCTTCCGACGTGCCGTAGATGTTGATCACCTTCACCCCCCAGGCCCGCTCTGCAGCGGCCCTGATCTCGGGCAGCAGCGGCTCGGCCCCGGCCAGGACCCGCCGTGGCGCGATCCGGAGTCGGCCGGCCGCCGCCTCGTGCGCGAGCGCGTGCAGAACGGAGGGGTAGACGGTCATGAAGTCAGGCTGGAGGTGGTTGAGGCCGGCCACGATCTCCTCAGTACGCAGCGTGACCGGGAGCCGGACGGTGGTCATCCGCGGGCTGCTGAATGTGCGGGCCATGGCCGCGGTCGCGTGGCTGAAGTGCGCGGCGGTCACGCTGGCCATCACGGCCGGGCGGGAGGCCAGGTCGGGGTAGGAGTTCCTGGCCCGCAGCAAGGTACGGTAACAAGTCAGCCAGAACACTGCCCAGGCGTCCCAGTCGTAGACGAACACGCCCCGCTGGCCCGAGGACCCGCCGGAGGTCAGCGCGGTGTAGCGGCCGAGCAGGTAGGTGCCGGTCTCGACGGTGCTCAGGTGTGCCTCCAGCCCGGCCAGGGACAGGCGACCGTCGGTGACGATGTCATCAAAGTGCTCCATCAGCTCGGCCTTGGTCAGAACGGGCAGCTCGGCCAGGGTCTTCTCGTCCAGGCGGTCGATGTCCACGTCGGCCAGGCGCTTGCGGTACCAGGGTGACCGCTCGGTCGCGATGCGCACTAGCTCGCGGAGCCGGCCGGTCCGGTGCGCGGCCAGTCGGCCGGCGGGCCAGTCCAGCTGCTCGATGAGCAGGGGTGCCAGCGCGAGCGCGTCGGCCACGTGCCGCTGCCTCAGGCTCTCGTAGTCGCTCATGCCTGTCCTCCGATGCGTGCGCATGGGTCATCCCTATGCGCACCGTACGGAGGTCGCGGGCGCGGTTCCTCCGTACCGACCCGGAATCCGGTACGGAAACCGGTGACGCATCACGGGGGTACGCATCACGACAGGCCGAGTTCGGCCGCGCGCCGGATCAGGTCGACCTTGGACTCCACCCCCAGCTTGGCGTAGGTGCTGCTCAGGTGGCTCTCCACCGTCCGCTCTCCGACGAAAAGAGCCTGGGCGATGGCTTTAGCGCTCATCCCGCGAGCCGCGAGCCGGGCCACCTCCCGCTCCCGGCGGGTGAGCGAGGCTGGGCCGAGCGTGGCCGCGGCGGCCCGGCGGCCACCGCTGCCGAGCCGCCGCAGGGCCTGGATCGTCCGGTCCCGGCGCCAGGCGGCGCCGCATTGGGTGAAGATCGCGGCCGCCCGGTCCAGCTCGGCGACCGCTCCGGGTCGCCCGGCGGCGGCCAGCGACCGGCCGAGGATGTCGTGCGCACGGCCCAGGTGCGAACGCCATCCGGCCTCGGACAGCAGGCCTACGGCCCTATTGGCCTGGGTCACCGCGACGTCCGGCCGACCGCCCTCGAGGGCCGCCCAGGCCGCCGCGGCTGCGGCCAGACCCTGGTGCGGCGCGAGCCCCGCGGCGCGGGCCACGTCCTCGAGCTGCCGGGCGGCTGACGCGGCGGCGTGCCCGTCGTGGGCGTCGGCGGCCGACTCGGCCAGGTCGATCAGCACGAAGACGCTCACGGCTGCGGCGTCCATGCCGATCAGCGCGGCCGCCACCTCGGCCAGCGTGTCCGCACACTCGGCTGCTCGCCCTGCATGCCAGGCCACGACCGCCTCCCCGTAGCGCGTGTAGAGAAAGAAATACGCCCAGTCGCGACCGTCCAGCCCCCGCCGGGCCCGCCCCAGCAGGCGCTCCGCCTCGCGCAGATCGCCCGTCTCGACCGCCGCCAGGCCGCCGCAGGCCAGGCCGAGCGCCCGCCGCTTGGGCCCGCCAATCACCCAGGCCGCGAGCTCACGCGCGGTGGCTACCGCCGAGGTGAAGTCGCCCGCCACCCAGTGCACGAACGTCTCAAGCTCGATAAGGATCGTGTCCCTGAAGGCGGGATTCGCCGATCTGGCCTGCTCGAACAGCGCAGCGGACTCCGCGCTGCGGCCCTGCAGGGCAACCGCGGCGGCCAGCAGGCTCAACGCCATGGTCAGCCGGTAGGCCTTCGCGTCCTGTTCGGCGATCTCAACCGCGTGGCGGATGGCCGACTCAGCATCGGCGAAGCGGACGCGCAGGATGTTGCTGTAGCCGAACGTGACCAGGCCCTGCATCGCGACGAACCGGTCCTCGCTGGCCTCGGCGGCGGCCACTACCTGCGCCGACTCCTCGGTCATGCCGGCGATGTCGCCGCGCAGGTACCGGATCCAGCCGATCTCGCGGCGGGCCAGCAAGGCCTGGCGCGACGCTCCGGCCGCTTCGTACAACTGCACTGCCTCACGGCAGGCCTGCTGTGCCTCGGGCAGCTCGCCGGCGCCCCAGGCCAGGAAGTTGGCCAGGCGGAACTTGACCGTCGCCCGCCGGGTGTCGTCGGCCGAGTCCGCCAGCAGCCCGTCGATGGCCCGAAGCGCCCGGATGGCGGTCTCCGTCCGGGTTTCCGCCCGGTGGTCGACCACCCATTCCGCCTGCCAGTACATCGCCTCGAGCGCGTCCAGCCAGCGCGGGTCGGCGGGCGGGAGGATGTCGACGAGTTCGGAGAGCAGGTCGAGCGATTCGCGGAACGCCTCGCGCTGCTCGGCCTGGCGCATCGCATCGAGCAGGACCCGGACCGCTTCGGTGTCGCCGGGCTGCGCGGACCGGGCGAAATGCAGTGCCGCCTCGGCTAGCCGCCCGGAATCCAGCAGCGACCGCGCCGCCTGGCGGTGCAGGACCCGTTTGCGCGCCGCGCTGACCTGCCGGTAGATCACGTCCCGCAGCAGCGGATGCTGGATCTCGTAGATCAGCTCGCCGGCCCGCTCTCGCTCGGCGACGGCCCGCCCGGCGATCAGGGTGGCCAGGATGGGATCGAGCCGCTCGGCGGTGAGTCCGGTCAGCACGGCGAGATCGGCCAGCGGCAGCGGGCGGTCGACCACGGCCAGCAGGTCGAGCACCGCCCGCGTGGTGGTGTCGGCTCCGCGGGTCCGTGCGGCCATCCGCTCGGCCAGGCTCTCGGGCAGCCGGTGCAGGCCCGGTGCGGACAGGTCCGCGTGCTCCTCGAGCAGCGCGCGCACCAGGCTGATGACGTACAGCGGATTGCCGCGGGCCCGCTGATCCACCCAGTCGACCAGCGCGGCCGGCGGCGGCTGGCCGACGACCGTCTCGGCCAGTTCCCTGGTCCCATTGCGGTCCAGCGGGGTGACCTCGAGCCGCCGCAGGAACCCGTCCTCGTCCAGCTCGAACAGGGCCTGCGCCGCGACCTCCTGCTCGGCCAGGTCGGCGGGCCGGCTGGTGGCCACGACCAGCAGCGGGGTGTCGTCCAGGTGCCGAGCGAAGTAGCGCAGGGCCTCCCATGAGGAGGCGTCCGCGAAGTGCACGTCGTCGAGCACGGCGATCACCGTTGCCTGGGCGGCCAGGTTCCGCAGCAGCGCAGCCAGTCCCTGCAGCAGCCGCGGCAGCGGCGGCTCCCGGTCGGGAAGGGATCCCCGGACGACGGCCACGCGGTGGAACAAGCTGGCCAGGTCGTCAAGCAGCCCGCCGCACGCGGCCGTCACCTGCGCGTCCGACCGGTCCCGCAGCAGCGGGTCGATGGCCTCGGCCCACACCCCGAAGGCCGCGGTCACGCCGAGCGGGTGGGCCCGGGCCAACATCCCGGCCGCCTCCGGGTGGCGGGCGAGCAGTTCCCGGCTCAGCCGGCTCTTCCCCACTCCGGCCTCGCCCGACAGCAGGACGACGCGGAACTCGCCGCTCGCGGCTCTGGCGACCTCGTCCTCCAGCGCCGCCATCTCCTCGCGCCGGCCCACGAACGGCAGCTTGGCAGCTGGCATCGGCCCGATACCCTCCGGACCGGTCAGCGCGGCGCGGCGACGGGAGGCGGCAGGCCGCGCAGCGAGGCGTCGAGGATCTCGGCCACGTGGGCCACCTCGACGTGCTCGCCGCGGTCGGCGAGCGCGGCCGCGATCTGCAGCGTGCAGCCCGGGTTGGCCGAGATGAGCAGCGGCGCGCCCGCGTCCAGCACCGCCTGGGCCTTGCGCGCGCCCAGTTCGTCCGCCGCCTCGGGCTGCAGCAGGTTGTACACGCCGGCCGAACCGCAGCAGGTCCCGGCGTCGGCCAGTTCGACCAGGCGGAGTTCGGGGATAGCGCGCAGCAGCTCACGCGGCTGCCGGGTGATCCGCTGGGCGTGCGCCAGGTGGCAGGCGTCGTGGTAGGCGGCGCTGACCGGCAGCGGATGGCGCGGCGCGACCGGGCCGAGCTCGGTCAGGAACTCGGTGAAATCCCGGACCCGGGCGCTCAGCGCCGCCGCCCGCCCGGCCCAGCCCAGGTCCTGCCCGTCCCGGCCGAGCAGCCGCTCGTACTCCTTCATGGCCGAGCCGCACCCGGCCGAGTTGACCACGATCGCGTCCACGCCGGCCTGCTCGAACGTGGCGATGGTCTGCCGGGCGAAGGCCACCGCCTCGGCCTCCCGGCCGGAGTGCAGCGACAGCGCCCCGCAGCAGCCCTGGCCACGCGGGATGATCACGTCGCACCCCTCGGTCGCGAGGACCCGCGCGGTCGCGGCGTTCACCTGCGGGAAGAACACCGACTGGACGCACCCGGTGAGCATGCCGACCACCGCGCGCCGCGGCCCGCGAGCCGCCACGCGTTCCGGCAGTCGCCCCGTGGCCGACGCCGGCGGGGCCAGTTTCCCCGCGCCGGAGGCGCCAAGGCGCAGGGCGGCGTCCAAAGTGGGGGAGAGCCGCCCGGGCAGGCTGCTGCGGGCCAGCCGCCGGTCAAGCCCGGTCCGCTGCGCCGCGCGAAGCGGCCCGGTGACGGCCCGCAGCCGCCGCGGGTACGGGAACAGCGAGAAGATCGCCGTCCGCGTCGCCCGGTCCCGTAGCCGGGCCCTCCGGCCCGCGAGCGCCGCGGGAGACGCACCCGACGGGCCCTCAGTATCGACCGGTTCGGCGCGCGCCTCTTCGGTCCAGACCCGGGCCGCCTCGATGAGCTGGTCGTACTGCACGCCGGACGGGCAGGCGGTCATGCACGCCATGCAGCCCAGGCAGCGGTCGAAGTGCTCGGCCGCCGCCGGGGTCATCTCGGCGCCCTCCAGGATCTGATTGACCAGGTAGATCCGGCCGCGCGGTGAGTCCATCTCCTCGGCCCACAGCTGGTACGTCGGGCAGGCCGGCAGGCAGAACCCGCAGTGCACGCAGTCCTTGACCACGCCGCGCAGGCGCTCGGTCTCGTCCATCAGCTGCCCCCTAGGCGGCCCGGGAACATCCGGTGGGCCGGATCGAACTGGTTCTTGATCGCGCGCATCAGGGCGGCGCCCGGCACCGGCCCGTACGCGCCGGCGGCCGTCAGCACCGATGGCGGCGCGGCCAGCACCGTCACGCTGCCTCGCGGTTCTCCCGGCCCGGGGCCCGCCAGCCGGTCGCGCAGCGCCAGCACGAACCGGGCGATGTCCTCCTCTGGGGTGCCCGGGTCCAGGCAGGCGTACAGCGCGCCCGCGCCGGCCGGACCGCTGACCACGGGCTGCAGGCCCGCGCTCGCGCCCGCCGTGGCCAGCGCGTCGAGCACGTCGGCGAGCCGGCTGAGCCAGAACGACACCCGGACCACGGTGCTGGGTGAGCCCGCCGCCGGTACCATGTCCCACCACCGGAACGGCACCTCGGACCGGGCCACGACCGGCGTACTGCCTGCCGACGCGATCAGCTCGGACATCCGGCCGGCCCGTTCGGTCACTCCGGATGCCGTGCCCTCCAGTAGCACGCCCACCCGCAGCAACGCCGGAGAGCCCGTCCAGGCCAGCTCCACCGCCGAGGGCACCAGCGCGGAACCGGCCGCCGCGGCCACCGCCGCCGCCGCGCCGGCTCGGCCGGACGGCCCGTACTCCCCGGTAACCCAGGCCACCGCGGCCGGCCGCGGGTGCAGCCGGAACGCCGCCTCGGTGATCAGGCCCAGGGTGCCCTGCGAGCCGGAGAACAGCTTGCCCAGGTCGTAGCCGGCCACGTTCTTGACCACCTTGCCGCCCGAGTGCGCCACCACCCCGTCGGCCCGGACGATCGTGATCCCGATCAGCAGGTCCCGCGGGGACCCGTAGCGGAACCGGCGCGGCCCGGCCATGCCGGTGGCCACCACGCCGCCCACCGTCGCGTCGGCCGGCGCGTCCAGGGCCAGTTCCTGCCCGGCTGAGGCCAGCACCGCGGCCAGGTGCCCGATCGTGGCGCCCGCCTGGACCCGCACCACCAGGTCGCCGGCCGCGTGCTCGAGAACCTGGTCCATGGCCTGCAGGTCGATGACCAGGTCGCAGGCCGACGGCGGTGCGCCCCAGCCCAGGCCGGTCCCGGCGCCGCGCGGCACCACCGCGAGGTCGTGCGCGGCCGCCACCCGGAGCAGGGCCGACGCCTCCTCGGTGCTCGCCGGGAACGCGACAAACGACGGCACCACGCCCGCGATCGCGTCGGCCTCTGGACTGGCCTCCCGCACCACCGGGCACGCCGCGACCAGCGCGTCCCGGACCGCGGGCACCACGGTCCGTTCGGTATCCATTAGAAGATCTCCGCCTGGCCGGCCGCTACGGCGGGATGCGGCGCCCGGCGGTGGCCGGGCACCTCGCCGCACAGCCGGGGCGTGGGGAAGACCTTGCCGGGGTTGCACAGGCTGGCCGGGTCGAACGCGCAGCGGACCAGCTGCATCGTGTCCAGGTCGGCCGAGCTGAACATTTTGGGCATGTACCGGGACTTGTCCACGCCGACGCCGTGCTCCCCGGTGATCGAGCCGCCCGCCTCCAGGCATGCGTCCAGGATCTGGCCGGACACCTCCTCGGCCGCCGCCTCCTGCCCCGGCACGGCGTCGTCGTACAACACCAGCGGGTGCAGGTTCCCGTCCCCGGCGTGGAACACGTTCGCCACGCGGATCCCGGCGGAAGCCGACAGCGACGCGATCTGAGCCAGCACCGCGCCCAGCGACGTCCGGGGCACCACGCCGTCCTGCACGATGAACGACGGGCTGATCCGGCCCACCGCGGCGAAGGCGGACTTGCGCCCGGCCCAGATCACCGCGCGCTGGGCGGGGTCGTCGGCCGCCCGGATCTCGGTCGCGCCGGCCGCCTCGCAGATGGCCCGTACCGTGGACAGCTCCGCCTCCACCTCCGCGGCCGGGCCGTCCAGCTCGACGATCAGCACCGCGCCGGCGCCCGGCGGGTAGTTGCACTGGACCGCGGCCTCGGCGGCCTCGATGGACAGCGCGTCCATCATCTCGATGGCGGCGGGCACGATGCCGGCCGCGATGATGTCGGACACCGCGCGTCCGCCGTCGGCGGTGGTGGCGTACGCGGCCAGCAGCGTGTGCACCACCTCGGGCAGTGGCATCAGCTTGACCACGATCTTGGTCACGACGCCCAGCGTGCCCTCCGAGCCGGTGAACGCGCCCAGCAGGTCATATCCGGTGGTCACCCCGGTCCCGTCGCCCAGCCAGGTCAGCTCGCCGGACGGCGTGACGATCTGCAGGCCGGTCACGTGGTGCACGGTGAAGCCGTGCTTGAGGCAGTGCGCACCGCCGGAGTTCTCCGCCACGTTGCCGCCCACCGAGCAGACCACCTGGCTGGACGGGTCAGGGGCGTAGAACAGCCCGAACGGCGCCGCCGCCTTGCTCACCGACAGGTTCGTCACGCCCGGCTCGACGACCGCCCGCCTGCTCACCGGGTCGATCTCGACAATGGCGCGCATCCGGGACATCACGATCAGCACGCCGTCCTCGCGCGGCAGCGCGCCGCCGGACAGCCCGGTGCCGCTGCCCCGGGCCACGAACGGCACCCTGGCCGCCGCGCACGCGGTGACCACCGCGGCCACCTCGGCAGCGGTCTCCGGCAGCACCGCCAGGGCGGGCACCGACCGGTGCGAGGTGAGGCCGTCGCACTCGTAGGTGCGCAGCTCCAGCGGATCGGTGATGACGTTGCCCGCCCCGCATATCTCCCGCAGCCGCGGTACCAGCGCCTCGGTGCTAGTCGTCATCGGTAACCACCTCACCCGGGAAGACCTTTGCTGATTGTCCCCTTTTCCCGTGCCCGTGGCCAGAAACCCCGTTACGGCATGCGCTCGTAGGCCGGGATGGTGAGGAACTCGGCGAAGTTGTCGGCCAGGGCCACCTCGGTGAACAGCGCGACCGCCTGGCCGTACTGCGCCGCGTCGAACTCCTCTCCGGCCGCCGTGCGGATCTTGGTCAGCTCCTCGTCGATGAACTGCTCGACCAGCTCCCTGGTCACCACCGGCCCGTCGTCCAGCGCGACGTCGTTGTGGATCCACTGCCAGACCTGGGACCGGGAGATCTCCGCCGTGGCCGCGTCCTCCATCAGGTTGAAGATGCCCACCGCGCCGTTGCCGCCCAGCCAGGCGGCCAGGTACTGCAGCGCGACGCTGATGTCGTTGCGCAGCCCGGCCTCGGTGATCACGCCGGGCGTCTTGCTCACCGCGAGCAGGTCCTCCGCGCTGACGTGCACGTCCTCACGGGTCTTGCCGAGCTGGTTCGGGTTCGAGCCGAGGACGCCGTCGAAGACCTCCTTGCAGATCGGGACCAGGTCCGGGTGCGCGACCCAGGAGCCGTCGAAGCCGTCGGCCGACTCGCGCGTCTTGTCCTCCCGGACCTTGGCCAGTGCCGTGGCGTTGACCTCGGGGTCGCGCCGGCTGGGGATGAACGCGGCCATGCCGCCCATCGCGTGCGCCCCGCGGCGGTGACACGTGCGTACCAGCAGCTCGGTGTAGGCGCGCATGAACGGCGCGGTCATCGTGACCGAGTTGCGCTCGGGCAGGACGAACTCCCGGCCCCGGGTGCGGAACTTCTTGATCACGCTGAACAGGTAGTCCCAGCGGCCCGCGTTCAGCCCGGCCGAGTGCTCCCGCAGCTCGTAGAGGATCTCCTCCATCTCGAACGCGGCCGGGATCGTCTCGATCAGCACCGTGGCCCGGATCGTGCCGCGCGGGATGCCGAGCGCGTCCTGGGCCAGGTTGAACGCGTCGTTCCAGAGCCGCGCCTCCAGGTGGCTCTCGTTCTTGGCCAGGTAGAAGTAGGGGCCCTTGCCCTTGTCCAGCTGGCGCTGCGCGCAGGTCGCCATGTACAGCGCGAAGTCGACCAGGCTGCCGGACGCGCGCTCCCCGTCGACCAGGATGTGCTTCTCGTCCAGATGCCAGCCGCGCGGCCGGACCACGATCGTGGCCAGTTCGTCGTCCGGGCGCAGCGCGTAGTCCTTGCCCTCAGCAGAACGGAAGTCGATGGTCCGGTCCAGCGCGTCCTTCAGGTTGAGCTGCCCGGTGATCATGTTGTCCCACAGCGGGGTGTTGGCGTCCTCGAAGTCGGCTAGCCACACGTTGGCGCCGGAGTTCAGCGCGTTGATCGTCATCTTCTTCTCGGTCGGCCCGGTGATCTCGACCCGGCGGTCGACCAGCCCGGGCGCGGGCGCCGCGACCCGCCACGCGGAGTCCTCCCGGATGTCGGCGGTCTCGGGCAGGAAGTCGAGCATCGCGCCGCGGGACAGCTCGGCCTGGCGGCGGCGGCGCGCGGCCAGCGCCTCGAACCGGCGCGGGCCGAGTTCGGCGTGCAGGGCGGCTATGAGGTCGATGGCCTGCGGCGTGAGGATCTCGTCGTAGCGATCACCGGACGGCCCGGTGATCTGCACGCCTTCGCTTCCCGGCATGGTCAAGCTCCTCCCGAACCCGTAAGAGTCGTGTCCTACATCCTAGGGTGGGCTTTGGGGACGAACAGAGCAGCCCCGCTCTGGCCCCCGGGGACGCCGGGTCGGCCGGCGCAGGGAGTCAACACCGCGTCCGCGGTCGCCATGGCCGTGCTGCCGGCGTGCGTCGGCGTGGCCATCCTGCGCTACCGGCTGTACGACATCGACCGGATCATCTCCCGCACTTTGGCCTACGCGATCGTGACCGGCGTCCTGGTCGGGGGGTACGCGGGCCTGCATAATGCGCCGGCCATTACCGGAAAATAGCCGGTCAACTGACCACGCCAGAGAGCAGTTCGATCCTGATCTCGTCGCTTTCGTTGACGACGTAGGTAATATCCAGCCGTGGCTGCCACCCGACTGGCACCAGATAATATGTCCCGGACCGGGTGATCAGCAAGCGGAATCCCTGGTATTCATAATGGTAAAGAAATCCGGGCTCAAGCTGCTGTACCGTCACGCCAGGACCGGACAGGGCGAGGCGTTGAACGCTGTACACAACCACGGCCGTTTGCGACGGCAGATCACGCACGAAGGCCTGCGCATCCCGGGTTCCGCTGCTCTGGGCGTAAAGGGCGGTAGCCCACAATGCGCATACCGCGGTGATCACGATGGCGACGGAATATGGGAAACGGCCATGGTGCTCGGCGCGGGTTGGCCAGGTGAGCAGCAGCGGGCCGCTGCCCAGCAAGATCAGTACCAGGTAGGTGCTCATCGGGATGTAGCCAGCGGCCCAGACCAGGACCAACGCGATTACCGTTACCGCGGCGCCGGCGCTGATCAGCAGCGGTCGGCCGGAGTGATGTTGTTCAGCCTCGTCCGCGGGGATCAGCCCGCGCAAGCCGGGAACCGCTGATATCCGCGCCGTGGCCCTTTTCCTGGCCGTTCGCGCGGCCGTCGTCCGGCCTAGCCCCCACGTGCGGGCCGCGCTGACCGCGACGATCACGACCGTGAGGATGACGAGATCCGGGCTGAACAGGCTCAGGCTGCGCAGCATGTATTCCACGACGCCCATGTCGAGGTCGAGCGGGCTGAGGTGGAAATACCCGTACAGCGCGTTGTCGTACGCCCAGCCCATGTAGACCAAGACCGCGATCAGCAAGGATGTGTTCGCCACAATCTGCCCGGCGATCCCCCGCGTCGCAGACGGCGGCCCGGGGCCGGGATCGCTGTCGCCGCTCAAGACGGGCTGCCCGCAGGTGGACTCGAGCAACTGGGGGACGCCTCCGTCGGCACCGTGACCGGGGTCGGGCTGGCGGTTGCGGTGCTTTGAGCTACCGAACTCGTCGGCGCGGGGCTCGGCGCCGGGCTCCCGGGGGAGCAACTCGCGCTCCGGGTCGGGGCGGGGTTATCAGAGGGGGCCGGAAGGGCACCGATGCCACCGGGACCGTGGCTGGATGGCGATACAGCAGCGCTGGGCGGCAGGACGGCATCGCCTCCCACCGAGGCTGCGGTACTCGAGGCGCTCACCTGGCCCGGGGTGCTGCTCGAGGCGCTCACCTGGGCCGGGGTCGGAGCGCTGAGGCCGATGCCCCCGCTGTTACTACAGGCGACAATGGATACAACCAGCAGCATGGCCACCGAAACGGCCGGGATCGTACGTACCAGACGCCCGAAATGCCGTTGACCAGCGCCGTGCATGCCTCTGCGTTCAAGACCCATCGGCCCGCACCGCCTAAGTCCAACTTGCCCAGGTCGACTATGCGCCCTCTTTATCCGGAGACCAGAAGCCCGCGCCAGATACATCGGAAGTGGCACGGAATGCCGCGAGGTCTGTGTACCCGGGTTGGTGCAGGCGGCTGACGCTAACCGAGCGTGCGGGCGGTCGCGAACCGGATGGCGACAGAGGAGTCGGCGTTGCGGGTGAACTATGCGCTTGCAGACCGTCGCCGCCGTCGCAATGGTGTATGCCGACCCGGAACTTGGTCAGGATTGATGGCGGCAACAACCCATTGATCGTTCACTGATATGCGGCGGCACCGATACTTAAGGTGGCTCCCGTGTGCCCGCGGGCAACTCAGCTTTGGCGCAAGCCGCCAAAGCTGCTAAACTTACCCAGTCTGGCAATCAGCACAATCCCCGTCAGCACATAATTAAAGAAAGTATATCACGAAATATGACGTCTCGCCAAGCCAATTCCGTCGCCGCAGGTCCCGCAGATGCCATAGGCCAGGAGCAAGTCTACGTCGATATGCTGTACCGCCTGCTGGACCAGGCGCGCGAGCGGACCGCGCGGGCGCTGGCCCGGACCGAGGGCAGCGGGACCGCGGGCGGGACCTTCCAGGCCCGGGTGGAGCGCGACGTCACCGCGGCCGAGCAGGGCAGGCGCCTGGCCCAGCTGAACGCGGTCGAGCGCGGCCTGGTCTTCGGCCGCACCGACGGCGACCAGGCCCCGGGGGACAGCGCCGCGCCGGCCACGCTCTACATCGGCCGGATCGGCCTGCGGGACGACGAGCACGAGCCGCGCCTGATCGACTGGCGCGCGCCCGCCGCCCACCCGTTCTACGCCGCCACCCCCAAGGACCCGAACGGCCTGATCCGCCGCCGTCACATCTACACCAGGGACCGCACCGTCACCGGCGTCGACGACGAGGTCTTCGACCTGGACCGGCTGTCCGAGCCGGACCGCCAGTCTCTGTCCGGTGAGGCCATGCTGATCGCCAGCATCACCGCCGGCCGCACCGGCCGGATGACCGACGTGGTCGCCACCATCCAGGCCGAGCAGGACCGGGTGATCCGCGCCGGCCTGCAGGGCGTCCTGGTCGTGCAGGGCGGCCCGGGTACCGGCAAGACGGTCGCGGCCCTGCACCGCGCCGCGTACCTGCTGTACACCCACCGCCGGACCCTCGAGCGCCGCGGCGTCCTGGTCATCGGCCCGAACGCCATCTTCCTCCGCTACATCAGCCAGGTCCTGCCGTCCCTGGGCGAGACCGACGTGGTGCTCACCTCGATGGCCGAACTGTTTCCCGGCGTCACCGCCACGCCCGACGACGATCCGGTCGCCGCCGAGATCAAGGGCAACCCGAAGATGGCGACCGTGCTGCGCCGCGCGGTGCGCGACCGCCAGCGGGTCCCGCCCGGTGACCTGGAGGTCACCGCCGACGGCGTGCGGATGACCGTGCCCCGGGAGGCGTGCCTGCGCGCCCGCGACCGGGCCCGCGCGCTGCGCAAGCCGCACAACGTGGCCCGCAGGCTGTTCGTCACCGAGATGCTCGGCGCGCTCGCGGCGGCCGAGGCGACCGCCCTGGGCCGCCCCCTCGACCCCGACGACCTGGCCTACACCCGCGCCCGGCTGTGGGACGAGGCCCCGGTCCGCGCCGCGCTCGACGGCTTGTGGCCGCTCCTGACCCCGCAACGGCTGGTCGCCGGGCTGCTGGCCGAGGAAGGTGCCCTCCGCTCCGCCGCCCCGGATCTTTCTTCGGCCGAACGGAGCGTGGTGCTCCGCCCCGGCGCCCCCGACGCGTGGACCGTGGCGGACGTTCCGCTGCTGGACGAGGCCGCCCAGCTGCTGGGCAGCGATGACTCGGCGGCCAAGCGGCAGCGCCGGGCCGCCGAGCGGGAACGCCGGGCCGAGGAGCGCTACGCCCGCGAGGTGCTGGAGATCACCGGCGTGGCCGAGAGCGGTTTGGTGGACGCCGCCACCCTGGCGGACTGGAACCGCGACCCCGGCCAGCAGCTCACTACCGCCGAACGCGCCTGGACCGATCCCTCGTGGGCCTACGGCCACGTGATCGTGGACGAGGCGCAGGAGCTGTCCGCGATGGCCTGGCGGATGGTGATGCGGCGCATCCCAACCCGGTCGCTGACCGTGGTCGGCGACGTGGCTCAGCGGGGCAGCTCGGCCGGCGCCCGGTCCTGGGCGCAGATGCTCGACCCCTACGTCCAGGGTCGCTGGCACGAGGAACACCTCACCGTCAACTACCGGACCCCGGCCGAGATCATGGCCGTGGCCGCCGACGTGCTGGCCTCGGTCGCCCCCGGCGAGCAGCCTCCCGAGTCCGTCCGCGAGGAGGGCGTCCCGCCCCGCGTCGTCCGCGGCCTGGACCGGGTCGCCTCGGTGGTCGGCGCCGAACACGAGGAGATGGGCGCCGAGAATAGGCCCGGGAATGGGCCCGGGAATGGGCCCGGGAATGGGCCCGGGAATGGGCCCGGGAATGGGCACAGCGGCCGGCTGGCGGTGATCGCGCCCACGGCCCGGATCGGCGAGCTGGCCAAGGCCCTGCCGGCGGCGGTGCCCGGCGACCGGCCCGAGGTGCTCGACTCGCCGGTCGCCCTGCTCACCGTGGGCCAGGCCAAGGGCCTGGAGTTCGACCGGGTGGTGCTGGTCGACCCGGCCGGGATCCTGGCCCAGTCCCCGGCGGGCGGGCACGACCTGTATGTCGCGCTGACCCGCGCCACCCACCGCCTCACCGTGGTCTACGACGGCGAGCTGCCCGCCGCGTTGAGTCGTCTGGAGAGTTGAGCCGCCTTGCGCGCTCACAGGCCTGGTGCGCTGGCCAGCACCCGCTGCGGCGTACTCGGCCAGCGTCAGCAGCAGGGCCGCAGCCGGAACGTGCCGCCGATCGCGTCCCGCGTGGCCTGGCTCACCGCCCCGAGCGGCCAGATTCCGCCAGGCGAGTGACGCCGCTTAGGCTGCCGGGGTGGAGCATGATCGAGGACCGGCATCGCACGAGGTGCTGCGAGCCCTGGCGGCCCGCGCTCGCGCGGGCAGCCAGCCCGGAGCCAGGGACGACGGGCTGCGGATCGCGCTGGTCATCGAGGGCGGCGGCATGCGCGGCATCCTGTCCGGCGGTATGGCCCTGGCCCTGGCCGAGCTCGGCCTGGTGCCGGCCTTCGACGCCATATACGGCGCCTCGGCCGGCGCGATCACCGGCGCCTGGCTGCTGAGTCGGCCCGAGGGTCTGCTCGGCTGGGCCGAACCCGCCTACGTCCGGGTCTTGATCCGCCGCTCCGCGTGGCTGCGCGGCCGCCCGGTGGCCGACGTCCGCGCGCTGATCGAGGACCTGTACCAGACCACGTTCCCGTTGGATTACGTCGCCGTGCTGGCTAACCCGGTCGAGCTGCACCCGCTGGCCACCGAGGCGGCCACCGGCCAGTCCACCGATCTGTACCCGTTCATCAGCAACCCGGCCGAGCTGCGCCTGGCCCTGCGGGCCAGCGCCGCCCTGCCCCTGCTGGCCGGCCCGCCCGTCGAGCTCGACGGCCGCCGCTTCTACGACGCCGGCGTATCGGAGTCCGTCCCCTACCGCACCGCCCTGACCCAGGGTGCCACCCACCTGCTAATCCTCCGCTCCCGCCGCGCCCCGCGTCCCTCGCAAGCCGATCACCGTCCCTCGCAAGCCGATCACCGCCCCTCGCAAGCCGATCACCGCCCATTCCCGCCGCCCGGCGACGGCCGCCGCCCCTCGCGTTCGGCCCGCCTGCTCGTCCGCACCACCCTCCGTCGCGAGACCCCCGCCCTGCGCGCGACCTTCCTGGCCCGCGAGTCGCGCCGAGCCGCCGACGACCAGCTTCTCGCCGAGTACGAAGCCGCCTCAGTCGTCGTCCCAGCAGACACTTCCGTCCCAACCCCTCATCCCGCGGTGCTATCCATCCGGCCCGCGCCCGGCTCGCCGGAGGTGAGCCGCCTGGCCACCGACGGCGCCCTCCTGCGCACCGCCCTCGAAGCGGGCTACGCCGCCGCCCACCGCGTCCTCGACGCTTGCGTCCTGCCTCCCTGACCGGAGTCGGCGCCCGCACCACGGACCGTTCGGCATAGCTAAGGCGACGAGGCGGAACGGCCGGGCAGATATCACCCGGCCCTGACGTTTAATGAAATGAAATACCGCGCGGGGCGTGGCACTATTCGGGGGACGAGCAACGGAGGACGATGAGCACGGTTTTTAACGAGCAGCCGGACACGCCAGATCTGCCCGGGGACATGGACCTGGAAGAGCGGCACGCGCTGCGGCGGGTGGCCGGGCTCTCCACCGAACTGCAGGACATCAGCGAGGTCGAATACCGCGCGCTGCGGCTGGAGCGGGTCGTGCTGATCGGGGTGTGGGCCGAAGGCAGCCTGGCCAGCGCCGAGAACTCGCTGCGCGAGCTGAGCCGGCTGGCCGAGACCGCGGGGTCCGAGGTGCTCGACGGCCTGATCCAGCGGCGCGGCCGGGTCGACGCCGCGACCTACATCGGCTCGGGCAAGGCCCGCGAGCTAGCGGGGATCGTGGCCGCGGTGGGTGCCGACACGGTGATCTGCGACGGCGAGCTCACCCCGAGCCAGCTCCGCCGGCTGGAGGGCGTGGTACAGGTCAAGGTCATCGACCGGACCGCGCTGATCCTGGACATCTTCGCCCAGCACGCCCGCAGCCGCGAGGGCAAGGCCCAGGTCGAGCTGGCCCAGCTGCAGTACATGCTGCCCCGGCTGCGTGGCTGGGGCGAGTCGCTGTCCCGGCAGGCCGGCGGCCGGGTGGCCGGCGGCGGCGGGATCGGGACCCGCGGCCCGGGCGAGACCAAGCTGGAAACCGACCGGCGGCGGCTGCGGGCCCGGATCGCGCGGCTGAAGAAGGACATCGCCGGGATGTCGACCGGACGCAAGGTCCAGCGCGGCCGACGGACCCGCCGTGACGTGCCATCCGTCGTGATCGCCGGCTACACCAACGCGGGCAAGTCGAGCCTGCTCAACGCGCTCACTGGGGCCGGGGTCCTGGTCGAGGACGCGCTGTTCGCCACCCTCGACCCCGCGGTCCGGCGGGCACTGACGCCATCCGGGCGCGCCTTCACCCTGACCGACACGGTCGGGTTCGTCCGCCACCTACCGCACCAGCTGGTCGAGGCGTTCCGCTCGACGCTCGAGGAGACCGCCGAGGCGGACCTCATCGTGCACGTGGTGGACGGCTCGGACCCCGAGCCGGAAGCGCAGATCGCCGCGGTCCGCGGCGTGCTGGCCGAGATCGGCGCGGCGCACGTGCCCGAGCTCGTCGTGGTCAACAAGATCGACACCGCCGACCCGGTCGTGCTGCAGGCGCTGCGGGCCCGCAGACCGGGCAGCATCAGCGTCTCGGCCAAGACCGGCGCCGGCCTGGCCGCCCTGCGTGACGCCATCGAAGCCGCGCTGCCGCGGCTGGACACCCAGGTCCGGGTGATCGTGCCGTACGGCCGGGGCGACCTGGTGGCCCGCGCCCACGCTGACGGCGAGGTGCTGCACGCCGAGCACGTGGCGGACGGCACGCTGCTCGAGGCGCGGGTCCCGCCGGGCCTGGCCGCGCAGCTGGAAGCGGCCGCCTTGACCCCGGCGGTGCCGTAGAACCCCGCGACGGACAATTGTGTCCGGATCGCAACGTGATTGTAGTCACGTTTGGCGGGTTTTTCCTCGCTGACTTAGCCGCTCTAAACCGGGCTAACCGATAGAGTGCAGCATTTCGCCGAAGGGCTTGTCTGTGGTGGCAGCGGTGCAATACCGTGTCTGGATCGATACGTTGGCGACCGGACCCGCACGGCGCTGACGCTCATAGTGCGGTGCGCAAGCGAAGCTCGTCCGGTGCCCGTTGGCAGGCCCAGCGGGCGCGAGGCATAGCAGGTGATCGCCCATGGCGCGTGAGATCACCGGTCCCGGGGGGGATCGCCGGTGACTGTACGCCTGCTGACCAACATCGGCCGCCTGTGGACCGGATCCGAGGTCCTGAGCAACGCCGCCGTGGTCACGAGCGGCGACCGGATCGCCTGGGTCGGGCCGGCCGCCGAGCTGCCTCAGCGCATTCCCGGGGTCATCGATGACATCGTGGACGTCGACCACGTGGAGAACCTGGGCGGCGGCCTGGTCACGCCGGGGCTGATCGACGCCCATACCCACCCGGTGTACGCGGGCAACCGCTGGGCCGAGCTGGCCATGCGGTCCAATGGCTCGTCGATGGCGGAGATCAACTCGGCCGGCGGCGGCGTGTCGTCCACCGTGACCGTCACCCGGGGCACCGACCCGTGGACCCTGTGCAACGGGGTGCGGGAGCGGATGGGCCGGTGGCTGCGGTCCGGGACCACCACCATCGAGGCCAAGACCGGCTACCACCTGACCCGGGACGGCGAGCTGGCCGACGTCCGCATGCTGCGCGGCCTGGAGGGCGAGCCCGGCATGCCGCGGGTGCACATCACGTTCCTGGCCGCGCACTCGGTCCCGCCTGAGTACTTCGGCCGCCGCGCCGACTACATCGACGCGGTGAGCTCCTGGTGCCCGGACGCCGCGGCGGTCGGCGCCGACAGCGTCGACGTGTACTGCGAGAAGGACGGCTTCTCCGAGGACGAGGCGCGCTGGATCCTCAGCGCCGGCCGCAGGTCGGGCCTGCTGCCCCGGATCCACGCCTGCGGAGGCTCGCGCACTGGCGCCGCCCTGCTGGCCGCCGAGCTCGGCTGCGCGTCGGCCGACATGCTGGACGAGGCCAACGAGGACGACGTCGCCGCGCTGGCGCGGGCGGGCGTAGCCGCGGTGGTGTGCCCGGGTACCGCCCTGCAGGGCAGCACCCGGCCCCCGGTCCGGTCGCTGCTGGACAAGGGCGTCACCGTCGCGCTGGCCTCGGATCACACCCCGGGCCGCAACGGCATCACCTCGATGGCGCTGGTCGTCTCGCTGGCCGTGTCCTACCTCGGCATGAGCGTCGACGAGGCGCTCCGGGCCGCGACGATCGGCGGCGCGCACGCGCTGAGGGCCTCCGACCGGGGCGCGATGGTGCGCGGCAGGCTCGCGGACATGGTGCTGTGGGACGCCGATCACGAGGGCGCTTTCCTGTGGTCGTTCGGCCTGGCGCCGCGTCGTGTCTGGCTGGGCGGCGAGCCCGTCACGGCGTAAACCGCCAATTCGGCACCGCCACCGCCGGCGTGGCATGCTGCGGTGATGGCAGCGCGCACCACGGCACCTCCTGTGACCGCTCCCGTCACGATCGTGGTCGGCGAGGAGGAATTCCTCATCGACCGCGCCGTCCGGGACCTGATCGCCGCCCGCCAGGACGCGGGGCAGGCCGGGGACATTCACGATCTGGACGGGGCGGTGCTCGGGCCCGGCGAGCTGGACCTGCTCACCTCGCCGTCGCTGTTCGGCGGCGGCAGCGTGGTCGTGGTCCGGGCCGTGCAGAACGCGGCCAAGGAGGTCGCCGCCGAGCTGGCCCGGTACGCGGTCAGCCCGGCCCCGGATGTGTCGCTGATCATGACCCACCCGGGCGGGGCCAAGGGCAAGGAGCTGCTGACCGGGGTGAGGGCCGCGGGAGCGCGGGTCATCGAGTGTCCGAAGGTCACCAGGTTCGCCGAACGGCTGGACTTCGTGCGCAGCGAGTTCCGGCGGGCGGGCAAGCGGGCCGATGATGCCACCGCCCGCGCCCTGCTCGACGCGGTCGGCTCGGACCTGCGCGAGCTCGCCGCCGCCTGCGAGCAGCTCGCGGCCGACAGCGCCGGTCAGGTGGATGAGGCCGTGGTGGCCACCTACTACCGGGGCCGGGCCGAGGCGACCGGGTTCACCGTGGCCGACCACGCGGTGGAGGGGCATCTCGCCCGGGCCCTGGAGCAGCTGCGCTGGGCCCTGGCCGCCGGGGTTTCGCCCGTGCTGATCTGCAGTGCCCTCGCTCAGGGGGTCCGGCTGCTCGGCCGGGTCGGTTCCGCGCCCCGGAACCTGAACGCCGCGGCCCTCGCGGCCGAGATCGGCGCTCCGCCGTGGAAGATCGACCGGGTGCGGCAGCAGGTGCGCGGCTGGCCGCCGGGCGGCGTGGCGCGCGCGCTGCACGCGGTGGCCGAAGCCGACGCGCAGGTCAAGGGCGAGACGAGCAGCGCGGACTACGCGCTGGAACGAGCCGTGCGCCGGATCGTCGCGGCGCGGGCCGGCCTCGAGGAACTCAGCTGATGATCAGCAAATGTCCAGCTGACGATCTGAAATCTTAGAGTTCGTATTCAGGCTTTCTGCGGCTCCGGCTGAGATCCGGGACCGAGACTCTGCGGTAGCACAGAGCACGGGGAGGCGCGCGCGCCGAGAACCGCTCGTGGGCGCCGCCCATAGCGCGGTAAGCCGCGGGCCCGGCCGCGAGGACCGCTCTCGCATCCGCCCGTGAAGCAATGCCGGGGAGGCCGGCGGACGACGAGGTTAAGGCTTTGAGGCGATGACGGCTGACCATGGTGAATTTCGCGGCTATTTCGCGCGCACTGGCGGGGGTGACGGAACCGGGCGGAGTCTGCGGCTAGCGCTGCCGCCCGACGTGCCAGCGGTACGGCTGGCGCGGCGGGCTACCCGCGACGCGCTGGCCGCCTGGCAGCTCGGCTACTTGGAGGAGGACGCTGTGCTGCTCGTGTCTGAGCTGGTCACGAACGCCGTGCTGCACGCCCTGGACACCGGCGCGATAGGCCTGGAACTCACCAGCGCGGGTACCTCGCTGCATGTGGAGGTCCAGGATGGCGATCCGACTTGGCGACAGACGCGCAGCCCCGCCGATTGCGATGAGTCAGGTTTCGGGTTCGTCCTGGTGGATGCCCTGGCCCGCCGGTGGGGAGTGCGCCGGATCGCAGGGGGTAAAGCCGTCTGGGCCGAACTCGATGCGTCTTGAGCATGGGGCGGCCGACCCTCATCCCGGGTACGCGGAATCAGGGGACGGCGGAATCACGGGATGACGGTATCTGACCGGTAACGGCCAGCTAGGCGGCACTCACGAACAGCCCGGACCCTAGCGGCCCGGGCCCAGGCCTCAGCCTGCAGCGGAACGAAACCGGGGTTTCACCTCGTTCTAGCGCGGTGAAACCGGGGTTTCATCCCCCAGGCCCTAGGCCTGCTGGAGCTCGGCGTACCGCTTGGCGATGGCCGACTTGCGGTTCGCCGCCTGGCTCTTGTGGATCACGCCCTTGCTGGCGGCCTTGTCCAGCTGCCGGCAGGCGGCGCGCAGCGCGGTCTCGGCCTCCGCCGCGTTCCCTCCGTCCGCGGCCTCGCGGAACTTGCGGACGGACGTGCGCAGCGACGACTTGACGGCCTTGTTCCGCTGGCGCGCCTTCTCGTTCTGTTTGTTGCGCTTGATCTGAGACTTAATGTTCGCCACGCGTTGGAGTCCTTCAAGTTAGCTGGTGGGTGACGCGACGACGAAGCTTATCCGAGCCGAAGCCCTACACTCAAACCAGCGGCCGGACGGCGGGGGCAGCACGCCCGGCATGGGATCATGGAACACCCAGGCCGCCCGAGAGTGAACACAGCGGCGAATCACCCGAAACGGACATGTGTGTCATCTAGTAGCCCTGCCAGTCCGGCCGGCCCCGCGCGCGCCGCGCGCTCAGGCAGCCCCGCGCGCCCGGCCAGCCCCGCTGTGCCCGCGCTCCCGGCCCCGGCTCACACCGACCAGGCGGTGATCAGGAACTTCTGCATCATCGCCCACATCGATCACGGCAAGTCGACCCTGGCCGACCGGATGCTCCAGCTCACCGGCGTGGTCGAGGGGCGCCAGATGCGCGCGCAGTACCTGGACCGGATGGACATCGAGCGCGAACGCGGCATCACGATCAAGAGCCAGGCCGTCCGGCTGCCCTGGACCGGTCACGACCAAACCCATTACGTGCTCAACCTCATTGACACCCCGGGCCACGTGGACTTCAGCTACGAGGTCTCCCGCAGCCTGGCCGCCTGCGAGGGAGCGGTGCTGCTGGTCGACGCCGCCCAGGGCATCGAGGCGCAGACGCTGGCCAACCTGTACCTGGCCCTGGACGCCGACCTCAAGATCATCCCGGTGCTGAACAAGATCGACCTGCCCGCCGCGCAGCCCGATCGCTACGCCGCCGAACTCGCCGGGATCATCGGCTGCGACCCCAGCGAGGTCCTGCGGGTATCGGCCAAGACCGGCGAGGGCGTGGAGCACCTGCTGCACGAGATCGTCCGCCTGGTCCCCGCCCCGGGCGGCGACCCGGACGCCCCGGCCCGGGCGCTCATCTTCGACTCGATCTACGACACCTACCGCGGCGTGGTCACCTACGTCCGGGTGGTCGACGGCCGGCTCTCCCGGCGCGAGCGGTCGCTGATGATGTCCACCAGGGCGGCGCACGAGACGCTCGAGGTGGGAGTCATCTCGCCGGAGCCCGCGCCGTCCGAGGGCCTGGCCGCGGGCGAGGTCGGCTACCTGATCACCGGGGTCAAGGACGTCCGCCAGGCCCGGGTCGGCGACACCGTGACCAGCGCCGCGCGCCCGGCCGCCACGCCGCTGGCCGGGTACTCCACCCCCAAGCCGATGGTCTTCTCCGGCCTGTACCCGGTGGACGGCGACGACTACCCGGACCTGCGCGACGCGCTGGACAAACTCCGGCTCAACGACGCGGCGCTGGTGTACGAGCCGGAGACCAGCGACGCGCTCGGGTTCGGCTTCCGCTGCGGGTTCCTCGGCCTGCTGCACATGGAGATCGTCCGCGAGCGGCTGGAGCGGGAGTTCGACCTGTCGCTCATCTCCACCGCCCCGAACGCCGTCTACCGCGTCGTCATGGACACCGGCCAGGAGCTGCGGGTGACCAACCCAAGCGACTTCCCAGGCGGCTCGGAACCGCAGGCAGGCAAGATCGCGGCCGTCTACGAGCCGGTCGTGCGGGCCACGATCATCTCGCCCGCCGAGTACATCGGAACGATCATGGAACTGTGCCAGAGCAGGCGCGGCGCCCTGATCGGCATGGACTACCTGTCCGCGGACCGGGTGGAGATCCGCTACACGCTGCCGCTCGCGGAGATCATCTTCGACTTCTTCGACCAGCTCAAGTCCCGGACCCGCGGCTACGCCTCGCTCGACTACGAGCCCGACGGGGAGCAGCAGGCCAACCTAGTCAAGGTCGACATCCTGCTGCAGGGCCAGCCGGTGGACGCGTTCAGCCAGATCGTGCACGCCGACGAGGCCCGCGAGTACGGCCTGTCCATGACCGCGAAGCTGAAGGAGCTGATCCCGCGCCAGCAGTACGAGGTGCCGATCCAGGCGGCCGTCGGCGCGCGCATCATCGCCCGGGAGAACATCCGCGCGCTGCGCAAGGACGTGCTGGCCAAGTGCTACGGCGGCGACATCACCCGCAAGCGCAAGCTGCTGGAGAGGCAGAAGGAAGGCAAGAAGCGGATGAAGACCATCGGCCGGGTCGACGTCCCGCAGGAGGCCTTCGTGGCGGCCCTGTCCGCCCAGCCAGCTGACCGCAAGCGGTAACGACAAGACCTTGATGCGGAACGGAGCGTGGTCTCAGCCCCCGGGCCCGCTCACCGGGAACGCGTGGATCACGTTCGGCGGCATGACGGGCTGGATGAACGGGGTCAGGTTCGCCTGCTGGAACCCTCCGGGATAGACCACGCTCTGGGTGTGCGCGGTGATGACCGCGGTGATCAGCGCGGCCAGGGTGAAGATCACCAGCGCGGTAATGATCAGCGCGGCGGCCGGCTTCCAGTGGCTGGGCGGCGCCGCCTCCGGCGCGACCATGACGCCCTGCCCCTGCGGGAACTGCGGGTAGGGGAGAGCCCCGGCGGGCAGGTCCGCGGTCAGCTCCCAGAGCTGCCCGTAGGTGCGCGCCGCGTAGGCGCGCGCTACCCGGTCGTCGAGCTCGTCCTGGCTGAGCCGCCCCTCGGTGAAACCGGCCCGCAGCACGCCCACGGCCCGCTCACGATCGGCGCTGGACGCGAGCCAGGCGGGGTTGACGCCGGCGGCTCCGGCCCCGAAGACTCCGGCCCCGGAGCCTTCGGGCACGGGCGGCTGCGGCGGGAATGCCGGACCTGGACCGTATGCCACATGAGCCTCCTGCGGACGCCTTTAACTGAGTGTAAGACGTTCGACGCGCCTCAGAAGTGCCAATGACGTGTTCGGCGCGGCGGCCGGTCATGAATTGGTGAGCTCGGTGCCGAGGTTGTTGTACTCCGTGAAGATCTGCTGGAGGTCGTTGGAGTCGCTCCAGGATCAGCTAGGCGCCGCTCAGGGCCCCGGCGGCCCGCCGACCCCGCCGCCGTTATGCGCGATCGAGATCGCTACCCCTACCAGCGAGGCCGCAATCAGCACCGACCAGAAGATGATCGCCATGTAGCCGAGCACCAGGCCGCTGGTGGCCAGCCCGTCGCCGCGTTGCGCGGTCTCCTTCATCTGCCGCCGGGCGATGTGACCGCAGACGACGGCCGGAATGGCGGTGAGCCCGGCGGTGAAGAACTCGGCCACGCCCAGCACCATCGACGCGATGGCCATCGAGTTCGTTCCGCCGGGCGGCGGCTGGTAGGCCGGGACGGGCCAGGCGGGCAGGGGCCCGGCCCCGGCCGGCAGGTCGGCTGTCAGCGTCGCCAGTTCCCCGTAGGTGCGGGCGGCGTAGGCCCGTCCCATCCGGTCGTTGTACTCGTCCTGAGTCAGGCGGCCCTCGGCAAACCCCGCCTTCAGCACGTCGACGGCACGTTCCCGGTCCGCCGAGGACGCGCGCATGGAGGCCTGCGCCCTGATCTGGTAGCCAGGCTGCTGGACCGGATAACCGCCCGGCGGGACCGGATAAGCGCCCGGTGGGACCGGGTAAGCGCCCGGGATCTGGTAGGCGCCCGGCGGGACCTGGTAATCAGCGGCGGGGACCTGGGGGCCGCCCGGCGGCACCTGGGTCCCGTCAGGCGGGCTGTACCTCGGGTACTGGGCCGGCCATTGCGACTGGTTATCTGTCACCGACGCCTCCCATGAACGCAACCCGACGGCCGCGACTCTTCCAGTCTAAGCGCGCGGTGCGCCAATCCGGCATCCGCGTTCCATCCGGACTCGCTGACCTCTCCCGCCGTACGGGTAGCGTGGCAGGCATGCCTGGTGCCCTGCCGGACGGTGAGCCTGTCCCCGCCGACGGGAATCTGCCGGGCAGCGCGTGCCGGGGGCTGGGTGAGCGGCCGTTCGGGATGTACGTGCACGTACCGTTCTGCACGACCCGCTGCGGCTACTGCGACTTCAACACCTACACCGCCGCCGAGCTCGGCGGCCCTCCTGCCTCCCTGGCCGGCTCCGCGGCGGTTTCCCTGGGCAGCTATCCCGGCCTGGCGCTGGCCGAGATCGGGTTCGCCCGCAAGGTGCTGGCCGGAGAAGAACACCGCGCGGACGTCCCGGTGCACACGGTGTTCTTCGGCGGCGGGACGCCGACCCTGATGCCTCCGGCCGCGTTCGGCCATATCCTGCGGGCCATCGACGCCGAGTTCGGTCTGGCCCCGGGGGCCGAGGTGACGACCGAGGCCAACCCGGAAAGCGTCGACGAAGCCACCCTCGGCGAGCTGCGCGCCCAGGGCGTGACCCGGGTCTCGTTCGGAATGCAGAGCGCGGTACCCAGCGTACTCGCGGTTCTCGATCGGGTGCACCAGCCGGGGCGCCCGGCCCGCTGCGCCGCGTGGGCCCGCGCCGCCGGGTTCGAGCACGTCAGCCTGGACCTGATCTACGGGACGCCGGGAGAGACCGACGCGGACTGGCGGTGCTCGCTGGAGGCCGCCGTTGCCGCCGGGCCCGACCACGTGTCCGCCTACGCGCTCACCGTGGAGCCGGGCACCCGGCTGGCCGCGCGCGTGCGGCGCGGCGAGCTGCCCGCACCGGACGACGATGTGCTCGCCGACCGCTACCTGGTCGCCGATGAGCTGCTCACCGCGTCCGGCTTCGGCTGGTACGAGATCTCCAACTGGGCGGCGGGCGGGAACCTCGGGGCGTCCCGGTGCGCGCACAACATGCTCTACTGGACCGGCGGCGACTGGTGGGGCGTCGGGCCGGGGGCGCACAGCCACGTCGGCGGGACCCGCTGGTGGAACGTGCGGCATCCGGCCGCCTACGGCGCGAGGATCGGCGCGGGGCTCAGTCCCGGCCAGGCCCGGGAGATCCTGGGCCCGGGCGAGCAGCAGCTGGAGCGGGTCATGCTGCTGATCCGGCTGGCCGACGGCTGCCCGGTCGAGGTCCTGAGCCCGGCCGGACGAGCGAACGCGGCGGCCGTGGTGGCCGAGGGGCTGGCCTGCCCCGACGCCTACGCCGCCGGCCGGATCGTGCTGACCCGCCCCGGCCGTCTGCTCGCCGACACCGTGACGCGCATGCTCACCGAGTGACTTACTTGGCGATCTGGGCGCAGATCCAGGCGGGTACCTCGAACCGTTCGCCGCGGTTCGCCGCGCCGATCCCGCGGATCAGGTACTTCAGCACCGAAAGCCAGATCACCAAGGCGACCGGGATCACCACCACCAGGGCCACGGTGAGGCTGTCCAGCAGGAGCAGACCGCACAGGATCAGGCAGCACAGCGCGTACAGCAGCCCGGTGAGCGACAGGTTCAGGGCGGTGGCCGCGTGGAATCGCCGGAACGGCGACCTGCGCCGCCCGATCATGTACATGACCAGCGGGATGAGCGGGCCGAGGAAGATCGCGGCCAGGTAGCCGAGCATCGCCGGCTTCGCCTCGGCCAGGGGGATCCGGGGACGCAGGCTCGGACCGCCGGGCTGGCTCCGGGCCAGCCGCGGATCCGGGCCCGGCTCGCGCGCGGGCTGGCTCCTGGCGTACCGCGGGCCGGGCTCGGGTCGTGCCGGCTTGCTCGTCATCGGACCTCGCGTGTCTCCGCTGCTATCGTCACGTTATTCATTCCCCGGCATGGTCACGAAATCGATCAGCTCTTCCACCCGGCCCAGCAGCTCGGGCTCCAGGTCGGCGTAGCTGGTGACCGACCGCAGGATGCGCTGCCAGGCGACGGGCACCTCCGGCGGCCAGCCAAGGGCGTGCAGCACGCCCTCCTTCCACGGCTGGCCCCGCGGAACCTCCGGCCAGCGCGCGATGCCGACCGCGCCGGGCCGGACCGCGGCCCAGATGTCGATGAACGGATGCCCCACGATCAGCACGTCGGGCGATCGCACGCTGGCCGCGATCCGGCTCTCCTTGGAGCCCGCCACCAGGTGGTCCACGAGCACCCCGAGGCGGCGGCCGGGCGCGGGGGAGAACGTTGTCACGATGGACGGCAGATCGTCGATGCCTTCCAGGTACTCCACGACGACCCCCACGTCCCGGAGGTCATCGCCCCAGATCTTCTCTACCAGCTCGGCGTCGTGCTTGCCCTCGACGTAGATCCGGCTCGCCCGGGCTACCTTGGCCCGGGTGGGCGGCGGCGGCACCGACCCGGAGGCCGTCCGCGTCGGCCGGGCCTGGGCCGCAGGGGCGGGCGGCACCAACGTCACCGGCTGCCCGTCCAGCAGGAAAGCGGCGGGCGCGAGCGGGAACACCCGCCGCTTGCCGTGCCGGTCTTCGAGCGTCACCACGCCCTTCTCGTAACCGACCACCGCCCCGCAGAACCGGCCCTCGGAGTCCTCCACGACCAGACCGCGCTCGGCCTCGACCTCCGGTACCTTGCGCTGAGCCCGGCGGCGCCCCAATCGCGCGGATTGTCCGTCGGCCAGCACATCCGGGCCGTATCGCCTGCTCCACACGAGTCTTGGCCCTCCTGGGTCTGATCACGGCGGCAGTTCGCCTCGCTGTCGCGCGCCGGGAACTTGCCGGACGCAATAGACTTAGCACTCCAGGCTTTTGAGTGCCAAGGAGGTGAATGCGTGCTTGACGAGCGCAAACTTACAGTGCTCCGGGCGATCGTCGAGGACTACGTGTCCACCACCGAGCCGGTGGGGTCAAAGACGCTGGTCGACCGGCACCATTTCGACGTGTCCTCGGCGACCATCCGCAACGACATGGCGGTGCTGGAGGAACAGGGCTTCATCGCGCAGCCGCACACCAGCGCGGGCCGGATCCCGACCGACAAGGGCTACCGGCTCTTTGTCGACCGGCTGTCCAGCGTCAAGCCGCTGTCCACAGCCGAGCGTCGTGCCATCGAGACGTTCCTGGCCGGCGCCTACAGCCTCGATGACGTGGTCATGCGCACGGTCCGGCTGCTGGTCCAGCTGACCCGCCAGGTAGCCGTGGTGCAGTACCCGTCGCTGAACAGGTCCGCGATCCGGCACATCGAACTGGTCCCGCTCGCCCCGACCAAGCTGCTGCTGGTGCTCATTACCGACACCGGCCGGGTCGAGCAGTGCACCGTCGACCTGCCTGCCCCGTGGGACGACGCCTCGGTGTCGCACGTCCGCGCGGTCCTGAACGCCTGTCTGGGCGGGCACAAGCTGGCCGACGCCGCCGCCATGGTCACCGACCTGTCCGACCGGATCCCGGTCGAGGAGCGCGCGAACGCGAACGCCGTGTTCTCGGTCCTGCTGGCCAGCCTGATCGAGCGGAACGAGGAGAAGATCGTCTTCGCGGGCACCGCGAACCTCGCCGCGCATGACTTCAGCAGGGGGCTGCGGGACGTGCTCGAGGCCCTGGAAGAGCAGGTAGTCTTGATGCGGCTTCTTGGGGAGACGACCGAAACCGCGATCTTGACCGTGACCATCGGTTCGGAGAACCGGGTCGCGGGCCTGGAGGCGACATCGGTGGTGTCCACGGGGTACGGGAACCCGGCCCAGCCGCTGGCCAAGCTCGGCGTGCTCGGGCCGACCAGGATGGATTACCCGGGAACGATGGGCGCGGTGCGCGCGGTGGCACGTTACGTCGGTCAGATTCTGATGGAGTCCTAGTGGCGGACTATTACGCCCTGCTCAAGATCCGCCGTGACGCGACGCAGGACGAGGTAAAGCGGGCCTACCGGCGACTTGCGCGGGAGCTTCACCCTGACGTGAATCCCGATCCTGAGACCCAGGAACGGTTCAAGGAGATCACCCAGGCCTACGAGGTGCTGTCGGACACCGAGAAGCGCCGGATGTACGACATGGGCGTCGATCCGTTCGCCACCGCGGGCACGGGGGCCGGGGCAGGCCCGTTCGGGCCCGGGTTCTCGCCGCTGAGCGACCTGCTCGACCAGTTCTTCGGCGGCGCGGGCGCGACGGCCACCCGCGGCCCGCGCAGCCGCGCGCAGCGCGGCCGCAACGCGACGATCAGGATCGAGCTCGACCTGGCTGAATGCTCGTTCGGCGCTACCCGCGAGCTCACCGTGGACACGGCCGTGGTCTGCCCGACGTGCTCGGGCGAGGGCACCGCGCCCGGAACTCATCCGCAGACCTGTGACATCTGCGGCGGCCGCGGCGAGGTAAGCCAGGTGACCCGCTCCTTCATCGGCCAGGTGATGATGGCCCGGGTGTGCCCGGGCTGCGGGGGATACGGGACCGTGCTGGTCAGGCCCTGCCCGGAGTGCGACGGCGACGGCCGAGTCCGGACCAGGCGCACGATCAAGGTGCGGATCCCGGCCGGGGTCGAGGACGGCACGCATATCCAGCTGGCCGGCGAGGGCGAGGTCGGCCCGGGCGGCGGACCGCCCGGTGACCTGTTCCTGGAGATCGTGCAGCGTCCGCACGCGATCTTCGAGCGGCAGGGCGATGACCTGCATTGCACCGTGACGATCCCGATGGTGGCCGCGGCCCTGGGCGCCACGCTGTCGGTCGAGAGCCTGGACGGACCCTCCGACATCGACATCCGCCCCGGTACCCAGTCCGGGCAGGTGATCCCGCTCTACGGCCAGGGGGTCAAGCACCTGAACGGCAATGGCCGCGGTGACCTGGTCATCCACGTGACGGTCGAGACACCGACCAAGATCGACGCGGAGCAGGAAAAGCTGCTGCGCGACCTGTCCAAGCTCCGCGGCGAGGAATCGCCGCCCGGCCGGTTCGCGCCGGGCCAGCAGGGGTTCTTCTCGAGGCTGCGCGACGCGTTCAACGGCCGCTGAGCTGCGTCGTCTTCTGAAGAGGTTCGCGTTATGCAAAGAACCCCCCACCCACCTCCCCTTCCCCCTTCTTTTTGCCGTCCGCTCACCCGCACCGATCGCTCGCGCAGGCCCTGCTGCCCTGCGGGGGGGCGACCCCCCGCACCCCCCGAAAGGGCTAAAGGCCTGCACTCGCGAGTCGGTTTTGCATAACGCTTCCGGGGCCCTTGTGCCGCAGCCGCCTGTCTTCCTGGCCGACCGTGCCGAACTCCAGCGCGATGTCATCCTCCTGTCCGGAGCCGAAGGCCGGCACGCGGCCGCCGTCCGCCGGCTGCATCCCGGCGAGCGGGCCGACGTCGGTGACGGCGCGGGCCTGGTCGCCGAGTGCGTGGTCACCGCCCATTCCGGCCGCGGCCTGGAGCTGGCCGTCCGGGCCAGGCGGGAGGTACCCCGCCCGGATCCCCTGATCACCGTCGTCCAGGCCATCCCCAAGGGCGACCGCGGGGAGCTGGCCGTGGAGGAGATGACCGAGGTCGGCGTCGACCGCATCATGCCCTGGGCCGCGGCCCGCTGCGTGCCGGTCTGGCGGGCCGAACGCGGGGCCCGCTCGCTGGCCCGGTGGCGGGTGACCGCGCGGGAGGCGGCCAAGCAGTCCCGCCGCGCCTGGATACCCGAGGTGACCGAGCCCGTGTCGGCCGCGGACGTGGCTCAGGTGATCATCAAGGCAGCGTGCGCGATCGTGCTCGAGCCCGGAGCGGCCCAGAGCCTCGGCCACCTCACGCCGCCGGAATCCGGTGACCTGGTGGTGATCGTCGGACCCGAAGGCGGGATCACCGACGAGGAGAACTCAGCCTTCCGCACGGCAGGCGCCACGCCCCGCAGCCTGGGTCCCACCGTGCTGCGGACCTCGACGGCCGGCACCGTGGCCGCCGCCGTCCTGCTCAGCCGCTCTGGCCGCTGGTAAGGCGCTCAGAGCGCTGGTAGGGCGCTCAGGGCCCGGACGAAGACGCCGGTACCGAGGTCGGCCCCGAACCGCTGGACGACGAGCTCACCTCCGGTGTGATGCTCGCGTCGCGGCCTCCCGTCGTCGACGACGGGCTGGACGAAGCCGACGCGCTGGCCGACGCGCTCGCCTTCGTACTAGCCGACGACGGGCTCTTCGTGGGCTGGGACGAGGCCTTGGCGGGGGTCGTGGACACCGCGGCGTGCGCCGGTGCCGATCCCGAAGGCGAGCAGGTCGAGCTCGGCGTCGGCTGGGGGTTCTTCTGGTCAGCCGCGGCCGAGCTGGTGCTGGCCTTGGGGCTGGGGGACACCGCTGGGGTCGTCGTCGGGCTATCACTGGGGCTGACGCTGGGACTGGCACTCGCGCTTGAGCTGGCACTTGCGCTCGCGGAGGCGCTGGCGGAACTCGCGGTACTGCTCTCGCTGCCGCTGGACGACGAAGCGGGCGCGGTAGCCGTCCCGGTTGCGCTGCTCGCCGGGCTGGTCGTGGTCGACGTCGTGGCCTGATCTGCGGATGGCGACGTGCAAACGGCCGTCGTGGCGCCCGCGGCCACGCCTGAGCGGCCGGGCTGTGAAGCCTCCGGCGTGGCTACCGGAGTAGTGCCCTGCCCGTCCTCTGATCCCTGGGCGCTTGAGGAGCTCTGGCCGGTAATCGCCGCACTGAGGGCGCCAGTAGCCTGGGCGATCGCCTGGCGCGCAGGAGGGACGGCGGCCAGGACCACGCCGATGGCGAACACGGCCACTCCGGTGGCGAAGGCCGGCCGGAGCATCGCCTCGCGCCAGTTCCTGGGCCGCTTCGGCTCCCGGCGCGGCGATCCCTGCCGCGGGTCACCGTGTCTGGCGGGGAAGCCCAGGCGCCGGATCAGCCCTCCCGCGAAGCCCGAGATGGCCAGCCAGACACCCAGCGCTCCCTTGGGCTGGCTGGCATGGGCCGGACGAGACCGGATCTTGTCGCGGATCCGCTCCAGGCCGTCCGAGCCCGGCTCTACCTGATCCGCGGCAGCGTGGAGTTCGCGGCGCAAGAAGTCAGCGAAGTCCCCCTGCCCGCCGTCGGAGCCGCGGCCGGATCTCACCATGACTCCCGCTCCAGCTGAGCGCGCAGCGCGGCCATTCCACGCGCGGTATGACTCTTGACCGCGCCACGGCTGATCTTCATCGCGGTCGCGATCTCGGCCTCTGAGAAATCAGCGTAGTACCTCAGCACGATCGCTTCGCGTTGCCGCTCCGGCAGCTTGCGCAGCGCGTTCACCACGGCGGACCGTTCGAGCTGGGCCAGCGCGCCGTGCTCGGCGCTCGGCATGTCGGGCGGCGCCTTCTGCAGGTTCTTGTCCACCACGGTCCGGTGCCGCAGCACCGACCGGGACCGGTTCACCACCGCCTGGCGCAGGTAGGCCAGCGCGTTCTCCGCGTCCCTCAGTCGCTGCCAGCCGCCGTGCATCGCCACGAACGCGTCCTGCACCACTTCCTCGGCGGTGGGGGTGTCCCGCACCAGCAGCGCGGCGAGCCGCACCAGCGGCCGGTAGTGCAGCGAATACAGCTCGGTGACCGCGCAGTCCGCGCTCCACCCCATCCGCGTCGCGGCCGGGGCCACGAAGGCGCCAGGCATGATGGCGCCCGCGGCCGCCAGGGTTTCGGTCACGTGGGTTGGACGCGCATCCCTGTCCTCAGGTTCACTCACCAGCCAGCGCCTCCGCGGCATGCGGCGAGCGCACCGGACCTGATCACCGGTCCCTCATCCCGATAATCCCCACCCATCTGACCATCTGCGGCCTTGCTTTCCCGGCCATCATCCGGTCAGCTACCTGGGCAAACGGGCAATCAAGTAGCAAACGAGCCGCGCCGCGCTGGCTTTCGGACACGCCGCCGGTGATCGCCGGAGGATTGCGGGAGAATTAAGAATATCCATAGTGTGGGACCAATGACAGCCCTGGCCGGGATCGGCACGATAACAACGGTAGGCCGCGTGGTTGCTCAGGAGTATCGGCGGCGGTAATCAATGTCGGCACCAGCGCGTTTATCCCGGCTCCGCAGGGAGCCCATACCTGTGCCCTCCCGTGACAATAGAGTCGCCCGACGCCGCGCGTATCCGAGAGGCCCTAGGATCTTCGTGTGCCTGAATGCTTGTTCTGCGCTATCGCCGCCGAGACGGTGCCCGCGACCCGGGTCCTGGCTACCGACCGGGTACTGGCGTTCCGCGACATCGACCCGCAGGCGCCGACGCACGTGCTCGTCATCCCGAAGGAGCACCACCCCGACGTCGCCGCGCTCGCGGCCGCCGACGCCGGACTGCTGCACGAGGTGATTACCGAGGCCCACCACGTGGCGGTGGCCGAGGGCGTCAGCGACGAGGGCTACCGGGTGGTCTTCAACACCGGCCCGCAGGCAGGCCAGACCGTCCCGCACGTCCACGCCCACGTGCTCGGCGGCCGCTCCCTCACCTGGCCCCCCGGCTGAGCGGCCGCGAATGAGCCTGATGACCGGCCAGAATGTACCGGACTCGCGCGGGCCGGGTGGCCCTGCCGGATAACATGGAGTACACGACCCTCGGGGGATGGTCCTCCGGGCCTTGGAGAGCGTCGAATTGACGACGAATTGACAGATATCCGAAACGATGACCCGCGCACTTCAAATAACGACCTGCGCGGCAAGAGCGGGCCTGGCGGCAATGGCCAGCCGGGTGAACCAGCCGCCGGTGAAGCCGGGCGCGAACCGCGGGCCGGCGGCCAGGGTGAGCCGCGATCCCAGGTGAAGATCGTGATCCCGGCTGACCATTCCATGGTCAGCCTGCTCGGATCCGGGGATGAACTGCTGCACGTGATCGAGCGCGAGTTCAACGCCGACATCCACGTCCGCGGCAACGAGATCACCGCGACCGGCAACCCGGCGGAGACCGCCCTGGTCATCGACCTGTTCGACGAGCTCCTCGAGCTGCTGCGCAAGGGCACGGACCTGACCGCCGACGCGGTGGAGCGGACCGCGGCCATGCTGCGCGCCGAGCGCGGCGTGCGCCCGGCCGACGTGCTGACCGTCGGCATCTTGTCCGCCCGCGGCCGGACCATCCGGCCCAAGACGCTGAATCAGAAGCGCTACGCGGACGCCATCGACAAGCACACGATCGTGTTCGCCATCGGCCCGGCCGGCACCGGGAAGACCTACCTGGCCATGGCCAAGGCGGTCAAGGCCCTGCAGGCCAAGGAGGTCAACCGGATCATCCTGACCCGGCCCGCGGTCGAAGCGGGGGAGCGCCTGGGCTTCCTGCCCGGCACCCTGTACGAGAAGATCGACCCCTACCTGCGCCCGCTCTACGACGCGCTGCACGACATGCTCGACCCCGACTCCATCCCCCGCCTGATGGCCGCCGGCACCATCGAGATCGCCCCCTTGGCTTTTATGCGCGGGAGAACGATTAACGACTCGTTCATCATCCTGGACGAGGCGCAGAACACCTCGGGCGAGCAGATGAAGATGTTCCTCACCCGGCTGGGCTTCGGGTCGCAGGTGGTAGTGACCGGCGACGTGACCCAGGTGGACCTCCCGCCCGGCCAGGTCAGCGGCCTGCGCGTGGTCCAGGACATCCTGGACGGCATCGAAGACATCCACTTCGCCCGGCTGACCAGCCACGACGTGGTCCGGCACCGCCTGGTCGGCAAGATCGTCGATGCGTACGAGAAGCACGACGCCCAAGAGCGGCAGGGGAGCTCGAACACCGGCCGGCCGCCCAGGCGTAAAGGCTGAGACGGGGCAGAGCATGAGCATCGATATCGCCAACGAATCGGGCGCTGCCGTGGACGAGGTCGAGCTCGCCGCCATGGCCCGGTTCACCCTGGACCAGATGCGGATCCACCCGCTGGCCGAGCTGTCCGTGCTGCTGGTGGACGAGCGGACGATGACCGAGCTGCACGAGCGCTGGATGGGCGAGCCGGGCCCCACCGACGTCCTCGCGTTCCCGATGGATGAGCTCCGGCCGCCGCACCTGGGCGGCAACCGCGCGGGCGACCCCGACCCGGGCGACGACCCGGGCCTGCTCGGGGACGTGGTGCTGTGCCCGCAGGTCGCCGCGGAGCAAGCGGAAAAAGCCGGTCACTCCGCCCAGGACGAGCTCGAGCTGCTCACCGTGCACGGGATCTTGCACCTGCTCGGCTACGACCACGCCGAGCCCGAAGAGCACGCCGCCATGTTCGGCACGCAGGACCAGCTGCTGAAAGCATGGCGGGAAACGAAGGAGCGAGAAGGGACCGCGTGATGTCACCCCCCGGGTGGCTGCTGGTCGCGGCGGCCGTGCTGGCCCTCGCGGCGGGCTGGTGCGCCAACGCGGAGGCCGCGCTCACCCTGGTCGCCGCCACCGGGGTGGCCGAACGGCCCGAGTACAAGGGCACGCTGCAGACGGTGGCCGCCGACCTGCCCCGCTACATGAGCGTGCTGCTGCTGCTCCGCGCCATCCTCGAGTGCCTGACCGCGGTCCTGGTCACGGCCGCCTTCGTGCACTGGCTCAGCGACGACTGGCGCGCGGTGCTGGCCGCGGCGGGCGTGGTGATCCTCATGCACTACGTGCTGACCGGCGTGCGCCCGCAGCTGGGCCGGGTCGGCCCGCGCACCGAACGCACCGCCGGCCGCGCCGCCCGGTTCCTTTACCCGCTGACCCGGGCCCTGGGCCCGCTGCCCCGGTTGCTGGTGGCCGTGGGCAACGCCATGCCGCCCGGCCGCCGCTCCCGGCCCGCCCAGGACCAGGATGACGCGGAGGGTCCGATAGCCCGGTCCGAACTGCGCGGGCTGGTCGACTACCTCGAGCGCCGGACCGGCATCGAGCCGGGCGAGCGCGAGATGGTCCGCTCGGTCTTCGAGCTCGGCGACACCATCGCCAGGGAAGTCATGGTGCCGCGCACCGATATGGTGTTCATCGAGAGCGACAAGACCGTCGAGCAGGCCCTCTCGCTGGCCCTGCGCAGCGGCTTCTCGCGGATCCCGGTGGTCGGCGAGAACGAGGACGACGTGGTCGGCATCGCGTACCTGAAGGACATCGTGGCCTGGAGCCACGAGCATCCCGGCGCCGAGGCCACCGAGAAGATCGCCACCGTCATGCGCTCGGCCAGCTACGTGCCGGACAGCAAGCCGGTCGACGAGCTGCTGCGCCAGATGCAGGCGCAGCGCAATCACATGGTGATCGTGATCGATGAGTACGGCGGCACCGCGGGGCTGGTCACCATCGAGGACCTGCTGGAGGAGATCGTCGGCGAGATCACCGACGAGTACGACAACGAGCAGCCGCCGGTCACGTGGCTGTCGGCCGACTCGGCCCGGGTCACCGCCCGGCTCCCGGTGACCGAGCTGGGGGAGTTGTTCGGCGTCCAGATCGACGGGGCCGAGGACGTGGAGACGGTGGCCGGGCTGCTGGCCCACGCGCTCGGCCGCGTCCCCATCGCGGGCTCTACCGCGATGGTGAACGGCCTGCGGCTGACCGCGGAGCCCGGATCCGGGCGCCGCAACAAGGTCGGCACGGTCCTGGTGCAGCGGGAGACCGGGGAACACCCCTGACCATCGCGCGCCGGCCGATCCAGGCCCGGGCCGCGCCGTACACTCGGTCGCGTGAGCCTTGACGCCGAAGACCTCAAGATCATCACCTTGGCGCGGTCCTCGCGGGCGCGGGTAGCGGCGTCCGAGGGCGCGGCCGTCCGCGACGAGACCGGCCGCACCTACACCGCCGCCGCCGTGGCCCTGCCCTCGCTGCGGCTGTCCGCCCTGCGCCTGGCCGTGGCCATGGCCTCCTCCAGCGGCGCGCAGAAGCTGGAGGCCGCCGCCCTGATCAGCGACGCCGAGCTGGACCCGGGTGACCTGGCCGTGGTGCGCGACCTCGGCCCGGGCGCGACCGTCTTCCACGCCTCCCCCGACGGCACCCTGCGCGCCGTGCTGACCGTCTGACCCGTACGGACCGTCCAGGTCCGCCCCGCCCTTGTCTTTCTTTATGCCGAACGGGCCATGGTTTCACCGGCCAGAACATGCACGACAATTGAGTGGTGAACGACTTCCGCTCGGGTTTCGCCTGCCTGGCCGGCCGCCCCAACGTCGGCAAGTCGACGCTCACCAACGCGCTGGTCGGGGCGAAGGTCGCGATCACCAGCGACCGGCCGCAGACCACCAGGCGGGTGATCCGGGGCATCGTGCACCGCCCGGACGCTCAGCTGGTCCTGGTCGACACCCCCGGCCTGCACAAGCCGCGGACGCTGCTCGGCGAGCGCCTGGACAGCCTGGTCCGCTCGACCCTGGCCGAGGTCGACGTGATCGGGTTCTGCGTCCCGGCCGGCGACCCGGTCGGCCCTGGGGACCGGTTCTTCGCCCGTGAGCTGGATAACGTCAGCAAGACGCCGGTCGTAGTGGTCGTGACCAAGTGCGACGAGGTGCCGCCGGAGCGGGTCGCGGAGCAGCTGGTGGCGGTGACCGAGCTCGGCGACTGGGCGGATGTGGTCCCGGTCTCGGCCGTGACCGGCTTCCAGCTCGACGTGCTGGCCGACGTGCTCGTCGCCCATCTGCCCGAAGGCCCGCCGCTCTACCCCGACGGCGAGCTGACCGACGAGCCGGAACAGATCATGGTCGCCGAGCTGATCAGGGAGGCGGCCCTGGTCGGCGTCCGGGACGAGCTGCCGCACTCGATCGCGGTCGTGGTCGAGGAGATGGGCCCGCACCCCGGCCGGGACGACCTGGTCGACGTGCACGCCGAGCTGTACGTGGAGCGGCCGAGCCAGAAGGCCATCGTCATCGGCACCGGGGGAGCCCGGCTGAAGGACGTCGGCAGCCGGGCCCGCCACCAGATCGAGGCGCTCCTCGGCACCAAGGTGTACCTCGACCTGCACGTCAAGATCGCCAAAGACTGGCAGCGCAACCCCAAGCAGCTCCGCCGCCTCGGCTTCTACGACTGAGGCCGGCTGCTGCCTGCGGCAAAAGTGAAGATGAGGTATCGGATCGGCATCGGCCGGACGGCCGCCGGGCCTGCGGCGACATGATGGATTTGCCTGCGCCGAACAGGCGGCGGCAGAAGGGATCCGCGATGTTGATCATCTTTGGCCTGCGCGTGTTCTACCGGACGATTGCGCAGGGCACCTTCTATTGCCGTCGCTGCGGCGGAGACCGGCAGTACCGGCACCGGGTCGGGCGCCGGTGGTTCACGCTGTTCTTCCTTCCGGTCATCCCGCTGAACTCGGTCGGGGAGCACGTGCAGTGCACGACCTGCCGCACCCGCTACGTGACCGACGCGCTCAACCAGCCGACCGCGGCACAGATGCAGGCCGCGCTGCCCGCGGGCATGCGCGCCGCCGCCTCGGCCATGCTGCGGTCCGGCGACCCGGCCAGCCCGGCGGCCCGGCAGCGGGCCATCGAGGCGGTGGTGGGGGCCGGGATGCCCGGATACGACGAGGCGCAGCTGAACGCCGACCTCACCCAGCCGTTCGAGGCGATCCGTCCGGCCCTGAACCAGGTGGGCGCGCAGCTCACCGTCCAGGCCCGGGAGTGGTACCTGGCGGACGTGCTCCGGATCGGCATGGCCGATGGCCCGCTGGCCGACGGCGAACGGCAGGCCGCCCTGGCCATCGGCCTGGACCTGGGCATGACCCATGCGCAGACCGTCGGCGTGATCGCCACCACCGATCAGTCGGCCGGCCGCGGCTAGTACCGGGCCCGGCTCGCCAGCGCCTGCTCGCCCAGCCCCGCCGCGGCAGCGGCTAGGCCAACAGCGCCCGTCACGTCTAGCTTCCACCAGCTGGCCGGCGGCCCGAGGACGGTGTAACCGAGCGCCTCGTTGACCGCGATCATGTACCGGTTGGATTCCGCGTTCCAGGTGTCGATCCGTTCCAGCTGCGGCTCCGCGGCCCGCAGCAGCTCCAGCATCGCGATCTTCACCAGCAGGCCGAGCCGGTGCCCGCGGTGCGTCCTGGTCACGCCGGTCAGCATCTGGTGCCCGCAGCCCGGATCGGCCGGGTCCACCGCGATCTCGGTGAGCGCCGCCAGCTCCCCGGTGGCCTCGTGCCGCGCCGCCACCGCGTAGGTCCGCAGCCCGTACACCGGGCGCAGGGCGTTGACGCGCTCGCGGACCCGCCGCGCGTCCCAGACCGCCGGTGCCGTCTGCGGGTCGTGCGGAGCGTCGTTGAGCGCGGCGTAGAGCGCGGCCGCCTGTTCGATGAACTCCTCGGGCACCATCCCGGTCCAGGACACCAGCGAGTAACCCGCGGCCTTCTGCTCGGCCGCGTCGCGGAGCGGTTCCAGCCGATCCTCTCCCGCCGTGCGTACGTCCATCACCCGCTGCACGTCCACCAGCCCGGGCTCCGCTCCGGTCGAACGGGCGAAGGCCTCGCCGTCGCCGCCGTGGCGCGCGGGGCCGTTGAGCACCGAACGTCCGTGCTCAGCCGCCCGGGCCGCCGCGTGCTTCAGCAGGGCCAGGCCCAGCCCGCGCCGCCGCTGCGCCGGGTGGACCACGAGCGTCAGCTCGGCCTGGTTGAGGTTCTCCAGGTCGGGCAGCTCCAGCTTGTACCAGCCCGCGACCGAGCCCGCCGCCTGGCCCTCGGCCAGCCATATTTCCCGCGGGTCGCCGCCCCAGCCGACGGTCAGCCAGCCCCGGAACGGCCGTTCGGTGAACCACGGTCCGTCGGGTTCGTCCACCTGCTGGGCGGCCAGGAATAGCTCGAAACAGGCGCGGATCGTGTCCGTGTCCGCCGGGTCGAGTCGCTCGATACGCATCCTTACAGCCAACCCGGCCCGCGCCGGTGACGCCACTCTATTTTCCCGCTCGCCTCCGGGCGCTCTTGACCCGCCGCCTTCCCTCGTCGCTTCGCTCCTCAGTCCAGGCAGCGGCGCGCCCTTTGGCTCGCGGGCGGTCCCGCTGCACCTCGGACTCTGCTGCCTGGTAAAGTTCTCCCAATGTCTCGCGAGCTGCTCCTGCTTAGCGGCCGCGGCGGGGGCCGATAGGCCGGCTCCCTCGCCGCGGGTATTGGCGCGTGCGCTGGCCATTGACCAGGCCCATACCGATCTCGCCAGAGGAAGCAGACCATGCAGACCGAGCACGGATTTCATCGCGTAACGCCCCCCCAGCAGCAACCCAGCGGCATGCCCTGCCAGCGTTACACCCCCTTCCAGCCGGTAGACCTGCCCGACCGTACCTGGCCCGGCAAATCCATCACCACGGCGCCGCGCTGGCTGTCCACCGACCTCCGGGACGGCAACCAGGCGCTGATCGATCCGATGAGCCCGGCCCGCAAGCACAAGATGTTCGACCTGCTGGTGCGGATGGGCTACAAGGAGATCGAGGTCGGGTTCCCGTCCGCCAGCCAGACCGACTTCGACTTCGTGCGCGAGCTGATCGAAGGTGACCGGGTCCCCGACGACGTCCGGATCTCGGTGCTCACCCAGGCCCGGGAGGACCTGATCGAGCGTTCGGTCCAGTCGCTGGTCGGCGCGCGCCTGGCCACCGTGCACCTGTACAACGCGACGGCGCCGATCTTCCGCCGGGTGGTGTTCCGCATCGACCGCGAGGAGTGCAAGGCGCTGGCCGTCGAGGGCACCCGCCACGTCATGAAGTACGCCGAGGAACTCCTAGACGGCACCGACTTCGGCTATGAGTACTCGCCCGAGATCTTCATGGACACCGAACTCGACTTCGCCCTTGATGTCTGCGCGGGCGTCATGGACGTCTGGCAGCCCGAGCCGGACCGGGAGATCATCCTCAACCTGCCGTGCACGGTCGAGCGGTCCACCCCCAACGTCTACGCCGATCAGATCGAGTGGATGAGCCGGAACCTGCCCCACCGCGACTCCGTCTGCCTGTCGGTCCACACCCACAACGACCGCGGCACCGCCGTCGCCGACGCGGAACTGGCCGTGCTGGCCGGCGCGGACCGGATCGAGGGCTGCCTGTTCGGCAACGGCGAGCGGACCGGCAACGTCTGCCTGGTCACCCTCGGGCTGAACCTGTTCAGCCAGGGCATCGACCCGATGATCAGCTTCTCCGACATTGACGAGATCCGTCGCACGGTGGAGTACTGCAACCAGCTCCCGGTCCACCCGCGCCACCCGTACGCCGGTGACCTGGTCTACACCGCGTTCTCCGGCTCGCACCAGGACGCGATCAAGAAGGGCTTCGAGGCGCTGGAGGACGACGCCGCCCAGGCCGGCGTCCCGTTCGCCTCCTACCCGTGGGCGGTGCCGTACCTGCCCATCGACCCGCACGACGTCGGCCGGACCTACGAGGCCGTGATCAGGGTCAATTCGCAGTCCGGCAAGGGCGGCGTGGCCTACCTCATGAAGTCCGAGCACCGGCTGGACCTGCCCCGCCGCCTGCAGATCGAGTTCTCCCGGGTCATCCAGGCGCACACCGACACCGAGGGCGGCGAGGTGACCGCGGCCCGGATGTGGGAGATCTTCTCCACCGAGTACCTGGCCGAAGGGCCGCTGAGCCTGCTGGATCACCAGAGCTCCTCGGTCGTGGAGTCCAAGCACGTCCTCACCGCGGAGATATCCGCCGAAGGGCAGGCACAGCAGGTCGAGGGCATCGGCAACGGCCCGATCTCCGCGTTCTGCGACGCGCTGGCCACCATCGGCATCGAGGCGCGGGTGCTCGACTACACCGAGCACGCGCTCACCCAGGGCACCGACGCGCAGGCCGCCGCCTACGTGGAGTGCGAGATCGGCGGCCAGGTCTACTGGGGCGTCGGCGTCGACACCAACACGGCCAGCGCGTCGATGCGCGCCGTGCTGTCCGCGGTCAACCGCTCCCGCCGCGCCTGACCCAGTGCCTCCCAGCTCACGTCCCTCCTGGGCTCTGGCCAGGAGGGACGTGAGCTCAGGCACGAATACGGCCGCGTCAAAGCCTTCCGCTGTCCCGTTGTGCGGGAGAATAGGCGGGTGCAGCCTTACCGAGACGACGGGATCGTGCTGCGGACGCAGAAGCTGGGCGAGGCCGACCGGATCATCACCATCCTGGGCCGGACCACCGGGCGGATCCGCGCGGTGGCCAAGGGTGTCCGCCGTACGAAGTCGCGGTTCGGCGCGCGGCTCGAGCCGTTCACGCACGTGGACCTCATGCTGCACCCCGGGCGCTCGCTGGACGTGATCACCCAGGCCGAGGTGATCCGGCCCTACGGCGAGCCGCTGACCGGGGACTACCCCCGCTACACCGCGGGCGTGGCCATGCTGGAGACGGCCGAGCGGTTCACCCCGATGGAGAAGGAGCCCGCCCTGCGCCAGCTGCTGCTGCTCATCGGCGGGCTGCGGGCCCTAGGCGAAGCCGAGCATGACCCCCGGCTGGTGCTGGACGCCTTCCTGCTGCGCTCGCTCGCGGTGGCCGGCTACGCGCCCGCCCTGGAGGAGTGCGCCCGCTGCGGCGCATCGGCCCACGGCCGGGGTCGCCCCGAGCCCAGCGCGGCCGGGGGCGAGGTACGCCTGCCGGCCTTCGCCATCGCGGCCGGCGGCATGGTGTGCGCCTCCTGCCGCCCGCCCGGCGCGGCCGCGCCCGCGGCGGGCACCGTGGCCCTGATGCTCGCCTTGCTGCGCGGCGACTGGGACAGCGCGGACCGCGGCGAGCGAAGGCACCGGGTCGAGTGCAGCGGGCTCGTCGCCGCCTACCTGCAATGGCATCTGGAGCATTCGATCCGTTCGCTGCGTCATGTGGAGCGAGTCTGATGAGAGAGGGAAACCCGGCCACCGGGGGACCGCAAGCTGCCGGCGGACCGCGAGCGACGGGCATCCGCCCGCCCGATCCGCACCCGAGCGGGGTGCAGCCGCCCGCCATCCCGGCCGAGCTCGTGCCCCGGCACGTGGCCCTGGTCATGGACGGCGACGGCCGGTGGGCGAAAAAGCGCGGACTACCCAGGACCGAAGGTCACAAGGAGGGCGAGTCCTCGCTGCTCGACGTGATCATGGGGGCGATCGAGCTCGGCATTCCGTACCTATCCGCCTACGCGTTCTCGACCGAGAACTGGCGGCGCTCGCCGGACGAGGTGCGCTTCCTGATGGGCTTCAACCGCGACGTCATTCACCGCCGTCGCGATCTGCTGAACGAAATGGGGGTCCGCATCCGCTGGGCCGGCCGCCGGCCCCGGCTCTGGCGCAGCGTGATCAGCGAACTGGAGTACGCCGAGCAGTTGTCCGCCGGGAATACCGTCCTGACCTTGCAGTTCTGCGTCAACTACGGCGGCCGGGCGGAGATCATGGACGCCGCCGCCGCGATCGCGGCCGATATCGCGGCCGGAAAACTCCGCGCGGACAAGCTCACCGAAAAGGTGTTCGCCCGCTATCTGTACGAGCCGGGGATGCCGGACGTCGATCTTTTCGTCAGGTCCTCCGGCGAGCAGCGCCTGTCCAACTTCCTGCTCTGGCAGTCCGCCTACGCCGAACTGGTTTTCCTGGATACCCTCTGGCCCGACTTCGACCGGCGTCACCTCTGGCACGCGTGCGAGATCTACGCCAGCCGCGATCGCCGGTACGGCGGAGCCCAGCCCAACCCCGTTCCCGCCCCGCCGGACCCCTCCGACAACCCCCCATAAGCCCATCCGCACCGGGCGAATCCAGTTCGCGATCGTCGTCCAGTGCTCCTAAGCTAGGGGCCTCCGGTCATCGATGCGGCCCGCCGCCGCCGAGCCGGAACCACTACGGGGATCGCGCCCGTCGCGCCCGCCGACCGCCAGCCGGATGGAGACTACAGATGGTCTTGCGCAGTGACCGCCTTGACGCCATTGTCAGCCTGAGCAAACGACGGGGATTCGTCTACCCGTCCAGCGAGATCTACGGAGGCCTGCGGGCCTCCTGGGACTACGGTCCGCTCGGCGTCGAGCTGAAGAACAACATCAAGCGCCAGTGGTGGCGGTCGATGGTGACCGAGCGCGACGACATCGTGGGCCTGGACTCCTCGGTGATCCTGGCCCGCGAGGTGTGGGAGGCGAGCGGGCACGTCACCGAGTTCGTCGATCCGCTCACCGAGTGCTCGTTCTGCCACAAGCGGTACCGCGCCGATCACCTCATCGAGGCCTACGAGGAGAAGCACGGCCACGCGCCGGTCGGCGGCCTCGCGGAGCTCACGTGCCCGAACTGCGGCAACCGCGGCACCTTCACCGAGCCGCGCATGTTCAACGGGCTGCTGCGCACCCACCTGGGCCCGGTCGAGGACGAGTCCGGGCTGGCCTACCTGCGCCCGGAGACCGCGCAGGGCATCTTCATCAACTTCAAGAACGTGCTGCAGACCTCGCGGAAGAAGATCCCGTTCGGCATCGGGCAGATCGGCAAGTCGTTCCGCAACGAGATCACCCCGGGCAACTTCATCTTCCGGACCCGCGAGTTCGAGCAGATGGAGATGGAATTCTTCGTCAAGCCCGGCACCGACGAGGAGTGGCACCAGATCTGGATCGATACCCGCCTGGCCTGGTACACCGACCTCGGCGTCCGCCCGGAGAACCTGCATCTGTACGAGCACCCGAAGGAGAAGCTGTCGCACTACTCCAAGCGCACGGTCGACATCGAGTACAAGTTTGACTTCGTGGGCACCGAGTGGGGCGAGCTGGAGGGCATCGCCAACCGCACCGACTACGACCTGACCACCCACCAGGAGGCGTCCGGGCAGGACCTGTCCTACCTGGACCAGGAGTCCGGGGAGCGGTTCATCCCGTACGTGATCGAGCCCGCGGCCGGCGTCGACCGAGGCGCGCTGGTGTTCCTGCTCGACGCGTACGCCGAGGACGAGGCGCCGGACGCCAAGGGCAACCTGGAGAAGCGGACGGTGCTGCGCCTGGACCGCAGGCTCGCGCCGGTCAAGGTCGCGGTGCTCCCGCTGTCGCGCAACGCCGACCTGTCGCCCAAGGCCCGCGACCTGGCCGCGACGCTGCGCAAGCACTGGAACACCGACTTCGACGACGCCAGCGCGATCGGCCGCCGCTACCGGCGGCAGGACGAGATCGGTACCCCGTATTGCGTCACCGTCGACTTCGACACCCTGAACGACCAGGCCGTCACGGTCCGGGACCGTGACACCATGCGCCAGGAACGCGTCGGCCTCGACCACGTCGAGTCCTACCTCACCGAGCGCCTCGGCCCCTGCTAACCCCCGGGCCCCGCGGCCCCGCCCCGCACTCAATGAAAGGCACTCTCTACCGGAAAGAGCCGGTAGAGAGTGACAACCATTGGCTCCGGCCAGGCCCGGCCGGGGCCGCGCGGGTTACGGGTGTGGTCAGGGTGGGGAGAGTAGCGCGGTGAGGATGGCGTCGAGGGATCCGTCGTCGTCGGCGCGACGGTAGATCTCGGCCGCGGCCTGGTGAAAGCCCTCGGGGAGTCCCGCCGCGGCCATGGCCGCGGCGATCTCCTCCATCTCGGCCACCCAGCGCCAGCCCTTGGCCGCCGCGGACCTGGCGGCCCGGGCCGACCGTTCGGTCAGGCCCGGCTGGGAGATGCCCCACTCGGCCAGCAGCGCTTCCTCCACCCCTTCGGCCCGGGCCAGCGCCCGGGCCGCCAGCAGCAGGGCCGCGCTGCCCTTGGTCCACGACGCGTAGGCCATCTTCACCGCCGACGCGGCGTACAAGGCGTCCCCGCCGATCACCCGCGCGTCGACCGCCCCGCCCGCGAACAGCCGCTGCACCTCCCCGGCCCGGACCCCGGACAGGTAGAGCCGGATGAATCCGGGCGCCACCGGGGGCGTCCCGATGATCCCGCCGTCCACGTAGCTGGCCCCGCCGGTCTCGACGATCCGGGCGATCTCCCGCGCGGTGGCCGGCGAGACCGCGTTGGCGTCGGCATACACGCCGCCGAACCCCGCGACCTGCCGGGCCAGGCCGAGCGCCGCGTGCGGCGGGCAGACCGAGACGATGACGTCAGCCCGTCGGACCAGGCCGGCCAGCCCTCCGCGAGGCCGCGGTCAGCCCCGCCGCCGCTGCCCGGGCCGCGCTGGCCGGGCTGCGGCCCTCTGGCACCCACAGCACCCGGTGACCCGCCGCGGCCAGGCACTGCCCGATCGCCGTCCCCATCTCGCCCGGATGCAGCAGCCCGACCGTCGCCTCGCCCTCGCCCGCCCCTCAGCTCGCTCATACCCCCATTTCACCAGGTGCCGGACAGCGCCGCCGCCGAGGCCGCACCTGGCCAAGGCAGCGGCGTGAACTCGTTCCCGCTGATCACGCCGACCCGCCCGCCTCCGCTGTCCGGGATCACGCCGATGAGCACGCTGCCCGAGGCGTTGGACCACAGCACATCGACCGACAGGCGCGTTGGCCGTGTCTGAAGGACGGTAGAGTCCCGAGTGAACACGACGTCGCGCACTGCGAAGAGCAGGACGAGGAGCAGGAAGTGCCGAAGCTCGTTTATGACTTCACCGAAGGCAACAAGGACCTTAAGGATCTGCTTGGCGGTAAGGGCGCCAACCTGGCCGAGATGACCAACATCGGCCTGCCGGTACCGCCCGGATTCATCATTACCACCGAGGCCTGCCGTTACTACCTCCAGCGGGGCACCACGCCGGAAGGCCTCGATGAAGAGATCGCGGCTCACCTGACCAAACTCGAAACCTCCATGGGCCGCAAGCTCGGCGACCCGGCCGACCCGCTGCTGGTCAGCGTCCGGTCCGGGGCGAAGTTCTCCATGCCGGGCATGATGGATACCGTCCTGAACATCGGCCTGTCCGATGAGTCGGTTCAGGGTCTGGCCAAGCAGGCCGGCAACGAGCGGTTCGCCTGGGACGCCTACCGCCGCCTGCTCCAGATGTTCGGCAAGACCGTCCTCGACGTCGACGGCGAGCACTTTGAGCACGCCATCGAAGCCGCCAAGCAGGCCAACGGCGTCAGCAACGACCTCGACCTGGACGCGGCCGACCTGCAGAACCTGGTCGAGACGTTCAAGGGCATCGTCAAGACCCAGACCGGAAGGGAATTCCCGCAGGATCCCAGGGAGCAGATGGACATGGCCATCAAGGCCGTGTTCAACTCCTGGAACTCGCCCCGCGCCATCCTCTACCGGCGCCAGGAGCGCATCCCTGCCGACCTCGGCACCGCGGTGAACGTGGTCGCGATGGTGTTCGGCAACCTCGGCATGGACTCGGGCACCGGCGTGGCCTTCACCCGCGACCCCAGCACCGGCGCCCAGGGCGTCTACGGCGACTACCTGCAGAACGCCCAGGGCGAGGACGTGGTGGCCGGGATCAGGAACACCGTGCCACTGCAGGACCTGGAGAGCATCGACAAGGCCTCCTACGACCAGCTGATACAGATCATGCGGACGCTGGAGAACCACTACCGCGACCTGTGCGACATCGAGTTCACCGTCGAACGCGGCAAGCTGTGGATGCTGCAGACCCGGGTCGGCAAGCGCACCGCCGCGGCCGCGTTCCGCATCGCCATGCAACTCGTCGACCAGGGCCTGATCGATGAGGACGAGGCGCTCCGCCGGGTCTCCGGCGAGGAGCTGGCCCGGCTGATGTTCCCCCGGTTCGACACCAGCGGTGAGGTCACCAAGATCGCCACCGGGGTGAGCGCGTCGCCGGGTGCGGCGGTCGGCAAGGTCGTCTTTGACTCCGCCCGCGCGGTCGAGTTCGCCGCTGCGGGCCAGAAGGTGATCCTGGTCCGGCGCGAGACCAACCCGGACGACCTGCACGGCATGATCGCCGCCCAGGGCATCTTGACCAGCCGCGGCGGCAAGACCAGCCACGCGGCCGTGGTCGCCCGCGGCATGGGGAAGACCTGTGTCTGCGGCGCCGAGCAACTCGAGGTGGACACCAAGGCGAAGAAGTTCACCGCCCCCGGCGGCATCACGGTCAGCGAGGGCGACGTGATCTCCATCGACGGCACCAGCGGTGTTGTCTACCTGGGCGAGATCCCGGTCGTCTCGTCCGAGGTCGTGCGCTACTTCGAGGGCGAGCTGCACCCGCACGCCGCCGAGGCCGACGACCTGATCCGGGCCGTGCACTCGATCATGGTCCACGCCGACCACAAGCGCCGCCTCGGCGTGCACGCCAACGCCGACAACGGCCCGGACTGCGCCCGGGCCCGCCGGTTCGGCGCCGGCGGCGTCGGCCTGGTCCGTACCGAGCACATGTTCCTCGGCGAGCGCCGCCAGCTGATCGAGGACCTGGTCCTGGCCATCACCGACGAGGACCGCCAGCGCGCGCTCGACGCGCTGGAGCCGCTGCAGCGCGGCGACTTCGTCGAGATCCTGGACGCCATGGACGGCCTGCCGGTGACCATCCGGCTGATCGATCCGCCGCTGCACGAGTTCCTCCCCGACCTCACGGATCTATCCGTGAGAATCGCGCTGGCCGGCGACAACGCCACCGAGAAGGACAAGGACCTGCTGGCCGCGGTGCGCCGGCTGCACGAGCAGAACCCCATGCTCGGTCTGCGCGGCGTCCGGCTCGGTCTGGTCATCCCCGGCCTGACCGACATGCAGGTCCGCGCGATCGCGCACGCCGCCGCGCAGCTCAAGCAGGCGGGCAAGGACCCGCAGCCGGAGGTCATGATCCCGCTCACCGCGACCGTGCAGGAGATGGAGATCAGCCGCGAGCGGGCCGAGAAGGTCCTGCGCGAGGTGGAGGAAGAAACCGGCACCCACGTGCACACCCCGATCGGCACCATGATCGAGGTGCCGCGGGCGGCCCTGAACGCGGGGCCGATCGCCGGGAGTGCGGAGTTCTTCTCCTTCGGCACGAACGACCTGACCCAGATGACCTGGGGCTTCTCCCGTGACGACGTGGAGGGCGCGTTCTTCAGCAAGTACATCGAGCTGGGCATCTTCGGCGTCTCGCCGTTCGAGACGATCGACCGGGACGGCGTCGGCCGCCTGGTCGACATCGCGGTCAAGGAAGGCCGGGCCGCCCGGCCCGACCTGCACCTGGGCGTCTGCGGCGAGCACGGCGGCGACCCGGACTCGGTGCACTTCTTCCACCAGGTCGGCCTGGACTACGTGTCCTGCTCGCCGTTCCGCGTCCCGATCGCCCGTCTGGAGGCAGGCCGCGCCGCGCTGGCCGGCGGCGGTTCCGACAGCAGGTAATGACGAGGTACGACGAAAGCGCCACGGCCCGCTGGGTGGCAGAGCCGCCCAAGCGGGCCGGGCGCGGCGATTTCGAGCGGGACCGCGCCCGCGTCCTGCACAGCGCCGCGCTGCGCCGGCTGGCGGCCAAGACCCAGGTCGTCACGGCCGGCTCGGCCGACTTCCCCCGCACCAGGCTCACCCACTCCCTGGAGTGCGCGCAGATCGGGCGGGAGCTCGGCCGCGAGATCGGCTGCGACCCCGACCTGGTCGACGCGGCCTGCCTCGCGCACGACATCGGACACAGCCCGTTCGGCCACAACGGCGAGACCGCCCTCAACGAACTGGCCGCCGACGCGGGCGGGTTCGAGGGCAACGCCCAGTCGTTGCGCCTGCTGACCCGGCTCGAGCCGAAGGTCCTCGGCGCCGGCCTGAACCTGACCCGGGCCACCCTGGACGCCACCCTCAAGTACCCCTGGTTCTGCCAGCGCCCCAATACCAAGTTCGGCGTCTACGCCGAGGACGCCGAGGTCTTCGACTGGATCCGCGAGGGCGCGCCCGCCGGGCGCCGGTGCCTGGAGGCCCAGGTCATGGACTGGGCCGACGACGTGGCCTACTCGGTTCACGACCTGGAGGACGGCTTCGTGGCCGGCCTCATCACCTTTAAGAACCTCAATTCTTTGACCGAACGGACCGTGGTATCACAGACCACGGCCACCACGTATGTCGGCGAAGACGTCTCCGTGGTCGAACTCACCGAGATCCTCGACGCGCTGCTCGCCCTGGACGTCTGGCCGACCTCCTACGACGGCGGCCCGGAAACCGCCGCCGCGCTGAAGAACGCGACCAGCGAGCTGATCGGCCGCTTCTGCATCGCCGCCCAGGACGCCACCCTCGCCGCCCATCCTCGCCCGCTCACCCGCTACGCCGCGGACCTCATCGTGCCGCGCCAGCAGCGGCTGGAGTGCGCCCTGCTCAAGGGGATCACCGCGCACTACGTGATGACCCGCGCCGGCGTGATCGCGGCCCAGGCCCGGGAACGCGAACTGCTGGCCGAGCTGGGCTTCGCGGTCGAGCGCGGCGCCCCGGGGACGCTCGACCCGCTGTTGCGCCCGGCCTGGCACGCCGCCCAGACCGACACGGCGCGCCGCCGCGTCGTCATCGACCAGATCGCCAGCCTCACCGACACGTCCGCTATCGCCTGGCATCACCGCCTCTGTGTCTTATTCAAAGTTCGCGTTATTCAGATCCCGATCCGCTTCTGACCGCCGACCTGCACCGACCACTCGTACGGGCCTAAAGGCCCGTACTCGTTAGTCGGGTCTGAATAACGCTCCCGGGGGCCCGGCGCGTCGGAATCTAGAGTGGATGTAGGCAAGAATTGAGCGCATGCCAACCTTTGTGATCGCTGGCGCCAGCCTGGCCGGGGCTAAGGCCGCCGAGACGCTACGCGACGAGGGCTTCGACGGACAGATCGTGCTGCTGGGCGCCGAGCCCGAACGCCCCTATGAGCGGCCGCCGCTGTCCAAGGGTTACCTGCTCGGCAACGAAGAACTGGACTCGGTCTACGTGCACCCGGCTGAGTGGTACGCCGAGCACGACGTCGACCTGCGGATGGGGGTGACCGTCACCGGCATCGACCGCGCCGTCTCCGCCGTGCTCACCTCAGACGGCAGCACCCTTCACTACGACAAGCTGCTCCTCACCACCGGCGCGTCACCCCGGCGGCTGAGCTTCCCCGGTTCCGACCGGGACGAGGTACTCTACCTGCGCACCACGGCCGATTCGGAACGGCTGCGCGCCGCCTTCCAGGCGGCCCCGCGGGTCGTGGTGGCCGGGGCCGGCTGGATCGGCCTGGAGACCACCGCCGCCGCCCGCTCCTACGGCTGCCCGGTCACCGTGCTCGAGCCCCAGCAGGGTGCGTTGCAGGAACAGCTCGGCCCCGAGCTCGGTGCGGTCTTCGCCGGCCTGCACCGCTCGCACGACGTCGACTTCCGCTTCGGCGAGCGGGCGGTCGAGTTCCGCCCCGGCATGGTCATCACCTCGGCGGGCGCCGAATTGCCCGCCGACCTGCTCGTGGTCGGCATCGGCGCGGCCCCGAACGACCAGCTGGCCGCGGCCGCCGGGCTGGCAGTCGACAACGGCGTGCTCACCGATGAGGCCCTGCGCACCTCGGATGAGAACATCTTCGCGGCCGGCGACGTGGCGAACTCGTTCAACCCGCTGCTGGGCCGCCAGGTCCGGGTCGAGCACTGGGCCAACGCCCTGAACGGCGGCCCGGCCGCTGCCCGGTCCATGCTCGGCCAGCCCGTCGTGTACGACCCCGTGCCGTACTTCTACAGCGACCAGTACGACCTCGGCATGGAGTGCGCGGGCCTGCCCGCACCCGGCCGCTACGACCAGGTCGCCTACCGGGGCGACCGCGACGCCCTGGAGTTCATCGCGTTCTGGCTCTCCCGCGGCACCGTCATCGCCGGCATGAACGTCAACGTCTGGGACGTCAACGACGACATCCAGTCCCTGATCCGCTCCGCCCGCCCCGTAGACCTCGCCCGCCTCACCAACCCCGAAATCCCCCTCCCCGAAGTCTGACCCCCCGCCAGCCCCGCCCCCCAACACCCCAACACCCCAGCACCCCCGCACCCGCACCCCCGCACCCACCCCGTCCCGGCCGCCTCTCCGCGGCCGCCCGCCTCCCCGCGGCCGCCCGCCTCCCCGCGGCCGCCCGCCTCCCCGCGGCCGCCGTTTCCCCGTCCATCCCGCACCTCAGACACCACTACCCCATCTACACCCGAAATCCCCAAACACCGATACCCCATTAGCCCATTCACCCCCAATTCTCCCAAAATCCCCACCAGTCGCCATTTGCGTGGTGGATCCTGCCGTCGTGGCGGATTCGGGCAACTGGGGTAGCCCCGATCCACCATGGAAGCCGGATTCACCACGATAATTGGCGTGCCGCCTCAATGTCGGTGGGTGGCATCACACTGGGTGGCATGGTCAGTGAGCTTCCTTCTACGCTCCGCAACCTCGCCGAGCGCCAGAGCGGGGTCGTTTCCCGCTCGCAGGCCATCAGGGCCGGGCTGTCCGAAGGCATGATCAAGTTCAGGGTCAGCAGCGGCCGGTGGCGGCCGATTCATGCCGGTATCTACGCGACGTTCACCGGAGTTCCCGGCCGCGGTGCCCAGCTATGGGCGGCAGTCCTCTCAGCCGGACCAGGCGCGATGCTCAGCTATGAAACGGCGGCTGAGCTGCAGCGGCTGACTGACCAGCCAGCCGGGGAGATTCACGTGACGGTCCCTCGGCAGCGTCATATCGCAGCGCTTTCTGGGGTCAGCCTTCACCGGTCTGGGCGGGCGGTCGAGGCGGTACAGCGCAACAGCAATCCGCCGCGGACCAGGGTGGAGGAGACGGTGCTCGACCTGACGCAGACGGCCGCGAACTTCGATGACGTCTGCGGCTGGGTGACTCGCGCGTTCGCGCGGGACCTGACCGATGAGGGGAAGCTGAGCGTGGCGATGCGCCAGCGCACGAAGTTGCGCTGGCGGGCTGACCTGAATGAGCTCATCGCCGCGGCGTCTAGCGGAGACCATTCGGTGCTGGAGTACCGCTACGAACGGGACGTGGAACGGGCACACCGGCTGCCCGAGCCGGTGCGCCAGGCGTCATTCGCGGGCCCGGACGGACGCAGTGGCCGCCGGGATCGGCTGTACCAGGAATACGGCGTGGTGGTCGAGCTGGACGGGCGGCAGGCTCACCCAGCCGAGGACCAGTGGCGGGACAAGGACCGCGACAACGCCGCCGCCATGAACGGGCAGCAGTCCCTCAGGTACGGCTGGACGCACGTCCGGTGGCATCCGTGCGCGACCGCCCTCCAGGTCGCCGCGGTGCTCCGCCGCCACGGCTGGGATGGCTGGCCGCGGCCGTGCTCACCTGGCTGTCCGGTCGAGCGCGCTCTTGCCCGCCTCCCGGTCACGGCCGGCTGGTGACGGCGGCGAGAACCAGCGAGGTGCCTGTCACGGCCGGCCGGTGACGGCGGCGAGTACCAGCGAGGTGTCGGTCAGGTCGGGCAGGACGATGTGCGCGCCCGCCGCGGCGAGGTCGGCGGCGGGGAAGCTGCCCGTGGCCACGCCCACCGCGCGGGCCCCGGTGGCCAGCGCGGCGGCCACGTCGAGCGGCGTGTCGCCGACCAGCACCGTCGACCGGCCGCCGAAGTCCGTCCCGTACGCCGCCCGGGCCGCCCGCCTGGCCACCGGCACCAGCTCGGCCCGGACCTCGTGCACGTCCCCGTACGCGCCGACGTCCAGGTCGAGGTGCTCGCCCAGCCCGGCCGCGGCCAGCTTGGCCGCCGCGAGCGGCCGGATGTTCCCGGTGAGTACGGACTGGCGCGCCCCGACGGCGGCCAGCGCCGCGATCGCGTCCGCCGCGCCGGGCAAAGCGCTGACCCCAGCCGGCCCGTGGCCGTCGACCGCGACCACCTGGCGGGCCAGCGCGGCCAGGAAGTCATCGACGTGGGCCCGCGGCTCGGCCACCCCGGCCAGGGTGAGCGTGTCCAGCAGGATGGCCCGGTCGGTCCGCCCGGCCTTGGGCGCGATCGCGGTCAGGTCGCGCCCGAATATATGCTTGAATGTCGTTCGATACAGGCGGTTGCCCAGCCCGCCGGCCCTCAGCAGCGTGTAGTCGACGTCCCACAACACCAGCAGATCGCGCACGGGCCTAGGCTAGCCGCGTCTATCCCGGCGGGTCGCGCGCGGGCGGACTAGACTCGCCGCGACGGGAGACCCCGGGACGGCGGGACACCCTGGGCGGTCAGGGGTCAGCGGAGGTGGGCGATGGCTGGGCGGATCCGCGACGAGGACATCGCGGCGGTTCGCGAGCGATCCCCCATCGACGCGGTGGTTGGGGAGTACCTGCAGCTGAAGAATGCGGGCGGCGGCTCGCTCAAGGGGCTGTGTCCCTTCCACGACGAGAAGACGCCCTCGTTCAACGTCACCCCGGCGCGAGGACTCTTCTACTGTTTCAGTTGCTCCGAGGGCGGCGACGTAATCAAGTTCGTGCAGAAGATCGACGGGCTCAGCTTCATCGAGGCCGTCGAGCGGCTGGCGGGCCGGGCCGACATCGAGCTGCGCTACGAGCAGGGCGGCTATGTGCCGGGCCAGGAGCAGAGCCAGCGCCGCCGGCTGATCGACGCGCACCGGGCCGCCGCCGAGTTCTACGCCGAACGGCTTCGCGATACCGACGCGGAGCACGCGCGGAAGTTCCTGTCCGAGCGCGGCTTCGAGCTCAAGGACGCGGAGCGGTTCGGCGTCGGCTACTCGCCGAAGGCCTGGGAGGACCTGACCCGGCACCTGCGCGGACGCGGTTTCACCGACGGCGAGCTGATCACCGCGGGCCTGGCCCGGGAGGGCAACCGCGGCGCGCGGGACAGGTTCCGCGGGCGCCTGATGTGGCCCATCCGGGACCTGTCCGGCGATGTCATCGCGTTCGGCGCGCGCAAGCTCGACGCCGACGACGACGGGCCCAAGTACCTGAACACCCCGGAGACCTCGCTGTTCCGCAAGAGCACCGTGCTGTACGGGGCGGACCTGGCCAAGCGGGAGATCGCCCAGCGTCGGCAGGCGGTCATCGTGGAGGGCTATACCGACGTGATGGCCTGCCACCTGGCCGGGGTGCCCACCGCGGTGGCGACCTGCGGCACCTCCTTCGGCGAGGATCACATCAAGGTGCTGCGCCGGCTCATCATGGACACCGACGGGGCAGCGGGCGAGGTGATCTTCACCTTCGACGGGGACGCGGCCGGGCAGCGGGCGGCGCTGCGAGCGTTCGGCATGGAGGAGAAGTTCGTCACCCAGACCTTCGTCACCGTGCAGCCCGACGGCCTGGACCCCTGTGACGTGCGGTTGGCTCACGGCGATGCGGCGGTTCGCGACCTGATCGCCCGCCGGGTCCCGCTGTTCGAGTTCGCGATCAAGGGCGTGCTCGCCAACCACGACCTGAACACCACCGAGGGTCAGCTCGCGGCGCTGGACGAGGCTGCGCCGATCCTGGCCAAGATCAAGGATAAGGGCCTGCGCGCGAGGTACGCGGTCAACCTGGATCGCTGGCTCGGCCTGATGGACGAGGAGTTCGTGATGGCCCGGGTGCGGACGCACGCCGGGGATTCCAGGTCGGGCCCGGCCGCGAGGGACGCGAGGACCAGGGGCAGGCCGCGCGGGTCGTCGAGCCCGGCTGACGCGCAGGAGAACGGAAACGGGCACCACGGACCGTTCGGTAAAAAAGAAGAAAGCCCGTACGACCTCGGTGATCCGGTGGTCCAGCTGGAACGGCAGGCGCTCCAGCTCGCCGTGCAGCGGCCCGGGCTGTGCGGGCCGGAGTTCGATGCACTCGGCGCCGACGCCTTCACCGCGCCGGTGCACCGGGCCGTGTTCACGCTGATCGCGGCGTGCGGCGGCACGGCGGCCGGCGGCGGCAGCTCGCGGGAGTGGGCCGCCCGGCTGCGCGAAGAGGCGCCGAACGAGCGCGCCCAGGCCTTCGTCACCGGGCTCGCGGTCGAGGCGCCGGTGATCACCGGGGAGCCGGATGCCAGATACGCCGACGTGGTCCTGGCCCGGGTCGGCGAGCTCGCGGTCAGCCGGGAGATCACCGCGGTCAAGGCCCGGCTGCAGCGCATGAACCCGGTCGAAGAACAGGCGGTATACAACCGGATGTTCGGCGATCTCGTCGCTCTGGAAACCCGCCGCCGGGCTCTGGTCGAGCGTGCCGCGGGCGGCTGAGGCCGCGGTGCGGCGTGATTATACGGTTGCGGACCGTTCTGCTTAGTAGCGCAGGGGTGACAAAATTAGGTCCCCCGTAACCATGGGTTTGTGACGCAGACTGGTCCCGTGACCCTCACGGTGCTGACGAACGGACCATCACCAGCCGATCAGCTGACCGATCTCGTGGCGCTGGGGCGGGAAAGAGGTTCTCTGACCATGGCTGACGTCATGGTGGCGCTGGACCGCGCCGACCTGCCGCCGGAGGCCATCGACGCGGCGGTGCGCGCACTCGCCGACGAGGGCGTGGACGTGCTCGACGTGTCGCGCGAGGACGATACCGAAGCCGAGCTCCGGCTGGCCGAAAGGGGAGCCGACAGCAGCAGGCGGGCTGCCACCAGCGACCTGGTGCGGATCTACCTGCGGGAAATCGGCCGGGTGCCGCTGCTGACCGCCGAGGACGAGGTGGAGCTGGCCAAGGCCATCGAGGCGGGCCTGTTTGCCGAGGAGAAGCTCGGCGGCGGCATCCCGATGCTGGGCGCCATCCACGGCGACCTGGAACTGCTCGTCGGGGAAGGGGTCAAGGCCAAGCAGCGGCTGATCGAGGCGAACCTGCGGCTCGTGGTGTCGATCGCCAAGCGTTACATCGGCCGCGGGCTAGTATTCCTCGATCTCATCCAGGAGGGGAACCTGGGCCTGATCCGCGCGGTGGAGAAGTTCGACTACACCCGCGGGTACAAGTTCTCCACCTATGCGACATGGTGGATCCGGCAGGCCATCACCCGGGCCATTGCCGACCAGGCGCGGACCATCCGGGTGCCGGTGCACATGGTCGAGACGATCAACAAGCTGGCCCGGGTGCAGCGGCAGCTGCATCAGGAGCTGGGCCGGGAAGCCAGCACCGAGGAGATCGCCGCGGAGATGGGTCTTGAACCGGACCGGGTCGCGGAGATTCAGCGGATCGCCCAGGAGCCGGTATCGCTGCAGTCTCCGATCGGCGAGGAAGAGTCGGACCTCGGGGACTTCATCGAAGACGCAGACGCCGTGGTGCCCATGGAGGCCGCGGCGTTCATCATGTTGCAGGACCAGCTGGAGCGGGTCCTCGACCAGCTGGCCGAGCGCGAGCAACGGATTATTCAGCTGCGGTTCGGCCTCACCGACGGGCATCCGCGGACGCTGGAGGAGGTCGGCCGGGAGTTCGGCGTGACCAGGGAGCGGATCCGGCAGATCGAGTCCAAGACACTGGCCAAGCTCCGCCACCCCAGCCGCGCGCAGATGCTGCGCGAGTACCTCGACTAAAGGCTCGCACAGCCGTCTAGTCGACGGGACGGGCGCCGTTCGCCGCGGTGGTGTCGTCGCCGGAGTTCCGGCCCGGGATCCGCACCTTGCTCGCGCTGCTCCTGGCCTTGCTCGCGCTGTTCTTGGCCGTCTCGGCCAGCTTCGGCATGCGCTCGGCGGCCTTCTGCCCGGCGGCTTTGGACAGCTCGGTAGCCTTGGATCCCGCCGCGCGGGTGGCCTGCTGCACGGTCGGATTTTCGATTGCCTTCCGGCCGAGCTTCACCATCTGCTCGTAGCGCTCACGGCCGGCCCGCGTGCCGGCCACGAAACCGACCGCGAATCCCGCCAGGAACGTAATGCGTGTCCGCATCTGGCACCCCTTTCCATGCAGGTTCGTCCTGTGCATACAGGACCTTCCCTGCTAGCACGAGCGTACTCATGGTGATGAGCGTGAGGTGAACGGGAGGTGGCCCACGCGCCAGGCGTCACACGCTCGCCCAGAGTGCGCTACCCTTAACGGCGTCGATCCCGCGTAGCTCAATCGGCAGAGCGTCCGGCTGTTAACCGGC
>CAWICW010000011.1:0-91518 GCA_963834685.1 uncultured Actinomycetes bacterium | reverse complement strand
CCGAGGACCACCACCCCGAGGGCGGCCTCGGCGCCGCGGTGCTCGACGCCCTGACCGGCGCCGGCCGCACCGACCTGGCCGTCGCCCACCTGGCCGTCCGCGAGATGCCCGGCTCCGGCACACCCCAGGAGCTGCTCGACGCGTCCGGCATCAGCGCCGCCCACATCGCCGAAGCCGCCCGCCGCCTGCTCGCGGACGAATGAGCACCGCAGCCCCGCCGCCTTCCCGGTAGGGCTTCCCTCCGCCCCCGACGAGGCAACCGGTACCATTCGGGGTGAACTGAACACGCGGGAGCTCGGGCTGCACCGGGCTGAGAGGGTGGCTAGCCGCGCCACCGACCGTCCGAACCTGTCCGGGTAATGCCGGCGTAGGGAGGCTGCCGTGGCCGCGACGACCACCGACGGGAAAGACCCCTTCGTCACCGTCCCGGGTGACCGCCACTCCGAGGTCGCGCGGACCCTGGCCGAGCCGGTGCCGCAGGCGCTCAGCATGCTGGACCAGTTCGGCCTGTGGGGCAACCTCGGGGTGAGCCTGCTCGGCTTCACCGGCGCGATCTTCGTGCTGCAGCCCGGCGGCTCGGGCACCCCGGAGCTGTCCCTGGCCGCCGCGCTGACCGCGATCGTGGTCGGCACCGTGCTCGGCACGGTGGCGCTCGCGCTGGCCGGCCTGCCCGGCGCCCGGACCGGCGCCCCGGCCATGGTCCTGCTCCGCGGGCTGTTCGGCGCCCGGCTCTCCTGGCTGCCCACCGTCCTGAACATCCTGCAGTGCCTCGGCTGGGGCACCTTCGAGCTGGTCACGATCGCGACCGCCGCCCACACGGTCGCGCCCGCCCTGCCGAAGCAGGCCTATGTCCTGCTGGCCGGGGTGATCACCGGCCTGCTGAGCCTGCGGCCGCTGGGCGCCATCCGGGTCCTGCGCAAGTACGCCGCCGGGGCCGTGCTGGTCGTGTTGTGCTATCTGTTCGTCCAGCTCATGCGGCATCCGCTGCCCGGCTTCACGGACGGGACCTGGTCCGGCTACTGGGCCGCCACCGACACCGTTGTCGCCGTCGCCGTCTCGTTCGCGCCGCTGGCCGCCGACTACACCCGGCACTCCCGCAGCCCGCGCGCCGCCTTCGCCGGAATCCTGGCCGGCGACACCACCACCCAGGTGCTCTGCTACGTCATCGGGCTGCTCGCCCTGGTCACCGTGGCCCACGGCGACGCGGCCCACATCTACGGGGCGTTCATCGCGCTGCCGGCCGGCGCCGCCTGCTTCGCCATCCTGGCCGCGCGGGAGCTGGACCAGTCGTTCGCCAACGTCTACTCCACCGCCGTCTCGACCCAGAACCTGCGCCCGCTGTGGGACCGGCGGATCCTGGCCGCGGTGATCGCCACCGCTACCACCGCGGGCGCGCTGTGGCTCAACGTCGCCGACTACGAGAACTTCCTGGACCTGATCGGCGCGCTGTTCGTGCCCCTGTCGGCGGTCCTGATCGCGGACTACTTCGTCACCTCGCGTGGCCGCTGGGACTTGTCCGCGACGGCCCGATCCCGGCCCGTGATGCTGCTGCCCTGGGCCGCCGGGTTCGTCACCTACCAGCTCATCAACCCCGGCTACGTGTCCTGGTGGGCCACGGCCTGGACCTCGTTCGGGCACGACATCGGCTTCACCCCGGCCAGCTGGATGTCGGCGTCGATCCTGTCCTTCGCCGTGGCCGCCGCGATCACCCTGCTGGTCGGCTGGCTGCTCGGCAAGGCGCGTCCGCGTGATCTAGGCTCCTGAACAGCTGAGCCGGGAACCCCGCCCCCCGGTTCGTCACCCTGGTCAATATCGTTGGCGGAGTCGGATTATCGTTTCCCCCGCACCGCGGACTGACCTGGGATTGCTCGATGGAACCTACCGCCACCATGCCCGCCGCGCCGATACGCACGGTCGAGCACGAGTCGGCGGCCGTGCGGGCCCGCCGCCTGGCCGCCGCGCGCCGACGGGCCACCGCGCTGCTCGGGGGGGTCACGATCCTGTTCGTGGCCGTGACCGTGGCGGGCGTGCACGGGACCTTCCTCGGCTACGTGCAGGCCGGCGCGGAGGCGTCCATGGTCGGCGGCGTGGCCGACTGGTTCGCGGTCACCGCCCTGTTCCGCCGGCCCCTGGGCCTGCCGATCCCGCACACCGCGGTGATCGTCGAGCGCAAGGACCAGTTCGCCGCCACCCTGGGACAGTTCGTCCAAGAAAACTTCCTCAACGCTGACGTACTGGCCGACCGGATCCGCGCCGTCGGCCTGGTGCCCCGGCTGGCCGCCTGGCTGGCCGACCCGGCCAACGCCGCCCGCTTCGCCGGACACGCCGCCGATCTGGTCGTCACGGTGGCCGAGGCGCTGCGCGACGAAGATGTCCAGCGCATGCTGACCGCCGAACTGACCCGGGCGGTCAACTCCGTCGAGGTGGCGCCGCTGGCCGGGCGGGCCCTGCGGGTCATCATCGCCGAGGGTCAGCACGCCGAGCTGTTCAACGTCATCCTGGCCGCCGCCGACCGCTATCTGGCCGACCACTCCGCGGAGCTGCGCGAGGTGTTCGAGGGCGAGGCCCCGCGCTGGGTGCCCGACGCGGTGTACCGGCGGGTCTTCGACCGGCTCTACCAGCGCTTGCGCCAGCGGCTGGCGGCGATGGCCGCCGATCCGGACGACGAGTCCCGGCGTCAGTTCGACGCGTGGATAGCCGGGCTCCCCGACCGGCTGGAGACCTCCCCGGAGCTGCGCGAGCGCGGCGAGCGCATCAAGCGCGACGTGCTGCGCAGCGCCGGGCTGCGGGACTGGTCGTCGTCGCTGTGGCAGAAGGCCAAGGAGGCGCTGCGGACCCAGGCCGCCGACCCGGACTCCGAACTGCGCCGCCGGATGACCGGCGCGCTGGTGGCGGCCGGCCAGCGCCTCGGGTCAGACCAGCGCCTCCAGGGGGGCCTCGAACGGATGGTCGAGTCCGGCGCCCGGGCCCTGGCCGATCAGTTCCGTGACGAGCTGGCCAACCTGGTCACCGGGACCATCGAGCGATGGGATGCCGCCGAGACATCGACCCAGCTGGAACTGCTCCTGGGGCGCGACCTGCAGTACATCCGGATCAACGGCACGGTGGTCGGCGCCGGCGTGGGCCTGATCCTGCACGTCATCGTCCTGGCCCTGGCCTGACCTCGGCCCGCCAGCCAGGCACGCCCAGCCCTGGACGCAGCGTCGATATCTCCACACCGCTGACCCGCGTCACGCCGTAGGCCCCGGCCCTTCACCGGTCGCCGGCGCGAAGGCGGCGGAAAACAGGTAGCTGGTCGCCAGGCTGCGATAAGGCCGCCATCTCTCGGCGATGACCAGCACCTCGTCCTGGCTGGGCCGGTGGTCGAGCCCGTACGCGGCCTGGACCGCCTTGCGCAACGCCAGGTCGCCCGGCAGCACGACGTCCTCCCGCTTCAGCGCGACGAGCAGAGCGCCCTGCACGGTCCAGGGGCCGACCCCCGGGATCGCGGTCAGCTCGGTCATCAGCTCGTCGTCGGGCAGGCTGCTCAGGACGTCCGCGTTCAGCCGGCCATCGGAAAGCCGCTCGGCCAGGTCACGGAGCGTGCTGACCTTCCGCCACGAGAGCCCGGCCTCGCGAAGCTTGCCGGGATCGAGGCTCAGCAGCTCGGCAGGCGCGGGCAGATGGCCGCCGAACAACCCCTCGATCCGCCCCAGGATCCGGCGGGTCGCCGCGACGGACAGTTGCTGCCCGGCGACCTGGAACAGCAGGGCACCGTATAGGTCCATGGCCGGCAGCTGTGTCATCCAGGCCTGCGGGTCGAAGTCCGGCCGCTCGTCGATCAGCCGCGCAAGCACGGGATCGGCGTCGCGCAGGTAGGCGCGCGCTTGCCGCAGCCACGCGGTGCGGTCTGCATCCTCGGTCACGGAGCTCGCTCCCTTCACTCGCGATTATGCAGGCGGACCTCGATCAGGTCGAGGCCGAGCGCCTCGATCTCGGCCGGCACGCCATACAGGGCTAGGCTGGAGTCCCGTTCGGCGTGGACGCTGATGGCCGCAGTCGGGGAGTTCGCCCGCCGCGCCGGGACCGGCCTGGAAGGCGAGTTCGCCGCCGATGAGCTGGCCAGCGAGCTGCACCTGACCCAGCAGTCCGCAGCCGGCCAGATGGACTTCGCCACCCAGGTCGCCAAGCGGCTCCCGAACACGTTCGCCGCGCTGGCTGCCGCGACGCCACTCGCGGCTAGCATGAACACGTGACCTACGAACGCATCACCACCGACCCGGCTGTCATGGGCGGGCTGCCTTGCATCCGGGGGCTGCGCTTTCCGGTCGCCACGGTCGTGGCGATGGTCGCGGACGGGATGACGACCGACGAGATCCTCGCCGAGCACCCGGACCTGACTCCGGCGGACATCCACGAGTCCCTCCTGTACGCTGCCGAGGCACTCCAGGAACGGGAGCTGCCGCTTCGGCGGACGGCGTGAAATTCCTCATCGACAACAACTTGTCGCCGCTCCTGGCCGACGCGTTGAAGGCGGCCGGACATGACGCGGTCCACCTGCGGGATCTCGGGATGCAGGCAGCGACGGACCACATTGTGCTAGAGCACGCCAGGGCTGACGAGCGCATCCTGGTCTGGGCTGACACCGATTTCGGCGGCCTGCTCGCTCGGTCCGGTGCTAGCACGCCATCAGTGATCCTGATCCGGCGGCTGTCCGGGCGACGCGCAGCCGAACAAGCGGCAATCATCCTCGCCAATCTGGACCAGGTGGCCGAGGACCTCACTGCCGGGGCCATCGTCGTCCTTCACGAGGACTCACTCCGTGTGCGCCGCCTTCCGATGCCCGGCTAACCGCGATTCCCGGTCAGATAATTGAGTCGAGGTGCTTTCGCGGCGTCACCGTGCGGGGAGATCGTAGTGGAGGATGCCTCTGCCCCATCACGAGATGGGCCGCTGGAGTTCGGTGACCCCGGCGTCGATGAGGGCGGGGTGGTGGCTGCGCAGGTTCAGCGCACAGGTGACGGTTTCCTTGTCCGCCACAAGCAAAGCACCGCAGACCTGATGTGTGTGTGAAGACAGCCCTCTCTGCCGGCACCATCACCGGTGCAAGCAAGCCCAGTGCTGGCGCCTTGCGCAGCCCGAACCGGGCGTCCTGGTCTGGCGCACTCCCTCCGGCCGTACCTACGCCACCGTACCCGCCGAGTACCCGGTCTAGCAGGCCCGCGGCGCGCAACGAAGGCGGCGGGCCGACCGCCGCCCAGCTCATCACCGGGTCACGCCATGACCGGCACCAGCACGGCCTTGCCGCGGACCGCCCGGGCGCCGGTCATGGCCAGGGCCTGGCTTGCCTCGGTCAGCGGCAGAGGGGCCGCGATGTGCGGGGTGATCGTCCCGTGATCACCGGGGGGCGGGCAAGGCGTTCTCGGCCGGCGGGGACCTGGACATGGTCCGGCGGATGGCCGGCGATCACGACCGGGTGGCGCACATGCTCTCCGAGATGAGCGACCTGGTCTACAACATCGTCAACTGCGAGAAGGAGCGCCGGTTACTCGACCTCGAGTTCGCGCAGGTTGGTCTTGGTGAGCTCGACCAGTTCCTCGCCCTCGCCGGACAGGATGGTCCTGGTCGCGTACAGGGTAAAGCCCTTGATCTGGCCGTAGGTGAGCTTGGGCGGCAGGGACAGCTCGTACCGGGCGGTTACCACCTCGACCAGTGCCGGGCCGTCGTGCTCGAACGCCGCCCGGAGCGCGTCTTCCAGCTGGCCGGCCTTGTCCACCCGGACGCCGAACAGCCCGGCCGCCTTCGCGATCCCGGCGAAGTCGGGGTTGTCCAGGTCGGTGCCGTAGGTGACGATGCCGGCCGCCTTCATCTCCAGCTCCACGAACGAGAGCGCGCCGTTGTTGAACACCACGACCTTGACCGGCAGGTGCCGCTGGCGCAGCGTGAGCAGCTCGCCGAGCAGCATCGCGATGCCGCCGTCGCCGGACAGGGCGACGACCTGTCGGCCGGGGTGGCTGGCCTGGGCCCCGATGGCGTGCGGCAGGGCGTTGGCCATGGAGCCGTGGTTGAACGAGCCGACCAGCCGGCGGGTGCCGTTCATCCGCAGGTAACGGGCGGCCCAGATGCACGGCGTGCCGACGTCGGCGGTGAACACCGCGTCCGCGGCGGCCAGCCGGTCGATGGTGGCCGCGACGAACTGCGGGTGCAGCGGCGATTCGTTCCGCCGGTCGCGGGCCAGCTTGTCCAGCCGGCCCCTGGCCCGCCGGTAGTGCGCGGTCATCCGGTCCAGGTGCGCCGAGTCGTCCTTGGGCACCAGCAGCGGCAGCAGCGCGTCGACCGTGTCCCGGACCGTGCCCGCCAAGGGGAAAGCGACCGGCACTCGCCGTCCGATCCGCTCACCGCGCACGTCCACCTGGATCACCGGGACACCCTCGGGGAGGAACGGCCGGTACGGGAAGTCGGTGCCGAGCATGACCAGCGCGTCGCAGTGCTCCATGGCCCGGTACCCCGAGGCGAACCCGATCAGCCCGGTCATCCCCACGTCATACGGGTTGTCGTACTCGACGAACTCCTTGCCGCGGAACGCGTGCACCACCGGAGCCTTCAACGCCCCGGCTAGCGCGATCAATTGTGAATGCGCCCCGGCACACCCCGCCCCGGCCAAGATCGTCACCGAGCCGGCCGCATTCAGCGCCGAAGCCGCGTCCACGAGCGCGGAATCGCCGGGCCGGACCACCGACGCCGCCGCCCGGATCGGCACCGGCTCCCCGGCCCCCGCGCGTCGTCCAGGAACGTCCCGCCCGGCACGACGACCACCGCCACCCCGCCCCGGGCCAGCGCCGCGCGCATCGCGATCTGCAGGATCCGCGGGAGCTGCTCGTGGGTGCTGATCAGCTCGCAGTACACGCTGCACTCGCGGAACAGGTCCTGCGGGTGGGTCTCCTGGAAGTACTCTCCGCCGATTTCCTCGGCCGGGATGTGCGCGGCGATGGCCAGCACCGGGACCCCGCTGCGGTTGGCGTCGAACAGGCCGTTGATCAGGTGCAGGTTGCCCGGTCCGCAGCTGGCCGCGCACACCGCCAGCTCCCGGTCAGGCTCGCCTCCGCGGCCGCCGCGAACCCGGCCGTCTCCTCGTGCCGGACATGCTCCCAGGCGATCGTGCCGTCCCGGCGCAGTGCGTCGGTGAACCCGTTCAGCGAGTCGCCCGGGATCCCGTATACCCGCCGCACCCCGGACGCTCGCAGCGTCGCCACCATCACATCGGCTACCGTGGTCGCCATCTCGTGCTCCTTCCTGCCACGCTGACTAACACCACTATCCCGCCCGGAACGGCCGGCCGCACCAGTGGAAGACTCTGGACCGGGTTCCCCGGGGTGAAGACCAGGGCATGAGCCAGGTATAGGCCCGGGTGCGCCCGGCCACCCCGGTACGCGACCCTAGATACCAGGACCACCGAAATAAAGAAAGGAGCCGGACACGATGAGCGACACCCTCACCTACCAGCAGATGGGGACGGCGGCCCGCGGCCAGACCCACGCCCTGTTCTCCCAGACGATGGGCTACGTCGCGGCCACCGCCGCGTTGTTCGCGCTCGGCGCCTGGCTGGGCCGCAACCTGACCGGCGGAGTGGGCATCGTCGCGTTCATCGCCGCCTTCGCCTGCCTGATCGCCATGCGGTTCGCCGCCCGCCGCTCGGTACAGCTCACTGTCGGGCTGCTCGCCGCGTTCGGGCTGCTGATCGGGCTGGCCGTGGCACCGACCATCGCCTACTACGGCAGCATGGACCCGCGCGCCCTGTGGCAGGCCGGCGGGGCGACCGCGCTGTTCATCGCCGGGTTCGGCGCCGCGGGCTACGCTACCCGGCGGGACCTGACGGTGATCGCCCGGGTGAGCTTCTGGGCGCTGGTGGCGCTGATCGTGTTCGGCATCGTCCTGATCTTCGTGCACATCCCGGCCGGCGCACTGGTCTACTCCGTGCTCGGCCTGGTCATCTTCGCCGGGTTCACCATGTTCGACTTCCAGCGGCTGCGCACCAACCAGGACATCACCTCCGCGCCGTTCCTGGCCGCGTCGATCTTCCTCGACGTGCTGAACGTATTCCTGTTCTTCCTGGAGATCTTCTCCGGCGGGCAGGAGCGGTGATGGCTGCCATCGACGAGATCCTGGTCGGCTACGAGGCCCTGCGGCCCGACCAGGAGGCCTTCTACCAGGACCTGCACCGCCACCCCGAACTCTCCCACCAAGAGCACCGCACCGCCCAGCGTGCCGGCACCGAGGCCCTGCTCGCCGCGGCCCTGGCCTGGCTCGCGCCCTGATCCGACTGGAGGCTTGCCATGCGTACCCGGAAGCACCCGCTGACCCCCCTGGCGGCCGTCGCCGCCGGCCTGCTGGCCGGCGCCGTGGGGACTGTCTGCCTGGACGCCGTCCAGTACCTGAAGCACCGCCGCGCGGGCGGCACCGAAGGCCCGCTGGCCTGGGAATTCGCGCCGATCGACAGCTGGGAGACGGCCCCGGCCCCGGGCCAGGTGGCTAAGCGCCTCATCGAGGGCTTCACCCAGAGCAAACTCCCCGACCGCTCGGCCTGGCCGATCAGCACCGCCGTGCACTGGGCCTACGGATCGGCGGCGGGCGCGGCCTACGGCGTCCTGGCCGGATCACTGCCCGCGCCGCACCCCGCGTACGGCCTGCCCTTCGGCGCCGCGGTCTTCGCCAACGACTACATCGCCCTGCCGGCGGCCGGGCTGTACAAGCCACTCCTGGAGTACGACGCGAAGACCCTGGCCTGGGACCTGAGCGGCCACCTGGCCTACGGCACGGGCACTGCGGCCGTGTTCTGGCTACTGACCAAGATCTTTTGACCGAACGGAGCGTGGTGCGTGCTCCGGGCCCCGCATGTCACATACCCCGGACTGGCCCAACCGGGTGGCCGCGGGGGGTATCTGCCGCGAGTCTCCAGCCTCCGTCAGGTGAGGATGTGCGGCGACCAGCCGTCAAAGTGCCAGCCGCTCGCGCTCGGCCGGATACGCCGGCCGCGCATGCGCCGGTTCGCACTTCGAGACGACGGCGGTCGGCGGTAACGTCAGTCCGACGAGATCGGCCTGTGGCTGGCTTGAACGCGGCGGCATGGCCGGCCGCTGGGCGCGAACCTTCATGATAAGGGAGGGCAAGATGACCATTTTTTACCCTGATGTTTCCGATTATCAGGCTGGCATCAGTTTTTCTGGCTGTGTTATTGCCATGGTCAAGGCGACGGAAAATAACGACTACACCAACCCGGACTATGCCGCCGCCAAGGTGCGCGCCGCCAACGCCGGCGCTTATTTCTGCGCCTATCACTTCCTGCACGCAGGCAATGGCGCCGGCCAGGCATCATACGCCCACGGGCTGGTGGGCAGCGAAGTGCCGTTGATGATCGACTGCGAACCGACCTACAACGCTAACGGGACGATCGCGTCGGCACCGCAGATTTCCGACGTCGTGGACTTCATCAACGAATACCGGGCGCTTGGCGGCACCGTCTACCTGTTGTACCTCCCGCACTGGTACTGGCAGGGCAACCTGGGCCAGGCTTCGCTGTCCTCGGTCATGGGCCTCGGCATGCTGCTCGTGTCCTCCGATTACACCGGCTACAGTGACACCGGGCCCGGCTGGGCCGCCTACGGCGGCATGACCCCGGTCATCTGGCAGTACACCTCAAGCGCGTCGCTTAACGGAGTCACTAACGTGGATATGAACGCATACCAGGGCACGCTGGCCGACTTCCAGGCCAAGGTCTCGAACGGCGCCCAGACCGGCGGCAACCCGACCCCGACGCTCACCGAAGGCGATACCGGGTCGGCGGTCCAGACCCTGCAGACCCGGCTGAATGTCTGGGGTGCGACACTCACCGTCGACGGCGACTTCGGTCCCGCCACCCTGGCCGCGGTCAAGGCGTTCCAGGCCGAGCAGAAGCTGACCGTCGACGGGATCGTCGGTCCGCAAACGTGGTCCGCTCTCAACGAGAATCCCGGCGGCGCTGTGCCGTACCCGGCGCCGACCGGGCTGGCGGCCGGCTCGGTAAGCCTGGCCGTCAACTGGGACGCGGTCACCGTCGGCGGCACGGCAGTGGCGAGCTATACCGTCGAGGCGGTCGGCCTGAACGGCGAGGTTTACGTCCACGAGACGCCGGCCACCAATTCTGTGGTCCTGACCGGCCTGGTGGCCGGCTGGACCTACAACATCCTGGTCTGGGCCAACGGAAGCCCCGTAGCGCCCCCGCATGCATCGATAAAGGTCACCGTCTGATCGTGCGCTCGGTGATGAACACGAACTCGCGGCCCGGGCGATCCGGGGCGTCCCGCACGTCCAGGACCCGGTAGCCCTGGGCGGCCAGGCTCGATTCCACCTCGTCGCGTTCCCGGAACCGCAGGGTGGAGTCCGAGGTGATGACCGCGCCGTCGGCCAGGAAGGTATAGGTGTAGCGGAACGAGACGAACGGAAGGTCTACGGCGGTGACCTCGAGACGCCGCTCGACCAGGCCGCTGCCGGGAACGTCACGGCGGACCGGGCCGGTCTCATCCGCCCAGTCCTCCCATGCCCGGCGTCCGGGACGCCGGGTTTCGAAGATCAGGTACCCGCGCGGGCGAAGTGCGGCGCCGATGGCCTGGAGTGCATGCGCCCAGTCCGCGTCGCTGAGGAAGACCTGGGCCACGTTCCCGGTCATCACCGCCAGATCGGCACTGGCCGCCGGTACCGCGGCGGCATCGCCGTGGATCCAGGTGACCGCGGCGTTCTCGTCCTTGGACCTGGCTACGTCGAGTGAGGCCGCGGCCGGGTCGGCGCCCAGCACGGTACGGCCGGTCGCGGCCAGCAGGATGGCCAGGCATCCGGTCCCGCAGCCCACGTCCAGCACACAGTCCGCGTCAAGTTCTGCCGCCATACCGACGTAGGCGGCCAGGTCATCGCGCGGCCCGTCGAAGGTGTCATAGAGGCGTGCCAGGCGAGGGTCGGCAAAGATCGCATCGGGCACGCCACGACCGTATCCATCGCCACGTTTCCGCGGAAACGCTTTGTGCAGCGTTTCGCAAGCTGCTTCGCGGAGATGGTTGCTGCCGGGGGTGGCCCAGTTGATTATGTGGCCTGGCCAGGCGCGGGCAGCGCGCCCGTCTCGATCGCCTTGGTCACCGCCGCGGTCCGGCCGGAGACGCCGAGCTTGGCGCAGGCCCGCAGCAGATGCGTCTTCACCGTGGTCTCGCCGACGTAGAGCTTGCGCCCGATCTCGGCGTTCGTCAGCCCGCGCGCGACCAGCGTGAGGACCTCGGTTTCCCGGGCCGAGAGCTGCTCTGTCCGGGTGGCGGAATCGCCGCGCATTCGGCCGAACAGGCGGCCGGCCACCGCGGGCGCGAGCACGGTCTCGCCCCGCGCCGCGGCCCGCACGCGGTCGGCCAGCAGCGCACGTGGCGTGTCCTTCAGGAGGTAGCCGGCCGCGCCGGCCTCGACCGCGCGCAGGATGTCGGCGTCGGAGTCGTACGTGGTCAGTACCACGACCGTGGTCCCGGCTAGGCGCCGGATGGCCTCCACCCCGTCGCCGCCTGGCATGCGCAGGTCCATCAGGATCACGTCCGGCCGTAGCCTCTCGGCGAGCGCCACCGCCTCGGGACCGGATGCTGCCTCGCCGACCACCTCGATGTCGGGTTCGGCGGCCAGCATGCCCCGCAGGCCCTCGCGGACGACCGGGTGGTCGTCGGCGAGCAGGACGCGGATGGCGGTCACGCCGGCACTATGGCGCTGACGTGGGTGCCCGTGCCTGGCGAGCTGCGCACGGTCAGCGTGCCGCCCGCCTCGGCGACCCGGGTTCGCATCCCGCGCAGGCCGTAGCCGCCGTTGACGCGGACCGGGTCGAATCCGGCGCCGTCGTCGCTGACCTCCAGTCGGATCGCGTCCGGCTCGTAGTCGAGGCGTACGGTCGCCGCATGCGCATCGGCGTGCTTGCGCACGTTGGCCAGTGCCTCCTGGCACACGCGCAGCAGCACGACCTCGGTCGCCATCGGCAGCGGTCGCGGGGCGCCGGACAGGCCGAAGCTCGCGTCCACGCCCGGTGCCTGTGACAGCCTGCGCAGCGCGTCCGGCAGCGTGCCGCCGTCGAGCTGCGCCGGGGCCAGGTCCTCCACCAGCACCCGCGCCTCGGCCAGGTTCTCCCTGGCGGTCCGGGCCGCGAGGTCCAGGTGCCCGCCCGCGTGCGGATGCGAGCCGTCCAGGTCGGCCTGTGCCGCCTGGATCAGCATGAGGATGCTGGTAAAGCCTTGGGCCAGGGTGTCGTGGATGTCGGTGGCGAGCCGCTGCCGCTCGGCCATCCGTCCGGCCTCGTGCTGTGCGGCCGCCAGCTCGGCCCTGGTCGCCTCGAGCTGGTCGATGATCGCGGCGCGCTCCCTGCTCTGCTCGATGATCCGTGACACCCAGGCCCCGTAGAAGACGGAGAACCCGCCGGCCGCCGTGGCGACGGCGAACGCCACGGCCGCGGTGTCGGCCGTGGGATACCGGTACACGAGCAGCGCCGCGGCGAGGAAGTTCAGCGCGATGCCCAGCCCCATGGCCAGGCGGGTGTCCAGGAAGCTGAAGAATTGCGGGGCGATCGCGAGCGAGAGGAACCAGACATTGGGATTCTGGCTCTGCGCGATGCCGAACAGCACGAACAGCCCGATGACGTAGATCGCCGCTCGCGCCGCGCCCCGGCGGCCGCCGGTCCACATCGGCCGGCCGACGAACAGGTACCAGGGGACGAGCGCGGCCATGGCCGCGCCCGCCGCGATCGTCGAACCGGGCGTGGCGACCAGCACGATGGTCAGGACGGCGGCGAAGACCAGCAGGTAAAAGGCATCCCAGCGCACGTCGCCGGTTTGCCAGGCGTTCCGGCGATCCGGCTCGGGAGCGCACGATTCCTGCGGCTGGGTCATCTGTCTTGCCGGTTCTGCCAGCGGAACGTGGTGAGGCACAGCACCAATCCTGCGCCGATCCAGGCCGATAGCACCAGCGCGGTCTGCCCGTGCTGCCAGGAGTGCGCCGGCTCCAGGGCGATCGCCTGCGGCACGAACACCGAGCGCATGCCGCGGCACATCCATTCCAGCGGGAACACCGATGCGATATCGCGCAGCCACGGCGGTACCAGGAAGAACGGGACGTAGACCCCGGAAATGAACTGCAGCACGACGAACGGGAAGGTGATCACGGCCACCCCGTTACGCGCCGCCGAGCGCGGTATGCCGCTGGCCGCGATGCCGAGCAGCGAGCAGGCGGCCACGCCGAGCACGAACACCCAGGCGAACGTCCACCAGGCGGCCGCCGACCCCGGCAGCCGCAAATGGTAGAACGCCACGCCGACCCCCAGCAGCACCGCCACCTCGGCCGTGGCGGCGACCAGGACCTGGATGATCTTCCCGGTGAAATAGGCGGCGGCGGGCATGGGCGTGCCGCGCAGCCGCTTCAGCGTGAACCGCTCACGCTCGAACGCGATCGACATGCCCAGGTTCTGGTAGCTGGTGGCCATCACGCCGCCGCCGACCAGTCCCGCCACGTACAGGTCGCCGATGGTGAAGCCCTGACCAGCCCGCTGCGTGCCGAAGATCGCTCCGAGCAGCACCAGCATGACGGCCGGCATGGCGAAGATGAACACCACCGACTGGCGCTCGCGGAAGAACGCCTTCAGCTCGACCTGACCGCGGGACCATCCGACCCGCCACACGCCCGGCAACGATGCGCGCCGCGCGGCGATCGCGAGGGATGGCCTCGCGCTCGTGCTGGCGGTCACCGCTGGTCCCCGATCAGCTCCAGGTAGACGTCCTCCAGGGAGGGGCGGGTCACGGTCAGCTCCGGGACCTCGCCGTCGTAGCACTCGGCAAGTCCGGCCACCAGGCGGGTCGGCTCCTCGGTCTGCTCCGACCGTCGGCCGTGGCGGTCTTGCCAGCTCACCACCGCCGCGGCCGCCGCGCGGCCGCCCAGGTCGGCAGGGCGGTCCTGAGCCACGATCACGCCGTCGCGGATCACCGCGACCCGGTCCGCCAGCGCTGCCGCCTCGTCCAGGTAGTGGGTGGTGAGCAGAACCGTAACCCCGCCGCCGGACAGCGCGCGGATCACGTCCCAGAACGCGCGCCGCGCCGCCGGGTCGAACCCCGTCGTCGGCTCGTCCAGGAAGAGCAGGTCGGGGCCGCCTATGAGGCCGAGCGCGACGTCGAGCCGCCGCTGCTGGCCGCCGGACAGCGTGTGGATCCGCGCGCGGGCCTGGCCGGTCAGCCCCACCAGGTCGATCACCTCGGCGGGCCGCCGGGGGCTCGGGTAGAACCCGGCGAAATGCCCGACCATCTCGGCGACGGTCAGTTCCGGCGGATCGGCCGCGAGCTGCAGCACGATGCCGATCCGGGCCCGCCAGGCCCGGCCGGCTCGCTGCGGATCCGCGTCCAGGACGCTGACCTCGCCGCCGTCGCGGTCGCGATAGCCCTCCAGGATCTCAACCGTCGTGGTCTTGCCCGCGCCATTCGGGCCAAGCAGGGCGAACACCTCGCCCGGCGCGATCTCCAGGTCGATTCCGCTGACCGCCGCGATCCCGCCGTAACGCTTGAGCAGCCCGCGCGCCTGGACCGCCAACCCCGTTGCGTTCATGTACCCAGCATCCGTGGCGGCACCCGGGCGGCGCGTCGCCCATCCGGCCACGGTTATGTCAGCTGAACGGTGGACAGGGGCCGGCCCGTCTCTCCCCGGAAAGAGTCACAGCTACGACCCGGATGCTACCGTCCCGGCCCGCCGATTACCCGGGCCGGATGGCGGGCGGCCATACCGGAAGCATAGGCATTAGGAATTTCTATAAGTACCATGCATCCTTCGAAACCGTTAGCTCCTTGTCAGGGGATTAGTAATGTGTCAGACTCGCTTTGTCCATTAGAAGTGACTGCCGGAGCGGTTCTTCTCTGAGCATGGTTTCGGTCCCACGACGACTTACGACCTGGTCTGGGACGAACGCCGCTACCCGCCGAAAGCAATCCTGGGCACGGCTTATGAATTCGCTACGGGCCAGCGCCTTGACTCCGGCGATTTCGAGGGCGGGACGGCCGGCGCCGTCGCGGTGCTCGGAAAGCTGGGCTTCGCCGTCGAGCACAAGCCCCGGCCAGCCAGCTGAATACGGCTCGACCCGCCGCAGTGATCAAGCACCGGCCTTGAAGTCGATCCGGTCGACCGACTCGCCCCGGCCGACCAGGACCGTGGCCACCATCTCCGGCGGGAACAGGCCGTGCTCGACGACCCCGGGCGTGCAGGATAGCCGGACGGCCAGTGCCGCCGGGTCGTCCACCGGCCCGTGGTAGTCCGCGATCACGCCGCCGTCCGGGCTGAGCGGGACGTCGCGCAGCGAGGCCGGGGCGACCCGGCGCATCGTGGCGCGCAGCCCGAAGGACAGCAGCTCGAGGGGGACCGGGCCGTGCAGGACCGGAACCGGCTTGGAGGAGTCGGCTATGACGACAAACCGGTCCGCGGCCCCGGCGACGATCTTCTCCCGCGTGTGGGCGCCGCCGCCGCCCTTCACCAGCCAGCCGTCCGGGGCGACCTGGTCCGCGCCGTCGATGGTGAGGTCGAACCGGTCGATGCTCGCGACGTCCTCGATCCTCAGGCCCAGCTCGCGCGCGGCGTGTTCGGTGCGCGGCGACGTGGCGGCGCAGAGGATGTCAAGCGAACGCCCGGCCAGGGCCGGGAGCAGGTACGCCACCGTCGAGCCGGTGCCCAGCCCGACGGTCATGCCGTTCTCGACTAGCTCCGCGGCCGCCTCCGCGGCGACCTGCTTCTCTCGCTCAATGCTCATGGGTCAGTGCCTCCAGGTGGTTGCCGTGACTGGGCACCACCGTACGGTCAGCCATCACCGTTCCTCTACCAGGAAGCGATGCCCGGACGGGCACCTGTACGTGGTGGACGGCTGAAGGAGCTCATCAAGTACAAGGGGTTCCCAGGTACCCCCGGCCGAGCTGGAGGCGGTCCTGCTCCGCCACCCCGACGTGGCCGACGCCGCGGTGATCGGCCTGCCGGATGACGAGGCCGGCGAGATCCCGGCCGGGTACGTCGTCCTGCGGCCCGGCGCCGCCGCCTCCCCGGAGGAGATCATGCGGTTCGTCGCGGGCGAGGTGGCGTACTACAAGCAGATCCGGCGGCTCGAGGTGATCGACGCGATCCCCAAGTCGGCGGCGGGCAAGATCCTGCGCCGGGTGCTCCGCGATTTCGCCAGGACCTGACCCGCTATCGCTCTGCCGGACTGGCCCGATCGGCTCCCGGGTCCACCCGGGAGCCGGCCGCATCGTCTCGGTCACTCGCTCCGGTTCGGCAGGATCTCCCGGGCCTTGGTCATCAGGCCTTCCTTGAGCACGCCCCACCGGTCGGGGTCGCCCTTCAGCAGCGCCATGGCGGCGTCCTTGGCCTGCTCGAAGGTGGCGTGCGGCGGGATGGGCGGAATGTCGGGGTCGGTCCGGACGTCCAGCACCGTGGGCCGGTCGGCGGCCAGGGCCTGGTCCCAGGCCGAGCCGACCTGACCCGGTTCGTCGACCGCGATGCCGTGCAGGCCCAGGCTGCGGGCGAAGCCCGCGTAGGAGACATCGGGGAGCCGCTGGGATTCGGTGAACTTCGGGGCGCCTTCCATCGCCCGCATCTCCCAGGTGACCTGGTTGAGGTCGTTGTTGTGCAGTACCGCGACGACGAGCCGCGGATCGGCCCATTCCTCCCAGTAGTGCTTGATCGTGATCAGCTCGGCCAGGCCGTTCATCTGCATCGCCCCGTCCCCGGCGAAGACGATGACCGGCCGGTCCGGGTGGCCGAACTTCGCGCCGATGCCGTACGGGACGCCCGGGCCCATGGTGGCCAGGTTCCCGGACAGCGACCCGCGCATGTCGCCGCGGAAGCGCAGCTGCCGGGCGTACCAGTTGGCCGATGATCCGGAATCCGCGGTGACGATGGCGTCCATGGGCAGCCGGGCCGACAGCTCGCGGAAGACCAGCATCGGGTTGACCGGATCGGCCGCCACGTCGGCCTCGGTGTCCATCGACTGCCACCAGCCGGCCACGCCCGCCTCGATGGCCTCGCGCCAGGAACGATCATCCTGGCGCTTGAGGTGCGGGAGCAGGGCGCGCAGCGTGGCCGCCGCGTCCCCGACCAGGTTGACCTCGTAGGGGTAGCGCATCCCGATGAACTTGCCGTCGATGTCGATCTGGACCCCGCGGGCCTGGCCGAACCCGGGCAGGAACTGCGTGTACGGGAAGCTCGAGCCGACCGTTAGCAGCGTGTCGCAGTGCTTCATCATCTCGTAGCTGGGCCGGGTGCCCAGCAGCCCGATCGATCCCGTCACGTACGGCAGCTCGTCGGAGAGCACGTCCTTGCCCAGCAGGGGCTTGGCCACGCCGGCACCGAGCAGCTCGGCGACCTCCTCGAGCTCGCGCCGCGCCCCGCGGGCGCCCTGCCCGGCCAGGATGGCGACCTTGCGGCCAGAGTTGAGGACCTCGGCGGCCCGCAGGACGGCCTCGTCGTCCGGCGACGTGACCGGCCAGTCGACCCCCAGGGAGGAGGGCACCATCTTGAACGCGTGGGTGGGCGGGGAGTAGTCCAGTTCCTGGACGTCGGCCGGGATGATGAGGGCGGTGGGCGCCCGCTCGGCGACGGCGGTGCGGATCGCCCGGTCCAGGACGTTCGGCAGCTGCTCCGGGACCGTCACCATCTGCACGTACTCACTGGCGACGTCCTTGAACAGCGAGAGCAGGTCAACTTCCTGCTGGTACGAGCCGCCCATGGCGCTGCGGTTGGTCTGGCCGACGATCGCCACGACGGGCACGTGGTCCAGCTTGGCGTCATACAGGCCGTTGAGCAGGTGGATGGCGCCCGGGCCCGAGGTGGCCATGCAGACGCCGAACCGGCCGGTGAACTTCGCGTACCCGACGGCTTCGAAGGCGGCCATCTCCTCGTGCCGGGCCTGGATGAACTGCGGCTTGTTGTCGGCCCGGCCCCAGGCGGCCAGGATGCCGTTGATCCCGTCTCCGGCGTAGGCGAATACGTGCTGTACGTCCCAGGCGCGCAGCCGCTCGAGCAGGTAATCGGCAACTGTCGGTGCCATGTTTTCTGTCCTTCCGCGACGTGATAGGTGTGTCAGGAGATGCCGCCGGTGGCGCCGGCAGTCAGGTGATGGGCGGTCCGGGCGGCCACGGCCATGATCGTCAGGGCCGGGTTGGCGCTGCCCTGGGTGGGAAGCACGCTGCCGTCGGTGATGTAGAGGTTGGGCACGGCGAAACTCCGGCCGTGCCGGTCGACCACGCCGTGCCGTTCGTCCGCGGCCATCCGGGCCCCGCCGACCAGGTGGGCGTAGCGCTGGATGGTGATGACCTCGTCCGCCCCGGCGGCGTGCAGGATGTCCTCCATCACCGACTGCGCGGCGCGGGCCAGAGCCCGGTCGTTGTCGCACTGGGAATAGGAGAAACGGGCCACCGGCAGGCCGTAGGAGTCCTTCTCCCCGGCGAGCGTCACCCGGTTCTCCGGCCGCGGCAGGAACTCGCACAGCGCTCCGAGGCAGGACCAGTGCACGTAGTCGCTCATGTACTCGCGCAGCGCGGAACCCCAGTGCCCCTGCGCCGCGACGTGCTCGGCCCAGGTGATCGGCAGGGGCGAGACGGTCTGGATCGAGAACCCGCGCTTGTAGTCATTGGCCGGGTCGGTCTCGTAGAACGCCTCGGTGCTCACCTCGGGCGGCGGCGCCTTGTACATCCGCACCTCGGCGTCGAAGCGGCCCGCGGTCTGCGGCGCGCCCTGCACCATCAGGTAACGGCCGACCTGGTCGAAGTCGTTGCACAGGCCCTCGGGGAACCGGCTGGACGCCGAGTTCAGCAGCAGCCGGGGCGTCTCGATCGAGTAGCCGGCCACCGCCACCATCCGGGCCCGCTGGAATCGCTCCCGGCCGTTCGCGACGTAGTGCACCCCGAGCGCACGGCCGGTGGGCTTGTCCACGGCGATCTGGGTCACCATCGCGTCCGGGCGCACCTCCGCGCCGTGCGCCAGCGCGTCGGGGACGTGCGTGATCAGCGGCGATGCCTTGGCGTTGACCTTGCAGCCCTGCAGGCAGAAGCCGCGGTAGATGCAGTGCGGGCGATTCCCGAACCGGCCGTTGGCGATCGCGACCGGGCCGACCTTGGCCATGATCCCGAGCTTGTCCGCCCCGCGCAGGAATACCTCGCCGTTCCCGCCGACCGGGTGCGGCCGGTGCGGGTAGCCGTGCGGGTCTCCCCACGGCCAGCGCTCGCCGGCCACCGGGAGTTCCTGCTCGATCTGCTCGTAGTACGGGCGCAGCTCGGCGTAGCTGAGCGGCCAGTCGGCGCCCACGCTGTCCGCGGTGCGCGTGATGAAGTCGCTCGGGTGAAAGCGCGGGGTGTAGCCCGCGTAGTGAACCATCGACCCGCCGACGCCGCGCCCGGAGTTGTTCGAGCCCATCGGTACCGGGTCGGACCCGGCGATTACCCGCGGGTCGGTCCAGTACAGGTGGTGCGAGCCTGCCTCGTCGCTTACCCAGTCCGTGTCGGGGTCCCAGAACGGGCCGGCGTCCAGCGCCGCTACCCGCCACCCGGCCCGGGCCAGGCGCTGCAGCAGGACCGAGCCGCCCGCCCCGCAGCCGACGATCACCAGGTCGATCTCGTCCTCATCGGTGAACCGACGCATGTCCAGGCGCAGACGATGGTTGGTCCGGGTGCCGTCATTGGGCAGCAGCCAGGCCGACTCGTTACGCGCCCGGACACCATCTCGCGGGTCCATCAGGAGCCCTCACGGACGGGGTCTTCGGATGGCTGCGCGTCGCCCACCTCGAACGGCTCGAGCTTGCCCACTCCGGCGTTCTTGTAGCCGCGCGGATAGGCCGGGCCGGGGAAGCCGATCTCGGTCCACGCGAACGGATGCGCATAGAAAGCCGTGCAGGCGTACCGGGTCCACAGGCTCCACACGCGGGCGGCGGGCAGCCCGTGCCAGTCCGCGGACTTCAGGTCCTGCACCGCCTGGATCAGCGCTAGCTGGTCGGTCTGCGCGGCGTCCGCGAACGGGGTGCCGCAGCGCTGATAGGCGTCCGCGTCGAGATGCGCCAGCGTGTCCCGCCACGCCTGGCCGTCCTCGGGCATATCCGCGTACCGCCAGCCATCGGTTTCTCCCGCCGCAAGCCGGGAGTCGACCATCTCCAGGACCGGGACGGCCAGCCCGCCGTCCTGCCCGTCCTGGCCCGTGAGGAGGGTGAGCAGGGCGCGTGCGCAGGACTCCTCCGATCCGGTGAAGAACTTCACCGCCGCGGGGGAATCGGTTCTGGCCAGGACGACCTCGGCCGTCACCTGATCCCAGTGCCGGGCCTGGCCCAGCGCATCGAAACCGGGAAACCGGCCAGCCCAGCCGCGGGTTCCGCCCGCGGAGCCTCTCACTTCTCCCGCCGCAGGATCGCCGCCAGCAGCCCCATCCCGCCCACCATGGTGACCAGCAGCGGGGCCAGCAGCGGCGGTCCCATCTCCATGTTGTAACGGGCGTTTCTCCAGCCCCCGGGCTTCTGGGCGATGCCGCGGGCGTGCAGGTACAGGCCCTGTACTCCGTTGGCCACGATCGCCGCCGACGTGATCGGCAGCGCCGTTTTCGCCATCCGGCGGCTGAAGAACCCGGCCAGGCCCGCCGCCGCCCCGACCGGGCCCAGCGCGACCGGCAGCCACATCATCTTGTTACCGAAGCTGGCGCTGTCGTGCTCGAAGTAGATCTCGGCCGCGGTCACCAGCGCTCCGGCCGCGGTCAGGGCCGAGAGGCTGCGCTCGAAACGCCCGGTTTCCACGTTGTGCAGCATCCGGTCGATGCCCTGCGCCGTCTGATCCACGGCATTCCTGCGCGTGCGCCGAGCCGTCATCTGCTGTCCTCCTCTATCGGCTCCGCACCGCACTACCCTCAGCCGCCAGGCCAAACCTGTTCTCCGGCTCGTGTCCGGTAGCACCGGCGTAAGCCTGGGTGAAAGCGCGGAACCGGGTTTGCCGGCATGTACTGCAGGTAGAGGGGTTTTTGTCGATGGCGCGGCCTGAGGCAGCTCGATTACGGAGCCTGAGGTGGACAGCGGCGCGCATATCCGGTCTGGCGGACCCGGAAACCGGTGGGGAGGCGATCGCATGCCCGATGACCATCCGGCAGGCGAACCAGGCGTCCCGGTCCTGGACCTAGCGTTCGATTCCGGCCCGTCAAGCTCGTACGGGATCTTCCGGTCGAACCGGATCTTGACCTTCGTTCCGTGAGTGACCTCGACGAAAGGCGATCGCTCCGCTTGGCCGAGGGCGAGCCTGCTGAAGGTCCGGGCCCATTCGGCCGGGTTCCTCGCGGTAACCACGCCGAACTCGAGGAGCCCGTCGTCGGGCCGCGCCTCCGGGAAGGCGTCGATTCCGCCGAGTACCCGGCCGACGTTACCGGCGAGCACGCATGAGACCCGGCCCTCGAAAAAGCGCTCACCATCGACGTCGACCGCGGCCTTCACCTGGCGCGTGGACAGGTTCCTGATGCCGGTGTACAGGTATGCCGCGCGGCCCAGGCGGTTCTTCATGCCCCGGCCGGCCTCGGAGATCATCCGGGCATCGAATCCTGCGCCGGCCATCACCGCGAAGCGCTCGCCGTTCACCGACCCGGTGTCCAGCCGGCGGCGGTCTCCGTGCAGCCCGATCCGCACCGCTTCGGGGAGGTCATCAGGGATATGCAGGTTCATGGCCAGGAGGTTCGCCGTGCCGGCGGGCAGGATCGCCACCGCCGTGTCGGTCCCGGCGACCGCGTCAATACAGCGCTGGACGGTGCCGTCGCCGCCCCAGACGAACATCACCTCAGCGCCATGCGCCGCGGCCCGCCGCGCGCACTTGGGCGCGTGACGGCTCTTCTTCACCTGATACCAGAGCGGATCGGTAACGCCCTGCCGGGCCAGGACCTTTCGGAGCTCGCGCAGGCCACCGCCGAAGCTCTTGCGAGAGTGCGCCACCACGGCCACGCTGGGCATGCTGAGGCCCCTCAGACCCTGCGCCAGCGGGCCTCACACAGCCCGTAAATGCCGAAGACGGCCAGGCCGAGGGCGGCCAGCAGCATCAGGAACTCGCCGAACGGCTGGTTGCGCAGCGTGAGCAGAGCCTTGTCGATGCCACCCGACTCCGACGCCTTGTGGGTGACGGCCGCGTCGATCACGAGCGCGCCAGCCAGAGCCAAGACCAGGCCGCGGGCGACGGTCCCGATCATGCCGAGCACTTCCACGACCCGGCGTGTCCGGGGCGTCATCTGCGCCGTCCGCAGGTACTTCGTAAACGTGCGGCGGGCGCCCTGGCCGACCAGGACCAGGCCGATGATGACGACGATCAGGCCGGCGATCCCGACCAGCCACCGGCCGTCGGTGTGCCGCATGGCCGTGGCCGTTATGTCTTGCTGCTGGCGAGACTGACTGTGCCGCGTGCCGGAGATCACCGTGAACGTCAGGTAGGCGAAGCCCGCGTAGATCACCGCCCGGCCCAGCGAGATCAGCCGGGGGCCGGCGCCGTTCGGCTCACCGATGACGCCGAAGGCGGTTTCGCCCAGCTGCCACAAGGCGTAGGCCGCGAAGCCGATGCCGAGCAGCCAGAGCGAAACCAGCCCGTAGGGCTTGCTCGCGAGCAACTGCAGAGCGCCCTGCTGATCCGCCTCCCGCGAGCTGTGGCCGAGCGCGACCAGCACGGCCACCCAGCCGATCAGCAGGTAGATGACGCCCCGCGCGGTGAGGCCCGACCGGGCCAGGAGGTGCGCCGCGGGGCTGCCGGAAGCCCGCCTGGCTCTGCGTGTCACACCGGTAACAGGTATCGAGTGCATACCCGTCTCTACCTCGAGAGCGGGCCCGGAAACGCGCGGCCCCGCGCGGGCTCGCGTTTGACTCTGGCCGGGGCAGGTAGCAGTCAGCCAGGAACGACCGAGCATGACCGTCAGGAGGTTCAGCCGTGCGTGATGACGGGCCGATCGTGCGGGACATCACCGCCGCCGTCTATGTGATCCCCACGGATGCACCCGAGGCAGACGGGACGCTCACCTGGGACAAGACCACCATGGTGCTCGCCTCGGCCCGGGCCGGGACGGCCCGCGGCATCGGCTGGACCTACGCGGCGGCCGCGGCACAGAACGTTATCGCCGACGTGCTGGCCGACGTCGTGGTCGGGCGCAGCGCGCTGGATGTGCCCGGAGCGGCCGAGGCCATGGCCCGCGCGGTCCGCAACATCGGGCGCCCCGGGATCGCGGCCACCGCCATCTCCGCCGTGGACATCGCGCTCTGGGATCTGAAGGCGCGGCTGCTCGGCTCCTCGGTGGCCCAGTTGCTCGGGCAGGCCCGGGACAGCGTTCCCGTCTACGGGAGCGGCGGCTTCACCAGCTATGACGATGGCCAGACCCGCGAGCAGCTGGCCGGCTGGGTGGACAGGGACCGCATTCCGCGGGTGAAGATCAAGATCGGAGAGAGCTGGGGCGCCCGCGAGCACCGGGACCTCGAGCGGGTCGCCCTGGCCCGCGAGGTCATCGGGCCGGACGCCGAGCTCTACGTCGACGCCAACGGCGGCTACACGGCCGGCCAGGCCGTACGGGTCGCGGACCGGCTCACGGAGTGCGGGGTGACCTGGTTCGAGGAACCGGTGTCGTCGCAGGACCTGGCCGGGCTCGCCGCGGTGCGGCGCCAGGTCCGGCCCGACGTGGCCGCGGGGGAGTACAGCTGGTCACTGGCCGACTCGGCGCGGCTCATCGCGGCCGGTGCGGTGGATTGCCTGCAGCTGGACGTGACCCGGTGCGGTGGCATCACCGAATTCCTGCGCGGGTCGGCGCTGGCCGCCGCGCATAACCTCCAGGTCTCCGGGCACTGCGCCCCCAACGTGCACGCGCGGGTGGGCGTCGCGGTGCCCAACCTGCGGCATGTCGAGTACTTCCACGATCACCAGCGGATCGAGCGGATGTTCTTCGACGGCGCCCTGGACCCCGACGGCGGGATCCTGACGCCCGATGCGGACCAGCCAGGCCTCGGCATGACGCTCCAGGAATCCGATGCCGAACGCTACCGCCGCGACTGACGGCCGTTTATCTGCCGCGGGCTACGAGTGACCCTGCGGTTCCCGCGCACGGATCGACGCCGAGAAGCCCGCGGCGGTGAGGGCGGCCTCGGTCAGCGCATCGGTCAGGGCGGCCCGGCGCCCGGCCCGGCTGACCACGGCCACCAGCATCATCGACGCGGTGTGCACGGCATCGACCTGCCCGCCTATCGCGAGCACCGCGGGCCATGGCGCGGCGGCGGTCAGCGCGGCCTGGATCAGGTGCCGGGTCCCGAGCACTCGCGCCACCCGGCATGCCCGCTGGCTGGGGAGACGCCCCGTAGCCAGGCGGATCGCCGGGCCGGGCGCCAGGACCAGCGCCGCCCCGTAGGTCGCACGAACGATCTGGAGCCCGCGCACCGTGGCCGTCACCGGCGGCGTCCGCGCCATCCCGCGACGAACGCGCCGGCGACGGCCGCCCCGGCCAGCAACCCGGGAGACACCCGGGCATGCTGGGCGATCCAGAGCTGCGGGCTGCGGTCATGGGACTTACCGTCGAAGATCCCGTGCGGACCGTGATCGTGCCCGTTGCTCCCGTCGACCGGGTGAAGCAGGTTATCGGGACGGCCCGCCGCGACCTTCTGCGCGGTCTGCTGCGAGCGGTAGCCGGTCCGGGCCAGGTACCGGTCCAGCACGGCCGGGACCACCCGGTTGGCCAGGAGGGTGGCCGCGGTGCTCGCTCCCACCCAGTACTGCCTCCGGCCCGGATGATCCGCGGCGAACACTACCCCGCGCGCGGCGACCTCGGGCTGGTAGATCGGCGGCACCGGCTGGGGGTGGTTGGGCAGCCGGGACCGCACCCAGGAGAACTGCGGCGTGTTGACGGCCGGCATCTGGACCACGGTCACCTGCACGCCCGAGTTCTCGTGCAGCAGCTCGCACCGCAGCGAGGAGGTGAATCCGTTGATCGCGTGCTTGGCGCCGCAGTAGGCGGACTGGAGCGGGATGCTGCGCTCGCCGAGCGCCGATCCGACCTGCACGACGGTGCCCCGGCCGCGCGGGCGCATCAGGGCCAGCGCCGCCATCGTCCCGTGCACGAACCCGAGGTAGCTGACCTCGGTCACCCGCCGGAACTCCTCGGCGGTGATCTCGCTGAAGGGCGCGAACACGGAGGTGAACGCCACGTTGACCCATACGTCGATCGGCCCGAGGCGCTCCTCGGCCTGCCGCGCGGCCGCGGTCACCTGCTCGTAGTCGGCTACGTCGGCGCTGATGGCGAGGGCCTGGCCGCCGGCCTCCTCCACGTCCCGCGCCGCGCCGTCCAGCCCGGCCTGACCGCGAGCGATCAGGGCGACCCGGGCGCCGCGCTGCCCGAACAGCCGCGCGGTGGCGCGCCCGATTCCCGCGCTGGCCCCGGTCACGACCACGGTCTGAGTCTGCATGTGAATACGCCTTCCTCTGGGTTTTCGGACCGGCCACCCGTTAATTCGCAAGGTCCCCGGCTGCCCGGCAGCCGGCTGGCTAAACCCGGGGGCCCGGCGTTTCGGGCGGGCCCGGCGGGACAGTTGCAATCCATGACCGGATCGTTCCGCCCGCACGTCCTGCGGGAGTACTCGCTGATCGCCGACGGGGAGCGCGGCGCGCTGATCGGCCCTGACGGGGCCATCTCGTGGTTGTGCGCACCACGGTGGGACAGCCCGGCGGTCTTCAGCGGACTGTTCGGCGGCCGCGGCACCTACGCGGTCACGCCCGCGGATCCCTGGTACGTCTGGGGCGGCTACTACGAGCCCGGGACCTTGATCTGGCGGAGCCGCTGGGTCGGCTCGTCGCGAACCGAATGCCGGGAGGCCCTGGCCATGCCGGCCGACCCGCATCGCGTCGTGATCTTGCGGCGCATCATGGCCGTCGACGGCCCGGCCAAGGTGAACGTGGTGCTCGATGTCCGCGCCGGGTTCGGGCGCAGGCCGATGACGGACCTGTCCCGGGCCAGCGGGTGCTGGACCGGCCGCAGCGGCCGCCTGCGGTTTCGCTGGTCGGGCGCGGCCAGCGCGCGGCCCGGCGACGGCGGGCTCGCCCTGACCGTGACCCTCGCCGCGGGAGGCCATCACGACCTCGTCCTCGAGCTTTCTGACCGGCCGCTGGAAACCCCGCCGCCCGACCCGGACCAGACCTGGGCCGCCACCGAGGAAGCCTGGTCCGCCGTGGTGCCCGCGTGCGACGACCTCACCGCCGCGCGCGACGCCCGCCACGCCTATGCCGTCCTGCGCGGGCTGACGGCGGGCAGCGGCGCGATGGTCGCGGCCGCCACCACGTCGCTTCCCGAGCACCTGGAGGGCGGCCGCAACTACGACTACCGGTACGCCTGGATCCGCGACCAGTGCTATGCGGGCCTGGCCGTCGCGGCCCACGGCCCGCACCCGCTCCTGGAGGGCACCGTCCGCTTCGTCACCGAACGCCTCCTCGCCGACGGCCCCGGCCTCATGCCGGCCTACACGGTGACGGGCGAGCCCCTTCCCGGTGAACGCGCGCTGCGGCTGCCCGGGTATCCAGGCGGGACGGCCCGGGCCGGCAACCGGGTGACCGGCCAGTTCCAGCTGGACGGGCTGGGCGAAGCGCTGGAGCTGTTCGCCGCGGCCGCCCGCCTGGACCTGCTGGCCGAGGAGAACTGGCGGGCGGCGGCGATGGCGGCCGAGGCGATCGAGAAGCGCTGGACCGAGCCCGACGCGGGCATCTGGGAACTGGAGGACCGGCACTGGACGCATTCCCGGCTCGCGTGCGTATCCGGCCTGCGCTCCCTCGCCGCCGCCGCCGCGAGCGGGCCGCCAGGCGGTGCCGGGCACCGGCAGGCGGCCCGGTGGAGCGCGCTGGCCGACTCGCTGCTGGCCAGCCTGGGCAATGCGGTCCACCCGACGGGCCGCTGGCAGCGCTCGCCCGATGACGCGCGCGTCGACGCTGCCCTGCTGCTGCCGGTGATCCGCGGCACCCTGCCCGCGGACGACCCGCGGAACCGCGCGACCGTCCGCGCGGTCACCGGCGAGCTCACCGAGGACGGGTACGTGTACCGGTTCCGCCACGACGCCCGGCCGCTGCACAAGAGCGAGGGCGCGTTCCTGCTGTGCGGGTTCTGGATGGCGCAGGTCGTCCAGGCCTGCGGGGACACCACCGCGGCGGCCCGCTGGTTCGAGCGCAGCCGCGCGGCCTGCGGCCCGGCCGGCCTGTACACCGAGGAGTACGACGTCCGCCAGCGCCAGTCGCGGGGTAACCTGCCCCAGGCCTTCGTGCACGCCGGGATGCTGGAGTGCGCCGTCCGCTTGTCCGCCGCCCCGGGCACGTGACATGGGCGGGCGCACGCACCACGGTCCGTTCGGAATGATCAGTAATTCTCCGAACGGTCCGTGGTGCTACGGTCTGGGCCAGGAGGTGGCGCAGTGCCGGAGATCAGCTTCCCGGCTGAGGGCGGCGAGGTGCGGCTGGTCGTCGTCGCCGAGGCCGTCGCCCGCGTTGTCGCGCTCACCGGCGCGGACCGCGTCGTCCCTATTTATGCGAGCCTGGAGGACGCTCTCACGTAATCCGGCGAGAACCGAAAGCCCGGTCCCTGTCCGCGGACAGGGACCGGGCTCAGGGACGACCTTAGGAGGTCACCTTGCCGGTGCGGTGCGGGAGCTTCCAGCCCGGGCGGACGAAGTGGCACGTGTACCCGTCGGGGTAGCGCTCCAGGTAGTCCTGGTGCTCGGGCTCGGCCTCCCAGAACGGCCCGGCCGCCGTCACCTCGGTGACCACCTTGCCCGGCCACAGGCCGGAGGCGTCGACGTCGGCGATCGTGTCCTCGGCGATCTGCTTCTGCGCGTCGCTGAGGTAGAAGATGGCCGACCGGTAGCTGGTCCCGATGTCGTTGCCCTGCCGGTTCAGCGTGGTCGGGTCGTGGACCTGGAAGAAGAACTCCAGTAGGTCCCGGTAGGAGATCTTCTCCGGGTCAAAGACGATCTCGATCGCCTCGGCGTGGCCGCGGTGGTTCCGGTAGGTCGCGTTCGGCACGTCACCGCCGGTGTAGCCGACTCGTGTCGAGATCACGCCGGGGAGCTTGCGGATCAGGTCCTGCACGCCCCAGAAACAGCCGCCGGCGAGGATGGCCTTTTCGGTCGTCATGATGCACTCCCGGTGTCGTGTGCGGGCTCGAAGAGCGTGCGGTAGGCGCCGTAGCCCTCGCGTTCCAGGTCATCGAGCGGGATGAACCGCAGGGCGGCGGAGTTGATGCAGTAGCGCAGACCCCCCGCTTCCGCGGGCCCGTCGGGGAACACGTGGCCCAGGTGGCTGTCGCCGTGGGCCGAGCGGACCTCGGTCCTGATCATCAAGTGGCTGAGGTCCCGGCGCTCGACCACGTTCCCAGGCTCGATCGGCACCGTGAAGCTCGGCCAGCCGGACTGGCTGTCGTACTTGTTGACCGATGCGAACAGCGGCTCACCGGATACGACGTCGACGTAGATGCCGGGCTCCTTGTTGTCCCAGAACTCGTTGCTGAAGGCCGGCTCGGTGCCCTTCTTCTGGGTGACCCGGTACTGCTCCGGCGTCAGCCGGGCGACGGCCTCGGGGTCCTTGCGGTAGTTGTCAGACATATCGGCTCCTTCGCCGAAGGTGTTGCCCGCTGGCTGCGGGTACAGATTCACAGTTATAAAACCCCACGTAGGCTCCGGGTATTTCACCCCGCGACCGGCCTAGTGAACGCGGAGCCGCCCGTCCCGCTGGGCGTCGCTTCGGTAACCGGCAGCCGCACCCGGAACCGGGTGCTGCCGGGGACCGATTCCACTGTGATGTCCCCGTGGTGCTTCTTCGCCACGATCCGCCAGGTGATGTCGAGGCCCAGCCCGGTGCCCTGGCCCACCGGCTTGGTGGTGTAGAACGGCTCGAAGATCCGGTCCCGGATCTCCGGCGGAACCCCCGGCCCGGTATCGCAGATGTCCACGACCACCCGGTCCTGGTCAAGACCGGTGCGCACGGTCAGCACCCCGGTCGGGCCCATTGCCGACACGGCGTTGTCGATCAGGTTCGTCCACGCCTGGTTCAGCTCGGCCGCGTACGCCGGGATCGCGGGCAGCGACCAGTCGTACTCCTTGACTACCCGGATGCCAGGGGGAATCTTCCCGGACAGCATCGGCAATGTGCTGTCCAGTAGTTCGTGCACGTCGACGACCTGATGCGGCGCCCGGTCCAGCTGGGAGTACTGCTTGGCCGCGCCGACCAGCGCGGAGATGCGCGTGGTGGCGTCCTCGATCTCGTTCATCAGCAGCTCGGTCTCGGCGGCGCAGGACAGCCAGCGCAGCGCCGCCCCCAGCATCCCGGCGTCCACCGTGCCCGCGGCCTGCTCCAGCCACGCGACATCCAGCCCGCTGGCCACGAAGACGGGCGCCAGCTGCCAGGCGTCACCCAGCCCCTGAGACCTCTCGTTTTGTGATCTATTCCACATCGACGAAACGAATGAATCCGCGTTCGCAGAACGAGCGGTGATACCACTAGCTTGCCACCGCGTTCACTGGTCCCAGTGCGGCGGGCGGTCCCGGCGCAGGCGCTCGTCGTCGTCGGGTTCGGGCGCCTCGCCCCAGCCGACGCCGGCTTCTTCCTCGCTTTGCGCCGGCAGCACTGGCTTGTCGTCTGGGTCAGGTCGCATAACCCCATGATCGGTCATCCGAAGCTGGTCGCGCCGCCGTCCAGGACCAGCGGGTGCGCGTTGACGTAGCTGGATTCTCCGGACAGCAGCCATACCGCGGCGTAGGCCACTTCCCAGGCGGTGGCCTGCCGGCCGAACGGCAGGCTCCGCGCGGTGCGGCCCGGATTGAGCCGCGAGGCCTCCCGTCCGAGCGGGGTGTCTACCAGGCTCGGCACCACCAGGTTGGCCCGGATGCCCCGGGCCATCCCCTCCCGCGCCACCTGCCGGCAGATACCGGGCAGCGCCGCCTTCGACGCGTCGTAGGCCGGGATCCCGGTCGCCGCGCGCAGGCTTGCCGCCGAGCTGATGAACACGATCGCCGAACCGGGCTCCAGCACCGGCAGTGCGGCCGCGGCGACCAGGAAGTGCGCCCTGGTATTGACCGCGAACACCGTGTCCCATTGGGCGGCGCTCGTCCCGGTCATCCCTTGCCCGAGCCCGACGCCGACGTTCAGCACCAGGCCGTCTAGACCGCCCATCGCCGCCGCCGACTCGGCGACCACCGACGCGCACGCCTCCGGTGAGGCCACGTCGGCCAGCACGACCACGGCGCTCTGCCCTTCGCCGCGGACCAGGGCCGCGGTCGCTTCCGCGGCGTCCGCGTCGCGGTCCGCGCAGGCCACCGCCGCGCCTTCCCGGGCCGCTAGCACCGAGATGGCCCGGCCGTTGCCGACCGGCGGATCCGGTTCCGGCGACGGACGCGTCCCCGCGCCGACCACCAGCACCCGCCGCCCGGTCAGCCGTCCGCGTCCTGGTGCCGCACCCACGGCCTCAAAAGGCAGCGTCATGATCCGGCCACATCGGTGCCGCGCCGGACGGCAGCGGCACATCGAACGCGTTGAGCAGGAACGAGATCAGCGTGTAGTACCCGCACAGCGACACCAGCTCCACCATCCCGGCATCGCCGAGAAAGGCGTGCGCGGCATCGTAGGCCTCCTGGTCCAGGCGGCCGGAGTGAGCGAGCTGGCGGGCCACCGTGTAGACGGCCCGTTCGTCGTCCGCCTCGAACGGCGGATCCTCCCCGCGCCCGATCGCGTCCACCACCGCGTCGGCCACGCCGTGCTCGCGCGCCATCGGCGCGTGCGCCCACCACTCGAACTCCGCCTGCCACCGCGCCCCGGTGGTGATGATGGCGATCTCGGACAGCCGCCGCTCGATCGACGTGCCGAACCGGAGCGTGGCGCCGAGCGAGGACATCCGCCGCCCGGCGCCCGGTGCCGTGACGAACGCGTTGAACGGCCCGGCCAGGCCGCCCTCCGCGGTCACCACCAGGTCGCCCCGGCCATTGACGATGCCGTCCCACAGCTGCTGGCCCTCGGGCCCCAGCTCCTCACGCCGCGCATACGGAATCCTGGTCATAGCCCGAACAATAAGCCGGCCCGCCGCGCCACCGCAGGCACGCCGGTGAACACCAGGTTCTCGGTGTCGACGGGGCCGCCGTACAGCGCCGCGTCCTTGAAGAAATGCTGCCGCAAAGCCAGCACGAGCTAATCTGAGGATCAGCCATAACACCACGGGCCGTTCGGATATAGAGATCTTTAAATACCGAACGGGCCGTGGTTCATGTCCTGAACCAGGCGATGTATCGAATTGTCCAGGCGATCCGAGCCGCAGATGAGCGGCCGGCGCCAAGGACGAGGGATACTAGCGTGCGGGGCCTGCGCGGGCTGGAAGGGGTGCTGTCACCATGGTGCGGGTGGTCATGCTGTCCCCGCCGGGCGCCGGGAAAGGCACGCACGGCAGGTGGCTGACGCAGCAGACGGGCGCCGCGCATATCTCCTCGGGCGATCTGCTCCGGGCGGAGGTCGCGCGCGGGTCCGATCTGGGACGGCAGGTCGCCGCATATACCGCGCGTGGCGACCTGGTCCCGGACGAGCTGATGTTCAGCATCCTCATTCCGGCCGTGGTCGTTGCAGCCCGCGAAACGGGCGGCTACGTGCTTGACGGATTCCCGCGCACGATGCCCCAGGCGCTGCATGCGGCGCAAGTCGGCGTCGAACTCGGCCTCACCAGCGACGCCGTGATTTATCTGACCGCGCCGGAGGAGGAACTCGTCACGCGGCTGCTCGACCGGGCGCAACGTGATGGCCGAGTCGATGACACGCTTGGCGTGATCCGGCACCGGCTCGCCGTCTTCACCCGGGAAACCGCGCCGCTGATTGACTATTACCGCGGCCGCGGCATCCTGCTCGAGCTGAGCACTGACCGCCCCGAGGCGGACGTCCGCGCGGACCTGCGGGACTGGCTCGAAGCCCGCGGACTGCCGCCCGCGGCTGGAGGATCCCGGTCCGTACCGGGCGGAACCAGCACGAACAACGACACTGCGGACCGATGACGCAGGCCAGCCGCTGAGCATCGCTCCTTGAGGCGCGCGGTTCTCCGAGGCTTCTGGATTAATCCGCACTGGGCTGGGCAGTCGCGTCGAAGACGCCTGCACGGGCAAGCGTCACCCTAAGAGAGGAAACCCAGTGTATATCGGCATCGGAACAATCGTTCTAATTGTGATCATTGTCCTGGTCATCTTGATGCTTCGCCGCTAACCGCGCGCTGCGGGGCTCAATGACCTTGCGCAGGCCGCTGACCGCAATGCGGTATGGCCCAGTCGGCGGACCCCGAGGCCGGGCGGTGATCGAGGAGGTCGCCCGGCGGCCGCGCTGGTCGCGGAGGTGGAGGCCGTCCCGCCGGCCCCGAAGGGCCGCTAGACGGCGGCCGCCCGGCCGCCTAGTCTCAGGCTGGTGATGGCAGCGATGTCTGCCGCTGCCTGGCCGTACCCCGTGACATCGCCCGTGATCTGCCGGAACGGCTGCAGGAACTGCTCGGCTATAACATCTACCCGCCGTTCGTGGGGTACGTCGACGGCAGCCACCCGCGCCGGGTCCTGTCTTAGCCGCCGGGTCTCGATCCGGCCGTTATCGCTGACCGAACTGGGATCTAAATCCTTCTGCCTCAGTTTGAAACTGTGACCTAACCGGGGTTCCGGTGCTGAGCGGTAACGGTCCCGGAACGGTGCGGGCGTACGTTGTGGTAATGCGGGAGGCGCAGCCGGCCACCGCGCCGGTACCGGTGATGACGGAGGTCGCGGTGCGCCGCTTCGGTGTGGCGTCATCAGCGGCCGCGGCGGTGCTGGTTGTTGGTACGGTGCTGCTTGCCGCCGCGTCGGTGCCGCTCTACGCCCTGACGCACCAGAACGTGCTGGTGAACGGCGGTCAGAACATCGCCGTGGCCGTGCTGTTCTCGGCAGTGGGCTTCGTCATCGTCCGCCGCCAGCCCCGTAACCCGATCGGCTGGATCCTGCTCACCGCCCCCGCTGGCCTCCAGCTGCTCCCGGCCGATGCCGCGTCCTATGCGCTGCTCGCTTACCGTCTGGGCCACCGCCTGCCGTTTGGCGCGGTTGCGCTGCTGCTGGAGTATTCCTGGGCGCCGGCCATCGTGCTGCTGGGGCTCGCGATCCTGCTGTTCCCCGACGGGCGGCTCCCGTCGCCGCGCTGGCGCCCGGTGCTGTGGTCCTACCTGGCGGTGGTTGCCTGCTACGCCGGGGGCACGTATGCGATCGCGGCTACCGCCCTTGCCGCGCGCCATGTCCGCGTCGACTCAGGCGGGGGTCTCACGGCCATTTCGTCGGCGACCTTCTACTGGCCGATCTTCCCGGTGCTCGCCGCCCTCTTGCTGTCATTCGTCGCTGCACAGGTGCTGAGCTGGCGGCGCTCGTCGGGAGAGCGGCGCCAGCAGCTGAAGTGGCTGCTGAGCGGCGCCGCCGTCCTTGTCCTCTCCCAGGTCATCTTTCAGCCGATCCTGGCGCTCTACCCGCATCTGCCTCAGGTCCAGCTGATTCTCGGCTTTCTGCTCGGGCTCGGCGCGGCGGCGCTTCCGGCGAGCATGGCCGTGGCCATCTTGAAGTACCGGCTGTATGACATCGACCGGATTATCTCCCGGACCCTGTCGTACGCGATCGTGACGGGCCTGCTGATCGGGGTGTACACGGGACTGGTCCTGCTGGCCACCCAGGTGTTCCAGCTCCGCACTCCGGTGGCGGTGGCCGCCGCCACGCTCGCGGCGGCAGCATTGTTCAATCCGCTGAGGCAGCGGGTGCAGCGGGCGGTGGACCGGCGGTTCAACCGGACCCGCTATGACGCCGACAAGACCGTGGCGGCATTCGCGGCGCGGCTGAAAGACGCCGTCGACCTGGACGCGGTCCAGGCCGACCTGGCCGGTGTCGTGCACCAGGCCCTGGAGCCTGCCCACGTTTCGGTATGGGTAAGCCAGCGCGACTGAGGCTAGCTTCCGCCGACTCCGCCGCCGCCTGGGACGACCGCTACGGCCGCCTGCGCGCCCTCCCCGGCGAGCTGGAGGACGCGGCGATCGTGCACGGCGCCACCCGGAGCTGGTTCTTCCTGCGGATCCTGCTGCCGCTGTCCCGGCCCGCCCTGATCACCGTCGGCGGCCTCGTCGGCGCGATCAGGGGGCTGAACCAGGTCCGCTAAGGGCTCGACCGCGGTGACCGGGTCCGCGGCCAGGCCCCCGTCTGCCGGGTTCGGCGTGGGCTTCCCTGGCTTCCCAGCCCTGCCGTCGGGCCGGGCGGGCGGTTATGGTTCGCTGGCCCCATGCCAATGGCCGCCACCTTCCGTTCCCGGCTCGTCGCCCGTGAGCCTTTGTACGGCGCCTGGTCGGTGATCCCGTCGCCGCTGAGCGTGCGGCTGCTGGCCGCCGCGGGCCTGGATTACATGGTGATCGACCTGCAGCATGGCGGGGCCGCCGAAGCTGACCTGCCCGCGATGACCAGCGCGATCCGGCTGGCGGGGGCGACGCCCGTCGCCCGGGTCCGGCATGCGCATACCGCTGATATCGGACGGGCTCTGGACTTGGGCTGTGCAGGGGTCATCGTGCCGAACGTGGATTCGGCCGCCCAAGCTCGCCAGGTGACTGGCGCGGTCCGCTATCCGCCTGCCGGGTACCGGTCCGCGGGCGGGGCTGGACCTGAAGGAATACACCAGCGCGGACCGGATGCTGGACGTCCTGCTGGCCGGAGGGACGGACCTCACCGTCGGGCCGAGGCCGACGCGGACCGACCAGCACCTCGAGGTGCTCGGCCGCGAGGAGATCATAGTGGTCGCGGCCCCGGGCCGAGCTGATCGCCGAACCGCTCGTGCCGTTCTCCGCGCTGACCCCGCTGCCGGGCGCGACGATCAGGTCCCTGGACCCGCCCGAGCTGCGCGACGTGATCGTCATCGTCGCCGCGCCGCACGATGAATTGCCGCGGCGCTGTGTCTGCGATCTGAAGCGGCGCGGTCTGCCCGACTCGCGCATGCCGTACCTCAGCCTGCTCGAGCCGCCGTCAGGCGCCGCCCGCGCGTCAGGCCCCGCCCGCGCGACGGTGATGCCGGGCACCGCTTCGGCGTGCTCTCGCATCGGCCGCGCCTAGGGTCATGCTGGCTGGCCTGTCGATGAGCGTGGCGCCGCTGGCCGAGGCTGGCTACCGTGGCGGTGGCGGCGGTATTGTGCGTGTTCGTGGTGCGGGCCCACCCGAAGCGGCGATCGAGAGCTCCTGGCCAGGCTCGACAGCTCGCAAGTGGGAGCTCCGTTGTGTGTCCGGGCCACGCTGCGGCTGCGGACGTCCACCGCGGGAAGGGCTGTCCTGTGACACGTGTCGCGATCATCGGGGGAGGCATCGGCGGACTGACAGCGGCGAACGCGCTGTCGCGGGCGGGGATCGAGGTGGCGGTCTTCGAGGCGGCCGCCGAGCTCAAGGAGATCGGAGCCGGCGTTGCCCTGCACCCCAACGCGATGAAGGTGCTGCGCGCCATCGGCGTGGAGGATAGCGTCCGGCAGGTTGCGGGACGGTCGCAGTGGCAGGTCATGCGTAACTGGAAGACGGGCCGGGTGATCGCCAAGACGAGCCGGCAACAGCAAGCGGCCTCGTTCGGTACGGAGGGCGCGACCGTACACCGGGCCGATCTCCTCGGCGTGCTCGCTGATGCGTTGCCGGCCGACATGGTAACTCTGGGCAAGCGCTGCACGCAGGTGCAACCCGACGGTGACGTCGCGGTCGCGCGCTTTGCGGACGGCAGCGAGATCGAGGCCGACATCATCGTTGGCGCCGACGGAATCCGCTCACCGGTGCGTGCCTCGTTGTTCGGCCCGGACGCTCCCCGGTTCACCGGGAAGATCTGTTACCGCAGCGTCGTCCGGGCCGGAGCCGTCCGCGGCGCCCGGCCCGGTACCGAAGGCGCCCAGTGGTTTGGCCCGCACGGCACGATCGTCCTGTACCCGCTGCGAGGCGAGGAGCTGATCAACGTCGTCTGCCACTACGACGATGAGGGCTACCGTCACGAGTCCTGGATCGCCGAGTGCACCCGCGAGGAGGTGCTCGAGCGCTACGCCGGCTGGCACGAATCCCTGCTTCGCCTCTTCGCCGCCGCAGACACCTGGTACAAGTGGGCGCTCTACGACCGCGACCCGATCCCGCAGTGGCGGCGCTGGATGCAGCAGGAACCCACAACAGCGCGCGGTCGGGCTCGGCTAGATCCAGCGCGCGCTCCACCGCCCGCCCGTCTCTGGATACGGGACGGCTCGCGGCTCCGCATCCCGCCAGGGATCCTCCGGGATAGCGTTGGAAGACATGGCGATCATGACACGAACCCTCGGGCGTACCGGCGCGGACGTGACCATTCTCGGCTACGGCGCCATGGAGCTGAGAGGCCGGCCGCGCGGCCCCGAGATTGCGGACGAGGAGGCCGGCCGCCTGCTGAACGCGGTCCTGGACGGCGGCATCAACCTGATCGACACCTCACCCGACTACGGCCGCAGCGAGGAGCTGATCGGCAGTTACATCGGCCACCGCCGGGATGAGTTCTTCCTCGCCTCCAAATGCGGATGCCCGCTCGAGTCCCCGGCCGACGCGCCTCCGCCCTACCCGCACGACTACAGCTCCGGGAATGTCCGCGCCGACGTCGAGCAGTCGCTGCGGCGCCTGCGCACCGACTACCTCGACCTGGTCCAGGTGCACATGTCACCGGCCAAGGCGACGCTCGAGGAGAACCACACGGTCGAGACGCTCAGGGACCTCCAGGGCGAAGGTAAGGTCCGCTTCATCGGCATGTCAGGCATCCTGCCGCATCTGCCCGATCACATCGCGATGGGCGTCTTCGACGTTTTCCAGATCCCGTACTCGGCGGTCCAGCGCGATCACGAGGAACTCATCACCGGGGCTGCCGACGCGGGCGCGGGTACGTTCATCCGCGGCGGCGCGGCGCGCGGTGCCGCGTCGGCGGACAAGAACTGGCGGACCGGTCCGCTTAGCCAGGACCCCGGCGTAGGCCAGCGGAACTGGGAGACCTCGGGCATCGCCGACCTCCTGAGCGAGGCGGGCATGAGCAACATGGAGTTCGTCCTGCGCTTCACGCTCAGCCACCCCGGCCTGTCGACCACGATCGTCGGCACGGCGAACCCGGCCCACCTGGCCAGCAACATCGCCGTCGCACAGAGGGGTCCGCTCCCCGCCGACCTCTACGAAGAGGCCAAGAAGCACCTCCCGCTCCGGAAACGCGGCGTCCCTTAAAGGAGGTTGGCGCTGGGAGCGAGGGCCAGGCGGTACTGCCTGCGCTGGAACGCCGGTCCCGACGATGTACGCCAGTGCCGTTGCCAGGCTTCCCGGGACCGGCTGTCGCCTTAGATTTCGCTGATGGCTTCGGCTTTGCCGTTCTTCACGGCGGCCTGGAGCGCGGCGTAGTCGAGTTCGTTCTGGTCGGCGTAGGTTTCGGCGAAGTCGGCGATGGCCTGGTCGAACTTGTCTGACCCGCCGAGGTAGGCGGCCAGGGCGATGCGGTCGCCAGAGCGGGCGTGCGCCCGGGCCAGGGTCCACCCGCACAGCCGGGCGTACAACGTCATGCCCTGCGGGAGCATCAGCTCGATCGGCACGGAGAACTTCCAGTCCTTCAGCTGGCGGACGTAGAAGTCCCGGTCGACTCCGTCTTCGGGGTTGGTGACGCGGGTCCAGCCCAGGAAGATGTCGCTCTGGGCCTGCTGCAGGTGCTGCCCGGCCACGACCCGCTCGCCCTGGTTGTTGTACCGGCTGCGCCCGGCATATTCCGCCAGGACCGACGGCTGGGCTTCCTTGGCCTGCAGGAACAGCGGCTCGACCCCGTCGGCGGCATCCATCAGCACGATCCAGGCGCGGGTGCCGACGCTGCCGACCCCGACGACCTTGCGGGCCACCTGGACCAAGGTGAACTGCTCGAGCAGGTGCCGCCGGTCGGACTGCAGGGTGCGCCGGTACTTGCCCAGCACGACGCGGATCAGGTCGTAGATCGCGTCGGCCTGCAGGCCGGCGAAGACCTCCTCGACCGGGACGATCGTCGGCGGGGTGCTGATGATCCGCCGCTGCCCGTCGACCATGGTAGTCAGCTTGCCCAGCGCCTTGGTGCTGTCGGCGGTGTGCGCCTTGGCCAGCAGCGTCTCGGCGAGCTTGAACCTCTTGGCCTTGACCTGGGACCTGAATTCGGCGATGGCCGGCTCGATGTCCAGGTGCGCGTACCACACGTCCAGGAACGGCTGGTTCGCGAACCCCTGCATCGCGGTGCGGTAACCCTCGGCCGCCGCCAGCGCGATCTTGCGGCGGGCCTTGGCCGGGAACCCGCTGTCCCGCCCGGCCACGGCCAGGCTCGCGGCCAGCCGCTTGACGTCCCACTCGAACGGCCCGGGCAGGGTCTCATCGAAGTCGTTGACGTCGAAGACCAGCCGCCGCTCCGGGGAGGCGAACGCGCCGAAGTTGGACAGGTGCGCGTCCCCGCACAGCTGCACCCGCAACCCCGAGGCGGGCGTGCCGGCCAGGTCCGCGGCCATCGGCAGCGCCGCGCCGCGGTAGAAGGTGAACGGGGACACCAGCATCCGCCCGTGCCGCAGCGGCACCAGCTCCGGCACCCGGGACGCCGCCTGGCCCAGCAGCAGCCCGACCGGATCCCGCCCCCGGCCCGGGCTGAACTCGCCATGCGATTCCAGCGGGGCCACCGCCCGGGCGTCCTTCCCCAACGCCGCCCGGTCCGCCCGGCTCAGATGCTCCACCGCAGCAGACTGTGCCGCCCGGCGACCAGAAGCCCCCGTACCGGGCGTACCTGATTTCCTGGCCGCAGCATCAGATTTCCTGGCTGCGGCACGATCAGCCGTCACCGTCATGGCAACTCCCTCCGGTATTGCAGCCCGTGACATCGCCGGCCGGTGCCCGCCGCGGATAGCTCCGCCCGTGTGCTCACACCAGTCAGGTCGTCAACCCGCATTCGTATGGACGCGTTCCTGGACGTCGCAGCGCTGTTCCTGAGACCGAATCTGGGCCAGGCAGCGACGGCCGGCATCACCCTTTGAGGATGATCCCGCAGACCGGGGGCACCGAAACGCTCATCTTCCCCGTGCGGGACGGTCTCAGAGCAGCCGCAGTTCCACGGCTCGCTGAATCGCTTCCGGACGCGAGGACGCTCCGAGCTTCTGGTAGATCGACCGCAGGTGGGTCTTCACCGTGTTGACGGAGACGTAAAGAGTGGCGCCCATCTGTACGTAGCTGGTGGTCGGTAGCAGTTTCAGGACCCGCAGCTCCGCATCGGTCAGCGGCGCGGTGAGAATGCGACCGGATCGCCCGGGCTGGGTGGCGCGGACTTGCAGGGCCGCGCCGGTGATCCGTTCCAGGAACGGGTCGGGCAGCGCGTAGGCCGAGTGCTCGACCAGGTAGCGCGTCACCTGGGGCACGGTCGTCACGACCGTATTGAGGAAGCCTTCGTGGCGTGCTGCCTGGAGCACGCCGCCGACGATGCCGGCCGCTTCAGGGTCGCCGCGTTCGATCGCGGCGGCGGCCAGGAGGACCTGGCGTACCAGCGTGGCTCGCGGCGTCAGATCCCCCAGTGACGAGATGTCCAGGTGTTCCACTGCGGCGCGGTGATCGCTGGCGGCGAGCGCGATCCTGGCCAGCAGCAGGCTGCGCCGGGTGGCGGGAAGCCCGCTCGCCAGTGCGGCGGCCGAGCGCAGGTCGCCGAGCGCCAGGCGCAGCAGTGCCTCGAGTTCGTCGGCTCGTGTCAGCAGCACCGATTTCGTCCCGGCCAGGACCAGGCGCGCCGCGTCGACCGTTGCCAGCGCATCGTGGATCTGCCCGCGGGCAGCCCAGATCCGGGCCCGGTCGAGCAGGGTGAGGAACTCGAAGGCGGGCCGGAGGCGCTCAGATATCGACAGCGCACGCTCGGTGAGATGCTCCGCTGTGTCGAAATCCCGCTGCTCAAGCGCGGTGCCCGCCAGGACGCGCAGGTAGTCCACGGCGAAGGGATGTTGCTCGAATCCCAGGCGCCTCGCGTCGGCATCGGCGGCCCTGGCGGCCTCGGCGGCCTCGGCCAGGCGGCCGACTTCGAACCACGCGAGCGCCTGCGCACCCCGCATATCCACCAGCCTGGCCGACTCGGCGACCGAGGGCATCGCCTGCGCCGCGGCCGCCTCGCGGTCGACCGCCGCGAAGTCCTCCAGCCAGGTGTAGGCACGCAGCAGAATCAGCGGCACGCCGAAACCCCACTCATCCCCGAGCAGGGTCCGCCCTTCGATGCTCCGCGCCCCAAGGGCATGGCGCACGGCCTCGGTCGCCTCACCGGAGAGCGCGCAGCGCAGTGATCGCATCACGGCCAGCCGGGACGCCAGCCGCGAGTCCGGCGGGATCGCTGGGCGGGAGCGCTCCAGCAGGTCCAGGTACTGACCGCCGCGAACCGAGTCGCCCCACAGCAGCAGGTCGGCCGCGAGGGCCAGCAGCCGCTCGGGAACATCCGTCAGCAGCGACGGGTCAACCGTGCTGAGGTCCAGCGCCGCCGGCGCCACCGGATCATGAAACAAGTCGGCCGCCACCCGCTCCTGCAGCAGGCTCAGGGCCCGGTCGGCCTGCCCGGCCGCGAGGAAATAGCGGGTCGCTCCGCGCGTGTCGCCCGTGGACTCCAGCCACTCGGCTACCCGGAGCTGCAGCGTGAGCTCCCGCCCGCGGTCCATGGCACGCAGCTGCACGCGCAGCACCTCGCGCACCAGATGGTGATACCGGTAACTCGTCCGGTCATCATCGAGCGCCACGATGAACAGATTGGCCGCCTCGATGCTGCGCAGCAGCGCCGCCGCGTCCTGCCTGCCCGTGACCGCTGCGCAGGCATCGGCGGTCAGCTCGTCCAGGACAGAAGTCTCCAGCATGAAGCTGGCCACCTCTGGTGGCTGCTGCTCGAGGACTTCACCGATGAAGTATTCGGCGATCGCATGACTTCGGACATCCAGCGCGCGCGCAATCTGCGCCGGGTCTTTAGTGGTCCGGAGCGTCAGCGCGGCCATCTGCAGCGCCGCGACCCACCCCTCACTTCGTCCGTGCAAGAGCGCGAGCTCACCGGGGGCGACCCGGACACCGAAGTTCTCGAGCAGGGTGCCGCTCTCGGACAACGAGAGATACAGGTCGCTGTTACGAAGCTCGCATAGCTCGCCGGACAGCCGTAGCCGGTGCAGCCGCACTGGCGGGTCGACGCGGCCGGCCAGCACGAGCTGCGCGGTCCTGGCTGGCCAGCGTTCCACCAGATCGGTCATGCTCCTGGCGGCCCCAGCCGCCGCGTGGAAGTCATCGACAACGATCACCGATCCGGCGGGCAGCCTCGCAGCATCGTTCGCGATCGAGGCCGTCACGTCGGCGGACATCACGCCGTCCATCGCGAGCAGCTCAGCCGCATCGGCGCCGAACCCCGGCGCCACCGCCCGGGGAGCCTCGATGAACCCCGTCCAGAAACGGACCGGGTCCGCGTCGGCCTCATCGCACGAAAGCCAGGACGTCGCTCCGCGATCTCGCGTGGCCGCCCAGCTCGACAACAGCACGCTCTTGCCGGCACCAGCCGATCCGACCACCACCGTCAGCCGCTGGCTGGCTCCCGCCTCCAGCCGTCCAAGCAACGTCGGCCTGGTAAGCAGCGTGGTGGGCAGCGTCGTAGGGCGGAACTTCGTCAGCGCGAACCGCGCGGTGTGCGGGGCGCCCCGCTCTCCCGTCGCTTGCGGCGCCCCGCCGTCCCCCGCCGTCCCGCCTACGGCCGACGCGGAAACTACCGGCGTGAAGATCCCGGCATCCGGAATGTCAGAGCTCTGGCCTGGGTCGCGGTCATGACGCAGCCCTGGCCCTGCAGGAACAGCTCCCGAAAGGCCGACCGATCGGCTGCCGGATGGCGGATGGCGGTCTTCGCGGCTCACTCATACCTCAAGCCAATAGTGCGCGCGTAAAGCTGCCAGGGTCTGGAGCAGCACGACAAGGCCTCATTCTCGCAGCGTAATACACGGTTAAGCAAGCTCTCTTCACGGAAGTGCGTCGGCTCACGGAAGTGCGTCGGCACACGGAAGTGCGTCGGCACACGCCTGTCGGCCCGACCGTGGCCATGGACAGCAGCTCACCCTCAAAAGGCGAGGACGCAGCCGCGCTAGCCATGCATACTCGGACCACGCGTGATCAGGAGCAGGCTGCGAGGCGCCAAACCAGTGCCATCACGAACATACGAGATCACTTTCGTCGGCCAGGCGGGTACCGTCCTGCAGGCAGAATTCGACGACTGCGAGATCAGCGTGGGCCCGAGCACAACTACGCTTCATCTCCAGCTCGCAGATCAGGGCGCCCTCCACGGACTACTGCAGCGGATCGTCAGCTTCGGCCTTGAACTGATCGACGTAAGCGTCCTGCCCTCGGCTGACGTCCGCGATGAGACGTCCGACGGCCGAAAGCTCAATTCAGGTCAAGAGAACGAAATGATGCTGGCCGAGGTACCCCTGGATGAACTAGGACCCGTTGACTACGTTGTCGTCGAGCTCCCAGCGGGAGCGAGCAGCTTCACCGGTGACATGGCGGCAGAGCTGCGAGCGATGGTCGACTCCGGCACCATCCGCGTGATCGATGTACTGATCCTCACCAAGGATGCGGACGGTACCGTCGATGCGACGGGGCTGTCTGATGGCAGGGAACTCGGCGAGCTGCAAGTGCTCGAGGCCGAGCGGGCGGAACTGCTGGTCCCGGACGACGTCAAGCGCCTCGCCGCCGCGATGGAGCCGGGCAGCACGGCTGGAGTGCTCATCTGGGAGAATTTGTGGGCGGCGCCCTTCGCCTCGGCGGTGCGGCGTTCGGGCGGTCAGCTGATCGCCGGCGGATGTATTCCCGTGCAGGCGATCATCGCCTCGATCGAAGCCGATGCTAGCTGACCGCAGATGAACGCCGAGTTCTTTGCCCTGGCGTTCCTCTCGGCGCTGAACCCGAAGCTGCTGGCCCTGGATCTGCTGCTCATCGAGAACCGGCGGCCGCGGGCGATGTTCTTGTGCCTGCTGCTCGGCGGCATGACCGTGGCCACGACGATCGGCCTGCTGGACGTGCTGGTCTTCCACGCCGATGCCATCAAGGCCCAGGGCAAGGTGAGCGCGGGCGTCGACCTGACCCTCGGCCTCTTCCTGCTCGCAGCCGGCGCGCTGCTCGCCACGGGCCGCCTGCACGGCCGGCGCAAGACACCGGTCCCGGCCGGGGACGGGCCGCCGGACAAGCCGGAAAAGAAGGACAGCTGGGCGCAGCGGATGCTCAGTGAGCCCCGGCTCGGGCTCGCCATGCTCGTCGGCGCGCTGATCGGTATCCCCGGCGCCACCTACCTCACGGCGCTGCATAACCTGGTCACCGGGAAATCCTCGACCGCCATCCAGGTCCTCGCCGTCGTCATCTTCGTCATCATCGACTTCTTGCTGATCATCATCCCGTTCGCGTTCCTGGAGCTCAGGCCCGAGGCCATCAAGGCGCTGCTCAAGCACAGCCAGGACTGGCTGCTCAGCCACGCCCTGCAGCTCATGGCCACCATCGCCCTGCTCCTGGGCGGCTACCTGGCCATCAGCGGCCTGATCCGGCTGAGCTGATGCCAGCCGGCCGTCGGCAACACCCGCGAACGCCCAAGAGTGCGCCGGATCAGCTAGGGCCTTCGGGCGCAGCGTCCTCAATGCAGCAGGCGCACCCCATCGGCGCCCGTCCGGCGGCAAAGCCCGGCCCTTGCTGTAAGGCCCGCATGCCCCGCGCAACGCTGCCGTGACTGCCAAGGCCGCGCAGGCTGGCGGGGAATCACCCTCAGAAGGGTATGACGCACCCAGGCGACTCCAACAGGATCGGGCATATGCCGTGCCAGCGACCATCAGATCACTGGCCGGGAGGGAGCCGGGAGGTCCCGATGGCGACCCAAGTTGCCAAACAGGTGGCGACCCGCGCCAGAAGGCCGACGGTGTACGCCGGCGTTCCGATCGTGGCAGCTAAGATCACCGCGCCGGCCGTGCCGGACTGGACGCTGACACGGCCGCGGATCACCAAGCTGATCGCCGAGGGCATGCGGTGGTGCCCGCTGACTTTGGTCACCGCCCCTGCGGGCTCGGGCAAGACGATGGCCCTGTCGTTGTGGGCGGCAGCCGAACCCGGGACGGTGGCCTGGGTCACGCTTGATCAGTTCGACAACCGGCCCGGGGTCTTCTGGGCCTACGTCGTCGCGGCGCTGCGCCGGTCCGGCGTTGCCGTCCCGGAGGCGTTGCCGTCCGCGCGGGGGCGAGATGCCGGCCACGTCTTCTTGCTGTGGCTGGCGGCGGCACTGGCGGCCCAGGACCCGCCGGTGACGCTGGTCCTCGATGACCTGCATCTGCTGACCGACCCCGCGGCGCTAGACGGGCTTGACTACGTCATGCGGAACACGGGGTCGAGCCTGCGCCTGCTGGTTGCCGCGCGGATGGATCCGCTGCTGCCGCTGCACCGCCACCGGCTGGCCTGTGAGCTGACCGAGATTCGGGCCAGCGACCTCGCTTTCACCGTCGCCGAAGCCGGGGAGCTCATGGCCCGGCACGGCTGCACGCTGACGGCGGACTCGCTGGAATGCCTCACCCGGCGGACCGAGGGCTGGGCCGCCGGCCTGCGCCTGGCCGCGATTTCGATGGGCACCCATCCCGACCCTGACCAATTCGTCAAGGAGCTGATTACCGACGACAGCACCCTGACCGGCTACCTGGCGGAGCAGGTCCTCAACCTCCAGCCGCCCGCGGTCCGCGACGTCCTGCTGAGCACGTCCATCCTCGATCGCGTCAGCGCCGAGGCCGCCAGCGAACTGACCGGCAATGATCAGGCCGGGAGCATCCTGCCGGCCCTGGCGCGTGCGAACGCGTTTGTCCAGCCGGCCGGGCCGGGATGGTACCGCTACCATACGTTGTTCGCCGAGATGCTGCGCTTGAAGCTCGACCGCGAGCATCCAGGCCGGGTTTCCTCTTTGCACCGGCGAGCTGCCCTGTGGTACGAGCGGAACGGCCGGCTGACCGACGCGGTACGGCATGCTGCTGAAGCCGGTGACTGGCAGCTCGCCTCCGGTATGGTCATCGACGGGCTGGCGATCAGTGAGATCATCCAGTCGCGGGGCAGCCCGTCCCTGGCCGGTGAGTTCGGGAGCATGCCGCACGGCCTAGCCTGGACCGGACCTCAGCCACATCTGGTTTGCGCCGCGGTTGCGTTGTCCGCTGGTCGGCATGAATCGAGCACGGCCGCGCTGGATGTCGCTGATGGCATCCTCGCGCGTCTTCCCGCCGATCAGGAAATCACGTCCCGGCTGGCCGCCGCGATTATCCGCCTTACCTCTGGCCTTCGCACGGGGGACCTTACGACGGCGGCAGCGGCCGTTGTCCGCGCGGAGGCGCTGGTCGGCACAGTGCCGGACGACAATCTCGGCCGGCACCGCAAAATCCAGGCCCGCGTGCTGTCCGGCCGCGGAGCTGTCGAGTTGTGGTCAGGTCATCTCGACCTGGCGGCCCGGACCCTCGATTCGGGGGTGGCCGCCGCGACCGCGCCGGGCGAGGAGGACGAACGAGCCGACTGCCTCGCATCCCTCTCGCTGGTGGAGGCTTTGCGCGGCCGGCTAGGCCGCGCGGCAACATTGGCCGCCCAGGCGACCGCGGCCCCTACCGTCGGTGAGCCGCGCCCGCCGGTCCCGCATCCCAACCCTGCGGCACTCGTCGCACTCGCCTGGGTGCACCTGGAACACAATGAGCTGCGTGAGGCAGACAACCGGCTCAAGCAGGCAGGCGCCGCCCTGGGTGTGACCCCGGACAGGCTGATCGGGGCGGTGGCCTGGCTGGCGGCGGCGTATGCTGCTTTGGCCAAGGGACACGCCGCAGCGGCCGGGCAGATTATCGCCAGAGCACGATCCGGGTGGTCCGTTCCGGCCCGGCTCGACCAATGGCTAAGCCTGGCTGAGTCGCGTGCGTACGCGGCCGCGGGCGACACCCCGGCAGCACTCGCCGCAGCCGAGCGCGCCGGCAGCGACACGTCGCCGGAGGCGGCGGTCGCCCTCGCGTACACGTGGGCAGCTGCCGGAGACGGCCAGAACGCCAGGCGTGCGCTCACACCCGCGCTAGCGACCCGTGGCGGGGTGCCCGAACTGGTGCGCCTGCAAGCGCGGCTGATTGACGCGCGGCTCAGGTACACCAGCGGTGACCGGGTGCGAGGTCGCCAATCACTGGCTGCCGCGCTGCAGCTGGCCAAACGCGAGCAGCTCAGGCTGCCGTTCGCGTTGGAACGTGGCTGGATAGGGCCGGTGCTGCGGCGTGACCCTGAACTAGCCCACGCCCACCGGAGCCTGCTCGCACCGACCTCGTGCCCCGATCGGCTTCTTCCACAGGGCGTCCCTGATCAGGCCCCCATTCTTGTCGTCGAGCCGCTCACCGAACGCGAGCGCGAGGTGCTGCGACACGCCTCACGCCTGCTCAGCAGCGCCGAGGCTGCCAGCGAAATGCACATCTCCGTCAACACGGTCAAGACGCACCTCACCCACATTTACCGCAAGCTGGCGACCACCCGCCGCAGCGAGGCGGTCCGCCGAGCCCGCCAGCTTGACCTGATCTGATGTCACGCAGGCTGCGCCCATCACATCCGTGTCCGATGCCGCCGTACCGGGCACCTTGGGGTGCCGGTGCTGGCGGGACAGACAACTCCAGACCGAGCTCAGCAAGGAGCAAGAAGATGAGATCCAGCAAGCCCTGCCCGAGCCGGGCAGCTCGATGAGCAGTGCGCCCGCAGCCGGCGACGAGCCCGGCATGGACTCCAGCAGAAGGTTGCAGGCCGAGCTGGTGACGGGTTGCCCGCTAGCGGTCTTGCCGCCGGTTAAGGCGCTCCGCGGCACCGGCGCGGCCAGCAGATCGGAACGCAGATGATCGTCTTGAACCTCGTGCTCATCGGCTTGGTGATCACGCTCGAACCCATTCCGCTGACCGCGTTCATCCTTGTTCTCGCGTCCAAGGGCGGCGTGCGCAAGGGCGCCGCGTTCATCTTCGGCTGGCTGTTGTCGCTGGCGATCGTGATCGCGTTCACGGTGCTGGTCACCGGGAACAATCCGCCCAAGCCCAGCACGGCGCCCTCGCTGGCCGCCCTCGCCGCCAAGCTCGCTATCGGCGTCGGGCTGACGGTGATCGGCATCCGGCAGTACAAGAAGATGGGCAAGCCCAAACCGCCGAAAAAGCCCCCCAAGTGGCAGACCGGCATCGACAACATGACGCCCTGGTACGCCATCGGGCTCGCCCCGCTCACCCAGCCGTGGGCCCTGGTCGCCGCCGGCGTCTCGGTCATCGTCGAGGCCAAGCTCGCCTCCTGGCAGAGCTACCTCGCGCTCGCGCTGTTCTGCGTCATCGCCACCGCCGCGTTCCTGGCCATGGAGATCTACGCGGGCTTCCGCCCCCAGCCCGCGCAGGCGTTCCTCGCCCGGCTGCGGCACTGGATCGATACCCATACCGACCAGGTCATCATCATCGTGTCGCTGGTCCTCGGCTTCTGGCTGGTCGGGAACAGCATTTACTACATCGTCACCTAGCTCCGGGTTACCACCTACATTCCGTGGTCCCAGCCCTGCCCGCGGCGGAAGCCAAGCTTAGGCATAGGTCAGTTTCGGGACACGAACCTTATTGTCCGATAAATACCGCTTTGCCGCGTGCTACATCACCCCCGGAAGGTGATGCTGCCGCGGCGACCGTCCAACTAAGTTGGAGAGGGCACGCGAGATTTCCGCGTCGCGGCAGCTCAGCTTGGGCCAACGAACGGAATGCTGATGACAGCCTCGATCCAGCCTCGCGAAGAGGGTGCTCCCACTGGGGCAGATCTCGCCGGCAGCCAGGCCGGGGGCGACGCTCCCCCGAGCGAGCCTGAACGAATCATCAAGCCGCGTCGGCGTCGTATCCGCAGAAGCATCGTCGCCTTGCTGGTCGCGCTTTCCTGCCTCCTGGTGCTGCTGTCCACCACGGTGGTATGGGCGCACCGGACCCTGCTCGACACCGGCACGTTCGTCGGCACGGTCGGGCCCGTCTTCCAGGATCCAGTCGTGGCCTCCGGCGTGGCCGCACGCGCCACGGACGAGCTGTTTACCGAGCTCAATCTCCAGGCCCGGCTGCGGGATGCCCTGCCTCCCAAGGCCAGTTTCGCGGCCGTCCCCATCACCAACGCCACCAAGGGCTACGTGGCCGGCGAGCTGGCGAAAGTGCTGATGTCCCCTCAGTTCCAGGCCATCTGGACCGCGGCGCTGACCGTCACCCACCGCCAGCTGGTGGCGGTGTTGCACGGCCAGAAGACGCCGGTTCTGTCCACCTCTGACGGCTACATCGTCCTGAACACCGTTCCCCTGATCAACCAGGCTCTGGGGAAGGTGTCGGGCCTGGCCTCTGACCTGGCGGGCAAGCCCGTGACGCTGCCCACCATCACCAGCGCCGACCCGCCCCAGCAGGCAGTAAACAAGCTGTCCCAGGCGCTGGGAGTCCCGCTGCCCAGCAACTTCGGCGAGATCACCCTGGTCCGGTCCAGCGACCTGGCCACCGTGCGACAGTTGGTGAAGGACTTCGACGGGCTGACCCTCATCCTGCCGCTGGTTACGATCGTGCTGATCGCCCTCAGCTTGTGGCTGTCGGTAAACCGCCGCAGGACCGTGCTCCAGCTGGCGGTGGGCGTATCCCTGCTGATGATCATCGAGAGGCGCGGCGTCCTCCACGAGCAAAGCGTGCTGGCCAACGCTGCTCACAACCCCCAGGTCGCCTTGAGTGTTCTCGGTGATCTGCTGCACGGATTCTTCGTCCTCACCGCCTGGGTCCTGGCCGTGGCCCTGGTCGTCCTGGTCATCGCCGTGCTGTGCGGACCGTACCGGTGGGCAGTGGCCATGCGCTCCTGGGTGAAGCAGGCCGGGCGCAGCATCGCCGGAGCAAGGAGCGGCGGCCGCCACGGTCAGGCGGTCACCTGGATGGGTTCGCATGCGGCTGGCCTCCAGCTGGCAGGCGCTGTCGTCGCCGGGATCCTGCTCCTGATCGTGAGCGTGTCATGGGTCAGCTTCCTCATCATCGGCGTGCTGCTCGCCGCCTACGAGGTCTACCTCCAGCGGATCAAGCCTCCCCCGCCCGACGAGGCACCGCCCGCCCCCGATCCCGGCAATCAGGCGAGCCTCCCGACTGGCCTTACCGACACCTAACGATCTTCAATTGTGAGGGTTATTGAAGGGGCGCGGGGTCGAGGCCGGGCTTGGCGAGGAAGCCCTCGAGCAAGCCGGGCTGGTACTGCATCCGCCGGAGCCTGGCCTTGACCAATGCGGTCAGCTCATCGATGTCGTGCTTGGTGAGATTGGCCAGCGATCTCTTAAGGTTCGACCAGACCGGTTCCACCGGGTTCAGCTCGCTGGCGTGCGCGGTGCGTGCGGTAGATCAGCCGGGAGCGGCAATCCGGGCGGACGTGCGGGGCAGCGCCCCGCGCGAGAGCCGACGGTTCAGAGAGACGGCGACCCACCAACTACGCGCCTCTGACTAGGACCGTTGCCGTCCTCGCTGCCCACACCCTGCTGCTGACCGAGCTCAGCAACCCGATGTGAACAGGCACATCAACCTACATAACGCGCCTAAGGCCCGTGGCGCGGCGGAGATAAGGCATTCGGCCGATGCGGTGAGGTGTGCCTTACGGCGAACCTTAAGGGTGGCGGGCACAGGAGGCCCGCCGCCGAGGAGGAAGTTATGTACCCGCTGACCACGGCCGAGGACGACCCCGATCGGGAGCACGAGAGTCAGGCTGAGGCGCCCGCCCCTGCGGCCGAGACGCCAACACGTCTCCGACAGGCGGCGGCGGGGATGGTGGAAGCGCAAGCTTGGAAGGGGCAGCAGATCGCAAAAGGCTGGCGCAAGCTCGTGAACGCAATACGCAGACGGGAAGAGGGAGAGGGGACGGATGACCAGACCTGGTAACCCCCGCTATTGAAGGTCGTTAGACAAAAGCCATAACCGATCTATGGAGATCACGGTGCCACGCATGTTGCGCCGGGCGGCTGTCCCGGGAGCCACTGCCCATCTGGCGTCCAATCGAGGCCAGGCCGAGGCAGGCCGGGCTCGTCCTCGCCGTCGCTCTGGTCAGGTGCGGGGGTAACGGTCGTCACGCTGACTCCATCGCGCGGTCAGCTTTGGCTCAATCACTGGCAGCCGCTGGCTCCGGCTTCCCTTTCCGCCTTGAGCCCTGGCCACCGCTCCAGCCGGTCATGATGCTGGGTGCAGTACCCGTCGTCGCGGGTGGCCTTCCGGGAGCAGTACCGCGCGTTGCGCCCGTAGGCGTCGTCGGAGACCCACTCGCCGCACTGCCGGGGGTCACGGGTCAGCTCAGCGGCTTCCCGCTCAGCCTGCCTGAAGAACTCCGCCCGAGCGCGAACCGGCTCCAGGTACGCGTAGAGCCTGGCCGAATCCAGCAGCCGCGCGCGGTTCTCGGTGTTCAGTTCACGGAACAAGGTGAGCAGGTCGTTCTCGTCGCCGGTCATCCCGGCCGCCCTTCTTTTGCCTGTTATCAGGCGTCGTGACTACGAAGCCGTCACGCTGGCGTTCGGGCCGAGTCAGGAAGGTCCAACGCGCCACCCTGACAGGATACCAGATTCCGGAAAATATTTGCTAGTTTCTTTATGCGGGTATAGTCTAGCGTCAGGTACCGGAGCCAGCCGCCACCAGCGGCCAGCTTCCCGGGGCTACCGGAGGAGTTCATGGGCATCGGCGCGGTCATCACGATTGCTGCACCTGTCATGCGTAGTCCCGGCCCGCGTGCGGGCGGCCCGCAGCCGTCATGGGTTGCCGTGCGTCACTCGGCCTATCCCCGCTCACGTGATCGGAAGCGCCGTGACGCACTCCGCGGCTCATGAAGCCAGCCTCAGTCTTACCTCTCGGACAGACCGCGGCGGCTACGTCATCGCGGCGCTCGGCGGGGAACTCGGCATCGCGTCAGCTCCGGCCCTGCGCGAGCAGCTCTTCAGCCTGCTCCGCGCCGCCAGCCACCTGATCCTGGACCTGTCCGCGGTAGAGCATGCGGACGCCAGCGGCCTGGCCGTCCTGGTGGGCAGCGGCCGCCGCGCCCGGCTGCTCGGCGGATCCCTGCGCCTGGCCGCACCATCACCCGAGGTAGCCCGGGTCCTGTCAGCCACCGGCATGAACCAGCACCTCGATGTCTTTCCCACGGTCCGGGCAGCGATCACCGGCCAGCCGGGGCTGCCCGGACCGATCTTCCCGTCGGCAACTGTCCCGGCTCGCGGCCACCGCATCGATTGCGTCAGCGCGGGCGGGGCTACACAATCGGCTATTCCCATCATTGACTTAGCGACCGCCAGGGCAGGCCAGGGCTTGATCAGTTGACTGGAGCGCGAATGGGCGGGGTCGCGGCAGCTCGTCGCTCGGGCCAGAGTCTCAGGCTGATCTTAGGCGGCGGTCTCAGGCAGTAGGAGCCGAGGCAAACAGGTTGAGCCCCAGCGCTTCTGAAAGGTACCTGGTCATGCGTTGCCCTCGCACGCTGTTGCCTGCCGCATCGAGCGGCGGGGAGAATGTGCCGAGGCCCCCCTTGCCCGGCGACACGGTCACGATGCCTCCGGCGACTCCGCTTTTACCGGGGAGACCCACGTCGTAAAGCCACTGGCCAGAATGCTCGTAGAGGCCGGCCGTGGCCAGCACGGCCAGCACTCGCTTGCAGTAGCGGCTTTCGATGGCTTGCTCGCCGGTTACCGGATTCACTCCGCCATTGGCCAGTGTGGCTCCCATCACGGCAAGGTCCCGCGCGGTGACCCGCACAGAACACTGGCGGGTGTAGACGTCGGTGGCGAGATCGGGGTCGCAGTACATGCGGCCATAGCCGTCGAGGAGGTGGGCCATGCCCCGGTTACGGTCGTTGGTCGCCGCCTCGGATTCGTACACGTCATCGTCCATCACCAGTCGCCGCCCGGCGAATCGCGACATCGCGGCGACGATATTCTCGAATTTCTCGTCAGCAGTCGTGCCCGGCACCAGGCTGGTGGTGGCCATGGCACCGGCATTGACCAACGGGTTCATCGTGCGATCGGCGTTGAGCTCGATGGCCATCACCGAGTTGAAAGGCAGGCCGGTGCTGTTGACGCCTAGTTTCCGGCGCGCCTCCTCATGCCCGAAGGTGTGACAAACCAGCGCGAAGACAAAAAGCTTGGAGATGCTCTCGATGGCGAACTCCTGGTCAGCGTCGCCAACCGAGAAGAGCCCCCCACGAACCCCGGCAACACACACGCCGAAGGCACCGGGCGACGCCGCCGCCAGGGCAGGAATATAGTCGGCGACGGCCCCCTCGTCGAGATGGCGATAGCGCTCGTAGCCGGCGGAGATGAGGGCTCGCACGTCAGTATCGGGCGGGAGCTCCCCGGTCGATATTCGTTCGGTCTCAGAGTGGTCGCCGGGCAGGGGATCGTTGTCCATGCTCTTCCTCTGGCGGGCGAGTGCTGGCCGGCCTCCACCCGATGGCCGGGCTCGGCCGGACCGATGGTATCGGTCCGGCCGATCCGCAAACAATCCGAGACGACAATCTAAACCTAGATAATTACCCTAACCGAGGAGCACTGGTTGGCAACTGGGGTCATGGATGACCGTGCTGCTGGCTTCGCCTCCCTCGACAAGGTGGACAGCGCCCATGTCGTCGCGCTGTACCCATCTCGTCGGTGGGTCCGCGGCAGTTTCCGTGACGTCGTGCCCGGCGAGGTGAACCGTGCGCAGAAGCGTCGAGAGAACATCCCCGCCGGGTGCGGAATCCGGACGGTCTGCAAATGATTCCGGCGCTTCTGGGCTCGCAGGACGACTCGTGCCACGAATATGTTCGTTATGCGTCGGTGCACGCAACCCTCGGAGCGCAGCGACGAGGGAGCTCGCGATGACCTCCACTCCTCATGGTTCCCGCGCTGGCGACCCAACCGTGAGCGCATCCCCGATCCGGGGCCGCGACGAGCAGTTGCATATGATCACCGGTTTTCTGGAACGCGTCCGGGCCGGGGTGGGCGGCGTCGCGGTCATTGAGGGTGCTGCGGGTCTGGGCAAGACGAGGCTGCTGGCCTCGGCACGGGCGACCGCCCGTGCGCTCTCGTTCCGAACCGGGCTCGGTGCCGCGGAGCCAGGCCACAGCTCCGTCGAACTGGCCGTGCTGATGGAGGCGCTGTTCGGTGGCGCCGAATCATTGATCGAACGGAACGCGCTCGGCTCGCGCGACAGCTCCCGCGAGGAGCCGTTCTGGCTTCTGCAGGATGTGCAGACCCTGATGGAACGGGCAGCGCTTCGGCAGCCGCTGCTGGTGTGCCTCGATGACGTGCAGTGGGCGGACGCCGGATGCGGTTTCGCCTCGCGCACGCTGACGCAGTGGCTGGCGTCACTGCCGGTCGCATGGCTGATCGCGGTCCGGCCGAACCAGGGAGCGCCGCAGATCCGCCAGGCGCTGGCCGAGTTGACCACCGCCGGAGCCGCGACGATCCGCCTGACGCCGCTGACGGCCCCGAACGGCCGGTCTTTCCGCCGCCCACGTCAATTTGGCACGCCAATCAGCCGCGAAGCATCTGCCGGTCAGGCTCCGGCGGTGTGGAACAGGCGCCCGATCACGAACGGCAGGAGCTGCCGCTCGAGCGGATGGGCTTCACGTGGGCGGCAGGACGTCGATGTCGAACTCGTTGCCCTCGGGGTCGGCCATGAGACGCCACCGGAAGCCCTCAAGTTCGCGGGTGTGGCCGGGCTCGAGCCAGTGTCCGCCGAGCGCCTCGATCTCGGCGGTGGCAGCGTCGAGATCGTCGACGATCAGGTCGGGGTGCAGCCGGTTCTTGCCGGACTTGGCGTCGGGCACCTGCTGGAAGCCGACGGTGAGGCCGTCCTTGGTCCGGGACAGCACGACAAACTGGCCTTCCCCGATGGTGGTGTCCACCGTCACATCCAGCAGCGCGCACCAGAACGGAGCCAGCCGCTGCGCATCCGTGGTGTCGATGACGAGGTACCCAACCGAAGCTGGCATGGCGATCCTTTCGGGTCCGGAGAAGGCTGGCGAGCATGGTTACGGTGACTAGGCAGACACCTCGCGGCCAGCTCGGTGTAGAGGCCGGTGCAGTGTGCGGCGGTTACTCTTGTTCCTGATCGGCGGCCTGGTCCGGCCAGACGCCGATGTGGTCGGGCTCCTCTTGCAGTTCGACCCGCTTCCGCATTCCGAGGCGCCTGGTCATCTCGCGCGGGAGCTGAATCCGGCCCGCGCGGTCCAGCGTGGCGTACTCGCGTGCGTGCACTGTGGTCTCGCCCCGTTCGTCGGTGGCCGCGTGCCGTATCGTCTCGCTGCTCGTCTTGCCGTCCCTGATCGCGATCGTCCGGCGAACCTGCGACGACACGGCCGGGTCGTGGGTGACCACCAGCACCGTGGCACCGAGCTCGGTGTTGGCGGTCTGCAGGGCGGTGAACACGTCCCGGGCGGTCGAGGAGTCCAGCTCGCCGGTGGGCTCGTCGGCTAGCAGCACCTTCGGCTGGTTCGCGAGCGCCGTGGCGATGGCGGCGCGCTGCTGCTCACCGCCGGACATGCGGTCCGGGGTCCGGTCGGCGCAGTGCGCTATGCCGAGGGTGTCGAGCAGGAGACCGGCGCGCTGCCGCTGCTCGCGGCGGCCGAGCGCGCTCAGCCGCATCGGCAGTAGCACGTTCTGCCGGGCGGTCATGTAGGGCAGCAGGTTCCGCGACGTCTGCTGCCAGATGAAGCCGGCGACTTTCCGCCGGTAGGACAGCCGCTCTTGGGCGGTCATCGCGCCCAGGTTGCGGCCAGCCACCCATACCGACCCCGCCGTCGGCGTGTCCAGCCCGGCCAGGATGTTCATCAGCGTGGATTTGCCGCTGCCCGCCGCGCCGATCAGCGCGGTCAGCTCTCCCTCGGCGATCAGCAGATCCAGCCCTTGCAGAGCCTGTACTTCGATGCCCTTGCCGGAGTAGATCCGGACCAGCCGGTCACAGACGATCATCCCGTCCGCACCGGTGGGGACCTGGTCCTGCGGGATAGGCGCGGCAGGCTGGGTCATATGCCTGGGCCTCCTTCGTCACTGATCCGCAGCGCCCTGGCGCTGCCGCGATGGTAGGTGATTACGGCCTGAACGGCCAGCACGAGCAGCGCGGCCACCATCAGCCCGGCAGCGGAACCGACCAGCGGGACGACGGCGGGAGTGACCACGGCGGCCGACCCGGTCCCGGCAAACGCCGCCAGGTTCAGCGACGACCCGACCAGCGGCACGAGCAGCCAGGCACACGCGACGCCGCCGATGGCGGCGGCCACGACCGGGGGAAGTGTCTCGGTCGCCTGCAGCAACTGGGCCTGCGAGCGCCGCAGCCCCATCGTCGCCAGGCGGGCCAGCGTCATGTCGCGGGTCCAGGCGGTGAGCAACAGCGACAGCAGCAGGACCAGTGCGCCGAAGCCGGCCGCGGCGGCCATTCCCTGGGTGAGGGCCGTCTGTGCCGCCTGCGGCACCGGTGCCGTGGTCAGCGCGGCGAGGGCCGTGGCGCGGAACGTCACCGACGCGCCCGGCAGCGCACGGCTGACGTCGGCGCTCAGCCGCGCCGCGTCCAGCCCGGGCCCGGCGACCAGCATTACGTTCGGCACTATGGGGCTGGATGCCTGCGCTGGCACGATCACGGTGACGCCCGGGCCCACGCCGACGGCGCCGGGGACGCCGGGGACGCCGGTCTGTCCGACCAGCCGGATCGTGATGGTACTGGTTCCCCCGACGTTGACGCTGGTCGGCGCCGTGCCAACCTGCTGAGCAGCGGCGGCGGTGGCGACCGCGGGGACGAGCGCACCCGACTGGCCGGTGTACCCCGACAGCGCGGCCAGCGGGAACCGCGGGCCGGGCGCCCCGGCGACCACGGCCGCGTACTGGGCCGGGTCGACGAACATCACGGACAGCTCGGTCCCGGCGGGCAGCGTCCCGGCGTCGACCTCCGCGGTAGCGGTGGAAACGACGCCTGGCACCGAAGAGATCTGGCTCTGTAGTGCCACGGGGATCGCCTCGTTGGCCGGGGCCTGGATGATCGCGTCGGCGCCCACCTGCTGCCAGGATTCGGCCACCTGGCTGCCGGTTACCGACGTGCTGACCATGTCGGGGAACGCCACCATGGCCAGCACTAGCACCAGGGCGAACGCCGGCAAGACGGCGCCGGGCGGGGTACGGGTGGCCCGGGCCAGGCCGACGAACGCCACGACCCCGCGTGACAGGCCCGCAATCCGGGCCAGCTCGCGGGCGAGGGCAGGGTAGCAGCGCAGCAGGACGACGGCCACGGGGATCGCGACGAGCACCGGCGCCGCGCTGGTGTACAGGCCGCTGTTCCCGGAGCTCAGGCCCTCGTTCCGGAGCACGACCAGCCCGCCGATGGCCACGGCGACCAGCGTGATCTCGACGACGATCCGGCGGGCCGCGGGCCTACGGCCAACGGCCCGCCGCTCTGGCCGGCCGGCGGGAGGCGCCGCCACGCGCTGCGGGACCACGCTGATCAGCACCGGGCCGACGAGCGTCACGGCGATCGTGAGGCCCGCCAGCCACCAGCCCACCGCGTCGCCGTCGCCGGGGGTCAAGCCGACGGCGAGTACCACGGCCACCGCCCCGGCGACCGCGGCGATGACCAGGCTGGCCCGTAGCACCAGCCAGGCGAGCTGATACAGCGCCGCGCCGCGGGCTCGCATGAGCGTGAACTCCGCGGCGCGGCGCTGCGCCACCAGCCGGGCGCCGAGCAGCACCACTACCGCCCCGATGACGGTCAGGCTGACGTACAGCAGCTCGAGCGCGGGGGCGACGGCGTTTTCCCCGGAGATGAACGGCGACAGGATCGCGGGAATCTGGGAGGAAATCGTCACCGTGACCGGGTTCCCGGCGGGGGTGAACACCGTTGCCCCGGAGGAGGCCAGGCTGTTGATGCTCGCCTCCAGATCGTCGGCCTGGCCCGCGGTGATCCGGCCGAGCGCGGCCGTGTACACCCAGGTCACCTGCATTTCAGTGGTGCCGATGCCCGCTTCGACCAGCGGGAGCGCGCCGGGGCCGATGAAGGCCGCTGCGATCCAGTACGGCAGCTGAGGCGCCGCGGCTTGGGTCAGCGCGGGCCTGGCCGCCACGGGTTCCTCGCTCCAGAAGGTGGAAGCCGGGTTCGTCGGCCGGATGATCCCCGTGATCACCAGCTGCACCTGCCCCGCGTTCAGCCGGGCGCCGACCTTCAACCCGAACCTGGCCGCGGTGGTGATGGTCACCGCCGCCTGCACCACAGCGTGGTTCGTGGGATACGAGCCGCCGACCGGGAGCCGCCCGGCCACGAGCTGGCTGTAGCGGGCCAGCTCCGTACGGTAGATCATCGCGAACTGCGGCGGCCCGTCCCCGGCGGCCCGGGCCGCCCCGCTGACCGGCACGTATTCCGTGGTCAGGCCCGCCCAGGCGGGTGGGTCGCCAGCTAGCGGCATCCCGCCCGCGGCCAGCCGCGTCCGCAAGGAGGCGCCGACCGCCGCGATGTCACCGGCCTGAACCTGGCCGATTTCGTCCGTCATGGACGTCTCCGGCACGGTCCCGATGACGGTCCGGTCGGTGAGCCGCGAAGCCGCGATCACGCGTTGCAACGCCCCGTTGCTCAACCCGACGCTCTCCCGCGGGATCGCCAGGCTGGCCAGCACGGAGGCGAACACGAGCAAGCCGAAGGCGACGCTGGCGGCGGCCCCGGTACCGGTCAGCGTGACCCAGGCGGCGCGCAGCCGCGGCCACAACGTTCTCAGCTGGGTTCTCAACCGCCCTCCGCCCGCAACTGCGCCGCTGGGTCGGGTCGGCGCAGGACCGACAGGGCAGCGGCGGCGACCGGCCCGGCCGCGGTGAGGAGGGCCAGGGCCACGGCCGGGCCGAGTGGGACTATCACCAGGGCCCACGGGAACGGCGCCGTCGAATCCTCGGTCAAGGTGATCGCGGGCACCATCAACTCGGCCAGGCCGATCCCGGCCAGCAGGCCCGCGGCCGCGGCCGGAAGGCTGAGCGCGCCCTGCTCCAGGCATAGCTGGCCAGCCTGATCGTTTTTCCCCACCCCCAGCGCGGCGAACACCGCGCTCTGCGTCCGCCGTGACCGGAGACTGGCCGCGACGCTGACCGAGAACCCGAGCACGCCGAGCAGCACCGCCGCCACCCCGATGGCCAGCAGGGCTTGCCGGGGGGCGGTCAGCAGCGGGTTGTCGAGCAGGGCCGCCTGCTGGCTGACGCGGCTGGTGACGGACAGGCCGAGGCCGGCCGGCAGGGGCGGTACCTGGCCGCCAGCGGTGCGCAGCCACCAGCGGGTCACCGGCAAGGGCTCCACTATGGTCGGCAGCTGGTTGGCGACGAGCAGGTCGTTGACCTCCACGAGGTCGATGATCAGCGTCTGGTTCGGTCCGAAGACGGTCGGGAAGTTGGCCACCGACGCCACGATCTGGATCGTGGCCGCGAACCCGCCGACCGTAACCGAGGTGACCGATCCGATGCCGAGGTGGTTGGCCGCCAGGTAACCTCTGGTGGCGATCGCCGGGATGACTGGGGACGGCGACCGCGCCAGGATCGTGACCAGCCCTGAGGCGGTCCCGGGCGCGTAGCTGACGCTGAGCTCGACCGGGACCGACGGATCGTGTCCGGTATTGAACGTGAGCTGCCGGGCGCCCTCGGCGGCGCTATGCCAGCCCAGGATCGATGGCGCTGCCCCGCCCGACGGCGGCATCCCCCCGTACGGGTTCGGTGGCCCGGTCGGCACGTACGCCGACCGTCCCGCGCCCTGCCACGCCGCCAGGGCGTCACCGTGGGCGAACGGCCTGCCGAACGGGCCGCTGGCCGTGTCCGCCACGGTGAGGGACTCGATGGTGAGGCGGGCGGTTGGGGCCGACGTCGGGTTCGCCGGGTCGTACGGCGGCAGGGGATAGGGTCCCAGCGTAAGCCCGAGCAGCCGCAGCGGGTAGCTGGCCTGCCGCGGACCTGACAGGGTGAAGGCCAGGGAGTGCGGCTGGCCGTCGGCGGGCAGGCTTCCGTCGGGGGGTACCTCGTAGGTGGCGCCGCCAGCGTCCTGGATCCAGGCCATGACGGTGACTGAGCCAAGAGCATTCCGTAGCTCGGCTGCGCTGGTGCCCGGGCCCGCCCCGAGGGTCGCGAGGATCTCCAGCCGGTCCGGCCGGCCGGGCAGCGCCAGCCCGGACAGCCGCCGCGGCGTGATGCGCTGCCACAGCGAGCTCAGCGGAAGCGGCGACAGGTCGGGGCGGAGCAGGATCGTTTTACCCGCCGTGCTCGCGTCCAGCGCGATCAGCTGGCCCCCGTTGCCGATGCTGGCCACGCTGGCCGACGTGGCGGCGGTGACGCCCCGTGCATGGGTGATCGCCCCGGTTGCGCCCGGCGGCAGCGGGCCCGCGGCGTCCACCTGCACATCCGAGCCGACCGCGAAGGCGGCCTGGTCCGCGGCCGACTGCCGCCAGCTTTGGTACCCGGCCAGCGCCAGCGTGGTGGTCGCCGTCGCGATGACGACGAGCAGGACCGGGCCCGCCTGGCGGATCGGCCGCCTGGCGATCTGCCAGCTCACCATCGCGGCGGCCAGGTGCCGTTCGTGGTCGGTCGCCTTGTCGGCCAGCCTGGCCAGCAGCGGCACCCCGCGGAGCGGGATGAGCGCCACCCCGGCCAGCGCGAGTGCGGGGGCGAGGGCGATCACGGGATCGATCCCGAGCGATCCCGTGGCCGGATGCGCGACCGCCGAGTAGCCGCGCAGTTCCCATACCGCGACCGCGGCCAGCGCCAGCAGCGCCAGATCGCCGCCCGCCCAGGCGATCCCCGCGAGCCGGGCCTGCCGGCCCCGGCGGAGCCTGGCCGCGTCGGGGGTCAGGGTGTGCAGCGCCGGCCAGGTCATCACCGCGACGCACACCACTAGCACGGCGAGGGCCGACAGCCAGGCCAGCGAGGTGATGCCGCGGCCCGTATAGCCGGCCAGGCGCAGGTCGGCCAGGCGGGCCAGCACGCTGGTCAGGTGCGTGCCGAGCAGTACGCCCGCCAGGCCGGCCACGGCGCCGAGCACCACCGCTTCGGCCAGCACGGGCCGAACCACCTGCCACCTGGTGGCGCCGCGCGCCCGCAGCAGTGCGGACTCCTCCTCGCGCAGACTGGCCAGCAGCCGTGCGGCCAGCACCAGTCCGGCCCCGGCCACCAGCAGCAACAGCAGGGCGGCGATGGTGAACAGCGACCGGGTCAGCACGATGGTGCTGGAGATGCCGCTCAGGAGCTGCGGCAGGCTCGAGGTCACCGCCAGCCCATCGGGGAGGAGCACGGCCAGCTGCGAAACCGCCGCGCTGGTGCCCGCGTTGAGCGCTTCGAGGTTCCCGCGGGCCAACGCCGGCGCTTGCGGCAACACCATCCACGAGCCCTGGCTCACGGCGAGCGCCCCGCCGAACGCAGCCGGGTTCACCACCGCGGGGCCGTAGCTGACGTTGGAAATCCGGACGCTGCCTGGGCCTGGGCCTGGGCCCCCGATGGTGTAATCCTGGGCGGTGATCCCCGAGATGGGCAGCAGGTCCAGGGCCCAGTACGTCGACGCCGGGTTCGTGGGCCGGAACAGCCCGGTGACCTGCAGCGAGGTTGGCGCTCCGCCGGACCGGGGGGTACCCGTCAGCACCGAGCCTAGGGTCACGTGCAGCTGGCTGGCCGCGGCGGCCGGCAATGCCACCGGCACCGGGCCGCCGTGGTGCGGCGGACCCGGCCACTCCCCTGCGGTCAGCGTCGCCTGGGCGCTGATCCCTTCCAGCGACGCGGGCTGGATCTGCGTGATGCCGGCGGCCGACGCCGAGAGCTGGAGCGGAGCCGCCCACAGCGCGCTTTCCATCTGGAACCCGACCCCCGGCCAGGCCTTTCCCAGCGTGGCACGGATCTGCTGCGAGTCGGTGGCGGCCTGGCCGGCGTCGACCTCGCCGGACAGGCCGATTACCCGGCCCTGGGCGTCGGCCAGGATGTCCTGCGCTCCGAGCGGGATCACCGCGCCGGCGAAGGTCCAGAGCACGGCCGCGAGCCCTGTCGCCAGCAGGACCGTGACCGCGACGCAGGCCAGGAGCAACCACGAGGACCTGGCCCTGCGGAAGAGAAAGGACAGCCCCAGCCCACCCACAGATCGCACCTATCCGCCCTCGATGCCGGCGACGGACCCGTCCTCCAGCGAAATGACCTTGTCGGCCAGGTCGATCAGCGCCTCGTCGTGGGTGGCGACCAGGGCGGTGATCCCCTCGGACCGCACGACGCTGAGCAGCAGCTCCATGATCTGCCGGCCGGTCTCCAGGTCGAGCTGGCTGGTTGGCTCGTCCGCGATCAGCAGGCCCGGCCGGCCGGCCAGCGCGCGGGCGATGGCCACCCGCTGCTGCTGGCCACCGGAAAGCTCACCCGGGCGGTGCGCGGCGTGGCTGGCCATCCCGGTCAGTGCCAGCATGGCCGCGACCCGCTCCCGGCGCTCGCTGGGCCGCAGGCCCTCGATGCGCAGCGGAATCCCGACGTTCTCCGCCGTGGACAGCATCGGCACGAGCCCGAAGGACTGGAAGATGAAAGCGACCGTGTCCCGCCGCAGCGTCAGCCGCTGCCGCTCGCTCATCCGGTTCACTTCCCGGCCATCCACCCACACCCGGCCGGCCGTCGGGTCGTCCAGGCCACCGATGATGTTCAGCAGCGTGGTCTTGCCGGAGCCGGATCGCCCGCGCAAGGCAACGAGCTGACCACGGTCTACCGTGAGCGATACTCCGCGCAGAGCTTGCACGGCGAGATGCCCGCTGCCGAAGGTCCGGCGGACACCGTCCGCCGCCACCATGACCTGTGGCGGCGGCCCCGCGTTATCTGTGCCGTACGCCAAGTGTGCCTGGCCGGAGCTCATTCCCATCCTTTAAGTGGTTGGCTACTCGGTGTGACTGCGGTTGCTGCGTCTGGCTAAGCGGCCAGCAAGGGGGCGAGCACCTGCGCGTCGGGGCTTCCCCAGCCCGTCGCCGGGTCCCATCCGGGAGTGGCCTGGTATCCGGCCGTGCCGGCCGGATACGGCATGGTCATGTCGTTGTTACCGGTAGTAATATCGTGAAACGCCTGGTGGTAGCTGGAGCTGCGGGCGATGCGGTAGATGGCGGGGTTGACCAAGCCGAGGTCGTGATGGGCGTACTGGTCGGCCAGCGCGATGAGTCCCGCCCACAGCGGCGCGGCGGCCTCGGTGCCGGAAGCCGGGGCGATAAATGGCGTGCTGCCGACGGCAAAGACGATCGGGGCGCCGTCCTGTGCATCAGCGTCAGCGGCCACGTCGGGCACGCCCCTCATCGCCCCGATCCTGGGGACGCCATCCTGATAAGAGGGACGGGCGTACAGGTGGCTGAAGCCGCCCCCCGATGCTGAGCCGGGCTGAGCGAAGCTGCCCGTGGTGTTCCAGACGGTCTCGCTGATGTAGGCGCCGGTCGCGGGGTTCGCGGTGAGCGTGGTGCCGCCAACGGCCAGCACGAACGGGTCTGAGGCCGGAAGGCTGACCTCCTTGACCGTGCTCTCAGACGGTAGCGCGCTCCCAAACGATTGGGCGTCGCTGAACCCGCCGGTGTCGCCAGAGCTGGCGACTACCGTGACGTGGTGAGCGGCGGCTCCCAGCAGTATCGAGTTCATCTCGGCCGCCTGAGCCTTGGTGAAGAAGTGTTCCCCTAGATCCCAGCTGATCGAAACCACGTCGGTGTCAGAGACCGCGAGCCGCACACCGGCGAGCAGGCCCGCGGTCGCGGTCTTGGCGCTGTTCTGGACGCTGGCAGGCATCAGGACCACCCGTAGGGTAGCGGCGGGGGCGACCATGTGCAGTTCCTCGAGGTCCCCGACCTCGCCGCTAGACGCCTGCCAGCGCGGGGCTGAGCCGGCGAGGCTGGTCACGACCTGGATCCGCGCGGCGGGCAGCCGGAACAAGCTGTCGAATCTGGCCAGATCCTGACGGATATCGGTGACAGCCGGGGGCTGGCCAGGCGGCCCGGTCACGCGGATGGTGGCGGTGCTGGTGGGGCCCGCCTGGATGATGGTGGATCCCGGCGGGGCGTTGACGGATACAGCAGTTTCAAGGTCCGTGATCGTTTCGCCTCGGCCGTCGATCCCCCTGACCAGCAAGGGCTGGATGCCATACGCCACCCGGAACTGAGACGGGGTATAGCAGGCCGCCGGGGGGAGAAAGCAGTCGGAAGCCGCGCTCAACGCCGAGGCAGTCGCGCGCGTCGCGGCCGTGGCCGAGCTGCCTGAGCCTCCCGTACATCCTGCCACCAAGACCGCGCTGAGGGGCAGTGCGACGGCGAGCAGGTGCGCTCGCCATGAGCGGGTCAGCCGCGCTGGCTGGATGCTGTCGCGCATCTGGTCTCCTTCAGCTGTCCGCCGGGTTCCGGCCGATCAACACGAGCACGAACGCTGCTGCCAGGAGCCTTCTGGACCGGCGCAGCGGCACCAGCTAACGCCCGGGTCCGCAGCGTACGGGCTCATCTGCGTGTGAGTTCTGTGTGAGTGTCGGCGCCCGCAGTCCAGCCAGGACTCACGTGGCCGCACGGCCTAAACGGGCGCAATCAGCCTGACCCAGAACGCGGCAGAGCGGGCGCGGCTGATCCGGACCGGCGCCGGGCGAGCCTGAGCGCCGCCTGGAGACCGTAGCCGACGGCCAGCGCCAGGCACCCGGCGACGATGACACTCGGTACCACGGGAACGGTCGTGGTGGGGGAGCCCGACGAGAGCGGGATGTTGACCCAGGTCCGGTGGATGGCCCCTCCCACGCCGCTCACGTTGAGCGCGAACAGCAGCGCCGATACCAGCAGGAAGAAGCTCGCCGTGACCGCCGGGGACAGCGGATCCCGGCCCGGCAGAGCGGGCGCAGCAGATCTGGGCCCGTGCCGGGCTATCCGGCGCGCCGCCTGGAGACCGTAACCGATGGCCACCGCCAGGCACCCGGCGACGATAACACCCGGTACCAGGGGAACGGTCGTGGTCGCGGAGCCCGACGAGACCGGGGTGAGCCAGCCCGACTGGTTGGTGACCGCTCCCACGCCGCCCACGTTGAGCGCGAACATCAGCGCCGTTACCAGCAGGAAGAAGCTCGCCGTGACCGCCGGGGACAGGCGATCCCGGCCCGAGGCGCCGCGGGCCAGTCGGCGATTGGCCAGCTGGTAAATGGCCAGCTGGCGAGTGGCCAGCAGAGCCAGGCCGCCCGCCGCCATCGCCACGAAGGGCAGCGCCATCACAGCCGGGCTGGTGATCGGCACCATGCCGATCGAGCACTGGCAGATCCCCGGGCCGTCCTGGACCGCCCGGACGCCCATCGCCCAGACCATGGGCGAGTGCAGCAAGAAGATCGCGGCGAGGCCGCCGGCACCGACGATCGTCGCCAGCAGCCCGGTGAGCTTCCACGCGGCCATAACCGCGTCGCCGGCCGTGACGGTCCGCCGGCGGTGCGCCCGGATCACGGCCCGGACCGGCCCGAAGCTGGAGACCGCGGCCTGATGGGCCTCCAGTTCGGTCATCCCGGTCGCCATCCCCACCGCGACGGTCTCGCGCAGATGGTCCTCGGCCTCGGCCACGATCAGCTCCGCCTCGGCCGCCGGGACCCACAGCCCGTCGCGCAACTCCGCCAGGTACCCGCCGATCAGGTCGGTGGCCGCCCCGCTCATGCCGACCACCCCGGCTCGGCCTGGGCTAGGCCGACGGCAGGCGGCCAGGCGGCCTGGGCTGCCCAGCCGAGTACCGCGTGCACCCCGCCGGCGAACTTACGCCACTCGGTCTGCTGGGCGGCCAGCGCGGCGGCCCCCTGGTCGGTCAGCCCGTAGACGCGGCGCCGGCGCCCCTCCGCCGTGGCCCAGGTGCTGGCCAGCAGGCCGGCGTCCTCCAGCCGGTGCAGGGCGGGATAGATGGTCCCCTCGGGCAGGTCGAACGTACCCCCGCTCTGGTTGCGCAGCGCCGAGATGATCGCGTACCCGTGCGCGGGACCGGACGAGAGCACCGACAGCAATAGCAGGTCCAGGTTTCCCTTGAGCCGCTCACGATCCATGCTAAGAGACACTATGCCTAGCAGTACGAGGTGTCAACGGCGTCGCCGTGGTCTCGACTCCCGGTCATAGCAACGTAGAACACGGGGTCTATGCCACCTGGGACGACGCCACTAGATCTTGCCCCGGGGACAGAGTGTGAGCCCCGCTCGCCGTCACCTGGTTCCGGAACGGCCCGCGGCCGTCGCGGATCATGGGCGTGATCGTCCGGGTCAGTACGAACGTTACGACGAAGGCCAGAAAGCACAGCATGAGGGGCAGCTTCCCCGCCGCGAGCACATCGCGGTGCCACCATGAAGGCATGCCGCCACCATAGATCGGCCGCCGGGCTGGGCCGTTTCTGGCCAGGGATCAGGCTGTGGCGATAGTCCTGCCGGGCATCGGCTCTGCGAGTGCTTTCCGCCAGGCAGGCGAGGGGAAGGGGTCCGCGAAGTACTGTGTCTCGTGCACCACGTGCTCGTGGGTGAATTCCATGATGCTCACGGAGTAGGTGGGCACGCCGTCGTAGGTGATGATGCACTCGCTCACCCACAGATCCCCGCTGCCTGAGATCCGGATGACGGTGAAGTGCCGGCTGGCCGGGTGCCCGCCACGTTGCGCGGCAATCGTCGCGCGGCTCCGGAATCGTTCACCTGACTGGGGGTAGTCGAGGATCGCGTCCTCAGTGTAGATGGCGTGCTCGGTTTCGGTGTCCCCGCGTTCTGATGCTTGCCAGTGTTCCTCGATTGCGGCCCTGGTCCGGATGTCAGGATCCATCGCATTGTCCTTTCTGCGGGCCGGGAGAGCGGTCCGGGGAGGCGGGGGAGTGCTTCGGGGCTTCCGCCCGGAGCGCTGGGCCGTTGAACGTAAAGGGGCAACGGTGACAGCGTAGGCCGTCCGGGTCGGCCGCGAACCGGCTTGAGGTGAGTACACCCGCAAGCACTCATCCTTGTGGCTGCGCCGATACCGCCGCCTCTGCGCCAGCCCAGCGCGCCGACGATCGTGCAGTCGCCGACACGGCCCGAGGCATCGATCCGGCCGATCCCGTAGGCCATGTCGCCTAGGCCCGGCGGGCTACCCGGCGAACTGGCGGTCCGTGCTACCTGGCGAGACGCGCCTCGCCATGTACCCAGTCGCTGCCGTCCCGGCGGATGGCGCAATCCCAGCCAAGTCGGCGCAGCCGGAGTTCCAGCTCCGCTGGGTCCACGAAGTTCTTGATCACGCGGAACGTGCTGCCATCGCGCAGTCGCCGCTCGACGACCTCATCCCGGCCTGCCACATAGGCCTCTTTCGCGCGCTCATCGACGTGCTCGTCGATGAACAGCACCCGTCCGTTCCCGGCCAGCAGGCTCCCCAGCAACTCCCAGAACTGCCCGAACCGGCTCGTCGGCACATGCGAGAGCCACGCCGAGAAGAAGATGACGTCGAACCGGGTACCTGGGTCCCACAAGAACACGTCGGCGACCTCGAAGCTGACACTTGCGGGCCGCACGCGGTCACGAGCGATCGCGACCGCCTCGGGCGCCGCATCAATAGCCGTCACCGTGTCGGCCCACTCCGCCAGCGCCTCCGTCCACAAGCCAGTCCCGCACGCGATCTCCAGCACGTTCCCGGCCGGCCGCATCTCCGCGACCAGCCGCGCGATACGTGCACGAGCCGCCGCAACGTCGCCGTACGCCGTCACGTCGTACTCGCCCGCCCGGCGACGGTAGTAATCAACCTGACCAGCCAGAACCTCGTCGGTCACCCGAACATCATCACACTGACCGAAAACAGGACCTCAGCTTGGAGCGCGGCAGCTTAGGCCATACCGGACATCTGCGCCTGATCGGCGGCGGCCCGGGGAGACCAGCATGCCCGGCGTATTCGCCGCCGGCGATGTCCGCCACGGCTCGGTCAAGCGCGTCGCCTCAGCGGTCGGCGAAGGCTCCATCGCAGCACTCAGATCTATCGGTACGCGCCCGCTCTCGTGCGGGCGTGGTCCCGCCGGGCTGTTCGCGGGGTAGTGGCCCGATCACCCGTCCAGCAGCCACCAGTACCAGTCGACGTCGGTTTGGCCGGCCCACGCCGGGAAGTTGCTGAACCAGGCCCCGAGGTTCCCGTCTGCCGGCCTGCACGAGGCCTATACCATCTGCAGCGTGGCCGGGACCTGAAGATCAACGAGACGGTCGATCTTCCGAACCGGCTGGTGTCGATGACTTTGCCCCGCGGGATCTTCGCGTGACCCGCGCCTCGCGAAGGGAACCGAGATGGACAGCTTGCCGATCGGCGACTATGCCCTGCTGTCGGACTGCCGCACGGCTGCGCTGGTCAGCCGGGCCGGCTCGGTGGACTGGCTGTGTTACCCGCGCTTCGACGCGCCCGCCGTATTCGCCCGTCTCCTTGATCCCGATGGCGGCCACTTCGCGATCCGGCCGGTCGGCGATTTCCAGGTCAGCCGCGCGTACGTCGACCAGACGATGGTTCTGGAGACCACGTTCGGGACGCAGGCCGGCACTGCGGTGCTAACCGACGCTATGGCCGTGGGCCGCAACGACCGCGGCCACCACCTGGGCGCCAGGTCGCCGGGAGTTCTGCTGCGCCGACTCACGTGTACCGTCGGGGAAATCGACTTCGATGTCAGCTATGCGCCGCGGCCCGAATACGGGCTGATCTACCCGATCCTGGAAGCGGTGACCGGAGGCATCGCCGCCCGTGGCGGCGCCAGCCGGCTCCTGCTCTCCGCGCCCGCCGGTTTCCAGGTCGCCGGGGACACTGCCACTGCGCAGCTCCACCTGGTCGCCGGGCAGACCGTGAGCTTCGCGCTCCAGCACGGGCAGTTGCAGGAGCCGCCGCTGGCCGCCTGGGAGGCCGGCCAGATCGCCGCCCGCCTGCAGGACACCATGGAAGGATGGCGCTCCTGGTCCGCCTTGCACCAGGCCTATGAGGGGCCCTGGCGCGACCTGGTGCATCATTCCGGCCGGGTCCTGCAGGCGCTCACGTTCGCCCCGACCGGAGCCATCGTGGCCGCGCCCACGACCTCGCTGCCGGAGGCGGTCGGCGGCGAGCGCAACTGGGATTACCGCTATACCTGGGTGCGCGACGCCAGCCTGACCATGGAGGCCCTGTGGGTGGCGGCGTGCCCCGACGAGGCCGGCAAGTTCTTCGGCTTCCTGGCCGACGCTGCCGCATCTGAGCTGCGGCGGGGGAAGGACCTGCAGATCATGTTCGGGGTCGGCGGCGAGCACGACCTGTCCGAACGCGAACTGCCGCACCTGGCCGGCTGGCGGGCCAGCCGGCCAGTACGGGTGGGCAACGGCGCGTGGACCCAGCGCCAGCTTGACGTGTATGGCGAGTTGCTCGATGCCGCGCAGCGGCTGGCCGACCAGCTGGGTGAACTCGACCCGGTCACCCAGCAGTTCCTGGCCGCCGCGGCGGATACGGCCGCAAGCCGGTGGAAGGAGAAGGACCAGGGAATATGGGAAATCCGCGGCGAGCCACGGAACTTCCTGTACTCCAAGCTCATGTGCTGGGTCGCGCTGGACCGGGCAATCGCCCTCGCCCCGCTGCTCGGTGCGGAAAACCGGACTAAGACGTGGGCCGCCGTCCGCGACCAGATCCGCGCCGCCATCCTGGAACGAGGCTGGAACGACCAGGCAGGTGCCTTCACCCAGGCGTTCGGCAGCGAGGATCTGGACGCCTCCAGCCTGATGCTGGCCATCACCGGCTTCCTGCCCGGGGACGACCCGCGGATGAAGGCCACCGTCGATGCGATTGCCGACCGGCTGACCGACCAGCGCGGCCTGGTGTACCGCTACCTGGCTCATGACGGCCTGGCCGGCGGGGAGGGAACCTTCCTGCTCTGCACGTTCTGGCTGGCGCACGCGCAGGCGCTGGCCGGAGAGCTGGACCAGGCCACCGCGACGTTCGAGCGTGCCGTAGCCGCCATCAACGACGTGGACCTGCTGGCCGAGGAAGTCGACCCCGGCAGCGGCGAGGTGATCGGCAACTTCCCGCAGGCGTTCAGCCATATCGGCCTGGTCAACGCGGCCTGGGCCATCTCTCAGGCCCAGGTACGCGCGGCCGAGCCGGACGCCCCGCTCGGTCACGCCGCCGCACCGTCACCGTACCCGGCACGGATGACCCGGCCAGGGTCTGGCACCGACGCGACCAGCCACAGTGGACAATGACACCACCGTCCGTTCGGGAAAATTGGAATCCTGTGGAGGCGCGTGCCAGCGTCGTCCGGCACTAGGCGGCGGACTGCGATGGCATCTGCCTGGCGCGGACGGGAACGCTCTCGAAACCGCGCAGCACCAGGAGCGGGCGCCGGGTCGGCGGGGCGGTCAGCTCAAGCGCCGGGTACCGCCGGGTCAGCTCCTCGATGGCAACGCGGCCCTCCAGCCGGGCCAGCGAGGCGCCGAGGCAGTGATGCATGCCGAGCGAGAAGGATAGGTGCCGGCCGGGATCCGGCCGGTCAATCCGGAACTCGTCGGGCTGCTCGAAGACCCCCGGGTCACGGTTGGCGCCGCCGATGAACACGATCACGGGCCGGCCCGCCGCGATCACGCTGCCGCCGGCCTCGACATCCTCGGTGGGTATCCGGGCGGTCAGCTGGACCGGGCTGTCGTAGCGGAGCATCTCCTCAATCGCCGCAGGTACCAGGGCCGGATCCTGGCGGAGCCGGTCCCAGCTGTCCGGATCGCCCATCAGGGCGACCGTGCCGTTCCCGATCAGGTTCACGGTGGTCTCGAACCCGGCGATCAGCAGCAGCAAAGCCGTGCTCACCACCTCGCCGGAACTCAGCCGGTCGCCCTCCTCCTCGGCCGCGATGAGCGCGGACAGGATGCTGTCGTCGGGATCGGCCCGGCGCTCGCGTACCAGGTCCTGGAGGTAGCCGGTCAGCGCCAGCTCCGCGGCGCGGGTCTGCGCCTGCGCGGCCGCCGCCGTCTGGGGGTCCAGGGTGGCGGCCACGTCATGGCCCCAGGCCCGGAACTGGGCCTGATCCTCAGCTGGCACGCCGAGCAGATGGCAGATGACCGCGATCGGGAGCGGGAAGGCCAGCGCGTCGATCAGGTCGAAGCCGGCTGCGTCGTCCGCGGCCGTCAGCAGCCGGACCGTGACTTCGCGGATCCACGGCTCGAGTCCGGCGATGGCCCTCGGGGTGAACGCGCCGGCCACGAGCCGGCGGAGCCGGGTGTGGTCGGGCGGGTCCATCGTGAGCAGGTCCGCGGCGGGCAGCCCGGCTCGCGGGTCACCCGACGGATAGGACGGCGGCCGGTAGCCGCGCTGGTGCACTGGCGAGCTGCTGAACCGCCGGTCCCGCAGGATGCTCGCCACCGTCGCGTGGTCCGCCGCGGCGAACAGGCCTAGCGGGCTGCGCACCAGGCCGCGCTGCCGCAGCTGCGCGTACAGCGGGTACGGGTCAACCTTCGTCGCCGGGAGCATCATCCGGGCGACCGGATCGCCTCGCCACTGGCACAGCCGCAGCACGGCCGGCTCGACGACGCGGCCCTTGACTCGCTCCCGGAGGCCCATCCCGCACTCCTTCGCCACACAGGCGGGCCAGTCGCTTCTGGCCAGGCCATCATTAGTTGACGTACCAGCGGTACCTGGATTCTGACGGTACTCTGTATGCCACTGGTATGTCAATGTGGCAGCATGGGGGCATGGCCAGAGTGACCAGAGCGGAGTCCAAGGAGCGCACGCGGCAGCGGCTGCTGGCGGAGGCGCAGCGGCTGTTCCGCGAGCGCGGCTACGCCGCGACGTCGCTGGAGCAGATCGCGGAGGCGGCGGAGGTAACCAAGGGCGCCATCTACGGGCACTTCGCCAGCAAGGAGGACCTCATGCTCAGCGCGCTCGAAGCAGCCCCCACGCCCGATTACTCGACCACGCTGAACGACCAGTCGCGGCCGCTGCGCGAGCGCCTGGCAGAGTTCAGCCGCGCCGTCGCCGCGGAAGACCCCGGGGACACCGAGGAGCTGGCGATGTATCTGGAGTTCTTCGCCGCGCTGCTGCGCGCCCCGGACGCGCTGCAGCGTTACAGCAGCGGACGCGAACGCCGGCTCCAGGAGCTAGCCGACGCCGATAGTGCCGGTAGTGACGAGCTCGCCGCGGGGGTCACGCCCGTCCAGGCCTGGGCCATCGGGCAGGCGATGCTGGTCGGCCTGCAGATCGAGAAGCGCCTGGCCCCCGGCCTTGTCACGCCGGAGGTGTTCGAGTGCGCGTTCGGCCTGCTGGCCGACCTCTACCAGGAGCAGTAAGGACGACGTGCAGCTGCCGGATCGCGGGCTGCGGCGGCGGCATCCCGGCCGTCAGTGCCTCCGCCCCCCACCGGTATCGGCTGCGCGAACGCCGCCGTGGCGGTCGCGGGGTCAGATGACCCGCAGGCACCGGCGCCTGATCCCCCGGGGCCCGGGGCGGGGGCTGGCGGCTGGCTGAGGCTAGACCAGGCCTGCGGTCAGGGCCAGCCGGGTCAGGTCGGCGCGGCGGCGGCAGCCGGTCTTGTCCCGGATTCGGTCCAGGTGCGAGCCCACGGTGCGGACGCTGATATAAAGCTGCGCGGCGATCTGCGCGTTCGTGTAGCCCTGGGCGACCAGGGCAACCAGCTCGCGTTCCCGGGCGCTGAGCCGTTCCAGTCCCGGGCTCGTCGCGGCGGTCAGCGGCGCCGGACCGGGGGCGGTGAGCATCAGGGCGTACTCGGTCGCGGTGTCTAGGCTCATCGCCGCGCCGCGCTCTTCGGCCGCCCGGAACCGGTCGGGTCCAAGCGCCTGCCGTGCCTTGCTCAGCGCTTCCTCCCGTCTGAGCACATCCCCGGGCGGCTCATCGCTGAGCCCTTGGTGCCGGGCGTGGACAGCGTAGGCCGCCCATACCGCGACGCCGACGGCGTCGCGACCGGTCGCAGTGCACAGCAGCGCGCAGAACCACAGGCCGTTGAACACGTCCCACCAGGTGCCGGTCCGGACGGCGGCCTGGAGCCCTTCCCTGAGGTGCATGGCGGCGTCCTGGCTTCGGCCGGCCTGAACGTCCAGGTCCGCCAGCACCATGAGCAGGGACGGCAGGCTGTTCACGTCGCCGGTGTCCCGGCACTGGGCTACAGCCGCCGCGCAGGCGCTTTCGGCGGCGGCCAGGTCTCTGGTAGCGATCAGCGCGTAGATCAATACGGCGCTTCCCCGCCGGGCAATCGAGTCAGGCATGCCGGTTACGAGCTGCTGCTGCCGGATCAGCTGAATGACGCCGTCATAGTCGCCGCTGTACCAGGCGGCGATACCGAGGATTCTCAGCGCTGTCCCCTCGCCTGCCGGATAGCCGAGTTCCCGGGTCATGGCCAGCGAGCGGCGGCCCTCCTCGGTCCCCTCGGCGAGCTGGCCCAGGTTCAGCAAGGTCGACGACCGGCCGGCCAGGGCATCGGCCAGGACCCGGGACGGCCCCTGGTCCGCTGCGGCGTCGAGGACCGCGGTGAAGTGGCCCAGCGCCCCAGCTAGCTCGGCCGCGGACAGCGCAGCCCGGCCAAGCCACATTTGGGCGGCGCACCACCCCTCGCTCCCCGCCTCGGCGCGCCCGGCTATCTCGCATAGCAGTGGGTACTGGCCGGCCAGGCGGCCGCGCAGGAACCACCATGGCGCCAGCGCGATCGTGCCTCCCCCGCGACCTGCAGCGCCTCCCGGCTCGTGGTCAGGACCCGCAGGTCATCCCAGGCCGCCACCAGCTCCGCGCACGGCCCAGCTGCCGTGCTGATCACGTGCTCGCAGTTATCCAGCACCACCAGCAACTGCTGACGGGCCAGCACCCGGGCCAGCGTCACCGCCGCGGGCACCCCCGGCTGCTCCCGGACCCCCAACGCCGCCGCCACCACCGCCGGGACCTGCTCCGGATCGTGCACCGGGGCCAGCTCAACCAGCCACGCCCCGTCCTCGAACCGGCCCGCCACCTGCCTGGCCACCTCACCGGCCAGCCTGGTCTTCCCCGAACCCCCGGGCCCGGTCACCGTCACCAGCCGGTACCGCTCAAGCAGCACCGCGACCGCGCGGACCGGCCCGGCCCGGCCGATGAAGCTCGTCCGCACGGCCGGGAAGCCATGCACGGCGCCGACCGTGGTGACCGCCTCCCCCACGGCCGTACCATAATCGCCACCGCCGCCGCCGTCCAGCCCCGGCGGCACCGGCAAACAGCATCCGCCCCCGCCCCCCGCCCGCCGCCGGGATCACCCGTAGGCCGACCACCCACCGACGATCGTCAGGGCTGGCCCGGCAGGCCGAACAAATCCCGGCCGACATCCGCGGCTGGATAGCCCGGGTATTGAGCAACAACTTGACGGGGATGCTGATCGAAGCCGGGGACCTGGCCGCCGCGAGCGCAGCTGCGCGGCAGGGCTGGCCCGGTCTCGGGAGGTGGGCGATCTGTGGCTCCTGCCGTCCCTGCGGTGGCAGATGGCCGCGCCGAGGCCGTCACGGTCTGGGCCGCGTCCGCCGCGCTCTCCCGGCACGAGGGATACGCGGATTGGGCCCCGGATGCGCGCCGCGAGCACGAAGCCCTGCGCCAAGCCCGGCAGGCGCTGGGACCCGCCCGGGCGCGCGCGGCCGAGGAACGCGTCGTGGCGATGAGCCCGGAAACCGCGCCGACCTGACCGGCCTGGCCCTGACCACGGGCCTGGTCTAACCCCGAGGCCGGCCGCCCCGCCGCTGCGCCCTGTGGGTCATTTGGCCCCAGACGCCGCCGCGGCGCAAAAGGGGTCGGCCGGCCTCTGCCCCGCACACCGCGCGGCGCGGGAGCCTGCCGGAAGAGGGCCGCACTGGCCGGCCCTACCCGAGCAGACCGGAGAAGACCATGATCACACAGCTTTCCCGCCTGGGAACTCGCTCGCACGCTGAGACACGAAAGGCCAGCGCGCACCTCGGTCGGCTGGCCGCGGTCCTGGCCGCTGCCATCTGCGGCCTGCTGGCCTCGGCCGCCGTCATCCCGGCCGCCTTCGCGCGCGTGGTGCCGCCGCCGGGCGGACAACAGCACCCGCCTGCACAGCACCCTGAGCCACCGCAGCCCCCGCCTACTTCGAAAACGACCACCACGAAACGATCAGGAATGTGGCCTGACGAGTCACCAGCCCTGTCCGTCAAAGCGGGGCAACCCAATCCCAGGCGCCACGTTGCTGCTGCCGCTCAGGCGATGCGGCCTGCGTAGCGGCGGCGGAAGCCGTCGGAGGTGTTGGCGGTTATCACCACGTCGTAGTAACCGTCCTGATCGGTCGGCCAGCTAATGGTCGTGGAGCTGGGGGCCTTCACGGTGACCGTATGGGTGCGGCCCTGGTAGTCGTTCGGGGCCAGGGTGTAGATGATCGCCGCTTGGCCCTCGTTGGCTAGCGTGAGCTCGACGACCGTCCCGCCTGGCCCGGACTGCAGGGTGGCGGTGACGACCGGGACCGGGCCGTTGTTCTGGCCAGCCGGCACAACCTGGCCGGCGAAGCTGGTCAGGAACCCGTCAGGACCGTAGACCGAGAAGGCGTACTTTCCGGCGCTCAGAGTCGCGTCCCAGACGTAAGAGCGCGGGGCGGACGGGAGCACCGTGAACGGCGTGCCGGCGAAGGTCAGGTAATTATCGGGGTAGACGGCGAAGGAGGCGCCGACCGTGCCGGTGTTGGTCAGCGCGGCGGTGACCTGACTGGTGGTGCGGTTCACGGTCACGTCGGCGTGCAGCTGGTAGTTGGTCGGGCGGTGCGGCCGGGTGCCCGGCTCCTGGGCCGGCATCTTCTGGGCGCCCTCGGCTGGAGGCTCCGTCGACCCGCCGGCTAGCTGGGTCAGTGCCCAGGTCTGGTCGAGCGTGGGGATGTTCTTCGGGATCGAGAAGTCCGGGTGCCCGAAGTCGAACGCAGTGGTCAGGTCTCCGGTCACGGACGCCCGCCACGGGGTGACGTTGGCCGGCTTCACCCCGGTCCAGGCGGCCAGGAACTGGAGCATCGAGGTGTGGTCGTAAACGTTGGAGTCGACGTAGCCGCCGCGGGTCCACGGCGAGCAGATGAGCATCGGGACCCGGGTCCCGGGACCGATCGGCAGCCCCCCGATGTACTCGTCGGCGACGCTTACCTCGGCGGCGGGCGGGAGCCGGTGATCGAAGAACCCGTCATGCTCGTCGTAGGTGATGAACAGCGCCGTGGTCTTCCACAGGTCGGGGTTGGAGAACAGCGTCTGCAGCACGGTGTTCACGTAGTGCGCCCCGTAGTCGGGGGTGTAGCACGGGTGCTCGCAGTAGCCGGCCGGGGCGACGATCCACGACACCTGGGGGAGCTTGCTGCCTTTGACGTCCCTGATGAACGTCGACAGCACGTACGCGGCGTGGGTCTTGCTCATCGGCGGCGCCCCCGCGTCGGTCTGCCACGGGGTGACCGCCCCGCGGACTGCGAGCGCGCCGGCCCCGCCGTTGAGGCTGTTGGTGGTGTTGTACTGCTGGTAGAACCAGAGCGGGTTGTCGCCGTAATCGCCCAGGAAGTAATCGGGGTAGCCGCCGCTGTCGCCGACCTGGTCGTTGGTGTAGACCTGCCAGCTGATCCCGGCCTTCTGCAGCAGCTCGGGGTAGGTCGTGACCTCGGCCGTCCCGGCATCAGGCCCAAAGTCGACCATGTAGTCGTCCGGGTTGCTGGTCCAGCCGCTCGACGTCCCCGTCCAGAAGTACATCCGGTTGGGGCTGGTCGGGGCCATGATCGCCTGGTGGTAACCGTCGCAGATGGTGAAGGCGTCGGCCACCGCGTACTGGAACGGGATCTCGTCCCGGGTGAAGTAGCCCATCGTCTCTTCGGTCTTGGCCGGAACCCAGTTGTTCCACAGTCCGCCGTTCCGGGCCTCGTGGTCGCCGACCCAGCTGTGGTCGAGGTCACCGTCGACCTGGTCGGTCAGATTGTAGGGAAGCAGGTACCCGAGGTCGCCGCGGGCCTTGTCGGGCTGCTGGAAGATGTTGGCACCGTTCGGGTAGGTGAGGATCTGCTTGTCGCCGAACCCTCGGACTCCCCGGAGCGTCCCGAAGTAGTGGTCGAAGGATCGGTTTTCCTGCATGAGGATCACGACGTGCTTAACATCGGCGATGGTCCCGCTCCAGCCCTCCGGCAGCACCTTGGACGCCGCCGAACTGCCGCCCACAGCGGCGGCCGCTGGTCCGCGGCTGCAGCCGGCGGTCACGGCCGCGGCGGCGCCGAGCCCCGTGTATTGCAGGAACCGGCGTCGGCTGAGACCCGGCACGGACATTGGGCCGGGCTGCCGCGGTGATCCGGCTGCGCCATGCGCATGCTCACTTGGCTCGTCCGAGTTGGTCATTCTGGTTTTACCTCCTCGGTTCATGTTCGTGTTCCCACGCTTGGCAGCGGTGCCGAGCCGGTCACTGACCACAAGCATCCATCCCGCGTCGGCGTACTCGCTATGGCAAGCCCGCCTCCCGCAAGACATCCAGCAGATCGGCGGCGGTGCCCGGGTCGTCGAGGGGGCTTGCGCGGCGGAGCGGGGGGTCAGGACGGCAACCTGCTGTTCGCCACCCGGCTTCCGCAGAGTCTTCAGCAGTCAGACGACGGGGATCGGGTCGTCGAGTGGGCGTGAGGGGCAGGATCGCGGGCGGTCAGGGCTGCAACCTGCTCTTCCGCCTGCCCGCGCAAAGCCTCAAGCACATTGGCCACGGCGACCGGGCATGTTCTCGCTCGGCCAGCGCAGAGTAGATACGGACCCTGGCTGGGAACGGGCGGTGCCCGTTCCCAGCCGGTCGCCTGATGTCACGCCGGGGCGTCAGCTGGTGGCGCTGGCGGCTTGCTTGATGAGCTGGGCGACGACGGCCGGCTGGGACACGTAGACGGCGTGGCTGGCGGGGGCCTCGGTGACGGCCGCTTTGGCCCGCTCGGACATGGCGCGCTGGGCGGGCGGCGGGATCATCTGGTCGTCGGTGGTGACCAGGTACCAGGACGGCTTGGTCCGCCAGGCCGGCTCCGAGACCGCCCCGTTCAGCGCGTCGACGCCGAACCCGACCTGAGAGTCAGCCATGAACGCCGCCAGCTTCTCGGGCACATCGGCGGCGAAGGAGGCCGCGAACTCGCCCCGATCCAGGAACAGGAACCCGTCCTGGGGCGGCAGGATCGGCGGAGCCGGCGCGTCCGGCGGCGTCTCGGCGATCAGCGTGCTGAGCGACTCGCCCTTGTCGGGCGCGTACGCTGCGATGTAGGCGAGCGCGGCGACGTTAGAGTGGTTGCCGGCCTCGGTGATGACGGCGCCGCCGTAGGAGTGGCCGACCAGCACGGCGGGGCCGCCGAGGCCGCCGAGGATCTGGTAGGTGGCGGCGACGTCGCCGGCCAGCGACAGCGGGTAAATGCCGACAAGGCGCTGATAGCGCAGGTCAACGCTCTGCTAAAAGTCGGTCAGAATGACGCCCGCATCCTCAACCAGGACATCGCCGGCTTGACCAGCACAGTCAACCAGCTTCTCAAGGAGGGGTTCGGCGCGGCTGCCGATCGCCTGATAAATAGAGCTAGGGTTATCATCTTGAGCGCTGACCGCAGGGCGCGCGCAGGGAAGCCCGCACGCACCCGTTTCCCGGGAACGGCCCGTCCGCGCAGCACGGGCATCCGCCATCATCTGCCGGAACACCACGTCGGACAGGCGGCGCATGAGCGCGCGCATCGCTTCCATCGGGTTCTTCCCGGCGGCGACCTTGCAGTCGTAGCAGGCGCGGCCCTTGGTGGGGTAGCGGAGCTGGACACGGCCATGATGTGCAGGACCCGGTTGATCTGCCGGTTCCCGGCGCGGGACAGGCGGTGGCGGACGTGGTCGCCGGAGCAGGCTTTGATCGGCGCGGTCCCGTTCCAGGAGGCGAGGTGACCCCGGGTGGGGAACCGGGGTCGGAATTTGCCTTCCGCGTGGCCTGCATGCTGGATGCGGGATACTCCGCAGGGCCGGGAGGTGGGTGGCGACAGCCGGGAGGCACCGGGCGGTTGCGGCGCGGTATGCGGGTCCGGCTGCAGCGGGCTGGCGGCGTGGACGGAGCAGTCGGGTCGCCGCCACACTGGGGCCCGGCAGCGGGCGGTTTGCCCTGATCACTTTGGAGGGTGTGTTAGCCTCCGACACCATCGTCCGGGACGTCTACCACCGGCTCGGCTACGCCGAGCAGCTGCAGCGGGTGCTGCGGGCGTTCCTGGAGGATCCCGCCGCCCCGCGTTACGGTTATGACCTGATGAAGGCGGCCGGGTTGCCCAGCGGCACCCTGTACCCGATGCTGGCCCGGCTGGAGGATCAGATGCTGGTGACCTCCGCGTGGGAGACGCCGCAGGCCGGGGGGAGCGGCCTCGGCGGTATTACCAGCTAACCGGCGAGGGCATCCGGGTGGCCCGGCTGGAACTCGCCCAGGTCCGCGTCGGCCAGCTGCGCGCGCCGGTTCGGCTGGGCCGCGCGGCTCCGGGGAGCCTGTGATGAGGGGCGAGCGCTGGCTGCTGCGCATGGGTGAGTTCCTGGTGGGCCGGGCCGCCCGGCGCCTGCCCGCCGCCGCAAGGGTTGAGCGCTACCAGGAATGGGCGGCTGAGCTGCCGGTCATTCTCGGCGATCCGGAGATCAAGCCGGCCGCGGCCCGCGCGGCCCGCATGCTGTGGTTCGCGGCCGACACTCTGCGGGGTGCCGCCCTGGGGCCGGGCCCGGCCCGCCGCGGGGGGGGGCTCACCGCGGCTCAGCGGGCATGGGCAAGGATGCTGAACGAGGTCGCCAGCGCGCCGACCCGGATAGAGCGCACGTTCGACCCGGAGGCAGTGCGGCAGCTGAAGGCCGACTCCGACCTTGCCCTCAGCGTCAACGGTCCTCACCTGGCAGCGCAGGCGATCCGGGCCGGGCTGGTCGACGAGTACCAGCTCTTCGTCGGACCGGCGATCGTCGGTGGCGGCAATCCGTTCTTCCCAGACGACGTCCGCGTCGATCTCGAGCTGCTGGACGAGCGGCGGTTCGGCAACGGCGCCGGGATCGCGATGGCGCTCAAACTGTCGGAGCCCGCCCATATCCGGTGGCGTGCGGTGAACGCACCCTGGCCGCCCAGGTCCGCGTCGGCACCCGCTTCCAAGACGGCGAACGCCTCGAACGACCCGACGAATCAAGAGGCGCCGCTCAAGCCGCGTGACACATCAATCCACAGGTCTTGACTATTCCTCCAGGTGAGAGGGACGCAGCTGATGCTGAGAACAGGCTCATCGCTGACCGGAACATCAGCACGGCGCCAAGCCAGTTCGCCCAGAGTCCTGGTCGTCGAGGCGGGAGCATCTACGATCGGCATGGGAGGCGGGATCATAGACCGGGAAGAGCGGAAATACCCCGAGATGCCAGAGCGAGAAGAACAGGAGTACCTCCGGATGCTGGCGGAAGACCCTGGGCGGACGGGACGGAGATTGATTCCGCCTGGACCGAGGACACCGACGATGAGGAGGCGTTTCGGGCTGCTGCTGGTGTGCTGTGTGCTGCTGGCCGCGTGTTCGGCTGGTTCTGCTGCTTCCAGTTCGCCGGCGCCGGGGGTGACGTTGGCGGGGACGTTCACTGATGACAGCTTCCAGGCGAGTGACTATCACGGGAACGCGTGTGCCATTTTCGAGTCGGAGGCATGGCAGCTGCAGGTGAAGGCCGGGGGGAGCACGACGGTTGCCGTCGTGGTGTTCACGGATACGGCGGTGGCGGACGCTCCGGCGTCGGGTCCTGGGGAGCCTGCGTACGGGTCGTGCACGGGGTCTTGGTCGGTGAGTGTTCCTGAGTCGGCGGATTATGTGATTACCGCGATTTCTTCCGGGGATGACGGTGATTCGCAGCTTCCTGGTTCGGTGGTTGTTCCGGGGTCTTATGGCGGGTCTGGTATTCAGTTGGGTGATGATTACGGCGAAGAATTGACCGGCTGACGGTGTAGCCCTTCGTGTCTCCTTGCTCATGCGGCACTATCGGGGGTTTTCGTCGTGCCGGGGCTGCCGCCAGATGACCCGATGGGGCTTGGATTCGATGTGGCGCGCGTCGCTTTTCACGAGGACTTCGAGCGCGTGCCGGGCCGTCGCCTTGGACACCGTGTACAGTTCGGCCAATCGGGTGGCTGATGGCAGCAGCGAGCCGGGCGGATAGGTGCCGTCTTCGATCCATCCCCGCAGCAGCTTCGCAAGCCGGATGTAGTGAGGGGTGTAGTCAGCGTCCATGGGCGCGGCATTCACGGGTCTCCTTATCTGCGCCTGCTGGCGCGCGGGCATGCCTGCCGCGCAGAGCGCCGCTTCCGTCAGCGTTGGACTTCGGAGCCTTCGGGCGGCGCGCAGCCGCCTGTCCGGTGTAACCGGGAGGCGGAGCCACGGCGACGCCATTGACACCTCGCAATACTAGGCATAGGTTTACGGGGCATGGATCGTGAACGGCTCAAGGGAAACCTGGACCTGCTGCTGCTGCTGTCGGTGCTCTCGTCCGGTCCCGCGCACGGGTACGCGATCATCTCGGCGCTGCGCAACCAGAGCGGGGGTACGTTCGACCTGCCCGAGGGGACCATCTATCCCGCCCTGCACCGGCTGGAGGACGCCGGCCTGCTGGCCAGCACCTGGGCCACGGCGGAGGGGCGCCGGCGCCGCGTCTACGGGCTGACCGACCGCGGGGCCGCCGCGCTGGCCGCCCAGCAGACCGAGTGGCGTAAGTTCGCCGGCGGGGTGCACGCGGTACTCGGCTGGGCAGCCCAGGCCGCCTGGCCGCCGGCCGTCGGCCTAGCCCAGGCCGAGCCGGGGTGGTCGGCATGACCGTGGCGACTTGTCACCTGATCGCCGGGTACCTGGACCAGATGCGCGCCGGGCTGCGGGTGCCGGCGGCCGAGGCGGAGCTGATCCTGGCCGAGGCGGAAGATCACCTGCGCGAGACCGCCGCGGCGGGGCGGGAGGTCGGGATGACCGAACGTGAGGCGCAGGAGGCGGCCATCTCCAGCTTCGGGCCGGTGCGGGCCGTCGTCCGCGCGCACCACGCGCGCCGCGGCTGGCTCGCCGCTGCCGCAGAGGCCGGCCTGACGGCCTGGAAGCTGGCGGCCGTGCTGCTGCTGACGTCCGGCGTTACCGGCCTGGCGATCGACACCATCTTCAGGATCTGGCCGCCCGTCGTCACGGTGACGCCGGGCCCACAGACCCCGTGCTGGCCCTGCTTGGCGACCCAGGACGCCGTGATCATCAATCCCGTGTGGCTGGTGTGGGCCGTCGCGGCCGTCGGCGGCGCGATCTTGCTGGCGGGCTGCGACCTGATCCTCCGCATCCGGCGGCGCCGGGGACGCAGGATGCTACTCGGGGGCTTCTTCCCGATGGTGGCGGCGGGCTTCTTCGGCGTCATCGCCCTGGCGCTCACCACGCTGAGCGCGGGCGGCGTGGGGGTGCCCGTTCCCGGCGGCCTACCGCCGGGTCCCGGCTTCGCCGTCGCCGACTACCCCGCCGTCGCCGACTACCTGGGCGTCGCCGACTACCCCGCCGTCGCCGTCTACCTGGCCGTCGCCGCCTACCTGGCCCTGGCCGTCGGCTACGCCATCCGGATGGCCCGGACGCTGCGCCGCGAGCGTCGTGACCAGGTAGGCACGTTCGGCCGCGGTCTGGGTGAGGGCTAGCGCGGCCTCGTAAGCCCGTGCCGCTGCGCCTTTCCCGGGGGCTCCTCGCGGCGGCGTTGGTGCTCGCGTTGATCCTGCAAGGACCCGGAGGACAGCTGAAGGAGAGATGATGCGCGGCAGCCGGAGCATGTCCATCCGAGGCATAGCGCGAGATGGAGCGATCTGCGCCGCACCCGGTCTGCCGGAATGAAGCGGTGAAGGACTTTGCGTCTGCCGTCTGCCGGTCACACCCCGGGGAGCGTGATGACGAACCCGGAATAGGCGGAGGACAGCCAGTCGTTGGTGGCTGCGGTTGGCATGGCGGCGAGGTCCGGCATCTCGAACACCTGGCTCCGCTCGGCGTATTCAGCGAATGGCATGACCTGAGCAGCGACCTGGAGCTGGGCCTGACTCCACCGTCGGAGAGCATCATCAACGGCCGGGGCGTCGGCGAGGGCGTCCGCCAATGAGGTGGCATTGGCCACCGCCTTCAGGACGCCGCTAGAGGTGAACGGGGGGAACACCGCACCGGCGTCACCGACCAGGCACACGCGATCGCGGGCGTAGCTGCGGGGCGCAACGGAGTAAATGGCCTGGATCGCCGAGTTGCTGCTCTGTTGCACCAGCTCGAAGAGTACCGGGGGCAACAGGTTCGCCAGGCGGGACTCGAAGCCCGCCTTGACCTGCGGATGCACCTTCCCGAACGGTACCGAGCTGGACTGCTGCCGCTCTTGATCATCGACGAGCACCGAGGACAGCGCGCCCTCCGGAACCTGGAGGTAGTAGCCCCACACGAGAAGGCGTTTCCCCGGTTCGGTGCTCTGCCCGGATCCGGGGATGTAATACAGGACCCCGTGCCCCCCCTGGTATCCGACCCGCAGAAGATCACAGCCGTCGAGGGGATCCACGCGGAGGCCGCTCTCGTGCAGGAGCCCGCGCCACGACACCATCCCCCGGTAGTGCAGAGCGGCGTCGGGGTCAATCAGCCTGCGTCCGATCGAGCGATACCCGTCGGCGCAGACGACCAGGTCGAAGTCCACTGCACCGCCCGGGTCAAGATGCAACGTCGTGCCGTCAGGCCGCGCGTCGATCAGTTCGACGGCCGCGGCACTGCGATACAACTCGTCAGGGACGCCCCGCCGAAGCCACTGGTACAGATGGGCCCAGTTGACCAGCGTGAAGCTCAGCGGTGGCTGGACGTCGCCCAGCCACCGCTGCTGGCCGGTCCCGGATCCACGGGTGACGAACCGCAAGTAGCCGATCCGGAAGGCGGGGAGGGTCTCATCGATCAGGCCATGCGCCATCATGTCCTGCCACACGGCCGTCGGCGTACCGATCCCGGCACCCCGGCTCACCAGGTCGGACTCGGACCGCTCGAAGACGATGACGTCGTGGCCGGCCCGATGCAGCAGCGCCGCAGTCGCGCATCCGGCGATCGATCCCCCGACAATGCCGACTCTCATGCCTGCCGCCCCCCAAACCCCTTCGGAGCGCCACCCCGGGAGGTGATGGTAATCCGTCAGTTTAGGGGCGTCTACAGCCGCATCGGCCTCAGAAGAACGGGCAAACGTTGCCGGTCGCTGCACAGCTGCGCCACCGGACGGCCCGGCCGGTCATGATCGGCCAGCCCCGCCAGGCCCTCTTCGGCGAACCGCCGCCGCCACTTACGCACCGTCATCCGCGTCGACCCCAGCTCTGCGGCCACCCGCGCCAAGCCCGACCCCGGCTCCGCGCCCGCCAGCACGATCCGCGCCCGCTCCGCCAGCCATGGCAGCCTGCCCTGCGACCAGCGGGCAAGCTCAGCACGGTCCTCATCAGTCAGCACCAGCGGAACGGCAGCCTGAGTCTGCGACATACCACTAGGCTATAAACCTAACTCCGCCAATTTCAGGCGCAGCATACTAGCCGCCGTCTACGGTGCCGGCGATCTTGCGCCATTCCCTGCTGTCGAGGTCGGAGCGGCCCAGCGCGGTAGCTGCGGCCAGCGCGAGGGTGGCGTGCACCTGGGCGGCGACCACGGTCTCCTCGAAGCTGCGGGTCGTCGTGCTGCCGGGCCTGTCGCGGAATACCTGTTCGGTCAGGAGCCGCTCAGCCTCGCGGTAATGTCCAGCGGTATGCGGGTATATACCCGCGCCGCCTGAAAACGGCGGTCGCCGCGCAGCCTCGGCCCGGCACCGTCTCTCCTTGACCCACTGCGCGACCTGGCCGACGTCGGCACTCGCCATCCGGCACAGCTCCGCTACGGCCTCCGCCTGCGCCCGTACTCCGGGCCCTTGCCCTCGCTTGTGCCGAGCGCGAGCCCGGCCACCTCGCCCAGCAAGTCGGCCCGGTCGCCTGCGACCTTCCGCGGTTCCTCCGACCCGGGCGCCTTCTCGGCCTCGGTCAGGCCGCCCCAGCGGGCGCGGCGCTTGGCGATGCCGGTCAGCCTGGCTACGATCAGCCGGTCAGAGGCGGATCCGCGGTGCCCTCGTGCCATCAGCCCAGGATCGAACACGCGTGCGCTTCTGGCAAGCACGGTGAGGCTACGCTGTGACTGCAAAAAGCTTCCCCCTCTTCCCCGGAAAACCACCGGGAAAGAGGGGAACTGTCACGATGCCAGGCGCAGCGCCCCGTTCGTACCGCTCGCGGGCGGCCTGACCTGATTGCAGTACGCGCAGTAAACTGGGCCTATGCCATACGGCCCATCTCCCAGGGATTCTCCCCCCATGTCTCGCCGGGAGGCCCGCGCTAAGCGCCGCCGGATCTTGGTCGAGCTGACCCCGGCCGATTATGAGGTGCTGAACCGCTGGCGAGCCAGCGCCAGCGAGGACCTTGGTCAGTCGGCCGGCGAGTTGACCCTGGCCGGGGCGGTCAGTGCCATGATCCGGGCCACCGCGGCCGACCACGTCGTTAACGACGCGGTGCTCGCCCTCATGCGCGCCGAGCAGTCCTGAAAATAGGCCCGTGCTACGCGCAATGGGATGGATGTGGGCGATCTCCGCGTGTCCTGGCCTGGGCGGGTGCGCTGTTCCGCGTCAAAGCGAGACGGCGCGGGCCTAGCGTTTGCTTATGTCGAAGCGCTGGGATGTTTGGCTGCGGGGTGTCCGGTGGCTGGCAGGCGGGATCGTCGCTCTCCTGCTGGCCTTGGCTCGCGTGGCTGCTGTTCGTGCCTGCGGCGGACTGGCTCGCGCATCATGACGTCGGCTCAGGCGGCTTGAGGCTGTAGTCATCGAGGTCTGCTCTGCCAGGGGTTGCATGCTCGCTCGCGCTCCCGTGGCGTTGCGCCTAACGCGCGTGCCCTGCTTCGCAACGTCTAGACCTCGCGGGCCAGGTCGAGCATCAGCCGGGTGAGCCGGATGCGCCGCGCGAACAGTGCAACGGTGTCATCGGTCGGTTCTGCACTGCCGAGCTGCTCGGCGGGGATCGCGCACAACGCGGAGCGCGCTGCGAGCGAGCCGATATACCCGGTACGGACGTGCGCCGGGTCGATCTTGTAATCCTCGCTGGCCAGTCCGTCGAGATAGGCGGGGAAGATCTCCGCGTCGATAGCCGGGAGCTGCGACAAGTCGGTGTCCCGGGCATGGGCCAGGCCGACCAGTAGCTGGCCGAGGTCGAACCCTACCGGCAGCAGCGTGCCGAAGCCCCAGTCGATAACCGCGATCGTGCCGGGTTCGTCCTCGGGGAGCAGCAGGTTCTGCGGGCTCGCGTCGCCGTGGGCGTGGGTTTGCGGCAGCTCGTCGAGCGTGTCGAGCAGCTGCGGCAGCCGTTCGCCGAGGGCCAGCATGTCGGCTGGCAGCGCCGGGTCGGCAGCCTCCCCGAGTGCCGCCTGCAGAACGGGGTGGTGCCAGATCTGGCCCGCGCGCAGCGCGGGCAGCACGCCGGAGATGACCCGGCGGCTGGTGTAGAACCGTAGTGCCGATGCTCGGTTGCGCGCGATCTCCGGCAGCGCTTTGTTGACCTCCGCACCTGCGCGGCGCCTGGCGGCGAGCTGGCCGAGCAGCCGGGCGGCGAGGCGGTAGTCGGCCAGATCCCAGCTGCCGGGCCGTTCGCGGATGAATTCCCGCCACAGCCCCATGTGGTCGTCGTCGGGCCTGGTCACGTGATGCAGGACCGGCATGCGCATCCCGTCGGGCAGCACGGACTCGATGCCGGCCTGATGAATGTCCAGCTCGTAGTGCCAGGGGTAGTAGCTGACGAACTCGGCCCGGCTCGCCTCGTCGGGCAGGTGGCTCAGCATCGGCCACAGCCGCGTGTGCCTGACCAGCTTCACGAACAGCGCGCAGGCAGGCTCTCCGTCGCTGGTGACTTCGACCCGCCACAGGCCAGCCGTCACCGGTGAGCCCCAGTCGTAGGCGATCGGCGCCGGGAGGGCGACGGGCCGCGCGACCGGCGATCCCGCGGCTGCGGTCGCGATCGCGGCAAGCTCGGCGGGCGTGACCGCGGCGAGCTGGAACAGGTCCCGCGGCTGGCCGCTCGCATGTGACATCGAACCCTCCGGCAACTGGTAAGGTAACCTGTCTAGCCTGACTATAGTAAGGTAGCCTTATGACCGAGTGCAAGCCGTCGCGCGATGACGGGCTGCCCGATCATCTCGCACGCTGGCTCGAGGCTGTCAGCAAGCGGCTGCACGCTGAGCTGAGCGCACGCGGCATGCGTGACTTTCCCGGTCTGCGCGGCAGTCACCGGCGCATCCTGCAGATGATCCCACCGCACGGAATCAGGATCACCGACCTGGCGCTGCTGGCGGGCATGACGAAACAGGCGCTTGGCGAGTTCGTGGACGGGCTCGAGGGAACCGGGTTCGTTTCGAGCCGGCGAGATCCGGCCGACGGCCGCGTCAAGCTGGTGACCCGGACCGCGCAAGGTGATCAGGCGGCAGCCGCCGCGCAGCGGGCGCTTGAGGACGTCGAGCGAGCATGGCGCAAGGAGATCGGGGCCGCGCACTACGACGCCATGAAGCAGGCACTGCGGGTGCTCGGCAAGGACAGTTTCGCCCGGCCTTGATAGTCAACCGACTTGACAGTCAATAACCGCGAGGTCAACATTGCCCGCCTGTTCACCCCCTCGGCGTGGAGCTTTCGCTGCAGCTCGCGAGGTCACCCCGTTCCCGGATGGCGACCTGGATATTGCTGCCGCGCTGCCTGGCCGACCCGATGCACCAGCCCCCGGTCAGCAGCACCGCACAGCCGCTCCGATCACCCCATTCGGGCGCGGCCAAGGCAGCCCACACGGCAGCGCCGCCGCATGACGCCCGCCCGGCCCGCGCAGGACGCCAGCCGTGCCCGGACCCGGCCAGGGCCCGGACGCGGCCCCGGCCGAGCAGCCCGGCGCCGAGGTAAGCACCCAATCTGCCGGCCCCAGTGCCACAGAACGCTCCGGTATGCGCACTCCGCGCTACCTGACGTGCCTCACCAAACCGCGCCTAACGGCGGGATGCGTGCCTGCTGGGCGGCGCGAGCCGGTTACGGCGTGCAATGAAAGCGGCCCGGGCACGAGTCGTCAGCAGGCGATGTGTGCCGGTGCCCCGGCGGTCTCCGGCGGTAGTGCGATCAGGCTGCCGCTGCTGCCGGCTGCGGCTTGGTCAGTGCAGCGGCGCGAACCGTGCGGTGAAGTGCCGCAACTGCCGGGGCTGGGACACGATGCGCATGCCGGGCAGCCGGGCGGCCCGGCTGGCCACCCGGGTGACGACTTCGATCACGTAGTCGAGGTGGCTTTGGGTGTAGGTGCGGCGGGGGACGGCCAGACGGACCAGGTCCATCGCGGCCGGGGCCTCGGTGCCGTCGGGCTGCAGGCCGAACATGACGGTTCCGATCTCGCAGGCCCGCACGCCGCCTTCGGCGTACAGGGCGCAGGCTAGCGCCTGGCCCGGGTACTGCAGCGGGTCCAGGTGGGCCAGCAGGGCGCGGGCGTCGAGGAAGACCGCGTGGCCGCCGAAGGGCACGACGACCGGCACTCCCGCGGCTTCCAGCGCCTCACCGAGGTAGGCGATCGAGCGGACCCGGTAGCGCAGGTAGTCCTCGTCGATGCACTCGGTCAGGCCCTGGGCGATCGCCTCCAGGTCACGGCCGGCCAGCCCGCCGTAGGTGGGGAAGCCCTCGGTGAGGATCTCCAGGTTGCGGCACTGCCCGGCCAGGCTGTCGTCGTTGACGGCCAGCCAGCCGCCGATGTTGGCCAGCGGGTCCTTTTTCGCCGACATCGTCATCCCGTCCGCCAGCGCCGCCATCTGCCGGACGATGCCGGCGACCGGGACGTCGGCGTAGCCGGGCTCGCCGGTCTTGATGAACCACGCGTTCTCCGCGAACCGGCAGGCATCCAGGAACAGCGGCTTGCCGTACCGGTCACAGACTTCTCGGACGGCCCGGATGTTGGCCAGGCTGACCGGCTGGCCGCCGCCGGAATTGTTCGTCACGGTCAGCATCACCAGCGGGACATGGACGGCCCGCCCGGCGAGCAGCCGGTCCAGCGCCGCGACGTCCATGTTGCCCTTGAACGGGTGCCGCAGCGCCGGCTGCAGGCCCTCCGGGACGGGCAGGTCGACGGCCTGCGCCCCGGTGAACTCGATGTTGGCCCGGGTGGTGTCGAAGTGGGTGTTATTCGGGATGATCCGGCCCGGGCCGCCGGTCACGGTGAACAAGATCTTCTCCGCGGCCCGGCCCTGGTGGGTGGGCAGCACGTGCCGGAACGGGAACAGGCCGCTCACCGCCGCACGGAACCGCCCGAACGAGGGAGACCCCGCGTAAGCCTCATTGCCCCGCTGGATGCCGGCCCACTGCTCAGCTGACATCGCGCCGGTCCCCGAGTCGGTCAGCAGATCGATCAGCACGTCCTCGGCCCGCACCTCGAACAGGTTGTATCCCGCGGCGTCCAGGGCGGCCACCCGCTCCGCCCGGGTGGTCAGCCGCATCGGCTCGACCGAGTGGATGCGGAACGGCTCAATGATCGTCCGGAACGGTTCATCTGCCATCGACGCCCTCCTCGGAACCGAACCCGCGCCAGCAAGTTCTCGCGACCTCGCCAGCACGCCGGTACGCACCGCCCGGGGAGCCCGGAACCCGCGCGCTGCCGAGCCACACGATCGTACGCCTGACGGTGCCGCGGCCGGCTCCGCAGCCAGATCCCGCCTACCCGAACGCACGCGTCAAACAGGTCAGACAACCTCCTGTTCGCCGATGAAGCCCAGATCACCTCGCCGATCACCGGGATAGGCCATGACCGCAGCGCGGCACAGGCCTACGGCAGCCACAGACCGGTGCCCTTCGGCTACGGCTCATCTCCTCCTGCCCTCAGCCAGGTCACCGCCAATTACGAGCCAGCGCCCGGCCAGTGGTTCTCTGTGCCGCATCTGCCGGCCGGGCGGCGACGTGATCCAGATAACGTAATGTAACGGACAATCCGCCACTAACGTGTAGCTATATGCGCATATCGATGCTCCTATGTTTGTCAAGGCCTTCTTTTCTTCATTTTGGGAATCGGCAAGATCGTGGTTTTGCTGAGTGCGGACACGACAGGGATGGGCCGCTCGCGGTGGAGGGCACGCTCTTATGAGGTCACGAGGTCAGCAGGCTGGAGAGTGACCTTCGGCTCTAGGCAAGGGCAGTCTCCTGCGCCAGCATTGGTGCCATGGCTGAGCTGGTTCAGTCGGGGATCGCGGCGATCGAGGTGCGCGGCCTGGCGAAGTCCTATGGCGGCGTGCACGCGGTCCGGGGAATCGACCTGACCGTCGAGCGCGGGCAGATCTTCGCGCTGCTTGGCCCGAACGGGGCCGGGAAGACGACCACCGTCGAGATCCTGGAAGGCTACCGGTCCCGCGATGGCGGCACGGTCAAGGTCCTCGGTTATGACCCGGCTCGGCAGCGGCAGCAGCTGAAGAGACAGATCGGAATCGTCTTGCAGTCCAGCGGGATGGACCGCTACCTCACCGTCTCGGAGACCGTGGTGATGTACGCGGGTTTCTACTCCCGGCCGCGCCCGGTGGACGAGGTGATCGAACTGGTGGGCCTTGAGGCCAAGCGCGATGCCCAGGTGCTGAAGCTGTCCGGCGGACAGCAGCGGCGGCTGGACTTCGCAATCGCCCTGGCCGGCAACCCGGACCTGCTGTTCCTCGACGAGCCCACGACCGGATTCGATCCCTCGGCCCGGCATGAGGCCTGGGAGGTCATCAAGAACCTGGCCGCTCTCGGCAAGACGGTCCTGCTGACCACGCACTACATGGACGAGGCGCAGTACCTGGCCGACCAGGTCGCGGTGATGAGCAGCGGCCTGATCATGGCGGAGGGGCCGCCGGCCACCATCGGGAACCGCGAACGGGCCCGGGCCCGGATCCATTACCGGCTGGCCGACGGCGCCACGCCTCCCGCCGGCCTCACCGCGCCGCCTGGACCGGACGGGCTGATCGAACTGGCACCCGACGATCTGACCACCACGTTGCACCGGCTCACCGGCTGGGCACTGGAACAGGACGTCGAGCTCACCGGGCTGGAAGTGATCCGGCCCTCGCTCGAGGATGTCTACCTGGAGCTGACCGGCGGCCCGGCTGGGCCTGCCGATACGGCCGACGCCGGGCAGGCCAGCGCGGGGACGACCATCGCCCGGCCTGCCAGCACCTGGCCGGTCGGCCGGAAAGGACAGCGCAGAGCATGAACGACGCGGCGCTGACGCTGTCACAGGTCCGGTATGCCAACAAGGCGTTCTGGCGGAATCCCGCATCGGCGTTCTTCATATTCGCGTTCCCGCTGATGTTCCTGGTGATCTTCACCGCGCTGCTCGGCCACGGCACGGTACGCATCTCGCCGGCCAAGGTGGTGAATACCTCCACGTACTACGTGGCGGCCATGGCCTCCTTCGGGGTGATCTCGGCTTGCTATACCAACATCGGGATCAGCGTGTCCTTCCAGCGCGATACCGGCGTCCTGAAGCGCATCAACGGCACGCCGCTGCCGAGTTCGGTCTACCTCGGTGCGCGGATGATCCACGCGCTGATCGTCGCCGTCCTGCTGGTGGTGATCACCTCCGCCTTCGGCCGGGTCCTCTACAGCGCCAGTATCCCGGCCGGCGTCACGCTGCTGCGGTTCCTGGTCATACTGCTGGTCGGGGCGGCCAGCTTCTGCGCACTCGGTTTCGCGATCACCGCGGTCATTCCCAACGCCGACGCGGCACCGGCGATCGTGAACGCGTCAATCCTGCCGCTGCTGTTCCTGTCCGGGATCTTTATCCCGCTCGGCAGCAACGCGCCCGCCTGGATCGTGTGGATCGCCCGGATATTCCCGGTCTGGCACTTCGCCCAAGGCATGCAGGCCGGCTTCCTCGGCACCCCGTTTCACTGGACCGATGTGCTGGTCGTGGCCGCCTGGGGGCTGGGCGGGCTGCTCTTCTCCGTCCGCTTCTTCAGCTGGGAGCCGCGCACCTGAACCAGGAGCGGCGCCGCTGCCGGCTCCGCCAGAGTGCTCAGCAGGTGCTTGGGGCAGCGGGGTCTTGACACGGCGGTCTCTGCCTCAGGCGCGGCCAGCGTGCAGCACCGCTCGAGGTCACGCAGCGGTCCCGCAGACCGCTGTCATACTCGTCGTGACAGGCGTAACAGTTCTGGGCTGCTGAACTTCGCCGCGCGTTCGCCAGAAGATAGCCAAACGCCACCGAAATGCCGTCCTGCGCGCCTCCAACGGACCGTACCGAAGGGATTTTCCAGTACAGAACGGTAGATACGGATCGAGACGGTAACCGGCACCTTCTGCGGAGCGCGACCGGGTTGGCGTCTCATCTCAGCGACGGATCGACCAATTCTGCGCGGCCGGAGAGCTTGCGGCGTGGGCTGCGGGTGGTGGGCAGATTTTCCAGTTCTGAGTTCGTCCCCTTTTAAGGGTCCGCGCGGCGTCGCCAGGATCCGCGCCGCTGTGTTGTTGCCCGCACCGTCAGCATCTGGC
>CAWICW010000010.1:0-349635 GCA_963834685.1 uncultured Actinomycetes bacterium | reverse complement strand
TCTGCTGCTCCTTCCGACTGCCAGGCGCTGATCTTCGTGCTGGCCCGCATCATCCTCTACGCTTTCCTCAACGCCCGCCGGGCAAAGGAGAGATGTGATGACGGGCACCGCTCCGTTCCGCCTCGTGGGACGACTTCTTCACCCGGCGGTTCCGCACCGTGTACCAGGGACAGCAGGTGAACAAGGGCGACCAGCTCGGCATGTTCCACTTCGGCGGCTCGACGCACTGCCTGATGTTCCGGCCCGGAGTCCGCCTCGACTTCGACCTCCGCGGCCAGACGCCCGGGCTGACCTCCAGCAACATCCCGGTCAACGCCCAGATCGCGACCGTGGTCCGGGCCAGTGATCATCACCCCGGTGCGCCGTAGCCCAGCGTCTGACCGTCTTTGACGACCCGGGCCGCGAAGCAGGACACCCTCCACGCCTGTCGGTCTCTTGTCAAGCTCCGTCGTCGGCCTGTGGAACCCTGCGAGTTATCCACAGGCGGGCGAAAATTGCCATGGCCGGGCTCATCGCTCCCGCCACACGCTGGCGGCATGAGACAAACCACTACCGCTGCGGACGACCTTCCGCAACATCCGCAGGCCACGCACGATCGGGAGCCGGCCCTGGTGGTCCGGGCCGGCTCGCCCGCCGCCCTGCTGAGGCTCGTCCCGCATCTGCTCGGCTTCATGCCCGAGGCCAGCCTCGTCGTGATCGGGGTCGCGCCGCCCCGTGACCGCATCCGGGTCACGCTCCGCTATGACCTGCCCGACCCGCCCGAGCCAGACCTGGTCGCCGAGATCGCCGCGCACGCGCTCGGCGTCCTGAGCGCGCAGCGGCTGACCGCGGCGGTGGCGGTCGGATACGGTCCCGAGCCGCTGGTGACCCCGGTCGCGCGCGAACTGCGGGAGGCGGCCTGGCAGGCCGGGATCGACGTGCGCGAGTTCCTCCGGGTGCAGGACGGCCGCTACTGGTCCTACGTATGCGGCAACGAGAAGTGCTGCCCGGCCGCCGGGGTGCCGTTCGACGCCACCGCCGCTGATCCCGCCGAGGCCGAGGCCCTGGCCGCGGTCGGCGACCGGGTGCTGGCCGGCCGGGCCGCCGTGGCCGCCCGCGTCGCCCCCCTGGGCGGCATCGCCCGTGAGTCGATGCGTCAGGCCACCCGCCGGGCCGAGCAGCACATCGCCCAGCTGCTGGCTAAGGTCCGCCGGTCCGGCCGGCTGGGCGCCGCCCGGCAGATGATCGCCGCCGAAGGCCTGGCCGCGGTCGGCGCCATGATCGTCCGGTACCGCGACGGCGGCCGGTTCACCTCGGACGACGAGATCGCGCGGATCACGGTGGCGCTGCGCGACCTGAGGGTCCGGGACGACGCCTGGGCCCGGATGGATCCCGCGCACGCGGCGGCGCACCAGCGGCTGTGGACCGACGTGGTCCGCCGGGCCCAGCCCGGCTACGTGCCCGCGCCGGCCGCCCTGCTCGCCTTCGTCGCCTGGCAGTCCGGACACGGAGCGCTCGCGAACGTGGCGCTCGACCGGGCGCTGGCCGACGACCCCCGGTACTCGATGGCCCTGCTGCTCCGGCAGGTGATCACCGCCGGGGCGCCGCCCGCTCTGGCCCGGCTGCCGATGACCCCCGAGGAGGTCGCCGCCAGCTACGACGGCCTGGACGTGGACGACCAGGACCCGGAAATGGATGATTGAGACTGAGGTCACGATCGGGCCACGGCCTGGTGGTCGATCCGGTTACGGATAAACTGCCTGAAATGTTCGTCCAGCTCACCGGGAGGATGCCCGCATGACCGCCGACACGCACGAGGTCGAGGTGGCCAGGTTGCGCGAGGCCTACGCGGCGGTACCGCCCGGGACGCCGGTACGGCTGGCCAAGCGCACCTCGAACCTGTTCCGGTTCCGCGACGCCGCCGCCGACGGCGCCGCTGGACGTCTCGGCGTTCGGTCACGTGCTGCGCGTCGATCCCGCCCGCCGGACCGCCTGGGCCGGCGGCATGACCACCTACGAGGACCTGGCCGACGCCACGCTCAGGCACGGGCTCATGCCGAAGGTGGTGCCGCAGCTCAAGACCATCACCCTGGGTGGCGCGGTCACCGGGCTGGGTATCGAGTCCACCTCGCTGCGCAACGGCCTGCCGCACGAGTCGGTCACCGAGATGGAGATCCTGACCGGCGACGGGCGAGTGCTGCGCGCCACCGCGGACAACGAGCACGCCGACCTGTTCCGCGGCTTCCCCAACTCCTACGGCACCCTCGGCTACGCTCTGTCCCTCACCATCGACCTCGAACCGGTACGGCCCTTCGTGCACCTGCGCCACTTCGCGTTCGGCAGCGCGGAAGCCTGCATGGAGGCCATCGGCCAGGTCGCCGCCGAGGGCAGCTTCCGCGGTCACCGGGCCGATTTCGTCGACGGGACCGCGTTCACGCCCGACGAGCTGTATCTCACCGTCGGAGCGTTCAGTGACGTCGCACCCTGGCGCAGCGACTACACCGGCCAGCAGGTCTACTACTCCTCGATCCGGCGGGACAAGGAGGACTTTCTCACCATCCGCGACTACCTGTGGCGGTGGGATACCGACTGGTTCTGGTGCTCAAAGGCCTTCGGCGTCCAGCAGCCGCTGGTCCGCCGGATATGGCCGCGCCGGTACCGCCGCTCGGACGTGTACCGCAGGCTCGTCGCCCTCGACCAGCGCTACGGCCTCATCGACGCGCTGAACTCCCGGCGCCGCCTGCCGTCCCGCGAGTTCGTCACGCAGGACGTGGAGATCCCGGTCGAACACGGCGCCGACTTCCTGCGGTTCTTCGACGCGAACGTGGGGATGCGCCCGGTCTGGATGTGCCCGCTGCGTGACGCGCAGGCCTGGCCGCTGTACCCGCTCAAGCCCGGCGAGGTCTACGTGAACTTCGGGTTCTGGGGCACGGTGGCCCTGCCCGCGGACCGGGCCGACGGTTACTACAACCGCCTGGTCGAGGACGAGGTCTCCAAGCTGGACGGGCACAAGTCGCTGTACTCCACGGCCTTCTACCCCGAGGACGAGTTCTACCGGCGCTACAACGGCGGTGCGTACCGAGCGCTCAAGCGCGCCTACGACGGCGAGGGGCGCCTGCTCGGCCTGTACGAGAAGTGTGTCAGGGGACGCTGAGGCATCCCGTCAACGGAAGGAACGCGCAGTATGGCACTAGCCGAGGTCTTCGAGGCATTCGCGGGGCCTGATGCCCCGGTGGAGTTCGCGGCCTATGACGGCAGTCACGCCGGCCCGGCCGGGTCTGCGGTGAAGATCACGGTCCGCTCGCCGGTGGCGGTGGCCTACCTGGCCCAGGCTCCCGGGGCGCTCGGGCTGGCCCGGGCGTACGTGGCCGGGCACCTGGACGTCGAGGGCGACATGTATGAGGTGCTGTCCCGGATGACCAAGGCCACCTCGATCAGCTTGGGGGTGGCGGAGAAGCTGCGGCTGCTGCGGGCCCTGGGCGGGCCGAGGCTGCTGGTGCACCGGCTGCCGCCGCCGCCGCAGGAGGTCGCGGTGCACCGCCGCTGGCTGGTCGGCCGGCGGCACTCCAAGGGCCGCGACGCGAACGCGATCTCCCATCACTACGACGTGTCCAACCGGTTCTATGAGTGGGTGCTCGGGCCGACCATGGCCTATACCTGCGCCTGTTATCCGGACCAGGATGCGACCCTGGAACAGGCGCAGGGGTACAAGTTCGACCTGGTCGCGCGGAAGCTGGGGCTGGCCGGGGGGATGCGGCTGCTGGACGTGGGCTGCGGCTGGGGCGGCATGGTGATGCACGCCGCCCGCGAGTACGGCGTCAAGGCGCTCGGCGTGACGCTGTCGGCGCAGCAGGCCGCCTGGGCGCAGGCCGCGATCGAGCGGGAAGGCCTGTCCGGGCTGGCCGAGGTGCGCCACCTGGACTACCGGGACGTGCCGGAGACCGGCTTCGACGCGGTCAGCTCCATCGGGCTCACCGAGCACGTCGGCAAGGCGAACCTCCCCGGCTACTTCTCGTTCCTGCTCGCCAAGCTCAAGCCCGGCGGGCGGCTGCTCAACCACTGCATCACCCGGCCGGACAACACCGAGCCGGCCATCCGGATGCGCGGGTTCATCAACCGGTACGTGTTCCCCGACGGAGAGCTCGAGGGACCGGGCTACCTGATCTCGCTCATGCACGACACCGGGTTTGAGGTCCGGCACGAGGAGAACCTGCGCGAGCACTACGCCAAGACCCTGGCCGCCTGGGGCGCCAACCTGGACGCGCACTGGGACCAGGCGGTCGCCGAGGTCGGCCAGGGCACCGCCCGGGTCTGGCGGCTGTACATGGCCGGCTCGCGGCTCGGCTTCGACCGCAACCACATCGAGCTGCACCAGGTCCTCGGCGTCAAACTCCACCCCGACGGCACCTCCGGCATGCCGCTGCGCCCCGACTGGGAGATCCCGCGCGTCCTGGCCAGCTGATTCAGGTCGACGGGGCCGCGGCGCGCGGCCCCGTCGACTCGCCGTCGCGCATCCGCGGCACCGTCCACGATCCCGGCTGAGCCCGGCCCGCGCGCCGCTCAACCCTCCGCTGCGACCACGGCGGCGCCGTCGCGGGTACGCTATCCTGTGCGCATGCGTGCCGTCCGGCTGCTTCTTACCTAGCCGCGCCGACCCACCGTCGTTGGCGCGGCTGCCCCTCGTGTCGAGGGGCGTTTTCATTGCGGCCACCAGCAGGCCGGACCGAATCGATGGCGAGGAAACAATGACAGCGGCCGAGAGCACCGAACTGGCGCAGCGGTACGACCCCCGTGACGTCCAGGAGAAATGGCAGGTGCGCTGGGCGGACCTGGACCCGTTCCGGGCCAGCGAGGACCCCGCCGATCCCCGGGAGCACTTCTACCTGGTGGACATGTTCCCGTACCCGTCGGGCGACCTGCACATGGGCCACGCCGAGGCGTACGCCATCGGCGACGCCCTGGCTCGCTACCAGTTCCTGCGCGGCCGCAACGTGCTGCACCCGATCGGCTGGGACGCCTTCGGCCTGCCTGCGGAGAACGCCGCCATCAGGAACAACACCCACCCCGCCGACTGGACCTACGCCAACATCGAGACTCAGGCCGCCTCGTTCCGCCGCTACGCGACCTCGTTCGACTGGAGCCGCAGGCTGCAGACCTGCGACCCGTCCTACTACCACTGGAACCAGTGGCTGTTCCTGCGTTTCTACGAGCGGAGCCTGGCCTACCGCCGGGACGGGTACGTGAACTGGTGCCCGGTGGACCAGACCGTGCTGGCCAACGAGCAGGTCATCGCCGGGAAGTGCGAGCGCTGCGGCGCCGACGTGGTGCGGCGGATGCTGAACCAGTGGTACTTCAAGATCACCGAGTACGCCGACCGGCTGCTGGCCGACGCCCAGCAGCTGGAGGGCTGCTGGCCGGACCGTGTGCTGCTCATGCAGCGCAACTGGATCGGCCGCTCGGAGGGTGCCGAGGTCCAGTTCGCCGTGGAGGGCCGCGACGAGCCGGTCACGGTGTTCACCACCCGGCCCGACACGCTGTACGGGGCCACGTTCTTCGTGGTCGCGGCGGACTCGCCGCTGGCCGAGCAGATCTGCGCTCCCGACCGGCTGCCCGAGCTGCGGGCCTACGTGGAGCAGGTCAGCAAGCTGACCGACATCGAGCGTCAGTCCACCGACCGGGAGAAGACCGGCGTCTTCCTCGGCCGACACGCCATCAACCCGGTCAACGGCGAGCGGATCCCGGTATGGGCGGCGGACTACGTGCTGCCCGACTACGGCACCGGGGCCATCATGGCCGTGCCCGCTCACGACCAGCGCGACCTGGACTTCGCCCGCGCCTACGGGCTGGACGTCAGGGTCGTGGTCGACACCGGGCAGCCCGACCCGGCGCAGACCGGGATCGCCACCGCGGGCGACGGCACGCTGATCAACTCCGGCCCGATCAACGGATTGCCCAAGGCCGAGGCCATCGCCGCGATCACCGCCATCCTGGCCGAGAAGGGCCTGGGCCGGGCGGCGGTCAACTACCGCCTGCGCGACTGGCTGCTGTCCCGGCAGCGCTTCTGGGGCACCCCGATCCCGATCATCCACTGCCCGTCCTGCGGCCAGGTGCCGGTGCCGGACGACCAGCTGCCGGTCGTGCTGCCCGACCTGCGCGGCCAGGACCTGGTGCCCCGGGGCGTGTCGCCGCTGGCCGCGGCCGAGGACTGGGTCAACGTCGACTGCCCCCGCTGCGGCGGCCCGGCCAAGCGCGACACCGACACCATGGACACGTTCGTCGACTCATCCTGGTACATGTTCCGTTACTGCTCACCTGAGTACGTCGGCGGCCCGTTCGACCCGGCCGAGGTCCGCCGGTGGGCGCCGGTGGACATGTACGTGGGTGGCGTCGAGCACGCCATCCTGCACCTGCTGTACAGCAGGTTCTTCACTAAGGTCCTGTACGACATGGGCCTGCTGAACTTCACCGAGCCGTTCACCCGGTTGATCAACCAGGGCCAGGTGATCAACCACGGCAAGGCGATGTCGAAGTCGCTGGGCAACGGCGTGGACCTGGGCGAGCAGATCGGGCGCTTCGGGGTGGACCCGATCCGGCTGACCATGATCTTCGCTAGCCCGCCCGAGGACGACATCGACTGGGCGGACATGAACCCCGAGGCGATGGTCAAGTTCCTGGGCCGGGTCTGGCGGATCGCCGCCGACGTCGCCGCCGCGGTCCCGGGCACCGGCCCGGGGAGCCTCGAGCTGCGCAAGGCCACGCACCGGACCGTCGACGAGGTCACCCGCCAGGTGGAGTCCTATCACCTGAATGTGGCCGTGGCCCGGCTCATGGAGCTGGTCAGCGCGACACGGCGGGCCATCGACACGGGGCCCGCGGGTGCGGCCGATCCCGCGGTGCGCGAGGCGGCCGAGGTGCTAGCCGTGCTGCTTTCCCTGTTCGCGCCCTACACCGCCGAGGAGTGCTGGGAACTGCTCGGGAACCCGCCCTCGGTGGCGCGGGCGGCCTGGCCCGCCGCCGACCCGGACCTGCTGGCCGAGGACACGGTCACCTGCGTGGTGCAGGTCAACGGCAAGGTGCGGGACCGGCTGGAGGTTGCGCCGACCATCACCGACGACGAGCTGCGCGAGCTCGCGCTGGCCGCGCCCGGGGTCGTCCGCACGCTGGGCGGCGAGCCGGTCAGCCGGGTCATCGTGCGAGCGCCCAAGCTAGTCAGCATCGTGGTCGCGGCCTAGCGCGAGGCGCTGTCGACTACCCAGCCGCCAGCTGCGAGATGACCACCGGCAGATGACCGGAGCACGGCCTCCTGTTGCCCAGGAAGCCGTGCTCAGACGCGCCGCAAGACGGCGACGACGCGGCCGAGGATGCTAGCCTCGTCCCCGAGGATCGGCGTGTAGGCCGGGTTGTGCGGGATCAGCCAGGCATGCCCGTCGCTGCGCTTGAAGGTCTTCACCGTCGCCTCGCTGTCGAGCATGGCGGCCACGATGTCCCCGTTTTGCGCGTCCTCCTGCTGCCGGACCACGACCCAGTCCCCGTCCGCGATCGCGGCGTTGATCATGGAGTCGCCGACCACCTTGAGCAGGAACAGCGTGCCCTCGCCGACCAGCTGCCGGGGCAGCGGGAAGATGTCCTCCACGTACTGCTCGGCCAGGATCGGCCCGCCCGCGGCGATCCGCCCGATCAGCGGCACGTAGGCCGCTTCCTGTGACGGGATGTCGTTGCCGGGGATGTCGGACGGCACTTCCGCTTCGCGCTCGCGGCCCGGCTCCGGACGCACCGCCGGGTGACCGGGCAGGCGCACCTCCACGGTCCGCGGCCGGCCCACGTCCCGGTGCAGGTAGCCCTTGCGCTGCAGCGTGCTGAGCTGGTACGAGACGCTGGACGTGCTGGTCAGGCCGACCGCCTCACCGATCTCCCGCATCGAGGGCGGGTAGCCGCGCTTCTGCACGGACTCCCTGATCACCTGGAGGACCTTGCGCTGCCGCCAGGTCAGCACGTGATCGGGATCGGGCTTGTCCGGCGTCTCCGGCACAATAACGGGCACGCTGCCCTTTGGCTTGCGCCCTGGTCGCCCCTTGGGTCTGGGCGCCTCGGTACCGGAAGTACCCGTTGTGGTGCCTCCCATGGCGGTTTCCTCCATCTGATGACCTTCCGTTTCCGGATTCTTGCGTGCTGCCTAGAGACTAACGTTTTCCGCTCCGTACCCCAAACATCTGTTCGGACGTGTCGCGAAAATGTCGGACCCTCGCGATACAACGATGTAGTAGATGTTCCGATCGAACAGGCATACGATCGAGCTGATATCCGATCGAACGGACATAACTAAGAGTATAGCTCGAATGAAGGTTTGAGCAGCGGAGGTCGTCATGAGCGCGATGCGGGCCGAGGATCTGCCGGAAGTTCCGGAGTCGCCGGAGCTGCCAGCGGCGTTGCCGCAGGACAGCGCCCGGATCCGGGCGGCTGTCCGCTGGACCGCCCCCTCGGATCCGGCCGCGCCCTCGGATCCGGCCGCCCTCCCGGATCCGCCCGCGCCCAGCCCGACCCCGCGCCCCCAGCCGTCCCGCGGGCCCGCCGCTGGCTCTCGGCCGGTCAGCGGCCAGACCGCGAGCGCGCCGCTCCGGCTGACCAGGCGCGGCCGCATCGTCGTCGCGGTCGCCGCCGCGCTGGTGCTGGCCGCGTTGTCCCTGGTCATCGCCGGAGCGGCGCAGGCCACCAACCACCCGGTGCCGGCGCACGCGGCCCAGCAGGGCCTCGCCCAGGTCACCGTCCACCCCGGCCAGAGCCTGTGGTCGGTCGCCGAGAGCGCCGACCCCGGCGCCGACACCCGGGTCGTCATCCAGCAGATCATCGAGCTCAACGGGCTGACCGGGAACGTGGTCTTCGCGGGGCAGCAGCTGTGGGTTCCCCGCGGCTGAGCCCGCCGCCCGCGGCTATGCCGTCCCCGGCTGAGCCCCGCCACCGCCGCGACACGCCGGCTAAACGCCGCGACACGCCGGCTAAAAACAGCGACACGCCGGCGCGGCGCCGCGACACGCCGGCGTGCCAGGACAACACCGCCGCGACACGCCGACATCCCGGCCAGATCAACCCCGGCTGCCGCGGATTCCGGATTGAAGGCTCGCCCCGCTTGCCTCCGGCCACCCTCGTGGTTTACCGTAACCACAACATCTAGTAGTTACAGCGCTGTGGTTTTTCCAGAAGTTGTGTTATGAAGTAGAATTACTACAGCACGCAACCCCTTGGGGAGGTGATCGCGTGCACTGCCCGTTCTGCCGGCATCCGGACAGCAGGGTCATCGACAGCCGGACCGCGGACGACGGTGCCGCGATCCGCCGCCGGAGGTCGTGCCCCGAGTGCGGGCGCCGGTTCACCACGCAGGAGACGGTCATCTTGATGGTGGCCAAGCGCAGCGGGGTCACCGAACCGTTCACCCGGGACAAGATCATCCGCGGGGTCCAGCGCGCCTGCCAGGGACGGCCGGTCAGCGAGGACAAGCTGGCCATCCTGGCTCAGCAGGTGGAGGAAACGATCAGGGCCCGCGGCCTGGCCGAAGTCCCCTCGCACGAAGTGGGCCTGGCCATCCTCGGCCCGCTGCGGGAACTGGACGAGGTGGCCTACCTGAGGTTCGCCTCGGTCTACCGGGGTTTCGAGTCGCTCGCGGACTTCGAGGACGAGATCGCCACCCTGCGTCAGGGCCGCCGCATCACGGAAACGGCACCTTAGGACGGCACGAAGTTGTCATCGTTGCAGCATGGCCGGACACGGCCTGGGAGGGATCCGGAAGGGTCCCGGAAGGGGGAAGTTATGACCGAGACGGCGAGCAGCGCGGCCCGCAAGGGAAAGGGCGCCGAGGAGCCCTCCGGCCAGAGAACCCAGCGTGGCGGCCTCACGATGACGCGCATCTACACCACGCCCGGCGTCCACCCCTACGACCAGGTCACGTGGGAACGCCGGGACGTGGTGATGACCAACTGGCGGGACGGCTCGGTCAACTTCGAGCAGCACGGCGTGGAGTTCCCCGACTTCTGGTCGGTGAACGCGGCCAACATCGTGACCACCAAGTACTTCCGCGGTGCGGTCGGCTCCCCGCAGCGCGAGTGGAGCCTCAAGCAGCTGGTCGACCGCGTGGTCGGCGTCTATGAGCAGACCGGCCGGCAGCACGGCTACTTCGCCACCGAGGAAGACGCCGTGATCTTCGGTCAGGAGCTCCGTTACGCCCTGGTCCACCAGGTCTTCAGCTTCAACTCCCCGGTCTGGTTCAACGTCGGTACCTCCTCCCCCCAGCAGGTGTCCGCGTGCCAGCCCCATGACGCTTTGGTCAGTACCCCAGCAGGGCTAGTCCCCATCGGCAAGCTCGTCGAAGACGACGCCGTCGGCGCCAAGGTCTATGACGCCCACGGCGTGACGCGGATCGTGGCCACGAAGGCTAACGGCGTGAAGCAGGTACTCCGGCTGCACACCAAGGCCGGCTATGCGCTCGACGTGACATCGGATCATCTCGTCTGGCGGTCCTCCGCGCAGAGCACCGGCCGCTTCGTGCCAGCCGGAACCCTGAAGCCGGGCGACAAACTCGAATGGCACCGTCGCGACAGTCATGGCGAGGATGAGATCAGCCGCTACGACATCGCCGAGGCCGTGCTTGCGGGCTGGCTGCAGTCGGATGGGTTCGTGGGTCAGTACGAGGGTACGAACCGGTCCCTCACCATCGAGGCCATGACGGTCACCGACGCCGAGTTGTCCTGGGTGACCGAGGCGCTGAACCTGCTTTTCCCGGGCGTGCACCGTCATGAGCGACAGGTGAGTACGCAGGATGACCGCCTCGACTGCCGCCGGACGCGACTGTACGGGGAGGTCCTGCGCGATTTCATCGATCGGTGGGACCTGCTGACCCGCGGCACGGAGATGGTGGTCCCGCGTCGGCTCTTCACCGCGCCGTTGCCCGTTGTGGCCGCCTACCTGCGGAGCGTCTTCCAGGCCGAGGGATTCGTTTCGGCGCGCGAGTCCTCAACCGTGGTGGAGGTCGATATGATCTCCGAGCAGCTCATCAGGGGGATGCAGCAGTTGCTGCTCCGCTTCGGCATCTACTCCCGGGTGGGCTTCAAGCCGGATGCTCGTGCGGACCGCTACGGATGCTGGACTCTGCGCATCCAGTCCGGCGGCGACCGGCGGATCTTCGCGGACGTGATCGGCTTCGTCGACCCGGTCAAGGCGGCGAAGCTCGAGCGGAGCTTCGACCTGCCCGGGCTCCCGGCGCGGGAGACCAAGCGCCTGGAGGTCGACCGGATCGAGGATCTAGGCCTCATGGAGGTCTACGACATCCAGACCGAGAGTGGCGAGTACCTGTCCGGTAACCTGCGCGTCCACAACTGTTTCATCCTTTCCGTGGACGACACCATGGACGCGATCCTGGAGTGGTACCGGGAGGAGGGCCTGATCTTCAAGGGCGGCTCCGGTGCCGGGGTCAACCTGTCCAAGATCCGGTCCAGCAAGGAGCTGCTGTCCTCCGGCGGCACCGCCAGCGGCCCGGTGTCCTTCATGCGCGGCGCCGACGCCTCCGCGGGCACGATCAAGTCCGGTGGCGCCACCCGGCGCGCGGCCAAGATGGTGGTGCTCGACGTGGACCACCCGGACGTGGCCGAGTTCATCGTGACCAAGGCCCGCGAGGAGGAGAAGGTCCGCGTGCTCCGCGACGCCGGGTTCGACATGGACCTCGGCGGAAAGGACATCGTCAGCGTCCAGTACCAGAACGCCAACAACTCCGTGCGCGTGTCCGACGAGTTCATGCACGCCGTCGAGGAGGGCAAGGAGTTCGACCTGCTGGCCCGGCGAACCGGCGAGGTCGTCGAGCGGGTCGACGCGCGGAAGCTGCTGCGCAGTATGGCCCAGGCGGCGTGGGACTGCGCCGACCCCGGCATCCAGTACGACGGCACGATCAACGACTGGCACACCAACCCTGAATCGGGACGAATCACCGCAAGTAATCCCTGCTCAGAGTACCTGAGCCTGGACAACTCCTCCTGCAACCTGGCCAGCATCAACCTGCTCAAGTTCCTCCGTGACGACGACACCTTCGACGCCGAACGGTTCGCGAAGATGACCGAGCTGATCATCACCGCGATGGACATCTCCATCTGCTTCGCCGACTTCCCGACCGAGAAGATCGCCGTCACCACCCGCGCCTTCCGCCAGCTCGGCATCGGCTACGCCAACCTGGGCGCGCTGCTGATGGCCACCGGGCACGCCTACGACTCCGAGAGCGGCCGGGCCATCGCCGCTGCCATCACCTCGCTGATGACCGGCGCCGCGTACAAGACCTCGGCCGAACTGGCCGGCGCCGTCGGCCCCTACGACGGCTACGCCCGCAACGCCAAGCCGCACAAGCGCGTCGTCCGCAAGCACGCCGACGCCGGCCAGAACATCCGCGCCGTCGGCGCCATGGACCGCGAGCTCCTCGACCTGGCCAGCCAGACCTGGCAGGAATGCATCAGCCTCGGCGAGGCCAACGGCTACCGCAACGCCCAGGCCTCGCTGCTCGCGCCGACCGGGTGCCTTACAGCCGACACTTTGGTGACCACCAATCGCGGGCTCGTTCGCCTCGGCGAGATCGCCGATGCCTACGGCGATCGCTGGCAGGACATCGCGGACCTTAGCGTGTCCACGGACGAGGGCCCGAGGCGTGCGACGAAGTTCTTCGTCAATGGCGAGGAGCCGACGCGCCGGATCAGCACCGAGGGCGGCTACAAGATCCAGGGCACCCTCGCTCATCGGGTCAAGATCGTCAACCCAGCCACAGGCGCATGGGAGTGGAAGCGGCTGGCCGACATCGCGCCCGGTGACGTATTGCCCCTGCAGATGCGCACGCTGGTCGGCGAGCCGCGTCAGGTCCCGTTGCCCGTTCTCGACCAGGCCTACTACGCCGGGGACCGGCACGTGCGCGTCCCGGACGCCGTCACCTCCGATCTGGCCGAGCTTGTCGGTTACTTCATGGGCGACGGCAGCCTGCACGCGAAGGGAATCAGGCTCTGCGTCGCCAATACCGACCTAGACGTTGCCGAACGCCTCGGCGTCCTCGCCAAGGACCTCTTCGGGCTCGAACCCGTGGTCACGCCACAGGAGGGGTACCAGGAGCTGAACCTGTCGTCCGTCCGGCTAGCGCGGTGGTGGCAGGCCGCCGGATTCGCGAAGGGGCTGCCGGACCCCGACCACAGCGGCAAGGGCTGGGTTCCACGGGTCCCGTCGGCCATCCTGGAGGCCAATGACCCGGTGGTTTACAGTGCCTTCCTGCGCGGCCTCTTCGAGGCAGACGGCACCGTTCTCGAAGGCGTGCCGAGCCTCTCGACCGCCCATGAGTCGTTCGCCGCGGAAGTCCGCACGCTGCTGCTCACCCAGGGCCTCGCGACGACCACACGTGAGACGGTCAGCGGCTGGGGTGGCCCGATCTTCCAGGTGAGGCTTCGCAACCTCGACCATGCACTCAACTTCAGCGAGCTCATCGGTTTCATCGGCGAGCGGAAGGACCGCCTGGTCGCCGAGCTGGAACCAGAACAGTCGGCGAAGGATGACAGGCTGGCCGCTGCCCTCGGCTACCTCTTCGAGCGGGTCGTGGCCAACGACGACGGCGGCGTCCAGCCCACCTATGACCTGTCGGTGCCGGAGAACGTCACCTACGTTGCTAACGGCATGGTGAGCCACAACACCATCGGCCTGATGATGGACTGCGACACCACTGGTATCGAGCCCGACCTGGCCCTGGTCAAGTTCAAGAAGCTGGTCGGCGGCGGCTCCATGCAGATCGTCAACCAGACCGTGCCGCGGGCGCTGAAGAACCTCGGCTACCCGCACGAGCAGGTCGAGGCGATCACCGAGTACATCGCCGAGCACGGCCACGTGGTCAACGCCCCCGGCCTGCGGCCCGAGCACTACGACGTGTTCGACTGCGCCATGGGCGAGCGCGCGATCGGCCCGATGGGCCACGTCCGGATGATGGCCGCGGTCCAGCCGCACCTGTCCGGCGCCATCTCCAAGACGGTGAACATGCCGGAGTCGGCCACCGTCGAGGAGATCGAGCGGATCTACTTCGAGGGCTGGAAGCTGGGCCTGAAGGCACTGGCCATCTACCGCGACAACTGCAAGGTCGGCCAGCCGCTGTCGGACGCCAGGAAGAAGCCGGCCGAGGCCGAGGCGGTCCCCGCCGCGGCCCAGCCGCACGACCACCGCCCGGTCCGCAGGCGCCTGCCCCGGCAGCGGCCCGCCACCGTGACCAGGTTCTCGGTGGCCGGCGCCGAGGGTTACATGACCGCCTCCAGCTACCCGGACGACGGCATCGGCGAGGTGTTCCTCAAGCTCGGCAAGCAGGGCTCCACGCTGGCCGGCGTGATGGACGCCTTCTCCATGGCCGTCTCGGTGGGCTTGCAGTACGGCATCCCGCTGGATTCCTACGTGGCCAAGTTCACCAATATGCGGTTCGAGCCGGCCGGCCTCACCGACGACCCGGACATCAGGATCGCCAGCTCGGTGATGGACTACATCTTCCGTCGCCTGGCCCTGGACCACCTGCCGTACGAGGACCGGGCCGCGCTCGGCATCCTGTCCGCGGCCGAGCGCGCCGCCGAGGTGGCCGGGCACGATCCCGCCGGGCTGAGCGAGGACCCGGATCCCGTGGAACTCGCCCAGTCGGCCGCCGTAGAACAGCCAGTTTCTTCCGAACGGTCCGTGGTCCAGCCTCCCGCTCCCGCTCCCGCCTCCCCGGCGGCGCCGAGCCGCGCGGTGCCCGCGGCCCCGCACAGCTCCACCGAGCTGATCGAAGCCCAGCAGGGCCGCACCGCCGACGCCCCGCTCTGCCTGACCTGCGGCACCAAGATGCGTCCGGCCGGCAGCTGCTACGTCTGCGAAGGCTGCGGCTCCACCAGCGGCTGCAGCTGACTGCGGGCGGTATTGCAACGCCAGTAATTGAGGCATCCCTCATAAGGAAGGTTTCCAGCTCAGGAGGGGCGTGGCTAGATGGCCGCGTCCCTCCTGAGTGCTATGGACATGCCTCTCGCGGGGGATTCGGCTCTCATGCCCTGGTATGACAAGCCGACCCGGATCTCATACCGATAATCAGCCTGCGAGCCGATGGCCCCGCGTCCGCCCGTCCGTAGCGTGACCGGTGGCTGGCCTGATCGGCGGGCCGCGAGTACGACATGAACCGCGCGTACGGGGCTTCTTGAACGACTCAGATCCGACGTTCCCTGCGCGGGGGGATCGCCATCGGACAGATCGGCGCCACGCCTGGTTACCCGCCTTCAAGCGAACCGAGCACAGATGCGGCACCCAACGGACAGGCCACCCGGCTACACCCCGCGCCCGAGCAGGCGGCTGGACCGGGCGGGTGAACGGGCGATCCTTGGTCTGCTCGTGTTCGGGTTCATCTGCGGCCTGGGGGTGCTGGCCGCGCGGGTGCCGGTTGGTCACGGGTTCGTGCCGAAGGGCGGTGGCTGGTTCAACCCGGCGGTCGTCGGCGGCGCGTTCACGTTGCATCCGCTGCTTATCGCCGTACCGTCGGCGGCCTGCTTTGTCCTCGGGCTGCTCGACTGGCGTCACCCGTGGCGGGTCGAGCATCTGGACCTGCTGGCCCTCGCCGGCTTCTTTGCCGTGGCGATGCTGCTCAGCGACGATCTGTCCCAAGCCGGCCTGTGGCTAGCCGCGGTCTGCCTGGGCTGGCTGTTCTCCCGGATGCTCGGAGCGGCCTTCGGGATATGGCCGATGCCGGAACTGCGCCCGTCCATCAGCTCCCGGCGGCTGGGCCTGGCCATCCTGATCCTGCTGCTCGTCCGGGTCGCAAGCGTCACCGCGGGCGGCAACATCTCGGATGTCGGGCAGGCGAGCTCGCTCGGCGCCTGGCGCATCCTGCACGGACTGCACCTGTACGGGGCGGTGTCCTGGCCGGGCCCCGGCGGGCTCCGGATCTACCGCCCGGACTCCTACGGCCCGTTCGCCTACTACGCGTACATCCCGTTCGTGGCCATCTTCCCGCCAGCGCCGGCGCTGCTCGCGACGCTGCTGCCGGCAGTGTGCTTCGACGCGCTGACGCTCGCCGGACTGCACACCCTCGGCAGGCGGCTCGGCGGCCGGCCGCTCGCGCGGGCGTTCGTGTTCGCGTACCTCCTCTACCCGTTTCCCGACCTGTCCTTGATGGCGCAGACCAACGATGCGCTGATCGCCGCTCTGTGCGTATGGACAATCGTGGTGGCCACGGAGCGCCCGGCCACACGCGGGCTGCTCATGGTGGCCGCCGCCCTGACCAAATTCCTCCCCGCGCTGCTCGCACTGCAATTCCTGGGCGTGAGACGAGGGCGCTCACGCTACGCGCTGACCCTCGTCGCCTCGCTCGCCGCGATGCTCGCCTGGCCGCTCATCACCTCCGGCTCCGCGCAGTTCCTCGGCTCGACGGCCGGCTACCAGTTGATCCAGCGCGGCGGCGGCATTCAGTTCAGCATCTGGACCTCCATGCCGCACGTGGCGATCGTGGCCAGGCCCGTACTCGCCGCCGCGCTCGTGCTGCTCGCGCTCGCACCGATGGCGCGGCCCTCCGTGCAGGACCCGCGGCAGCACGCCGCCCTCGCCGCCGCGCTCCTCATCGGCGCGCAGCTACTCCTGGGCTACTGGTTCTACACCTACCTCACCTGGTGCTACCCGCTGCTTATCACCGCGATCATCCAAGCCCGATCGGACCACGAAGCGCCCGGCCCGTCAGAGCACGGTCCTGTCGCCGCGGTCCACGTCGCCGCCCCGGCTCGGACGAACCCGCAGACAAGCACGGTGCCCTGAGCCCGGCCGAGACGCCTCAGCCCACCCGGCCGGTGACGTAGGCCTGGGTGCGGGAGTCTTCCGGACCGCCGAAGATCTGCTGGGTCGAGCCGCACTCCCCCAGCACGCCGGTGCCGATTATCCCGGACCGGTTGAGGAACGGCCCGACCCATTCGCGGATAAGATCTGATGTTTTCGCCATCCTAGCATTAATTTCGACGTTGTATTTGATACAGGCCGTCACGCTGCTATCGTGTCACCATAACCGCTGCTATGACCGGAGGTGTGACGATGCGACGTGCGGGACCATCCAACCCCGCCGGCGGGGGACTGACTCCGCGCCGGCGCAAGATCGTCGAGATCATCGAGGACTCCGTCCGGCGCAACGGCTACGCGCCCAGCATGCGGGAGATCGGCGAGGCGGTCGGCCTGGCCAGCACGTCGAGCGTCTCATACCAGCTCTCGGTCCTGGAAAAAGAGGGCTACCTGAGCCGGGAGGCGCGGCGGCCGCGCACGGCCGCGCTCCGCGCGCCCGCTCCGCCGGCCGCCGGGCGTGGCCCGGACCGCGCACGGGAACAGGCGGGCGGGCCGGGACTAGCCCAGGTGCCGCTCGTCGGACAGGTTGCGGCCGGCGTTCCCATCCTCGCCGACCAGCACATCGAGGACGTGTTCCCGCTGCCCCGCCAGCTGGTCGGCGACGGCGAGCTCATCATGCTCAGGGTCGTCGGCGACTCGATGATCGACGCCGCGATCACCGACGGGGACTGGGTCGTCGTCCGCCGCGAGTCCGACATCGAGAACGGCGATATCGTCGCGGCCATGATCGAGAGCGACACGTCCGCCGACCGTGAGGCCACGGTCAAGACGTTCAAGAAGCGCGACGGGCACGTCTGGCTGATCCCGCACAATCCGGCCTACGTGCCGATCCTGGGCGACAACGCCACCATCGTCGGCAAGGTAGTAGCCGTCCTGCGCCGGGTCTGACCTTCGAGTACGTTACTACCAGTGGTAGTATAATCCCATGGTCGCTCATCTGGCCCTCAACGAAGCCCAGGACGAACATCTGCGGGAGATGAGGCAGCATGTCCAGGCCCTCGATGCATATGCGCCAGCTGAACTAGCGGAGCTGCTCGCGTCGCCTGCCCTCGAGGCTTACTCCCGGCGGGTTGTCGAAGCCGTGGCCGCCCTTCAGCTGGTCTACACGGGCCGCCCGCCTGACGTCTTCGCTGACCGTATCGCCGCGGAGGTCAGGTACTCCGGTGCGGCCCGCAAGGTCAGCGTCTCGATGCCAGAGGATCTGACCGTGGCCGTCCAAGAGCGCGTGGGCCGCGGGAAGTTCAGCCAGTACGTAACCGAGGCCGTCACGCGGCAGCTCGAACGGGACCTGCTGGCCGACCTATCGGAATTGCTTACCGCTGAGCACGGGCCGGTTCCGGAGGAGTATCTGGCGGAGGCCCGCGCCGCATGGCCGGACGGCGAGTAGCAGGAGGAACGCTTGTCCTCGACGGCGAAGGGCTCTCCAAGCTGGCCGCGGGCGACGCGCGCGTGCGCGCCTACCTGGACAGCGCGCGCGCTCGAGGCGCGCGGGTGGCGGTGAGCGCGGTCACGCTGACCGAGGCATTGAGGGGCAGCCCGCGCGACGCTGCCGTGCACCGTGTGCTCGCCAGGATCGCCGTCGTGCCCGTGACGGCCGCGATCGCGCGCCGGGCCGGCGAGTTGCTCGGGACTACGGGCCTTTCGGGTCATCGCTGCGCCATCGATGCCGTCGTCGCTGCCATCGCGCTTGACCTGGAACGTCCAGTCGTGCTGCTGACCAGTGATCCCGACGACATGAACCGCCTCGTCGAGGAACCCGAGCGGCCGAAGGCGCAGCGAATCGTCGTCGTGCACGTGTGATCATGGGCACTGGCGCCAACCGAGGTGGTGGCGACCAGAAAGGGAACTGCCATGTCCACTGCGACGGCGTGGCCGGGCGACCGGCGGATCACCAGCTCAGCGCGGCACGGTGAGCAGGGTCTTGCCGAGCGTGGCCCGGGCCTCGATCGCGGCGTGCGCGGCCGAGGCCTCGGCCGGGCCGAACTCCTGGCCGACCGCGGCGCGCACGGAGTCCGGCAGCGTCACCTCGTCCGGGACTTCGATCAGCCGCCGCGCGTCGACCGCCACGCGCTCGGCGTAACCTCCGGCGCCGTTCAGGCTGGCTACCACGCGCTGCCCGGCCACCGTCCCGCCGGTCCCGTTGCCCAGGATCACCGGCAGCGCCGGGAGCATCGACGGATGCGGCGCCCGGCCCGCCCGGATCTGGGTCTCGACGAACGTCACGTTGGCGAACTCGGCCTCGATGACGACCTCGCCCGGTCCGGCCCGGACCTCGTCGGCCTCGGTGGGCTGGAGCACCTCCGGGGGCCCGAACTCCCGCATGACCACCGCTAGCATGACGCGCCTCCGCACCGGACTGACCGGAGCCACCGGAGCGACGGTACGGCAGCAAACCGAGCTGCTGCAGCGGCCGTGCGTACTGGCCACGGAACAGGCGATGGCGGTCCGCGGCCGATGCCCTGCGGCCGCCGACGTGCTGCTCGTCGACGCGATGATCCGGTCTGGGCGCGGCGTGGACTTCTTCCGCGTACAGTGCCTTACCACCTCACGGCCGTGAGCCGGGGCGGGCCAGTGGCCATAATGACGGGGTGAAGGAGCCGGAGATCCGGATCAGGGCTATTGACGAGGGCGACCGGCCGATGCTCGCCTGGCTCGTCGCCGAGCTGTGGGGTTCGGAGATCGTCGCGGTCCACGGCAGCAGCCTGCGGCCCGCCGAACTGGGCGGCTTCATCGCCGAACGGTCCCGCCGGGTCGCCGGGCTACTCACCTACCAGCTGGTCGGCGACGTGCTCGAGATCGTCACCCTGAACGCCATCGACCGCCGCACCGGGATCGGGACCATGCTCATCGAGGCTGCCGTGGGCCAGGCGCGGCGTTTCGGCTGCCGCGAGATCCGGCTCACCACCACCAACGACAACATCGACGCGCTCCGCTTCTACCAGCGCCGCGGCTTCCGCCTCGCCGAGCTGCGACCCGGCGCGGTCGACCAGTCCCGGCAACGCAAGCCCGAGATCCCCCGGGTCGGCGACTACGGCATCCCGCTCCGCGACGAGATCGATCTCACCCTGCGGGTCTGAGCCCGCCAGCCAGCATCAGCGCCACGGCGCACCGGGTCAATGGTGCCGCCGTACCAGTTCTTCGGGAGAATAACGCATGGCCGATACTGATTTCCCGGAGCGCACCCCTGATGCATTCGACCGCATCGAGGAGCAGTTCAACACGGCACTGGATGAGTCCCTTAACCCCGCGGGCCCCGAGGTGCTCTACGACTACGTGGCGGAGATGGGGTTTCCCGCCGGGGCGGTCGCGATCGACGTGGGGTCCGGCAAGGGGCGGCAGGCCATCGAGCTGTCCAGGCGTTTCGGTCTCCGGGTAACCGGTATCGATCCGGTCCCGCACCGGGCGGATGCCGTCCGCGAACACGTGCGGCCGGGCGACACCGTCAGCTTCCAGACTGGGACCGCCGAGGACCTGCCTGTCTCGAGCGGATCTGCCGATCTGGTCTGGTGCCGCGACGTCTTGAGCCTGGTGGAGGACCTGGGCCGCGTGTATCGCGAATTCCGCCGCGTGCTCAAGCCGGGCGGCCGGGCGGTGATCTACCAGATGTTCGCCACCAGCCGTCTGGAGCCGGGGGAAGCCGCCTTCCTCCTGCCGGTCATGGGTTGCTCCGCTGCGGCCATGCGCCCGGAAACCACCGAGACGGCCATCGCCAGCGCGGGCCTGCGCATCGACCGCTGCGTGATACTCGGCACCGAGTGGGGCGAGTATGCCCAGGAGCATGGGCCTGACCCGGGCCGCCACCTGCTGCACGCAGCGCGGCTGATCCGTGACCCCGGCCGGTACATCACCCGGTTCGGCAAGGAGAACTACGACATCAAGCTCGGCGACTGCCTATGGCACATCTACCGGATGACCGGCAAGCTCAGCAGCCGCATTTACCTGCTGTCCGCGCCCCAGTAGATTCCCGCGACACGTCGCTACGCCGCGCCCTTGACCTGGCGGCCCCGGGTCCAGACCCCCGTGATGCGGTCCGGGTCGGCGAGGACCCCGATGTCGGCCAGCGGGTCGGCGTCGAGCGTGATCACGTCGGCGTCGTAGCCCTCGGCGAGCTGGCCGCTGCGCGGCGCCTGCGGCCCGAGGGTGAGCGGCCCGGTGGCGGTGGTCGCCTCGATCGCCTCCAGCGGCGTCAGGCCCAGCTGCACCAGGTAACCGGGCTCGGCGCCGTTCTGGCCCCACGAATTGGGCCGGTCCGGGCCGGTCAGGCCGATGTCGGTGCCCATGGCGATGGTGACCCCGTGCTCGTAGGCGCGGGTCACGGCCTGCGCGTGGATCTCGGCGATCGCCTCGAGCTTGACCACCGCGTAGTCCGGCACGCCGTTCTTGTAGGCCAGGATGTCCTCGACGATCGTCCGCGTCGGGACCAGGATCGCGCCCGATTCGCGCATCGCGTCACAGCATTCGTCATCCAGGTAGGTGCCGTGCTCGATGGTGCGCACCCCGGCCCGCAGCGCGGCGATGATCCCCGGCTTGCCGTGGCAGTGCGCGGCGACCACCCGGTCGGCCAGCCTCGCCACCTCGACGATAGCCCGCAGCTCGGCCAGCGTGAACTGCTGGTGGATCGGATCGTCGACCTCGGACAGCACGCCGCCCGACGCGCACACCTTGATCACCTTGGCGTTGCGCCGCAACTGCTCGCGGGTGGCCTTGGCGCAGTCGTCGGGCCCGTCGGCCAGCCGCATGGTGCCGGCCAGCCGGTTCCAGTCGACCATCCAGTCCAGCGGGAAGGAGTGCAGGTCGGCGTGCCCGCCGGTGGTGGACAAGATTGCGCCCGCGGCGTAGATGGCCGGGCCGTCCAGCACCCCCTCGGCGACGGCGCGGGCCAGGTAGACACCCAGGCCGCCCACCTCGCGCACCGAGGTAATGCCCGCGTCCAGCGCGGCCCGCAGATCCCGCGCCGACCGGGCGCCGCGCAGCGCCAGCGGTTCGAGCGGAAGCTGCCCCAGGTCAAAGGCCCTGGTCCCGAGGAAGTGCCCGTGGCAGTCCCACATCCCCGGCATGACCGTGACCACCCGGGAGACCGGGGCGCCTTGGGTCGGCGGAGCCGTCCCGCCCGGCCCGGCGTACTCGATCCGGGCTCCGTCGAGCACCACCACCCCGCCCCGGACGGGTTCCCCGTGGCCGGGGATGAGCAGCTCAGCCTCGATCCTGTGCATGGGCCTCTCCCAGGTTCCGGAGCCTCGACACCGCTTATCTTGGCACGCACCGACGCACCGTCGGCGCACGCAGCGACGCACCGTCGGCGCACGCGCCGGCGTGTCCGCCGCCCCCGCCCTGGTTCCACTATGAGGATTTTTCACCGACAGTATCGACGTGTGTGCTGTCGCGATCCTAGGTGATGCGCTATACAAGACATACGACTGTCCGGCAACCGGGTGCGGGCGCTTCGTGCCAGGCGACCCTGTCGCCCGGCCGCCGGTGAAGCTGCACGGCGAGGCTGCGAGGCAGGGACTAGGAACGAAGAAGCGAGATGCTGCCACACGACCGGGCCCAGCCCGCCGCGCGAGACAAGCCAAGCTGGCCTACCCGGATCATGCGGTGGGTGGGCCGGGCGCCCCTGATCCTCAAGGTCGTGCTGGTCGCCGCCGCCCTCGTCCTGTGGCCGTTCCTGCTTCCGTTCGCCCTGCTGGCCTCGGCCATCGCCGTGGCCCAGAAGCGGCCCGGCCGGGCCGCGGCTTACGCCACCGCTACCTGGGTCCTGCCGGTCGCGATCTTCGCGCACGTCTACCGGGCCTGGTCGATCGCCCTGCTGATCCTCCCGTTCGTGGTGGCCTGGATCGCCACGACCAAGAAGCTGGCCAGCTCGTACGTACCATGCCGCACCACCGCCTGGGCCATGCTCTGGTCGATCCCGACCGGCTTCATCCTGCTCCGCGTGTGGCCGCACCAGCCGATCATCGGCGTGGTCGCCGCCATCCTCATCGCCCTGGCCTTCCTGGGCTGGCGGCTGGCCAAGGTCGTCCAGGACGAGCGGATGTACGGCCGGGACGGCGCGGGCCAGGCCCGTAGGCCCGGTCTGGCCCCGGCCGGACCCATGCCCGCGGGCGCGCCCACGGCCAACCCTCAAGGGCGCTTCGCCGGCCACCCGGGCGCGCCTGGCTACAGCGTCCCAGCCCGGGCCGCCGCGCTGCCCTACGCCGAACACGCCGTCCGCGACCACCCGGCCAGCGCGCCGCGGCCCCGCCCGCAGATCTCCATCGACGACGCCATGGCCGAGCTGGACGCGATGATCGGGCTGACCTCGGTCAAGGAGCAGGTGTTCTCGATCGCCAAGTCCATCGAGGCCGCCCGGCAGCGGGCCGTGGCCGGCATCACCACGGACAAGCCGATGCGGCACTTCGTCTTCCTCGGCCCGCCGGGCACCGGGAAGACCACCGTGGCCCGGGTGCTGGCCAAGATCTTCTACGCCTTCGGCCTGCTTGAGATGCCCGAGGTCATCGAGGCGCACCGGGCCGACCTGGTCGGTGAGTACCTCGGCGCGACCGCGATCAAGACCAACGAGCTGGTCGACTCGGCCCTCGGCGGGGTGCTGTTCATCGACGAGGCCTACAGCCTGGTCAACGAGGGCGACGGGCAGACCGACCGGTTCGGCGTGGAGGCGGTCCAGACGCTGCTCAAGCGGGCCGAGGACAACCGCGAGGACCTGATCATCATCCTGGCCGGGTACGAGAAGCAGATGGAGGGCTTCCTGACCTCCAACCCCGGCCTGGCCTCCCGGTTCGCGACCCGGCTGAAGTTCCCGAGCTACTCCCCGGCGGAGATGCTGGCCCTGGCCGAGGCGGCGCTGGAGCGCCGCGGCGAGCTGCTCGACCCGGACGCGCGGCCGGTGCTGTGGCGCACCCTTGAGGAGGTCGGCCGCCGCCGGATCGCCGACGAGCTGGGCAACGGCCGGTTCGTCCGCAGCCTGCTGGAGAAGGCGGGCCAGGCCCGCGACGTGCGGGTGATGACCGGCTCGGCCGAGCCCGCCCGGGAGGATCTGATCACCCTGCGGGCCAAAGACCTGCAGCAGGCCTACGCCGAGCTGACCAGCAGGCTACGCGGCTACGAGGACACGCCCACGGTGGAGGGCGCGATCGCCGAGCTCGACGAGCTGATCGGCCTGGAACCGGTCAAGCAGCAGGTCCGCGCCATCGCCGCCCAGCTGCGGGTGGCACGGCTGCGCGACACGCACGGGCTGACCAGCCAGCCGCCGGCCCGGCACTTCGTCTTCACCGGTCCGCCCGGTACCGGCAAGACCACGGTCGCGCGCATCCTGGGCCGGATCTTCGCCGCCCTGGGGCTGCTGGTCCGGCCCGAGGTGGTCGAGGCGCACCGGGGCGACCTGGTCGGCGAGCACCTGGGCTCGACCGCGATCAAGACCAACCGGCTCGTCGACTCGGCCATGGGCGGCGTGCTGTTCATCGACGAGGCGTACTCGCTGCACAACGACGGATACTCCGGCGGCGACGCGTTCGGTTCCGAGGCGGTCCAGACGCTGCTCAAGCGGGCCGAGGACGACCGCGACCGGCTGGTCATCGTGCTGGCCGGCTACCCGGACGACATGGACCGGTTCCTGCGCAGCAACCCCGGCCTGGCCTCGCGGTTCAGCACCCGCGTCACCTTCCCCAGCTACCAGCCTGACGACCTGGTACAGATATCCCGCCTGCTGGCCGAGCAGGCCGGGGACATGTTCGACCCGCCGGCCGTCGACGTGCTGGCCGGGATCTTCGCCCACGCCTGCGAAATGGGCCGGATCGACGAGCTCGGCAACGGCCGGTTCGCCCGGTCCCTGTTCGAGCGGGCCTGCGCCAGCCGCGACGTCCGGGTGGTACGCCTGGGCGAGCAGGCCACCGCCGAAGACCTGACCACGGTGACCGCCGCCGACGTGGAGACCGCCTACCGCGACCTAGCGGTCCCTGACCAGGGGTAGCTACGCTCGACCGGTGGACGGACGGTGGGAATTCTGGATCGACCGGGGCGGCACGTTCACCGACATCGTCGCCCGGCGCCCCGACGGGCGCCTGATCGCGCACAAGCTGCTCTCCGATAATCCCCGCGCCTACCGCGACGCCGCCGTGGCCGGCATCAGGCAACTGCTCGAGCTGAAACCCGGCCAGCCGATCCCCGCGCGAAGCATCAGACAGGTCCGGCTCGGCACCACGGTGGCCACCAACGCCCTGCTCGAGCGCAAGGGCGAGCCCACCGTGCTGGTCATCACCCGCGGATTCGGCGACGCGCTGCGCATCGCCTACCAGAACCGGCCGCGGATCTTCGACCGCCGGATCCTGCTGCCCGAGGTGCTCTATGACCGGGTGATCGAGGCTGGCGAGCGGATCACGGCCGACGGCGAGGTGCTCACCCCGCTGGACGAGGACGCGATCAAACGGGACCTCAAGCAGGCCTACGACGACGGCTTCCGGTCAGTGGCCGTGGTCGGAATGCACGGCTACCGCTATCCCGGCCACGAGCAGCGGATCGGCGCCCTGGCCCGCGCGGCGGGCTTCACCCAGGTGTCGGAGTCGCACCGGACCAGCCCGCTGATGAAGCTGGTCTCGCGGGGCGACACCACGGTGGTGGACGCCTACCTGTCGCCCATCCTGCGCCGCTACGTGACCGAGGTGGCCAGCGAGCTCAAGAACGTCAAGCTCCTGTTCATGCAGTCCAACGGCGGCCTGACCGACGCGGCCAGCTTCCGCGGCAAGGACTCCATCTTGTCCGGCCCGGCCGGCGGCATCGTGGGCATGGCCCGGACGGCGCAGAACGCCGGCTTTGAAAAGGTCATCGGCTTCGACATGGGCGGCACCTCGACCGACGTGTCGCACTACGCGGGGACCTTCGAGCGCGAGTACGAGACGCTGGTCGCCGGGGTCCGGATGCGGGCCCCGATGCTGTCTATCCACACCGTCGCGGCCGGCGGCGGCTCGGTGCTGCACTTCGACGGCAGCCGGTACCGGGTCGGGCCCGACTCCGCGGGTGCCGATCCCGGGCCCGCCTGCTACCGCAACGGCGGCCCGCTCACCCTGACCGATGCCAACGTCCTGCTCGGCCGGATCCAGCCGGACCACTTTCCGCACGTCTTCGGCAAGCACGCCGACCAGCCCCTCGACGCGGCCTGCACCACGGCGAAGTTCGGCGAGCTCAGCGAGCAGATCACCGCCGCCACCGGCGACCGGCGCAGGCCCGAGCAGGTCGCGGCCGGCTTCGTCGAGATCGCCGTGGCCAACATGGCCAACGCGATCAAGAAGATCTCGGTGCAGCGCGGCTACGACGTCACCGAGTACGTGCTGAACGTGTTCGGCGGCGCGGGCGGCCAGCATGCCTGTGCCGTCGCCGACGCGCTGGGCATGTCCAAGGTGCTGATCCACCCGCTGGCCGGGGTGCTGTCCGCCTACGGGATCGGGCTCGCCGACATCGTGGCCATGCGCGAGCAGGCCGTCGAGGCCCCGCTGGACGCCGGCCTGATCACCGCGCTGCCCGCGATCCTGGCGCCACTCGAGCAGGACGCCCGCGCCGAAGTCGCGGCCGAGGGCGCGCCCGGCCGCCGGATCAGCGCCGCGCACCGCGCCCACCTGCGCTACGACGGCACCGACACCGCGGTCATCGTCCCGGCCGGCTCGCTGGCCGAGATGACCGCCGCGTTCGAGGCCGAGTACGCCCGCCGGTTCTCCTTCCTCATGCCCGGCAAGACGATCATCGCCGAGGCGGTATCCGTCGAAGTGACCGGCGCCCAGGTGAACCTCGGGGGGGAACGACCCGTCCAGGCACCTGCGCACGGGCCCGCGCGGGTCCGCATGTTCACCGCCGGGTCCTGGGCCAAGGTCGACCTGGTGCCCCGCGCTACCCTCCAGAACGGGCAGGTGGTCGACGGCCCGGCCGTCATCGCCGAGGAACTGGCCACCACGGTGGTCGAGCCCGGCTGGCAGGCCGTGGTGACCGGCCGCGGCGACCTGCTGCTGTCCCGGGTCACGGCCCGGCCCGGCCGCGCCGAGGCCAGCACCACCGCCGACCCGGTGATGCTGGAGATCTTCAACAACCTGTTCATGTCGGTCGCCGAGCAGATGGGCGTGCGCCTGCAGGCCACCGCGCAGTCGGTCAACATCAAGGAGCGGCTCGACTTCTCCTGCGCGGTCTTCGACGCCGCGGGCGGCCTGATCGCCAACGCCCCGCACATGCCGGTCCACCTCGGCTCCATGGGCGAATCGATCAAGATGGTGATCCAGCGCAACCCGCACCTGCACCGCGGCGACGTCTACGTCCTCAACGACCCCTACCACGGCGGCACCCACCTCCCAGACATCACCGTCGTCACACCCGTCTTCGCCCCCGCCGGAGACGCAGACAGCGACGAGATCTGGTTCTACGTGGCCTCGCGGGGGCACCACGCCGAGATCGGCGGCATCTCGCCCGGGTCCATGCCGTCGGCCAGCACCCGGATCGAGGAGGAGGGGGTGCTGATCGACAACTGGCTGCTGGTCGAAAACGGCCGCCTTAACGAGGCCGAGACCGTGAACCTCCTCAGCACCGCCGCGTACCCCTCCCGCGCCCCGGCCACGAACCTGGCCGACCTGCGCGCCCAGATCGCCGCGAACGAGAAGGGCATCGAAGAGCTCCGCGCCATGGTGGACCACTTCGGGCTGGACGTGGTGCGGGCCTACATGGGCCACGTCCAGGAGAACGCCGCCGAGTCAGTAAGACGCGTCATCACCGCCCTGCACGACGGCCATTACGAATATGAGCTGGACAACCAAGCCAAGGTCAACGTCACGGTCCGCGTCAACACCGGGCAAAGGACCGCCGAGATCGACTTCACCGGCACGTCACCGCAGCTGAGAGACAACTTCAACGCGCCGTCCAGCGTGGCCATGGCCGCGGTGCTCTACGTGTTCCGCACCCTGGTCGACGACGACATCCCGCTCAACTCCGGCTGCCTGCAGCCGCTGACCGTGATCATCCCGCCCGGCACCATGCTCTCGCCCGAGTACCCGGCGGCGGTCGCGGCGGGCAACGTGGAGACCTCCCAGGTGGTCACCGGCGCGCTGTACGCGGCGCTGGGGGTGATGGCGGAGGGGTCCGGGACGATGAACAACGTGACGTTCGGGAACGACCGCTACCAGTACTACGAGACGGTGGCCAGCGGCTCCGGCGCGGGCGACGGCTTTGACGGCACCGACGTGGTGCAGACCAAGATGACCAACTCCCGGCTCACCGACCCCGAGGTGCTCGAGTGGCGCTACCCGGTGCTGCTCGAGTCCTACCGGATCCGGCCCGGCAGCGGCGGCGTCGGCCGCTGGCACGGCGGCCGCGGCGGTATCCGCCGGATCCGGTTCAACGAGCCCATGACCGTCACGACGCTGACCGGCCACCGCCGCATCCCCGCGTTCGGGATGGCGGGCGGCCAGCCCGGCGCCCTCGGCCGGCACTGGATCGAGCACCCCGACGGCACCACGACGCCCATGCGGGGCTGCGATTCGGTCCAGGTCCGCCCCGGCGACGTCTTCGTGATCGAAACGCCAGGCGGCGGCGGCTACGGCTCATTTTTATGCCGAACGGAGCATGCTGCGCGCGCCTGTTTTTCCCGCTCGCTCTGTCTTCCCGCTCGCCTCCGGGCGCTCTGCTTTCCCACTCGCCTCCGGCGCGCTCTTAAGGCGCTTCCTTCCCTCCTCGCTCGTTCCTCGCTCGTCAGTCCAGGCAGCGCCGCGCGCCTTTGGCTCGCGGGTGGGTCGCGCCTGGGGTGGGTATGCGGGGAAAGGACAGTCCAGGCGGCGGCGCGCCCTTTGGCTCGCGCGGCCCTAGGGTCCGTCGCTCTCCAGCTCGCCCAGCACGGCGACGAGCGCGGCCTCGTCCCCGCTGGTGTGGTCGAGCACGGCCATCAGCGCGTGCAGCACCAGGTGCCGGTCCTGGCCTGCGTCGAGCAGCCGCTGGGCCGCCTCCCACAGCTCGGGCGGGTCGCCGCGCCAGAGCCGGTCGGCCAGCACCAGGTGCCGCTCGATGTGCCGGCCAACGCCGCCGGGTGCCGGGGTGGCGTGGTCGGCGGCCAGCAGGGCCCGCCGGTCCCGCGGGTCGGACGGGTCCAGGCTGCTCAGGTCGGTGCCGGAATGCCAGCCTTCCAGCACCGGGAAGGCGAACGCGCGCCGCGGCAGGGCCTCCAGGTCGCCGTCCGGCAGCAGGCGCCGGACCAGCACGTAGTCCAGGCCGAACTCCGCCGGATCCCGGTACGCCTCGGCGAACCTGCCCATCGAGTTGAACACGGCCTCCAGCGTCTCGGCCACCACCGGGTCGGCCAGCCCGCGCCGCCGGCCCGCCCAGCGGACCCAGGCCGCCAGGACGTGCGGCATCGCGTCCTGCTCGGCGAAGGACAGCATGACCTTGCGCGGCAGCCAGCTGAGCAGGAACGTCTCCACCTTGGTCGGGCTCATCCGCAGCGGGCGGCCGAAGTCCCGGTCGCAGCCGTAGTCGATGATCCGGTCCGCGCAGTGCGAGGCCGAACCCCGGTCGGACAGGTCCTCGGCCTCGTCAGAGGCCAGGAACTCGGCGGCGAGCATGGCCCGCCGGTCCCGGCTCCACGCCTGCCGCCGCGGCCCGGTCGCCCCGGAGATCGTGTGGCCGCGGTAGGGCGGCAGCGCCCTGATCCGGGCTCGGATGAACGCGTGGTAGGAGGGGAAGGACTCGCTGACCGACGGGTCCGTCGCCCCGTCGGTCACGGTCAGCGCGGTCTCCAGCATCTGCCGGGCATGCCCCGCTTCCACCTGCCGGAACGCGTGCCTGCCCTCCGCTCCGCGCTGGGCGCTCGCCTCCCGGCAGTGATCGAGCAGCTTGTCCACCCGCGAGGTCACCCAGCCGTCCCGGATCATCCCGTCGGCGTTGTAGTCCACCACGGTGACCAGCGCGTGCGGCTCTTCCCCGGCGTAGCTGAACACGCAGACGACCTCGTCCTGGTCGCCCAGGAGGTCGGGGTTGATGTAACACTCGGCCGAGGTCACCGCGCCCAGGTGCTCGGCCCAGCCGGGGCAGGGCACGCCGCTCTCGATCAGGTCCAGGGCCGCGCGCTCGGCCTTGGCCGCCTGCCGGGGCGTGCCGAGGCAGGCGATCCCGGACAGCAGGGCCAGCGCCGCCGGGCTGCGCTGCCCGGCCGCGTAGTCGACCAGCCCCTCGCCGACCACCTGCTCTACCGTGGTCGCGCGGCGTGAACCGCTCCAGCGGGGCGCGCTGGGGGGGCTCTTGGACTCGCCGCCCCGTGGCCAGTGCTGCCCCCACCAGGTGCCGAGCAGCTCGCTGACCATGAGCTCCGCGTCGAGCGGGCTGCGCACGGCCAGCAGCTCGCGGGCGGCTCGCAGCATCTCGGCGAACAGGGCGTTGGGCGGCGGGACGTCCGTGCCCCGCGGCCCGCCGGCTGACTTGCCGGGGTCGGGGCCGCCAGGAGTCTGGCTGCGGCGACGCTGCGGGCTCACCCTGATAGCCTCTCAGATCTGGACATGCGGACGCTATGCTACGGTGTCATGCCCGCTGTAATTTCGCCTCATAAACGGCACGCGACACGCGGACGCGCTTGACGTGCATGGTAGATCGGCGTTCGCTGTCCGCGAATCCGCTTTCCAGGCCGCACCAATTGCCGGACTGTGGCACGCTTAATTGGTTGGCAGCGGGAACGATGATCCCGGGGAAGGAGCCGCCCATGGCAACCCCCCGCGCGGTACGTGGGTGTCCACTGTGAGCACGGAGACTTCTGTGCCTAGGCAACGAGATGCGTCCGACTCCGCTCTGGTGGACATGCTGATCCACCAGGCGCCTGTCGGCCTGGCATTTCTCGGGCCTGACCTGCGTTTCCGCCGGGTGAATGCGGCCCTCGCGGAGATCATCGGGAAGCCCGACGCGGACCACGCCGACAAGCTCCCCTCCGAGATCTGGCCCGAGGAGGTCGCGACCCGGGCCGAAGCCACGCTGCGCACGGTGCTGGCCGGCGGCGCCGCGGTCACCGAGTCCGGCTATCCCCGGGGCCGCACCGCGTCCTGGTTCCCGCTGCGCGACCCGGCCGGGGAGGTCTGCGGCGTGGGCCTGATCCTGTCCGAGGGCGGCGGGCCCGCGGCCGAGGAGAAGATCCGGCGCAGCGAGGAGCGCTATCGCTCGCTGGTCCAGGGCGGGGCCCAGGTGGTCTGGGTGGCCGGGCCTGATGGCGCCATGATAGAAGACTCGCCCGAATGGCGGTGGATCACCGGGCAGTCGGCCGAGGCCTACATCGGCCAGGGCTGGCTGGAGTCCATCCACCCCGAGGACCGGGAGCGGGTCGAGCGCGACTGGCGCGAGTGCGTCCGGACCGGGAAGGTGTTCGACGACCGCTACCGGATCCGCACCAAGTCGGGCTCCTACCGGCACTACGACGTGCGGGCGGTGCCGATCGAGCGGGACGGCAAGATCGTCGAGTGGGTCGGCGCCAGCACCGACGTCACCAGCCAGCGCGAAGCCGAGGAGATGCGCGGCCGGCTGACCGAGCAGCTGTCCGCCGCGGCGCTGCGTACCGCGCGGCTGCAGCAGGCCACCTCGATGCTGGCCGAGGCGCTCACCGTGGAGCAGGTGGTCGAGGTCATCACCGAGGTGGGCCGGACCGCGATCGGCGCGCTGCGCTCGGCGGTGGTGCTGCTCGATTCCGACGGCGCGCGGCTCAAGGTGGTCAACAAGGACGGCCTGCCCAGCGCGCCCGACTCAGCCGGCGGCCCGCCGTCCCTGCAGTCCCCGAGCGTGGTCACCCGGTCGATCGCCACCCGCCGGCCGGTGCTGGTCGAGGACCCGGACGACCTGCGCCGGCAGTTCGAGGGCGAGCTGGAGATCGATCCCGCAACCGTGATCAGGACCTCCGACGAGCGCTCCTGGGTCGGGCTGCCGCTGATCACGGCGGGCGCGCCGCTGGGCGCGCTGCGGTTCTCGTTCGGCCGTCCGCGGAAGATCACCGAGGAGGAGCGGGTCTTCCTGGAGGCGCTGGCCGGCCAGTGCGGGCTGGCCGTCGAACGGGCCGGGCTGTACGAGCGGGAGCACACCACGGCCGAGACGCTGCAGCGCAGCTTGCTCCCCGACCGGCTGCCGAGTGTCCCGGGCCTGATCCTGACGGCCAGCTACCGGCCCGTCGCGCGCAACATGGAGATCGGCGGCGACTGGTACGACGCCTTCCGGCTCGCCGACCAGCGGCTGGCCGTGGCGGTCGGCGACGTCATGGGCAAGGGGCTCACCGCCGCGGCCGGGATGGGCCGGGTGCGTAACGCCCTGCGCGCGCTGGCGCTGACCGACGGGCGCCCGGCCGCGGTCCTGGGCGGGCTGGACCGGCTGTTCAGCGCGACCGAAGAGGAAGAGCAGGTGACCACCGTGGCCTACCTGGTCATCGACCCGGTGACCGGCGAGGGCATGCTCGGCAACGCGGGTCACCTGCCCGCCCTGGTGCTGGAGGCGGGCAGTGCGCCGCGCTACGACCAGGTTGAGGCGGGCACCCCGCTCGGCTGGGCCAGCCCGCGCAAGCAGCACGTGTTCAGCATGCAGCCCGGCAGCACGGCCGTTTTCTATTCCGACGGGCTGGTCGAGAACCGGAATCGCGGCCTGGACACCGGACTGGACGAGCTGGCCGCGGTGGCCGCACGCGCCGATGAGGAACTGCTCGGCCACCCAGAACGGCTGCTGCGCTACCTCGTGGATCACATGCTCGCCGGTCATGAGCAGGACGATGACGTCACCGTGCTGGTCATGCACCGGCCGTCCGGAGGAATGCAGTGACCGGAGCGTACAAGTCACTGCCGCTCGCCGCCTATGGTGATGGAGTGGGAGACAGGCGGTTGAATCAGTCCCGAGTGGCTTCTAGCCAGCGAAGGAAGGGGTGACCGTGGTCGTGAGCGCTGCTAACTCCGCAGCGCGGAAGCGCCCCAGGACGTCGGGCCAGCAGCCGAGGGCCGTCGAGGACCAGGCGGCTGCGGTAACCGGTCCTGGACCCCGGAATACCGGCGAGCACGGTTCCGAGGAGCGCGCCGACGCGGACGCCAGCCTGGTCGCGGTGAGTCTCGACGCCGACGCGGCCGAGCTGGACAACGCAGATCTCGACGACGACGGGTTCGGTGACCTCGACGCGGACGACGCGGACATCCAGGCCGCGCTCGCCGAGGGCGACCTGGACGAGCCTGACCTGAGCGACGTCGTTGCGGTCGCCGACGAGCTGGTCGCCGACGAGCTGGTCGCCGACGAGCTGGTCGCGGACGCCGCGGACCCGCTCGAAGGGCCGGAGCCCGAGGTCGTCGCGGAGGCTGACGCCGAGGCGGAGGGGCCCGAGACGCCCGGAGCCCGGGTGGTCAAGATCGCGCCGGACGGCGGCGAGGACGAGGAGATCCTGGTCTTCGGCGACGACGACGATGACCTGCCGGCCGCCCAGGTGGCCGTGGCGGGTGCGACCGCGGACCCGGTCAAGGACTACCTGAAGCAGATCGGCAAGGTGCCACTGCTCAACGCCGAGCAAGAGGTCGAGCTGGCCAAGCGGATCGAAGCAGGCCTGTTCGCCGAGGAGAAGCTGGCCGAGGGCGCCCGGACCCTGACCACCGACCAGCGGATCGACCTGGAGTGGATCGCCGACGACGGCATCCGGGCCAAGAACCACCTGCTTGAGGCCAACCTCCGCCTGGTGGTGTCGCTGGCCAAGCGCTACACGGGCCGCGGCATGCTGTTCCTGGACCTGATCCAGGAGGGCAACCTGGGCCTGATCCGCGCGGTGGAGAAGTTCGACTACACCAAGGGCTACAAGTTCTCCACGTACGCCACCTGGTGGATCCGGCAGGCCATCACCCGCGCCATGGCCGACCAGGCCCGCACCATCCGCATCCCGGTGCACATGGTCGAGGTCATCAACAAGCTGGCCCGGGTGCAGCGCCAGATGCTCCAGGACCTCGGCCGCGAGCCGACCCCGGACGAGCTGGCCATCGAGCTGGACATGACCCCGGAAAAGGTCGTCGAGGTGCAGAAGTACGGCCGCGAGCCGATCTCCTTGCACACCCCGCTCGGTGAGGACGGCGATAGCGAGTTCGGCGACCTGATCGAGGACTCCGAGGCGATCCAGCCTGGCGAGGCGGTCAGCTTCACGCTGCTGCAGGAGCAGCTGCACTCGGTCCTGGACACGCTGTCCGAGCGTGAGGCCGGCGTGGTCTCGATGCGGTTCGGCCTGACCGACGGCCAGCCCAAGACCCTGGACGAGATCGGCAAGGTCTACGGGGTGACCCGGGAGCGTATCCGCCAGATCGAGTCCAAGACCATGTCCAAGCTCCGGCACCCGTCCCGCTCCCAGGTCCTGCGCGACTACCTGGACTGAAGCCCGAACCTATGGTTGTGACAACGTAACGGCTCTGCCGGGTAGGTTGCTGCGTTCCTGGTGATCACGCGCGGGCGTGTATGCCACCTGTGCCCGGTCCGGCTTGGCCGGGCGCCCAGTCACCTCTTGTGCGGTGCAGGCGGGGGTGATGATCGTAGTTGATCCGGGCTTCGCGATTGATTGGTGGTGCTGGGTGCGGACTGCCTGCACCGGGTTGCTTAAAGTGAGATACCGCGCACCGCAGCGGCCCCCCAGAACGCGAGGCCGAGTGCCACCAGCGTGCCCAGGACCACGAGTACGACGGTGACCGTCTGCCGTGTCCTGACCCATCGCTGCTCGTCGAGTACCCGGCCATCCCGAAGGACAACCCGGGATTCGTGCGGCGCGGGCCTGCCCCGCGTGTCTATCTCGGTCATCTTCCGTGACATCATTGGCCCCATCCCTTAAGCCCCGCCTGTCGGCCTCGTTTTGAAGAACGCGCTGGAGGCCGGGCGCCACAGCAGCCACACCGCGGCCAGGCCGGCCAGCCAGGTCAGCACGGCGAAGGCCACCTGCGCGACGCCTTGGCTGCCGGCCAGATGCAGCGTCGCCAGGCCGAACAGCACCGTGGACAAGATGCGCGCCCAGTTCCGGCCCTGGCCGCTGGCCCGCGCCATCCACAGCCACAGGGCCGGCACGACCAGGCCGGCCACTGTCACCAGCGTGATGATGAGCGGGCGCCACTGGCTGATCTGCGCCGCGGTGAGGTGGTGCCCGAGCACTGTTAGGTGGTAGGCGTTCATGTCGCCGGCGATGGGGGTGGCCAGCGCGATGATCAGGGGCGCGGTGCTGACGGCGGCGCCCGCGTACATGAGCTTGACCGCGGTTCGCACCGGCGCGGGAGCAGCAAGCCGCAGCGGCCCGGCCGGTTGGCCGCTGGACGGGTAGGACTGGTACATGGTCACCTCTACTACGGGAGCCTGCCGAAGCGGGCGCAGTTCTTGGCTACATCTGTTATCCGCAGCCGGCGCCAAACATGTTCACGGCCACCGCTCCGCACCGCGCCACCGGGAGGGCTGGCAATCCCCTGAAAGTGTGGAGACTTCCTCATAGCGGATTCGTGTAGTTTCCCGTTTCCTTCTGGTTATCGAACGCCAGTTCACTTACGTTTCCTCGCGTCCGGCGCTGTCTCGTCCCGCCCTGCGCGCAGCGCGATGCGCAGCACCCTGGAGGCCGGAGGAGCGGCCCCGTAGCCTGGCGCGGCGCACCAGAAATGAGCGGCGGCGAAGCCGGCCTGGTACAAGAGCCCGCCATACCGGGCGCGCGCGGTGTCCGAGCCGCGCGTGGTGTTGCGCGAGTTCGGGCTCGAGCTGGGCGAGGAAGTCCAGATCCGGGTATGGGACCCCAGCGCCGAGGTCCGCTACCTCGTGCTGCCGATGCGTCCGCCCGGGACCGACGGCTGGGGCGAGGACGAACTCGCGGCGATCGTCACCCGGGATTGCATGATCGGCACCGCAGTGCCAGCCACGCCCCAGCCGTCGCCCGCATGAGCGCGCCGCCGAGCGATCTTGGAACGGTCGATGGCATCCTCGGTAACCAGGCGCCGCTGCCGCGCCACAACGGCGAGCTCGTGTTCGAGGAGCCCTGGCAGGGGCGGGCGCTGGGAATGGGGGTCGTTGCGCTGGACCGGATCGGCGCGCCGTGGACCGACTTCCGGCGCCACCTCGCCGCGGCGATCGCGGCTCGCGGCTCTGTAGCCGGCGAGTCGGAAGCTACCGCATACTACGCCGCCTGGCTCGACGCACTAGAGGCGCTGCTCGCCGAACGCGGGCGGCTGGGGCATTTATCCACGATCGCTCTTCCAGCAGGCTGCTACTTTCATGCCCTTCAACCCCGGGCACAAAAAAGGCCGACGCCAGGTCAGTACTGGCGCCGGCGTCTCCGCCGACGGCCGGCTCCGTTGCCGGCCAGGCTATCCGCGCGCTACTGCGGTTGCGGCTCGGACAGCCGGTTGGTCTCGTCCTGGATGTCGACCGCGACCTTGGCCAGCGCCTGGGCGTGCACGCGGCCGTGGTGCGCGCAGAAGAGAAGCTCTCCTGAGTTAGCAAGTAGCACGCGAACATACGCCTGAGCGCCGCAACGATCGCAGACGTCCAGGGCGGTCAGAGGCCTTGTGGGGGCTATGGCTCCTGTCAACGTCCCCTCCTGGTGTCGTGCCTCCGGCTTCTACGTCCGTCTGGCTCCGGGTTTACGCCTTACCGCTCAGTGCAACACATACCCACGCGCCGGCGTTCCCTACTCCCGGTGCTGTACGCCACAAGCGAAACCGCATCCGGACGCTTCGTGTTTAATTTTCCGGCCCTGACGCGCGGTGCCCGTGTCCCGCCGGGGCGTGACCCGGCGGCACACAGGCACCGTGTGTCTCTAGCTGACATATACCCGGATAGCGGCGGATAAAGCATTTCCCGCGGGCTCCGCCGCGTGGCACGCACCCGGCACCCGGCGGGGAACGCTACTCTGTTCGAGAGGCCCCTCGGCGGGGCCTCTCCCGGAAGGAGATCGGCCCGCCCGTGACCGCCGTTACCACCACCGCCACTGCCACCGCCGCCCGGCTGCCCGTCAGCACCGGGGGCGACGCCTCCTATACCGCCCGGCACCTGTCGGTCCTGGAGGGCCTGGACGCGGTGCGCAAGCGTCCGGGCATGTACGTAGGGTCGACCGACGGCCGCGGCCTGCAGCACTGCCTGTGGGAGATCTTCGACAACTCGGTGGACGAGGCGCTAGCCGGGCACTGCACCCGGATCGAGGTGATCCTGTACGCGGACGGTTCGGCCGAAGTCCGGGACAACGGCCGGGGCATCCCGGTCGACATCGAGCGCAAGACCAAGCTTTCCGGCGTGGAGCTGGTCATGACCAGGCTGCACGCGGGGGGCAAGTTCGGCGGCGGCTCGTACACCGCCTCCGGCGGGCTGCACGGCGTGGGCGCCTCGGTGGTCAACGCGCTGGCCGCGCGGCTTGACGTCGAGGTGGACCGGGAGGGCCGGACCTGGGCGGCCAGCTTCCGCCGCGGCGTCACCGGCGAGTTCGCCGCGCCCGGTCCGGTGGCCGACTTCACCAAGCGGTCAGGATTGCGTGACCTCGGACGTGTGCTCAGGAAGGCCACCGGGACCCGGATCAGGTTCTGGCCGGACCGGCAGGTCTTCCTGCGCGACGCCAGATTCAGCTACGAGGCCCTGACCGAGCGCGCCCGCCAGACCGCCTACCTGGTCCCCGGGCTGACCATCGCCATCCGCGATGAAAATGCGGTCGAGAACGCGGGCGCGAGCGCTGGCGCGAGCGCGGACGGCCACGCGGATGACCACGCGCGGGAGCGGGAAGCGCGCCACGCCGAGTTCCGCTTCGACGGCGGTATCAGCGAGTTCTGCGCGCACCTGGCCTCCGGCGAGCCGGTCAGCGACGTGGTCCGGCTGACCGGCTCGGGGAACTTCACCGAGACCGTCCCGGTGCTGGATGACCGCGGCCACATGACACCGACCGAGGTGGAGCGCGACCTCCAGGTTGACGTCGCGGTGCAGTGGGGGAGCGGCTACGACTCCGTGGTCCGCTCGTTCGTCAACGTCATTGCCACCCCGCACGGCGGCACCCACGTCACCGGCTTCGAACGGGCCCTGGTCCGCACGCTGAACGACCAGCTCCGCGCGGCCCGGCTGCTGAAGAACGGCGACGAGCCCGTGACCATCCAGGACGCATCCGAGGGCCTGGTCGCGGTGGTCTCCGTCCGGCTCCCCGAGCCGCAGTTCGAGGGCCAGACCAAGGAGGTGCTCGGCACCCCCGCCGCCGCCAAGATCGTCGCGCAAATCGTAAACTCCCAGCTCAGCGCCTATTTCGAGACCCCGCCACGGGGCGCCAAGCAGCAGGCCCGCGCGGCACTCGAGAAGGTCGTGGCGGCCGCCAAGGCCCGCATCGCGGCCCGCGAGCACCGCGACAACCAGCGGCGCAAGTCGGCGCTGGCCAGCTCGTCGCTGCCGGCCAAGCTGGTCGACTGCCGTTCGGCCGACGACCGCAGCGAGCTGTTCATCGTGGAGGGCGACTCCGCGCTGGGCACCGCCAAGCTGGCCCGCGATTCGGAGTTCCAGGCCCTGCTGCCCATCCGCGGCAAGATCCTCAACGTGCAGAAGGCCTCCCTGGCGGACATGCTCAAGAACGCCGAGTGCGCCTCGATCATCCAGGTCATCGGGGCGGGCTCGGGCAGCTCGTTCGACCTGGACTCGGCCCGCTACCAGCGCGTGATCCTGATGTCCGTGGCGCCCGGCGAGCCGGTGCTGCTCACCGATCGCGACGGCCGATTTACCCTTCGCCGGATTGGCGCTGCCATCGAACGAGGTCATCGACTCAGGCGATACGACCGCCATAACCGAAACAGTGAGCGTGGACCTGGCGAGGCAGAGCACCAGGATCAGCCCGCTGAAACAGCTGATCCGCCACCACCACCGCGGCGAGATGTACCAGATCAAGACGGCTTACGGCCGCTGCGTCACCGTGACCGGCGGCCACTCCGTCTTCACTTATGAAAGCGGCGCGCTTGCTCTTAAGCCCGCCAGTGAGCTGTGTGTGGGCGACCTGGTAGTCGCGCCACGCCGGCTGCCGCGACCCGCGCCACAGCACGAGGTCGACTTGGCCATGTTGCTCCACCGGACCGGTCATGACGACGCGATCCGGATCGAAGGAGAGGCCGTCCGTCGGCTGCTCGCCGCCAAAGCCGCGGCCCGCCAGCCCGCTCATCTGCGCCGAGATATCCCGCGGATACGGCTCCCGAGGTCGGAGTGGGCACGGTTCGCTGAGGCGCGGAAGGAACACGGGATCACCTGCGCGGATATGGCACGGAAACTGGGCTACCGGCAGGCGTGCAGCATCAGCGAGTTCGAGACGTGCCGCTCCATGCCGCCGGAGCCCGTTTTCCAACGCTACCTTGCCGAGCTGGGCGAACCGTGGCCGCAAGCGGCCGAGGTGGTGGCGTCGCTCGTCGAGCAGTGGTCCATGACGGCTTCGCGTAACGAGCGCTATCGCGACGTCGCTCCCGCCGCGTGGCTCGCTGAGCTTAGCGAGGAGGATCTTTCCTGGCTGGCCGCCCAGACCGACGGTCGTGATGTCGTTATCTACGCGCGCGCCCACCGTGCCCACGTGGTAAACCGGTTCCTTCCGGTGACCGAGAAGCTGTGCTACATGCTCGGCTGGTACCTCGCAGAGGGCTCAGTCAGCTCCCGTGGCGCGCGGCTCAACTTCTCGCTTGGCGCGGACGACGAGCGGTACCTCCCGTCACTTGCCGCCGCTATCGAGGCAGTGACCGGCCGTGCTCCGGTAGTCGCAACGCCGAAGGGACGTCCAAACTCGCGGCATCTCTACGTACATGCTCCCGTCTTCACCCGCGCTGTCAGGGCCATGGGCATGGGCGGGACAGCAATCCACAAGCGTGTTCCTGACCTGCTGCTCAACTGCGACGAGAACAATCAGCTCGCGTTCCTTGAGGGATACTTCCTGGGCGATGGCAGCAAGGATCGCTACGGAAAAAAGCTGACCTTTGGTACCTCCTCTATCGACCTCGCCAACGGGCTGCTGTACCTGCTCGGACAGCTAGGCGTCCTGGCTGGTCTGAGCCGACGTCCGCGCGGAAAATCCCGGATACGCGACCGCGAGGTGGCGAGTAGGCCGAGTTACATGGTTAATGTGACCGGCAAAGAGGCACTGACCCGGCTGAATCGCTTGTGGCGCAGCGCTCCGTGCGCTGATGCATTTGAAACGTACGCTGCACGCGTGGTCGCTCGCTCCGGATGCAAGCAGATCTCGGAGGACCTTATAGCGCTGCCGATCCGGGCGGTCAGAAGGCTGCACTACAACGGCGACGTCTACGACCTATCTGTCCCCGAAGACGAGAATTTCATCTCGGGTACCGGCGGATTGCTAACGCACAATAGCGACGCGGACGTTGACGGCGCGCACATCCGCACCCTGCTGCTGACGCTGTTCCACCGGTACCTGCGTCCGATGCTGGACGCGGGGCGGGTCTTCGCTGCGGTCCCGCCCCTACACCGCATCGAGCTGACCAACGTGCGGAAGGGCCAGGACAAGTACCGGTACACCTACTCTGACGCCGAGCTGAACCGGATGCTGCTGGACCTGGAGCGGCGCGGCCAGCGGTGGAAAGAGCCGGTGCAGCGTTACAAGGGCCTAGGCGAAATGGACGCCTCCCAGCTGGCCGAGACGACTATGGATCCCCGGCACCGCACCCTGCGCCGGATCAGGATCGAGGACGTCGCCGCAGCCGCAGAGATGTTCGGCCTGCTGATGGGGACCGAGGTGGCGCCGCGCCGCGACTTCATCGTGGCCGGCGCGGCCGAGCTAGATCCGACCCGCATCGACGCCTGAGCGAAAGCACGCTCGGTCACCTTGGGTGCGGTACTGCTGTCCGCGCCCCAGTAGATTCCCGCGACACACCGACGGAGCGCAGCGCTGACGAGCCGGTCCAGAGCTGAGACACAGCTGACCTACGGAACCCGGCCCGCGCCGCCGATAACGGCCAGCTGCTGCCGCAGCGCGATTCCCGACCCGTCTCTCCTGCCCACCGGGTCCGGCAGGATGACCGGGCTGCCCGTATCGGTCGCGCCCAGCGCCGGGGCCGGTCCGGCCCAGGCCATGACCAGCGCGTCTTCGCCCTTGAGGAACCGCTGGCAGCGCACCCCGCCGGTGGCCCGGCCCTTCGGGGGATACTCATGCAGCGGCGTCACCTTGACGCTGAGGCCTGCCGTCCCGGGCAGTGCCCCGGTACTGCCCGCGACCGTCACCACCACCGCGGGGGAGTAGGTCCCCGGCGCGCCGATCGGCGTCCCGGCCGCCGCGGCCGCGTCCACCGCGCCGAACCACACCACCGACGCTCCCGCCGCCAGCCGGACGCCGGCCATGCCGCCCGCGGCCCGCCCCTGCGGCCGCACCGCCGACGCCGGGAACCGCAGCAGCTGCGCGTCCGACGTGATGAAGACCAGCTCGGAAGACTCTTCGGACAGCGGTACCGCGCCCACCACCCGGTCACCCGGACGCAGCGTGATCAGCTCGAAGTCGTCCCGGTTCTGCGGGTACTCCGGCAGCACCCGCTTGACCACTCCCTCGGCTGTCCCCAGCGCCAGGCCCGCCGAGTCGACCGGGCACAGCCCGGCCACCGTCTCGCCCGGCTCCAGCGCGGCGAATTCGCCCACCGCCGTGCCGCCGGCCAGCGACGCCGCGCCCGCGCTGGGCGGCAACCCGGGCAGCTCCAGCACGTTCACCTTGACCAGCCGCCCGGCCGACGTGACCACCCCGATCGTGCCTCGGGCCGTGGTCCGGACCGCCGCCACCAGCACGTCCTGGGCGGCGCGAGTCAGGTCCCCGGCCGGGGGAACCAGGGTCCGTTCGGCATAAATATCCGTGTCCCCGACGGCCACCCTGGCGACCAGCCCGGTGGCCGACATCAGGACCACGCACGGGTCGTCGGTGACCTCGAGCGGGACCGCGGCCGTCACCGGAGCCTCCGAGCCCTCGAGCAGGACCGTGCGCCGCGGGGTGCTGAACTTCTTCGCCACCTCGGCCAGCTCGTCGCCGACCAGCTCGCGCAGCCGGGCCTCCGACTCCAGGATCTCGGTCAGCGCGGCGATCTCGGCCCGCGCCGCGTCCTGCTCCCGCTCGAGTTCGAGCCGGTCGTAGCGGGTCAGTCGGCGCAGCGGCGTGTCCAGGATGTACTGGGCCTGGATCTCGGACAGGTCGAAGATGGCCATCAGCCGCTCCCGCGCGGCCGCCGCATCATCAGATGACCGGATGACCTGGATGACCTCGTCGATGTTGAGCAGCGCGATGATCAGGCCGTCGACCAGGTGCAGCCGCTCGGCCCGCTTGCGGCGCCGGTACTCGGTCCGCCGCCGCGTCACCTCCAGGCGGTGCGCGACGTAGATCTCGAGCAGCTCGCGAAGGCCCAGCACCCGCGGCTGCCCGTCGACCAGGGCCACGTTGTTGATGCCGAAGGTCTCCTCCATCGGCGTCAGCCGGTACAGCTCGGCCAGCACCGCGTCGGGGTTGAAGCCGCTGCGGACCTCGATCACCAGGTGCAGCCCGCGGGTCCGGTCGGTCAGGTCCTTCAGGTCGGCGACGCCGTTGAGCTTCTTGGCCTGGACCAGGTCCTTGATCCGGGCCATGACCTTCTCCGGGCCGATGGTGTAGGGGAGTTCGGTGACCACGATGCCGGCCCGCCGGGGGGTGATCTGCTCGATGGTGGCGGTGGCCCGGGTGCGGAAGATGCCCCGGCCGGTCTCGTACGCCTCCCGGATGCCCTCCAGGCCCACGATCCGCCCGCCGGTCGGCAGGTCCGGCCCCGGCACGTACCGCATCAAGGCGTCCAGGGACGCGGAAGGATTGCGCAGCAGGTACCGGGCGGCCGCGATCACCTCGCCCAGGTTGTGCGGCGCCATGTTGGTGGCCATGCCGACCGCGATGCCGGACGCCCCGTTCACCAGCAGGTTGGGCAGGCCCGCGGGCAGCACGTCGGGCTGGGTCTCGCTGCCGTCATAGTTCGGGATGAAGTCGACCGTGTCCTCGTCGATGGAGGCGACCATCTCCATCGCGGCCGCGGTCAGCCGGGCCTCGGTGTACCGCATCGCCGCGGGCGCGTCGTCGCCGCCGGTCGAGCCGAAGTTCCCGTGCCCGTCCACCAGCGGCAGCCGCATCGCCCACGGCTGGGCCATCCGGGCCAGCGCGTCGTAGATGGCCGAGTCGCCGTGCGGGTGCAGGCGGCCCATGACCTCGCCGACCACCCGGGCGCACTTGACGTGGCTGCGGTCCGGGCGCAGGCCCATCTCGTTCATCTGGTACAGGATCCGGCGCTGCACCGGCTTGAGGCCGTCCCGCGCGTCCGGAAGCGCGCGCTGGTAGATGGTGCTGTACGCGTATTCGAGGTAGCTGGCGCGCATCTCCTCGGCGACGTCGATGTCGACGATATTTTCTTCGAAATCCTCGGGGGGCGCGGTGGTACCGCCTCGTCGTCCTGCCATACCGAACATTCTGCCGCTTCCGGCGGCCGCAGCGGGCCAACGCCGCGCTTACGGCTACGTCGCGGAGAAGCCGCCGTCCACGTACAGCGTCTGCCCGGTCACGTAGTCGCTGGCCCGCGAGGCGAGGAACACGGCCACCCCGGCGAAGTCCGCGGGCTGCCCGTTGCGGCCCACCATGGTCCGCGCGGCCAGGGCCGTCATCCGCTCCGGATCGCTGGCTATGTGCGCGTTGAGCCGCGTCGCCACGAAGCCGGGGCACACCGAGTTGCAGCACACCCCGGACCGGGCCCAGGCCTCGGACTGGGACCGGGTCAGCGCGGCCAGCCCGCCCTTGGACGCCCCGTACCCGCCGCTGTTCGCGAACGCCCGCTGGGCCTGCTGCGAGGTCACGTTGATGATGCGGCCCCGGCCCCGCGCCGCCATCAAAGGCCCGAACCGCTGACCGAGCAGGAACGGCGCGGTCAAGTTGACCGCCATGGTCAGGTCCCAGTCCGTGGTACTCAGTTCGGCCAGCGGCGGGCGCAGGTTGACCCCCGCGCAGTTGACCAGGATGTCCGGCGGGCCGAACGCCGCCGCGGCCACGTCCGCGGCCCGCTGGACCTCGGGTCGCTCGGCCAGGTCGGCGCTGACCCAGGCCGCCTCGCCGCCCGCCGCCCGCAGCCGGTCCGCCGTCTCGCCAAGCCGCGAAGCGTCCCGCGCGACCAGCACCACCCGGGCCCCGGCCAGGGCCAGCGCGCGGGCCATCTCGGCGCCGATCCCCGAACTCGCGCCGGTCACCACCGCCACCTGGCCGTCGAGCGAGAAAAGCTCCGCCAGGAAGCTCACAAGACCGGCCGCGCGCCGATGAGGTTGAGCGCGTGCGCAGCCAGCCGGCAGCCGCTGGCCAGTGCCTCGCCGGGCGGCTTCTTGTCCAGCCAGGGCGGGATGAACCCGGCGATGAACGCGTCGCCCGCGCCGGTCCCGTCCACCACCCGGTCCACCGGCGGCGCGGGCACCCGCACCGGCGGCCGGCCGTTGGCGTAGAACAGCGCGCCGTCCGCGCCCAGCTTGACCACGACGTGCGGGTACCAGGCGGTGAGCACGCGCGCGGCTTGTTCGGGGTCTTCGCGGCCGGTCAGGACCTTGGCCTGCGCGGCGTTGACGAACAGCAGCACGGCGCCGGAGGACAGCTCCAGGAACGGCTCGGCGCCGGCCCGCTCCAGCGGCGCGGCCGACGCCGCGTCGACCGAGGCCGTCATGCCGGCCCGCCGCGAGTACTCGATCGCGGCCAGCCCGGCCGACCGGGAGCCCTCGGACAGCAGGGTGTACCCGGATACGTGCAGGTGGGCGCCGGGGATGAACAGGTCGTGCGGCAGGTCGTCGGGGGACAGCGCCGCGTTCGCGCCCGGGTCCGACAGCATGGTCCGCTCGCCCTTGTGAGTGACCATGACCACGCAGGTGCCGGTGGGCCGCTCCGGGTCCATCACCAGCCGGGCGTCCACCCCGTAGCCCATCAGCTCCATGTCGCGGTTGCGCCCGGCGATGTCCGCGCCGCGCCGCCCGACGAAGGCCACGTCCCCGCCGTCGGCCGCCATCCAGGCCGCGATGTTGGCTCCGGAACCCCCGCCGTGCATGGTCACGGCCGCGGGCGTGTCACTGCCCCGGGCCAGCGCCAGCCGGGCGTGGGCTACCGTGTCCGTCATCAGGTCGCCTATGACTACCACGCGCGCCATGCCGGTCATCACCTCGCTGTACTGGCTCGGAGGGACGACCCCCGAACCCCCGCGACTGAGGGGACCTTCCCCCCAGAACCCCCAGGGACAGCCGCCGCAGACAGCCCGACGTCGATGGCGAGGCGAGTGGGGCCTGCCCGGCCGCAGGACTTCCTACGGTAGCGGCGGCAGCCGTTGCTGACCAGCGCGCGAGCAGACATCACCCTCCAGGCGCCGCCGAACACGCGATGATCGCCGGATTGTCACCGGACCGTTATCGTCCCGGATCGGTACTTACCCGTTTCGGGCCGCTGTATCACCCCGGCCCCAGCGGCACGACCCGGCCGGCCACGACCAGCTCGGCCTCATCGGATTCGGCGGCCAGCACCTGGTTGAGCCGCCCCAGTTCGTCGCGGAACAACCGCCCGGCCGGCGTCGCGGGCACCACGCCCAGCCCGGCCTCGTCGCTGACCGCCACCACGTGCGCCCCGGTCTGCCGCCACGCCCCGGTCAGCCCGGCGATCCGGGTCGCCAGCCGGGCCGCCGAGCCCGCCGACCCGTCCCAGGCGCCGCACTCGTCCATCGCCGCCGCCAGCCAGGTGCCGATCCCGTCGATCAGCAGCGCGCCCCGGGCGCCGGCCAGCACCCCGGCCAGGTCCGTGGTCTCGGCCGTCCGCCACCAGGCCGGCCGCCGGACCCGGTGCGCCGCCACCCGCGCCGCCCACTCCGGATCCCCGGCCGGCCGCGCCGGCCCCGTCGCCACGTACGTCACGTCCGGATCGCCCGCCAGGCGCAGCTCGGCCTGCTCCGACTTGCCGGACCGCGCCCCGCCGAGCACCAGCACCCGCCACGGCATCCGGCGGTTCTCAAAAGATTTTTCTGCCGAACGGACCGTGGTCACCGCATCCCCGTCCCCGGCCAGCATCACCCGCCAGAACCCGCAGCGCCGCCGCAGCTCCCCCTCCGAGGACACCCGGTGATCCGCGAACGCCACCGCCGTCACCGTGTCCGCCGTGATCAGCGCCCGCGCCCGGAGCAGCCCCAGCTGCGCCGGTTCCCCCAGCAGGTCAAGGAACGCGATGTCGTAAGCTGCCGCCCCCTCCGGCGGCACCGGCACCGCCCCCGGCCGCGCCGGATACAGCAGCCGCCCCCCGTCCGGCGCCGTCACGTCCCAGCCCCCGGTTGCCCGGGCATCCCGCGCGTCCGCCAGCGGCAGCACCCGGTATCCCCCCGCGTCCCCGCCCTCCGAGCCCGTGTCCCCGGCCCCGCCCCCCGCGCCCTCGGCCCCGCCCCCCGCGCCCTCGACCCCGCCCCCCGCGCCCTCGACCCCTAGCCTCAGCGTGCCATCAACGACGATGGTCGACCGTACTCGTATAATTTCGCCCATCCGCAGGCAGGAGGCGCATCGGCAGCCGGGCTGCGGCCAGCCCGCGGCGCCGCCGGAGCCCTCGACCAGGACTCGCATCAGCCCAGGAACGACAGCCGGACCTGGCGGTCCGGGTTGTCCACGTTGAGGTCCACCAGCACCACGGACTGCCAGGTGCCCAGGGCCAGCCGGCCGCCGATCACCGGGAGCGTGGCATACGGCGGCACGAAGCCGGGCAGGACGTGCGACCGGCCGTGCCCGCGGGATCCGTGCGCGTGCCGCCAGTGGTCGTCGGCGGGCAGCAGTCCGGCCAAGGTGGCCAGCAGGTCATCATCGCTGCCCGCGCCGAGTTCGATCAGCGCGATGCCCGCGGTGGCGTGCGGCACGAACACGTGCAGCAGCCCGTCGCCTCCGGCCGACGCCGTCGTCGCGAACCCCGCGCACTCGGCGGTGATATCCCGGATCGTCTCGCGTCCGCCGGTACGGACCTCGATGATCTGCGTCTTCATGCCCGGATCATAAGGTGTGGGGTGTGACAGAAGCTTCCTGGGCCGCGGGCGTGCGGCTGCGGCTGGCCCGGCAGGCCCGGGGCCTATCCCAGCAGCAACTAGCCGGGATGGCCGCCGTGACCAGGCAGGCCGTATCCGCCGTGGAATCCGGCCATTCGGATCCCTCGCTGCGGGTCGCGCTGGCCCTGGCCCACGCGCTCGGCGTGACCGTCGAGGAACTGTTCGGCCCGGGCGATCCGGCCGACCCTGTACTGGCCCAGCCGGTGGCCCCGGCCGGCGGCGAGGGCTCGCGGGTGGCGCTCGCGACCGTTGGCGACACGTTCGTCGCGCTGCCGCTGAACGTGGACACGCTGGCCCGGGCCGGCTTCGGTCCGGCGGGCGGCTTGGTGGTCGGCCAGGAGAGCCACGGCGACCTGATCGCGGTCCGGCCCATCGCGCCGCCGCGGCCTACGCTCGTCGTGGCGGGCTGCGATCCGGCCCTGCCGCTGCTCGAGACGCCGCTGGCCCTGCTCGACCCGCCGCTGGGATTCTCCTGGTGGCCGTGCGGGAACGGCGAGGCCTTGCGGCTGGCCGCGGCCGGGCTGGTCCATGCCGCCGGGGTGCACCAGCCGGGCGATGAGGCCGAGATACCCGGCGGTGCCGAGGTGGTGGGGTTCACCTGCTGGCGCGAGGGCCTGGTCTTCCGTCCCGCGACCCGGATCACCGGGCTGGACGACGCGGTCCGGCAAGGGCTGCGGCTGGTGAACCGCGAGCCGGGTGCGCAGGCCCGCAAGCTGCTCGACCGTGAATTCGGCCGCCTCGGCCTGGACCCGGTAGGCCTGCCCGGCTACGACAGCCTGGCCGCCGGGCACCTCCAGGTCGCGGCGGCGGTCGCGGGCCGGCTCGCCGACATGGGCGTGGCGAGCGAGCCGGCCGCGCTGGCCTACGGGCTCAACGTCATCCCGCTCGCGGAGGAACGGTTCGACCTGGTCCTGCCGGCCAAGCACGCCGCGTCCCGGGAGGTCCAGGGGCTGCTCAAGGCGCTGACCTCGCCCTGGCTGCTGGCGCAGCTGGCTGGCCTGCCCGGCTATGAAGCGGCCCGGTGCGGCGAGCGATCGAGCTGATCAGTACCCGTAGACCGGGATCAGCAGCCCCCGGGCGATGGTGTGGAAGCGCAGGTTGAACCCGGCCACGGCGGGCGATATCTCGTCGTTGACGCCGAGGGTGTCCACGTCCAGCGCGTGCACCGCGAATACGTAACGGTGCGGCGGGTCCCCTTTCGGCGGGGCCGCGCCGCCGAAATCCTTGACGCCGTAGTCGTTACGGACGTGAAACGCGCCTTCGGGCAGGCCGGAGCCGTCAGTCCCGGCCGCGTTCGTCTGCAGCTCGGTCACCGACGCCGGGATGTCGAGCACGATCCAGTGCCAGAAACCGGAGCCGGTCGGCGCGTCCGGGTCGAAGCAGGTCACCGCGAAGCTCTTGGTCTCAGCGGGGAAGCCGGACCACGACAGCGACGGGGAGATGTTCCCGCCGGTCATCCCCCAGTCGTCGAAGACGTGGTTCTCGCCCATCATCTCGTCCTGGGCGACATCGTCGCTGCGCACCTCGAAGGAGGGCACCTCCGGCATGTGGTCATAGGGCAGCGGCGGACGGTCGGACATGGCTGACTCCTGTCTTGTTCATGAGTTCGTGTTATTCAGATTCGGTCTGTGGTTCTCGCCGTACCTTGCGGGCACCGGCCGCTCGCACGGGCTCAAAGGCCCGTGCTCGCTGACCGGTTCTGAATAACACTCCTCCTCATCGAGGTAGACGGCTCCGGGAAGCGCATACGGGTGTAACGCTATCGGCCCGGCCCGCCCGGCCGTCCGGGCGGGGCCGGAAGACGGCCTCGTTTGGTCCCGGTTTCTCCTACGGTGGTGTCGTGAGGCGACGGCCGGGACGCAAGGTCCCCAGGCGGCTGCGCCGCCGGACCATGAACCGCGTGGCCGGCCGGATGCGCCGCCGGGCCTCGCGCGCCATCTTCGGCCGGATCCGCCTGGGTACGGCGGGTGCCTCCCCGCGGCTACGCCGGTGGGCGCTGGCCCTGGTCCTGCTCGGGGTGGTCCTGTTGCCTTATCCCACGCTCAGCGCGATCAGCGGGACGCCGGCGGCGGCGTGCCGGCCGGGCTGCCGGGCCGGGTCCGTGCCGAGCATGATCAAGTGGACCCGGCCGCTGCTGGGGTCGTGGCAGGTGGTTGCCGGGCTGACCGGCACCGTGCCGACGGCGGGCCTGGCCTACGTATCGGTCGGCTACGGCGTCGCCGCCCTCGGCACCGGGCTGACCGTGTCCGGGTACTCGGCCAAGACGGGCGCGCCGCTGTGGGAGGAGACGCTGACCGGCTTTCCGGCGGGCGCGGCGATCGTCTCCGTGCGCACCTGGCCCGGCGAGGTCACCGCCGGCGTCTCCTACACCAGCGCCGGGCACCCCGAGCGCACCGAGGTGGTGATCTCCGGCACGACCGGCACCCTGTCCGGCCGCTATCCGGCGGCCGTGTTCGGCGGGGCGGTCTGGGGCAGTGCGCGGGACACCGTCATCGTCGGCCCCACCACGGTGACGAGCTACGACAACGCCACCGGACGCGTGCGCTGGCGGCTGGCCACCGGCCCGGTCCAGCAAGCCTGGCGGACCAACGGCGGGACGCTCTACATGGCGGAATCGGCCGCCGGGTTCCTGGGGTCGGCGCCGGTCACCGCGCTGCGCCAGATCAACCTCGCCACCGGCGCGCAGGTCCTGATCCGGCCGATCGAGGGACTCTCCTTCCCCGGGACGTTCAGCGCGGCATTCGACGGCGTGGTGCTGTTTTCCTCGGCGGGCGGGGTGACCGCGTACTACGGCACGACCGGCTCCTGGCTGTGGACCATTGGCGGGGCGGTGGCCGAAGGTACCGATCCGCTGAAACAGCGGATCTACCTGACCAGGGGATCCAATCTCGTCGCGGTGAACCCGCTCACCGGCCAGGTGACGGCGACGGCCTCCGGGTCGGCGGTCGACGGGTCGGCGGGCCTGTACGCGGTCCGGGACGGCGTGGCGCTCGGGCTCGATCAGGGCCCGAACGGGGACGCCTGGGGCTACAACATCGGCGCGCAGCGGGTCACCCTGGCCGCCGCCGGACTGGGCTGGCCGCATTATTTCGTGGACCTCAGCGGCGTCGGCGGCAGCGCCGACCCGGCCAGCGACCTGGTGGTCATCGCGGCCTGCGCGCAGCTGGCCCCGAGTACGCCGGTCTCGGCGAGCCCGTCCGCGACGGCCAGCGGCAGCCCGGGCTCGACCCCGGCGCAGACGACCACCTCACCGGCATCCGGCGGGCCATCCACCTCAGCGAGCAGCACGCCGGGCTCCGGCGTCAGCCCGTCAGCCCCGCCAGTGCCCGGTCAGGGCTGCCTGCGCCCCGAACTGGTGGCCTTGAACCTGTAGGCCCGCGGCGGGTCCGGCGGATGGACGCCGCTGAGCCGGGTACCTTCCCGGACCATGAACATGGTCAAGCGAGCCGCCCGGGCCGCCGACACGCTCCAGCAGCGGCACGCGTGGGTGGGCATGCCGGTCGCGGTATGGAAGAAGTTCGGTGACGACCAGGCGGGGAACCTGGCCGCGCTGGTCGCCTACTACGCCTTCTTCTCGATCTTCCCGCTCATGCTCGTGCTGGTGACCGTGCTGGACATCGTGCTCAAGAATCACCCGGCGCTACAGCACCGGCTGCTGGATTCGGCGCTGAGTCAGTACCCGCTGATCGGCCAGCAGCTCGGCCACATCGGCCCGCTGCACCAGTCGGGGCTGGCCCTCGTGATCGGCCTGGTCGGCACGTTCATCGGGGCCCGGGGTGTGGCGACCGCGATGCAGAACGCGCTCAACACGGTGTGGGAGATCCCGTTCGCGCGCCGGCCCGGGTTCCCGTGGTCGTGGCTGCGCAGCTTCGGGCTGGTAGTGGTGATCGGCCTGGGCCTGATCGGGACCACGGTCCTGTCCACGCTGGCCAGCGGCGGAGCCGACCGGGTGATCTCCGGCTCCGGCGGGAAGATCGTAGCGCTGCTGGTTTCGCTCGTGCTGAACGTCGGGGTGTTCTGGCTGGCCTTCAGGCTCGGCACGGCCTCGGAGATCAGCTGGCGGCAACTGCGCCTCGGCGCGGTCATCGCCGCCGTCATCTGGCAGATCCTGCAGTACGTCGGCGGCTACTTCATCTCGCACCAGCTGGCCCACGCTTCACCGGTCTACGGCACCTTCGCCGTGGTGATCGGCCTGCTCGCCTGGCTGTACCTGCAGGCGGAGCTGACCCTGTACGCGGTGGAGATTAACGTGGTAAGAGCACTGCGGCTGTGGCCGCGCAGCATCGCGCCACCGCCGTACACCGAGCAGGACCGCCGGGCCTTCCAGCTGTACACGCAGGTGGAGAAGCGCGGCGAGGACATGGACACCGTGGCGGGGGAATCGGGTTCGAAAAGGTGAGGACGATCGCCAGAAGACATCGGGCTGACCCGGACGCACCCCAGGTCGTCATCTGCGGCGCGGGCTTCGCCGGACTGTCGGCCATCTCCCGCCTCACCCGCGCGGGCCTGCGGGTGACCCTGGTGGACGGTCATCTGTACAGCACCTTCCAGCCGCTGCTCTACCAGGTGGCCACGGCCGGGCTGAACCCCGGCGACGTCGCCTACCCGGCGGGCGGCTTCGGCGGGCGGTACGGAGCGATCTTCCGGCACGGCGAGCTGGTCGCCATCGACCCGGCGTCCCGCCGGATCAAGCTCACCAACGGCCTGGAGCTCGGCTATGACTACCTGATCATCGCCACCGGCGTGTCGGCCGTCTACCACGGCATCAAGGGGGCGGCCGATAACACCGTCGCCCTGTACACCCGCACCGACGCCATCCTGCTGCGCGATCACCTGATGGCGGCCTTCGAGCGGCTGAGCGTGGACACCGGCGATCTGCACATCACCGTGGCCGGCGGCGGGGCCACCGGCGTGGAGCTGGCCGGCACGCTCGCCGAGCTGGGCGCCACCGTGCTCGCCGCGACCTTCCCGGACGTCGATCCGGTCCGGGTCCACGTCCGGCTCATCGAGATGGCACCCTCGCTGCTCACGGCGTTTCACGAGAAGCTGCGCGAGTACGCCCGGGTCCAGCTGGACAAGCGCGGCGTGGACATCAGGCTGAACACCCGCATCGCCGAGATCACCGGCAAGCAGGTGCTGCTGGCCGACGGCGAGAACCTGCCCAGCGACCTGACCGTGTGGGCCGCCGGCGTCGGCGCGTCCGAGGCGGTGGCGGGCTGGGGCCTGCCCCAGGGCCGGGGCGGCCGCATCCTGATCGGGCCCGACCTGCGGGTGCAGGGGCAGGACCGGATCTTCGCCGTGGGCGACATCGCGGTCAATCCCGACGATCCCACCCCCCAGCTGGCCCAGCCCGCGCTGCAGATGGGGCGGCATGCCGGCGCCCAGATCGTCCGGCTGCAGCGCCAGGCCGCCACCGAGCCGTTCACCTACCGCGACAAGGGCATGATGGCCACCATCGGGCGCCGGTCGGCCGTGGTCCAGCTGGCCCAGGGACCGCGCCTGCGGGGCACGCTCGCCTGGCTGTCCTGGCTGGCCCTGCACCTGTTCTACCTGCTCGGCGGGCGCAACCGGGTGTCCACCATGATCAACCTGACCTACCGCTACGTAGCCTGGGGGCATGGCGGCGCGGTGATCGTCGGCGACGAGCCCGATGGCCCCGTCAGGCAGCCGGCTCCCGACCCCGGCAGGCAGCAACCGGCTTCTGACCCCGGCAGGCAGCCGGTGCCCGACCCCGGCCCGCCGTAGGCCAGCCCTCTACGATGACCTGTAGTAGACCGCAGTAGGCTGTCTTTCGCGATGAAGACATTCCGCGCACGCGGCATGCTGGCGGCCGCGGTCATGCTGAGTGCGCTGACGGCCCTGGCCGGATGCGGCGCCAGCGCCAGCACCAGCACCGGTTCGCTCGGAGGCATGCAGGCCAACCCGGCCTCAAGCGCCGCCGAGATGAACCCGAACCTCGACCTCGGCAGCTCGCTCGGCTCGCTGCCTGCCCCGGACATCACGCTGGTGAACCAGTTCGGCCAGCCGATGTCGCTCAGCCAGTTCCGCGGCAAGGTCGTCATGCTGTCGTTCGAGGATTCCGAGTGCACGACGGTCTGCCCGCTGACCACGCAGAGCATGCTCGAGGCCAAGCAGATGCTCGGCGCCGCGGGCAACCAGGTGCAGTTGCTCGGCGTCGACGCGAACCCGACCGCGACCAGTGTCGCGGACGTGCTGGCCTACTCCCGGGTCCACGGCATGGTCAACCAGTGGGACTTCCTGACCGGCTCGCTGGCCCAGCTGAAGGCCGTGTGGAGCGCCTACCACATCGCCGTGCAGATCGAGCAAGGCCAGATCGACCACACCCCCGCGCTGTTCGTGATCGATCAGCAGGGCCGGGAACAGAAGCTCTACCTGACCCAGATGGCCTACTCCAGCGTCGGCCAGTCCGCGCAGGTGCTCGCCGACGAGCTGTCCACCCTGCTGCCGGGTCACCCGCACGTGGCCAGCCAGGAGTCGCTGGCCTCCATCACCGTGCAGGGTCCCTCGGATCACGTCGCCTTGCCGTCTGCTACGGGCGACGCCAAGGTCTTGCTGGGACCGGGATCGCCGCACCTGGTGCTGTTCTTCGCCACCTGGCTGTCCGAGATCTCGGACCTGAAATCCGAGCTCATCGACGGCAACGCCTACGTCGCGACGGCCCGCAAGGACGGCCTGCCCCCGCTCGTCGCGGTCGACGAGACGGTGGTCGAGCCCTCGGCCCAGGCCGTCCGGACCTACCTGAACGGCCTCGGCACCTCGCTGAGTTACCCGGTCGCCCTCGACACCACCGGCCGGGTCGCGGACGGCTACAGCGTGCAGGACCAGCCCTGGCTGGCCCTGGTCTCCGCGTCCGGCAAGATCATCTGGTCGCACGACGGCTGGCTGTCCGTGCCCGCCCTGACCGCTGCCGTCCAGCACGCGATCAAGTCTTAACGGGCTCCGCCCGCGCCTCAGACGGGCCTGGTCAGATGCGACCGCCTGCGAGTGCCTGCCGGGTCTGGCACTGTTCGAGCGCTGATCGCAGTACTGCGCGGGCGAGCCTGTCGCTTGCTGGCTGACCCGGCCGACTTTCGTGAACTGCGACAGGGACGGCCTCCAGTGGCGGGTTGCCGCCCGTGGCCGAGCCGGGGTCATCGGCCAGGATGCTGGCGTGCCGGCCCAGGAGCGCCTCCAGGTCGTCGAGCTCGCCGCGCTCTACCGCGCTCTCCGGCAAGATGACGATATCGACCGTTTTGGCCTGGTCCCGGGCTGCGACGAGCATCCGGTCCACCAGGTCTAGATCGAGCGGCTCGGAGGGGGCGAACTCGAAAAAGCCGAAGGGGTCGTTCGCAAGCTTTCGCAGCGGCCCCGGTACCGGGCGGAAGTCTGACCCTCGTACCCGCAGCGGCCACGGCAGGAGCAGGTAGTTGAGCTCCTTGCCGCGAGACTGCGCCCCCGGGCAGGAGAGAGGCGCCCTGTGCCACCGGACCTCAACACCGGGCACTTGTACCGCGGCGTAGTGCGAGAGGGCGCGCACCGAACTGCCGCCCAGGGGCGTGCCGACCTTTGGCAGCACCCGGATCAGGTGTGCCGGAAGGCGAGCCAGGGAGCCCGTCCTGGCCAGCAGCTCCCGGCCACGGGCCCGGTGACCGTTCGTATCCTCGGGTCCCGCGGGCATCCGAACCGGCACAGCGCGTGCTGCTTGATCTGACTGCGCGGGGCTAGCGGGACTTCCGGGCCCTCCGGCGCGATGTCAGCCATCGCCTGCAAGATGCGACCGCGCCAGGCCTGGTTCCCGGCCCGGCCGGTCACGCCACGGGTTCCGGGAGCGGATCGCTGACGCCCTGACCGGGCGGCAGCAGGAGAGCACCACCGCCAGCGGCCACAGCGCCTGCGCAGCGCCTGCCACCCGCTCGGCCAGCCCGGCCTGCCCGGCTCCGGTAATCAGCTCAGCGCCGAACCACACGACCAGGGCGAGCAGCACCGCCATGGCCACGGCGGCTACCGCGGGCCGCAGGCCCCACGGAACGCCGGTGCCCCGCCGCCAGGCCCCGGCAGGCCAGGCAGTCACCCCCGCGAGCCCGATCGATGCCCAGATAATGTGCCCCCACGGGTAGGCATCTCCCGCGCGCTCCGGGTTCGCCGCCACCAGCATGCCCGCGACGGCCCCGGTGATCAGGATCAGCCGCCCGGCGGTCCGGGCCGGCCGCAGCGCGAGCGCGGTGACGACGTAGCAGACGCCGACCACCACGAACGTCAGCGTCATCACCCACCGGTCGGCCGCGCCCGGCGCGGCCAGCGCGCTGACCGTACCGGCCACCGGATCGAATCGCGGCTGCACGCTGGCGGCCGCCGTCCACCCGCCGACCATCAGGACCGGAGCCGCGGCCGAGGAGACCACGCCCCACCAAGGCACGCCCCGCATGCCACTACCGTAAGCGAACCGCTCCAGGCGCACAGCGCCGAGGCCCCCGCGACGCGACGCGGTAAGGCCAACCCGCCGGCAGGGAGGGAACGAATCGACACCCGGGCGGCCTGGACGTTCCTCATGCATGAGGGGACATCCCATCGCGACCCAGCGGGCGCGACGCTCCAGAACGGCCAGTTCTGCGAGCTGCGACTGCGGAGTACCTGGAGCCCCGCGACCATGCCTACGGCGGGTATTTTGTGGCTCCTGCGTGAACGTTGATCACGTTACGTGTCCCCGGCAGGCGTAGGGCCGTGGCGTGCGGCGCGGTGGGCTTACTGGCGGGTGAACACGGCGTGGACGGTGATGGTGTTGTGCAGCGATGCCATGCGCAGCGGGCTGTATGTCAGGCCGAAGTCGGCCCGGTTGACCGGGATCTCGGCGTCCAGATGCACCTCGTCTGCGGCGGCGGAGACCGTCGCGTCGAAGGAGAGCGGGCGGGTGCGGCCGCGGACGGTCAGGCTCCCGGCCACCCGGGCGGCGCCGTCGGCGGGCTGGATGCCGTCGACGGTGTAGGTGATGTCGGGGTGGCTGGCGATGTCGAAGAGCTTGGCCGATCGCAGGTCCTTGTCGCGCATCTTGTTCTTGGTGTCGATCGATCCGGCAGCGATGGTGAGGGTGCCGGTGACCTGGCCCGCTGGGGTTACCGTGCCGTTGCCGGTGACCTGGCCGAAGACGCCGCGGACCGGGAGAAGCCCCCAGGTATGCCTGCTCTGCAGCCGGACCTCGGACCTGGCGGGGTCCAGGGTCCAGGACCCGGCCAGCGTGCCGTCCCCCGCCAGTGCCTGCAGCGCTGAGGTGGCCGGCTGTCCCTGCGGTGTCATGCTGCCCTCCGTAAATTTTCGTTCCTGACTCAGAATAGTTTTGATATCGGAAGCGTATATACTCGGGTGCAGGCAGTCAAGGCGGGACGGCGCACCACGGAAGCAGGGCCATGGCGGACCAGGCGGGCAGCTCTGAGCATTCCGCGCTGTGCCTGCGCCTGATGCAGCTGTTTCCCCGCGTGACCAGGGGAATGCGGCGCTGGCAGGACCGCGCCGCGCCCGCGCCCGTGCCCTCTCCGCTGAGCCCGCGGCACGCCGCCGCGCTCGAGCAGATCCGCGGCGGCCCGCTCACCGTCGGAGACCTGGCCACCCGCCTGGACCTGACCCTCCCCACGGTCAGCGGCGTGCTCGCCGACCTCGACCGCGCAGGCCTGGTCGAGCGGCGCCCTGACCCAGCCGACCGGCGGCGCACGATCGTCCAGATCATCCCCGGCCAGGCGACCCTGATCGGCCACTGGCTCGACGGCGCCGCCCAGCCGCTGGCCCGCGTCCTGGACAAGCTCACCCCCGCCGAGCAAGAAGCCTTCCTCAAGGCCATGGACCTGCTCGAAACCGAACTGCACCAGCAGCACACCGACACCTGAACCCGGGCGCCGGCCCGGCGGTCCTGTTCCCGGCCCGGCGTGCGACCCGTCAGCCGGGGGGCGAGTCCTCTCTCGCGAACACGGAATGGCCCGCCCCGAAGCTTGCCATCCCTCAGGCTCGGCCGGGCCCCGGAGCCTGCGCGGCGAGACAGAACATCCGTTCTCGCGCCTTGGACGACTATCCAGTCAGCGGCCAGGACCGTCCGGCGGTGACCGCGCCGCACCGCCCGCACGCCGCCGGCGCGCACACCACCGTGTCATCGGGGCTGGCCACCTGGCGCAGCGTCGAAGACTGCGCGCCCGGCTGCTTCCCCCGCCTCCGCCCGCCCCGCTCGCGCAGCGACCGGTCCCGGGGCTTCTTCCGATACGGGCTGTCCGACGACGGCGGCCTGGACGACGTCGAGGAATCCCTGCCCAGGCGCCGCTCCAGGTCCGGCACGCGCTCGCTCAGCTCAGCGAACCGCGCGTCCGCCGCCTCCAGGGCAGCCCCGGCCGCCGCGAGATGCGCGTCCTTGGCCTCGATAACCTCGCGCAGCCGGGCATTGGCGGCGCGCAGCGCGGCCATCACCGCGGGCAGATGCTCCCCGGCAAGCTCGGCAGGCAGATCGGCCATAAGCCACCATGATCAGGACATTGGATCATGATCAAGCCGACACGCTAGCTGAGGGGTTCCGTGCTTCGCGGTAACGTTCCCGGAACGGTCCGGGCGTAGGGTTCGGTTCGTGAGCGAGGTGGACCGGCCTGACCCGGTGACGGGGCGGACCACGGTGCCAGCCAGGGCTGCGGGCCGCCGCTTCCGGCTGGGCTCGCCGGGGGTCTGGGCGAGGGTGCTCGGCACGCTGGCGGTGCTGTCCTTGGCGGCCGCGATCCCGCTGTCTGTGCTATCACGTCAGCTGGGCGACGGGGTGATAGCGGCGGTCATCGGCATTCCCTGCGCGGCGATCGGAATGGTGGTCGTCCGGCGCCAGCGGGACAACCCGCTCGGCTGGCTTTTCCTGCTGATCGGCGTCTGCCTGTTCCTCAGCACGGACGGCGCAGATTACGCTGCGTACGGCTACCTGCTCGGGCACCGCCTTCCCCTCGGCCAGGTGGGATTGGTCCTGAACCAGATCTGGGGTCCCAGCCTCGTGCTGTTCGTGGCCGCCGTCCTGCTGTTCCCTGACGGCAGGCTGACCTCGCGGTTCTGGCGCCGAGCGTTCCGGGTCTTCGGCGTGCTGTTCGCGGTGCTGCTAGTTGCTACCGCGGTGGCGATTGCCAGCGCCCTGTCCGCGCACCCGGTCCGCGTCGACACCAGCGGCGGCCTGGCGGCCGTCGACCATCCGGCCGGCTGGTTCAATGCCGTTCAGGCCCTGCTCGTGGTGCTGATGATCGGGCTGTCGCTGGCCTTCATCGCCCGCCAGGCGCTGAGCTGGCGGCGCGCCACCGGCGAGCGGCGCCAGCAGCTGAAATGGCTGGCCAGCGGCGCTACCGTCAGCCTTGTCTGCCTGGCCCTGGCGGGGGCCTTCAACACGTCGGGCGCCCCCAAGACGCTCCTAGCCGCGATCGGCAGCTTCGCGTGGCTGGGTGTGGCCGCGCTGCCAGTGTCGATCGGCGTGGCGATCCTGAAGTACCGGCTGTATGACATCGACCGGATCATCTCCCGCACGCTGGCCTACGCGATCCTCACCGGCCTGCTGGTCGGGGTCTACGCCGGGCTGGTGCTGCTGGCCACCCAGGTGTTCCAGGTCCATGGCACGGTGGCGGTGGCCGCTGCCACGCTGGCGGCCGCGGCGCTGTTCAACCCGGTGCGGCGGCGGGTGCAGCGGGCGGTGGACCGGCGGTTCAACCGGGCCCGGTATGACGCCGACCAGACCGTGGCCGTGTTCGCGGCCCGGCTCAAAGACGCGGTCGACCTGGACTCGGTCCGCGATGACCTGGCCGGTGTCGTGCACCAGGCCCTGGAACCCGCCCACGTATCGGTGTGGATCAGCCAGCGCGACTGAGGCTGGCTGCCGCCGGCTCCGCCGCCACCGCCCGGCCCGGCCGGGCGCGGCATCACCAATCCAGCCTCTCCCCGATCAGCACGATGCCAAGTCGCCAGGCCGGCACCAGGAAGATCACTGCTTGCCGACCTGCTCACCAGCCAGCCGCCGCGCAAATGGCTCCGCCCCGAAAACCGGCCGCCAATTCTCACCTGCGGCCCAGGCCCGCCAGGGCAGCCGTGGGCCCCGCCAGGGCAGCCGTAGGCCCCGCCACGGCAGCCGTAGGCCCCGCCACGGCAGCCTGGCTGTGGACCCCGGCTACCAAGGCCCGGGCCCGCGCTTCTCAGGACCCGCGCACCCGCCAGACCCGCAGCCGCAGGACCCGCCGCACCCGCAGCCGCATCCGCAGGACCCCCCGCACCCGCACCGCCCGCCGCGGTCGTCGTCGTCGCAGCAGGGAAGCAGAACGGCGCCCACGCCGGGAACCGCCTGGGCTCGTGCCTTAGCCAGCAGGGCATCGGCCGCCTGCCGGCCGCTCTCCCCGTAACGGGACATCCGGGCCGCGATCAGCCCGGTCATGATGGGAGTGGAGAATGACGTGCCGCTCCACCGGGCCATGCCGTAGAACTTCCGGTACTGCCCCTCATAGGGCGCGACGTGGCACTTGTACGTGCCGGTGGCGTAGGCATTGATGAGGCCGCGGCCCGGCGTGTACACGTCGACCCAGCCGCCGTAGTTGCTGAAGTCCGCCAGGCTGTGCCAGTCGGCCGCGAGCGCGCCGACGGAGACCATCCCCGGGAACGCGGCGGGCCAGCAGGGCAGCCGGTTGCCGTTGTTGCCCGCCGCGACCACGCAGACCACGCCCTTGTACTGGTCCAGCAGGCCCATCCATCCCTCGAAGGAGGACAGCGGGAGATCGTTCCTGGTGGGCGCCGTGACCGACAGGTGGAAGATGTCGACGCCGTCGGCGAGCGCGGCGTCCAGGTTCTGCACGAAGTCCGTTTCCAGCGTGCTGCCCGCCACCTGGAAGGCGTTGGCGACGTAGATCTCCGCGGCCGGGGCCATGCACCGTACGACACCCGCGACGAACGTGCCGTGCCCGGTGTAGGCCGGGATCGGCTGGATCGTCTCGCCGTTGATGACCACGGTGGGCGGCAGCGGATCCGGGTCGCCGTCGACCCCGGCCAGCCACGAGTGGCTGCTGGCCGCGTCCGCGAGCAGGCCGGTGTCGGCGATGTAGACCAGTACCCCGGCTCCGCCGTTACCCGGGCAGACCGAAGGGTACGGCTCTATGTCGTCATAAACCTCCTGGGGCTCGGTGGCCGGGCAAGGGCCCATCTCGCCGCCGCCCCCGGCGACCGTCAGCAGATGATTCGGTGTCGCGACTCCCCGGCCGAGTTCTTCGTCCAGGACTTTGAGAATTGTCAGCACGCAGGGCGTCTCGCCCTCACGGTGCCTCCTTTCGCCGCACTCGCCGCATTTATCGTCATCCGCGCCAGATCCTTCGTCACGACCTGCCGCCACGTCTTCGCGCCCGGCGGTCGCTTCGCGCGGCCCGGCGCCCTCTCCGCGGGAGTTGCCATTGCCATTGGCCGGACCGCCATGGCCGTCATCACCCTTCCCGTCACCCTTACCGGAACCCTCGGTGGGAATCGCGGAGAGGGAGGGAAATAGCAGGATGCCTCCGGTGACGCGCTGACTTCCGGTAGGGCGGATGCGGAACCGGGACTCGAGTATCTCCTTGACCCGATCGACGTGGCCGTCGCGGACAATCAGCTGGCCCTTCGCATACATGAAACTAACCCCCGCGGCCGGGCTCTGGCCTGCCTCGTGGTCGACCGTGACGACGCCGATGTCGAGTTTCCTCCGGCGCTTGAACTGGCTGACGATGTAGCCCACCTGATCCGCGACAACGGCATCAAGACCCCGGTCGCGCCAGGTCTGGTCGCGCTCCATGAACACCGCCGACGATTCGTCCGCTTCACCGGCCGTCTGCGCCGCCGTCTTGTTCTCGTCTGACATTTTTCCTCCCGAGAGGAGATCATTTGCCCCGATCTAACCGCAGGCCCCAACCGGAGGCCATCAGGCTGGCCGGCCAGCCAACCAGCCCTCAGCGCCCGGCCGCGAAAAACAACCCGCCGACCCGGACGCACCTACGGAGGGCCCGGCCAGACGCATTAATACATGGGACCCTGCCAATCAGGGGACTAAAATCAGTTCGTGGCCGGCCGAACTCGCGCGGCCAACGAAACCGGCCCGCGCGAGGTGAACGATCTGCTGCCGCTGACCTTGTCCCGGCCTCGGGAAGCACTGGCCGGAGCCCGCGCCGTGCTGGCCGGGCGCCCCGGCCCGTATGAGGCATCGGTGGCTCATCAGGCGGCCGCGATCGTGCTGCGTGAGTTCGGCGACGTTAAGGCCGGGGTCCGTGAGCTGCGGGAGGCACTGCGCTTGGCGCGCCTGACCGGATCGGCCGACCGCGAAGCCGATGTGCTCGCCAGCCTGGGGGTGGCGCTGGTCTACGCGGGCCGGACGGCGGCCGGGCTAGCCGCCTTTGACCAGGCCGTGCGGGGGTCGTCCGGGATCCTGACCGCGCGGGTGCTGGTCCGGCGGGCCATCGTGCTCGTCACCCTGGGCCGCTACGCGGCGGCCCTGGACGACCTGCGGCTCGCGCTGCCGGTGCTGCGGCGCGCGGGGGATCAGCTCTATACGGCTCGCGCGCTCAACACCCGCGCGATGGCACACGTCTCGCTCGGCCTGACCAGCCGCGCCGATGCCGATTTCGTCGCGGCCGGGATCCTGTTCTCCGGCATCGGCCAGGAGCTGGAAGCGGTCTACTCGGACGGCAACCGGGCCCTGGTCGCCTTTGCGTCCGGAGACCTCCCGGCCGCGCTGGCCTTCCTCGACGCGGCGACCCCTGGCTACCAGAAGCTGCGGGTCCCGACCACGTCGCTGCATATTGACCGGTGCGCGGTACTGCTGGCGGCCGGGCTGGCCCGCGACGCGCTGGCCGAAGCGGCCGCCGCGGTAGGGGAGATGGAGCAGCTCCGCGGCCGGACCACGAAGAAGGCGGAGTTGCTGCTGATGGCGGCCAACTGCGCGCTGGCCGCGGCTCAGCCGCAGACCGCTCAGGACTGGGCGCAGGCGGCATACCGCCTGTTCCGGTCCCAGCGCAGCGCCCGGTGGTGGGCTCATGCGGCGCGCGTGCTCGTCGAGGCCCGGTACCAGGCAGGCCCGGCGTCGGCGGCCTTGCTGCGCGAGGCGGACCGGGCCGCCGCCATGCTCGAGGCCTGCGGCGCCAGCGACACCGCCCAGGCGCACCTGCTGGCCGGGCGGATCGCGCTGGACCTCGGCCGCCGTGATCAAGCCGAACACCATCTGATCGCCGCGGCCCGGACCCGGCGGCGCGGCCCGGCGCTGGCGCGGGTCAGCGGCTGGCTCGGCGAGGCCCTGCGGGCCGAGGCCGCGGGCCATCCGAACCGGATGCTGGCTGCCTGCCGGCAGGGCCTGGCTGTCCTCGATGAGCACCGGCTCACCCTCGGTGCCTCCGAGCTGCGGGCCCAGGCCACCGTGCACGGCGCCGAACTGGCCACGCTGGCGCAGCGCCATGCCGCCCGGGTCGGCCACCCGCGGCTGCTGCTGACCTGGACTGAGCGCTGGCGGGCCACGGCCCAGTCCGTGCCTTCCGTGCGGCCCCTGGCCGACGCGGAGCTGAACGCCAGCCTGGCCGCGCTGCGCAGCGTGACGAGGAAGCTGGACGAGGCGTGGAGCCAGGGCAAGCCGCGCACGTCCTTGCAGAAGGAGCAGCAGCGGCTGGAAAACCTCGTGCGCGCCAGCTCGCTGCGCGTCCAGGGCGCGCAAGCCGCCCGCCACCCCCCGTTCAGCACCGCGGACCTGCTGGCCGAGCTCGGCCCGGCCACCTTGGTGGAGATCGTCGACGTCGATGGCAGCTTGTACGTGCTGACCTGCGGGGCGGGGAAGGTGCGGCAGTTCGCGGCGGGCCAGACCAGCCAGGCCGCCGGCGCCGCCGATTTCGCCCGCTTCGCCCTGCGCCGCCTGGCCCGCAGCCGCCCGGGCGACGACCCGTCCAGTCCCCTGGCCATCCTGGAGAAAGCGGGCCCGGCACTGCAGCAGGCGCTGCTCGGACAAGCCGTCCGGCACCTGGGTGACGGGCCGGTCATCATCGTCCCGACCGGCAGGCTGCACCCCATCCCGTGGACCCTGCTGCCCGCGCTGCGCGACCGGGTGGTCAGCGTCGCCCCGTCCGCCCGGGCCTGGCTGCGCGCGCACACCGCGCCCGCCCCCGCGCACCGCCACGTCACCCTGGCCCGCGGGCCCGGCCTGGCCTCGGACGGGGCCGAGGTGCCCCTGGTCGCGCGGCTGTACGACGACGTCACAATGCTGGACGAGGGCGCGGCCACGGCCGACAAGGTCCTGACCGCCCTGGACGGGGCGTGGCTGGCCCACATCGCCGCGCACGGGATCTTCCGGGGCGACAGCCCGCTGTTCTCCTCGCTGCGGATGCACGACGGGCCGCTGACCGTCTACGACTTCGAGCGCCTGAACCGCGCGCCGTACCGGATGGTCTTGTCCAGCTGTGACTCCGGCGTGCAGGCACCGGCCGGAGCCAACGAGCTGCTCGGCCTGGTCTCCAGCCTGCTGCCGCTGGGGACCGCGGGGATCATCGCCGCCATCGTGCCGCTGAACGACCAGGCCGTCGTGCCCCTGATGGTAGACCTGCACCGGCACCTGCGGGCCGGCCAGACCCTGGCCGAGTCGATCTACCAGGTGCGGCGCGGGCTCACCGGTGATCCGATCCAGCACGCCACCGCGACCTCCCTGGTCACCCTCGGCGCCGCCTGAGCCGCGAAGCCAGCAGGGATCTCAGCAAGGCTCAGAGCGTGATCCACCCGGTCAGCACGTCGGCCGCGTCCTCCGTACGGCACCGTAGTCGAAAGGGGCTGGTCGGGATCGGGGCGACCGCGAAGCAGCCGATCTCATCCACCGGCGAGCTGGTTACGCCGGCCGTGGTATGGACCTCGAGCGTGCCCGCCCGCGGCGGGATGATCTGGCCGACCAGCGAGTCTCCGGTGACCTCCAGCTCGATGGACAAGCGCGCCGAGGTGAAGGTGAGCGCCCGGATCGACGCGGCCTCTGACCGCACCACGGCCACCGCCTCCCGGTCGCGGCTTGAGTCGTAGGTCAGCTGGGCTAGGTCGGCGTCGATGTTGTGCCACGCGTATGCGTTCTTGCCCGTCTCGACGAACCACCCCGGCACCGCCTCCCGGGCCCGTATCGCCTCGCCCAGCGCCGCGAGGAGCTCCTCGTCGTCATGCACGATGCTCGCCCCTTGCCCAGTTGACGCCGACCTCACCCTCCATGAGTGCGGTCAGGGCGCTGGACTTGCGCATCCGTTCCAGGCAGCGGGCTCGCTTCGGGCCGATGCTCCCCACCGGTATCCGCAGCGTCGCGCTGATCTCCGCATACGGAACCGGCGGGTCTTTAGTGAGCATGGCCAGCAAGTGCTGGCACCGGGGCGGGAGCTCAGCGAACGCCGCTCTCAGCGCCGCGTTCCGCTCAGCCATGAGGATCTCCTCGTCAATAATCGTGTTGTCCACGAATTGCAGAGCGTCGTCTAGTCCTGTTCCTAGCCGCTCCGATTTACGAGCCGCCGTCACCACCCGCAGGCACTCCCGGCGGGTGGTCGTGGCCAGCCACCCGGGCAGCGCGGCGGGTTCCCGCAGCTTCCCGAGCTGCTCGACCAGCAGCAGCCATACATTCTGTGCCACGTCCTCACGATCGGAGCCGATCAGCTGGAACCGGGCACAGATCGACCACACCAGCGGCGCGTACCGCTCCACGATTTCGTTCCACGCGGCCGGGTCGCCCCCGGCCGCGCGAGTAACCAGCGCGACGACCGTCGGATCGTCACGCACGGCCAGCCCCGGCCAGCTCGCCTGCTGCCATCATCAGCGCCTCGGTAGTGGCGGTTAACCTCTTTTCTAACCCGGAGGGCGCCCCAGCGCCATCTGATACACCGGAATTAAGACCCGGCGGTGACCATCTCCTCCAGCCCCGCGTCCCCGCGCCCATCTCCGCATTATGATCCTCGTCCGTACCATGACCCCTGTGACCGAACGCGACTGGTACACCTGGCACGACCACTATGACGACCCGGATACCGCGTTGGCCCGGCGCCTGGCGGCGGTGTGCAGGAGCAGGTCCGCGCCGCGCTGGACGCGGCCGCTGGCCCCCGGACCTGCTGCCGCGGATCTGCGCCTGGTTCGCGGGCCGCGGCTTCGACCAGCTATGGGTGTCCGGCCCGGCCGAGGGCTGGGGCGCCGCCGCCCACCGCTTCACCGGCACGCCGGACCCGCTGGAGGAGGGGGCCCGCATGTTTACCTTCCGCGGCCATCACCCCCCGTACCGGTCCTCCTCGGGATCTTTCTTTATCTGCCGAACGAAGCGTGGTACCCGCCCGCCGCCCGGTCCCTGCCGCGGATGGCCGAGCGGCCGTCTTCAGCGTGGCCCCGGTTACGAACCGAAGAGCCCCTGGCTCTGTGCTATCGCCGCCGCCTGAGCCCGGTTGGCGGCACCGAGTTTGGCCATGATGTTCGACACGTGGACACTGGCGGTCTTGGCTGAGATGAACAGGTCGGCGGCGATGTCGCGGTTGGTCCGCCCGGCGGCGACCAGGCGCAGCACCTCCAACTCGCGATCGGTCAGCCCGAGCCGGCCTGGCCCGGTCGGGGTCTTGGCGCTCAGCGCCACGCCCGCCCGCCGCGCGAGCGAGGCGATCGTGTCGGCCAGCGGCCGCGCGCCGAGCTGAGCCGCCAGCGCCGCGGCCCGCCGCAGCCGCTCGCCAGCCGCCTCCCGGTCCCGGCCGGTCAGCCTGGCCGGGGCGGCCAGCTCCGCTTCGGCCGCGAAGGTGAGCGCGATGGCCAGCTCGTAGGGCTGGCGGAGCGCTTCCCAGTCTTTGGCTGCCTCGTCCCAGGCCGCCCGGGCCCCGGAGGGCTCCGGGACCTCGGCGGCGTGAACGATCTCGGCGCGGACGAACGATGCGGTAGTGACCTGTGCCGCGAATGTCAGCCGGTACGCCCGCTGCAAGGGCCCGTCCGCCGGCAGCCCCGCCGCCGCGGTCTGCAGCCGTCCCATCAGGGTGGCGGCCCGCTCGGCCATGCTCTCCGCCCGGCCATCGGCAGCATGGCGCAGAGCGGCCAGGCTCACGTGGGCCAGGGCGATCACGAGCGGCCACCCGTTCACCGGAACGGCGCGCGACAGGTCGTGACGTTCGGTTATTTCGATCGCCTCGTCCAGGGCCGCGGCCGGGCCGTCCGCGGCCATCCGGAGCCGAACCGTCAGCTCGGCCTGCGGCAGATGGTACTGGTATTCGAAGGTCGCGTCCGACAGGACCTGACGGGCCGCCGACAGCGCCTCGGCGGCGGCCTCGACCTGCCCCCTCGCCACCGTGACGAAGGCCTGTCTGCCCCAGAGCGCGGCTCGATGCAGCGTCGGCGGAGACAGCTCGAGCGCGCGCTCGGCCACCTCGAGCGATTCGTCCCAGCGGCCGAGTGCGAACAGCGGCTCGGCCACGTTGATGGCCAGGAACGTGCCGATCGCGCGGGTGAGCCCGGTCTGCTCCGCCTCGCGCATGCCCTGTCGCGCCACTTCAGCCGAGCGTTCATGCTCACCGGCCGCCTCCAGCAGGTAGGACTCGAGGGTCGCCGCCCGGAGCGCCGCCTGGAAGTGACCGCTGCGGGCGGCGGTCGCACGGGCCTGCGCGATCAGCGCCAGGGCTTCGCTGCCCGGCGCCGCCTGGAACGCGGGTGCGGTGGCGCCGATGGCCAGAGTCAGCAGCGCGTTCACCTCGGTGCCGACCGTGCCTGACCGCCGGGCCAGCGCCAGCGCCTCTTCGGCGTACGCCCGCTCGGTGGGGGTGACGCCGAAGCGGGCCATGGCCAGCAAGATCTCGGCCCGCGTCGCCGCCGCGGCCGTGGTCTCGGCCGGCACCAGGGCCAGGGCGGCACGCAGGTCATCCGCACCGCCCTGCCGTCCGAGAAGCCTCTTGAACAGGCTGCGCTTGCCGAGCATGAACGCGACGCGAACCGGCACGGTCGCGGGGTCCAGTTCGGCCAGCGCCGCGTCGGCGAAGGCCAGCCCGCGCTGGTCGTCACCGGCTAGCTCCGCGGTCAGCATCGCCTGCTCCAGCACCCCGGCCCGGTCGGTGCCGGTGCGCTCGGCCGCGTCCGGCACCTGATCCCACAACCGCAGCACGCGGCTGAGCAGCGCCAGCCGCTCGGCGTGCGCGACGGACTGCGTCACCTGCGCGGCCGCCTGCCACGCGCCGGACAGGGCACGGTCGGCGTCGCGGGCCCAATACCAGTGATGCGCGGCCTCGATGGCCGCCCGGCCCGGTCCCGCCAGCGACGGGTTGGCGTCGATGGCGGCGGCGTACCGGGCATGCTGCCGTTCGTCCTCGCCGGGCAGCAGATCGCCGCTGACCGCCTCCCGGATCAGCGCGTGCCGGAAGGAATACCCGTCCGCGGAGGCCAGCAGCACATTCGCCATCACCGCCGGGCGCAGCGCAGCCAGTGCTTCCTCCTCGTCGAGCCCGCTGACCACCGCGAGCAAGCCATGGCCGTACGGCTCGATCCCGCTGCTGGCCACCCGGAGCACCTCGCGGGTGGCATCCGGCAGCCACTGCACGGTGCCGAGCAGCAGGTCGCGCAACGACTCAGGAAGGTCGCGGTCCAGGTCGGCGCAGTGGATGAGCTCCTCGGCGAACAGCGGATTCCCCTCGGACCGCGCGTAGAGCCGGGCCACCAGGTCAGGATCCGGCTCACGCCCGAGGATCTGGCTGGCCAGCTCGGCCGTCTCGCGCCGGGTCAGCCGGGACAGCTCCATCCGCCGCACCCAGCCAATCCTGGCCAGCTCGGCCAGCACCGGGCGGAGCGGGTGCGTGCGGTGCAGCTCGTCGGAACGGAAGGTCACCGCGATCAGCGTGCCAGGCAACTCCCGCTGCTGCCCGATCAGGAACGCGAGCAGTCCGCGGGTGGACTCATCGGCCCAGTGCGCGTCCTCAACGAGCACGATCACCGGCCCGGATTCGGCCAGCCGCCCCAGCAACGTGAGCATCTCCTCGAACAGCCGGGCCCGGGCTTCGCCCGGATCGCGGCCCTCGTCCGGTTCGCCGAGTTCGGGAATCAGCCGGGCCAGCTCCGGTATGCCCCGGCCCGGCATCATCGCCGTCACCGCGTCCGCGCCCCGCTCACGCACCAGGCCGCGCAGGACAGTGGCGAACGGGGTGAACGGCAGCTCATCCCCGCCCAGCTGCAGGCAGCCGCCGGTCAGCACCTGCGCCTCGGGAACCGTGGCGGCGAACTCCGCCAGCAGCCGCGACTTTCCCGCGCCGGCCTCGCCGCCGATCAGCAGCGCCGGGTGTCCACCCTCGCGGACCCCGCAGAGCGCATCCGCCAGGGCGGCCATCTCTTCGGCCCGACCGACCAGGACCGGACTGGACCCTCGACCCGCCATGACTCCAGCATGCCAGCAGGCAGATCAGGACCGGTCGGCCAGGAAGCCCTGCCTGGCCCCATCAGACCCACCAGCCCCGCAGCTGACAGCCGAGCGGTGGGCACAACCTGGTCATTGGCCCGACGTACCAGCTCTTACTTGTACGGTGGCCCATCTGCCATGTTCGTTGGCCTCCCAATCAGCCCGCCCGGGTAGGAGTGCATAACCGGCCACGCCGCGCCGCGCCAGTCAGTTGCCGCAGATCAATCCAGACGGCGTCCTAACAGTGGTTTCTCAAGCACCTCAACGCGTGGCGGAGTCCGTAATTCGCGCTTGACCTGGAACGAACCTATGTTCGATAATCGACAGAATGGGGATCGTGTCTACGGAAATCAAGCGGATATCATCCACGCGGCCTCGGCTATCTGTAGCCGCCGAGGTTTCCGGATCCCTGGTTTCCCGGGCTGCCGATCCGCTCGGGGACGGGATGTTGCCGGTGCTACCCGCGCTGCGCGAGGTGTTGCCGCGGGGCGGGCTGGCCCGCGGTTCGGTGGTGACGGTGGCGGAGTTCGGCTTGCTGATCCTGGCCCTCGCGGCCGGCGCCTCGGCGGACGGGGCCTGGTGCGGGATCGCCGGGGTGCCCGAGGCGGGCCTGCTGGCCGCGGCGGGGCTGGGCCTGGACGCGGAGCGGACCCTGCTGGTCCCCGATCCGGGGCACGCCTGGCCGCAGGTGGTGGCGTCGCTGCTCGACGGGTGCGAGCTCGTCCTGCTCCGGCCGCCCGCGCAGGCGCCGCCCCAGGTCCGGCAGCGCCTGGAGGCCACGCTGCGGCGCGGGCGGGGCGTGCTGCTGGTCGTCGGCGACTGGCCGGGGGCGCAGGTCCGCCTCCGGATCCTCACCCAGGGGTGGACCGGGCTGGGCGACGGGCACGGCCGGCTCCGGGCGTGCTGTGCGCAGGTGACAGCCGACGGCCGCGGGGAGGCGGCCGCGACGCGCACCCGCTGGCTCTGGCTGCCGGCCGAAGACGGGAACGTCAGCGCGGCCGAGCCGCCCGACATCCCGGTGCCGGAGCGCCACCTCCAGGTGGTGCGGGCCGGGTGAGCGCGCTCGAACCCCGGGTCATGGTCCTGTGCTGCCCCGGGCTGTACTGGCCCGGGGGGACGACCCCCCCAAGCCCCCCCGGTCTGTGCTGGCCCGGGGGGACGACCCCCCCAAGCCCCCCCGGTCTGGCCGGGTCCCGGACGGCGCGGGGGTTCGATCAGGTGCTCACCGCCGTGACCGCGTTCTGCCCGGCGGTCGAGGCGGTTGAGCCGGGGGTGTGCGCGTTCGGGACCCGCGGCCCGGCCCGGTACTTCGGCGGCGAGACGGCGCTGGCCGGCCGGATCACCGCCGCGGTCGCCGATCTCGGCGTCGAGTCCCGGGCCGGCGTCGCCGACGGGCTGTTCGCCGCGCGCCTGGCCGCGGGCGCGGCCCGCCCGGTCCTGGTCGTCCCGCCGGGCCGGACACCGGAGTTCCTGGCCCGGCAGCCGGTGAGCGCCCTGGCCCGGCAGCCGGCCAGCGCCCTGGCCGGCCAGGGCGCGGCCGGGGATCTGGTCGGCCAGGATCTCGCGGCCCTGCTGAGCCGGCTCGGCCTGCACACGCTGGGAGATCTGGCCGCGCTGCCGCCTGACGACGTGGCCAGCAGGTTCGGTGCCGCGGGGGAGAGCGCGCACCGGCTGGCCCGCGGCCTGGGTTCCCGGCCGCTGGCGGTGCGCCCGCCGGCCGAGGACCTGTCCGTGGCCCAGGAGTTCGACCCGCCGGAACCGCTGGCCGAGCCGGTGGTGTTCGCGGCCAAGGCGCTCGCCGAGCGGATGCACGAGGGCCTCGCGGCCCGCGGGCTGACCTGCGTCCGGGTCCAGATCCGGGCCGCCTGTGCCGACGGGCGGGAGAGCCGCAGGCTCTGGCGGCATGACGGGCTGCTGTCCGCGGCCGCCCTCGCCGACCGGGTCCGCTGGCAGCTCGACGGCTGGCGGGTGCCCGCGGACGACGACGGCACCGCTGACGGGGGCATCGTGGTGCTGCGGCTGGTGCCGGACCAGGTGGTCCACGCCACCGGGCACCAGCTCGCGCTCTGGGGGGAGACCGTGGTCAGCGACCGGGTGGCGCGGGCCGCCATGCGGGTGCAGGCCATGCTCGGGCACCAGGCCGTGCTGCGCCCGGCCCTGGGCGGCGGCCGGGACGTGGCCGAGCAGGTGAGCGACGTTCCGTTCGGTGAAAAAAGGCAGCCCCGCCTGGCCGTGGGCCCGCCGTGGCCCGGGCGGATCATGGGTGCGGCGCCGGGCGTGGTGTATCCCTTCGCTCGTGAGGCGGACGTGACCGACGATGCCGGCGACGCGGTCACCGTCACCGGGCGGTGCGTGATCTCGGCCGCGCCGGCCTGGCTGGCGGCCGACGGCGTGCCGCCGCTGCGGATCACCGGCTGGGCCGGGCCGTGGCCGCTGTCCGAGCGCTGGTGGGACCCGGCCGCCGCGCGCCGCCGGGCCCGGTTCCAGCTGCTGACCGGCGACGGGCGGGCCTGGCTGGCCGTGGTCCAGGACAGCCGGTGGCTGATCGAGGCGGGGTACTGGTAGTGGGCTGGAATAACCCGCCGGTGCCCTGGCGCGAGCTGCGGCGGCGGATGGCCTGGCGGTTGGAGGGGGAGCTCCCGGATCCGCCGCGTCCGCCGGAGCCGCCGCGCCTGCTGAAGCCGGCGGCGCCGCGCGAAGACGTCATCCCGTGGGCCGAGCTGCACTGCCACTCCTCCTACAGCTTCCTGGATGGGGCGGCCACGCCCGGTGAGCTCGTCGCCGAGGCCGCCCGGCTCGGGCTCGAGACGCTCGCGATCACCGACCACGACGGGATGTACGGAGTCCCGCAGTTCGCGCAGGCCGCGGCCAGGCTCCGCGGCCAAGGGATCTGCCTGAACACGGTGTTCGGCGCCGAACTCAGCCTCGGCTTGACGACCGCCCAGACCGGCGTGCCCGACCCGGAGGGCTCACACCTGCTGGTCCTGGCCCGTGACGCCGAGGGGTACGCCCGGCTGTGCGGGGTGATCAGCGCCGCCCAGCTGGCGGGCGGGGAGAAGGGCCGCCCGGTCTACGACACCGGCGCGCTGGCCGGCGCGCACGGCGGCCACTGGGCGGTGCTGACCGGGTGCCGCAAGGGGCCGGTGCCCGCGGCGCTGGCCGCCGGCGGCCCGGGCGCGGCCTGGCGGGAGCTGGGCCGGCTGACCGAGATGTTCGGCCACGAGAACGTGATGGTCGAGCTGAACTGCCACCACGACCCCGGCGACGACGAGCGCAACGACCTGCTGGCCCGGCTGGCGGCCCTGGCCGACGTGGGCGTGGTGGCCACCGGCAACGTGCACTTCGCGGCGCCCGCGCAGGCCCGGCTGGTCCAGGCGCTGGCCGCCGTCCGGGCCCGGCGCAGCCTAGCTGACATGGACGGCTGGCTGGCCGCGGCGGGCACCGCCTACCTGCGGTCGGGCCAGGAGATGGCCACGCTGCTGCGCCGCTACCCGGGCGTGCTGGAGCGGACCGCGGCGCTGGGCCGCGAGTGCGCGTTCGACTTCCGCGTGATCGCGCCGAACCTGCCCTACGGCCCCGTCCCGTCCGGTCACACCGAGGAATCCTGGCTACGCGAGCTGGTGGCGCGCAAGGCCCCGGCGCGGTATGGGCCGCCCGGCGACGAGCGCGTGCCCGGCGCGTACCGGCAGATCGCCCGGGAACTCGAGGTCATCGAGCGGCTCAGGTTCCCCGGCTACTTCCTGATCGTGCACGACATCGTGGAGTTCTGCGAGCGGGAGAACATCTTGTGCCAGGGCCGCGGCTCGGCCGCCAACTCGGCGGTCTGCTACGCGATCGGCATCACCAACGTGGACCCGGTCTCGCACCACCTGCTGTTCGAGCGGTTCCTGTCCGAGGGCCGGGACGGACCGCCAGACATCGACCTGGACATCGAGCACCGCCGCCGGGAAGAGGTCATCCAGTACGTCTACGACACCTACGGGCGGGACCGGGCCGCGCAGGTCGCCAACGTGATCACCTACCGGCCGCGGCTAGCGCTGCGGGACGCGGGCCGTGCGCTCGGCTATACGCCCGAACAATCCGACGCCTGGGTCGCCCAGATCGGGCCGGACCCAAGAACCCCCCAAAGCCCGCCCGTCGCCGGGGAACTGCTGCCCGGCGGCCCCGTCCGGGCTGGTGTCACCTACCCTGCGGGTGACACCAGCCCGGATCCCGAAAACCCCGAGGACGTCCCGGCCGCGGTGGCGGAGCTGGCCCGGCAGATGCAGCGGCTGCCACGTCACCTGGGCATCCACTCCGGCGGCATGGTGATCTGCGACCGCCCGGTGGGGGAGGTGTGCCCGGTGGAGTGGGCCCGGATGCCGGGCCGCACGGTGCTGCAGTGGGACAAGGACGACTGCGCCTACGCGGGCCTGGTCAAGTTCGACCTGCTCGGCCTGGGCATGCTGGCCGCCTTGCACGACTGCTTCGTCCTCGTCGAAAAGCATTACGGCCCGCGCTGGACGATGGCCACCATCCCGCAGGAGGACCCGGTCGTCTACCAGATGCTGACCGAGGCCGACACGGTGGGCGTGTTCCAGGTCGAGTCGCGGGCCCAGATGGCCACCTTGCCCCGGCTGCGGCCGAAGCAGTTCTACGACCTGGTCATCGAGGTCGCGCTGATCCGGCCGGGCCCGATCCAGGGCGGCTCGGTCCACCCCTACCTGCGCCGCCACGACGGCCTGGAGGACACCGCGATGCCGCACGAGTCGATGCGCGCGGCGCTCGGCAAGACGCTGGGCGTGCCCTTGTTCCAGGAGCAGATGATGCAGCTCGCCATCGACTGCGCGGGCTTCACCCCCGCCGAGGCCGACCGGCTGCGCCAGGCCATGAGCGCCAAGCGGGCCCCCGAGCGCATCGAGGAGCTCCGCCAGCGGCTGCTCGACGGGATGGCCGAACGCGGCATCGGCCCGGAGGTGGCCCACGACATCTACGCCAAGATCCTGGCCTTCTCCAACTACGGGTTCCCCGAGTCGCACGCGATCAGCTTCGCCTACCTGGTCTACGCGAGCGCGTGGCTGAAGCGGTACTATCCGGCCGCGTTCACCGCCGCGCTGCTGCGCAACCAGCCGATGGGGTTCTACGCCCCGCACAGCCTGATCAACGACGCGCGCCGGCACGGGGTCGTCGTGCACGGCGTGGACGTGAACGCCAGCGACGCGCTCGCCACCCTGGAAAGTTCCGCCGGGGCACCTGCCATCCGGCTGGGCCTGTCCGAGGTGCGCACCCTCAGCACCCAGACGGCCGAGCGGGTGGCCGCCGGCCGGGCGACGGCTGGGCCCTACCGGGACCTGGAGGACTTCGCGGCCCGGACCGCGCTGCCCGCCGCCACGCTGGAGGCGCTGGCCACCGCGGGCGCGTTCGGGTGCTTCGGGCTGAGCAGGCGAGCCGCGCTGTGGGCGGCCGGGGCCGCCGCCTCGGTCCGTGAGGGGCAGCTGGCCGGCACCACGGCCGGCCTGACCGCGCCGCCGCTGCCCGTCATGACGCCGGCCGAGGAGACGCTCGCCGACGTGTGGGCCACCGGGACCTACGGTACCCATCCGATGGCGCACATCCGGGCGGAACTCGCGGCGCGGCGGGTGCTCACCGCGTCCTCGGCCCGGTCCCCGGATATGGACATGGCCGCGGACTCCGCCGTGGCCGTGGCCGGCCTGGTCACCCATCGGCAGCAGCCGCCCACCGCGCGGGGGGTGGTATTCCTCAGCCTGGAGGACGAGACCGGGATGCTGAACGTCATCTGCCCGCCGCGCGTCTGGGCCCGCCACCGCAGGCCGGGGATGAACACGGCCGCCACCGCGCCCGCGCTGCTCGTCTACGGCCGGATCGAGCGCACCGGCGGCGCCGTCAACCTGGTCGCCACCGCCCTGCGCCCGCTCCAGGTGGCGGCCGCCGTGCCCAGCCGCGACTTCCGCTGACCGCGCGACCGCCCAGCGCTGACCGCGCGCGGGGATCACCTGGCCGACGACGCGACCACCTTCCCGGCGCTGTCATAGGCGACCCAGCCGAGCGACTTGGCCCCCGGGCGCACCGCGACCGCGAAGACCTTCTGGCCTCCGATCGTGACCAGCCGGACCTGGGCAATCGTACCGTCGGGCTGCGTGACCACGACGCGGACCACCGACGCCGACGCGACCCCGGCCGCTATCTCCGGACTGGCGCCCTGATTGAGCGTCATGACCGCGATCGGCGCCGGAACGGAAGCCACGCAGCCGCCTCCGGGACCCCCCGCCCCGGAAACCGTCAAGCAGGTCCCCCACGGACCCAGGTGCGCGGTCGCCGACCAGGCCCGGCCGTGGACCGTGCCGGAGCCGATCAGGCCCGAGACGCGAGCCGCCTGGTGCTGGCCGGGCCGGAGCCAGGAGGTGACCCAGGCCGGCCCGCCGGGCCAGTTGAACGGGACCGCGAAGGCGATCTCGCCGTGCCGCGAGTACGCGGCCATGTCGGTGATCTCCGCTCTCACCGGGAGGGCGAACGCGACGGCGCGCTTACCGTACACGCTGACTGGGTGCAGCGTGAGCACGGTACCGTTGCCCAGCCTGACCGTCACGTACGAGACATCGGCCTGTACCGCCCCTAGCTGGATCTGGGTCGCCCCGTTGGAATTCCCGACAAAAGGAACCGGACCCGGTCCGGCCCAGGTGCCGAGAGCTGGTAGATACCAGTCCGATCCTCCGGGCGCCCCGACGACGGAACCTGCGACGATGAAGTCCTGCTGGCCGGCGTGGGCCACGTCAGCGCCCGGCCGGTCCGCGATGATCCACCAGCGCTGGCCGTTGATGGTGCCCGACGCGATCAGGCCGGGCTGGGCGCTAGGGCCAGGGGCCTGGACCGTCACGGTGTAGCTCTTGGCCGGTGCGGCCGGGGCCGGGGCGGCCGTCCGGTGCACCAGGGACGGAACGGCCAGGGCTCCAGCGGCCGCCACCACGCCGAGACCGACCGCCATGGTGGTCCGCCGGAGCCGTCTGATCACCGTGCCCCGGCGGATCGCGTCGTCGACCGGGGCTGGATGCGGGCTGATCGCCTCGAAGGCCGCCTCCAGGCGCTCGTGCAGGTCGAGTTCGTCGTCGATTCTCACTGAAGTCCACCGTCCACGAGTTCTGTGGTCTGCCGCAGCGTGGCCAGGGCGCGTGACGCCTGGCTCTTGACCGTGCCGACGGAGCAGTTCAGGGCGGCGGCGGTCTCGTGCTCGCTCAGGTCCATCCAGTAACGGAGCACGATCACCGCCCGCTGTCTGGGCCCCAGCCGCTGCAGCGCCGCGATCAGCGCCGAACGCTCGTCGTAATCCCGTGTCGCGTCGGTCCACGCCACGTCGATGAGGACGGAGTCGGTCAGCTGTTCGGCCACCCGCCGTTTGCGGAAACGGTTGTGGTTCTCGTTGATCACGATCTGCCGGACGTAGGCGTCGGGGTCGCCGCTGCGCCTGACCCTCGGCCAGGACGCGTAGGCCCGCGCGAACGCGGCCTGCGCCACGTCCTCCGCGTGGCCCTGGTCCCCGGTCAGCCCGTACGCGAGCCGGACCATGGCCGGCCACCGGGCGTGCATGAACTCCCGGAACTCGGTGTCCAGCCTGGCGTTCATACCTCACCCCCTACAGTCATCCAGACCACCATCGGTGGCCGGATGGTTGCAAGGGTGCAGCAGAAGAATCAGCGGACCCCGCGGGGCCGGAACTGCACGCTGATCCGCGGCCCGACGGCCTGCGCCGTCTTGGGTACGGCGTGCTCCCAGGTGCGCTGGCAGCTACCGCCCATGACCAGCAGGTCCCCGTGCCCGATCTCGTACCGCCGCGACGCACCGCCACCCCGCGGCCGCAGCATCAACGCCCGCGGCGCGCCCAGCGACAAGATCGCCACCATGGTGTCCTCACGCGAACCGCGCCCGATCGTGTCGCCGTGCCAGGCCACGCTGTCCCGCCCGTCCCGGTACAGGCACAGCCCCGCGGTCCGGAACGGCTCGCCCAGCTCCGCCCCGTAGTGCGCGTCCAGCGCCCCCAGCGCGGCCCCCAGCAAAGGATGCGGCAGCGCCGCGTCCTCGCCGTAGAAGCACAGCAGCCGGGGGACGTCCACCACCCGGTCGTACATCTGCCGCTTCTCCGCGCGCCACGGCACGGCCTCGACCAGCGCGGCGAACACCGCCCCCGAGCCCGCCAGCCAGCCCGGCCGCAGGTCGACCCACGCGCCCCGGGTCAGTGGAATCCGCCGTACCGAGCCGGCCAGCGCCCCGAGTACCGGCGACTCGGCCACGTCCAGCAGCGATTCCTGCACTGAGACACTCACTCGAACAGCTTAGCCTAAACCAAACGCACGTTCGAATAGCAGGCCACGATGTCCGCCCCGGTGGTCCCGGTCGCGCCCGGCGCCGGCCCTACGCCCAGCTCGCCGCCCGCGTCGAGCGCCTGGCCAGCTGGAGCTACCCCGCCCGTCTCATCGACGCGGCCCAGGCCGCCGAACTTGAGCCCGCGCTGCTCCTGCCCGGGCCGGCGGCCATGGTCGCGTGGTTCCCCGGCGAGGCCTACCTGCTGACCGAGGCGCTCATCGAGCGGCTGGTCGCGTACCTGCACTTGGAGGCACCGGACACGCCCGTGGACCGGCACACCCCCGAGACCGAGCTGCGCCGCCTGGCCGGCCAGCTGCTTGAAAGAGCCCGCCGCACGGTCCGCGGCCTGGACGAGGCGCGCGTCGTGGCTTACCAGGTCTGCGTCCGCCCGCTGCCCGCCGACGAGCAGTCCATCGTGGGCCGCCTGCCCGGCGCCGAATGGCTCTACGTCGCGGTGACCCACAGCGGGGTGACGCTGGCCGCCCACCTGTCCCGGCTCATCGCCGCCGAACTGGCGGTCGGCGCGCCCGCCGCCGAACTCGCCGCCTACCGCCCCGATCGTTTCGCGGGGACGGCATGCTGGGAGCCATGACCACACGCCCGCGCCTGGACCTGCAGGCGGCCCGGGACCGCACCATCCCCGACGTGCTGCCCGAACCGGGAGCGCTGTTCCGGGTGCTGTTCTGCGGCATCAACCCCGGCCTGTACTCCGCCGCGACGGGCTGGCACTTCGCCCGGCCCGGAAACCGGTTCTGGCCCGCGCTGGAGTTGTCCGGGTTTACCCCGCGCCGGCTCGCCCCGAGCGAGCAGGACCTGCTGCCCGGTTTCGGGCTGGGCATCACCAACCTGGTGGCGCGCGCCACCGCGCAGGCCTCCGAGCTGGGCAGCGCCGAGCTCCGGGCCGGCCGCGAGCACCTGGCCGCCCTCGTGGACCGGCACCGGCCGCGCATCGTGGCCATCGCCGGCGTCACCGCCTACCGCACCGCGTTCGGCTGGCCGCGCGCCAGCACCGGCCCGCAGCCGGACCGGCTCGGGCCCGCCCGGGTCTGGGTCGTGCCCAATCCCAGCGGCCTGAACGCGCACTTTTCCCTGGCCGCGATCGCCGCCGCGTTCTCGCAGGTGCGGGCCGCCGCCGACGATCAAGATCTTTATTCCGAACGGAGCGTGGCTCACGCCCCCGCACCAGCTGACCCGCCACAGCGGGGCGCCTAGCCGCCCCGCTGTGGCGGGCGGACCGCTCCGGCGGGCGGACCGGGATCTGATTTCCCTCCCGATCCCGGTCCGCCCAGGGGCTGCGGTCCCCAACCGGCTCCCGACCGTATGAGCATGCCGCTCTACCGGGGCCAACGCTTTTTTGGAAAGATTCTGCTGCGATCCGAGCGAAGGGGGTGCGCGGTGGCCGACTCCGGCCAGCAGCCCGGCCAGCCACCGGCCGACGACGGCACCGAGCCCGATCCCCGCTTCACCTTCGCCAACGAGCGCACCTTCCTGGCCTGGAGCCGGACCGCGCTGGCCCTGGTGGTAGCCGGGCTGGGGGTCATCCAGCTGCTGCCGCCCTTCCCGCGGGTGCCCTGGGGCCGGCACGTGCTCGGCCTGCCGCTCATCGTGTTCGGCGCCGTCGTCGCGGTGACCGCGTACCGTGAGTGGACCAGGAGCCAGTGGGCCATGCGCCACGGGCAGCCGCTGCCCAGGTCGGTCATGCCCACGATCATGGCCGTGATCATCGCCGCGATGGCGGTCGTGTCCGCCGGCGTGGTCCTGGCCTCGGCGCTGCGATGAACCCCGGCCAGCCCGGCGCCCCCGGGCCCTCCGATCAGCCCGCCCCCAGCCCTGCTGGCCGGCGCGACCCGGGCCTGGCCCGGGAGCGAACCTCGCTGGCCTGGACCCGCACCGCGATCTCCTTCGCCGCCGTCGGCGGCGTCGTGCTGAAGCGGGACGTCATCGCGGGCCTGATCCTGCTGGCGCTCGCCCCAGCCGTCTACCTGGTGGGCCGCCTGGCCTACAGCCGCCCGGGAAAGCTCAAGCTGGTCACCGCCACCATCGTCGCGGTGGCCCTGGTCGCCCTGGTGGTGTCGCTCACCCGCTCGTGAACATGGCGACGCGGTCGGCGTGCCTGTTCGTCACCCCGTCAGCCGCGGGCTTCCGGCGTGACGAACCCGAGCTCGTAGGCCAGCACCACGGCCTGCACCCGGTCGCGCAGGCCCAGCTTGGTCAAGATCCGGCTGACGTGGGTCTTGACCGTGTTCTCCTCCACGACCAGTTCCCTGGCGATCTCGAGGTTGGACAGCCCGCGGGCCACCAGCCGCAGCACCTCCAGCTCCCGCGCGGTGAGCTGGCGCAGCTCGTCCGGGAGGCCGGCCGGACCGCGGGCGGCCAGCGCGAACCGGGAGATGAGCCGGCGGGTGATGGCCGGGTCGATGAGCGCGTCGCCCGCCGCCAGGCTGCGGACCGCGGTGATCAGCTGGTCGGCCGGGGCGTCCTTGAGCAGGAAGCCGCTGGCCCCGCCGCGCAGGGCCTCGTAGACGTACTCGTCGGCGTCGAAGGTGGTCAGGATCAGCACCCGGGTGCCCGGGCTGAGCGCGATGACCTCCCGGGCGGCGCGCAGCCCGTCCATGACCGGCATCCGGATGTCGAGCAGGGCCACCGCCGGGGTGTGCCGGCGCACTAGCTGGACCGCCTCCCGGCCGTCGCCGGCCTCGGCCACGACGCGGATGTCCGGCTCGGCCTCCAGGATGACCCGGAACCCGCGGCGGACCATCTGCTGGTCATCGGCGATCAGCACGGTGATGGGTTGCTCAGCCATCAGGGCAGCTCCCGGACTCTGCTCTACGGGTTCGGGCCCACCGTAGTCCTCACGAGTGACAGGCCGCCACAAAGGTCGCCCGCCGGCAGGACGACGCCGCCGGGCCCGGATTCCTAATCTTTCCAGTATCCGAAACACGGGGCTGACCTGCTCCGTTACCGATTACGGAGGTATGTCATGACTCCACTGGCCGGATTTGTCGCCGCCATCCTCGCGGGCTGGATCATCCGCGAACCCCGCCGGGCCGCCGCCGCGGTCCTCGTCCCGTTCCTGGCCGTGCTGGCCGTCCAGACCTGGACCCTCGCTTCCGGGCATGGTGACAACCCGCCCAGCACGATCCACGGCGTCAGCTACTGGGTCGTCCAGGCCATCATCCTGGCCTTCGCCCTCGGCATCGCCACGCAGCTCGCCATCGTGCTCCGGGCCCGGTCGGCCGCCGGTGACGATGCCGGGGCGAGCCGGCGCGCGCTGCAGGCCACGGCCGTGCTGCTGGTCCTGACCGCCGCGTTCCTGACCGGGGTCGCGCTGTCTTCGAAGCCGGTGCTGCACCACAACGCCAACTCGCCACTGCCCTGGTACGGCGTGGTCGGCATCCTGGCCTGTGTCGCGTCCCTGGTCGTGCTCACGGTGGTGCACATCCTCCAGCGGCGTGCGGACGCCCGGCAGAAGCTGGCCGCCGCCAGCCCCGGCGCGGCCGTGGCCGGCGGCCGCCGGTAGCGCCGAGTTGAAGCGGGACGACGGCGTACCGACAATGAAGCTGTAGGCGGGAGGGAAGCGAGTCATGATCACGGCCAGGGACCTGCGAGCCCCGCTCAGCTGGACCATCGGGGGTCTGGGCGCGCTTGACCTCGGCGCCGCGGTCATCCTGTCCGGCTACGCCGTCGCCCTTACCAGCGGCGCAATCCGCACCGGTCACCCGCACGGCGGCGTCGCGGCGTCCATCGGGGTCCTCGCCATGACCCTGCCGGTCGCCTGGCGCCGCCCGTGGCCGGTGGCCGCGGCCGCCGTCATGGCCGCCGCGGCGCTGGTCAACGGGCTCGCGTTCGGCTCGATGGTGCGCTGCGGGGCCGTGCTGCCCGCCATCTTCCTGGTCGCCTACGCGGTCGGCGTCTGGCGCGACCGGGCCTGGGCGGCCGCGGGGCTGGCGCTGTGCGCCGCCGCGGTGGTCGCCGAGGCGCTCTACGATCCGCAGATCGAAAGCCCGGGCCTGGTCGCGGTGCTCCCGGTGCTGGCCGCCTTCTACGCCGCCGGGCGGCTGGTCCGGGCCCGGATGCGGACGGCCGCCGCGCTACGCGGCACGTCGGCCGAGCTGCGCCGGCAGCGGGAGGAGACGGCCCGCCTGGCCGTCCTGGCCGACCGGGCCCGGGTGACCGCCGACCTCGAGCAGTCCTTGCACACCCAGATCGGCGGCCTGGCCAGCACCGCCGCCACCGGGCTCGGCGCGCTGGCCAGCGATCAGACCAGCGACCAGGCCGCCGCCCGGCAGGCGCTGGCCTCGATCGAGCGCGACGGCCGGGCCGTCCTGGGGCACCTGCGCGAGGTGCTCAGCACCCTGCAGGAGCACGCGCCAGGTGACCCCCAGGCCAACGAGCCCCAGCCGACCCTGGCCCGGCTGTCCGAGCTGCTGGCCCGGGCCACCACCGCCGACGCCCGGCTGAGCGTCGGCGGCCGCCCGCGGACCCTTCCGGCCGGGCTCGAGCTGTCCGGCTACCGCATTGTGGAGCACCTCCTGCTGGCCCTGGAGGACGCGCCGGAAGCGGCCGTCGACGTGCGGCTCAGCTTCACCCCGGACGCGCTCGAGCTGCACGTGTCCGGTCCGCCCGCGCCGCACGCCGACCTGCGTGCGGTGCTGGCCGCCGCCCGGGAGCGGGCGGGCCTGCACGGCGGGACCGTGGACAGCCGGCTGGCCGGCGGGGTCTGCTACGCCATGGCCAGGCTCCCGCTGGTCAGCGGTCATGCCTGAGCTGGCCGCCCGGCTCCGGCGCTTCGCCCTGTCGTGGCGCTCGGATCTGCTGCTGGCCGTGGTCGTGGCCGCCTGGGTGCTGGCCTACCTGGTCCTGGTTGCCCCGCCGGGGGAGCGGCGCTGGCTGGTACTGGTCTTCGCGCTCCCGTACGCCGCCGCGCTGGGCGTGCGGCGGCGGTGGCCGGTGGCCGCCGCCGTCGTGGCCTGCGCGGCTCTGGCGTCGGTGTGGCCGCTCGGCCTGGCTCCCGCGGTCGACGGCGCGTTGACCGTCCCGTTCATCTGGACGCCGTTCCTGTTCGCCTACTCCCTCGGCGCCGACGCCGGGCTGGCGGTCGGCCTGGCCGGGACCGTGCTGCTGGCCGCGTGCCTGCAGCTGTCCAACGCGGGCCTGTTCAACCCGCTGGCCGAGATGATGACCCTCGGCCCGTGGCTGGTCGGCCGCGTCGTGCGCTCCCGCCGGAAACTCGCCGAACAGCTCCATGCGCGCAACGAGGAACTGCGCGCCGAGCAGGAGCTGTTCGCGCTGGAGTCGGTCCGCTACGAGCGGGCCCGGATCGCCCGCGAGCTGCACGACATCGTGGCGCACTGCCTCAGCGTCATGGTCGTGCAGGCCAGCGCGGGGCAGCGGGTCGCGGCTGCCGACCGGGACGGCGTGACCGAGGCGCTGGAGTCAGTCGCCGAGGCGGCCGCGCAGGCCCAGACCGAGATCGGCCGGCTGGTCGAGCTGCTGAGCGGGGGCCTGCCGGCCGGCCCGTCGCCGGGGCTGGGCATGGTCGGCGAGCTGGTGCGGCGGGCCGGCGATACCGGCCTGGCGGTCAGCTGCCGGTTCGTGGGCGCCTGCGACCGGCTGGCCCCGGCCGCGTCCGAGGCCGCCTACCGCGTCGTGCAGGAGGCACTGACCAACGCGCTCAAGCACGCGCCGGGCGCGCCGGTCGACATCACCGTCCGGAGCCAGGGCGCCGAGGTGGCGGTGGACGTGGTGAACGCGCCCGGGCGGCAGCGGCCCTCCGGGCTGGAGCGATCGGGGGCCGGCTTCGGCCTGGCCGGCATGCGGGACCGGGTCGCCGCCTGCGGCGGGAGCCTGATCTGCGGTCCGACCACGGCCGGCGGCTGGCAGGTGTCGGCGCTGCTGCCCATGGCGACGCGCCAGGCGCGCGCCTAACCCTGCACCCGTCAGCCACGGGCTTACGCGCGGATGGCGGGCGGGCGAATTCTGGCGTGTCGGTCCTGGCAAAACCGGCGGTGTCGGGGAGAATGAGACAAGGCCCCCTCCACGTATGAGATGGAGGGGGCCTTGTCAGGCCGCGCCGCACCGGGTCGGCCAGTTGCCCGGCTTACCCTGCACTGCGGGCCTCCCGCCGGTGCCAGTCACCCGTAAAAGGCCCCGGTTTCCCGGCTTCTCTCACGTCCCGGAGTTTCCTCCGGGTGGTACCCGTTTCCGGCGGTGAAGTATTTTCTACGCCTTTCCCGCGCTGCCCGCAAGAGGCCCGGACAATTTATTTTTGTTCTTTTCTTAATCCACACGATATCCACAGAATGCATGCGGTTGTCCGCATGTAGCTGCGGTTATCCACCAGCTTATGCACAACACGTCCACAGGTGACCGGATGTAACCTCGGGACCACCATAATAGCGATTGCCGTATGTAATCGACTGGTATTCAACTACCGCGCCCGGTAATCGGCGCGGCTTTGCGGTCACCGGGAGCGTGATCGCATAACTTGCGTCCCACCGCTCCGTGCGCGGAGATCGCGTCGGCGGGGACGGCATCCCCGGGGTCGGGCCGCCACTGGTGGACCTGGACCAGGCCCGGCTCGACCAGGTCCAGCCCGGTGAAGAACCGGACCACCTGCTCCCGGGTGCGCAGGGTCTGCGGCGTGGCGACCCGTTCGTTGTAGGCCCGCTGCGCGGCGGCCTGGGCCGCGTGGATGTCGATCGCCGGATGGGAGATGGTCAGGTAACTTCCGTCCGGCACCGCGTCCATCAGCCGCGCCACGATGCCCCACGGATCCTCGTCGTCCGCGATCAGGTGCAGCACCCCCAGCAGCATCAACCGCAGCCCCGGCGTCGCGGCCAGCACCCGCTCGGCCGCCTCCCGGTCGGCCGGGAAATTGTTCGTGCCGCCGAGCCAGTAGTCATAGACCCGGGCCGGATGAGCCACGCCGGTGTCCAGGCCGGCGTCCGGATCCGGCCCGCCGTCTGCCCCGGCCACTACCGGCCCGCCGAGTTCTCGGCCTGGGCCTCGAGCGGCACGTTCTCCAGGTCGATCACGGGTATCGCGTACGTCATCGGCTCACCTCCGTACCGCCAGACCCCTTTTATTATCCCGAACGGATCGTGGTTCACCCGGCCCGTCCCTGCTTGCCGCCCGCGGGACGCGAAACCCGATGACAACCGAGGCTCAATCACGTCTCAACTCCGGCGGGATAGGCAGGGTCCATGGCAGCCGGACCCGGTGCATCTGGTGGGGGTAGCCCCCCCTCCGATATCAGGGGCCAGCACCATCGGAATCTCGCGGCCTGGTCCCTAACGTGGGGAACGGACGGGGACTCAAACGGGGACGGTGCGGATATGAATGCGATCGTGAGCGGGGCGCGCTCCAGGTCGACGGTGCTTACCGGCGCGGCCGGGCTCCTGCTGCTGGTGACGGCGGTGCTGATGATGGTCTGCGCCGCCCCTCGGATACACCAGGTCGGGCCCGCGCCCGCGACCGGCGACCGGCTGGCCTCCTGGGTCTGGGTGACCCGCGACCACTGGATCCCGCTCACGCCGGGTACCGTCTCCGAACTCCCCCGGACCGGCGGGGCGCCGGTGCCCTAGGCCGGCGAACGCGGCCCGCGCAGCACGGAAACGGACCGGGGCCCGACCGTGACCCGATCGCCGGCCTGATGCAGGGCAGCTGCCCCGGCGGCCCGCTGCGGGTCGTAGCTGTCGATGGCCGGAAAATGACTTGCCGCGCCGTCCTAAGCTGCTTATGTGGTGAATTCCGGGCCGTCCGATCCCCCCGAGCTCGCCGACATCGGCCGCCTGGCGCGGCGCCTGGTCGACCGGGCGGTGCAGACCGCTCGGACCGAGGACCAGCCGCTGCGGCGGCTGCTCCTTGACCACCTGGGCCCGGACGCGGCCAGCCTGCCCACGGTGTCGGCCACGTGGCCGTCCTACGAGCACGTCAACGTCCAGGTCGGCCTGGAGGCCTGGCTGGAGGCGGGCACCAAGCGCACCCATGAGGTGTTCGGCATCACCGGCATCGGGATGATGCGCCACATGGAGATCGTCGGGATCGGCGATTTCCTCCAGCCGCCCAACCACGGCCCGTTCGGCTCGGCCAGCTTCGGCGGCGTGATGACCGTCGCCGTGGCCAGCGGCCCCGACGGGCAGACCCATCCGTGCGTCAGCCACGGCATCTACCTGGTGGACGACGCCGGAGCCCGGCTGGCCATCATCCTGCAGCCCGTGTCGCGCGGCCCGAACCCCGAAGTGGTGCTCCAGATCACCGGCGCGGAACAGGACCGGATCCAGGCCATCCTGGCCGAGATCCAGACGCTGGCCAGCGAGCGGAGTGTCTTCCGCGGCCAGGTGATCAGCGTCGGCCCCGAGGTGTTCGGCCCGGGGCCGAAGGAGGCGTTCGGGGGGCGGCAGGTCCCGATGAGCTTTCTCGAGCGCCCGGCGATCGGCCGCGATCAGATCGTGCTGCCCGACGAGGTGCTCGACAACATCGAGCGGCAAGTGCTCGGGGTCGGCCGGCACTCCGGCCGCCTGCTGGCCAGCGGGCAGCATCTCAAGCGCGGCGTGCTGCTGCACGGCGCCCCAGGCACCGGCAAGACCCACACCGTCGGCTACCTGCTGGGCCAGCTGCCCGAGGCCACGGTGATCGTGCTCTCCGGCCGGGCCCTGAGCCGGATCCGGGAGGCCTGCTCGGTCGCCCGCAGCCTGCAGCCCGCCGTCATCGTGGTGGAGGACGTGGACCTGATCGCCGAGCAGCGCGAGGCCAGGCCGGGCGAGCAACCGCTGCTGTTCCAGCTGCTCAACGAGATGGACGGGCTCAACTCCGGCGCCGACGTGACCTTCCTGCTCACGACCAACCGCGCCGACCTGCTGGAGCCCGCGCTGGCCGCCCGCCCCGGCCGCGTCGACCTGGCCGCCGAGCTTCCGCTGCCCGACGCCGCCGCCCGCCGCCAGCTGATCCGCCTCTACCAGGGCAACCTGGTGCTGGACCTGACCCACCCGGACACCGTCATCGAGCGCACCGACGGCGTCACCGCTGCCTTCCTCAAGGAACTCCTGCGCAAGGCCGCCCTGCTGTCCTGCGAAGCCGACCCCGCCGACGCCCCCGACGACCCCATCCGCGTCACCGACGCTCACCTGACTGCCGCCCTAGACCAGCTCCTAGACAGCCGCAACCAGCTCACCCGCATCCTCCTAGGCGCCGAGCCCCCCCACCCCAAGAAACCCGCCCCCAAAGCCGCCTCCAGAACCCCACCCCCTAAACCCCGCGCGGAACCCCACCCCTAGACCCCCGCCCGGCTGCGTTCGCGGACGGCTCCTGCCCCGGCGATTTCACGGAAGCCGGGCGACGAACACGTACTCGCGGCTGTCGTCGGTGAACGGCTCGCCCGCGAAACCGCCGTAGAGCGCCTCGACTTCGAGGCCGGCCACGTCGGCCAGGCCGAGCCACTCGTTCTTCGTGGCCCACCACAGCGAGCTCTTCGCGCCGTCGTCGCGGACGATGTCCACCCGGTTCTCGCCCACCGCGTACCGCACCGTGTGCGGCACCGGCTCGGCCTGGTGCACGCCGTCATAGCGCACCGCAACCCGGTGGTCGAAGGCGAACGCCTCCCACGCGAACCGCCCGCCGGGCTGCAGCGCGGCGGCCACCCGCTCGAACGTGCGCCGGCGGTCGGCCCAGGTGGGCAGGTGCAGCAGCGCCCGGAACGGGCAGTAGATCAGCGCCCCGGGCTCCTCCAGGGCCAGGTCGCGCATGTCGCCCTCACGCAGGTCGAGCTGCACCCCGGCCACTGCCGCCCCGACCCGGGCCTGCGCCAGCATGGCGGGGGAGGAGTCGATGCCGATCACCGGCCGACCGGTCGCCTGCGCGACCGGGATCGCGACCCGCCCGTTGCCGACGGCCAGTTCGACCAGCGGCCCCTCGGCCTGCCGCGCGAGCCCGACGTAGAACGCGACGTCGTCGGTCATGTGGGCGGCCCACTCGTCGTACCGGTGCGCGAATCCCTCGTCCCAGCTCACTGGCTCATGCTCCCACGCCCGGCCGGCGCGGTGTCATACTGACAGAATGTCACGACGCGTCGTTGCCCCGGTTGTGGTCGTCGTAGGTGTCATCGCAGGCGGGACCGTCGTCGCGCGGCTCCTCGGCTACAAGCTCGGCGCCAACGTGGTCGTCCGGTGCCGCCAGGGTCACGTGTACACCACCATCTGGATTCCCGGCGTGAAACTCAAGGGGCTGGACCTGGTCGTGGCCAGGGTCCAGCACTGCCCGGTCGGAAAGCACTGGAGCCTCGTCGTCCCGGTGCGCGAAGCGGATCTGACCGAAGGGGAACGGCAATTCGCCCGGGCACACCACGACCTGCCCGTCCCCTGACGCCGGTCGCCGCGCATAGCCGCCGGGCCACCGAAGCCCGGCGGGTGGCGGCGGTCGCCGTCCTGCTCGCGGTGACGGTCACCGGGCTGCGGGCCCGCGGCACCTTCGCCCACGGCGGCAACCAGACGGCCGCCGTAGCCAGCGGCACGGTCCTGAGCATCGCGCTGTCGGCCGCCGAGGGCCTAGCCATCATCGCATTCGTCATCGTCTTGGCCTCCGCCCGGCCCCAGCGCAAGCCGAAGCGCGAGGACGAGGAGGAGCCCTGGCGCCCGAACATCCCGTGGTGGGCCAAGGCCGTCGGCGTCCTGCTGGCCGTGGCCGCGCTCGTCACCCCGTTCGCCGTGCTGTTCACCAGGAAGCCCCGCCCGCTCCAGCCCCGGCCGCTGCCCAGTGTCGGTCCGAAGGTCGGGCTGGGTCAGCCGGCCACGTCGGCCGCCAGCTCGATCTGGCCGCTGATCACCGGCATGGTGATCGCGGTCGCCGTGGTGATCGCGCTCACCCTGCTAAGCCGCCGCAAGCGCCCGGCCCGGGCCGGGCCCGGCAGCAGAACCCGCCTGGCCACGCTGCTGGACAGCCTGGCCGCGGGCAGCGAGGCGCTGATGGCGGGCGGCGAGCCCCGGGCCGCGATCATCGCGTGTTACGCGGCGATGGAACGCGGGTTCGCCGCCGCCGGATCCGCGCCCGCCGTCGCCGACACCCCGGCTGAGGTGCTGGCCCGCGCCACCCGGGCGGGTCTGGTCAGGCCCGAGCCGGCCGAGACGCTGACCGGCCTGTTCCGCCGGGCCAGGTACAGCGCGCACCCGATGACCAGCGCCGACTCCCGGGTAGCCGCGGACGCCCTGACCGTGATGCGCGCCGACCTGGGCCAGAGCGCAGACCTCGGGACCGGGCCGTGAACCGCCGCCGGGCCGTGGCCGGCGCCGCGGCCGTGACCGGGACCGCCGCCGTGCTCGTCGCCGGCTACGCCGCGGCGGGCGCTACCGGCCTGATCGACGTGGCTGCTCTGGCCACCCTCGGCGTCCTCATCGTGGCGCGCGGGACGGTCCGGGGGGAGAAACCACGCTCCGTTCGGCCTGAAGAGCAACGGCGGGATCCGGGCCGGCGGCCGGCGGTCCGGGCGGCGGACTTCCCCGCCTACGCCTCGATCGCGTCGGACGTGGAGTGGGCGCGGATGTCGCGGCGGCACTACGAGCACGCCCTGCGTCCCCGGCTGGCCAGGCTGGCCGCGGCCCTCGGCCAGGCGGACGCGGTGAATATCACCAGCCTCTCCGGTCCGGCGGACACCGACGGCCCCGGCCTGGACCTGGCCACGCTGGAGCGCATCATCACCCGACTGGAGGACCCGTGACCAAGACCGTAACCGGGCCGGTCGCGGACACCGCGCGGCTGTGCGAGCGGGTCCTGGCCGAGGTGGAGCAGGTCATCGTGGGCAAGACCGGGACCGTGAAGATGGTCCTGCTCGGCGTGCTGGCCTCGGGCCACATCCTGATCGAGGACCTGCCCGGGCTGGGCAAGACGCTGCTGGCCCGCACGTTCGCCACCGTGCTCGGGCTGGACTTCAAGCGGGTCCAGTTCACCCCGGACATGCTGCCCGCCGACCTGACCGGCGCGATGGTGCTCGACCTGGGCACGGGGGAGCCGTCCTTCCGGCCCGGCCCGGTGTTCACCGGCCTGCTGCTGGCCGACGAGATCAACCGCACCCCGCCGAAGACCCAGGCCGCGCTGCTGGAGGCCATGGCCGAGGGCCAGGTCAGCCTGGACGGGGTCACGCACCCCCTGCCCAGCCCGTTCGTGGTGCTGGCCACCGACAACCCGATCGAGTACGAGGGCACCTACCCGCTGCCCGAGGCCCAGCTCGACCGGTTCATTGCCCGGGTCAGCCTGGGCTACCTCGACGCCGACGGCGAGGCCGAGATGGTCCGCCGCCGGCTGGCCCGCGGCTCGGCGCCGCCGGTCCCGCCGCAGGTCACCGACGCCGCCCGGCTGCTGGTCATGCGGGAGTCGCTGGAGGCGGTGCAGCTGCACCCCGACCTGCTCAGGTACGTGGTGGCGCTGGTCGCCGCCACCCGGTCCCACCCGCAGGTCACCGTGGGCGCCTCGCCGCGCGGCACGCTGGCCGTGATCCAGCTCGCCCGCGGTCACGCCGTGCTGGACGGCCGCGAGTTCGTCACCCCCGAGGACATCAAGGCCGTTGCGGTCCCGGCCCTCGCGCACCGGCTGGTCCTGCGCCCGGAAATGTGGGTCCGCCAGGTCACCGGCCAGGACGTGGCGGCCGAGGTGCTGGCCACCGTGCCCGTCCCGCGCAGCCCCGGATGAGCTGGTACCCGGCCGCGCGGGCCCGGGTCCTGGCCACCGCGGCGCTGCTCGCCCTGGTCGCCGCGGTGCTCACCGGCCACGCCGCGCTGGTCCTGCTGGCCGCGCCCGCCCTCGGCGCGCTGGCCCTGCTGCCACGCCGCCGGCCCGCCGAACCGACCGTGGCCGTCACGCGGTCCGGGTCGCGCTGCTTCGAAGGCGAGGAGGTGACGGTCACCGTCACCGTCGACGCCGCGCCGCCGCTGGACGAGATCGTCATCGAGCTGGAGATCGCGCCGCAGGCCGCCCTGGCCGGCCCGAGCCCGCGCACGCAGACGTTCCTGCGGGCCCGGCGGGCCAGCGCCCAGTGGGTGATCCGCCCGGACCGGTGGGGCCGGTATTCGCCGGGCGCCGTCCGCTTCACCGGGCGGGCCGGCGCCCTCCAGACGTCACGGCGGATCGAGCTGGACCCGCTGGAGGTGTTCCCCCGTCCCAACCGGATGCGGCCGCGGCTGATACCCGCCGAGCTGCTGCGCCGGATCGGCGAGCACACCGGCCGGGCCGTCGGCGAGGGCGTCGAGTTCGCCGGCATCCGGCCCTACCAGCCCGGCGACCAGCTGCGCGACGTCAACCGGGCGGTCAGCATCCGGCGCGGCCAGCTGCACGTCAACCAGCGGTCCGCGGCCCGGGCCGCGGACCTGGTGGTGATGATCGACGCGTTCGGCGATTCCGGCCCGGTCTCCGAGCGGACCCTGGACCTGGCCGTGCACGGGGCAGCGGCCCTGGTCACCGCGTACCTGCGGGTCAGCGACCGGGCCGGGCTGGTGGTACTCGGCGGGCTGCTCCGCTGGCTCGGCCCGGCCGCCGGCGACCGGCAGTTCTACCGCATCGCCGAGATGATGCTCGCGGCCCGGTACGACAGCTTCGTCACCCCCGACGTCGGCCGGATCCCGCGTACCGCGCTGCCGCCGGGCACGCTGGTCGTGGTGTTCTCGCCGCTGCTGGATCCCCGCGGGTTCGGCGCCATCGCCGACCTGCGCCAGCGCGGGTTCCCGCTGATCGTGGTCGACACGCTGCGCGACGAGCCGCCGCCGGGAACCCGGGTCGACGCCCAGCTCGCGCTGCGGCTGTGGCGGCTGGACCGGACCGCGACCCGCACCGGCCTGCGGTCCCTCGGGATCCCGGTGCTGCACTGGGACAGCAGCACCGAGCTGGACACGGTCCTGGCCCCGCTCCGCCAGCCGCCCCCCGGCGCCCGTCGGCTCGCCGGGAGCCGGCCATGAGCCGCGTGCCGGCCGTGAGCCGCGGTTCCTTCATGATCACGAAGGGCTTTACCCCGTTTTCCGGGGCAAAAGTCTTCGCGATCATGGAAGCGGCCCTCGGGCTGCTGACCGTGGCCTGGCCGCTGGCGTGGGCGCCGGGGTGGGCCTACGGCGTCGCGGTCCTGGGTGCCGTGGCGGTGCTCGCCGCGGTGTTGGCCGGCTGGCGGCAGGGACCGCTGATCGCCGTGGCGACCGCGATCGCGGCGTGCGCCTTCTCCCGGGCCGGGACCGCCATGCTGACCGCCGAAGGGCTGTTCATCCTCGGATACCTGCTCGCCGCCGACGCCCCGGCGGGCCTGACCCGGCCCGGCTCGTGGCTGCGCCAGCAGGCGTTCGGCGTCGTCGCGGGCCTCATCGCCAGCGGTGCGGTGCTGGCCGCCCTGGCTCTGCACCAGGTGAGCTCGGCCGCACTGACCGCGGCCGGCCTGGCCGCCGCGGCCGGCGCCTACCTCCTCGCGCTGCCCTTCACGAGGGCCTCGCGACCAGGTTCGCGGCGGGGTTCAGACGTCGATGTCCAGTGACGCCTCGTCGATGGCCGTCACCGAGCCGGGCACGGTGATACCCAGGCGTTCGGCCAGGGCGCGTGCCCGGGCCAGCAGGGGGTGCGCTTCGCCCACCGCGGCGTAACCGCGGGGCAGCAGGGTCCGGTCGAGCACTGGCTCAAGCAGGTCCGCACGGCCGACGCCGCCCGGACCGCCGCCGAAAGGCTCGCCGCAAGCTGAGTAACCCGCGGCGATCGTGATGAACTGAGGTCCTGGTGGAAGCCATGGATCTGCCCGTCGGCCCCGCTCGCTGAACTCAACGTCCAGGGCTAACCGGAGGAGGGGCACTGCTCCCGGTCGGTGGCAGGTCCGGCCGTGAGGGCTCTGACACTCCGCTTTGGCAGATCGGGACGCAGCCGAGGCATCGCGCGCTGCTGAGCGGCGAGGGTCCACTGCTGTGCAGCGGCAGACCCCTGCCGCTGGGCGTCAGCGACCGGCATCTGCTGCTGGGCCTGCAGTTCTCTGACCTCGTCTTCCATTTCTTGAGGCAACCCGCCGTAAAGTTCAAAGCGCTCCGGATCGCCCCCAAAGGCGACGAAACGGGCCATATCATCTCTGGCTTGCAGGCGCCGCCAGAAGGTCCGTACGTGGCCGGAGCACTCCCAGGCAGCGCGCAGATACTCGGCCGCCTGCTCGGTGTATTGCAGTTGGTCCAGTGCCGTCGCCTGCTGAAATCGTGTCATGTAGTTCTGGTAGTAAGTGACGTCGTGGCCATTTACCTTGGGGTTCAGGGTGTTGAAGGCTGCGTCGAACGCCTTCCTCGCCTTCTCAAGATCGCCCTCGTCGTTTCTGTCGTAGTAAAAGCCCCCGTTGAGGCGGTGGGTGAGAACCTGGCCCATCGGTCCGACCTTGGCCTGGTTGTTGCACAAGGTCATCGCCGTCTGCCAATATTGCCAGGCGTGTTCGAGGTCCCAGACTTCGCCGAATGAGGATGCCAGCACTACTGCGTCGTACCAGTTCGGCTGCGCGGGCTTGGTGGAAGCGCCCAGTAGGAACGACAAGAGTCGGCGCCAGCCCTTGTTGGGCGGCGCATTCACCAGGCCGTCGGCATCGAGGGCCAGCGTCTGGATCTCGCCCAGGACGCTCCCATGACCGCGATCCGATCTGCCCCTGCGGATCGAGCCGACGGCGTACCTTCGCGACTTGCCCAGCGCGCCCGCCGGTGGAAGATAGTGGTCGGACGCTGTTGGGTGTACCGACTGCCCGGAGCATGTCGCCGGATATAGCGCCTCGAGCGGTCAGTAACCGGCGAGGGACGGTGCGCGCTGCAGGCCGATCCAATCGCGTGATCGCATCGCGGCCTCCTTCTGGTCTCAATCCTCGCGCCCGCCGTGAGATCGGTGCCTGACCCAGCGTTCCTTGCTGCCTGTCACTCCCGGGGCTGGCGAGTGAACGTAGTTCTGCTCACGTTCGGCAGACGTGGGCGAGCTTCTCCCTCGGTCCCGTGATTCCCGAGAATGGGTCGATGACTAAAGATCCTTTCTTTTCTTGAGCTTAAAGTAGAATTTGCGCTTTCCCACCTGGATCCGCAATCTGGTTTTTTGCCGTAGGGTAGGGCCGGTCCCAGAAGTAGGTCCTTGAACTCCACCTCTTGCTTATGGGGAACAGCCAAGCCACCGACGGGCACCGACGGAGAATAGTCGGCGGGCACGGGGGAAGGCGGAACGTAGAAGCGCGTGAGGGCGGGGGGTGGAAACGCGCACGCAGCCGACGGGGCCAGCCAGGGTCCTCGACCAGCGCGGCACGCGGTGCGATACCAGGACGTCGACGAGCGGACCACGCTGTACCTCGTGCTCGCGCTGCGCGACCGGCACCGCCTGCTGGGCTGCCCGGCCGACGCGCGGGCGCTGACCGGGGTTCAGCCCGCGGTGCCGGGGGCGGGTACCCCGATGGGGCTGGGGTAGGGCACGATCGCCGCGCAGGCCTGCGCGAGCGGGGTGAGCGCCTCGGCGATGCCCGCCGTCGTCTCCGGGGCGAGCCGGGCCCACGGCCGGGCCGCGGCCCAGTCGGTGGCGTTCTCCACCGCGCCGTGCGCCGCCTGGCCCGCGTTGGTGAGCTGGCCGTCGGCGCCTACCCAGCCGCGGTCGGCCAGTCCCGCGAGCGCGTTGTCCCACGCCTCGTCGGTCCAGCCCCGCACCGGCTGCAGGTCTTCGCGCCGCAGGTCCATGCAGCCCCGCAGCGCCACCGCCTCGCAGCCGTCGATGTCCGCCGCGGCCAGGGCGGCGAAGTGCCCGTCGCCCCGGTGCTCGCGCAGCAGGGTGGCCGCCTGCCAGAGCTGGGCCAGGCCCGAGGACTCGCCGTCCGGCACCGGCAGCGCGGCGTTGGCCGCGGCCAGCACCCGGCCCGAGAAGTCCAGCTGACCGATCGCCAGCCAGAGCAGGTCGGCGGCCGCCGCCGCCTCGTCCTCGTGTCCGGCCAGCAGGGTGCTTAGGGCCGCCTCCGCGCCGGCCAGCCGGGTCGCTAGCGCATCCTCCGGCGTGATCAGGTCCCAGACCGCCGGGATCGCCCGGGCCACGAAGGCGGGGGCGAAATTGAAGAACGAGGCGGTCACGACCGCCGCTCCGGTCGGCCCGAGCGGCGCGGCCCGGCCGGCGAAGTAGCCGCGCCAGAACCCGCGCAGTCCCGCCTCCTCGAAGGCCGCGCGTGCCTCGGGCGCGAAGTAGGTCACCGCGTGGATGGGCTCGAACAGGGTCCACATCGCACGAGCCGTATGCCCCGCGTCAGCCACGACCGCTCCCTTCCCCGGAGTTCCGTCTCGCAGGATAGCGTCCCGGACGGTTGGTTCCGGACGGGCGGCGTGCCCGGCCCGGAGCCGGGTAGTAGCTGTCCCATGCGAACTGACCGGGCCCAGGCCGGCCAGCAGCCCGACGCGGACCCAGGCCCGCGCGGCAACTGGCGCAGCATATGGCGGACCTGGCTGCCGTTCGTGGTCAAGCCGCTGCGCCGCGGCATACTCATCTTCGCCTTGGTGCTGATCATCGAGTACCTGGTCGTGCCGGAGCTCGTGGGGGCCAGCAAGGACCTGAACCTGCTCGGCCAGGTGAACCCGGCCTGGCTGGTCGCGGGCCTGGTGCTGGAGGGCCTGAGCCTGTTCTGCTACGGCCTGCTGACCCAGGCCCTGCTGCCGCCCGGCTCGTTCAACCCCGGCCTTTCCCGGCTGTTCCGGATTGACCTGGCCGCCGCGGCCATAGCGCACGTCATCCCGGCCGGAACGGTCGGCAGTGCCGGGATCGGCTACCGCCTGTTCACCGCCGAGGGCATCAAGGGCCACGACGCCGCGGTGATGATGGCCACCAAGGGCCTGGGCTCCACGGTCGTGCTGAACATCCTGCTGTGGGTGTCCCTGGTCATCTCCATCCCGCTGGCCGGCTTCCATCCGATCTACGTCACCGTGGCCGTCACCGGAGCCGTGGTGCTGCTGGGCATCGCCGCCCTGGCCTTCGGCATCACCCGGCAGAGCAAGCGCGCCTCCCGCATCCTGTGCGTAGTCGGTGACCGGATCCCCGGCCTGACCGGAGACCGGCTGGAGCAGGCCATCCGGGAGGCCGGGAAATCGCTGTCCGCGCTGGCCCGCGACCGGCGCACCCTGGTCTGGTCGCTGACCTGGGCCTCGCTCAACTGGCTGCTGGACGCCGCCTCGCTGTGGTGCTTCGTGGCCGCTTTCGGCCGCCTGCTCAATCCGGTCGAGCTGTTCGCCGCCTACGGGATCGCCAACGTGGTCGGCGCGCTGCCGGTGACGCCCGCCGGGCTGGGCGTGATCGACTCGCTGACTCCGCTGCTGCTGGTCAGCTTCGGCATCACCCGCAGCGTGGCCACCCTGGGCGTCCTGGCCTGGCGGCTGGTCAACTTCTGGCTGCCCATCCCGGCCGGCGCGATCGCCTACGTCTCGCTCAAGGTGCCCCGCGGAGCGGGCCTTAAGGCGATGCGCGCGGCGGTGGCCAGCATGATGGCCCGCCCGGAAGCACCAGACGCGCCACCCCCGGACCCGCAGGACGTAGCGGACGACGCGGAGACCACGGACCGTTCGGCATCATGATCGCGATCTGGCGGCGGCGGGTCGGCCGGCTACGGCGGCCAGTCCGGACCGGGCTGGCGCGACCACGAACCCGGCTAGGCCGGCGCGACCAGGAACCGGCCCTCGGCCACGATCAGGGCCGACCCGCCCACCTCGACGGAGTCGATCCTGTCGCCCTCGCCGGCGACCGTCGCGTACAGCACCGATGGCCGGCCGATTTCCGCGCCCTGGCGGATCTCGATCTGCTCGCCGAACCCGATCCGGGCCGTGCCGGGCCCCCCTGGCCCGCAAAGAGCCATTTGCGGATAATCTGCCACGGCCCCGAACCAGACCAGCCACCGCACCACGCTACGGCCGTAATAGAAATTTTAGAATTTCTTTTGAGCCTCACCCATCCGATCCGGCTCCGGCCCCGAAGGTGCCATATGAACCCGAACGATTCGGACGCGTCCCGGTTTAGGCCGGCGACCGCGGATAGGAGGGGAGAGCAGGATCTTGACGACCTGCTCGTCCACGTGGCACGTGGCGACCAGGGCGCGTTCGAAACGCTGTATGACCGGCTGGTCGGCCCGGTGTACGGCGTCATTCGTAAGGTTCTTCGGGATCCGTCCCAGTCCGAGGAGGTCGCCCAGGAGGTCCTCCTCGAGGTGTGGCGGACCGCCGCGCGGTTTGACCCGGCCATGGGTGGCGCGGCGACGTGGGTGACGACCATCGCCCACCGCCGCGCCATCGACCGTATCCGCTCCACGACGGCCGCGTCGAACCGCGAGCACCGGACAGCCGACGTCAGCCCGCCGCACGATGAGGTCGCCGAGGCCGTGGAAGCCAGTCTGGACCGGGAGCGGGTCCGGCGCTGCCTGGAGGCCCTCACCGAGGTCCAGCGCGAGTCGATTACCCTGGCCTACTACGGCGGGAACAGCTACCGCCAGGTAGCCGAGTTGCTGAACGTCACGCTGGGCGCGATCAAGACCAGGATCCGCGACGGCCTGATCCGGATGCGCGATTGCCTGGGGGTGAGCTGATGAGGTTCTTCCGCCAGGATCTGCATACCCTCACCGGCGCCTACGCCCTCGACGCGCTGGATTCGGCGAGCGAGCTCAGCAGGTTCAACCGTCACCTGAGCCGCTGCCAGTCATGTGCCAGCGAGGTCCGCGGGTTCCGCGAGGTGGCGACGGCCATGGCCTTCGCCGCCACCACCGAGGCGCCGCCCGCGATGCGCGAACGGGTGATGGCGGCCGCGGCCCGCACCCGCCAGTTGCCGCCCGAGATCAGGACCCACGCCCGCCCGCGCCGCACCGGCAGCTCGGCGCCGTGGATACCGTGGCTGTCCGGAGCCATCGCGACGGCCGCGATCGCGGTCGCGGTGTTCTTCGGCTTCGCCCAGGCGCACACGCAGAACGAGCTCAACCAGGCCCGGTCGCAGAACCAGGCGCTGGCCGCGGCCCGGACCCGCGTCGAGGCCGAGCTCAGCCAGGCCAAGGAGCACGACCAGGCGCTGGCCCAGATCCTGGGCGCGCCGCACGTCACGCTGCTGTCCCAGCGCACGACCAAGGGCGGCGTGGCCGTCGTGGTGCTGGACGTGGCCACGCGCAAGCTGGTCGTGGCCACCTCCGGGTTGCCGGCCCTGCCCGCGGGCAAGGTCTACCAGCTGTGGCTGATCGGCCCGATCAAGATCGTCTCGGCCGGCCTGCTGCCCACGGCTCAGGCCGGGGTGACCACTCCGGTGGTGGCGACCGGGATCGTCACGGGCGACAAGCTCGGCCTGACCGTCGAGCCCGCCCCCGGCTCGAAACAGCCCACCACGGTCCCGATCCTGGCTCTGCCCCTGCCGGTATAGGGCCACTGCCGGTATAGGAGCCGGGCCGGCCGCCGCAGCCAGGGGATTTTATGCCGAACGGACCGTGGCCTGACCACCCGGGAAAGCTGGAGGCCCGCCCTGGCCGGCCACGAGCAGCCAGGGCGGGTTACGGCCAGCCATGGGAGGGGTCAGGCCGGCCAGCTCCAGTTGGTGACCCGGCCTCCGGTGATGACCACGCGGCCGGCCGGGCTCTGCTCGTCGGCCCAGATCGTGTACGGCCCGGCGGACAGGTCCGGGTAGACGGCCGCGTACCTGGTCACCGTCGCCATGTGCCGCGGCCGTACCTGCGAATGCGTGCGCCGGGCGGCGGGATCCTCGTCCCGGCCGATCTCGATCTCCCGGCCGTCCAGCTCGGCCGGCGTGTACAGGACCAGGGCGCCGACGCCGGCGCCCAGCTCCAGCACCACGGTTCCCGGGCCTGACGGCCCGGCTGCTGACTCGGTCATGCGGTGCTCCCCAGGGTGCAAAGGGCGAACCCCGGCGGGCCCGTGCGAAGGCCCGCCGGGGAACTTGCGGCGGTCATTACGGGTTGTCGAAGCCGCTGTACGGCACCCCGAGGTAGGGGAAGTTGCCGAGGTACGGCGAGCTGACGTCGGCCGGGGTCAGCCCGTCGGTGAGCTTGGCCGCCGCCGCGTCCGGGACGAAGTTCTTGTCGACCAGCGGGTAGGTGACCCCGGCGAACGCGCGCAGCTCGATCGCGACCACGTCGTCGGTCACCCGGCGGCCGTTCGGGAACCCGCCCACGTCGTCGCCCAGCAGCCCGTAAATGCTCTGCTTTTTGGCCGGCGTCGCCGGAATCGAGGTGTTCAGCCGCAGCATGTCCGCGAGCACCGTCCCGGTCAGGTTGGTGAACCCGGGGATCAGCCCGGACGGGATCCCGGTGAGCAGGATCGCCTCCAGGTCGGCCCGGGGCTTCCCGGATGCCACCAGCGCGGCCAGGTTGGGGAACACGTCGGGGTACAGGCCGGGCAGCAGCGCCGACAGGCCCGGCGCGGTGACGTAGCCGGCGAACAGCTTGTCGTCATCCGGCGGCAGCGTGTTCCACAGGTCCTTCTTGCCCAGCGGGATGACGACCTCGTTGACCAGCGGGTTGCCCAGCCGCGACACCTGGACGAACGGCCCGGCGTTCACGTACTCGCCGCCCTGGGCGTCGTACACCCTGGCCTTCTGGCGGCTGGCCGTGGTCCACACGCCGATCGTCGGGTGGCCCTTGACCGTCACGGCCGAGATCGGCACCTGGATCGCGATCGAGTGCACGTTCAGGTGATTGGTCGCGTTCACCCCGGCCGCCGGCCCGCTGAAGACGTTCAGCCCGTACTGGGCGTGCAGGTTCTCGAACGGACGCAGGTCCGCCAGGTCGAAGATCGAGCCGAGGTCGACGTAGAAGCCCTCGGCGCGCTGCCCGGCGAACACCGTGATCCCGCCGCCCAGGCTGGTCACCGCCGCGCCGGCCAGGCCGGCGTAGTCCGGCGTGGACAGCGGCCCGATGTTGCACGGCGGGCAGGGCAGGCCGCTGCCCAGGCCGCTGAACGACCCGCCCTTCACCACGCCCACGTCGTAGGTCTGAACCCGGTTCCAGTTCGGGCTGCCCAGCGACTCGATCGGGCCCGTGTTGTACAGGAAGGTGTCAGGGTCGCGCACCGTGGTATGGAAGCGGAACTGGTAAGAGATGTCGGCCTGGCCGTCACCGTTGTTGTCGATGTGGATCTCGTAGAGGACGTCGTCGCCGAACTCGTAGAAGTTCGGCCCTCCCGCCGGTCCCTGCAGCGGGATGTAGTTGGCGATCAAGGTGACCGTGCCCGGCTTGTCCGGGCTGACGAACGCGTAGACGTCGGTGCTATCGGCCACCGGGTCCTTGGAGATTTCCGGTGCCTCGCGGTGCGATGACATTCACTTACCTCACTGGCTCGAATGGGCAGATGGCTGGGTCAGCTGATGGGGGAGTCATCCGATCGCCCGGGCGATCCGGGCGGCCAGGTCCTTGTCGCGCAGGCTGGTCTGGCTGGTCCCGGAGAACACCTCGATGTCCCCGGACCTCGCGTTGCGGACGTGCACCACGATGGGTCCCGATGGTGCCTTCAGGTCACCGCTGGCGGGTGCCGGGGACGCGGTGCTGGCCGCGGCCGCCGGGCTTACGGCCACGCCGAGGGCCGTGACGGCGAGCCCTGCGGCGCCTGCGGCGGCGGCGCCCTGGAGCAGAGAACGCCGGGACATACGCTCAGCCGGCTCATGCTGTGCATCGTGACTGGGCATGACGATCCTTTCGGTGACTGGTCGGCATGCACGTCGCCACAGGCGAAGGCCACGCCGGGAGAGGGGGGTAAGGGCGGACGGCGATCCGGTGGCGGCCACGGCGCGAGCCGGTGCCCACGTCGGCTCGCGCCTCGGGTGGCCTTCGTTGGCCACCGAATCGCCTGTCACGCGCTTTCTTCGCCGCGGCGTGGATTCCGGATGGGTCGGTCCAGAAAGATTTCTGTAACATTCGGGATTCGCCGCACCTACTGGACACAATCGTCCCGCGGCGGACAATAATGACCGCCCGACCCGTGCGCCTCCGCCCGTGCGCCTCCGCCCGCTCGCGCCTCCGCCCGTGCGCCTCAGTCCTTGCGGCCGGTCGCCGCGATGCTGACGCCGAGCCCGATCATGACCAGGCCGCCGGCCCCGCCGATCAGCGCCAGCCGCCGCGGCGACCCCACCAGCCACTGCCGGGCCGTGCCCGCGATGGCCGCCCACGCGCCGTCCAGGACCAGCGCGATGACGGGGAACAGCGCCCCGAGGATGAGCATCTGCGCCGGGACCGGCAGGTGCCCGGGTGCGGTGGCAGTGAACTCCGGCAGGCCGACGACGAAGAACACGATGGTCTTGGGGTTGGCCACCCCGACCACGAACCCGTCACGGATCGCCCGCAGCGGCCGGACCGGCGTGACCCGCGCGGTCAGCGCCTCGGCCATCGACCGCCGGTGCCGGATCGCCTGCACGCCGAGGAACGCCAGGTAGACGGCGCCCGCGAGCTTCACCACGGTGATGACCTGCGCGGATCGCTCCACCACCGCCCCCACGCCGAACGCCACCGCGACCACCTGCACGCACAGGCCCAGTTCGTTCCCGACGACGGTGAGCAGCGCGGCACGCCGGCCGACGGTCAGCGCCCGGCTGATGGTGAACAGCACGCTCGGGCCGGGGATCGCGATCACGACGGTCACCACCGCCGCGAAGGCCAGCACATGACTAGCGGGAACCATGGCCCCACGCTAAGACCGCGGGAGCGGATCGGTCAGCTGGTTTTCCGCCCTCCGCGCGGACGACACCCGCCCGTCACCCGGGCCACGTACCATCCCGAGGGTGACAGCCATCGGCGAGGCCGGATCCGGCCTGGTGCTCGTGCTCAACTCAGGCAGTTCGTCGGTGAAGTTCGCCCTGCTGCACCCCGGGAACGGGGAGCGCGTGCTCGGCGGGCTGGCCGAGGAGCTCGGCACGCCCGAAGCCGTGCTGCACGTCCAGCGCGGTACGGGGGACCCCGTCACCGAGCAGTTCGCCGGCGGCAGCTACCAGGCGGTCATCTCCCGGATCCTCGGCTACCTGCCCGAGTCCGGACCCGACCTGATCGGCGCCGGCCACCGGGTGGTTCACGGCGGCGACCGGTTCACCGCGTCGGTCCTGGTGGACGACGAGGTGATCGCGGCCATCGGCTCGTTCAGTCACCTTGCGCCGCTGCACAACCCGAACGCCCTGGCCGGCCTCGAGGCGGTCCGCGCCGCCCGGCCCGGCCTGCCGCAGGTCGCCGCGTTCGATACCGCGTTCCACCACACGATGCCGCCCCGCGCCTTCCGCTACGCGGTGCCCGAGGAGTGGTACACCCGGTACGGGGTGCGCCGGTACGGCTTCCACGGCACCAGCTACCGCTTCGTCAGCCAGCGGGCCGCCGAGCTGCTGGGCCGGCCGCTCGGCGAGCTGCGCCTGGTCGCCGCTCATCTCGGCAACGGATGCAGCGCGGCGGCGATCCGCGACGGCGTGTCGGTGGACACCACGATGGGGCTCACCCCGATGGAGGGGCTGGTCATGGGGACCCGCTCCGGCGATGTAGATCCCGGGATGTTCGGCTACCTGGCCGACCAGGCCGGCCTGACCGTCGACCAGCTCACCGACGCGCTGGACACCGCCAGCGGGCTCGAGGGCCTGTCCGGCGTGGGCAACGACATGCGTGCCATCCAGTCCGCGGCCGCCGGCGGGAACGAACGGGCCAGGCTCGCCCTGGACGTCTTCGTGCACCGGCTGGCCAAGGCGGTCGCCGCGATGGTGACCAGCCTGGATCGGCTGGACGCCCTGGTGTTCACCGGCGGCATCGGCGAGAACAGCGCCGAGGTCCGCAGCCTGGTGCTCGCCCGCCTGGCCTTCCTCGGCCTGGCCGAGGATCCCGAGGCCAACGCCCGGCACGGCCGCGCCACCGGCGGACGGATCAGCCCGGACGGCCCGGTACTGGCCATGGTCGTGCCGACCGACGAGGAGCTGATGATCGCCCGCGACACCGCGCGTCTGGTCGCCGGCCGCTGACCGCCGGCGACCCGGCCGGCGTACCGTCTGCTTGTGATCCGATACCGCGTCCTGGTCTCCGGCCGGGTCCAGGGTGTCTTCTTCCGTGACGCCTGCCGGCGGCTGGCCGAGCAGTATGGCGTGGCGGGGTGGGTCCGCAACCTGCCCGACGGCCGCGTCGAAGCGGTCTTCGAGGGATCGGCCGAGGAGGTCGGCCGCCTGGTCGACTGGTCCCGCCACGGCCCCCGTTACGCCGCGGTCGACCACATCGAAGTCCAGGCCGAACGACCCGAAGGACTCCACGCGTTCCGGATCACGTAGCCGGCTCCCCGGCGGCCTGCACCGCGCTGGTGTATTCCGCCACCGCCGCCTCGTTGAAGAGCTCCTCGTAGTCGTAGGCGGCCTCGGGCCGGGCGCGGACCAGCCGGTCGAGCCACGCGGCGTCCTGGCCGATGAGGATCCGCCAGGTCCCGGACCGCACCCCGTCTTGGCCGTGCTGTAGGCGGTGTTCGGAATGCCCGGGCCGAGCCAGGCCCAGAACCCGTTCACGCTGCTGGTGTTGACCAGGACGCCATCGCCGCTCGCGATCAGCAGCGGCAGGAACGCGCGGGCGAAGTGGTACACGCCGCACCAGTCGATGGCGAAGGTTCGCTCCCACTGCTCCCTCGGATCGTTGACGAAGCTGGCCGCCCCGCCGACGCCGGCGTTGGCGAAGACCAGGTCGACGTGATCCCGGGCCTGCGCGGCCAGTAGCTCGTCGCGGAACCGCAGCACCTGTGCCTCCTCGGCCACGTCACAGGCGTGGCCGGTGACCAGTACTCCGGGCCCGGCGCCGGCCTGGGCCAGGGCAACGGTCTCCGCCATGGTGTCCGGGTCCAGGTCGCATGCCGCGACCGAGCATCCGGCCGCCGCGAGCTGGATGACCAGCTCGCGGCCCATGCCCGAGCCGCCGCCGGTCACCACGGCGAGCTTCCCGGTGAACGAGTCCATCACCGTCACCTCAGATCGTGACGCGGCGGACGGTGCTGAGCCCCCCGGCCAGCAGGACCGCGGCCAGGGCGGCCAGCAGGCCGGTGAGCCCGGTCGCGCTCAGCGTGATGAGGAAGCGGCCGATGGCCGGCCAGGCGTGCACCTGGCTGGCGATGATCACGCCGCCGGTCACCACGATGATCTGGGCGGCGCCGAAGGCCAGCAGGCCGACCAGGTTCCAGCGCCGGTAGGCCAGCCCCCACCACATGCCGTAGATGAACATCAGGCTCAGACCCACGAACGAGGTCAGCCAGGTCAGGTACCACGGCCCGTCCAGGACGTAGGGGATACGGAAGAAGTGCAGGTCCATGCCCCAGCCGCCGGTGGCCCGTTCGATGGCCTGCAGCACGGTCAGCGCCAGCCCGTACCCCGCGGCCAAGGCGACGGCCAGGGCCGCCGTCCCGGCGTAGTAGGAGCGCCGGCTCACGTCCATGGCCAGGCCGAACGGCAGCGACCGCACGATGGCCAGCAGGCCGAGGATCATGAAGCACACGTAGATGACCACGAGGTTGAACGCCTGGTCATGCAGGACCCTGCCGGGCGTGTCCATGGTGGGCCCGGCCATCTTGAAGATGGCCACGATCAGCGCGAAGTGGAACGCCAGCAGGCCCCAGGGCAACGCCGTGTAGCTGAGTCGGTCGACCAGGTGGTAGCGGGCGACCTTGATCCAGGTGGTAGTCATGCGGCTATCCTTTCCGTTCGCGGTCGGCTGGCGGCGTCGACCGCGACTTGCTGCAGCGTCCGCGGTCCGCGCAGGTCCCCGCCGGCCGCGTGGAGCACCACTCGGCCCCGGTCGATGACCACCACCCGTTCGAGCAGCCCGGCGGCCTCGTCGATCAGGTGAGTGGAGAGCAGCACCGTGCGGGGATGCTCGGCCTGCTCGGTGACCAGCCGGTCGTAGAACACCTGGCGGGCCACGGCGTCCAGGCCGGCGTAAGGCTCGTCGAACAGCGTCACCTCGGCTCGGGCGGCCAGGCCGATCACGATGCCCACCGCCGACCGCATCCCGCGCGAGAGCTTCTTGATCCTCCGGTTCGGCGGGAGGGCGAAGTCATCGACGAGAGCGCCGGCCAGCTCGTGGCTCCAGTTCGGGTGGAACCAGGAGGCCACCTGCAGCACGTGCCGGACCTTGAGGTCCGGGTAAGTCTGGTCCTCCCGGATGAACACCATCCGGCGCAGTACCGCCTCGTCCTTGACCGGGCTGGCGCCCAGCACGGTGACGCGGCCGGCTGAGGCGAACTCATGGCCGGCGACGATGCGCAGGAGCGTGGTCTTGCCCGCGCCGTTGCGGCCGAGCAGCCCGGTGATCGATGCGCCCTGGACGTCGAAGGTGACGTCGTCGAGGGCGAGTTGGCCGCGGTAGCGGCGGGTGAGCCCGTCTGCCGAGATCGTTGGCGTCATGGCCTTGTGCCTCCTTGCGCGCCTGCACCCGGTCCGGGTGCGCCGCTTTTTTCCCGCCACGCCGGCGGTGGTTGTTGCTCCCGAAAACTGATATCAGTATGCTAGATATGTAATATCAAGGGTGTCAAGCGGAGGTGGTACGGATGGCAACGCGGGTTCCGGTCAGGACAGATCAGCAGTCGGCCCCGGCCCAGATCGCCGAGCAGAGGGCCTGGTCAACGCCCGGCATTAAGGTCTTGGTGACCGGCATTGTGGGGATCATCGTGGCCGTGGCGGTGCTGTGGTATTCGCATAAGCAGACCGGTGGTGCCGCGACCGCCCTGGTCTGGGTGGGCGTCATCGTACTGATCGCCGCGATACTGCTGCTGGCTGGCCTGACGCCCGTCGTGCCAGGGCAGGCACGCGTCATCCAGCTGTTCGGCAAGTACCGCGGCACGACCCGGGATCAAGGGCTGCAGTGGGTGAATCCGTTTACCCGCCGCATCAAGGTGTCCACCCGGATCCGCAACCACGAGACGGCGCAGGCCAAGGTCAACGACGCCGACGGTAACCCGATCGAGATCGCCGCCGTCGTCGTCTGGCGCGTCGAGGACACGGCCAAGGCCGCCTATGCCGTCGACGAGTACACCAAGTTCGTAGCCATCCAGACCGAGACCGCGGTCCGGCACATCGCCTCCAGCTATCCCTACACCAGCGCGAGCGAGGGCGTGCTGTCGCTGCGCGAGAACGCGGAGGAGATCACCGGGCGGCTCTCGGCGGAGATCGCCGACCGGGTCCGGCCTGCCGGAGTGGCCATCATCGAGTCCCGGCTGACCCGGCTGTCCTACGCCGCGGAGATCGCCCAGGCCATGCTGCGCCAGCAGCAGGCCAGCGCGGTGGTCGGTGCCAGGCAGAAGATCGTCGAGGGCGCGGTCGGCATGGTCCAGCTGGCCCTGAAGCGGCTGGAAGAGCAGAACGTGGTGGAGCTGGACGAGGAGCGCAAGGCCGCCATGGTCTCTAACCTGCTCGTCGTCCTGTGCAGCGAGCAGGCCACCCAGCAGGTCGTCAACACGGGGTCCTTGTACTAGTGAGCGAACGTAAGAGCATCCTGCTGCGGCTGGACCCGGCCGTCCACGACGCCCTGGCCCGGTGGGCCGCCGACGAGCTGCGCAGCACCAACGCCCAGATCGAGTACCTCCTGCGGCGCGCACTCGCCGACGCCGGCAGGCTGCCGGGCCGGGTGGGAGCGATGCGCAAGCCCGGTCGGCCACCGCGCGACACCCCGCCCGAGTAGCCGCGGGCGCTGCGCTGCCCCGGTGACCCCGCCAGCGCGCTGCGCGCTCGCGCGCCCCGCGCTCAGCGCGCTCCGCGCGCTCCGCCCTCGCCGCGGCCCGGCCGTGTGCTCGACATCACCTAGCGAGACGATCCCGGTCGGCGCTCCCTGATTCGTGCCCGCCCCGGGCCGTGCGTTTACATGGAGCAGTGACTGAGCAGCGCCGGCCCGCCCTCGCGGGAGCCGGCGCGGCGAGCCGGCGCTTCGACGTGCTCGCTCTGGGCAGCTTCGTGGTCCTCGGACTGCCCGACGGCATGCTTGGTACCGCGTGGCCGTCGATGCGTAGCACCTTCGGCGCGCCCGTCGGTGACCTCGGCCTGATCCTGCTCCTGGCCACGGCCGGGTCCGTGCTGGTCACGGCCTTCGTCGGGACCCTCATCCAGCGTCTCGGCGTGCCCGCCCTGCTGTCCGTGGCCGGGTTGTGCGCGGCGGTCGGGGTCACCGGCTACGCGCTCGCGCCGGGGCTCGGCCTCGTGCTGGGCGCGTCCGTCCTGAGCGGCGCGGCGGCCGGCATGATGGACGCCGGGCTCAACACGGCGATCGCCCTGACCGGTCGGCTGCGGCTCCTCAACCTGCTGCACGGCGCCTACGGCGTCGGCACCGCGATCGGCCCGCTGGTCGTGACGGCCGCCATCCTCACCGGCTCCTGGCGGCCGGCCTACCTGACGCTGACCGTACTCGACCTGGTCATCGCCGGCTCCTGGCTGCATCAGCGACGGCGCGACGGTCCCGTGTCGCGGCCGGCCGAGAGGGCTCGGGCCATCGAACCGCGGCCGGGCCCGGAGTGGACCCGGCGCCGGTACGGCACGGTGGTGGCCACCGGCATGGGCGTGTTCTTCCTGTACACCGGCCTCGAGGTCGGCGCCGGGCAGTGGGAGGCGAGCTTCTGCCGCGGGCAGCTGAACCTGTCCACGGCCGCGACCGGCCTGGCCACGTTCGGCTACTGGGGCGCGCTGACCGCCGTGCGGATCTCCCTGGCCCTGGTGCCCCGCCCGGTCGCGCCCCGCACGGTAGTGCGGTCCGGCAGCGCCTTGGCCGTGATCGCCACGGCGGTCATCTGGTGGCAGCCCGGCGCGACCGCCACCGTGATCGCCTTCGCGGTCCTGGGCGGCGCCCTGGCCGGGGTCTTCCCGGCCCTGGTCACCCTGACCCCGGCCCGCATCGGGGAGCGGCGAGCCCAGCACGTCATCGCCTGGCAGGTGGGTGCCGCCGCGGCCGGCGGAGCGGGAGTTTCCGCTCTGATCGGCCTGCTCATCGGCACCACCAGCCTGGCCGTCCTCGGCCCCTCGCTGACCGTCCTCGCGGTGCTGGTCGTCGCCTCCGAGCTGATCCTGACCCGGCTCGCCCCCGTCCCGGCGCCACGGTCCGCAGGCCAGCCGCTGCCCTAGAGCGTGTCTCCGGTATGCGGGTCCAGGTGATGCCCCGGGCGGGATGACGGCGGCCAGGCTCGGGGTGAGGGACCAGGCTCGGGGTGAGGGGCGGCCGGGCCGCCCTGCCCGCAGCCGGGCCAGGTCCGGATTGCGGTGCGCGCGGCCGCACCGCGCCAGCGAGAACGGTCACCTGCGCGGCAAGCTCGTGCTGGTGGTCGGCTCTGCTATGGGCGCGTCCAGGTACAACGTGGGTCAGTAGAGCGAGAGCGGGGGTCAGCCGAGCCCTCTACGATCATGTAACCCCCGTCGGCTTCTGACAGCTGCTCCACACGCCGAGCTATCTCGGCGTCGATGGCCCTTATCTGCCGGTCCAAAGCCGCACCACCGCGCGGGCTTGCCGCCCGCGCCTCGCTTTGAGCTTGCCAAGTTCATCCATCGCCACTCCCTGGCGCTGAATGATAGACACCTGCACCGCTAGATGGGGTACCTGGTGGCCTCGGTGACATACTGCCGCCCGGAAGGCGCAGTCCAGCGTACGTCTCCGCCGGGAAGCTGCTCGGCCGTCCATCGCGGGTCCTGCTTGAGCCGGTGGTCGAACCGGCACTTCGGGTTCCCGTTGCACAGGCACGACCGCCCGCCTGCCTCGTAGGGGATGTTGTGCTCGAAGTCGCACCGTCCGGCGGGCCGCCGGCAGCCGGGCCCGGTGCAGGTGGCGTGCCGGACCTCGGCCAGGTGCCGGAGCATCACCCCCGGATCATGGCCCCGGGCCTGCCACCGGTGATCACAGTCGCCGGTCGGCAGCGGCCCGATCTCGATGAGCAGGTCCTGCTGCCCGGTGGTGAACCGCCAGGTGCCGTACCCGCCGGGCGGCCCCGGCTGATCGGCGGGGGTGAAGGTAAACGACGGGCCGCCCGGCGGATCAGGCCCGTCCGGTTTTCGCCGTTTCACCGGCCGGGCACAGCCGTGCCCGATGGCGTGGCCCTGGCCGTCGGTGACGGTGAGACACCACGTAGACCGGGGGTTACGGGCCGCGGCCTGGGCCAGGTCGCGGGCCAGATCGGGGTCCACGGGCCCGATGCCGCTCAGCTCGCCGGGGCGGTGGGCCCGGCCGGTCAGGGTCGCTTCGGGGACGGTCAGCGTCACATGCCCGGCGAACCCGGGCGGGATCATCCCGGCCGGCGGCCCGCCCGGCGCCGGGGCCCGCGGTCCAGCAGGATCACAGGGCCCGGACCCGCCGCCGGTGCCGCCTCCCGGCCGGTCCGCTGTCTGGCCGTCGCCGGGCGGGCCAGCAGCAGGCCGGGAGTCCATCCCCAGCAAGATGTCCAGGTAGGCGCGGGCCCGCAGCGCATCCATGCCGCCCTCCAGCCCGGCCCTGCGCAGCTCCTTGGCCCACGCGGTCACCCGCTGGTCGGCGGCCAGCACCTGCGCGGGCGGCAGCTCCCGCCCGGCCAGCCCCGCGTTCCCCGACGCCTCGGCCCACCGCTCCACCCGGGTCTTCTCCGCCTCATGCTCCCGCCGCTTCCTGGCCTTGTCCGGCGCCACGTCCATGACGGCGCGGGTGATCGCGGCGCGCAGCGCGGGCGGGGTCAGCGCCCCGGCCCGGTCCAGCACCATCGCCTCGGCCGCCCGGGCCTCCGCCGGGTCCAGCAGGCGGGTCGCGGCGGCGATGATCACCGCCTTACGGCGGCCCAGGACCCCGGACCCGAACGCCGCCCGGGTGCCGGGCAGGCTGACCGCCAGCTCATAGCCGAGCGACAACATGTCCTCGGCCACCCCGCGGGACTCACCCAGCGCCGCGCCCAGCTCCCGCGCGGTGAACTCATCAAAGGCCCCGGGCATCTGCGCCGGGCCTTCCAGCGCGCACCCCCGCTCGGGACGGCGCCGGATCAGCTCCGCCACCGCCGCGTGCTTCCGGGCACAGGCGTGGGCCTCCACCCGGTCCCACGCGGCGATCACCCCCAGCAGCTCATCATCGGAGGCCCCCGGATACCGGTCATCCTGCCCGGCCGCCTCCTCCGCGAACCGGGCCAAGGTCACGCACCCCGGCGCGGCATCCAGCGGCTTACCCGACGCGAACCCCGACGCCCGGCTGGCATACACCCCCGGGAAGGACTCCGCGGACCCGGGCATCCCCGGACCCCGCCGCCCGGCCGCCACCGCGGCGTCCGCCGCCATCGCCGCGGTCAGCCCCAGCCCGGCCAGCACCGCCGCCTCCCGGGCCTGCTCGTCGGTAATCCGCTCCGCCTCGGCCGCCAGCTCGTCGTAATCCACGTCGGGCGGCGGCGCGTCGTCGGGGTCCTCGTCCAGGTCTAGGTCTCAGGTCCTCGGGTCGGGCGGACAGGTACGCCGGGTCATCCATCCACTCCGGCCACGACGGCACGCGGCCGGGGCCCTCGTCCGGCCCGGGCTCTGGGGGAACCGGTTCCTGCTGCATACGCCACGATCCGTTCGGATGAATGATCTTATGCGAACACAGTAGCTAAAAACCTTAATCCAAGCAATCCGACACGCCGGCGAATGCACACCCGATCTCCGCATTACCGGCCACGGCCAGCCGCCGGGGAAGGGGCGCCCGTACGCCCGCAGAACCGAGCCCGGCAGGCGGCCGGCCAGGCCCGCACATGGGCCCGCAGCCCGCTGCGGGACGAGTCCGCCCGCCGGAAACCACCGGCTGACCGCGGGCACGAGCGGGGGCGGCCCGGTCCATCTCCATCCGGCCGCTCTGCCGACCGTCCGACGTCAGGGACCTGGTCCGTACCGCCGTCATCGAAGCGGCGATCATCGCGGTAGTGGTCGCCATCGACGCCGTCCGCCGCCGCCGACACCGCGCCCGGCGAGCCGGATCACAGCCGCTTACGCCGTGACGAATCTCAGCCCGAACTCGCCGACCCAGACGGCGACGAGGACGCCGACGACGAGGAAGGCGTCGACGACGAGGAAGCGGACGACGACACGGAAGAAGAAGGAGACGACGACGGCGACGAGGAAGCCGACGGCGAGGAAGAAGCCGACGGCGAGGAAGAAGCCGACGGCGACGGCGACGGAGAGGGCGACGCAGACGCCGATGGCGAAGCGGACGGCGACGCCGACGCCGACGGGCTCGCGGGCACCGACGGCGGCACCGAAGGCAGCGCCGGCGGGGGCACGGACGGCGCCACCGACGGACTCAAGAACGCCGACGCCGACGGGCCCTGCAACGCCGCCGGGGTGATCTGGGCCGACTGCCCCAGGCGCGAGTGCCGCACCGGCGCCGAACCGCCGGGCACCGACGGCGACGAGCTCGAGATCAGCGGGGCCTGCGACGTCGACTCCGGTTCCGCCAGCGCCGCCCCGGCATGGGGCTGCCCGCGCCCGGCGGGCGACAGCGGGACGCCGCCGGTCAGGAGGAAGACCACCGCGGCGCAGGCGGCCACCACCCCGGCGGCGATCCACGCCGGGCCCCGTGGCCGGGGCCACCGGCGTCGCGAACGCCAGCTCCCGCCCAGCCCCGCCTCGCCCGCGGACACACCCGCCAGCGAAGACACACCCGCCAGCGAAGACACACCCGCCAGCGAAGACACACCCGCCAGCGAAGACACACCCGCCAGCGAAGACAGCCCCCGCCAGCGACCCGGGAACCGCACCCGGCCCGATAGCCCCGAGCTCGCCCAGCAGTCGGCTCGCCGACGGCCGGTCACCCGGCTGCTTGGCCAGGCAACTGCCGACCAGGAACCGCAGTTCGCCCGGCAGTTCGCCGAGGTCAGCCGCGCTGTTGACCAGCCGGTACATCAGCAATGCACTCGACCCGGCCCCGAACGGCCCTTGTCCAGTAGCCGCGTAAACCAGCACCGCACCCAGGCTGAAGATGTCGCTCGGCGGCCCGACGTCATGCCCCAGGGCCTGCTCCGGCGACAAGAACCCCGGAGATCCGAAATCCGCGCCCGCCGACCCGAACGCGAGCCCGAGCCCGAACCCGGTCACCCGCGGCCCGTCCCCGGTCAGCAGGACGTTGGAGGGACTGAGATCGCGGTGTACCAGCCCCGCGTCGTGGATGGCGCGCAGGCCCTCCGCCAGCCCGGTGGCCAGCGCCCGCACGGTAGCGGCCGGCACCGGTCCGTGGTCGCGGACCGCCTCGGCCAGCGTCGGCCCAGGGACGTACGCCGTGGCCAGCCACGGCACGTCGGCGTCCAGGTCCGCGGCGACCACCGGCGTCGTGAACGCCCCGTCCACCCGGCGGGCCGCGGCGACCTCGGCCCGGAACCCGGGATCCGCCGCCACTTCGGCCCGGATGACCCGCACCGCGACGCGTTCCCCGCTCGGCGTCCGGCCCAGGAACAGCCCGCTGCCGCCCAGCGGCTCGAGCAGCTGGAACGGCCCGATCGTGCGCGGCTCGGCAGACGTAAGCGGCACTACCACCTCGAATCCCCACTCTTTGTGGCAGTTACGGCTATTCCCAGGCTAGTCGATCCTAAGCCGCGGTCGCGCACGCGTTGCGGTCGCGCGCGCCCCAGACCGGACTCCGCCGCGACGGCCGATCGCGTCGGCCAGCACGCCGTGACCAGGCGTGTCGTAACCCGTAACGATTTCGGAACGGTCTGGGGTCTAGGGTTGTCTCATTCCGGTCGCATTAGTGACGAAGTGCGCGGATCTTGAGTCGCGGTGATTATTGGTGTCGGTTGATGTACGACCTGCGGCGGCCTGGTACCGCTGGCGATCACCGCTGCACGCTGTCTTGCTTGGGGGGCCATCCGGCCACGCAAGGCAGGTACCCGGGAATCGAGCGGGTATTCGGTGCGTCCTCGCGCCGGGCCGAGCCACCACGGCCGGCCCGGAATGCGGGACGCAATCGGGAGGGAAAAGGAGAAACCCATGTCCATCCGCAGATCGCTGGCACTGCTCGCGGTGCCAGCCGCAGCCCTTGCGCTGACCGCGACGCCTGCCCTGGCGTCCACAGCGGCGTCCACAGCGCACCACGCCGCCCCGAGGGGCACCAAGATCATCGTGGCCGATACGGCCTTCGGCTGGTCGCTGGCCGTCGGCTCCGGTCCGTTCAAGAACTACACGCTGTACTTCATCAGCTCGGACCACGGTCACAGCTACGGCTGCACGACCGGCGCGACGAGCACCCCGGTCGGGCCGATCACCTGCACCGGGCCGTCGAACGACAAGAACGCCGAATGGCCCGCCATCACCACCAACGGCAGGCCGGTCGCCGGACCTGGCGTGCGAGCGGCGCTGCTCGGCCGCGTCTACCGCAAGGGCGTCGGCTGGCAGGTCACCTACGCCGGGCACCCGCTGTACCTGTTCGACCAGCAGCCCGCCGCGGTCACCGGCGAAGGCTGGTTCGAACCGGGCCTGCCGCCCTGGCACGGCATCTGGTGGCTCATGTCGCCGGGCGGTCAGCCGGTGCCGTGGGCCGGGACCTTGACCACCACTAAGGTCCGCGGGCGGACCGTGCTCGCCGAGCCGTTCATGACCGGGATCGGCTGGGTCAATTTCCCGGTCTACACCTTCAGCGGTGACCTGGGCTCCTACACCACAACGTGCGCCGCGATCTCGGCCTGCGCGCGTGCCTGGCCTCCGGTGTACACCAGCGGATCACCGGGTTACACCGGCGTGCCGGCCTCCGGCGTCGGCGTGACCGGCCTGCTCAGCGGCCTTATCCAGGCCACCTGGAACGGCCATCCGCTCTACCTGTTCAGCCATGAGGCCCTCGTGCCGACGTCGAACGGCGGCGCGCTGCCCGCGGGCAACGGCAACGGGATCAAGGCCTTCGGCGGCACGTTCAGCCTGGTCTTCAACCCGTAACCGCGACGAAAGCCGGATGGGTGCCCCCCGAGGCCGACCCATCCGGCTTTCGCATGTCCTGACCCGCCGACCCCGGTTCTTAAAACCATTTCTGCCGAACGGAGCATGGTGCCTGCCGCCGTCACATGTACAGGCCGCCGTTGACGGGGTAAACCCCTCCCGTCATGTACCCCGACTCCGGATCGGCCAGGAACTCCACCACCCGCGCCACCTCGTTCGCCTCGCCGAGCCGGCCGACCGGGATCCGGGTCACGATCTTGTCCATCGCGCCGGCCGGGACGCCGGCGGTCATGTCGGTGGAGATGTAGCCGGGCGTGACGGCGTTGACCGTGATCCCCTTGCTCGCGGTCTCCAGGGCCAGGCTCATGGTCAGCCCGAACATCCCCGACTTCGCCGCCGCGTAATTAGCCTGCCCGAACCCGCCGGCCGACCCGATCACCGAGGAGATGTTGATGATCCGGCCGTAGCCGCGGTCCAGCATGTGCTGCAAGATGGCCCTCGACAGGTAGAACGCCCCGGACAGGTTGACCCGGATGACGTGGTCCCATTCGTGGGCGCTCATCTTCCGCATGGTCTTGTCCAGCGTGATGCCGGCGTTGTTGACCAGGATGTCCAGCTGGCCGTGCCGGTCCAGGACCTCGCCGATGACCCGTTCGCAGTCCTCGTCGCGGCCGATGTTGCCCTGGTGGACGCTGACGCCGCGGTCGGCGTACTTGTCGGCGAACTGCTGCGCGGCGTCGGCGTTGGACGCGTAGCCGGCCGCGACCTTGACGCCGCGGTTCATCAGCCGTTCGCAGATGGCCAGCCCGATGCCGCGGATCCCGCCCGTGACGAGGGCGACCTGCCCGTTCATGTCAGCCATGGTGATATCTAGCCCTTCACGTAGTCCCCTGGGGCGTCGCCCAGGGCCGGATACCGGCGGCTGCCCATCGCGGGTGGCTTTACGCGCGCGCCCGCCCGGGCATCGGACCACTCGGTCCAGTCCTGCCACCAGGACCCGCTGTGCTTGGTGCCCGCGGCCCGCCACGCCTCGGGGTCGGCCGTGGTGTCCTCGCCCGTCTCGTACCAGGCCTTCGGGGTGGGCGGGTTGACGATGCCGGCGATGTGGCCGCCGCTGGACAGCACGTAGCGGACCGCGCCGCCCATCAGCCCGGTGGTCTTGAACGACCCGTGCCAGGGCACGATGTGGTCGTTGATCGCGCCCACCACGTACGTGTCGTTTTTCACCGAGGCCAGCGACAGCCGCTGCCCGGCCAGCTCCATGTCGCCCCGGGCCAGCTCGTTGCGCATGTACAGGGACCGCAGGTAGAACGAGTGCATCGCGGCCGGCATCCGGGTGCTGTCGCCGTTCCAGGCCAGGATGTCGAAGGCCGGCGGGTCCTGGCCCATCAGCCAGCTGGAGACCACGTAGTTGAAGATCAGGTCGTTGGCCCGCAGGATGTCGAAGGTGCCCGCCATCTGGCTGCCCTCCAGCACGCCCTTGGCCGCCATCTGCCGTTCCAGCCGGGCCACCGTCTTCTCGTCGGTGAAGGCGCCCAGCACGCCGGGCTGGCTGTAGTCGAGCAGGGTGTTGAGCAGCGTGATCGTGCCGATCCGGTCGTCGCCCTTCTCGGCCAGGTAGGCGGCCAGCATCGCGGTCAGCGCCCCGCCGAGGCATAGCCCGATGATATCGACCTTGGGCGCGCCGGTGATCTCGCCGATGACGTCCAGCGCCTCCCGCGGGCCGTGGATGAGGTAGTCGTCCAGCGTGATCCGGCTCATCGAGGGGTCCGGATTGCGGTAGGAGATGGCGAACACGGTGCGCTCGTGCTGGACCGCCCATTCCAGGAAGCTGCGGCCGGGTGCCAGGTCCATGACGTAGTACTTGTTGATCCACGGCGGACTGGCCAGCACCGGGACCGCGCGGACCTGCTCGGTCTGCGGCGCGTACTGGATCAGCTCCATCAGGTCGTTCTTGAACACGACCTTCCCGGGGGTGGCGGCCAGGTTCTCCCCGATCCGGAACGGCCGCGTGTCCACCTGGCGGGGCCGGCCGCCGTTGTTGACCAGGTCGTCGACCATGTGCCCGGCCCCGGTCACCACGCTGGCGCCGGCGGTCTCGAATGCCCGCTTGAGCGCGACCGGGTTAGTGAGCAGGAAGTTGGTCGGCGCGAGCGCGTCCAGCAGGAACCCGGTGGCCAGCGCGGCCTTGGCGTCGTCGATCGCGTCGCCGGACCCGGCCGCCAGCACGTCGTTCGCCAGCCGCGCCGCGGCCAGGTAGCCCTGCCGGACGGCGAAGAACGCCGGGTTGTCGCTCCACGCCCGGTCCGCGAACCTCTTGTCGCCCTCGGGCACCGGGACCGGCGGCGCGACGTCCATCCGCAGCCAGCGGGCCGTGGCCGCCGGCCCGGCCATCGCCGCGCTGGTCCAGAAGCGCATCGTCGCGGCGGCCATCGCGCTCGGCTGCCGGGCCGCCCGGCCCAGCACCGCGAGGGTGGCCTGGCCCAGGCCTGCCGAATCCACCGAGGCGAGCACGTCCGCCTCGGGGCCCAGCACCCCCGCCGCCGACTCCGCGGCCTGCCAGGCTGTTTCCGGTACGGTCGTGCTCATTAGCCCTCCGGGGTGAATCGTTTCTCTGTCTCCGACGCTACTTGCCCCGCCTTACCCGCGTAACCCCCAACGCGTCCCTCGCTCCGAGCCGCCGTGTCCCGCCGCCCGCGGTCAGCCCGCCGATTCGGCCTGCCGCAGCTCGGCCGTGACCGGGCGGGCCGTGGCCGGCCGGGTGACGGTCCCGGTCGCCTCGTCCACCGTGCCCGCGCTGGCCACCCGCCCACATCACGCTGTGGCTGAGCCCGGACGCCCGGCAGTCGGCGAGCCAAGACCGACGCTAACCAGCACTGAGCTTGCTGGGAACTGCGCCGCCGTCCGAGACGCCGCTGTCCGAGGCCCGCAGCAGGAACGCGGCCGCGCAGTCGAACGTCTCCCCGACCGGCCGGCCCGCGAGCCGGGCCTGGTATTCGCGGTACCGGGTCATCTCCCACTCCCGCCCGCGCTCCGGGAGGGCCGCGAGCACCGGCTCGGGTAGTGACCGCCAGGTCCAGGCCGCGATCGGGCCGGCGCCGGGGCTCTCGGGGGTGCACTGCGGCTCGATGAAGTCCGAGTGGTCCAGGTGGTAGCCCATCCAGTTGCGCACGAACCGCAGGCCGCCGAACGTTCCCTCGATGACCTCGCGCTCGGCCGCGTCGTGGCCCTCCAGCACCGCGTCGTAGACGTCCGGGTGGTAGCGCACCAGGGTGGCGTCGACCAGGGTGACCCACCATACGGCCTCGCTGATCGCGGCGTAACCGTGCGGCTGGTCCGAGGCCCGGGCCCGCAGCAGCCGGTCGACGGTGTCCCGCATCGCGGTGATGGTCCAGCCGAGCGCGCTCGCCGCGGCGGGCGGATCGCCAGCGTGCTGCCGGTTCCAGGCCACCCGGCAGCGGGCCGAGCAGAACCGGGCGTGCTCACGCCGCGGCGCGAACAACGTGCCGCACTGCTCGCACTTCCGTGTCTCGGTCATCACCCTTCCCCCAACCCATGCTACGCGTAACAGCGGCGCTTCCCCGGATTCGGCGCCGTATGCCGCTGACCTGGAGCGTACAGTCGTTCCCGACCAAAGATCAGGAGAGTGATCCCGTGGAACACCCGCGATCCGGAGCGCGTGGCGGGTGCGTACAGCGAGGACTCGGTCTGGCGCAACCGCAATGAATTCGTCACCGGCCGGGCCGAGATCGTCGGGTTCCTGCGCCGGAAGTGGGCCCGCGAACTCGACTACGCCTTGCGCAAGGACCTGTGGTCGTTCTACGGCAACCGGATCGCCGTGCGGTTCCAGTACGAGTCCCGCGATGCCGCCGGCCGGTGGTTCTGCAGCTACGGCAACGAACTGTGGGAGTTCGACGCCGACGGTTACATGATGCGCCGGGAAGCCAGCATCAACGACGTGCCCATCGCCGAGGCCGACCGGCGCATCTTCGGCCCGCGGCCCGAAGCCGAGCACGGGCAGTCATTCCCGCTGCGCTGATTCCGTCGCGGCCGGGCAGGTGATCGCGGTCAGGACCAGCCCGCCGCGGGCCAGCCAGCGGCCGGTCAGGCGGGATCCGGCCACCTGGACGTCGAACGTGCCGGCCGGGTCAGCGAACACGCCAAGCTGACCGGGCCCCGGCCAGCACCCGGTCAGCGAGTACCAGAGCTTGCCCACCGCCTCCTTGGCGCTGAACAGCAGCCGGTCCCAGCAGACCGCGGGAGCGGCCGCCGCCTGCCGGGCGATCCAGGCCTGCTCGGCGTGGCCGGCGACCGATTCGATCAGCCCGGCCGGGAGTCCGGCGTTCGGTTCGGCGTCGATGCCGAGGCCGGCCAGCTCCGTGGTGCGCGCCACAGCGCAGGCCCGGTAGCCGGCGCAGTGGGTGATGCTGCCGGTTATCCCGGCCGGCCAGCAGGGCTCGCCCGCCCGGCCCGCCAGGACCGGTACGGCCGGCAGGCCGAGCCTGGCCAGCGCCGTCCGGGCGCACGCCCGGCCGGCCGCGAACTCGGCCCGGCGCCGCAGGTCCGCCGTGCGCACCAGCGCCGCCTCGGCGGGGAAGAGTCCCGGATCCGGCTCTGGCTCCGGCCCGAGGTACTCCGCGACCGCCGCTGCGGCGGGCAGGATGTCGGCGATCACGGCGGCCTACTTATTGCGGGGCCTATTGCTCTGCTCTTATTGCGGGCGCAGCGCCATCCAGACCGCGTGCGCCTCGGTCGCGCCCGGGTTGCACCAGGTATGCGGCTGGTCGCCGCGGAAATGCAGCGTGCTCCCGGTTCCCACCTGATACAGCTGCCCGGTCACGGTGAACTCGAGCAGGCCGTCGGTGACGTGGACGAGTTCTTCTCCCGGGTGCTGCATGGGCTTGCGCCCGCTGGTCGCGCCCGGGGCCACGGTAGCCCGCGCTCCGGCCAGCAGGAACCGGCCGTACGGCCCTGAGATGCTGTTCAGGGCGATGCCCTTGTGCGAGGTGTACACCGGCCGGTCTTCGTCCGGCGGGGTGAGTATGGCCACGTCGTCCCGGCCGACGTCTTCTTCCACGAAGTAGGACACCGGCCGGCCAAGCGCGCCCGCGATCTTGAGCAGGGTGGTGATGGTGGGCACCATGCCGCCCTGCTCGATCTTGTGGATCGCGGCGGCCGACACGTCGGAGCGTTCGCCCAGTTGCTGCAGGGACAGGCCCATCCGCTTGCGGAGGCTGAACACCTTCAGGCCGATGGAGCCGACGATGCGCTCCAGGTCCCCGGCCGCCCCGTCCGCGCGCGTCTTCGGCTGCACGTCCAGGCAGGGCGGTCCCTCGGTGCGCGGCACGCGGTTCATGCGGCATCCGCACGGTAGAACGGTGATGGTGTCTTGACGTTCAGCATGGCCCCAGCCAATATAGTGTACGACTCATAGCGGATACTAAACGTCCCGTCCCCGCTGTGGGAAGAGGGTGCTGCCGGAGATGAGCATGGCCCAGCGGATCGTGGTGGTCGGCGGCGGCGCCGCGGGCATCGGCGCGGCCGGGGCCGCCAAGGCCGTGGACGCGGCCGCGGACATCCGCGTCTACACCGAGTTCGAGGATGTCGGGTACAGCCCGTGCGGCATTCCTTATGTCCACGGCAAGGAGATTCCCGACTTCGAGCGGCTCTTTCTGGCGACAAAGGAAGCTTACGCTGGCCAGGGCATCGACATCCACTATGAGACACGAGCCACCGGGTTCGACCTCGAGCGGAAGGTCGTGTCCGTGGCGGCCGAGGGCGAGATCGGCTACGACAAGCTGATCGTGGCCACCGGCTTCGACTACGCCGATCCGGGGGTACCCGGCACCGATCTCGGCGGCCTGTACTACGTGAAGAACATCCGGCGGGCCATCGAGTGGGACAAGGTCCTCGACAGCGTCCGCCAGGCGGTGGTGGTCGAAGCGTCCCCGCTGGGCCTGGAGATGGTCACCGCGCTCTGCCACCGCGGCATCAAGACCCACCTGATCGACCCCGGCGCGTGGGCGCTGTCGGTGGCCACCGATCCCGATATCGTCGCCCCGGTGCAGGATTCCTGGCGGGAGAAGGGCGCCGAACTCCACTTCGGCACGACCCTGACCGGGTTCCTCGGCGACGGCACGGTCCGGGCGGTCGCGACGTCGGCCGGGGAGATCCCGTGCGACCTGGCGGTCGTCTGCACCAGGAAACAGGCCAACGTGAGCCTGGCCCGGGCCGCCGGGCTGCGGATCGGCTCGGCCGACGGGGTCATCGTCGACGAGCGGATGCACACATCGGCCCCCGATGTCTGGGCGGCCGGCGACTGCATCGAGGTGCCGCACAGCGTCACCGAGATCCCGGTCCAGGGTCTCTCCGGCAGCCACGCCTACGCTCAGGGCAAGGTCGCGGGGACGAACGCGGCCGGCGGCCAGCGCCGCTACCAGCCGGTGAGCGTGCCGTGGGGCATGGTGGCCGGGGACTGGATGATCGGCGGCGTCTCCTTCAGCGAGACGATCGCGACCGCGCTCGGCATACCGCACATGGTCGGCGTGGCCGAGGGCATCTCGCGGGCCCGCTACTACCCCGGCGTCGAGAAGGTCAGGGTCAAGCTGCTGGCCGAGCCGAAGACACTCAGCCTTATCGGCGCGCAGATGGTCGGCCGCGAGGGGATCAAGGAACGCGCGGACTTCCTGGCCATGGCGGTCCGGACCGGGATCACCATCCGCGAGCTGGCCACCATGGAGAATGTCTACTCGCCCCCGATCGGGGCGCTGAACGAGCCGATCGCGCTGGCCGCGCAGAACCTGCTGTCGGGGCTGGGGTCCTGAGGTGTCGTTCTCCCGGTGGCTGCGCGCCACGTCGGAGCACTACCTGATGATCTCCGCGCAGGAGAAGATCGGCGCCAAGTACGGGGTCACGCCGCCCCGGCGGCCCCGCGGGCGAGAGATCTTCTGGCTGCGGGTCTACGTTCCGGCCTACCGAGCAGTGCCCTGGCCGGTCCGTTCGGCCATCATGCGCCGCCTGCCCGGCAGCCACCGTATGACGTGGACGAGAACGCAGCATCCGCGAGCCAACCCGTAATCAGTACTCATAACCAGGAGGTTCCATGCCGATCACCATTGAGTCGCCGCGTGGCGAGGCAGGCGTCGATTCGCTGTATAACACCGAGGAGAAGGTCTTCGACGACATCCGGGCCAACCCGGGCGAGAAGGCGTTCATCTTCATCCACTCGGTCCCCTTCGAGGGATCGGTATCCCTGGTCAACCTGCTCACCTCCACCCGGCTGGTGCGCAAGGGCTTCGACGTGTCGATCATCCTGTACGGCCCGGGCGTACTGCTGGCCTCCCGGCACCGCGGTTACCCGACCATCGGTACCGAGGGTTTCCCCGGCAACCTGGCCGGGAACCGGCAGATCGAGACCCTGCTCAAGGAGGGCGCCACGGTCTACGCCTGCCGGTTCGCGATGGGAGCCCTGTACGGCTTCCGCGAGGAAGACCTCATCGACGGGGTAAAGGCGTTCAGCCCGCTGGACGTCCTGGACTCCGCCCTCACCGCGTGGCGGGCCGGAGCCTTCCAGCTCAACACGTGGACCGTCTGACCTCTACCGAGCAGGGTGCTGGCCGCGACGACCTGATCGCCCGGCCGGCACCCTCTTCGGCCGACCGGAGGGAGCGGGCCGCATGGACGGAATCCACGACCACCGGCACGACGACCAAGCATGAGCGAGGCGGCGGGCGGACGGCCGCACACCAACTCGGTGGTCGCCCGCTGGGAGGGCGGCTGGCGGTGCCGCGTCGCGGCCGGCGGCTTCGACCTGGTCGTCGACGAGCGGGAGAGCTCGGGGGGCACCGGCACCGGGCCCATGCCGACCGAATACCTGCTGGCCGCCATGGCCTCGTGCTACGCCCTCGCGCTGGCCTGGGCGGCCGGGAAGCGGGGGGTTGACCTGCCCGCCCTGGCCGTCACCGCCACCGGCACCTACGACGGTCCCCGGTTCAGCCGCCTGCAGCTCAGCATCGCATCCGACGCGCCGCCCGACGTAATCGAACGGCTCGTCGAGCCCGCCCTGCGCGTCTGCTACGTGTCCAACACCCTGGCCACCTCGCCGCCGGTCGAGGTCACTGTGGCCGCTACCTGATCGCGTAGCCAACGCGGCGGATCAGTCGGTGCCGGTCTCCATCGCGGCGTGATCGAGCAGTTCATCGTCGCCGGGAACCGTCCCGCGGGAGGCGATCGCCCTGGCGCCGCCCTCAGGCATCACGCCGATCAGGCCGGTCGGGCCCGCCGAGCCGCCGAGGTCAGCCCCGCGGCGGGAGCCGCCGAGGTCAGCCCCGCGGCGGGAGCCGCCGAGGTCAGCATCGCCGCCGCCGAACATGCCGAGCCTGGCGTACTGCTCCAGCTTGGCGCGGGAGTCGGCGATATCGAGGTTGCGCATGGTCAGCTGGCCGATGCGGTCGGTCGGCCCGAAGGCGGAGTCCTCGGTCCGCTCCATGGACAGCTTGTCGGGGTGGTAGCTGAAGGCCGGCCCGGACGTATCCAGGATGGAGTAGTCCTCGCCGCGCCGCAGCCGCAGGGTCACCTCGCCGGTGATCGCCGTGCCGACCCAGCGCTGCAGTGACTCGCGCAGCATCAGCGCCTGCGGGTCCAGCCAGCGGCCCTCGTACAGCAGCCGGCCCAGCCGCCGGCCCTCGTTGTGATAGTTGGCCAGGGTGTCCTCGTTGTGGATCGCGTTGACCAGCCGCTCGTAGGCCGCGTGCAGCAGCGCCATGCCCGGCGCCTCGTAGATGCCCCGGCTCTTGGCCTCGATGACTCGGTTCTCGATCTGGTCGGACATGCCCAGGCCGTGCCGGCCGCCGATGGCGTTGGCCTCCAGCACCAGGTCGACGGCGGAGCCGAACTCCTTGCCGTTGATGGTCACCGGCCGCCCCCGGTCGAAGCCGACCGTGACGTCTTCGGCCGCGATCTCGACGGCGGAGTCCCAGGACGGCACGCCCATGATCGGCTTGACGATCTCGATACCGGCGTCGAGGTGCTCCAGTGCCTTCGCCTCGTGGGTCGCGCCCCAGATGTTCGCGTCGGTGGAGTAGGCCTTCTCCGTGCTGTCCCGGTAGGGCAGGCCGTGGGCGGCCAGCCACTCGGACATCTCCTTGCGCCCGCCCAGTTCCCTGACGAAGTCGGCGTCCAGCCACGGCTTATAGATCCGCAGGGCGGGGTTGGCCAGCAGACCGTAGCGGTAGAACCGCTCGATGTCGTTGCCCTTGAAGGTAGAGCCGTCGCCCCAGATCTGCACGTCGTCCTCGAGCATCGCGCGCACCAGCAGGGTGCCCGCGACGGCCCGGCCGAGCGGGGTGGTGTTGAAGTAGGCGCGGCCGCCGGACCGGATGTGGAACGCCCCGCAGGAAAGGGCGGCGAGTCCCTCCTCCACCAGGGCCGCCCGGCAGTCGACCAGGCGGGCGGTCTCCGCGCCGTACGCGCTGGCGCGCCCGGGCACGGACGCGATGTCGGGCTCGTCGTACTGGCCGATGTCGGCGGTGTAGGTGCACGGCACGGCACCCTTCGCGCGCATCCACGCGACCGCTACCGAGGTGTCGAGGCCGCCGGAGAAGGCGATGCCGACACGTTCGCCGACAGGCAGGGAGGTGAGTACCTTAGACACAGTTGAAATTATATGCATAGCAATGCATGAGCATGCAAAGCAGGGGTGACTGAATCAGGTCGTGGCCGGTCGCCGGCGGCGCACCAGTCCTGGTCCGCGGCACCCGCCGGATCGGCGCGCGCGCCCATGACCCGTCGTGGCACCCAAACCGGCTTGCCGGGAAGCCTGACGCGACGGACAATGACACCGATGCGACCCTTCGGTTTAGTCTGAGCCCCTGGCGCTCCCGCCCGGGCCGTCGGCGTTCCCGGCCAGCGGCCTGGTTGCCATGTGCCCCGGCGCCGCCGAGCCGACCGTGAGCCTGCTCCGGCGCGTGCCCCACCTGACGCCCGGGGCCGTCAGGCCCCCTCGGCGGCCGGGCCGGCCAGGCGGCGGTCCAGATCAGCCAGCGCGTCGGCGAAGCAGCCCAGCGGCGCTTCGGCCACGCCCGCGCCCACCTGGCCGGTTCCGTCGCTGCGGTGCAGGATCCCGGTGGTCACGGCGGGGGTGATGCCGAGCTCCACCACCTTGCGGACGTCTACCCCGAGCGGGGTCCCCGCATTGCCCAGCACCGGGATCTTGAACCGGCTCGACCGTCCCGCGCATACCACGGCGAGCCGGCCGGTCAGCTCGGCCGCCGCGTCCATCTGGCCGCCCAGTAGCTGGGCGACCGCGGGTGATCCGGCCGCCGCCGCCGCGCCGAGTCCGCAGAGCTCGAGCACCGCGCTGTCGCCAATGTCCCGGGCGCTGGTCTGCGGTCCCTGGCCGGGGTAGTACAGGGCGTGGCCGACCTCAGGCGCCTCGGCCGTGAACCACCGGTCCGCGCCGGCCAGCCTGACGCCGAACGTGGTCCCGTTGCGCGACATAGCGGTCACGATCGAGGCGTCCGGGACCTGCGCCGCCCACTCGGTCAGCGACCGGGCCGCGGCCATGCCCAGGGTCAGGAAGAACAGGTGGTTACCGGCCAGGAAGCGGGCGAAGGCGGCACTGTCCGGGCCGCCCAGCTCCACCAGGTGCGGGAGCCACTCCCGGATCAGCAGGTTCGTCGCGGCCTGGGTCCGCACGTGCACGTCGTCGCCCATGGCCAGGGCCTGGGCGGCCAGCGCCAGCACGTCGAGCGGACCGGTCCGGGCCAGGATCCGGCCGATCACCGGAGCGGCCACCTCGCGCAGGAATACCAGCCGCGCCACGGCCGCCTCACCGTCGCACCCGAACCAGGCCACCTCGCCCGGCCCCTGTGAGACCGGTGCGTAGGCGGTCGTCCCCCCGGCCTCGTTGGTCAGCACGTACAGCGGCGCGCCCGACCCGAGCGCGGTGGCCATCGGCACCACCACCCGGTGGGCGTTCGCCGGGCTGAGCCCGATCTCGCCCCGGCTCAGCCTGGCGTCGGCCTGCTCCGGGCTGGCCGCCCAGCCTTCCGCCACCGCCGCGGCCCGCATCGACCTGCGCAGCGGGTCGGGCGCGTCGGCATAGGCGATGGCCGGCCCGCAGTGCAGCAGGGTCGCCTCCGGCAGGCCCGGCGCGGCCTGCGCCACCGTGGTGATGCCGGTCAGCAGCGGGATGCCCCGGTCCAGCCTGCTCAGGACCTCGGCGTTGGCCGCCTCGATCCGCTCGGCGTGCGTCCCGTACAGCCGGCCGAGCGCCGCGACCGCCGCGGGCTGGCCGCCGGCGGGTACCCGCCAGTCGACCGAGACCACCGGCGCTCCCTGCTCCCGGATCGCGTCGCCGAACAGCGGCAGGCCGACGTTGACCACGCCGACCCGGGTCGGCAGGGACAGGGGGATAGCGGCCGGTTCCGTCATAGCGCGCTCCGTTCGGCGAGATCCTCGGGGTCCTTGGGGTCCAGGCCCGCCGCGCCCCGGCGGGCCGCGGCCACCAGCGCGTCCTCCGCGGCCTGGTAGGTCTCCCGCCAGCGCCGTGCCTCGCCGGCCAGCTCGCCGGCCTGCGCCGCGGCCTGGTCGGCCATCCTGGTGACCTCGTCCGGGGCGGCACCGCCGAGCGTGGTCCTGCTCACCACGATCTGCCACGGATCCAGCGCGGCGGACAGGTCGTGGCCGGTCAGCCCGAGCGGCCGTCCGATCACCTCGGTGGCCGACGCGTCCAGCAGCGCGCCGTCGATGTCGCTGCCGCGCAGGCCCGCCGCGCTGGCCTGCCGGACCGCGTGGCCGACCACCCGGTACGCGCTGCGGTAGTCGATCCCGCAGGTCTGCATGACGTACTCGGCGAGGTCGGTGGCCTGCGAGAATCCCGACTCGAGCGCGGCTCGCATCCGGGCCGCGTTCACCTCCAGGGTGCGCACCACGCCGCTGGTGAGCCGGGTGGTCCGCAGCGCGAGGTCCAGCGCGCGAGGCACCTCGCCGTAGGCGAAGATGAGGTTGTCGCTGCGGGCTGACGGTGTCTTGGCCACCGCCAGCAGCCCGGTCAGCCTGCCGATCAGGGTGCCGGCCGCGCCCCGGATGATGGACAGCGCATACGGGTTCCGCTTCTGCGGCATGAGCACGCTGGCCCGGCTGTAGCCGTCGGCCAGGGTCACGTAGTCGAACTCCTGGCTGGCCCAGATCTCCAGGTCCTCGGCCAGCTTGGACTGGGCCAGGGCCAGGCCCGTGGCCGCGCCGACCATGTCGAACAGGCCGTCGACCTGCCACATCGCGTCACGCGTGTGCTCGGCAACGGTGCGGAAGCCCAGCAGGGCGGCGACGTGCCGGCGGTCGGCGCGCAGCCGGGTGCCGTTCACGCAGCCCGCTCCGCCCGGACTGGCGTCGGTCCACGCCAGCGCCTCGCTCAGCCGGCGACCCCCGCGCAGCACCGGGAACGCGAACGACAGGAGATAGTGGCCGAACGTCGACGGCTGCGCATGCTGCAGGTACGTCTGGTCGGCCATCAGCGTGCCCGCGTGCTCACGGGCCCGGCTCGCGAGCTCGGCCGCCAGCGCGGCGGCCGCCTCGATGAGGTCGGTCAGGTCGCTGCGCAGCCGCAGCCGGAAGGCGACCCGGACCGCCTCCCGGCGTGGGCGCCCCGCGTGCAGCCAGCCCGCCACGTCCCCGACCCGGCTGACGAAGTACCGCTCCCGCGAGTTGTACGGCTCGCCGTTGGCCGGATCGTAGGGGAAGTCGCGGGCCGGGATCGCGATGACCTCGAGCAGGAGCACGAGCAGCCGGCGGGCCGCGTCGGGCGGGATGACCCCGGCCGAGGCCAGGTCGAGCAGGTGGGCCAGGTCGGCCAGGTTCATGCCATGATGCAGGACCGGGGCATCGGCATTCTCCAGCTCGAACCCGGCCTCGACCAGTTCCGCGGCGGGCGGCCCGACCGGCGGCCCCGCCGCGGGCCGGGACTCGCTCACCGGCGGCCCCGCCGCGGGCCGGGACTCGCTCACCGGCGGCCCCGCCGCGGGCCGGGACCCGGTCACCGGCCTGCCTCCGCGGCCAGGGCGACGACGTCCAGCTGGCCCCCGGTGTGCCAGAACACGACGTTGCCGCCGGCCGCGTACCGGCTGACCAGGGCCAGCGCCTTCGCCGTGTAGACCGGATCCACCATCAGTCCCTCCGTGCGCATCGCATGTTCCGCCGCCGCGGTGGCTTCCGGCCAGACCAGGCCGTGACCCGGCCCGCGGGCGTCGGCCACCACCACGTCACCGGGCCCGACCCCGGCCCCGGATACCGGCCCGACCCCGGCCGACCCCGGGATGCCAGGGAGCCCGGATCCGGCCAGCAGGCGCAGGCAGTCCCGGGCCAGGGTCAGCACCCGCCGGGCCGTCTCGTCCGCAGGCCGGCTGACCGACGCTCCCACCAGCGTCAGTGGCCGGCCCGCCAGCACGTTGCCTGCCACCAGGCCGGCCAGGGTGCCGCCGGAGCCGGCCGCCACGACCACCCGCGCCGAATCGACGGCGTAGGAGGCGAGCTGCTCACGCAGCTCGAAGGCGGCCAGCGCGTACCCGACCGCGCCCAGGCCGCTGGCCCCGCCTCGCGGGATCAGGTAGGGACAGCGGCCGGCGCCGGCGAGTTCCGCCGCGGCCGCGGGCAGCCCGGCATCCACGCTGTCCCGCTCCCGGACACCGGTCCAGCGGATCGTGGCGCCCCAGGAGCGGGCCAGAGCCAGGGCCGGCCCCGGCGGTCCCGGGTGCCCGGCGATCACGAGCTCGCAGCGCAGCCCGGCCCGTGCCGCGGCGGCCGCGGCCGCGGCGCAGAAGTTCGAGCCCGGCGCACCGCCGGTCACGAGCGTGTCGGCACCCTCGCCGAGCGCAGCCGCCAGCAGGAACTCCAGCGGACGGGCCTTGTTGCCGGCGAACGCAAACCCGGTGAGGTCGTCGCGCTTGATGTACAACGCGCCGGCCCCCACGACCTGGGCCAGGCGCGGTGCGCGGATCAGCGGCGTGGGCAGCGCCGCAAGCCGGACCCGGGCCGCCGGGTCGGCCCCGATCACGGCCATTCCTCCGGCTCGGCCGCCCGGGCGGCCCGGGCCCGCTCGACCACCAGGTCGGCCATGACCTGGCACGAGCCGGTGTCCGGTCGCGCGGTAAGTTCGCGCGCCTCGGCCGGGCCGAACAGCCCGGCGTTCACCAGCGCCTGCTCGGCGGTCAGGCCGGCCGGGCGGGCGCCGAGGGTCTCCTGCAGCCGCTCCTGCGCCCGGCGCGCGCCCAGCCGCGGCGTCAGCAGGGCCAGGGCCCGTTCGCTGACCGGGTACCCGCCGTGCCGGGTCAGGTTGCGGTGCATCGCCTCGGCGTTCACGCTCAGGCCCGCCAGCAGGCCGAGGGTGATCTGCAGGGCGGCGGCGGCCAGCAGGCAGGCCTCCGGCAGCGCCACCCATTCGGCCTTCCAGCCGCGGCCGTCCCGCTCGTGCTGCTGGGCCAGCGCTTCGGTCATCACGGCCGCGCTCGCCCGGACCAGCCTGGCCAGCGTGTCCAGATGCTCGCTCGACTCAGGGTTGTGCTTATGCGGCATGGTGATGCTGCCGACCGTGTCGGCCGGAGCCGCCTCGGCCAGCTCGCCGATCTCCGGCCGTTGCAGCTCGTATACCTCACCGCCGATCCGGGCCAGGGTGCCGCAGATCAGCGCGAGGAGCTGGGCGAATTCAGCGCCGCGGTCGCGGGCCGTGAGCCAGGAGATGCCGGGATCGGCCAGCCCGAGCTCGGCGCAGAACCTGGCCCGGACGGCCAGGCCCCGTTCCCCGTAGAACACCAGGCTGCCCGTGCCCCCGCCGAGCTGCCCGACCAGCCACCGGGGAGCGCCCTCCCGCAGCCGGTCCAGGTGGCGGCGGACCTCATCGGCCCAGGAGGCGGCCTTCCAGCCGAAGGTGACCGGGCTGCCCGGCTGGCCGTGCGTGCGGCCCGCCATCACCGTGTCCCGGTGCGCCACGGCCAGCTCCAGCAGCTGCTCTTCGATCCGCCGCAGGTCCCGCCACACGATGCCGCCGATCCGCCGCAGGGTCACGGCGGTCGCGGTGTCGGTGATGTCCTGGACGGTGGCGCCGGCGTAGACGTACTGGCGTGCCGGTTCGGGTACCACCTCCTGCAGGGCGCGGATCAGGCCGAGCATGGAGTGGGAGGTCTGCCGGGTCTGCTCGGCCGCGTACCCCAGGTCGAGCCGGCCGGGCTGCGCGTGCTCGGCGATGAGGCGTGCGGCGTCGGCCGGGATCACGCCCGTCGCGGCCTGGGCCCGGGCCAGCGCGACGATCACGTCGAGCCAGCACCGCAGCCGGCCCTCCTCACCCAGGACGTCCCGGGCCTCGCCCGTACCCCACAGGTGCTGGTAGAACGGCGAGTCGGTGATCCTGGTCGTCATCGCGGGACCGGGTCCGCGGTCCCCGGGGCGGTCAGCGCCAGCTGTAGTCCTTCCCGGATCTGCGCCATGCTGGCGCCCCACGGCACGACCACCAGGCCCGCCTCACTGCTGACCCGGTCCTCCAGCAGGCAGCACTTGGTGATCACCGGCATCGTGCCCGGCGGCGGGCCGCCCTCGGCCAGCTTCCGCGGGCACATGTCCACCATCGGCACGTCGTCGCCGTAGAACCAGTCGTGGATAGACCGGGACCGGGCGCATCCCACCAGCGTCCACGGGGCCCGCTCGGGGATCTCGTCCAGGTAGGAGACCTCGGTGCCGGCCCGGGGCTGGTCCTGCGCCGGCTGCCCGGCCCGGCACGGGAACAGGTAGTGCCGCGCGGGGCGGGTCGCGGCCAGCTCGTCCAGGTCCACCAGGTGCGGAACGAGTTCGACGGGCGGCAGGTCTTCGGCCAGGTCGAGGACCCGGTTCAGCTGGTCGGCCAGCTTGGGCGGCCACGGCGGCACCACTTCCACCACCCGGATCCGGATCGGGGCCGGATCCAGGATGAAGCTCACGTGACCGTACCGGCCGCGCACGATCACGCACCGGGCGCCGGGTGCCTGCTGGGCCGCGACCCGGGCCAGCTGGGTGGGCACGGCGGTATCCGTCCCGGCCGCGTCGACGAACGCGGTCTCGTCCGGCCGGGCGATCACCGACATCGCGCTGACCGGGGAGAACAGCGGCAGCTCCGATTCCTTGCTGACCACCACCACCGCGCTGGCCCCGCCGCGCCGGACCACGATGAACCTGGTCCGCCGGTAGACCGGCCGGCCCAGCAGGTGAGCGCGCAGGCTCTCCTCGTCGAGTGCCACCGGTACGTCAGCCACGCTGACGTTGCGGTACTGGGAGGGGACCAGGTTCACCGGTGGTCCGGTTAGGTCCGGTGCGCGGGCAGCGAGCCGGGTGACCAGGCTCCGTAGGTGTCGGCCCGCAGCGAGAGCCGCAGCGTCTCCAGCCCGAGCGCGTCGGCCGGGGATACGTTGGCCAGGTTCACGTCGGGACCGAACCGGCGGACGAACCACGCCTGCTGCTGCTCCCGGGGGGCCTCGAAGACCAGGAAGTCCGGGCCGCCCACCGAGACCAGGGCGGCTACCACCTCCTCGCGCACCACCCCGGACGGGTCGTAGATGCCGACCGTGCCGCTGGCGCGGCCCTCGGCCAGCACCCAGGTGGCACCGGCCTCGAGGTCGGCGGACAGCGCCTGCGCCCACTGCGCGGGCGTCAGCTGCACGCCCGGGTCCTTCGGGCCCACCTCGGCCAGCACGATAAAGTGCCGGGCCGCCTCGGCGATCAGCTCCTGCTTGGCGGCCGGCTCCATCGGCACGGTGCCCGACGACACCTCCACGCACGGGAACCCGCAGCCGCGGGCCCAGTCGAGAAACTCCATCGCCCGGCCCTGCGCCCAGGCGATCTCCAGCAGCGTCCCGCCCGGTGAGGCCAGCACGCTGTGCCGGGCCAGCAGCTCGAGCTTGCCCGGCAGCGTGGGGTCCAGGTAAGAAATACCCCAGCCCAGCTTCCACACGTCGATGTAGGACTCGCTCATCGCCAGCAGGTCCGCCGACTGCGCCAGCGGGATGCCCCGGTCCAGTACGTGGGTAATGCCGATGCCGCGTGGCTTGGTCGCCCGGGCCGGAAGGTCAAGGAAGTCGGGACCCGGCATGAACGCTATGATAGATATTCCTCCACTTTAGTGCAAGGACGGATCCCGAGATGCCCGCCGACCTCCCAGCGTTGATCCACCGGGTGCGGACCCACCCCGGAGTGGTCGCCAAAGCCGAGATCGGGCTGGTCAGCGACGTCTTCGGGGATAGCGACTGGGTCGCGGGGCCCGGCGATGACGGCGCGGTCGTGTCCGCCGCCGGGACGTCCCTGGTGGTGGGCGGCGAGGCCATCCTGCCCTCGTTCGTCGCGGTCGACCCGCATGGCGCCGGTGTCGCCGCGGTGACCACCAACCTTAACGACCTGGCCGCCATGGGGGCCTGGCCGCTGGCCCTGGTCGACACGGTGACCGGTCCGCGTCCGGTCATCCAGCAGGTCCTGGAGGGCATGCGCTGGGCCTCCCGGCTCTACCAGGTACCGGTGGTCGGCGGTCACCTGACCGTCACCGCGGGGCCGCCCGGACTATCCGCTTTCGGCCTCGGCCGGGCCGACCGCCCGCTGGCCGCCCGCGCCGCCGAGCCCGGGCAGTCGCTGGTGGTGGCCTGCTGTGTCGAGGGCCAGATGCGGGCGGACTTCCCCTTCTTCCCCTCGTTCGACGAGCGGGGCGAGCAGCTGGCCGGCGACGTCCGGCTGCTGGCCGAGGGTGCCCGCGACGGCTGGGTCGCGGCGGCCAAGGACGTGAGCATGGCCGGCCTGGTCGGCTCCCTGGCCATGCTGCTGGAGTGCAACCGGCTGGGCGTGACCGTCGACCTGGACGCGCTGCCGGTCCCGGGCGGGGTGAGCCTGGAGCAGTGGCTGTGCTGCTTCCCGTGCTTCGCGTTCCTGCTCTGCGTCCCGGCCGGGCAGGAGGCCCGGTGCCTGCGCGCCTTCGCCGGCCGCGGCCTGGCCGCCGCGGTCGCCGGCACCGTGGACGACACCGGCCTGCTGCAGCTCTGCCTGGCTGGCCAGGTGGCGACCGCGTTCGACCTCGGCACGGAATCGGTGACCAACCTGGCCCGGTCCGCCGGGACTGCTACGTCGCCGGCCCGCGGCTGACCACCAGGTCGATCAGCATTCGCTGGTGCGCGATGCCGGCGTAGGTCACCAGCCCGCCGATCGGGCGCCAGCCGAGCCGCTCGAAGAACGTCACGTTCGCGGGCTGGATGTAGGCCTCCATCTCCCGCCCGCCGCGCGCCGCGGCCGTGGCCACCGCGAACCGGACCAGCGGCGCGCCCAGGCCATGGTGGCGGTGGCCGTCCAGCACCGCCAGCCGGTCGCCTTTCCACCGGCCTGGCACCTCCCGCAGCGGATAGAGGCGGACAGTCCCGCACGGCACCCCGTCCGACAGGCCCACGACGTGTACCGTCGCCAGGTCGTCGTCATGGAGGTCCCGGTCCCAGCCGGAACTGGCGCTGCCCGCGCCCCCGAACAGGCCCTGCTCGACCACGAAGACCTGGTGGCGGATCCGGAAATGGACCGCGAGCTCCTCGGGGGCCGATGCCGCCCGGCAGGCCAGCCGGACGGCTCCGCCCGGCCGGCTAGCGGTTGCTGAGGATCGGGAGGACGGTCCGGCCATCATTATCCGAAGACGTCTCGAGCAGGCTCATCGCCGAACACGCCTGGCACCTGGCGCACCCGGCGGCCACGCCGCGGGCGCCGAGCCCGCGCGCGGTCAGGTACGGCACGACCCGGCGGTAGATCGCCTCGCAGTATTCCGGCGACGGGGCCGGCATGTGCTCCATCAGGCTGCCCACCGTGGGGCGCAGGGGCACCACGAACGGGTACACCCCGATGTCGATCGCCCGCCGGCAGCCCGCCACGGTCAGCTCCGGGTCCTCGCCCATGCCGAGGATCACGTAGGTGGACACCTGGCCCTCGCCGAACGCGGCCACCGCCCGCTCCCAGGCCCGGAAGTAACCGTCGATCCCGGTGCGGGCCTTGGCCGGCGCGATCCGGGCCAGCACCTGCGGATCGAAGCTCTCCACATGGATGCCGACCGACTGGATGCCCATGTCCCGGACCTGGTCGATGACCGCCGGGTCGCGGGGCGGCTCGAACTGCACCTCGACCGGCAGGCCCGCCGCCTCGTGTATCGCCTGACCGCAGCGTGCCACGTACAGCGCGCCCTTGTCCGGAGTGGCGGTGGTACCCGTGGTCAGGGTGGCGTCCACGGCTCCGTCGAGTTCCCTGGCCGCCACCGCGACCTCGGCCAGCATCTCCGGCGTCTTCTTGGCGATCGTCCGGCCGTTGGCGAGCGTCACCCCGATCCCGCAGAACGCGCACTGGTCGGAGTTCCCCCAGTAGGCGCAGGTCTGGATCACCGTGCTGGCCAGCGAATCCAGGTGCAGCAGGGCGATCTGCCAGTAGGGGACGCCGTCCGCCGTGGCCAGGTCGTAGTAGCGGGGCCGCTGGAACGGCTCGGCCGAAGCCAGCCGTTCGCCGTCCCGGTAGACGCCCCAGCCGTCGTCCTCGGCGCGGAGCACGTACGGCGAGGCTTGCACGTACTCGGCGCTGGTGGGCACGGTGGCGGCGAAACCGTCGATCCAGAGCATGCCGGCGTCCGCCGGTCCCGCCCCGCCCTGCCGGGATTCCAGCGGCACTTCGACCCGCAGCCCGTGTCCCTGCAGTTCGGTGATGAGGTGGGCCAGCCCGGCTGACCTGCCCGGCTGGTGTGCTATCCCAGGGGCCGCAGGCTCAGCCATGGTTCCCTCCTTCGCCAGGCCACGCTGCCGCTTGTTAGATGCGATACGAACGTTCACCATCCTTGATAAATCTTGCGGTCACGTCAAGGCAAGGTTTCAGTCGACTTCGGGCCGGGCCTCGCGCAGGGCCGCCGCGAACGCATCCCGGTCAAGGTAGCTGCCGATGGCGTCGCCGATCCGCAAGGCCCCGGTGCCCAGGTCGATCTGCCCATGGTCCAGGCGGTACACGGCACGGCTCAGGGTCTCGTCCGGCTCGATCGAGATGATGACCGCTCGCCCGGTGCCGGCCTCGGCCTCGATCCGCTGGTACGGGAGGAAGGGCGCGCGATCCTCCGAGCCGGTCTCGGCCGCCACCGTCCACGACTGGCCCTGGTCGCGGGCCCGGGACAGCGCCGCGAGCCGGCCCTGGGCGGCCAGCGACGCGACCAGCTCCCGGTAGCGCATCGCGCACGCGGCGGCCGCGACCAGATCCGGCCGGATCCCGGCGTCCGCCGCGCCCGGCAGGTCAGCGACCAGGCCGCCGCCGCGCTCGTGGGCCGCGAGCAGGCTGGGCAGGTCAGGGGTGGTCTCACGGAGGCGGCGCAGCAGCCCCTGGATCAGGCTGACCGACTGCTGGTAGATGTCGGGCCGCGCCATCACCATGGGGAAGAGCCTGGCTTCGGCCTCGTCCCAGGACCGCAGCACCACGCGCGGGATCTCGCCGCCGCCGGGTTCCGAGGACGGCGCGCCAGCGCTGGCGGGCCCGGAATTGGGGGGCCCGGAACCGGGACCGGCCATTGCACCTCTCGTGCGCCGCGTTTACTATTCTAAACGAGTCGTCACCTATACGACTCATGCTAATCCTACCCTCGTCGACAGCGGGACCTGATGACCAAGACTGCGGTGGTGGCGCTCGGCGGCAATGCCCTCACCCGGATGGGGCAGTCCGGGACGTGCGACGAGATGCTGGCGAACGCGGCGGCGATGGCGTCCGCGGTGCACGCCGTGATCGAGGCCGGCTGGCGGGTGGTGATCGTGCACGGCAACGGCCCGCAGGTCGGCAACCTGGCGCTGCAGCAGGAAGCGACCGCCATGGTACCGGCCCAGCCGCTGCCGCTGCTGAGCGCCATGACCCAGGGACTGCTGGGCAGCCTCCTGGCCCGCGCGATCGATCTGCTGCGCGGACCGGGCACCGCGGTCGCGATGATCACTCATGTCACGGTCGACCCCGCCGATCCCGCGTTCGGTGCCCCGTCCAAGCCGATCGGCCCGTTCTTCGAGCCCGCCGAGGCGCGGCAGCTGGCGCAAGCGCGGGGCTGGGTCGTCCAGCCCGACTCCGGCCGCGGCTACCGGCGGGTGGTCGCCTCGCCCGAGCCGGCCGGCGTGATCGAGATCGACGCGCTGCGTGCGCTGGTTGACGCGGGCCACCTGGTCATCGCCGGCGGCGGCGGCGGGATCCCGGTCCATGGCACAGGACCGCAAGGCGGCCTCGCCGACGCGGTCATCGACAAGGACCGCGCCGCCGGGCTGATCGCCCGGCTGCTCGGCGCCCAGGCTCTGCTGCTGGTCACCGCGGTGCACCGGGTCATGCTCGACTACGGTCAGGCGACGCAGTCCGAACTGGGCACGATCACGGCCGAAGAGGCCGCCCGCCACCTCGCCGAAGGCCAGTTCCCGCCGGGCAGCATGGGACCCAAGATCGAGGCGGCGCTCCGCTTCCTGGCCGAGGGCGGGGAACTGGCCGTGATCACCTCGCCGGACCTGCTGGCGGTCACGCTGACCGGTGCGGGAGCGCGATCGGGCACGCGCATCGAGCGCAGCCCGGCTCACGCGGAGCAAGGCCGGTGAGCGTCCCGGCGATGGCGGTGTTCCCGGGTACCTACCGGGACTCGCTACTGCTGCTCAGCGCGACCCGGGCCATGGAGGACGGGCCCGGGGTGAGCTGGGCCAGTGCCGTGATGGCCACCCCCGCCGCCGTCGATGACCTGAACGCCCAGGGCTTCCCGCCCGGTGACCTGGCCGGTGCCGACGCCAACGCGCTGGTGCTCGCGGTCCGTGCCGCGGGCGACCACGCCGCCGCCGACGCCCTGGACCGCGGCCGGGCGACGGTTTTCGCCGAGGCCGCCTCGCCGCGAGAGGAATCCGGACGCCCCGCGCCCCGCACCGTCGGCGAGGCAGCGGCCAGGCTGCCGGAGGCGAACGTGGCGGTGGTTTCGGTGCCTGGCCCGTACGCCGCGGTCGCCGCTCATTCGGCCCTGTCGGCTGGCCTGCACGTCCTGCTGTTCAGCGATAATGTCCCGCTCGGCGAGGAAGTGGAGCTCAAGGAGCGCGCGCGCCGGCTGGGCTTGCTGCTGATGGGCCCCGGCGCGGGCACCGCGGTGCTCGCCGGGGTGGGCCTGGGCTTCGCGAACGCGGTCACGCCCGGCCCGGTCGGAGTGGTCGCCGCGGCCGGGACCGGTGCCCAGGAAGTGATGTCCCTGCTGGACCGGTGGGGCATCGGGGTGTCGCAGGTGATCGGCGTCGGTGGCCGGGACCTGTCGGCCGGCGTGGGCGGCCTGATGGCCGCCGAAGCGGTACGGGCGCTGGACGCCGATCCTGGTACCGAGGTCATCCTGCTGGTCTCCAAGCCCCCCGACCCCGACGTGGCCCGGATCGTGATCGGCGCCAGCCGGGCCACTCCGGTGGTCGCGGCCTGCCTCGGCATGTCCGCTCCAGATGGCCTGATCGCAGGCGCGCTGCTGGCCGACACCCTGGAGCAGGGCGCGCTGCGAGCGGCACAGATCCTGCGCAAACCCGTACCGGAGACATCCGAGGACCTGACCGGGGCCATCGAGCGCGCAGCGGCACGGATGGACGGCTCCCGGCACGCCGTACGCGGGTTCTACACCGGCGGCACGTTGTGCTACGAGGCCCAGGTCGTGCTCACCCGCGCGCTCGGCCCGGTCCACTCCAACATCCCGCTGCGCCCAGACCTCGGGCTGCCCGCGCCGCCCGGCGCGCATGTCTGCCTGGATCTCGGCGAAGAGGAGTACACCAGGGGCCGCCCGCACCCGATGATCGACCCGACGGCTCGGACCGAGATCATGCGGGCCGAGGCGTTCGGCGGCGAGATCGCGGCCGTCCTGCTCGATGTCGTCCTCGGCTACGGCTCACACCCCGATCCCGCCGGCCAGATAGCGGGCACCTGTGCGGACCTGGCGTCCAGCGGAGCCGCGGTGATCGCCTACGTGCTGGGCGCCCGCGCCGACCGGCAGGGGCTCGACCGGCAGCGCCGCACGCTGCGGGACGCGGGCGCGATCGTCACCGCGAGCGCCGCCGAGGCGGCGCGGGTCGCGGCCGCCGTCGCGGCCCGCCAGCCCGCCCTGGCCACCGCGGGGCGCCCGTGACGGCGCCATCGGGGACGGGCCCGCAGGTGCCGGTCGGCCTGGTCACCTACTCCGTCAAGCCGCGCGGCGGGGCGGTCCACACCGTCCACCTGGCCGAGGCGCTGCACGCGGCCGGGTACCCGGTCCGGGTCATCGCGCTCGGCGACCCCGGCGTGGGTTTCTTCCGTCCCGTCCGGGCGCCCGTCACGATCATCCCCGCCCCGCCGCCCCTGCCGACCCTGGAAGAGCGGGTCTTCGCCAGCGTCGCCGCGCTGGCCGAAGGCCTGGGCCCCCTCGCCGCCGGTTACCCTGTCCTGCACACCCAGGACTGCATCTCGGCCCGGGCCGCATGCCAGGTCCGCGATCGTGCCGGCGGCCCCGCCCCGGTGGTGCTGCGGACCGTCCACCACGTGGACGATTTCACCAGCCCCTCGCTCATCGAGTGCCAGCGCCGGGCCATCTTGGAGCCAGACCGGGTCCTGGTCGTCAGCGAGCACTGGCGGGACCTGCTTCGCCATGAATACGGCACCGCCGCCGAGGTCGTGCACAACGGGGTCAACACCGCCCGCTTCCAGGCGGCCGACCCCGGCCAGGCCAAAGAGCTGCGGCGACGCGCTGGGGCCGCGGGCCGCCCGCTCATCCTGTCCGTCGGCGGCATCGAGCCTCGCAAGGGCAGCGACACCCTGGTGCAGGCCATCGCCGCCCTCAAGCGGGCCGGCCGCGACCCGGTGCTCGCGGTCGTCGGCGGCCACTCGTTCCAGGACTACCGCCCCTACCGGGACCGGGTGCTGGCCTCGCTGCCCGCCCTGGGCCTGCGCCTGGACGACGACGTGGTCATGGCCGGCACGGTGCCCGACGCCGAACTGCCCGCCTGGTACGCGGCCGCCGACGTCCTCGCGTTCCCTTCCACCAAGGAGGGATGGGGCCTGGCCGTCCTCGAGGCGATGAGCGCGGGGCTGCCCGTGGTCGCGTCCGACCTGCCGGTGTTCGGTGAGTACCTGACCTCGGGCCGCGACGCCCTGCTGGTACCGGTGGACGACGCGCCCGCCCTGGCCGGGGCCCTAGCCGCGGTCTTGGACGATCCGGACCTCGCGGCCCGGCTGCGGTCGGCCGCGCTGGTCACCTGCGAGCGCTTCTCCTGGGCCCGGTCCGCCGCCGAGCACCAGGCCATCTACGCCTCGCTCGCACCCGCCGGGTAACACGGGGAGCCAACGGTCCGCGATCACGTGGGCTGGCTAAGACCGCGGGCAGGAACACGCACTTGGTGGCCAGGTAGGCGTCGAGGCCCTCCGGCCCGTAGATGCTGCCCATGCCACTCGCCTTGCGGCCGCCCCACGGCGCCCCGATATCGGGTACGTACAGGTTCACCCCGAACGTCCCGACCCGTGCGCGCCGCGCGATCGTCAGGCCGCGCTCGGGGTCGTCGGTCCACACGCTCCCGGCCAGCCCGTAGCTGGAGTCGTTGGCGATCGCCACCGCCTCGGACTCGTCGTCGTACGCGATCACGCTCACCACCGGGCCGCAGATCTCGTCCCGGGCGATGGCCATCCCGGCCGTCGCCCCGGCGAACACGGTGGGCTCGTAGTAGTAACCGCGCACCGGCGTGGCCAGCGCGCCCGCCCACCACCACGTGGGCCCCGGCCGCGACCCCGGCCGTGACGCAGGACTCCACGCTGGCCCGCTGCCGCGGGTTGGCCAGCGGGCCCATGGTCGTCTCCTCGGCCAGCGGATCGCCCACGACCACCGACGACGCCTGCGCCGCCAGCGCCCAGACCGCCTCGTCGTAGCGGGACCGCGGGGCCAGCACCCGGGACATGGTGAAGCAGGCCTGCCCGGAGTTGGCGAAGCACAGCGAGCCGAGTTCCGCCGCGGCGGCGTCCAGGTCGACGTCGTCCAGCACGATCGCGGCGGACTTCCCGCCGAGCTCGAGGGTCACCGGCTTGAGCGTCTGCCCGCAGATCGCGGCGATCCGCCGCCCGGCCGGCGTCGGCCCGGCCACCGCCACCGTGTCCACTCCCGGGTGCGCGGCCAGCATCTCGCCCACCTCAGCCGTCCCGGTGACCAGGTTGAACACCCCGGGCGGGAACTCGGCCGCCTCGAACGCCTCGGCCAGGATGTAGGCGGACAGCGAGGTCTCCGGTGCGGGCAGCAGCACCACCGTGCAGCCCGCCGCCAGCGCCGGGGCCAGCTGGCAGAAGGCCAGGATGAGCGGGTAGCTCCAGGACGCGATCACCGCCGCCACCCCGGCCGGCTCGCGCCGGACCACGGTCCGCCCGGTGAAGCTGATCGCCTCCCGGACCTCCTCGGCCGTCAGTTCCCGGGCCAGCGCCGCGTAGTAGCGGATGATCGCGCACGGGACCGAGACGTTGCTCCGCCGGGACAAGGTGATCGGCATGCCCATCTCGGCCGTCACCAGCCGGGCGGTGTCTTCGGCCCGGGCCTCGAGCGCCGCCGCCAGCCGGTCCAGCGCCGCGGCCCGTTCCGCCGGGCGCAGCAGCGGCCAGCCGCCGGTGTCGAACGCCCGCCGGGCCGCGTTCACGGCGACCTCGACGTCCCGCTCGACCATCGACGGCACGGCACCGGTAACCTCTTCGGTGGCCGGGTTGACGATCGTGATCACGTCAGCCGACCCGGACCCGACCAGCCGGCCGCCTGCGTACACGTCCCGGTACTCGAGCAATGCGGGCCCCTCTCCGGATACCCCGGTCAGGGTTCACAGTGAAAGTGCCTGTAAATCTGGTCGCCAGACGTACCCTTTGTCAAGTTATGCCTGTGGTGCCCACAGTCGGGCCCGGCCTTGTGGCCGGTCCCAGCAGGTGGACAACGGATGAGGACCACGGTTTGTCGTCAGCCACAGTGCCGCGTGACGAGCCTCATCGTATGATCGCGAGCATGGCGCTGCCCGATTGGTCGCCGGTGCTGTCCCCGACCGGCCCCCGCGACGAGCATGACGAGCGCGGCGCGGGCCAGGCCGGCGACGATGGCGCCGCGGAGGGTTCCCGGCTCGACCGCGAGAACGCCGCCCTGCGCGAGCTCGTCACCGTGTACCGCTACCTGTCCGGCCTGGCCCTGCAGGACGCCGACCTGGCCGGGGTGGTGCAGCTCATCTCCGACCGGATGGGTGCCACCGTCGCGGTGGTCACCCAGCTCATGGACGTGCTGACCGCGGCGGCGCCCGGCGTGACCGCCGAGAAGGCGGCGGCCGGGGTCCGGGAGCACGTGGTCCACCCCCGGCTCGGCCAGGTGCTCCGCGCGTCCCGGCTGAGCCAGCGCCCGCTCCGCCTGCCGAACGTCGGCGGCGCTCCCGCCATCATCGTGGCCCCCATTCTCGTGGGGGACGAGGTCCCGTCGTACCTGATCACCATCGACCCGGCCGACATCATCTTCGGCGAGGACATGAGCCTGCTGGTCACCGAACACGCCGCCACCATCTGCGGGGTCATCCTCGGCCGCGAGCGGGTGGTCGCCGCGGCCGCCCGCCGGGTCCGCGACGACCTGGTGGAGGGCCTGCTGCTGGGCCGCGGCCGCGACCAGGCCGACACCGGCCGCTGGGCCGCTCACCTGGGCTACGATCCGGCCCGCGACCACAACGTCATGGCCGTCGCCTTCGACCTGCCCGCCCCGGCGGTCGCGCCAACGAGCGCCGGGGACGCCGCCGCCCAGCGGCAGCGGATCTGGGAGAGCATCGAGCACTTCGTCGCCACCCGCGCGCCCGACGCGATCATCTCGGCCCGGGAGTCCGAGGTGGTGATCGTGGCCGCCGCGCCGGACGAGCCGGGACCCGCCGCCATGGACGCCCGCCGGCTGGCCCACGCCTGCCTGGCCCGGCTGGCCGAGCTGTTCCCGGCGGCCCGGGTCGTCATCGGCATCGGCGGCACCTGCCGTGAACCCCGGGAAGTGGCCCGGTCGTACGCGCAGGCCCAGCGCACCACGGCGACCCTCAAGCGCCTCGGCCGGGCCGGCACGGTCTCGGCGTTCGGCGATCTGGGTGTCCTGCGGCTGCTGCTCCAGGTGCCCGACCTGGCCGAGCTGCGGTCGTTCGCCGCCGACGTGCTGGGCAAGCTCGCCGTGCACGAGCAGGAGCACAAGTCGGAGTACCTGACCACGCTGGCCTGCTACTTCCGGGAGAACAACAGCCCGCAGCGGGCCTCGCGCATCCTGCACGTCCATCCCAACACGGTCGCCTACCGGGTCAAGCGGATCGAGGAGATCACCGGGTTGCGGCTGGATAACTACACCGACCGGCTCATCGCCCAGGTGGCGCTGGAGATCCTCGACGCCCTCGGCGAGGAACCGTGACCGCGTTCGTCCCGGGCCAGCGGATCCTGGTCTGCGACGGCGCGATGGGCACGATGCTGCACGCGGCGGGCGCCGCGCTGGACCGGTCGCTGCCTGAGCTCAACCTGTCCGACCCCGGGCTGGTCAGCACGATCCACGAGAGCTACCTGTCCGCGGGCGCGGACATCATCCAGACCAATACCTTCGGCGCGAACCGCCTCTGGCTCGGCGACCATGGCTTCCCCGACCAGGTGGAGGAGATCAACCGGGCCGGGGTCCGGATCGCCCGCGCGGCCCAGGACCAGTGCGAGCGCGAGGTCCTGGTGGCCGGCTCGGTGTCGCCCGCGGTCACCGCGTCGCAGCGCCGCCGGATCGGCTCGGCCGAACGTACCGAGGTGATCCGCGAGCAGGTCCAGGCCCTCGTCGCCAATCAAGGCGTCGACCTGCTCATCCTGGAGACGTTCGGCTATCTCGACGAGCTGGTCGAGGCGGTCTGCGCGGTCAGCGGCCTCTGCCACGTGCCGGTCATCGCCCAGGCCACCTTCGCCGACGACGCGTACACCCTGGGCGGGGAGACGCCCCGCGAGGTGGCCACCGTGCTGTCCGGCCTGTCGGTGGCCATGCTCGGCACCAATTGCACCATCGGCCCGCAGCGGATGCTCACCGTGGCCGAGGACCTGGTCCGCTACGCGTCGGTACCGGTCAGTGCGCAGCCGAACGCCGGGCAGCCGCGCCGGACCGGTCCACGCAGCTTCGAGTTCGCCATCGACGGCGGCTACTTCGCCCGCTACATCCACCGGTTCGCCGAGGCCGGGGTGTCGCTGGTCGGCGGCTGCTGCGGCACGACCCCCACGCACATCCGGGCCGCCGTCGGCGCCGTCCGCGACGCAGGCCCGTCCCCGGCGGCCAGCCCGCGCAAGCCCCCCCGCCAGCGCTCCCGGCCAGGCCCCACCCGGGCCACCGCGCCCGGCGGCCCGGCCCACCCCGCCGCCGCCAACGGCCCGTCCCGTCCCGTCACCGGGACCCTGGCCGACCAGCTGGCCAGCCGCCGGTTCATCATCGCGGCCGCCATCGCCACCCCGGCCGGCGGCCGGGCCGGTGAGGCGCTCGAGGCGGCGGCCGTGCTCCAGGCCCAGGGCATCGGGCTGTTCGCGGTCCAGCCCCCGCAGAGCGCCCGCACCCACCTGGACTCCCTGGACATGGCCCTGCACCTGCAGCAGCAGGCCGGCGTGGAGACCGTCGCCACGGTGGCGACCTGGGACAAGACCATCATGACCCTGCAGGCCGACCTGCTCGGCGCGCACGCCCTCGGCATCCGCAGCGTGATCAGCACCACCGGCAGCCCGCCGGTCCGGGGCGACTATCCCGCCGTGGACGGCATCTGGGAGGTCGACTCACTCGGCCTGATCGCCCTGCTGGCGGGCCTGAACGCGGGCCGCGACTCCAACGGCCTGGCCCTGACCACCCGGACCTCGTTCTGCGTCGGCGCCCGGGTCAATCCCGGCGCGCGCGACCCCGACGCCGAGATCGCCCGGGCCCGGGCCAAGGTCCGGGCAGGCGCGCACTTCCTGGTCAGCCGGCCCGTCTACGAGCTGGACTCGCTGCTCCGCGTGGTGAGCGCGCTGGAAGCCGAGGACCTGCCGCTGCTGCTGTCGGTCACTCCGCTGCGCAGTTTCGAGGAGGCGGACTACCTGGCCCACGAGGTGCCCGGCGTGACCATCCCGCCGGACACCCTGCGCGCCATGGAACGGGCCGGCCGCGGCGCGGCCCGCGCGGTCGGCTTCGAACTCGCCGCCGACCTGCTCCGCGACGCCCGCAAGCTGGTCAGCGGCGTCATCCTGACCGCCGCCGACGAGGACCTGCCCGTGCTAGCGCCGCTTCTCGCCGTCGTGGCCTGAGGTCCTTTCCTTCCGGCCGAACGAAGCGTGGCGCCACCCCCGCGACAAGTACCTGCCCGATCCCGGCGCGCCCTTCGGCGGGGTCAAGGCCAGCGGCATCGGCCGGGAAATCGGCCCGAACGCGATCGGCGCCGACCAGCAGTTCAAGTCGATCTACGCCTGAGCGGCCCGATGGCGGCCGGGCCGTCTTGACGCCGCGTCGCCTGACGGGTGATGCTCGGATCGGCTGCTGAGCAAGCCGCTCAGCGGGTGTGACAGCGTGGTCCAGATCCGGAGGGCGTGTGTCCGCCGATCCATTTCCTGCGGGGCCACCGCAGGACCAGCCGGGTGCCGCTGCCCGCGCGGCCGGCCTGATCGCGGTGGCCGAGGACCTGGCCGGTGAGTTCTCGCTGCACCCTCTGCTGGAACGGATTCTGCGGCGGTGCACCCAGCTGCTCGGCTGCCACGCGGGCTCGATCTGCAGCGTCGACGAGGCGGCCGGCACCTACCGCAAGGAAGCCGACATCGGCGTGGCGTGCCAGTCCGGCCGGGTCTTCCCCCTCACCGAGGGGATGACCGGCGCCGTGGTGGCACGCCGCGCCCCGGTCTGGTTCGCCCGCTACGGCGAAGTCCACGGCGGCCACCTGGCTCCCGAGGACCGGGCCACCCTGCGCGGCGTGATCGGCGTCCCGCTGGAGTGGCGCGGGCGCATCATCGGGGCCTGCGTCGTGTTCAGCCGTGACGAGCGCCGGGTCTTCGGGCCCGACGACGCCGAGCTGCTCGAGCTGTTCGCCCGGCACGCCGCGATCGCGCTGGCCACCGCCCAGATGCACGAGGTCGCCGAGGAACGGGCCCGGGCCGAGGCCGCGGCGGCCGAGCGCGACCGGCTGCTCGGCGAGGTACACGACAGCCTGACCCAGCGCCTGGTGAGCATCCGGGTCTACCTCGACGACGCCGAGCGCGAGCTGGCCGCGATGGCCGTCGCGTCCGAGCCGCCGCCGGCCGCCGGCCCGGACGAGGAGGTTCCGGGCGAGGAGGTTCCGGGCGAGCCCGCCGGGGCGGTGGCGGCCCAGCTCCGGCAGGCCGGCACGGCGGCCCGGGACGCCCTGGCCGAGATCAGGCTCACGCTGCTCGGCCTGGCCGCGTCGCCGCTCAAGGGCCAGACGCTGGACGCGGCGCTCCGCTCGGAGGCGGCCTGGGCGCAGAGCATCGGCGGGCTCGAGGTCCGGTACGTCTCGGCCGGGACGCCGGCCGTCATGGATGAGAGCCTGGCGTCCGGTGTGCTGCGGGTGGCGCGCGAGGCGCTGACCAACATCGTCCGGCACGCCAGGGCCCGTTCGGTCCGGCTGGGCCTGATGTACGAGCCGACCGCCGTGACGCTCCTGGTCCAGGACGACGGGCAGGGCTTCGATCCGAAGGCCGAGTGGCAGGGCGACCGGTTCGGGCTGCGCGCCGTCAGCGAGCGCGCGCGCGTGCTCGGGGCCACGGTCGACGTCGATTCGCTGGCCGGCTGGGGCACCCGGATCCGGGCCCGGTTCCCCTACCGGCTCGATGAGGAGCAGGTCGCCCCGCGGCTGCGCGTGCTCGTCGCGGCGGCCCGGCCGCTGCTGCGGGCCGGGCTCGCCCGCCTGCTGTCCACTAGCGATCCGAGCCTGGAGGTGGTCGGCGAGGCCACCACGGCCGATCAGGCACTAGACGCCTGCTCCGGCCTGCGGCCCGACGTGGTGCTGGCCGACCTCGGCCTGACCGCCGGCGGGTCGGCGGCCGTCCCGGGCCGCCCGGCCCGGGACCTGACCAGCCTGCTGCTCAGCCGGCACCCCGGCCTGGCCGTGGTGGGCCTGTGCGAGGTCGGTGACGAGAAGCTGGTCGCCAGCGCGATCCGCGCGGGCGCGCGCGGCTGCGTGGACACCGGCGCGGACGGGCCGGAACTGGCCCGTGCCGTCATCGCGGCCGGCCGCGGCCAGGCCATCTTGTCCGGCCCGGCCCTGCAGCGGCTCCACCGCGGGCTGCAGGACGACGAGTCCGAGCCGGCCCTGACCGAGCGCGAGCGGCAGGTGCGCAGCCTGATGGAGCAGGGCCTGCCGGACAAGCTCATCGCCGAGCAACTGGTCCTATCCATCAAGACCGTGGAAAAGCACGCCGGGTCCGTGCTGCGCAAGACCGGGGCCCGCAACCGCACCGAACTGGCCGCGCTGGCCGGCCAGGCCCGGCTCCGGCAGGCCGCCCGGTAGGGGAAGTACTCCCTGAAGATGGGTAGTTACACTGATCCGCCCGGGCGCGGGGCTGCGTAGGTTGGCAATTGTGCCGGTAGTGCCCTTGAAACAGATCGTCGACCGGGCGTTCAGCGAACGGTACGGCGTCGCGGCGATCAACGTGGTCAATGACCTGACGCTGGAGGCGGTGCTGGCTGCGGCCGTAGAGCAGCGCTCCCCGGTCATCGTGCAAACCTCGGTCAAGACGGTCCGGGCCATCGGCCTCGACCTGCTCTACGCCATGTGGCGGGAGCTGACCGCGGGCATCGAGGTCCCGGTCAGCCTGCACCTGGACCACTGCCCGGACCGCGAGGTCATCACCAGCTGCCTGCGCAAGGGCTGGAACTCGGTCCTGTTCGACGGCTCCCGTCTGCCGGTGGAGGAGAACCAGCGGCAGACGGTCGAGGTGGTGGCCGAGGCCCGGTCGTACGGCGCGAACGTCGAAGGGGAGATCGAGGCCATCACCGGCGTCGAGGACGACATCGGCTCGGACGAGGAGGCCCAGCGTCAGTCGTTGCCGGTGGCGCTGGAGTTCATCCGGGTCACGGGCATCGACGTGTTCGCGCCGGCCATCGGCAACGCGCACGGCGTCTACCGGTCCGAGCCCCACCTGGACGCGCAGCGGGTCTCCGACATCGTGGCCGCGCAGCCGATCCCCATCGCCCTGCACGGCGGCACCGGGATGACCGACGCCCAGTTCACCGACCTGATCGCGCGCGGCTGCGCCAAGGTGAACATCTCCACCGCGCTCAAGGTCACCTACATGCAGGCCAACCTGGCCTTCCTGCGCGGTGCGGAGGAACGCGACAGCTGGGATCCGCCGTCGCTGTTCACCGCGGTCCGGACCGCGGTGAAGGACATGGCCGCCGACCACATGCGCCGCTTCGGCAGCGTGGGCCGGGCCGGGTGACCGGGTGACCGGCCCGGCGGTTCCGTCCCCAAGAGCCTTGATCTTCGATTGCGACGGGGTACTGGCCGACACCGAGCGCTACGGCCACCTGCCCGCGTTCAACCAGACGTTCGCCGAATTCGGCCTCCCGGTCCGCTGGAGCGTGTCGGAATACAAGGACAAGCTCCGCATCGGCGGCGGCAAGGAACGGCTGGCCAGCCTGCTCACGCCCGAGTTCGTGGCCGCCGCCGGCCTGCCCGCCGACGCCGGGGGGCAGCAGGACGCCGTTGCCGCCTGGCACCGGCGCAAGACCGCCATCTACGCCGAGCTGGTCGCTTCCGGCGCGGTCCCGCCCCGCCCCGGCATCGACCGCGTGGTGGCCGGGGCGCTGGCCGCGGGCTGGCCGGTGGCCGTGGCCTCGACCTCGGCCGAGCCCTCGGTCCGGGCCACCCTGGAGCGCGCCGTCGGCGCGGAGCACGCCCGCGCGGTCAGCGTGTTTGCCGGCGACATCGTCCCGCACAAGAAGCCAGCGCCCGACATTTACCTGCTGGCCCGGGACTCCCTCGGCCTATCCGCGGACCGCACGGTCGTGGTCGAGGACTCGCGCAACGGCCTGCTGGCCGCCACCGGAGCGGGTCTGACCTGCATGATCACCGTCAACGACTACACCGCCGACGAGGACTTCAGCGAGGCCGCCCTGGTCGTCTCCTCGCTGGGCGATCCCGGCGGCGAAGCCGCGGTGGTCCTGGCCAACCGTAGCCGGGCCACGCCGGGGGCGTGGATCACCCTGGCCGACCTCACCCGCCTGCTGCCCCAAGGAGCACCCATGCCCACAGCAGACCTGTCCGACGTCGAGGCGGTCGTGCGCACGATCGCCACGGTCGCGGTCGACAACGAAAAGTACTTCGGCGACCTGGACGCCGTGGTAGGTGACGGCGACTTCGGCTATTCGATGGCCCGCGGCTTCGAGCTCGTGCTGTCCGGCTGGGACGACTTCGACCGCACCGACATCGGGACCTTCCTGAAGAAGGTCGCCGTCGTCATCACCAGCCGCATCGGCGGCACGTCCGGGCCGATCTGGGGCACCGCCTTCCTGCGCGCCGGGGCGACCGCCGGGACCGCGGACCGCCTGGAGCCGGCCCAGGTCATCGCGATGCTGCGGGCCTCGATCGAGGGCATCAAGGCGCGCGGGAAGTCAGACGTGGGAGACAAGACCCTGCTGGACGCGCTGGTGCCCGCGGTGGACACCCTCGAGGAGCGCGTCACTGCGGGAGAGGACGCGGCCGTGGCCCTGCGGGCCGCAGCGACCGTCGCGCGCGAGCGGGCCGAGGCGACCCGGTCGATGCAGGCCATGCGCGGCCGGGCCAGCTACACCGGCGAGCGCAGCATCGGCACCCTGGACGCCGGCGCGGTCGCGGTGGCCGTCATGTTCGAGGCGCTCGCCGACCAGTGGGGCGAGCGCAGCTCCGCATCGTGAATCAGAATCCTTGGAGGTCAGCGCCATGAAGAAGTTCGTCAACGACCCTCGCCAGTTCGTGCCCGAGATGCTCAAGGGCATCGCCCTGGCCAACCCGGACACCCTGCGGTACGTGCCCGAGTACAACCTCATCATGCGGGCCGACGCGCCCCGCGACGACAAGGTCTCGATCATCCAGGGTTCCGGCTCCGGGCACGAGCCCGCCCACGTGATGATCGTCGGCCGGGGCATGCTCGACGCCGCCTGCCCCGGCGACGTGTTCGCCGCGCCGCCGATGGACTACGTGCTGGAGACGAGCAAGCTGCTCGCCTCGCCCAAGGGCGTGCTGCACATCATCAACAACTACACCGGGGACCGGATGGCCTTCGAGATGGGCCAGGAGATGGCCGAGGCGGACGGGATCACGATCGGCACGCTGATCGTGGACGACGACGTGGCGGTGAAGGACTCCACCTACACCGTCGGGCGGCGCGGCGTGGCCGGGAACTTCTTCGTCATCAAGGCGACCGGCGCCGCCTCCGAGCGCGGCGCCGGGCTGGATGAGCTGCTGCGCATCGGCAACAAGGTCAATTCCGTGACCCGGACCATGGGCATGGCGCTGACCTCGTGCACCCCGCCGGCCAAGGGCTCCCCGCTGTTCGAGCTGGGCGATGATGAGATGGAGATGGGCGTCGGCATCCACGGCGAGCCGGGACGCCGCCGGGAGAAGCTGGCCAGCGCCAACGAGATCGTCGACGAGCTGCTCGAGGCCGTGGTGACCGACCTGCCCTTCCGGTCCGGGGACAACGTGGCGCTCATGATCAACGGGCTGGGCGGCACCCCGATCAGCGAGCTGTACCTGCTCTACGGGTACGCCCACGAGCTGCTGGCCCAGCGCGGCATCAACGTGCGGCGGAACTACGTCGGCGAATACTGCACATCCCTGGACATGGCGGGCGTATCGATCACGCTCAGCCGCCTGGACGACGAGATCACCGACCTGCTCGCCGCGCCCGCCGAGATCGCGATCCGGACCTTCTGAGGTCTCTCGCTTCCCGGGCTCAACGACGTGGTTGAGCCCGGGTCAGCGGAACAGGCGGTCGACGTAGTCGGCGCCGATCCCGACCTTCTCGTAGTGGTCGCGGCACAGCTTGATGTAGTCGAACACGTCGAAGTGGCCGTTGGGCTCGCCGTTCTCGTCCAGCCAGATCAGCGGGCCGGTGACGTTGAATGTCACCCGCATCGGCTCGTCGCTCTCGTACGCCACCAGCGTGTGCGCCTCGCCGGGCGCCTCGTAGATCCAGTCGCCCGCGGTCGCCACCCAGTCGTGTTCCAGGTATCCCCACTTGCCCGAGATCGTGTAGGCGAACACCTGCTGCGGATGGTAGTGCCGGTTGACCAGCCCGGGCCCGCGGCACAGCAGAACGTCGCACCACCGGTTCTGGCCGGGGGAGATGAACAGCGGCCGGGTGCCCACCGTCTCCGACAGCGGAGCGTAGTAGCGGTCGTCGTCGATGGCCGCGTTGGCGATATACGCCTCCGGCATCGCGCCGGGCCGGAACACCTGCGCCACCGGCTTGAACTCCCGCCAGAACTCGCTCTTCTCCCCGGGGGGCCGACCCCCCCTGTCCCCCCCGCTGTCCGCCGCCTCCGCCATCGTGTCCTCCCTGTGCTTATCGCGTCCGCATCCCGATCAGCGTCCCCCAGCCGCCACCCGTGCGCCACCCCCGATCCGCCGCCCCGTGGCCGGAGCACAATGCGCCGAAGCCGGGAATGTCGCCGGGGACAAGCGCCGCACTTGACCTGACCGCGCGCTTGCCCCGCGCTACCCGGCGCAGGAGCCTGAAAGCTGTGTCACCCAACGGCCACGCGGACGTGCGATCCCAGGAAATCCCGGTCCCCGAGCCGGACCTGACCACCTGGCCGAGCCCATCTTCGCCGACCACCTCGCCAAGGGCCGAACGTCCCGTCCGGACGGGACGTCGGGCCGCAGCGCCCGCTGGCGCGCGAAGAGGAGGCTGAACAAACCAAACAGCCGCCGACGGCAGAGGTGAACATCCATGACAACCGTGAACGGGCCGGCGGGAAGCCGGGCCGCGCCACCTGCCGGACCCGATGCAGGCCCGCGCGCCCTGCGGACGCTCAGTCCAGCTGAGTGCTTGGACCTGCTGGAACCGGGCGGCATCGGCCGCATCGGATTTACCTCCGCCGACGGGATCATGATGCTGCCGGTCAACTTCGCCCTGATGGCAAAGACCATCATCTTCCGCACCGCGCCGGACACGCTGCTGGCCCTGTACTCCGACGCTCAGGTCAGCTTCGAAGCCGACCGCCTCGACGAGGCGCTCCATGCAGGCTGGAGCGTCCTGGTCCAAGGCCGGGCGCACGAGGTCACCGATGAGCGTGAGGTCAAGCGCTTGCAGGACCGGACGCACCTCCAGCCGTGGGCAGCCGGCGCCCGCGACGTATACGTGCGCATTACGCCGACCCGGATCAGCGGACGACGCATCCAGCCAAGCTGAGCCAGGCCCAAGCGTCACCGCGGAGATACTCAGAGCCGCCCCGGCGCTGGCGGCAGGCCTCCTCGGGAGCGGGTCAACGCCCGCAGCCGACGGCGCGGTCAGGACTCGTGGATGAGCAGGCCGCGGATGTTGCGGCCGTCCAGCATGTCCCGGTAGCCCTGGTTGACCTCGTCCAGGGAGTAGCGGTTCGTGACCAGCTCGTCCAGCTTGAGCTGCCCCGCCCGGTACAACTCGAGCAGCTGCGGGATCGTGTCGAACGGGTTGCCGCCGCCGAACAGCGCTCCCTGGATCCGCTTCTCGAACAGGGTCAGCTCGAAGCTGGGCAGCTGGATGGTCTTCTTGCCCGGCCCGGCCAGCCCGGTGATTACCACCGTGCCGCGCTTGCGGACCGCCGCGAACGCCGACGCGATGACCTCCTCGGTGACCACGCCCACGGTGATCAGCGCCTGGTCGGCACCGACGCCCCGGGTCACCTCGGTAACGATCTCCTGGGCGGCCTCGGCGTCGGCCGCGACGTGCGTGGCGCCGAACTCCATGGCGTGCTCCCGCTTGAACTCCAGCGGGTCGACCGCGATGACGTTGCGCGCGCCCGCGAACGCCGCGCCCTGGACCGCGTTGATCCCGACGCCGCCGATCCCGTACACCACGGTCGTGTCGCCGGGCCGCACGCCGCCCGCGTTCACCGCGGTGCCCCACCCGGTCGGCACCCCGCAGCCGACCAGCGCGACCGTCGCCAGCGGCAGGTCGTCGTCGATCTTGACGCAGGAGTGCTCGGACAACACCGACCGCTGCGAGAACGTGCCGAGCAGGCACATCTGGCCGAAGTCCTCGCCCTCGGCGTGGAACCGGAACGTCCCGTCCGGCAGGCAGTTGTCGAAGAACAGCGCGCCCAGGTCGCACAGGTTGGTCATGCCGCGGGCACAGAACCGGCAGTGCCCGCACGTCGGCAGGAACGAGCAGACCACGTGGTCGCCGGGCTTGAGCCGGCTCACCCCGGCACCGACCTCCTCGACGATCCCGGCGCCCTCGTGCCCGCCCACGATCGGGTAGCGGACCGGGATGTCGCCGGTGCGCAGGTGATCATCGGAGTGGCACAGGCCCGCGGCGACGAACCGGACCAGCACCTCGCCCTCCTTGGGCGGGTCGAGGTCCAGCTCGATGATCTCCCAGTCCTTGCCCATGTCCCGGAGCACCGCTGCCCTGGTCTTCATGTGACCTCCCGCGTCGTCGCCTGTCATCATCCGCCCGCCCGGCCCCGCGGTCCATGTGCCCGGCCCCAAGAGACCCGGCCCGCGCCTTGGCCCCCGGGCTAGGCCCCGCGCGATCATCGCACCGTAAGACCATGGCCCGTTCGGAAGAATAAAAGATCTATCTGCCGAACGGACCCGGGTTCACCGACCTCGGGACTGGTCAGGCGCCCTTCCCGGTGAGGACCTTGGAGCCGTGCCGGGACCGGGCCGGGGTTGCTATCCCGAGCCGTGCGCCGATGTAGTAGACGACGCCGGCGAAGACGAAGCCCACGATCCACGCGATGTCCGCGCCCCCGAGGGCTTTGGCCGCTGCGCCGACGATCCATGCGTTGTTCATGAACGGCCACTCGACCAGGACCGTCAGCGCGTACACGATCAGCGCGAACCAGTTGACCTGCCCGTATATGCCGTCGGTCTTGAACAGCTCGGGTATGTCGTAGCGCCCGTGCCGGATCACGTAGAAGTCGGTCAGGTTGATCGCGGTCCACGGCACCAGCAGGTAGAGCGTGAAGACCAGGAAGTTGGACAGGTCGGTGATGAAGTTGCTGCTCGCCTTGATCGCGATGAGCGTGCCGATGATCGCGACCACGGTGGTGGCGATGAGCCGGGCGGACCGGCCGGTGGTCTTGGACGCGAGCTTGCCCGACGGCGAGATGATCGCCATGAACGTGAGGTACGGCCCGTAGAGGTTACCGAAGTTCCCGGAGCCGACGCCCAGGATGATGATGATCAGGAACAGCCACTTGACGGAAAACAGGCCGGCCAGGTAGTCGGGGGCGTTCGTGGTCACCGCCTTGTCGGCCACCACCGCCGCGATGGCCCCGATGCACATGGGCAGGGCCGCGCCGCCTACCGACCCGATGTAGGTGTAGGCGAAGGTCTTCACGGCGGGGGTGTCCTCCGGCATGTAGCGCGAGTAGTCCGAGACGTACGGCGCCCAGGTGACCTGCCACGCGACGAACACCGAGATGGCCAGCAGGACGTTGCCCGCGGAGTTGTCCCCGGCCGCCTGGTGCGCGGGCAGGATGGTCAGCAGCTTGACCAGGATGGCGACGAACATCGCGGTCGACAGGTACGTGACGATCCGGTTGTAGGTGTGGAACATGTCGTAGCCGAACCACGTGATGAGCAGCACGAAGGCGTTGATGATGATGATGCCCTCGGCCGTGGTCACGTGCAGCAGGGTGGCCACGGCCTGCCCGCCCAGGATCGCGCTGGAGGTGAAGTAGCCGATGTACATCAGGACCACGATGAGGTTCGGCAGCGCGGTCCCGTACATCCCGAACTGGGCTCGGGACTGCATCATCTGCGGCAGGCCGAGACGGGGGCCCTGCACCGAGTGCAGCGCCATGTACAGCCCGCCGGCCGCGTTCCCGACGATGATCGCGAAGATTGCCCAGGGCAGGCTGAGGCCGAAGACGATGGCCAGGACGCCGACCGAGACCGCGAGGATCTGCACGTTGCTGGCCGCCCAGAACGTGAACAGCGTGTTGGGCTTGCCGTGGCGTTCATCCGGCGGGATGTAGTCGATCCCGTGACGCTCCAGGATCAGCGGTTCATCGTGCGCTCTAGTCGCTTCCAGGTCAGATGCAGAGCTCATGGCATCTCCTCATTACCGCTGGGCCCAGGGACGGTACAGGCCTGGCATTATCGTCACTATCCCGGTTCCGGCGGGGCCAGCGATATGGCACTGGTTGCCGAAGAATGGCCAGGGTTGCTGGCAGGAGCCGCCAATGAAGCGGCCGGCCGCACGTGCATACGATTCTGGGGTAAGCCGGGTGAGCACGGCCCGCTCCCGGATGACCCGGCGCCGCCCACCTGCCTGGAGGCTCGCCAATGAGTGTCGAGTTCGGCTTGGCTCTAGAGAACTTCACCCCGGAGACGAAGGTCCCGGACATGGACGCCGTCTGCGCGTACGCGATCACCGCCGAGGAACTCGGCTTCGCGTCGGTCTGGGCCTGGGACCACCTGTTCCTCGGGGCTCGGCGGCCGTTCCCGTTCCTGGAGGCGCTGACCACGCTGAGCATGGTGGCCGCGCGGACCAGCCGGGTCATGCTCGGCACCGGCATCCTGGTGCTGCCGATCCGGGAGCCGGCCATCCTGGCCAAGACCGCGGCCACCATCCAGCTCGGCAGCGGCGGGCGCCTCATGCTCGGCGTCGCGGCCGGCTGGTACGAGCGGGAGTTCCACGCCACCGCGGTGCCGTTCGCCCAGCGGGGCCAGATCTTCGAGCGCAACCTGGACCTGCTGTACCGGCTGTGGGACGAGGACGACGTGAGCGGCGAATGGGACGGCCGCGTCCTCTCGCACGTGCGGATGCTGCCCCGGCCCCGGCCCCGGCCGCAGGTGCTCATCGGCGGGTACGTGGACCGGGTGCTGCGCCGGGTGGGCACCCGCTCGGACGGCTGGGTGACCTACTTCTACACGCCGCCCTCGATCGCCGGCGCGTGGTCCCGGATCCGCGGCTACGCCGAGGACGCTGGCCGCGACCCGGACCAGCTCAACCTGGTCGCGCAGGTCCCGCTGTGCATCGGCGACTCCTACGAGGAGGCGACCCGGCGGGCCCGCGAGTACGTCGGCGACTACTTCGACGTGCCGGCCTGGAGCGAGGCCACGCCGGAATCGGCGGTCCGCGGCACCCCCGGGCAGTGCGCCGAGCAGATCGCCGCCTACCTCGAGGCCGGGGTCAAGCACCTGGTGTTCTGCCCGTACAACTATGAGCTCGAGCAGGTGCAACGGCTGGCCATCGAGGTGCTGCCGCTGCTCGAACCGCGGGTCCGGGTCCGCGCGGGGACGGACTGATGGAGCACGTCGCCGTGCTCGCGGCCCGGTCCGAGCGGCCGAAGATGGACAGGGCGGCCGGGCGGCCGGCGGCGGACAAGGTGGATAAGCGGATGACCGCCGAGGCGGCGGTGCAGCTCATCGGCGACGGCGACCACGTCGCGATCGGCGGGACGCTGTACTCGCGGACGCCGATGGCGCTGGTGTTCGCGCTGCTGCGGCAGCGGCGCCGGCACCTCACCGTGTCCCGCCCGCTGGCCTGCTACGAGATCGAGCTCTTCCTGTCCACCGGCGCGCTCGACCGGATCGTCTCCAGCTGGGTCGGCATCGGCCTGCCCTGGGGGCTGGCCCCGATCTTCCGGCACTACGTCGAGCGCGGCGAGGTCGCCTACGACGAGTGGAGCCACCTGGCCATGGGCCTGCGCTACAAGGCCGGCGCGATGGGCGTGCCGTTCCTGCCCACCCTGACCATGCTCGGCTCCGACCTGGCCGCCCGGCTCGACCTGCAGACCGTCGCTTGCCCGTACACCGGGGAACGGCTGGCCGCGGTGCCGGCCCTCAACCCCGACGTGGCCCTCATCCACGCCCACCGGGCCGACATGCTCGGCAACGTGCAGGTCGACGGCTACCAGCACATGGACGTCGACATGGCCCGGGCCGCCCGCACGGTGATCGTCAGCGCGGAGCAGATCGTCAGCACGGAACAGATCGCCGCCCGCCCGGACCGCACCATGCTGCCGCACTTCGCCGTCGACGCCGTGGTGGCGGCCCCGCACGGGGCGTACCCGCACGAGTGTTACGGCCGCTACGGGCCGGACCTGCGGCACTTCGACGGGTACGCCGCCGCGGCCAAGGAGCACGGCCCGGCCGCGGGCCTGCGCTACGTGGAGGAGAACGTGGACGCGCACGCCGACTTCGCCGGATTCGTCGCCGCGGCCGGGCCGGCCCGGCTGGCCGCGCTGGCGGCCGACGCCAGGGAGCTGACCCCGCGATGAGCGACGTCACCGTCCACATCACCGTCGACATCACCGGCGAGGAGCTGATGGCGATCACGGCCAGCCGTCTGCTGGCCGACCACAAGGTGGTCTTCGCCGGCGTGGGCATGCCGCTGCTGGCCTCCGCGGTGGCCCGGCACCGGCACGCGCCGCACCTGACCATCGTGCTGGAAGGCGGCATTATCGGGACCACGCTGCTGCCGGGCAAGCTGCCGATCTCCACCAACGAGATGCGCGCCGCCTTCGGGGCGCAGATGCTGACCGACATCACCGACATCTTCCTGTACGCGCAGCGAGGCTACTTCGACTACGGCTTCCTCGGCGCCGCCCAAGTCGACATGTACGGGAACATCAACACCAGCGTGATCGGCACCATGGAGCGGCCGCGAGTACGGCTGCCGGGCAGCGGCGGCGCGAACGACATCATCTCGCTGTGTAACGAGGTGCTGATCGTGACCCAGCACGAGCCGCGGCGTTTCGTGGAGCGGGTCGACTTCATCACCAGCCCCGGCTACCTGTCCGGCGGTGACAGCCGGGCCCGGGCCGGGCTGGTGACCGGCCGGCTCGGGGCCGTGGTCACCGACCTGGCCCTGCTCGACTTCGAGCCGGCCAGCCGCCGGATGCGGCTGTGCGCGCTGCAGCCGGGCGTGAGCGTCGCCCAGGTCCGCGCGCAGACCGGATTCGAGCTGCTGCTCAGCGACGAGATCACCGAGCTCGAGCCGCCGACGCCGGAGGAGGTCGCCATCTACCGCGAGCTGCGCGACGGCCCCGTCCGAGTTGCCGTGGAGACATCATGAACGCCCGGCCCGCCCGGGTCGGGCTGATGATCCCGTCCTCCAACACCATGATGGAGGTGGACTTCGCCCGCGACCTGCCGCCGGGCACCGCCCTGCATACGGCGCGGATGTACATGGAGGACACCACCGCGGCGGGCGAGAACCGGATGCTGGATGAGTTCGCGCTGCCCGCCGCGCGCGACCTGGGTACCGCGCGGCCCGACATCGTGGTGTTCGGCTGCACCAGCGCCGGGGCGCTGCGCGGCAACGAATACGACACCGAGCTGTGCCAGCGGATCAGCGAGCTGACTGGCGCGCCAACGGTGTCCACCATCGGCGCGGTCCGGACCGCGATCGAGGCGTCCGGCGCAGCCAGCATCGGCGTGATCACGCCCTATGTCGATGAGCTGAACGAGAAGATCAAGGCCAGCATCGAGGCCGACGGAACCCAGGTCGCGGCGATCACCGGGCTCGGCATCACCGACAACTTCCAGATCGCGGAGGTCGGGCCGGACGAGATCGTGGCCTTCGCGGCCCGGGCCCTCGGGCCGCTGGCCGCGGGCGGCACCATCGACCTGGTCTTCGCCTCCTGCACGAACTTCGGTGCGATGGCCGTCCGGCCGGCCATCGCCGAGCGGCTGGGCCTGCCCGTGGTGACCAGCAACCAGGCGGTGCTGGCCGCCGCGGTCGCGCGCCTGCAGGCCGTGGCCAGGTAGCGCGGATGGTGGCACCCGCCTTCGAGTACGTAGCCGTCGGCAGCTACGACGAGGCGGTGCGCCTGCTGGCCGCCAGCGCCCAGGAGGCGAAGATCCTGGCCGGCGGGCAAAGCCTGATGCCGATGCTCAACCTCCGGCTCGCCCGTCCCGAGCTGCTGATCGACATCAACCTGGCCGACCGGCGCCCGCCGTCGCGCACCGGGGACCTGCTCCGGCTGCCCAGCCTGACCCGGCACCGCGTCCTGCTCGAGCACGACCTGGTACGCCAGCACTGCCCGCTGCTCGCCGAGGCGGTGCGGCACGTCGGGAACGTGCGGGTCCGCAACCGCGGCACGATCGGCGGCAGCCTGGCGCACGCCGATCCGACCTCCGAGATCGGCTGCTGCGCGCTGGCCACCGGGGCCCGGGTCGTGGCGCGCGGTCCCGACGGCGACCGCACGGTGCCGGTCAGCGAGCTGTTCGCCGGCTACTGGGCCACCACCCTCGATACCGAAGAGATCATCACCGACGTGCTGATCCCGGTCGCCCGGCCCCGGCAGGGCTGGTCGTTCCACGAGATGGTCCGGCGCACCTCGGACTTCGCGATCGTGGCCGTGGCCGCCGTGGTCGAGGTGGACGAGCGGACCGACGAGATCGCCGCCGCGCGCGTCGCCCTGGCCGGGGTGGCGGACCGGGTGGTGCTCGCCGACCCGGAGCTGGCGGGCGGCGGCGCCGACGAGACCGCCGCCCGGATCGCGGAAACCCTGGAGCCGCCCTCCGACGTGCACGCGTCCGCGGCCTACCGGCGGCGGCTGGTGCGGGTGCTCACCGCCCGCGCGCTCCGCCAGGCCGCCGCCCGCGCGACGGGGGACGGCCCGTGAACAAGCGGCAGATCGTGCTCAGCGTCAACGGGACCGACCACGAGGTCTGGATCGTGCCGTCGGACACCCTGCTCGACGTGCTGCACGACGAGCTCGGCCTGGCCGACGTCCGCTACGGCTGCGGCGAGGGTGTCTGCGGCACCTGCACGGTCCTGCTGGACGGCGAGCCGGTGAACGGCTGCCTCACCCTGGCCGTGCAGGCCGCGGGCCACCAGGTGACCACGCTGCGCGGCCTGATGGGCCCCGGTGAGGCCATGCACCCGCTGCAGGAGTGCTTCCTGCGCCGCGGCGCCTCGCAGTGCGGCTTCTGCACCCCCGGCATGATCTTGACCTCGCTGGACCTGGTACGCCGCTCTGCTAGCCGAGGCCAGGCCAGGCCCAGCCGCGCCGAGATCAGGTACGCGCTGGTCGGCAACCTGTGCCGGTGCACCGGCTACACCAAGATCCTCGACGCCGTCGAGGAGTACGCCGACCGGGTGGCCGAGTCATGACGACCGGCGAGCCGCTCACCGAGCCCCGGTCGGCCTACCGGGTGGTCGGCACCTCACCGGCCCACCACGACTTCGTGGACAAGGTCAAGGGGTCGCTGCACTACGCGGCGGACTGGCAGCTGCCGGGCATGCTGCACGGCCGGATCGTCCGCAGCTCGCTGCCCAGCGCGCGGATCACCAGTATCGACGTCACCGCGGCCCGGGCGCTGCCCGGCGTGGTCGCCGTGCTCACCGCCGCCGACGTGCCGAGCAACCAGATCGTCGAGCTGGCCAGCGGCGGCCTGGCCGAGCTGCAGGTGACCATGCCGGTGCTGGCGCAGGACCGGGTCCGGTACATGGGCGAACCGGTGGCCGTGGTGGCCGCCGTGACCCAGCAGATCGCCCACGAGGCCGCCGAGCTGGTCGCCGTCGACTACGAGGAACTGCCCGGCGTGTTTGACGTCACCTCGGCCCGCGCCGAGGGCGCGCCGCGGGTACACGACGTGGGCAACACCCTGGTCAGCTGGCAGATCCACTGCGGCGACGTGGCCGGCGCGCTGGCCGCCGCCGACGTGGTGATCGAGGGGGAGTACCGCAGCCAGCACGTCGAGCACGCCTACCTGGAACCCGAGGCCGGGGTGGGCTGGCTGGAGAACGGCGTGCTCACCTTGCGCGTGTCCACCCAGGTCATCGAGCACGCGGCCATGATCGCGCAGATCCTGGGGCTGCCGCAGAGCAAGGTCCGGGTCATCGCCGCGTACATGGGCGGCGGCTTCGGCGGCAAGGAGGACATGACCGTCGAGCCGTACCTGGCCCTGCTGGTCTGGCACACCCGGCGGCCGGTACGGATGATCTGGGACCGGCAGGAGTCGCTGGTGGCCAGCACCAAGCGGCACCCGTTCATCATGCGGTACCGGACCGGGGCGGACCGCGACGGAACCATCACCGCCCAGCAGGTCGAGATCCTCGGCGACGCCGGGGCCTACCCCAACCTGTCGCCCCGGGTGCTGTTCGCCGCCGCGGCCTGCGCGTGCGGGCCGTACCGGGTGCCCAACGCCAGCATCACCTCCACCGCGGTGTTCACCAACAACGTGCCGGCCAGTGCCTTCCGCGGGTTCGGCGCCATGCAGATCGTGCTCGGCTACGAGTCGCAGCTGGACGAGCTGGCCGCCCGCCTCGGCCTGTCCCGCACCGAGCTGCGCGAGCGCAACTTCCTGGCCAAGGGCGACCTGCTGCCCACCGGGGAACGCCTCGACACCTGCGTGGAGGTGGCGCAGACCATGCACCGCGCGCTCGCCCTGCTCGGCGAGCCGCCCCGGCCGTCCGGGCCGGGCAAGCTGACCGGGCGGGGCATCGGCTGTAACCGGCACCCCTACGGCCGGACCATCTGGTTCCGCGACCGCGCCTCGGCCTGGCTGAGCCTGCAGGCCGACGGGACCCTGCTGATCCGCTCCGGCGTCACCGATCTCGGCGCCGGCCAGGCGGCCAGCTTGTGCCAGATCGCCGCCGAGGTGCTCGGCGCGCCGCTGGACGACATCAGCATCTACATCGGCGACAGCGCGCTCAACCCGCCGGCCGGCGGCACGTTCGCCACCCGCCAGCTGTACATGTCCGGTAACGCGGTCCTGCACGCCGCCCGCGAACTGCGCGACCGGATGGCGCCGGTGGCGGCCGACCTGCTCGGCGTGCCCGCCGACGACCTGGAGTTCGCCGCGGGCCGGGTCCGGCCTGCCGGCGCCAGCGGCGCGCGGCCCGGCGCCGACGGCGGCTCAGCCGAGGCCGGCGTGAGCATCACCCTGGCCGAGCTGGCCGCCGCCTGCGATAAGCGGGCCATCAGCACCGCGCACCTGTCGACCTGGCGGGCCGAGGCCGGCTCGTTCGACCCGCGCACCGGGCAGGGCGACACGTTCCCCGACTACACCTACGGCACGCACGCGGCCGACGTGGAGGTCGACGTCGAGACCGGGCAGGTCACGGTGCTGCGCTACGCGGCCTGCCATGACGTGGGCCGCGCCATCAACCCGATGCGGGTGCAGGGGCAGATCCAGGGCGGGGCCATGCAGGGCCTCGGCTACGCGCTCACCGAGGACATGGCCATCGAGGACGGATACGTGCAGGCGGCCCTGTTCGCCAACTACCTGATCCCGAACGTCCAGGATTTCCCCGACGTCCTGGTCGACATCGTGGAAAGCGGCGAGGGCAAGGGCCCGCTGGGAGCGCGCGGGATCGGCGAGCCGCCGATCGGGAACGTGGCCGCCACCATCGCCAGCGCCATCCAGGACGCGATCGGCGTCCGCCCGGACCGGCTGCCGATGACCCCCGAGCGGGTCCTCGCCCTGCTGGACTCAACACTGCTGGACTCAACACTGCTGGACGAGCGTGCCCGCGGCACACGAGAGGAGCACCCGACGTGAAGGCGGCCAGACTGGTCGAGCGGCGGCGGCCGCTGGAGCTTGCCGACCTGCCCGATCCCGTACCGGGAGCGGGCGAGGTGGTCATCGGTGTCGAAGCGGAAGGAATCTGCCGGACCGACTGGCACGTATGGAACGGTGACTGGGACTGGGTGGGCCTGACCCCGACGCTGCCGCTGGTCATGGGGCACGAGCTGGGCGGCACGGTGATGGCGGTCGGCCCGGGCGTATCCCGGGTCAGGGCCGGGGACCGGGTGACGACCCCGTTTCACGAGTCGTGCGGCCGATGCGGCTACTGCCTGAACGGCCGGTCCAATCTCTGCGACGACATGGAATTCCTCGGCCTGACCCACGACGGCGGCTACGCCCAGTACGCCGCGATCCGCAACGCGGATTTCAACTGCATCAAGCTGCCGGACAGCATCGACGCGCTGTCCGCGGCGGCCATCGGCTGCCGCTACATGACGGCCTTCCACGCCGTGACCCGGCAGGGCGGGCTGACCGCCGGGCAGTGGGTCGCGGTGCACGGCGCGGGCGGCATCGGCCTGTCGGCCGTGCAGATCGCGGCCGCGCTCGGCGGCCGGGTCATCGCGGTTGACCTGGCCGGCGCCAAGCTGGAGAAGGCCACCGCCGAGGGCGCGTCGCACGTCGTCAACGCCGCCGCGCAGGACCCGGTGGCGGCCATCAAGGACATCACCGGCGGCGGGGCTGACCTGGCCATCGGCGGCCTCGGGGTCGCCTCGCTCGTCGAGTCGGCCGTGCTGTCCTTGCGCAAGGGCGGACGGCTGGTCCAGGTCGGCCTGACCAGCCAGGCCGAGCGGGGATACGTGCGGATTCCGCTTGACCACATCATCGAGAACGAGATCGAGATCGCCGGAAGCGTCGGAAACCCGCACGTGGACTACCCGCGGCTGCTCGGGCTGGTGGCGACCGGAGTCCTGCAGCCAGCCCGGATCGTCGGCCAGACGCTGCCGCTCGAGCAGGCCAGCGAGGTGCTCGACGCGATGGACTCCTACGAGACGCTCGGCTTCTCCGTCATCACCGAATTCTGATCAGCGAGGCCTGACATGACATCCCTGGGGCTCGAGCACGACGTCATCGACCGCGACACCTATCATCGCGCCGTCGACCGGTTCCGCTCGGCCGGCGTCCTGCTGCCCACCTTCGCCCAGCTGGCCGCGCCGGACAGCATCCCCGCCGCGATCCGCGAACCGCTGCAGGAGGTGAACCCGGACCGGGCTGATCCAGGGAACCTGTTCCGGGTGCACTGGTACAACGACCGCGATCGGGCCGGCCAGGCCGCCGTGCCGGTGCACGTGGTCCTGCCCGCCGAGCTCACCGGGGTGCCCGCGCGGATCGTGGTGGCCCTCGGCGACCTGTTCCCGATGATCCGGGCGCACAAGGTCCTCGCCGCCTACGGGTGCCTGGTACCCCGCGTCGTCACCGGCGCGTTCGATCCGGCCTGGGACCGGGCCGTCTGGCCCTCGACCGGGAACTACTGCCGGGGCGGGGTGGCGATCTCCGCTCTGATGGGCTGCCGAGGGGTGGCCGTGCTGCCCGAGGGCATGAGCCGGGAGCGGTTCGCCTGGCTCGAGGACTGGGTCACCGACCCCGGCGACATCATCCGCACGCCCGGAACCGAGAGCAACGTCAAGGAGATCTACGACAAGTGCGCCGAACTGGCCGCCGACCCCGGCCACGTCATCTTCAACCAGTTCGCGGAGTTCGGTAACCACCTCGTCCACTACCAGTGCACCGGCCGGGCCCTCGGGGCCGTGTTCGACTCGCTGGCCGAGGTCGAGCCGGGCCTGCGGCTGCGCGCCTTCGTGTCGGCCTCCGGATCGGCCGGCACGCTCGGCGCCGGTGACTACCTCAAGGAGCGCCACGGCGCCAAGATCGTCGCCGCCGAAGCCCTCGAGTGCCCGACCATGCTGGCCAACGGCTTCGGCGAGCACAACATCCAGGGCATCGGCGACAAGCACATCCCGCTCATCCACAACGTGCTCAATACCGACCTGGTGGCCGGGATCTCCGACCGGGCCACCGACCAGCTGTCGGTGCTGTTCGCGGCCCGGGAGGGGGTCGAATACCTCCGCACGCGGCGGCGGGTCCCCGAGCCGGTCCTGCGGGAACTGCCCGCCTTCGGGCTGTCCAGCATCTGCAACATCCTGGCCGCCGTGAAGACGGCGAAGTACCTGCGCCTCGGGCCGGACGACGTGATCATCACGGTGGCGACCGACGGGGCCGGGATGTACGGGAGCGAGCGTGAGCGAATCGCCGCCCGCGACTTCCCAGACGGTTTCGCGCGGGCCGACGCGGCCGGGGTGTTCGGCCGCTGGATGCTCGGCACCGGCCCCGACGACCTGCTGGAGACCACGCTGGCCGACCGGAACCGCATCTTCAACCTCGGCTACTACACCTGGGTCGAGCAGCAGGGCGTGTCACTGGCCGACTTCGAGGCGCGGCGGGATCAGCGCTTCTGGACCGGCCTGCGTGACCTGCTGCCCGCGTGGGACGCCATGATCACCGAGTTCAACGAGCGGACCGGCCTGGCCGTGGCCAGATGACGCCGCCGGCCAGCACGATCTGCTGCGCCGGGTGCGGCTACGTGGCCGGCCCGGCTGACCCCTACCCGTTCCGGTGCCCGCGGGCCGGAACCGATGACGCCGACCACGTGCTGACCCGGGTCCTCAGCCTGGACCGGGCCCGCTTTCCCGCCGGGCCCGAGGCGAACCCGTTCCTGCGCTACCGCGCGCTCATGCACTCCCGGCACGTGGCCCGGGCCCGGGGCCTGCCCGACGCCGGCTACCGCGACCTGGTCGCCTCGCTCGACGCGTCGGTCGCCGCGGTGGACGGCCGCGGGTTCCGCGCCACGCCGTTCTTCCGCAGCCCGGAACTGAGCGAGGCCCTGGCCTTCTCCGCCGTGGGCGGGGTGTGGGTCAAGGACGAGACACCGAACGTGTCGGGCTCGCACAAGGGCCGCCACCTGATGGGCGTGCTCATCCACCTGGCGGTCATGGAGCGCTGCGGCCTCCTGGACCCCGGCCGCCGCCGGGAGCTGGCCATCGCCAGCTGCGGGAACGCGGCCCTGGCGGCGGCGGCGGTGGCCCGGGCCGGGGGCTGGGGGCTGACCGTGTTCGTGCCGCCCGAGGCCGACGCCGGCCTGACCGCCCGGCTGCGCGAGCTCCAGGCCGCCGTGGTCACCTGCCCGCGCCAGCCCGGCACCCCCGGCGACCCGACCTACCTGCGCCTGCGGCAGGAACTGGCGCGGGGGGCGCTGCCGTTCACCACCCAGGGCCCGGAGAACGGGCTCGCCATCGAGGGCGGCCAGACCCTGGGCTACGAGCTCGTGACCGACCTGTCGAGGGAACGCGGCCACCTGGATCACCTGATCGTCCAGGTCGGCGGGGGAGCGCTGGCCAGCTCCTGCGTTCAGGCGCTGCGCGAGGCGGCGGAGCTGGGTGCGCTCGGCCGGATGCCCGCCATCCACACCGTACAGACGACCGGCGCACATCCGCTGGAGCGGGCCTACCACCGGGTCCGGGCGCTGCTGCCCGATGAGCCGGGCCCGGACGGGGTGAAGCGGGCCATGGCCGAGGCCACGGCGCACCGGTCGGCGTTCATGCAGCCCTGGGCGGAGCAGCCCGCCAGCGTGGCCACCGGCATCCTCGACGATGAGACCTACGACTGGCGGGCCGTGGTGGAAGGCATGCTGCTGACCGGCGGCCGGCCGCTGGTGGTGAGCGAGGACTCGCTGACCGAGGCCAGCCGGCTGGCCGTGGCGTCGACCGGGATCCAGGTCGACCCGACCGGTTCTTCCGGCCTGGCCGGGCTGCTCGAGCTGCGGCGCTCCGGCCAGATCAGCGACCACGACCGGGTCGCCGTGCTGTTCACCGGACGCCGGCGAGAGCCGCCCGCCGGGCGGCACTAACTGCCCAAGGACCAGGCCTTCAGATGGCAAACATTGACATACCGCACCGGGACACCCACATTTAGTCTCAGCACCGGGAGGACTCCATGACCAAGCGCACCTACGGCGGGCCGCTGATCGACGTGGCGGGCTCGGTGGACCTGCACTGCCACCCGTTCCCTGACCTGTTTCCCCGGCTGGCCGACGACTTCGACATCGTACGGGCCGCCCGCGACGCGGGCATGAAGGCCATCCTGCTCAAGTGCCATCACGAGAACACCGTGTCGCGCGCGTACCTGGTGCAACGGGTCATCCCGGGCATCCGCGTGTTCGGCGGGATCGTGCTGAACTACTACGTAGGCGGGATCAACGCCGCCGCCGTGGAGGCGTCGCTGCGGCTCGGCGGCAAGGAGGTGTGGATGCCCACCGTGGACGCGGGCTATCACGCCGAGATCCACGGCGGCACCGGCGGCTACGACTCCCAGCAGGGCGGCCGGAGCCAGGCCGAGGGGATCTGGGTGGCCGACAAGAAGGGCAAGCTCCGGCCCGAGGTCAAGGAGGTGCTCGAGCTGGTCGCCCAGTACGGCGCGATCCTCGGCACCTCGCACCTGGCCCCGCGGGAGATCGTCGCGCTGGTCCGCGAGGCCCGGTCGGTCGGCGTGGAGAAGATCGTCATCACCCACCCCTACTTCCGGGTGCCCAACCTCGACCTGGACACCCTGGAGGAAGTCGCCCGTATGGGGGCGATGCCCGAGTTCGGCTACTGCACCGTGTCGCCGGCCTGGCAGTACGCCGCGCCGGAGAAGATCGTGCAGAGCGTGGAGCGGATCGGGGCGTCCCGCTGCCTGCTCGTCTCCGACACCGGGCAGCGGCACAACCCGCTGCCGTCCGAGGCGCTGCGCATCTTCGCCCAGACCATCTTCGAGAAGGGGGTGCCGGCCGACAAGGTGACCCGGATGATCACCGACAACCCCATGCAGCTGCTCGACGTGAACGGCGAGTACGAGCCGAGCGCCGCCGACCTGGCCTGGGCCCGCGGCCTGGTCGAGGACCCGTGCGCGAGCCAGCCGGGGCTGCCGCCCGCGCCGCCCGCTTCGGCCATGCCAGCCGCGCCGCCCGCGTCAGCCGCACCGCCTGCGCCGGCCGCGCCGTCGGCCGGCGGTCCGGGCTGAGGCCATGCCCAGGGACAGCGGGCGGGCCAGCGTCGTCTCGCTGCCCGGGCGCCGCCGGCGCGGCGGGCAGGTTCCGGTCGACGGGCTGACCGTGCGCGAGATGCTCGGCCAGGACGCCATGCGCGGGACCCGGATCATCGCCGGCGCCGACGGGCTCAACCGGGTGGTCCGGCGGCTCAACGTCATGACCGTGCCGAACATCGTCCGCTGGACCAAGCAGGACGAGTTCCTGCTGACTACCGGATACCCGCTGCCCAGGCAGCCGGGGGAGTTCGGCCGGCTGATCGAGCAGCTGGCCGCCAAGGGGCTGGCCGGGCTCGGCGTCAAGCTGGACGAGTACCTGGCCGAGGTACCCCAGGACGCGGTGGAGCTGGCCGACCGGGCCGCCTTCCCCATCCTGGTCATCCCGCCCACGTCGCCGCTGGACGACGTGCTGAGCCAGACGTTCGAGACGATCGTCAACCGGCAGGCGGCCGCGCTGGCCCGCAGGCAGCAGATCCACGACGCGTTCCTGCGCGTCGCGCTGACCGGCGGCGGCCTGGCCCGGCTGTCCGGCGAGCTGGCCGAGATCCTGCCCGGTGCCGACGTGGTGATCTGCGACCCGGCCGGGTATCCGCTGGCCACCACGCGGTCCGCGGCCCAGGCTCAGGACGTGCGGGCTCAGTACGTCCGGGAGGGCAGCGGCCGGGTGAACACCGGCTGGCTGGTCGCGGGCGTGCACAAGGACGCCGGGACCGGCACGCCCTGGGCGGCCGCGGTCATCCGGGCCGGCGAGATGCGGCACGGGTGGGTGCTCGCCGTCGGCGGCACGCAGGGCCTGCCCGGGATGGCCGGAGTCGCGGTCGAGCAGGCGGCGCTGGTGGCCGCGCTGGAGATCACCCGCGACCTGGCCGTGCTCGCCGTCGAGCAGCAGTTCGCCTCGAACGCGCTGCACGACCTGGTCACCGGCACGGCGGGCAACATGGATCAGGCGCTGGAGCGGGCGGTCAGGTTCGGCTGGGACCTGCGGCGCCCGCTGACCGTGCTGGTCGCCCGGCACCATGAGATCGAACCCGGGGGCGCCGAACAGGGCGGGGATGCCTCCCACCCGCAGGAGGCCTCCGTGCTGCGCGCGGTCGAGCTGTGGACCCGGGCCGTCCGCGACCGGGACCGGGACGCGGCGGTGGCCGGCTTCGCCACCGAGCTGGTAGCCGTGGTGGGCATCGCCGACGCGGCCGCGCTGGCCCGCAAGATCCACGCGGACATGACCGGGTCGACCGGGCGGGCCTACTCGGTGGGCGTCAGCCAGGTCGGCGCGGGGCCGCTGGACATCCCGCGGCTGTACGAAGAGGCCCGGGTCGCGCTGCAGGTCGGCCAGCGGCTCAACGGCAGCGGCGCGGTCACGAGCTTCGCCGGGCTCGGACTGTACCGGCTGATCAGCAACGTGAGCCAGGCCGAGCTGCGGGCCTTCGTGCACGACACGCTCGGCCCGGTGCTCGACCTGCCCGAGCCGGCCCGCTCGGACCTGCTCAAGTCATTGGCGGTGCTGTCCAGCACCCGGTTCAACGTGGCTGAATCGGCCCGCATCCTGCACTACCACTACAACACCATGCGATACCGGGTGACGAAGCTGGAGCGCATGCTGGGCGAGTTCGCCGACGACGCGGCCGCCACGCTGCGGATCGGCGTGGCCCTGGAGGTGCTGCGCATGTACGAGATCTCCGGCGACACGCTGCAGGCCTTCCTGTGAGTCCGCTTCGCCGGATGACCCGCCGGGCGCCGGGATATAGTGGCGCTGTCTTGCCCCGGGCAAACCTCCCCTCTCTCCCGAGGATTCCTGATGACCGACGACCGTGCCGCCGTCCCAGGCGGCCCAGACGGCGATGACACGGCCCAGACCGGCATCGATACGACCGTGCCGCACTCGGCCCGGATCTGGAACTACTGGCTGGGCGGCAAGGACAACTTCGCCGTCGACCGCGCGGCCGGCGATGCGTGGGAGGCGACGTTCCCGGGCATGCGGGACATCGCCCGCGCCTCACGGAGCTTCCTGATCCGCAGCATCCGCTACCTGGCCGACGACGCGGGTATCCGGCAGTTCCTCGACGTCGGCACCGGCCTGCCGACCGCGGAGAACACTCATCAGGTCGCCCAGCGGATCGCGCCCGACGCCCGCATCGTCTACGTCGACAACGACCCGCTCGTGCTGGCCCACGCCCGGGCCCTGCTGACCAGCACGCCGGAGGGCGCCACCGCCTACGTCCACGCCGACCTGCGCGATCCGGACAAGATCCTGGCCGAGGCCGCGGACACGCTGGACTTCACCAGGCCGATCGCGCTGATCCTGAGCGGCGTCCTGGGCCACGTCGTCAACATCGACCAGGCCCGCTCGATCGTGCGCGGCCTGCTAGCTGGCCTGCCGTCCGGCAGCTACCTGTCCCTCAACGACGGCACCAGCGTGATCGCCAGAGAAGAGCTCGAGCAGGCCACCCAGGACTACAACGACAGCGGGGCGCTCCCGTACGTGCAGCGGACCCCGGCGGAGATCGCCAGCTTCTTCGATGGCCTGGAGCTGGTGGAACCCGGCGTGGTCTCGTGCCCGCGCTGGCGACCCGACCCGGCCCCGGGCGGCCCGCCCGCCGAGCTCGACGCGTTCGGCGGCGTCGGCCGCAAGCCCTAAGCGCTCGCCAGCCCTAAGCGCTCGCGGGGTCGGGCGCGGCGCTCAGCTTCAGCTCCGAGCTGTGGTAAGCGGCCCGTCCGGCCAGGTCCGGGCTGTACCGGGTGATGATCTGCCGGACCCGCCGGGCGGCCAGCGGGCCGAGCAGGTCGTAGCACCCGATGAACAGCTCGCGGGCCTGCGCCCGCGGCCACGCGGACGGCAGGAGCTCCGCGGGCAGGTCGGGGTCTAGGCCGGGGAAGGCGCGCCACTCGTCCATGACCCGCGTCCGGGCGATGAGCGCGTCCATCGGCGGCACCCGGCCTGCCGCGGTGGTGTCCCGCAGCTGGCGGGCGAAGCAGATGAAGTGCTCGTACCGCTTGCGCAGCCCGTCCAGGTCCCAGGCGCGGGCCGGGATGTCGCACTCGGCCGGCACCGACGTGGCCCGGAACGCCGTCGCGGTGGTGATGTCGAAGTCCTTCAGGTACCCGATCACCTCGGCGGCGTGATCGCGCGGGGACAGCCACAGGCCGTCGTACAGCGGCGCGAAGCCGAGCCAGCGCAGCTGCTTGCGCAGCGCGTCCCGCGCCGCCCGGTTGTCCTCCGGGATGGAGAACGCGACCAGCGACCACAGCCCGTCCCACGGCTGTTTGGCCGCGCCGAAGGAGAAGATGCGCCGTGCGCCGTCGTCCAGGATCGCCGCCGCGCGTGAGCTCAGCCGGGAGTAAGTCCGGCGGCCGCTCTTGGCCGTGACCAGCAGCCCGTTGCGGGTCAGCCGGCTCAGCGCGGCCCGGGCCGCCGAGTCGCTGACCCCGAACTCGGCGAGCAGCGCGACGATCGCCGCCGACGGCAGCGGCTCGGTGCGCTGCCACCAGTAGTCACCGAGCAGGGTGAGCAGCAGCCGCGGCGGCCGCTGCGCGGCCGCGCCGGGCGACATCCACGGTTCGGAATCACCGAGCTCGCCGGGGTCCAGCAGGCTACTCACGTGACGAGAATAACTTCCGCGCATCGATACCCAGGAACCTGAAGCAGTTGTGCCACCGGATGTCGTCGAGGACGACGGCCGCTCCGACGGGAACCGGGCCGCGCCTTGGGGCTCGCCACAGCGGCGGCCCGGCCGATCTGGTGCCGGTCATAAGCGCTCCCGGGGATGCAGGACACACGATATATGACACTTTTGACGACGAGAAGCGCGTGATATGAAAACTGTTAGCCAGGCCTGCGCCGACTGCCTCGTGCCCAGGGACCTCATGCGCGGTATCCTCGGCCAGGCACTCGGCGTGCCCCGGATGCGATCGACCTGACCTATCCCTCGACATCAAAGCCAGGAGAGGCAGCCCATGGCCCGCAGGACCAGCCCCCCGTTCCGCGCCGACCACGTCGGTAGCCTGCTGCGTCCCCAGCGGCTGCTGATGGCCCGCGACGACTTCGCGGCGGGCCGGATCAGCGCCGCTGACCTGACGGCGGTCGAGGACGAGGTGATTCCCTCCGCGATCCAGATGCAGGAGGAGGTCGGCCTGCAGTCCGCCACCGACGGGGAGTTCCGCCGGGCCTCCTGGCACATGGACTTCATCTACGCCCTGGGCGGGGTGTCCAAGGCCCCCGGCCACCTGGCCGTAAAGTTCCGCAACGCCGCGGGGGAGATCGAGTTCACCCCGGCCTCGATCCGCATCGACGGGAAGCTCCGCATCGAGGACACGATCTTCGCCGACGCCTTCGTCTTCCTGCGCGACCACGTCCGGACGGCCGTGCCCAAGCTCACCATCCCATCGCCGAACATGGTGCACTACCGCGGCGGTCCCGCGATGCTCGATCCCGCGGTCTACCCCGACCTGGAAGGGTTCTGGGCCGACCTGGCCGCCGCGTACGCCGACGAGGTGCGGCGGCTCGGCGCCCTGGGCTGCACCTACCTGCAGTTCGACGACACCAGCCTGGCTTACCTCAACGATCCCGCCCAGCGGGCCGAGATCAGCGGGCGCGGCGAGGACGCCGAGCACATGCACCTGCGCTACATCAACCAGATCAACGCCGCGGTGAAGGACAAGCCGGCCGGCCTGGCCATCACCACCCACATGTGCCGGGGTAACTTCCGCTCGAGCTGGGTCGCCTCGGGCGGCTATGACTTCGTGGCCGAAGCCCTGTTCTCCGAGCTGGACGTGGACGGGTTCTTCCTGGAGTACGACGACGAGCGTTCCGGCGGCTTCGAGCCGCTGCGGTTCGTGCCCGAGGGCAAGATGGTCGTCCTCGGCCTGGTCACCACCAAGCGCCCGGAGCTGGAGTCCAAGGACGACCTCAAGCGCCGCATCGACGAAGCCGCCAAGTACGTGCCGCTGGACCAGATCTGCCTGTCCGGCCAGTGCGGCTTCTCCTCGACCTCCGAGGGCAACGCGCTGACCTACGACCAGCAGGTAGCCAAGCTCCGCCTCATCGTCGACGTCGCCCATGAGATCTGGGGCGATTGAGCCCGAAGAATCCCGCTTCCCCGCAACCAGTCCGGCCGGACCACGTCTTAGAGTTCGAGATGGGTTATTGCGAGGGAGCGAACCATGAAGCGTGCCGCCGTACTCATTGCCATCCTGCTCGCGGTGGTTGCCACCGGTTGCGCGTCGGCCCCCACCAGCGCCACCGACTCAGCGCTTATCACGCACAGCGCGCCGGCCGCCAGCGGGAAAACGGTCGTGGTCAACTGCCTCTCCAAGCAGCAGACCCGTCCCTCGTCGTTCATCCTGACCTGTGCCGACGCCAACGACGTCCTGGCTGATCTGCACTGGGTCAGCTGGAGCTCCGGCGCGGCGTTCGCCACCGGCATCGAGCAGATCAACGACTGCACGCCTTACTGCGCGGCGGGCAAGTTCATCAGCTACCCGGTCCTGGTCGATCTGTGGCGGCCCGAGCCACTCCCCGGCCACCCCGGCACGTCCTACTTCTCCCGCGTCACCCGCGTCTACACCGCGAACCGCCCGCCCCTGTACTTCTGCGACGGTACACGCGCTACCTGCTACCCCCAGACCAGCACCTTCAACCTCTGGAGCTAGCTAGCCCTCCCTCGAACTCAATGCGGGCGGCTGTGCTCGCCCACAAATTGCGGTCCGCGGATTTTGTGCCGCCTGGGCATTCGCAGTTCACTTACCCGGATCTGCTTGTGTGCCTGCACAACGGACCCGGAAGGAAGCTTGTGGCGGGTGTCGTTGATTTTCGGTGCGGTTGCTTCGACCATAGTCAATGTGGCCGCTAAAAGGGCTATCGCAATTCTCCTCTCGCGGCTGTTATGCCAAATACCGGCGAATCGGGATAGGCCGCGAATGACCGTTGCGTCACCAGTTCCCGTCCATCCGCGCCTGGGCGCCCGCGTGGCCTACCGGCTGCAGCGGGTCCTGCGGCCGAACGCCGGCTACCGCTGGTTCGCCGCCCGGACCGCATCGTCCGGCCCGGCCCGCGCGCTGTTCACCGGCGCGGAGCGGCAGACCAAGACGCCGCTGTTCGGCTGCCGGATGTGCGGCCAGTGCGCGCTGCCCGTCACCGGGTACGTGTGCCCGATGGGCTGCCCGAAGGAACTGCGCAACGGGCCGTGCGGGGGAGTGGGGGCGGACGGCTCCTGCGAGGTGTACCCGGAGCGCCGCTGCGTCTGGGTCGACGCCTACAACCGCGCGGCCAGCCAGGGCCGGGCCGGTGACCTGCGCCTGCTGCACCGCCCGATCGACCACCGACGCTGGGGCCAGAGTTCATGGCTGAACTACTGGCAGGGCCGCGACGACGAATTGTGGACCGATAAGAACAACGGGGCCAACCCGTGAGGCTGCGCGAGCGCCTGGCCTCGGGCGGCTTCGCGGTGACCGCCGAGATCAGCCCGCCCCGCGGCGCCAGCACGGCGAAGATCACCGAAACCGCCGCGAGCCTCAAAGACTGGGTGGACGCGGTCAACGTCACCGACAACCAGGGCTCCAACGTGCGCCTGGCCAGCTGGGCCGGCAGCCTCGCCGTCCTCAAGACCGGGCTCGAGCCGGTCATGCAGATGACCTGCCGCGACCGTAACCGCATCGCGCTGCAGTCCGACCTGCTGGGCGCGTCCGCGCTCGGCATCCGCAACATCCTGGTCATGACCGGAGATCACCCGAAGTTCGGCGACCATCCCGGGGCCAAGCCGGTGTTCGACCTAGACAGCATTCAGCTGCTGTGGGCCCTGCGCACCATGCGTGACCAGCACGTCCTGCTGTCCGGACGCCGGCTCGACCCGGCACCGGACTGCTTCCTGGGCGCGGTGGAGAACCCGTTCGCCCCGCCGGTGGAGTTCCGGGCCGACCGGCTGGGCAAGAAGGTCGCAGCCGGCGCGCAGTTCGTCCAGACCCAGTTCGTGTTCGACGTCCCGGCCTTCGCCCGGTGGATGGCGCAGGTCCGCGACCTGGGGCTGCCCGAGCGGTGCGCCGTCCTGGCCGGGGTCGGCGCGGTCCGCTCCGTCCGGGCCCTGGACTACATGCGGGACCACGTGCCCGGGGTAGAGGTGCCAGACGACGCCTACCAAAGGCTGCGGGCCGTCCCGGCGGACAAGACCGCGGCCGAGGGCGTCAAGCTCGCGGCCGAGATCGTCCAGCAGGTGGGCGCCATCCCCGGCGTGGCCGGGGTGCACCTGCTGGTGGCCGGGAACGAGCAGGCCGTCCCGGACATCCTGGACCGAGCGGGCGTCCGGGTCAGCCGGGAGCCGGAAGGCCCCGATGGACGTTGACCTCCGGCCGGTCAAGAAGCTGCGCGAATCGGCCGCGGCGCGGTCGGCGCTCGGCCCGATCATCGAGGCGGTGTGCGCCTCGCCCGCCGATCTGTCCCGGCTGCGCGTGGTCTGCGACTGGATCCAGTACAAGCAGAACTTCCGTGAACCGGTGGTGGCCAGGCCGATCGGTACCACCAGCACCGAGATCGCGTTCGACCTGCGCCGATGTGCCGGCGTTGATCTGGAAGCCGCGGTCAAGCACGCGCTGGCCGACCCGGGCGGGCTGGCCCTCGAGCCCTGGGTGCCCGGCCGGGACAGCTGCATCTGGCGGTTCAACGCGCTGTACTGGCAGGCCCTGTCCGACTGGGAGCAGGCGACGGGCAAAGAGTACGAGCAGTCGCTGCCGGGCGGCGAGAGCGACGCGCGGAACGCCGAGGCGGCCCGGGAGCTGATCCTGGAGCTGTTCCGGATCTGGGACGAGCTCGACGCCCGCCGGGCGCTGCCGGACGAGCTCTACGTCCTGGAACTCGGCGTCGGCAACGGCAACCAGGCCCGGACCTGGCTGGATGAGTTTGTCCAGCTGGACCGCAGGCACGGGCGCGAGTACTACCGCCGGCTGCGCTACCTGATGGGCGACTATTCACCGCACGTCCTGGAACGGGCTCGCCAGGCCGTGGCCCATCACGGCGAGCGGATCAGCGCGCTGGTCGTCGAGGCCACCCGGCCCTCGATCACGCTCGGCTTCCTGACCGGCAAGGCCTTCCTGGTCTATATCTCTAACGTCTACGACAACCTGCCCACCGACGAGCTGGCCAGCATCCGCGGGCGCACCTACCAGGTGCAGACCCAGGCCTTCGTGACCGACGACGACGCCGACCTCATCGCCGGCCAGTCCGGCATTCAGCCGGCCGGAGCTGGTCCCGCTCATCGACCGGCTGCTGCGCATCGGGCCCGAACTCCTTAGCGAGTCAGCTCCTAGCCAGTTCCCGGACCCCGGCCGGGCGGTCGGCTTCTGGCGGGCGGTGTGGGACGCGCTGCGGCTGCGGGAACGGTACGTCCCACTGGAAGGCCTGGACAGCTACCAGCTCACCGGGGAGCTGACCGGCGAGATCCTCCATCCGCTGATCGAGGCGGGCGGCGACATCCGGATGCACGTCAGCAACGGCGCGCTCGGCAGCCTCACCGGGACGCTGCCGCTGCTGCACCCGTACGGCCGGGTGCAGTGCCACGACCTGTTCCTGACCGGCAGCCAGCAGTACCGCACCGGGTTCTACGGGCCGGGAAAGTACGACGGCTCGGTGGTCAACTGGGTCAACGGGCCGCTGCTGCAGCTGGTCGCGAGCCGCCGCGGGTTCGGCGTCCAGTTCACGCCGTTCCGCCAGCGGCCGGGCTCCAACATCACCACGCTGACCGCGCAGCCTAGGGACTGAGTGACATGGTGCTACTCCCGACCACGGTGGTGGGATCGTACTCGGTGCCGGAGTGGCTGGAACGGCTGAAGACCGAGTACTACCAGCGCCGGATCAGCGCCCAGCACCTGGCCGAGATCCACGAGGTGGCAATCAAGGCGGCGGTCAAGGACCAGGAACTGGCCGGCATCGACATCGTCTCCGACGGCGAGCTGCGCCGCGACAACGACGTGGACTACTTCCTGGCCCGGATCCCGGGCGTGCAGATCCCGCAGCGGGCCAAGACCGACTACTTCGACTACTACGACGCGGAAGTCACCCGGCCGCTGCCCGAGCTACCCGACGATCCCGAGCAGAACCCCGGTCTGGACCTGGCGGCCGACTTCCGGTTCATCCGCCAGCTCACCCAGCGGCCGGTCAAGTTCTCCTTCACCGGCCCGTTCTCGCTGTCCCGCCGGATCCGCGACGGCGCCTATGAGCAGCCCGGGGACCTGGTCCGGGCGCTGGCCCGCCGGCTCAACGCCGAGGCCCGCGCGCTGGCCGCGGCCGGCGCGGACTTCCTGCAGATCGACGAGCCGTTCCTGGCCGGGTACCCGGAGCACGTCGAGCTGGCCGTCGAGGCCGTGAACATCGTCACCGAGAACATAAATGCCACCTGGGCGCTGCACGTGTGCTACGGCAACCGGTACGCGCGGCCCTCCTGGGAGGGGCACTACGATTTCCTGTTCCCCGCGGTGAAGGCCGCGCGGGTCGACCAGATCGTGCTCGAGTTCGCCCGCAAGGGCCTGGATGACCTGCGGCTGGTCCGCCAGCACGAGTGGGACCGGTGGCTGGGGTTCGGCGTGATCGACGTCAAGACCTCCGAGGTCGAGCCGGCCGAACTGGTCGCGTCCCGGATCCGGCGGGCGCTGGAGTACGTGCCGGCCGACCGCCTGATGATCAACCCGGACTGCGGGCTGCGGCACCTCGCGCCCGAGGTGGCCCGGCGCAAGCTGCGCGCCATGGTGGCCGGGGTCGCGGCCGTCCGGGCCGAGCTTCAGTCCACCGGATCGGAAGCGCCCGGATCGGAAGCGCCCGGATCGGAAGCGCCCGGATCGGAAGCGCCCGGAACGGAGCCCCGGGAAGGCGGCACGATATGAGCGATGGCTTCCTGTTCACCTCGGAGTCGGTGACCGAAGGCCACCCGGACAAGGTAGCCGACCAGATCTCCGACGCGATCGTGGACGCCGCGCTGACGGAGGATCCCGGGTCACGGGTGGCGGTGGAGACGCTGCTGACCACCGGGCTGTGCGTGCTGGCCGGCGAGATCACCACCAGCGCGGTCCTCGACTTCGCCGCGATCGCCCGCCAGGTGATCTGCGACATCGGCTACGACACCGGCGAGTTCGGCTACGACGGCCACGCGATCGGCGTGATCACGGCCCTGGACCGGCAGTCACCCGACATCGCACGCGGCGTGACGTCGTCTCATGATGCGCGCATCGAGGGCAGCACCGACCCGTTCGACGCCGCGGGCGCGGGCGATCAGGGCATGATGTTCGGCTACGCGACCAGCGAGACACCGGAGCTCATGCCGATGCCGATCGTGCTCGCGCACCGGCTGGCCCGGCGGCTCGCGCAGGTCCGCCGCAACGGGCTGCTGCCCTACCTGCGGCCGGACGGCAAGACCCAGGTGACGGTGCGCTACGACGCGGCCGGCCGGCCGGTCCGGGTGGAGAAGGTGCTCATCTCCACCCAGCACGAGGACGGCGTGGAGGCCAAGCTCCCCGACGCGCTGTGGGAGCAGGTGGTTACCCAGGCGCTGCCGCCCGCCCTGTACGACGCCGCGGCGCTGCGCCGGGAGTTCTACGTCAACCCGACCGGCCGGTTCGTGATCGGCGGCCCGGTCGGCGACACCGGCCTGACCGGGCGCAAGATCATCGTCGACACCTACGGCGGGTTCGCCCGGCACGGCGGCGGCGCCTTCTCCGGCAAGGACCCCAGCAAGGTCGACCGGTCCGCCTCCTACGCGGCGCGGCACGTGGCCAAGAACATCGTGGCCGCCGGCCTGGCCGACCGCGTCGAAGTCCAGGTCGCGTACGCGATCGGGGTGGCCCGGCCGCTGTCCCTGCTCATCGAGACGTTCGGCACCGAGAAGGTCTCCCGGCCACTGATCGCGGACCTGGTCCGCGGCCATTTCGACCTGCGGCCCGCGGCCCTGGTCCAGGCCCTGGACCTGCGGCGGCCGATCTACCGGCCGACCGCCGCCTACGGCCACTTCGGCCGCGACGAGGCCGGCTTCACCTGGGAACGCACGGACCGTGCCGCCGCCCTGCGCGCTGACGCCGGACTCGGCTAGCGTCAAAGATCATTTATCCGAACGGAGCGTGGTGCACGCCCCCAGCACCGGCTCAGCGAACCAAGCGCTCACGCGAGGCCTGCCAGGGACGGCTCTTCCGAGGCGCCAGGACAAGCCCGGCCACCTCCCGGCTCGCTTGTGGCCGGCCTCAGGAATTCCCAGGCCGTTTTTGGGCGCCGTGTCATTGTCCAGCGGGAACGGCCGTGGGAATCTCCGCATTAGCGTGCGGCAATGCCCAGTTTCCCGTCATTCACGCTCATGGTGGCTGCCGCAGGGAAGGGGCCAAGGAAGGGGCCGCCTGTGCTGGCCGCAGTGACCAGATCACCCGGTGAGATGGTGCTCGGGGACGTTTCCGATCCGGGACCTGCCCGTGCCGGAAACGTTATCATCCGGCCTGACGCGGTGGGCATCTGCGGGTCTGACTTCCACCTGTTTTCCGGTGACGTGGGCGCGCTTTCCGGCGCGCGCGACTTCTATCCGCGTATTCAGGGCCACGAAGTATCCGCGATCGTCGAGGATCCCGGGGACGCCGCAGCCATAAGCAAGGGCGACCGGGTCGCCATCTGGCCGCTGCTGCCCTGCGGCAGCTGTTATCCCTGCCGGGCCGGACGGCCTAACGTGTGCCCGCGATTCCGCCTGGTCGGCGTGCATCTCGACGGCGGCCTGCAGCAGCGGCTCGAGGTCCCGGCGTCGACCGTGTTCGGCGTCGGTGACCTGGATCCCGACTGCACGGCGTTCGTCGAGCCCGCCTCGATCGCGGTGCACGCCCTGGCCCGCGGCCGGCTGGAACCCGGCGAGCAGGCCGTCGTGTTCGGCGCCGGGCCGATCGGCCTGGCCACGACCCTCGCGGCAGCGGCCGCGGGGGCGCGCGTGACCACGGTCGACCCGGTACCGGCGCGGCGGGATCTGGCCAAGCGGCTGGGCGCCGAGCGCGCGACCTGGGCCTCAGCCGAAGCGCTGCGCGACGAAGTAAGAGACTGGACCAACGGCCAGGGCCCGCCGCTGGTGGTCGAGACGAGCGGCGAGACAGGCGTCCTGCCGCAGGCTGTCGACCTGGTGTCCGCGGCCGGCCGGGTCGTGGTGGTCGGCATGTCATCGGGTACCGCACCGCTGCGGCCGGGCGCCTTCCCGGAGAAGGAAATAGACGTCATCGGTTCCAGTTGTTCGACCGCTGACGATTTCTGCACCGCGATAAGCTTGGTTTCGGCAAACCGTGCCTCGCTTACCGCGCTCTTTTCGCATCATTTCCCGCTGACTCGTGCGGCGGAGGCATTCGAATTCGCCATGAAGCGGTCACCGGACGCCATCAAGATCGTGGTGACCGTGAATTAAAGCAAGCCGAAACTCACCACCGAAGAAGGGGGAGAGATGAGAGCACATATGCCGGTGCCGAAGGCCCCGTGGGCCAAAGGGACGCGAAGAACGATCGTGCTCGCCGCAGCCGTCGCGATAGCCGCCGCCGGCTGCAGCAGCAGTACCAGTAGCAGCAGCTCGAGCGCCCCGGCCACCACGTCGACCGCGACCAGCTCGGCGAGCGCGTCGGCGGTCAGCACGACGCAGTGCGGCACCAAGCCGGGCGTGGCCGCCACCGGGACGCCGATCGCGCTGGGCGCCATCGTCACCAACCAGCCGGGCACGTCGTTCACCGACATCCCGAACATGGCGAACGCGTACTTCGCGTGCGTCAACGCCAACGGCGGCATCAACGGCCACCCGATCAAGCTCTACATCGAGACCGAGCAGACCAACCCGGCCCAGATCGCGGCCGACGCCAAGCAGCTGGTGGACACCGACCATGTGGTCGGCATCATCGGCAACACGTCCATCATCGAGTGCTCGGTCGACAGCGCCTACTGGCAGAAGCTCGGCTACTACATCATCGACTCCGGGATCGCCCCGGAGTGCTACTCGACGCCGAACAGCGCGGCGGTCAACATGGGACCGCGGTACAGCTCGGACGGCGCGGTACAGTACGCGCTGGCCCAGCACGCGTCCAAGATCGTGTTCGACCAGTCGAACGTGCCCGGCACCGGTTACATCGCCGCCGGTCCGGCGGCGCTGGCCAAGGCGGCCAATGTGCCGATCGTCCAGCTCACCGAGAACGTGCCGATCTCCGACGCCGACTCGGTGGCGATCAAGGAAGTCGACGACGCCGGCCCGAACGGCGCCGTGATCCTCAACTTCACCCCGCCCGAGGCGCTGGTCATCCTGCAGGCGGCGCAGAAGCTCGGCCTGGAGGACCACGTCAAGCTGTGGGGCTGCTCGACCCCGTGCAACACTGACTTCCTGGCCACCTCGCTGGGAGCCAAGTGGAACAACAAGCTGTTCGTCAACGCGGAGCTGACCCCGCCCGACGTCACCAACACGACGACGATGAACCTGTACAAGGCGATCCTCAAGCAGTACGGCTCGGCGGTCTCCGGCGGCATCGGCAGCTTCAGCCAGATGGGCTTCACCGAGGCCGAGATCGCGGTGCACGCGCTGGAGACGATCACCGGCGCCTACACGGTGGCCAGCGTCAACGCCGCCTTCAAGGGGGTAAGCAATTTCAATACCGGCATGCTGTGCCAGCTGTGGACCTATGGCAGCTACTCCCTGCACATCCCGAACAACGAGGACTACACCGTCACGCCGGACAACGGCAAGATGGTGACGGCCCAGGGCTGCACCCTGATCTCGTCGGTCGACCCGCAGATCGCGCAGTACCGCAGCGTGGCCGGCACCGCGGCCACCGCCCCGTGAGAGGTGCCGTCGAGCGGCCCGCCACCTGGCGGGCCGTGAGTAGCATCCCCGAGCGGCCCGCCACCTGGCGGGCCGCGAGGGGCCGCTGATGCCGCCCTGGTCCGACTTCGAGCCGTTTATCGTCAGCGGCCTGGCCCTGGGCGGGGTGTACGCCCTGTCCGGGGTCGGGCTGGTGGTGCTGTACCGGGCCACCGGCGTGCTGTACCTGGCCTTCGGCGCGGTCGGCGCGATGGGCGCGCTGACCGCGTGGTCGCTGGGCCAGGCCGGGGCGCCGGGCTGGCTCACCTGGCTGGTCTGTATCGCCGTCGCCGCCGCCATCACCCTGGCCTACGGGCTCCTGTTCGGTCCCGCGCTGGCCAAACGGGACCCGCTGGTCAAGGCGGTGGCCACCATCGGGCTGACCCTGATCCTGTACGGCCTGATGGACCTGCTGTGGACGACCAGCGGCGGCGAGGCCCGCTCGCTGACCCTGCCCTCGGACAACGGCGGCTTCTCCGTCGGGCAGGTTCAGGTGGACTGGACCCAGGTCATCGCGCTGGCCGCCGGGGTGGTGATCACCGTGGGGACCGGGATGTTCCTGCGCTACACCAAGCTCGGCACCGCGATGCGGGCCATGGCCAACGACCGCGAGATCACCGCCACCCTCGGCGTCCCGGTCCGCAAGGTCGAGGCGGCGGCCTGGCTCGGCTGCGGGGTGCTCGCGGGCATCGCCGGCCTGCTGCTCGCCGACCTGGTCGCGCTGGACGCGACCACGCTCACCTTCCTGGTCATCTCGTCGCTGGCCGCGGTGCTGATCGCCCGGCTGCGCTCGATCACGGTCACCTTCGTGGCCGCGATCGTGATCGGCCTGCTGCATGACCTGCTGACCCCGATCACGTCGCTGACCAACTACCGGGACATGACCCCGTTCGTGCTCGCCGCCGTGGCCCTGCTGGTCATGCCGCGGAGCCAGGTCATGGCCCAATCCCGCGAGGAGGCCTAGTGGGAGCGGACCTCAGCCTCCGCGATACGGCCGGCCGCCAGACCAGCCGTCGACGACCGGGCCGCCCGCAGCTGATCAGGATCGCCACGATCACGGTCCTGCTGCTGTTTGTCCTGTTCGGCTTCCCGCAGTTGCTGAGCCTGTATTACATCGACACGATGACCCAGGTGGCCGTGTACTCGATGGTCACGCTCGCGCTCGGCGTGCTGGTCGGCCGGGTCGGGCTGGTCTCCCTGGGCCAGGTCGCGGTGCTCGCGATCGGCGCCTGGGTGGCCGCCCGCCTGCTGTTCGCCACCACCCAGCCCTTTCCGGTAGTCCTGCTCGAGGCGGGCCTGATCACGATGGCGGCGGGCGTGCTCATCGGACTGCCCGCGCTCCGGCTGCGCGGCCTGTACCTGGCCCTGATCACGCTGATGTTCGCGGGCGCGATCACCGTGGTGCTGGCCACGCTGAACTTCCCGAACGGCGGCCACGGCTTCACCGGCTACAACGGCAGCCTGGTCCACATCCCGCCGATCCGCCGGCCCAGCATCGCGTCCAGCGACCCGGCCTACTTCCGCTATTCGGTCATCGTGGCGGCCCTGATGTTCGCGCTGGTCCTGGCCCACACGAAAACCAAACCCGGCCGGGCCTGGGCGGCGATCCGGCAGAGCGAGCCGGCCGCGCTGGCCGCGGGCATCAACACCACGCTGTACAAGCTGTGGGCCTTCGCTCTGGCCTCGTTCATCACCGGCGTGGCCGGCGGCGTGCTGGCCGGCGCCGTGCACTACCTGTACTCGATCGGCTTCCCGACCCAGGATTCGATCACCTTGCTGGCCGTGACGCTGATGGGCGGGGTCTACAGCATGTGGGGCGCGGTGGTGGCCGCGCTGCTGTACCAGTTCCTGCCGGCCCTGCTGAACAACTGGGGTGTCTCGGCCGACTGGCTCACCATCTTGTTCGGGCTGGGCGTGCTCCAGGTGCTGACCACCGCGCCGGCCGGCCTGGCCGACCAGGTGCCCAAGGACCTGGCCCGGCTGGGCCGCCTGCTGAGCCGGCGCTTCCGCAGCCCCGCGCCAGGGAAGACAACATGATCGAAGTCGAAGGCCTGACCGTCCGCTACGGCGGCGTCACCTCGCTGGACGACATGAGCCTCAAGTTCCAAGAGGGTACCTGCGGCCTCATCGGACCGAACGGCGCGGGCAAGACCACCTTCTTCAACGTGCTGAGCGGCTTCGTCTCGCCCGCCGCGGGGACGGTCCGCGCGTTCGGGGTAGACCTGCTCTCGATGACCCATTTCCGCCGCGCGCGGTGGGGGGTGCGCCGCACGTTCCAGACCGAGCAGGCCATCGAGGAGCTGTCGGTGTTCGACAACGTCGCCATGGTGCACGAGCACTCCAAGCTCGGCGCGGCCACGCGCAAGAAGGACGTCCTCGACGCCGTCGGCTTCGTCGGCCTGGACGCCGCCCCGGGCACCAAGGTGGGTACGCTCGGGGCCGGCCAGCGCCGCCTGGTCGAGGTCGCCCGCGCGGTCGTCGGCCGGCCCCGCCTGGTCCTGCTCGACGAGCCCGCCGCCGGGCTGCCCGACCAGGAGACCAGTCACCTCGCCGACGTCATCCGCGCCATCCCCGAACACACCGGGGCCCTGGCCATCCTGGTCGATCACGACATGAGCCTGGTCTCGGCGTGCTGCACGACCACCGCCGTGCTCGACTTCGGCAAGCTGATCGCGTCGGGCCCGACCGCCGCCGTGCTGCGCAACGACGACGTGATCCGCGCCTACCTGGGGGTCGCGTGAACGCGCTGCGGCTCAGTGACCTCACCGTCGAGCGGGGCGGCCGGGCCGTGGTCCGGGAGGTGTCCGTCGAGATCCCGGCCGGCCAGGTCACCGCTCTCCTCGGCCCGAACGGCGCGGGCAAGTCGACCCTGGTCCTGGCCGTCGGCGGCGTGCTCAAACCCAAAGCCGGGTCCGTGCTCCTCGACGACACAGAGATCACCGGCCGCCGCCCGGAGCGGATCCGCCAGGCCGGCGTCGCGATCGTCCCCGAGGGCCGCCGCCTGCTCCCGGACCTGACCGTGGAGGACAACCTGCGGGTGGCCAGCTACGCCCTGTCCCGCGACCAGGCCCAGACCGGCCGGGAGCAGGTCCTGGAGCTGTTCCCGCAGCTCAGCCAGCGGCTGGCCGCGCTGGCCCGCACCCTGTCCGGCGGCGAGCAGCAGATGGTGGTGCTGGCCCAGGCCCTGATCGCCCAGCCGCGCTACATGCTGATCGACGAGCTTTCGCTGGGCCTGGCCCCGGTGGTGGTCAGCCGCCTGATCCCGGTGATCCGCACCATCGCCGACTCCGGCACCGGCGTGCTGCTCATCGAGCAGTTCGCCACCGTGGCCCTGGGCCTGGCCAACCACGCCCACATCATGGAGGGCGGCCGGATCCGCTTCTCCGGCCCGGCCAGCGAGCTCCGCGAGCACCCCGACCTGCTCCAATCCGCCTACCTCCTGCGCGGCAGCACCGGCAAGCCGACCGCCGTACCTCCGCCGCCGGCCGTAATCCCCGATTCATGCTGACCTGGTGACCGACCAGCAAGGCCCTGCCCCGGTGACCGAGCAGCCAGACGGCGCTGTAGCGTGGGGTCATGCCTGAGCAGCATGTATCCCCGACCTGGAAGCCGCCGTCGCAGGGCGAGCAGTCCAGCGGCACCTTGGACGCCGCCGAGCGCAACGAACTCCCCGACTCGGCATACGCCTTCCCCGCCCAGCGCAAGGAGCCGCTGACCTCAGCCAGTCACGTCCGCTCCGCGCTCAGCCGCTTCGACCAGGTGCAGGACGTCACCGACGCCGACCGCGCCCTGGCCTTCGAAAACATCCGCCGCGCCGCCTCCCACTTTGGCGTCGACATCACCGAACGCTCCTGGCACGACCTGATGCACTAACGCCGTTCCCGCGGAGACGCGGTGAGTCGCGAAGCCAGCCGACGGCGGCCGGGAGGAGCGGGCCGTTGTGGGTCGGCTAGAGGACGCGGTCCACTCGACGGACCCAGATCGTTGTCTCTCCGGTCTCATACAGGACGCGGTAAGAGCCGATGTGAAGCCGACTAATCACCGGTCCCCAGGGCACCGAGCCGGGCGAGCGAGGGTCACCGGCGAGGGTGTCGATCGCCTCCAGAACCTTCGTTAATCCTGCCGAGTCGTCCAGGTACTTGCCGAGCGAGAGCGATACTGGTTCGTCGAAGATTACCTGGCGCCGTGTCACCGAGGCAGCCCCAGGCGCCGCCGTACCTCGTCAGTAGTCAGGTACTTCTCGTCACCCCGCAGGGCGGGCACACGCAGGATCCGCCGCGCCTCCCGGTCAGACAGCCCGGCCGTCTGCCCGGACGTCTCCAGAGCATCCAGTTCCTCGATCCGGGCCGCTTGCTCGGCCTCGGCTAGTTCGTGTGACGAGGCGATTCGCGCCAGCGCGCGGAGCCTTCTCAGCTCTCCTGCGGGCACCTGGACCAGCGGCTCGTCCGGCTCAGTTGGCTGGGCGGTCATCGAGCGCTCTCCTTCGCCGCGTTTGGCCGATCCTCTTACTGCCGACGGGATCTTCCGAGCGGCAGTTTATAACTTTGAACCGCCAGTCCGGAGACCGACGCGCTGGCATGGTTCGGTGCACACCTGCGTGGGGCGGAGCGGGGCGTCCTCGACGTGCCCGTGATCGGCGTGGCCAAGAGCGGCTGGGGCCCGGGATAGACGGATTACACCGGCCGCGGGTGCACCGTGGCGGGCGACGGCTGGCGGTGCGCTACCGCCAGCGATAGCCCGCCCATCACCGCGGCCACCACCGCGCTGGCCCCGAACACCGCCGACAGCCGGACGCCCGCGCTGATCAGCGGGCCCACCCCGAACGCCGCGATCCCGTAGCCGGCCTGGTAACACGCGATCACCCCACCCGCCACCATCGCCTCGCGGTCCGCGAGCTTGCGCTGCCCGAAGCTGATGGTCAGCGGCAGCAATGCCGAGCAGCCGAGCCCGGCCAGGCAGAACGCGGCCACCGCCGCGCCCGGGGCGTGCGACGGCAGCAAGGCGATCAGCACGAACGCGACGACGAGCACCAACGGCAGCCCGTGGTAGGCGGCCCGGCTCGGCAGCCAGCGCTGAATCGCGGCCAGCAGCACCCGGCCCGCGGTCACCACCGCCCAGAAACCGGTCAGTGCGAGTGACGCGATCGCCGGCCTGACGCCCAGCGACGTGACGTCCAGCTGTGACCAGTTGCCGTTCATCGTCTCGCAGAACCCGTAGAGCACCGCGAACGCCGCGAACACCCAGAATCCCGCCGGAATCGGCGGGCCCGCGGCAGGCCGGACGGCGCCACGCCGCCGCGAGCCAGCATCCAGCGGCAACCGCAGGCTCACCACGATCAGCCCGGCCAGCAGGCTGGCGGAGAGCACCGGCAGCCCGATCCAGAACCCCAGCCCGTTGAACACGGCCACGAACACCGGCGCGAGGGCCGTGCCCAGGCCCAGCAGCGCGTTCAGGACCAGGACGGACTTGTCCACCGCCGCCGGATGGAACGCCGCGGCCAGGGTATTGAGCGACGGCACCGTGAGCCCGAAGCCGGCGCCCAGGCACGCCGTCGCCCCCAGCAGCAGCGCGAAGGCCGCCGCATGCTGGTGCACCACCAGCCAGCTCGCGATCAGCAGGACCATCGAGGCCAGGTCGGCCAGCAGGCCCGCCAGCAACAGCACCTTCTCGCTGGCCCGCCGGGTCAGGCCCGGCCAGAGCAGCCCGGCCCCGAACAGCGAGGTCACGATCGCCGTGGTCATCTGCGGCACGAACAGGAGCCCGTACTCACTGCTGGACAGGTCATATGAGCCGTGGGCGGTGAAGATCGTGCTCGCCGCCGGGAAGGTGACCAGCGCGATGCCCTGGACCAGGCCGGCGGCGTTGACCGTGGCGCTCTGCACCCGGCCGCGGTCAGCGTGCACCGCGGTCAGGCCCGTTCCTGCTCGCTGACCAGCATGACGACGTTGCCGATCGAGCGGACCATGCCGTGCCGCCGCCGGATGACGTCGGCGATGATCCCGGTCCACCCGGTCTGGTGCCAGGCGCCGAGCGCCGCGGCGTTGTCGCCGTGGAAGTACTCGGCGAATACCAGGTTGTCCCGCCAGGCCGGGTCCTCCTGCAGCAGCGCGGTCCCGCCGAAGCACGGCCGACGGCCGTCGGGCCCACGGGTGAAGATCGAGATGAGCCGGTCCTGCAGGTCGGCGGCCACCTTGTCCAGGGTCAGCCTGCTGCCGGACCCGGTCGGGTACTCGATGGTGAAGTCGTCGCCGAAGAACCGGTGGTACCGCTCCAGGGCGCTGATCACCAGGTAGTTCAGCGGGAACCAGACCGGCCCGCGCCAGTTGGAGTTCCCCCCGAACAGGGACGTGGTGGACTCCGCGGGCTCGTAGTCGATGCTTGCCGTCACGCCCTCCACCGAAAGCGAGTACGGATGGGACCGGTGGTAGGCCGACAGCGCCCGCAGCCCGTGCGGAGACAAGAACTCGTTCTCGTCGAACAGCCGGCCCAGCAGCCGCACCAGCCGGTCCGGTCCCACCAGCGACAGCAGCAGCCGCTGCTCGCCCCCCAGTCCGCGCAGCATGCCGCGCTCGCGCATCGCGCCGGTGTCGGTCAGGTCCTCGCGGCCGAGCAGGTCCGCGAACTGCTTGCCCAGGATGAGCGCCTGCCGCAGGTCGCCCTCGCTGACCACGGCCGCGGCCAGCAGCGGGATCATGCCCACCATCGACCGGACCTTGATCGGCACCTGTTCCCCGGACGGCGTGACCAGCCGGTCGTAGTAGAAACCGTCGCCGGAATCCCACAGGCCCTGGCTGTCCAGCGCGTCGCGGATGGCGGCGAAGTGCTCGAGGAACTTGAGCACGAGATCGGACGTCGGGCGGTGCCCGGCCTGGTTAAGCACGCTGGCTATCCCGCCCAGCGCGATCGCGTAGAAGCCCATCCACCCGGTCGCGTCGGACTGTTCCAGGACCCCGCCGACCGGCAGCTTCGAGCGGTCGAGCGGCCCGATGTTGTCCAGGCCGAGGAAGCCGCCCTCGTAGACGTTCTTCCCGCCCGCGTCTTCCAGGTTGACCCACCAGGTGAAGTTGACCAGGAGCTTGTCGAAGACCCGGGACAGGAACTCCAGGTCGCGGCCCTCGTCGACGGCGAACACCTCCAGCGCCGCCCAGGCCTGCACCGGCGGGTTGACGTCGGAGAAGTTCCACTCGTAGGCGGGCAGCGTCCCGCTCGGGTGCTGGAACCATTCCCGGCACAGCAAGATCAGCTGGTACTTGGCGAACGCCGGGTCCACGTGCGCCAGCGCCACGCAGTGGAAGCCCAGGTCCCACGCGGCAAACCAGGGGTACTCCCACTTGTCCGGCATCGACATGATGTCGAACGAGTCGAAGTTGCGCCAGTGCGAGTTGCGCCCGGTCAGCCGCTCGGGCGGCGGGGCGGGCTGGCCCGGGTCGCCGTCCAGCCACCGGGCCACGTCGTAGTAGAACAGCTGCTTGCTCCACAGCATCCCGGCGAAGGCCTGCCGCATGACCAGCGCCTCGTCGTCGCTCGCCTCCCGCGGCGTCAGCTCGGCGTAGAACTCGTCGGCCTCGCCTCGCCGCCTGGCCATCACCTGGTCGAACCCGGCTCCCAAGGCGTCCGCCGCCGCATCGCCGGCTGGCGTCGGCCGCAGCCGGAGCCGCAGCTCGGCGGTCTGCCCGGCCGCCACGCTGACCTGATACCAGAACGCGCACTTGGTCCCGGTGCGGCCCGGGTTGACGCTGGGCGCCCCGCCGGTCACGTGGTCGTTGATGCCGTCCTTGGGATAGGGCGTGAGCGGCGCCGCGCCGTACAGCCGGGCCACGTTCGTCTCGTTCTCGCAGAACAGCGCGGTCGGCCGCGTCCCGTCCGGCCCGGGTCCGGCGATCAGCTCCAGTTCGCCCGCAAACGGGTGCTGGATGGTCACCGCCGAAGGGTCAGCTGCGGCGGCCCCGAGCACCGGCCGCGCCGGGTCGTCGCCCCAGGACCAGGTGTTGCGGAACCAGGCCGTCGGCAGCACGTGCAGCGTCTCGGTGTCCGGGCCCGCGTTGGTCACCGAGATCGTCATCAGCAGGTCGTCGGGGCCGGCCTTGGCGTAGTGCACCTCGACGACCCAGTACCGGTTGCCGTCGAAGGCCCCGGTATCGAGCAGCTCATACTCCGGCTCCAGCCGGTTCCGGGACGCGTTCACCTCGATCAGGTCCTGGTAGGGGAACGGGCCCTGCGGGTAGTGATACCGCCACCGGTTCCAGGCGTGGCTGGGGATGGCGTCCAGGTACCACCAATGCTCCTTGACGTCCTCGCCGTGGTTGCCCTGCGCCCCGGTCAGCCCGAAGGCCCGCTCCTTCAGGATCGGGTCGCGCCCGTTCCACAGGGCCAGGGCCAGGCAGAGCCGCTGCTCGACGTCACAGAACCCGGCCAGCCCGTCCTCGCCCCACCGGTAGGCCCGGGACCTGGCCGCGTCGTGCGGCAGGTAGTTCCACGCGTCGCCGTCGGCGCTGTAGTCCTCACGGACCGTGCCCCACTGCCGCTCGCTCACGTACGGCCCCCACCGGTACCAGTCACCGGCCTGCCGGAGCCCGTTCTCGAGCTTTCCGAATGCGTCCACCCGCTCACGCTCAGCGCCCATCGCAGCCCTCTCCTCGGTCCGGGTCCTCGCCGTAACCCTGTGCCGCCGCCGTCGCCTTACTTTTATCCGAACGTAGCGTGGTACCACCGCCCGCCCCCTTGAACTATCCCGGGGATAGGCTTAAACCTCAGGTAGAGCAGCACACCGACATCGGGACGGACGCCATGGCGTATGACGACGGGACAGACAGCCAGCCGACCGGGAACTGGCCCCAGGTAAGGTCCGGACCGCTCGTGGTGGGTGGGATCCTCATCGGGATCGGGGCCGTGGTGGCGATGGCGGGCGTGGCCGTCGCGGGCACGCACGTGGCCGCCGCCACCCGGGCCTGGATCAATGAGCTGGAGACGCCGCCCGGCCAGCTGGCCAGGCTCAAGTGGGAGCAGGCCAAGCACGCCGCCGCCTCCGGCGCGGCCTCCTGGCGGGACCACCCGAACGCCAAGATCGGCCTGGCCCGCCGGGCTTCTCCGGCCTCGGACTGATCCCTCCCGGAGCGCGGCTCAGGCCGAAGAGAGCCGGGCCTCGGCCGTGGTCGGCTCGAACAGCTCGACCGGGTTGCCCGAGGGGTCTTCGGCGATGATCTGCTTGCCGCCCACGCCGGTCACCACGTCGTTGCGGAACCGGACGCCGGCGCGCCGTAGCCCGGCGACGGTGGCGGCCAGATCGGGGACCTCGACGGCGAACCGGTTCCAGCCGCCGGGCTCGGGCCTGGTACCGTCCGGCATCGCCCGTCCGCGTCCGGGCCGCTCGCGGTCTCGGTCTCGGCCGCATGGCCTGCTCGACCACGGCCCGCGGCGGCCGCAGCAGCCGCAGGTGCGCGGCGGTGGCCGCGCCCGGCGGGGTCCACCGGTGCACGAGGCCGGTCGCCGCCTCGACCAGGCTGACCGGGTCGACGATCTCGTCCAGCAGGCCGAGGGCCAGCGCCTCCCGTGACCAGATACCGTGGTGGCCGGGGCTCGAGCGCTGGAGGCGCGGTGGGCGATTCGGAGCCAGGGCGGACCGGCGGCAGCGGCTTCGCCGCGGGTTCGCGAGTCGCCGGGTACCTCCTGGAGGAGGAGATCGGCGCGGGCGGGATGGCCGTGGTGTTCCGGGCCCGGGACGACCGGCTCGACCGGCTCGTCGCGCTGAAGCTTCTCACCCCGTGGCTGGCCGCCGATGAGGACTTCCGGCACCGGTTCCTGCGGGAGTCCCGGGCGGCGGCCGCCGTCGATGACCCGCACATCATCCCGGTGTACGAGGCCGGTGAGGCCGGCGGGGTCCTGTTCATCGCTATGCGCTACGTGTCCGGCGGTGATATGCGGTCCCGGCTGCGGCGCGACGGCCCGTTCGCCGCGGCCCGGGCCGCGGCGGTGCTGTCGCCGGTGGCCTCGGCGCTTGATGCCGCGCACGGGGCCGGCCTGGTGCACCGGGATGTCAAGCCGGCCAACATGCTGGTGGATTCGCGGTCCGGCCGTCCCGATCACGTGTACCTGTCCGATTTCGGGCTGGCCAAGACCCGGTCGGCCTCGGTCCAGCTGACCAAGACCGGGCTGAACCTGGGCACGGTGGGGTACATGGCGCCCGAGCAGATCGAGGGCCGGGAGGTGGACGGCCGGGCGGATCAGTACGCGCTGGCCTGCGCGGCGTTCGAGTTGCTGGCCGGCGTGGTGCCGTTTGAGCGGGAACAGGACCTGGCCGTGCTGTATGCGCATCTGTCCGAGCCGCCGCCGTCGCTGGCCGCCCGGCGTCCCGGTGTGCCCGCGGCGGCCGACGAGGTACTGGCCCGGGCCTTGGCCAAGGCCGCGAACGACCGGTATCCGAGCTGCCGGCAGTTCATCGACGCCTTGCGCCAGGCGTTCGGCCTGGAGGCCTATGACCACGACCCTGGGCCCAGCTCGCCGCCAGCCGCGATGGCAGCTGGCCGGCCCGCCGCCGCGGTACCCGGCGCGGCGGCGACCCAGATCTCTCCCCAGGGGGTTAGCGTGCCCCGCTCCGTCCCGGCCGGGGTTTCCGCCTCGTCAGGTGGCCCGGGCTCGCTCCGCCCCGGGCGCGGCCTGGCCCCGCCGCTGACCACTTTCGTGGGCCGGACCGAAGCGGTTCAGGAGGTCGCGGGCCTGCTCAACGGCTCCCGGCTGGTGACGATCACCGGCCCGGGCGGCGTGGGGAAGACGCGGCTGGCCATCGAGGTAGCCCGGCAGGTGGCGGGGCGGTTCGCCGACGGGGCCTGCCTGGTCGAGCTGGCGGCGATGCATGAGCCGGCCCTGGTGCCCGCGGCGGTAGCCGCGGCCCTGGGCATCCCGCAGGCCCCCGACTTGTCCGTGGCTGAATCGCTCGCCGCCGCGCTTGGCCGGCTGCAGGTGCTGCTGGTGCTGGACAACTGCGAGCACCTCGTCGGCGCCGTGGCCGACCTGTGCGAGACGATGCTGCTCGCCGCGGACGACGTACGGGTCCTGGCCACCAGCCAGGAACCGCTCCGGGTGGCCGGGGAGACCCGGTACCGGCTGGCGCCCCTGTCGGTGCCGCAGCCAGACGAACAGGCCGACTCGGCCGAGTCGGAGGCGGTACGGCTGTTCGCCGACCGGGCCAGGCTGGTAGACCCGCACTTCCGTATCGACCCCGAGTCGGCTCCGGCAGTGGCGCGGCTGGTCACCCGGCTGGACGGGATGCCGCTGGCCATCGAGCTGGCCGCGGCCCGGGTCGAGGCACTGGGGCTGGCGCAGCTGCTGGACCGCCTCGATGACCGCTTCGCGCTGCTGGCCAGCGGCGACCGCCGGGCCTCGGCCCGGCAGCGGTCGCTGGCAGCCACGGTGGACTGGAGCTATCAGCTGCTGAGCGAACCGGAGCAGCGGGTCTTCCGCCAGCTGTCGGTGTTTCCCGGCCCGTTCACGCTCGAGGCCAGCACCGCGGTGGCCGGCCCAGGCGCGGAACCGGCGGTGCTGCACCTGGTGGACTGCTCGCTGATCTCACCACCCCGGCCCGGCCCGGACGGCCGGGCCCGGTACCTGATGCTGGAGACCCTGCGGGCCTACGGCGCCGGGCGGCTCGCGGAGGCCGGCGAGCAGCAGATCGCCGCGGCCAGGCTGGCCGAGCACGCGCTCGCACTGGCCACCCAGGCCGCGGAGGACATGCAGACCAGCGCCGGGGAGCTGGCCGCCGCCCGGTGGCTGGACACCGAGGACGCTACCACGCAGCAGGCCCTGACCTGGGCCCTGGAGCACGATCCCGGCCTGGCGCTGCGGCTGGCGGTGGCCCTGGCCCCCTGGTGGGTCACCCGGGGCCGAGTGACGTCCGGCTACTCGCTGCTGCTCGCCGCCACCGAGGGCACCGGACGAGCCGAGGGCGCCGGACATGCCGGGCGGGCCCAGCGGGCCGGGGACGCCTGGCCGGCCGCGCAGTACTGGCTCGGCTACTTCGCCAACCTGGCCGGTGATTTCCTTGGTGCGCTCAAGCACTACGCCCTCGCCATCAGCGCCGTCGCGGATGACCCGCGATCGCCGGTCCTGGCTGACGCCACCTCGGGCCGGGCCAACTGCCTGCTTAACCTCAGGCGTAACGCCGAAGCGGCCGAGGAGGCCGGGAGGGCCCTGGATCTCGCCCGGGAGATGGGCTACCCGGCCGGCGAAGCCCGAGCCCTGCTGACCCTTTCCATCGCCGCTCAGTACGCCGGCGATGAGCCCGAGGCCCTGGACTGGGCCCGGCAGGCCACCCGCATCGACCCGCGTGCCATCCCAGGCAGGCTTGCCCGCCAGTGCAACAACAGCCTGGCCGACATCCTGGTCGACGTGGGCGACCTGGCCGCCGCCGAGGACAGCTGCGTGACCGAACTCGACCGGGCCCGGCAGGCGGGTGACCTCATCAGCCAGTCGTTCTGCCTGGACGTGCTGGCCGAGCTGGATCAGCGCGCCGGCCGGATCCCCGAGGCCGGCGCGCACCTGCGGGAATCCCTGGAGATCGCCACCCGGATCGGGAACCGGCTGCGCCTGATCGACTGCCTCAACAACTGCGGGTACCTGTGCGCGGTGACGGGCCGGCAGGCCGATGCCGTCACGATGTGGGCCGCGTTCATCGCGTGCCTGAAGGAAATCGGCATGTCCGACCTGCCCGCGGCGGAGGAGCGCCGCCGGGAACCGCTACGCCGCGCCGAGCAGGCGCTGGGATCGGACCGGGCCGGCGCCGCCGAGCAGCGTGGCCGGGAGATGACCCTGGCCACCGCGGCCGAACTTGCCATCTTGCTCGCCGGGACGGACGCCCAGGCGCCGGAGGTCGTGCCGCACCTGGGCCAGCTCAACGCCAGGGAGCGGGAGCTGGTCATCCTGGTCGCTCAGGGCCGCACCGATGCCGAGATCGCCGGGCAGCTTCACCTCAGCGTCCGTACCGTCCGCTCCCGGGTGGACCGCGTCCGGGCCAAGGCCGGATGCCCGCGCCGCGCCGACCTGATCCGGCTCGCCCTGCAGGCCGGCCTCGTATGAACGCAGCGTCCCGGCCGCCTATCAGGCGGCCGGGACGCTGCGCTTGGCTGCTAGAAGTTAGGGAAAAACATGGCATGTGGCGTTGTGGTTCCACATGGCCCACCAGGGGCAGGCGAAATTCGCATGCCTGGCGAGGGTGAAGGTACCGCCGCCACCCTGGCTACCGGTCTGAGTCCAGTTACCGGAGACCGCTCCCCATCGGTTGATGGTTCCGGCGTAGGTCCTGATTCCCTGGACCGAACCGGACGGATAGGCGAAGGTGAACGTGACGTGGTTCCGGTTGATCGTCCCGAACAGCGGACCGGTGGTCGGGTAGCCCGGGTCGGTCAGCGTTCCGGTCAGGCAGCTGCCATACTGCTTGAAGGTCACCTTGTAGGTGTAGGTCTGGCCCAGGTACACGGCCTCGACCTTGTTGCGGCCGTTCAGGTTCCAGTGCTCCCGTTGCCACGGATTGCAGCCGTGCCCGAAATTAGTGTTGGTGGTGTTTGCCGCGGGGGTGACGGTTGCCGCACTCGCCACCCCGGCCCCGCCTGCGACAAGCCCGGCTGCGACCGCGAGGCCCGCACAGGTCCGTAGCACCGTTCTGCTGATACCCCTCATATTTCCTTCTTCCTGGAAGCCGCTGGGCGGAGTCCAAAACCCTCCGCGGGTGATGGCTCATGGTCGTGCACCTAACGGCTTCGTTCACTAAGGAGACGCCGGAACGGACGAAAGGGTTGTCAGAGAAACAAAGATAAATACACAAGTCGCAACGCCCTGTTATTACTACTATCGGACAAACAGCTATCGACCTGCTCAGATCGAGCAAAACTGCGGCCGCCGCCGAGCTCGGGCTTAGCTGAATCGTTATCTCATCGTTACCTCGCAGGCAGCTACGCCAAGGGCACGAGCAGATGCGAGTCGTAATCGCCGCCAGCGTGGATGACGTGCGGGCCCCGGTTCACCGAGTCGTCGTGCAGCGCCTGGATCAGCGGCCGCGGGTACCGGTAGACGTCCCGGCCCTGGATGACGAGCCGCAGCGCTTCACCCGGCCCGAACCGGGTGCCGGACGGCAGGATCTCGATCTCCAGCGGCACGATCTCGCCCGGTGCCAGCGGCACGTCCGGGGCGAGCACCGGCTGCCAGGGCCGCGAGCGTGCCTGGTCCAGCTCGCGGTGGGACGCGCGGAGCCAGCCGAGCGCCACCGGGCCGTCCTCGAACACCGCGTAGAACGGGAAGCCCACGAGGTCGCCGTACGCGTCCAGCTTCTGCACCGCGACGAACACGTCCATGTCCTCGGCGTACGGCGCGGACATCCACACCCTGAGCTTCATGCCGCCGACCAGCTCAGTGGCGGCCTCGAAGCGGACGTCGAACGTGGCCCGCCCTCGAGCTGGCACCGGTCCGCGCCCGGCCCGTTCGCTGTCGTAGGAAACCGTTGCTGCGGCGGTCGGCGGTGTCCAGGACAGCGTGGCGGTGCCGGCGTCCAGGTACAGCGGCCGCGACCACGTAGGCGGGCACGGTGACCTGCTCCAGCGGCGCCGCCTTCGACGCCCAGAAGTCGTCGAACAGCGGATGCGCGGCGGTCTCGGCGCCAGGTCCTCGATCCGCCCGGTCCCGTAGCCCCAGCGTTCCCCGATGTACGGCCAGAAGTAGGTCTCCGGGATGCCGCCGTGCCTGGCCACCTCGCGGTAGGTGTCGCTCCACCCCTCCCACGGGTTGATCGCGGCCAGGTGCGGCGGGCGGGTCGCGGCGATCGTCCCTGGCTGGAGGTCAGGTAGGAGACCCCGGACAGGCCGACCTTGCCGTTGCTCCAGCTCTGCGTGCCGCCCACTCGATCAGGTCAGCTACCGCTCGATGAGCATGCCGCCCGGTCCGGCCTCCCGCCGGTACCGGGGCGGCGACGCTCCCCGGTCCTGCGGGCGGCAGGCAGGCGTCCGGAACAGGTACCGTTCGCTCACGCGGCTCGGCTGAAGACGGGCAGGTACCCGAGTTCCTGTCCGGCGGCGGTGGGGTGGTAGGACGTGCTGATCGCGAAGATGTCCACCGAGTGCAGCCAGCTGCCGGAGTCGCAGATCTCGTGCCCGGCGAATTGCCCGCGGGCGTCGGCGAACGTGTCGTGATTGGCCTGCGCGGCGGCCTGCAGGGCGCCGTCGAGATCGTCAGCGCCCTGGTTGAGCGCGGTGCGGTCGTTGGTGCTCAGCCCGATGCACGTGCTGGACTTGGACAGGTCGTACAGGTCGGGGTAGCCGAGCACGATGACCCTCGCGGATGGCGCGTCGGCCCTGATCGTCTGCAGGGTCTGGTCGAGCCTGGACGGCAGCTGGTCGGCGACGAAGGTCTCGGCCGCCGCGACGGCGTTCAGGCACGTGCTGGTCGAGGAGAGCACGCAGGTCTCCATCACGCTGGAGAAGCCCGCGTCGTTACCGCCGATCGTGATGCTGACCAGCGTCGTGCTGGCGCTCAGCGCCGATACCTGGCTGCTGAGCACGTCGGCCGTGGTCGCGCCCGAGCAGGCCACCGAGGTGAAGGTGGCGGGCGAGTTGGCCGCGGCCCATTGCTCCGGATAGGCGTCTGCGCTGCGATCGCAGCTTCCGCTGGACGACAGGTAATCACCGGCGCCGACTCCGGAGCTGTAGGAATCGCCGAGCGCCACGTAATTGACCGCGGCGTTGACCGCGGCTGCCGTGACCGCGGCTGGCGCGTCGGCTAGTTGACCGCGGCTGCCGCGTCGGTGGTCGGGGCGGCCATGGCCGTGACCAGGCCAGCCGAGGCCGCGGAAACGACAACCGCCGCGCTGCAAATAATCCGGACAATACGCACGAATCACCTGTTATCCGTACGAAAGGCATTGAAAAACGCGCCTTATCCTTGTATCACGTGCCAGCAGTCAGATCAATATTCGAGGTCCCGGACCCGGCCAGCTGCGCCCCGGTCAGAACGTCGCCCGTTGGCTCGCTCAGGTCGGCTCCTCGCAGTCCGGGATGCCGAAGATCCGCTCGGCGTTGCGGTGGTAGATCTTCCGCCGCCACGGGTAGCTCTCTGCTTCCCCCGCTCGCCTCACCGGATCACCGCCCGCACCGCCTCCGTGATCTTCTGCTCGTCGGGCAGGAGGTAATCCTCCATCGGCTTGCTGTAGGGCACGGTGGCATCCAGCGCGGTGGCCAGCTTGACCGGCGCCTTGGGTACCCGAAGCCCTGATCGGCGACCTCCGCGGCGATGACCACGGCCGCCGAGGCGTGCCGGGTGGCCTGGTCCACCAGCACCAGCGGCCGGTCTTGCGGCCATCCAGGATGGTGTCCACGTCCAGCGGTGCCAGGGTGCGCGGGTCGATTACCTCCGCCTCGACTCCGGAGGCCGCCGCGCGTCGGCCGCCGCCAGCGCCCGGCCCACCATCGCCCCGGTGGCCACGACCGTGACGTCGCCCCCGGTCCGCCGCACGTCCGCCCGCCCGAACGGCACCAGGTACTCCCCTTCCGGCACCTCGCCTTCCTCCAGGGTCAGCAGGTAATGGTGGAAGAAGCACACCGGGTTGTCGTCCCGGATGGCCGTGGCCATCAGCCCCTTGGCGTCGGCCGGGGTGGCGGGCAGCGCCACCTTGAGCCCCGGCACGCCGGTGAACATGCCGTAGATCGACCCGGTGTGCTGCCCGGCCCAGCCGGCCGTGAACCCGTACCCGGCCTTGAGGACGAGCGGGACCTTGACCCGGCCGCCGCTCATGTACCGGAACCGCGGCGCCTCGTTTACCACCTGGTCCATCGCCACCAGCATGAACTCGGCCATGTACAGCTCGACCACCGGCCGGTACCCGGCCAGCGCGGCCCCGACTGCCATCCCGATCTCCGCGGTCTCGGAGATCGGGGTGACCCGCACCCGGTCGCCGCCGAACGCCTTGAGGAACTCGTCGTTCTCGGTCGTGGCGATGTTCTGCCCGAAGTACAGCACGCTCTGGTCCCGGACCATCTCCTGGCTGATGGCCTCGTTGATCGCCGCGATGTAGGAAAGCCGCCTGCTCATGACCACCTGCCTCCTACGCGTAGACGTGCCGCAGCGCCTCATCGGGCGCGGATACGGACTGGCCAGGGCAAACTCCACGGCGGCGCTCATCTCCACGGCCACCGAATCGGCCAGCGCGGCCGCGGCGTCCGCGTCGAGCACCCCGGCCGCCGCCAGCCGGTCGCGCATTCGCGGCAGCGGGTCCGCGCGCCGGGCCGCCTCGTACTCCTCCGGCGCTCCGAACACCGCCACCGCCTCGTGCTCGGGAAAGTGCAGCGGCACGCCGGGCGGGGCGATGATGTTGCCGTGCGCGCTCAGCCGGTAGATCTTCGACTCCACCAGCGAGGGGCCTGCTCCTGAGCGGGCCCGGCCGACCGCCGCGCCCACTGCGTCGTAGACCAGCACCGGGTCCCCGCCGTCCACGGTCACCCCCGGCATCGAGAACGCCCGGGCCTTGACCGACAGCGGCTCGCCCGCCGCGGCGTTCGCGTCCTCTTGCTCCACGCGGGTGACCACGTTGTAGGAGTTGTTCTCCAGCACGTAGACGATCGGCAGCTTCCACAGCGAGGCCACGTTCAGGGCTTCGGCGAAGGCGCCCTGCTTGGACGCGCCGTCGCCGAAGAAGCACAGCACCACCTGCCCTTGCTTTCGGATCTGCGCCGCGTACGCGGCGCCGGTGGCCTGCGGGATGCCCTGCCCGACGATCCCGGAGGTGCCCAGGAACCCGCGCTCGGGGTCGGCCAGGTGCATCGAGCCGCCGTAGCCGCCGCACAGCCCGGTGGCCCGCCCGTAGATCTCGGCCATCATCGCGTTCGGGTCGCTGCCGAGGACCAGGGGGTAGCCGTGACACCGGTACGTAGCCATCACCTGGTCGCCGGGTCGCAACGCGGCCAGCGACCCGACGATCGACGGCTCCGCCCCGTCGGCCAGGTGGGTGTGGCCGCGGATCACGCCGGGGTGCTCGGTGAACGTCGCCTTCACCCGCTCCTCGAACTCCCTGATCCGCAGCATCTGCCGGTACATCCAGGCCAGCCGCTCCCGGTCCGGCACGGGCACCGCGTCGTTCATCGCATGCTCTCCTCACGAGTCAGGATCACCAGCAGCTCGTCGACCCCCCGCACCTGCAGGTGCGGTCGGCGCGCGGCGGGCAGGCCGTCGTAGGCCGCCGCACCGCCCAGCCCGGTGCCGACGGCGATGGCCAGTGACCGGCCCCGGTGCGCCATCGGCACCTCGAGCGCGGGGTCGTCTCCCACCACGGCCAGCTGGGCCGGGCTGACCCCGAGCCGGTCTGCGGCGCTGCGCAGCGCGTCCAGCGACGGCTTGCCCACCACCCGCACCGGGCACCCGGTCAGCGACTTGATCATGGCCGAGATGGCCCGGGAGGTGCCGAGCGCCCGGCCGCCGTCCACCGCGAAGAACGGCGTCTCCGAGGCGCTGTATACCTCGGCGCCGCCCCAGACCGCGTGGCAGGCCGCCTCGAGCGCGGGCATGGTGAACTCGGGGAACCAGCCCGCCAGCACCGCGTCCGCCCGGACCCCGGCCTCGGCCGGTACGACCTGCAGGCCGGCCTCCCGCAGCGGGTCGGCCAGGCCGGGGCCGCCCAGCACCATGACCCGCTGGTGGCCCCGGCGGGTGAGGACCCGGACCGCGCTGCTGGCCGGCGTCATCATCGCCTCGTCCGGCAGGCCGAACCCGATCTCCCGCATGATCCGCGCGTAGTGCGCGGGCGAGCGGGTCGTCCCGTTGGTGAATACCACGAACGGCAGCCCGCGCCCCGCCGCCCAGCTGGTGATCGCCACCGCGCCCGGCAGCGGCCGCAGCCCGTGGTTCTGCCGGTCGCCGAGCACCAGCGTGCCGTCCATGTCGAACACGAAGCCGCGGGCGTCCCTCAGCCGGGCCAGCGGATCAAGATCGCGCACCGCTGTGTCCTTTAAGGCTGTGTCCCTTCAAGCTGGGCCCCTTGAGCTCGAGCCGGAAGCCGGGCTTGTCTACGATCAGCCGCGCGGCCGGCGGGCGGGAGCCGAGCTCGCGCAGCAGCCGCAGGACCGGCTGCACCTCCGGGTGGTAGTGCCGCGCGGCGGGCGCGGCGGCGAGCATCGCGTCCACCTCCCCGCCCGGCATCCCGAACCGCAGCAGCAGTTCCTCGTCGGTGACCCCGCGCGGCAGCCGCTGCCGCAGCTCGGCCACGGTCGGCGGCGGCGGCTCGGCGGCCAGCTCGCGGGCGCGCGGCCGGTCCAGGATGCGGTCCAGGACCCACGGCTCCACGTCGGCCGTCGGCTTGCCGAAGCTGCCCAGCACGTACCGGATCACCTGGTCGGGCACGACCTCGTACCGGATCCCGCTGACCACGTTGGACAGCGCCTGCCCGCACACCATCTGCGGGAACGGCGTGACCATGATCGGGTAGCCGAGTTCGGCCCGGACCCGGCTCACCTCGTCCATCACCGCGTCGAACTGCGACTCGAGCCCGATCTCGGCCAGCTGGCGCCGCAGCGTGGTCAGGACCCCGCCGGCCACCTGGTGCCGGGTGAACGCCACGTCGAAGGGCCGCGGCCGCCCGGACGGCAGCGACTCCGCGGCGGCGAGCCGGTCGAAATACCGGGCCGCCCGGGCCAGCAGCCGGTCGTCCACGCTCACCGTGTGCCCCAGCTCGCGCAGGTTCGCCACCGTGCGTTCGGCATCGGGCAGCGAGGACCCGTCGGCCAGCGCGCCGCAGGCGACCTGCAGCACCTCCACGCCCAGGCCCGGCGCGGCCAGGTAGACCAGCGGCGACAGCCCGATCGTGCAGTGCGCGTGCAGCTCCAGCGGCTTGCCCGCCAGCCGCGCCCGGACCGCGGGAATCAGCGTGCGGGCCCGCTCCGGGGTCAGCAGCCCCGCCGGGTCCTTGATGTAGGCGCGGTCGATGTCCCGCGACGCGGCGGCCCGCCCGGCGATCCCGGCGTAGAACGCGTCGTCGTGGACGGCCGAGATCGTGTACGTCAGCGCCGCGATGATCTCGGTCCCGCCGGCCTGCCGGATCATCCGCGCGGTGGACAGCACCGCGTTCATGTCGTGAGTCGGGTCGAGCACCACGAACCGCGAGATCCCGGCCGCCACCAGCCGCTGGTAGACCAGCTGCATCACGTCCGGGTGGGCCCGCTCCCAGGAGATGAAACGGAACCCCGTGCCGATGAACTGCAACGGCGTGTCCGGCATCGCGGCGCGGGTGAGCCGGATCCGCTGCCACGGGTCCTCCCGGTGCGTCCGCACCGCCACCCCCATGGCCGTGCTCGAGCAGAAGTCCAGCGCCCGGAACCCGACCCGGTTCAGCACCGGTGCGATCTGCACGATGTGCGCCGTCCGCAGCCCAGTGGCGCTCCACAGGCTCTGGTTCCCGTCCCGGAGCGACACGTCCACCAGCTGCACCTCAGCCACCGGCCCCACCCCGTTCAGCCACGGTCCCCCCGCCCTCAGTCACCGACTCCACCCTGCCTTATCCACCGCTCCAGGTACCCGGTGTCGACCCCGCCCGCCGCCAACCTAGCATCGTCGACTATGCTCGATAGCAGAGGCAGGGTGGTCGCCACCCCGCTCACCTGGCACCGGGCCAGCGCGCCGCGCAGCCGGGCCAGCGCCTGCGCCCGGTCGGCGCCGCTGACCACGAGCTTGGCCAGCAGGCTGTCGTACTGCGGCGGCACGGCCGAGCCCGCCTGGATGTGCGTGTCGACCCGGATGCCGGGTCCGACCGGGAAGATCGCGCTGGTCACCGTGCCCGGGCTCGGCCGGAAGCCGTCCGCGGGGTCTTCGGCGTTGATCCGACACTCGATCGCATGGCCGCCGAAGCCTACGCTGGCCTGGGACAGCTGCAGCCCGCGTCCCTCCGCGATCGCGATCTGCTCGGCGACCAGGTCCAGGCCGGTGACCGCCTCCGTCACCGGGTGCTCGACCTGGATCCGCGCGTTGAGCTCGAGGAACCAGAACGCCGCTCGCTGCGTGTCGACCAGGAACTCGACGGTCCCCAGTCCCTGGTACTTCAGGTGCAGCCCGAGGGCGACGGCCGCCACCCGCATGCTGACCCGCAGCGTCTCGCCGAGCAGCGGTGCAGGCGCCTCCTCGACCAGCTTCTGATGCCGCCGCTGCACCGAGCAGTCCCGGTCGCCGAGGTGGATCACGTTCTGGCCATCACCCAGCAGCTGCACCTCGACGTGCCGGGCGGGGGAGACGTACCGCTCCAGGTAGACCCGCGCGTCGCCGAACGCCGCCTGCGCCTCGGCGCTGGCCACCGTGACCGCGTGCTCGAGGTCGCCGGCGTCGCGGACCACCCGCAACCCCCGGCCTCCGCCACCGCCGACCGCCTTGACCAGCACCGGATACCCGATACGCCCGGCCAGCACGGTCGCGCCGGCGGGATCGGCCCGCCCGCCCGGCAGCACCGGCAGTCCCGCCGCGACCGCGTGCGCCCGGGCCGCCAGCTTGTCCCCGGCCGCCTCGAGCACCTCCGGGCTGGGCCCGATGAAGACGATCCCGGCCGCCCCGCAGGCGTGCGCGAGTCGCGGGTTCTCGGCCAGGAACCCGTACCCGGGATGGATCGCGTCCGCCCCCGCCGCGACCGCCGCGCCGGTGACTGCCTCGACGCTGAGGTATGTATCGGTCAGCCCTCCCGGCCCGATCCCGATCGTACGGTCGGCCATCCTGGCTGGTACCGAGTCCGCGTCCGCCTCCGGCACCGCGAGCACGGTCTCGATGCCGAGCCGCTCGCAGGTGCGGATGACCCGGACGGCGATCTCGCCGCGGTTGGCGATCAGCACCCGGCGGAGGGGGGACACTAATCCGCCCTGATGCGCAGCAGCGTCGCTCCGCGGTCGGCGAACTCGGCGTTGCCCAGGCAGATCTCGGCCACCGTGCCGGCCGCGCCCGCGGTCACCGAGTTGAACAGCTTCATGGTCTCCACGATCCCGACCACCGTGTCCGTACCTACCCGGCTGCCCATTTCCACGAACGGCGCCGCCCCCGGCCGCGGCGCCCGGTAAAACGTCCCCGGCAGCGGCGCCCGCACCGCCACCAGGTCGGCATCAGCCTCGCCGACCACTTGCCTCGCGTCCTGCCCGCCGGCCCCAGCCCCTGTCCCCCCGAATGAAGTCCCAGTGACCCCTTCCGCCTCGTCGGCCCCGCTAGCATCCGAGCTCAGCCGACTCGATGCCCCATCGGGCCGGTTACAACCGGCCCGATGTTCCATCGAGCCGGGCGCAGGGGCGGCGGCCGGGGCCGGATCGGGTCCGGGCGGGGCAGCAGCGGCGGCCGGGGCCGCGGGCGCCACGTTCGGGGCGGAGCGGGACTCCACCGCCTGGGTCCAGCCGTCGGGGGTGCGCCGGAGGGTGAGCCGGAAGCGGGGGGTCTGCACGTCGAGTTCGTCGTAGGGCAGCGAATCGAGCAGCGCCAGGATGTCCGTGACGTCCTCATCGGTCAGGTCCATCACAGCGGCTTCTCCAGCCAGGCCAGGATGTGATCGCTGGCGCGGGGTTTGGGGGTGGCGACCGGGGCCTGCTCGCGCGCCGCCCAGACCGTCTCCGGGCGGCTTTGCAGCACCCTGATCCGGTCCGCGGGATCGCCGTGCATCGGCGGGCAGGCCGGGTCGTCGCCGAGCAGCGCCCACTCGATGTCCTGCGGCACGCCGTAGTGCTCCTCGATCCGCCGCCCGATCGAGGCCAGCGCGCGGGCCTCGTCGTCGGTGAGGCAGGGCCGCCCCCGCAGGCTGGCGGGCATGGCCGAGACGGAGATCCCCGGTTCGTTCGGCCGGAAAGAATGCAGCCTGAGCTTGGCCCCGGTCCGCCGCCCGGTGATCTCGCCGGTCACCTTGCTGACCGTGAAGGAGTCCGGGGTCACCTCCCCGGCCACCAGGGCCGAGCCGAGGCCCCAGGTGCCCTCGATGGCCACCACCGAGCGGTCGCCGGTGACCGGGCTGCGGGTGAACATCACCCCGGCCGCGCGCGGGCGGAGCATGCGCTGGACGACGACGCCCATGGCCAGGCCGTCCTCGGGCAGCCCGAGACGGCGCCGGTAGGCGACCGACTCGTCGTTGTACAGGCTGGCCCAGCAGCGGCGCACCGCGTCGAGGACCTCGGCCGCGCCGCGCACGGCCAGATAGGTGTCCTGCAGTCCGGCGAAGCTGGCCGCCACGGAATCCTCCATGGTCGCGCTCGACCGCACCGCGACCGCCGCCGCGGGTCCGCCCAGCGCATCGTACGCCGCCGTGATCTGCACCGCGAGCTCCGGCGGCAGCGCCGCCGAAGTGATCCGTTCGCGCACTCCGGCCGCCGCCCGCACCATCGCCGCAACGTCCCCGGCGGGCAGTTCCGCGATCGAGCCCGCCAGCGACCCGGACGGATCCGCCGCAGCCAGCATCTGGCCGAACGCCGAGGCCGTGACCACGCAGCCGGGCGGCACCGGTATCCCGGCGCGCATCAGCTCACCCAGGCTGGCCGCCTTGCCGCCCGCCGACGCCGCGTCCGCCAGGCCCACATCGGCAAGGCCACGGACAAAACGGCCGCGGTCAGCGGGGCCGGGGGCAGGGCGCGCCGAGGACGGTGTCACCCGATGACCTGGACGATCCCGCGGTCGCCGTCGACGCGTATCCGCTGGCCGGTGCTGATCCGCTTGGTCGCGTCGCCGGTGCCGACCACGGCCGGCAGGCCGTACTCGCGGGCCACGATCGCCGCGTGCGACATCGAGCCGCCGATGTCCGAGACCGCCGCCTTGATCTTGCCGAACACCGGCGCCCAGCTCGGCGCGGTCACCGGGCAGACCAGGATCTCGCCGTCGCGGATCTCGCCGATCTGGTTCACGTCGGTCAGCACGCGGGCCGGCCCCTCGACCACCCCGGACGACGCGCCGAAGCCCCGGACCTCATCCGAGGACGGCGAAAGCCAGGCCTCGATCCGCTCCTGGGTCACGCCCCACAGCATGCGCACGGCAGGATCGTTCAAAGCCGTCGGCACCGGTCCGAGCGCGGGCGGCGGCGACCAGTCCTTCAGAGCGGCCAGCATCTGCTTGCGGGCGGCCACGATCGGCTGCCAGTGGGCCGCGCCGAGCGCCGGGCCGCCGGCGGCCCAGGCCAGCATGACGTCCGATAGCGCCTGGTCGACCTCGGTGTGATGCAGCTGGAACACGTCCTCGGCGTCGGCCAGTACCCCGAACCGGGCCAGCAGCGCGCCGAACTCGCGGATCTTGGCGAAGAACTGCGAGGTGAACCAGTGCTCGCAGTAGAACTTGTGGTCCTCCACGAACGGGAACACCCGGCGGCACAGACCCAGCATCTGGTCGAACGCGGCTCGCTCGTCGTCAGAACCGAGCAGCTCCCGGTACGACGACGCGATCCGCTCCCGCTCGGTCCGCAGTGCCTCGGTCGGCCGGGTCCCCAGTGACCCGTCGCGCACCTGGGCCACGTACCGGGGCAGCGCCGTGAACGGGACCGTCAGGTCATCGGCCCAGCTGCGGTGGTGGTGGTAGAAGCCGTCGCCGGTGGAGACGTTGAACCAGGGTTCCCGGGCCTCCTCGAACGCGGCCAGCCAGCGCTTACCGCCCTCGCCGCGGTCGGTCAGAGCGGCCAGCACCAACGATGGCGAGCAGCCCTCGGTGAACAGGTCGTCCACCCCGGCCTCGACCGCCAGCCTGGCCAGCCCCCGTAGCTCGTCGTCGGGCCGGTACATGATCACGTCGATGCCGGCCACCATCCGGGCCGCGGTCTGGTCGCTGATCTCCGGCCAGGCCTGCTTGCAGAACTGGAAGAACACCACGTACGCGCCGTAGCCGAGCATCAGCATCTCGGTGTGGTGGTGCCACATCCGGGAAAACAGGTCGATGCAGCGGTGGAAGTTCTCCCGCACGAAGTGGTTCTGCGCGACGCCGGTCGACTCGAAGACCACCGCGGGATCCTCGAACTCCGGCAACTGCGGGACCGCGACCGACTCGATCTCCGCGATCAAGCCCCGCATCCGGATCTTCCAGCCCTCGTACAGCGCGTCCCAGTTCTCGTAGTAGTAACTGGCCCGCTCACCGAAGACCGCCGCTCGGCGCCCGATCTCCTCGGGGTCGGTGACCGGGTTGGCCGTGATGTAGACGCGCCCGTTGACGATCCGGTGCTCGATGCCGAGCGTGGTCGGGAAGACGAACACCCGGGCCGTGTTCGCCCCGATCGCGCTGTACGGCACCTCGGCGGTGATGGTGTCGAAGGCCGGCATCGGCTCAGGGAAGTGCATGGAGTTGTAGAACCAGAAGCGCTGGTCGTCCTCGGGCTGGAAGCGGGTGAAGTACGGGTACATGGACCGCCAGTCCTCGGCCCCGGGCGCGTCGGCGATCTCCGATGGAAGCGGGAACCTCGGCGCCGCGTGGCCAGCACTGCTTCCGTCCCCGTCCATAACACCCTCCTCAGCGACTGCGGCCTGCGCCTCTTTAGGCAGGTCCGCACCGCCGACGCTGGCATAGCCCCCAGGGCGGATCAATGGCGAACCACACCATTTCGCCCGGCCAGATCTTGGGCCACGCCCCAAACGCGCGCTGAACCGCCGAGCCGTCCCGGACGACAACCCCTGGTTGACATGACAACCCCCAGTTGTCACAATCGTCGCATGACCCGCAACAAAGACACCGCAGCGCACCAGGAGGCCTTCGACCACCTGCGAGAAGTCCGGGCCGAACTGCTCGAGCACTACCGGATCGTGCGCCAGCTGGCGACCGAACGCCGCAAGCTGATCCAGGCCCTCATCGACGAGGGCTTCTCCCAGGCTGACGTCGGGCGCGAGCTGGGGGTGACCCGCCAGGCCATCCAGAAGATGCTCGCCTGCTGAGCAGCCGCTTAAAGCCAGACCGCTTAAAGCCAGCCGCTCAAGACCAGCCGCTCAAGACCAGCCGCTCAAGACCAGCCGCTCAAGACCAGCCGCCTAAGCCAGCCGCCGCTCGGTGGCCCACCGGGTCAGCTGGTGCCGCGAGGACAATTGCAGCTTGCGCAGCACCGATGACACGTGCGACTCCACGGTCTTGACCGAGATGTACAGCTCGCGGGCGATCTCCTTGTACGTGTAGCCCTGCGCGATCAGCCGCAGCACCTCCCGCTCGCGCGAGGTCAGCTGGTCCAGCTCAGGGTCGAACGACGGCTTGAGCTGGTCAGAAGGGCCAGCAGCGGCGAACGCGTCCAGCACGAACCCGGCCAGCCGGTGCGAGAACACCGCGTCGCCCGCCGCGACCCGGCGGATGGCGTCGGCCAGTTCCGCGGTGGCGATCGTCTTGGTCACGTAGCCCCGCGCGCCCGCCCTGATCACCGCGATCACGTCCTCCGGCGCGTCCGACGCGGACAGCGCGAGGAAGCGCACCTCGGGATGCGAAGGCTTGATCGCCTGGATCACGTCCTGGCCGCCGCCGCCGGGCAGGTGCACGTCGAGCAGCACCACGTCGGGCCGCGCCGACGCGATCAGGTCGATCGCCGGCTGCACGTCGTCCGCCTCGCCGACCACCTCGACCTGCCGGCCCAGCTCGGCCCGCACCCCGGAGCGGAACAGCCCGTGGTCGTCGACCAGGACCACCCGCGGCACGCCGCTCACGGCCGGCCCGCCGAAGCCGTAGCGGACCGCGGCATCTTCAGCGTCACCTTGGTTCCCTCGCCCTCCGCGCTCACCACGCTCGCCGTCCCGCCGCGCCGGGCCATCCGGCCGTGCACGGATTCGGCCAGGCCCTTCCGGTCCTCCGGGACCGCCACCGGGTCGAACCCCTTCCCGCGGTCCCGCACGACCAGCGACACCGAGTCCGGCTCGACCTCGGCGAACAGCGAGATCACGCTGGCCCCGGACCACTTCGCGGCGTTCACCGTCGCCTCCCGGGCCGCGGCCAGCAGGGCGTTCAGGTTATCGTCCAGCTCGCAGTCCCCGACCGTCACCGCCTCGACCGGGACCCCGTACCTGGCCTCCACGTCCTGCTGGATCTGCCGCACCCCCGCCCCGAACGTCATGTCCTCGTCCGCCTCGTTCGGCGCGCGCCCCTCGAACAGCCAGGACCGCAGCTCACGTTCCTGCAGCCGGGCCAGCTGGATGACCTTCTGCGGGTCATCCGCGCGCCGCTGGATCAGGGCCAGGGTCTGCAGCACGGAGTCGTGGACCTGAGCCGAGATGTCGGCCCGTTCCTCGGCCCGGACCTTGGCCTGGCGTTCCAGCACCAGGTCGCGGGCGATCCGCAGCCACCACGGGCCGAGGAGCAGCACGATGCCCGCAATGACCAGCACGACCCCGCCGAGCGGCCGCAGCAGGGCCACGCTCTCCCGGGCGGAGAACAGCCAGCCCGCGCCGCCGAACACCAGCAGGCCCGCGATCGTCAGCCGGATCGCCGACCGCCTGCCAGGCCGGCCCGACCGGGCCGGGCCCGCCGCGCTCAGCGGCTCGGCCAGCCGGCGCAGCGTGGCCTGCTCGTCCGGCGAGGCGTTCCGCCAGATCAGCGCCAGCCCGGCCACGGTCACCGTCTGCGGCCACGCCCACCCGGCGAACCAGCCGTCGTTGAACACGCCGCCCACGAACAGCACGAAGGCGAGCAGCGAGGCCAGGCCGGCCGCGAGCGCGATGCCGGCCGAGTCCGACCGGGCCCGGCTGCCGATGCTGGTGTCCTCCCCGGCGGCCGGGATCAGCAGCCAGCCCACCACGTAGAACGGCACGCAGAAACCGCCGCTGACCAGGGCGATCAGCACGAACACGATCCGCACCGTGGTGACGTTGATGCCCTTCCAGGCCGCGACTCCGGAGGCCACCCCGCCGGCCAGCCGGTCGGCCGGGTCACGCCGCAGCGGCCCGCCGTGGCCCCGGCGCCGCAGCCAGAACGGCCCGCGGTGCCAGTGTCCCCACGGGTCTGGGCCGCGCTGCCAGCGTGCCGGATCTTCCACGCTCTCCATCATCGCTCCCCTCGCGCGTGCGTGGGTATAGGGACCAACCCTGATCCGACCCCGGGTTCCCCGAGCAGGGATCAGGGTCGGATCAGGGATCTTCCCCGATGCGCAGGCCCGGCCCGGGGACGCAATCTAGGGGCATGAACACCAACACCGTGAACCCAGAAGACACCACCACCGAATCCGAGCGGAACACCCACTCCGCGCCGGAGCGCGTCCTCCTCCGCCGCGATGACAAAGACCGCATGCTGGGCGGCGTGGCCGGCGGCCTGGCCCGTTACTTCGGCGTCGACACGATGATCGTCCGGATCGCCTTCGTGGTCCTGACCCTCGTCGGCGGCGCGGGCATCCCGCTCTACCTGGCCGGCCTGCTGCTGATCCCCGAAGAGGGCAGCGACCAGTCCGTCGCCGGCTCCCTCATCGAGTCCCTTCAAGCCCGGCCCCGGTAAGGAAGCAGAACCATGTCTCCTCAGCGTGACAACTCCCGTACCCGCGGCTTCTCGCCGCTGTTCCGCGGCCTGTACTCCGACCAGCACCTGCGCGTCTCGGACGCCGAGCGCCAGGCCGTGGCCGACCGCCTGGCCGAGCACTACGCCGACGGCCGGCTGGACCAGGCCGAGTTCGACGACCGGGTCGGGCGGGCCATGACCGCCAAGACCCGGGCCGACCTGAGCGGCCTGTTCTCCGACCTGCCGGAAACTGGGGCTCCGGCAGTCCCGGACCACCCGCTCCGCCGGCGCCGTCACCCCGTGCTGGTCTTCGTGCTGCTCGTCCTGTTCGTCATGGCGACCGCGCACGCGGTGCTGTGGGCGACCCTGCCCTGGCTGTGGGTGGCGTTCCTCGGCCTGGCCCTGTTGTTCGTCACCGGCACCGTCGGCCGCCACCGCCCTCACCAGGACCGCGAAACCCGATAAAACCTTTTTGACCGAACGGAGCGTGGTTCTACTCTCCGGCCCCGCGGGACGCCCCCGCGGGGCGCCACGCTGGCGGCGGCGGAATGGGTGAGCAGTCCAGCGCGTGGCTCGGCGGCGGCGGGATGGCCGAGCAGTCCAGCGCGTGGCTCGGCGGCGGCGGGATCGCGGAGCAGTCCAGCGCGTGGCTCGGCGGCGGCGGGATGGCCGAGCAGTCCAGCGCGTGGCTCGGCGGCGGCGGGATCGCGGAGCAGTCCAGCGCGTGGCTCGGCGGCGGCGGGATCGCCGAGCAGTCCAGCGCGTGGCTCGGCGGCGGCGGGATCGCGGAGCAGTCCAGCGCGTGGCTCGGCGGCGGCGGGATCACCGAGCACGACACCGTTTCCGCGTCAAGTTCCATACTGCTATAGTGCGCCCCGCCCGGCCGCGCGTCCAGGCTCAGATCCCTCCGGCCAGCTCAGAGGTCCACACCACGACCCGGGTGCGGTCGCCGCGGAACAGGTCACGGGCGAACTCCAGCGGCTCGCCGGACCGGGCGTAGGCGGTGCGCTCGACCAGCATCAGCGGAGCGCCCTCGGCGACCTCCAGCGCCTCGGCCTCGCGCACCCCGGCCGTCACCGGCTCCAGGCTCTCCCGGGCCCGGTGCGGTCGCAGCCCGTACCTGACCTCGAGCAGCTCGTACAGCGAGCCGTCCAGCCGGCACTCCAGCAGGCCCGGGAACCGCTCGGCCGGGAACAGCGAGCGCTCCAGCACGATCGGCCGGCCGTCGGCCAGCCGGATCCGCCGGATCTCGTACGCCTGACCGCCCTCGCCGATCTGCAGGGCCGTCCCGGCGGCCGGCCCCGCCGGGCGCCGGATGGCCGACAGCACCCGGGCCCCGGCCACCATCCCGTGCCGGCGCAGCTGCTCGGAGAACCCGGCCAGCGTGGTGAGGTCCTGCTCCAGCTTGGGCGCGGCCACGAAGGTCCCGCCGTGCCGCCCGGTGGTCCGCGCTACCAAACCGCGCCCGGCCAGTTCGGCCAGCGCGTGCCGCAGCGTCATCCGGCTGACGCCGAACCAGGCGGCCAGGTCGTGCTCGGTCGGCAGCCGGTCGCCCGGCACCAGCGCGCCCGCCGCGATCTGGCCGGCCAGCCAGTCCTCGATCTGTCCGTGCACCGTGGTGCCCGGCCCGCGGACGATCTCCGGCGGCTGCCGGGTGCTGGTCCGCAGCGCGGGACGGACGCGGCGGCGCCCGGTCCGCGGCTGCCCGGTCCCCGGCTGCGGGGCCATGTCCGCGCTAAGCTGCCGCCCCGGAGCCGCCCGCGGGCTGCTCCACCGGGTCGTCCTCGGGCGGCGTGGTCACCGGCGCGAACGCCTTGGTCCGGCCGACGATCAGGTAGTAGATGGCCCCCACGAGCGCGATGAAGACCACCACGGTCCACAAGATCGGGATCCCGTCCAGGAACCCCAGCTTGAGCAGCCCGTTGGTCTGGTTGGGCTTGGGGTTGCTGGCCGGCCGCGGCCAGGCGAAGTTGATCAGCATGGCCCCGCCGTACAGCAGCGCGACGATGTTGACCAGGATGCCCCAGCGGCCCAGCTTGAACGGCGCGCCGACCCTCGGCCAGCCTCGGGCCCGCGCCCGCATGATCACGATGTTGCCCAGGAAGTAGCTCAGGTAGATCATGCCGGTCGCCGCGATCGCGATCGTCGCGGCGCCCGAGTACTGCAGGAACGGGATCGCGGACAGCAGCGCGATCACGATGCAGCTCCATATCGGGGTGTGCAGCCTGGGCGAGACCCGGGACAGCACTGCGGAGATCGGCAGCTGGTTGTCCCGCGACATGCCGAAGCACAGCCGGATCGTCGCGGCCAGGATGGACAGGCAGCAGACGAAGATCGCGGCGGAGACCACGAACAAGTACAGCGTGGCGAACGGGGTGGAGAAGTTGGCCTCGATGATATTCGCCGGGCCCCACGCGTTCTTCACCGCGAAGCCCAGGTGGGGGATCGCCACCAGCGTGCCGAGCAGGAACACGCCGCCGATGATGAACGCGCCGATCACCGAGTACAGCACCGCCTTGGGCGCGGCCCGGCGCGGGTCCTTGGTCTCCTCGGACAGCGTCGAGGCGGTGTCGAAGCCGTAGATGACGAACAGGCTCATGAACATCGCGGCCAGGAACGTGCTCCCGTTCACCGGCAGGCCCGCGCTGTCGGTCACCACATGGAAGCCCTGGTGGTTGTGGAACGCCAGCAGCACCAGCGCGAACACGAACATGCCGAGGATCTCGAACACCACGCCGGTGTTGTTGATGATCGAGACCAGCCGGACCCCGAAGATGTTCAAGATGGTGATGACGACCAGCGTGATCAGCGCCACCACCAGCTGGGTGTGCAGGCTGGCCGCGTTCAGCGAGTGCCAGCCGAGCCCGTTCAGCGCGGGGATCAGCGCCAGCGGCAGCGTGGCCACCACCGCGGTCACGGTCAGGATGCCGGCGAACAGGTAAATCCAGCCGGTGAACCAGGAGTAGGTCCGGCCGGCCAGGTATTTCGTCCACTGGAAGACCGAGCCCGCCACCGGGTAATGGCTGGACACCTCGGCGAAGTTCAGCGCCACGATGAACTGGCCGAGCGCGACGACCGGCCAGGTCCAGATGAACACCCCGCCGATGGTGACCAGGCCCAGCGAGAACAGGGTGAAGATGCCGGTCGACGGCGAGATGTAGCTGAACGCGACCGAGAACGAGCTGAACAGCCCGAGCGAGCGCTTGAGTTCCTGCTTGTAGCCGAAGCGGGCCAGGTCAGCGGAATCCCGCTCCTGCCCGCCGGAAACCTCGGTGCCAGTGCTCATGTAGGGGACCTCCCCTTGGGACCGACGGAAACCCGTGACCCGCCATTTGAGCGCTAAATGTACGGCCGCAACCCTTTACTGTCTAGACCCATTAACGGCAAAGCACTACCGTGGCCCCGTGGAGCCCTCAGGGTCTAGACCGGAACTCGACGCCCTCTTCGACCGGACCGATCACCTGACCGGCCAGCCGCGCACGGTCAGCGAGCTGCCGGGCGGGCTGACCAACCGGAACTACAAGGTGGTCACCCCGCAGGGTGCCTTCGTCGCGCGCCTGTCATCGGGCGGCAGCGAGCTGCTGGCCATCGACCGGGACTGCGAGTACCGGAACTCGGTTGCCGCGGCCGCCTCCGGGGCGGGGGCGCCTGTTATCGAGTACCGTCCCCAGGATCGCCTGCTGGTCGTGGGCTACATCGAGGGCCGGACGTTCGGGGCCGCGGACGTGGCCGCCGCCGAGAACATCCCGCGGATCGCCGCGGCCTGCCGCCGGCTGCACGGGGGCCAGCGGTTCGGCAACGACTTTGACATGTTCGACATCCAGCGGGGTTACCTGGCGGTCGCCCGGGCCCGCGGCTTCCGGATCCCGGACCGCTACGACGACCTGCGGCCGCAGGTCGACGCGGCCGAGAAGGCGCTGGCCGTCCGGGCCGAGGGGACGGTCCCGTGCCACAACGACCTGCTGGCCGCGAACATCATCGATGACGGGGACCGGATCTGGCTGATCGACTACGAGCTGTCCGGCAACAACGACGCCTGCTTCGAGCTCGGCAACATCGCGGCCGAGTCACACCTGTCCGACGACGCCCTGGCCGCGCTGGTCACGGCCTACTACGGCCGGCCGCGGCGCAGCAAGATCGCCCGGGCCTATCTGCTCGGCCTGGTCGGCATGTACGGCTGGACCCTGTGGGGCGCGATCCAGAACGGCGCCAGCCCGATCGAGTACGACTTCTGGTCCTGGGCCATGGAACGCTTCGAGGGCGCGGCGGCCGGCTTGACGGCCGCGGGCTTCCCCGCCCTGCTCGAGGCAGTCCAGCACGATGACTGACCCCGCGAACCTACCCCCGCGTGCCCACGTGGTGATCATCGGCGGGGGAGTGATCGGCGCCAGCGTCGCCTACCACCTGGCCCACCTGGGCTGGACCGATGTGCTGCTGCTCGAGCAGGGCCAGCTGTCCTGCGGTACCACCTGGCACGCGGCGGGCCTGGTCGGCCAGCTGCGCGCCTCGGAGAACGGCACCCGGCTGGTGCAGTACTCCACCGAGCTGTACGACCGGCTGGAGGCGGAGACCGGCCTGTCCACCGGCTTTCGCCGCTGCGGCGGCGTGACCGTGGCCCGGACCCCGGACCGCCTGACCCAGCTGCGCCGCACGGCCGCCACCGCCGAGGCCTTTGATCTCGAGGCCGAGCTGATCAGCCCGCGACGGGCCCGCGAGCTGTTCCCCGTGATCCGCATCGACGACCTGGCCGGGGCCATCTGGCTGCCCGGCGACGGCCGGGCCAACCCGACCGACCTGACCGCCGCGCTGGCCCGCGGCGCCCGCGACCGCGGCGTCACGATCAGGGAGCGGACCCGCGTTATCGGCATCGACGTGACCAGGGGCGAGATCAAGGGCGTGCGTACCGACGCCGGCGACGTCGAGGCCGAGGTGGTGGTCAACTGCGCCGGCCAGTGGGCCAAGCAGGTCGGCGCGATGTGCGGGGTGACCGTGCCGCTGCACTCCGCCGAGCACTTCTACGTGGTCACCGAGCCGATCGACGGGGTGCACCGGGACCTGCCGGTGCTGCGCGACCCGGACGGCTACACCTACATCAAGGAAGAGGTGGGCGGCCTGGTCGTCGGCGGCTTCGAGCCCGAGGCCAAGCCCTGGGTCGCACCCGACCAGCTGCCCTACCCGTTCGAGTTCAAGCTGCTGGACGAGGACTGGGACCACTTCGCGATCCTGATGGACAACGCGATCACCCGGATCCCGGTGCTGGCCGAGACCGGGATCAAGATGTTCTACAACGGCCCGGAGAGCTTCACCCCGGACAACCAGTTCATCCTGGGCGAGGCGCCGGAGCTGCGGAACTTCTTCGTCGGCGCCGGCTTCAACTCGGTCGGCATCGCCTCGGCGGGCGGCGCCGGGCGGGCCCTGGCCGAGTGGATCGTGGCGGGCGAGCCGAGCCTGGACCTGTCCGCGGTCGATATCCGGCGGTTCGCCGCCTTCAACGGCAACAACCAGTGGCTGCACGACCGGGTCAGCGAGGTGCTGGGCCTGCACTACGCGGTGCCGTGGCCGAACCGGGAGCTGGAGAGCGCCCGGCCGTTCCGCCGCTCCCCGGCCTACCACCTGCTCCAGCAGGCCAACGCCTGCTTCGGCAGCAAGATGGGCTGGGAGCGGGCCAACTTCTTCGCCCCGCCCGGTGAGCGCCCGGTCATCGAGTACGCCTGGGGCCAGCAGAACTGGCAGCCCCACTGTAACCGCGAGCAGCGCGCCGCCCGCACCGCCGTCGCCCTGTTCGACCAGACCAGCTTCTCCAAGTACCTGGTCACCGGGCGGGACGCCGAGCAGGTCCTGCAGTGGCTGTGCACCAACGACGTCGCCGTCGAGCCCGGCCGCACCGTGTACACCGGCATGCTGAACGCGCGCGGCACCTACGAGGCCGACATCACCGTCACCCGGCTCAAGGCCGACGAGTTCCTGCTGGTCAGCAGCTCGGCCACCACCGAACGCGACAAGGACCACATCCGGGCGCGGATCCCCGCCGACGCGCACGCGTCGCTGGTCGACGTGACCTCCGCCTACGCCGTCTACGGCGTCATGGGCCCGCGCTCCCGCGACCTGCTGTCCCGCTTGTCCCGCGCCGACTTCGGCGACGAGGCCTTCCCGTTCGGCACCAGCCGCGAGATCGACCTGGGCTACGCCACCGTCCGCGCGACCCGGATCACCTACGTCGGCGAGCTCGGCTGGGAGCTGTACATCCCGCCGGACTTCGCCGTCGGCGTCTACGAGGACCTCGTCGCGGCGGGCGCCGATCTGGGCCTGGCCAACGCCGGCTACTACGCGATCGAGTCGCTCCGGCTGGAAAAGGCCTATCGCGCCTTCGGCCGCGAGCTGACCCCCGACTACAACCCGGTCGAGGCCGGCCTGCTGTTCGCCTGCAAGCTCAAGACCGCAATCCCGTTCCTGGGCCGCGAGGCGGTCGAGAAGGCCCGCGCCGAGGGTCCCCGCCGCCGCCTGATCTCCCTCGTCCTCGACGACCCGGCCGCCATGATCTGGGGCGGTGAGCTGGTCCTGCGCGACGGGCTAGCCGTCGGCCAGGTCACCTCCGGCGCCTGGGGCGAGACCCTAGGCGGCTGCGTAGCCCTGGCCTACATCCGCCATCCCCACGGCGACGTCCTCACCCCCGGCCACGCCCGCGCCGGCACCTACCAGGTCAACGTAGGCGGCCACCTGTACCCCGCCACCGTCCACCTCCGCCCCCCCTTCGACCCCCTCAACGACCGCCCCAAAGGCCGCTACGACCAGCAGAGATCCGACCCCGCTACCTAGACCGAATACTCCGTGCGGGTGGTGGTGTATCTGCGGCCGGAGGGCGTTCGCCAGACCAGGATGCCTGGTTCGGGCTGCTCCAGTGACCACCCTTCGGCCTGCTTAGACCGGTGATGGTGACGGCACAGCGGAGCCAGGTCGCACTCGCAGGTGATCCCGCCCTGGTCCCAGGCAATGGTGTGGTCCAGGTCGCAGCGAGCCGCGGGCCGACGGCAGCCGGGCGCGGTGCAGGTGGCGCTGCGCGCCCGGATCAGGTGGGCCAGCTTGCGGCTGGGGTGGTAGCCGATCTCGGCGTGGGCGTGGTCGCAGGGGCCGCGGGCCAGGGGGATCAGCGGGATGGTCAGGATGGGCAAGCCCGGTGGTCCGCGCCGGCCGGGGATGCAGCCGTGAGCGGCGGCGGTCCCGTCGGGGTTCAGCGCGGTGACACACCACCGGGTGCGCGGGTGCCGGGCCGCGGCGGCAGCCAGGTCGCGGGCCTCATCACCGTCCAGCAGACCGAACCCGTCGGCCTGCCCCGGTGTCTCGGACCGGCCCTGCAACGTGGCCAGGGGGATGGTGATGGTGACCAGCGCCGCGACGCTCGGCCCGGAGTCATCACCGCGGCCAGGAGCGCGACCCGATCCGCCCGGTCCGCCGGAGCCATCGGGGTTGCCGTTCCCTCCCGGTCCGTCGCCCGGTCCGCCGTTCTCATCGGGCCCGTCCTGGCCGCCGGGTTCATCGCCGCTGCCGTCCGGGCCGCCGTCCGGCGGCAGGGACTCGCCCGGGACGCTGGCCTCACCGGCCGAACCGGGATCGGCGAGCAGGGGGCGGCTGTCACGTTCCTGCAGCAGGTCCAGGTAGGCCCGCACGCGTAGCTCCTGCAGCGTGCCCGGTAGCCCGGCCGCGCGCAGGTCCAGGGCCCGCTGCTCCACATGCTGCCACGACGCAAGCACCTCATCGGAGGGGAGCTCGCGGGCCACCATCCCGGCGTTGCCGGAATTCTCCCGGAACCGCCGCACATGCGCCTCGGCGCGGGCGGCTTCCTTCCGCTTGCGGGCCGCGTCGGGATCGAGTTTGAGGACCAGCTTGTGCGCGGCATGACGCGACTCCCCGAATGTCATCCCCGGCGCCTGCTCAGCCAGCACCGCGTCGGCCTTCGCGGCGTCCTCCTCGGTCAGGAATCGGGTCTCGTCCTCGATGATCCGTACGTGCACCGGGTGGATCTGGCCGGCCGCCAGCGCCGCGAACGTCCGCGGCAGCCTCGTAGCGACCGTGCAGGCGAAGTCGATCTGCTCGGCGGCCGACAGCGGGGTCAGGTGAAGCTCATCGGCCAGCTCATCAGCGGCGAACTCCGCCTGGCTGCCGCCCGGACCGCGGACCGCCCGGCGGCGGGAGGCGAACTCCCGCATCGCGGCCATCTGCGTCCACGCGTTGCGAGCTTCCATCCGCCGCGCCGCGGAGATGATCCCCACCAGCTGATCGTCCGAACACCCCGCCAGCCCCCGGCCGTCCTCGCCGGTCACCGCATGAACCACGGTGCCCAGCAGCGGGCCGGGCGCCATCGTGTCGGCCTCGCCGCCCTGCGCGAACCCGGCCAGGGTCAGCTGCTCAGCGGGCAGGCACACGTACAGCCCCTGCTCGGCCGGGACCTCCCAGTCATCCTCGCGCCCGTCTGCGTCCGCGGCGGGCGTCAGCGGGGAGCTGTCAGGCTCCTCGGCGTCGCCCGACGGGCGGGGGCATGGATCTGGAGGCATACGAATATTCTAGCACATCCATTTCGAATAGTAGGCTTGTCTGCGAATACTTGTTCAAGATCTTTCTTAAGGCCTGCTTGAAAACTGGGGCATAAGCGGCTCCCGGCCGCAAGGCGTCACGCCGCCTCGGTTTGGAGCATCTCAGCAACGGGTCGCCGGAGGGCAATCCGTGCCGGAACACTGGTGAGCGCCGCCACAACGAACACGGTTCCGAGCACGGCGACGACCAGCCAGAGCACTGGCGGCAGGCCATTCAGGTGATGTCCCGCGACCTTGAACAGGCCGATGCCGAGTGGGAGGCCGAGGATCGCGCCGGGCACCGCGGGAATGACCTGTGCCATGACCAACCCGGCTCGGATCTGCTGCGGGGTTGCTCCCAGCGCCAGCGTCACCGCGGCGGCGCGTCTCGCGTCGAGGACCGTCGCCCAGGCGGCGAAGATCGCGGTGAGCGCGGCCAGGGTGACCAGCGAGATCGTGATGGCGGTCAGCACCTGCTCCGCTCGGGGGACCTCCGGGTTGACCAGCCCGCCCGAACTCCCGAAGGTAGAGAACTTGGCGTCGACGGCGGCGTGGATGGCGAGCGCGGCGACCAGACCCATGACGGCGACGGCGATGCTCGCCGCGGTGAAGATCGCGCGCCGCGGCCGGCGCGCGATGAGGCGCAGTCCGAACAGCGCCGGCACGGGCAGCTTCCTGGACAGCCGTATCAGCGAATCCCGCCGCCTCGGCAGGCGGGGCGTGTCGGCGAGCGCGCTGACCGTGCTCATCCGCGCCGCGCGGATCGCGGGAACGAGAGTCGATGCGAGCGCCACGACGAGCGCCACGCCGAGGGCGACGATGACCATGACGAGCGTGAGCGGCGGCGCTCCCGGAGCACCGACGAGGTCGGCCTCGGGATTGGAGATCAGCGGGGCCGCACCCAGCCGGCCAACAGGCCGACCAAGGCCGCGACGAGCGCCAGGAAGAGGTTCTCGGCCAGGAAGGTCGCCGCGACCAGGCCCGGCGTGCCGCCGGTGGCCTTCAGGAGTCCGACCCGCCGGGTGCCTTCCGCTAGGCGGCCACCGACGAGGACGGCCACGCTCGCCAGCGCGAGCACGCCGAGCAGCGTGGCGCCGGTAAAGAGGAAGGCCTGATCGGTGCGCAGGAAGGCGGCGTCCCCGTAGGCGGTCGCTGTCCATGAGGTGAGAAACGGGGCGGATGCGTTGTTGCTGCTATGAGTGTTTACAAACGTGTTGACCGCGCGTGGCGACGCGTCGGACAGCTTGAGGTTCGAGATGTACGACAGCGGGGCCGCCGTGGTGGCGAGGCTGCGCGCCACCGCTTCGGTGGCCCAGATCAGGCTCATACCCGGGTAGCCGCCGAACGCCGCCGTGACGGCGAAGCCGACCACCCGGAAGGGGTGACCGTTCAGCGTGATCGTCTGGCCGAGACGCAGGTTCGCCACCTCGGCAAAGGACCGCTCGACCACCACGCCCCCAGGCCGGATCCACGTCCCGTCCGTCACCTTGGGCTGGTCGACCGCGGCCACGCCGGGTTCACGCCCTTCGACCTGCACTGAGGTAACGAGGTCCGTGCTGCGCATGATGGGCCCCACCGGGCCGGTGTCGCCCACGATCGGATAGGGACCGCTGTGGGCCACTACCCCCTGGGCGTGGTTCAGCGCCACGAGCGCGGCGAGGTCCGCCGGCGACGTTACGTTGGTGGCGGGGGGACCGCCACTCTGGGCCAAAACGTCGGGCCCGTTCGTTGCCGCCATCGTCTGCTGGTAGGGGTTGCTGTTCACTCCGTCCAGCGCGAAGGCCAAGCTGAGCACGGCCGTGGCCGCGGCGATGGCGACCACCAAGAGCACTGCCTGGGCGACATGGTGCCGGATGTCTTGCCGCGCGAGACGAAAGAGCAGCAGGGCGCGCCCCCGCACTCGGCCAGCGCGGCGCGCGCGTCGCGGTTGGTTCATGAGGTTTTCTTTCGATCTCACCTGAGGTGCCCCCACTCCGCGAAGGTGGTGAGGTTCCCTCGTGAACCGCCCGTCAGCCGCGTCTCGTCGACAAACGCTCCGTCGCGCATCGAGATCAAGCGGTCCGCGGTCGCGGCGATCCGCTCGTCGTGAGTAACGATCACCAAGGTCAAACCCTGGGCGTGCAAGTCCCGCAGCAGCGACAGCACGTCGAACGCCGAAGCGCTGTCCAAGTTGCCGGTCGGCTCGTCCGCCAGGACGATTTCCGGATCGTTCTCGAGTGCCCGCGCGATCGCGACGCGTTGACGCTGGCCCCCGGACAGCATCGAGGGGAGGTGCCGGACGCGATCGCCGAGGCCGACCTGTTCCAGGAGTGCCGTGGCGCGCGCCCGAGCCTCGTTCGGCGAATAACCCGCCAGGAGCGCGGGCAGTTCGACGTTCTCCTGCGCGGTGAGCTCGTCCATCAGCTGGAACGACTGGAAGATGAATCCGATCTCTTCGCGGCGCAAGTGCGCGAGGGCGCGTTCGGAGAGCTGGTCGAGGTGTTGCCCCGCGACCGACAGCTGTCCGGCGCTCGGGCGATCGAGCCCGCCGATCAGGTGGAGCAGCGTCGATTTCCCGCAGCCACTCGGGCCCATCACCGCCACGGCCTCGCCGCGGCTGACGTCGAGGTCGACCGCGTCGAGCGCGCGCACCAGGCCCTCGCCGCTGCCGTAGTCCTTTCGCAAGCCCTTGGCGTGCACGAGCACGGCGGGCGAGTCGTTCATTTCGGGGTACTCCGTTTCGTCCAGGCGCTCTCGCAGGCGTGCAGCCAGCGCAGGTCGGCTTGCAGGCGAAGCACGATGCCCTCCAGGAGCAGCGCCGCGTCGGAGTCCTTTTCCTCTTCCATCACCGCGCGCCCCACTTCTCCCAGGCGGCGCAGCAGGTCGCGGCGCTGCGCGTCGATGAGGCTGACTGGGTCGGCGAGCCCGCCCTGCGCGGCGGCGATGAGCTTCATGTGGAACTCGGTCAGATCGGGCCGCGGCCAGCTCACGTCCGACATCCACTCCGTCACCCGCTCCTGGCCGCCGGGAGTGAGGCAGTACACCTTGCGGTCGGACCGCTGGGCCGGCGCGTCAACCCGTGTGACGAAGCCCCCCTTCTCCAGCCGGGTAAGCGTGACGTACATCTGGGCTTCGCTGATCCCCTCGGCCACCGGCCCGAGGGCCCGGGCCAGGCGAACCCGCAGCTCGTACCCGTGGGACGGCTCCTTCGCCAGCATCGCCAGCACGACTTCCTGCTGCACGCTCCAACCTCCCTTAACCGTTAAGCATACTAAACCGTTAAGGGTATTGGGTCAAGGCCGGCGTTAGAGCCTGCTTAAAACTCAGGCAGCATCCAACTGAGCTGGTGCTGGGGCGCCGGCAGCGTTGCGGCGAGGCAGCGGGTCCTGACGATGATCATCGACCAGTAGACGTAGGTCTCGTGGTGGGCGGGCAGGCGTTCGTAGTCCCGGACGGTCCTGCGGTGCCAGGTGATCCAGGCCAGCATCCGCTCGACCACTCAGCGGCGGGGCAGGACCTGGAAGGTGCGCAGGTCATCGGGCCGTCTGACGATCTGCAGCGCGAGCTTCGGCCTGAGCCTGGTCCTGGCCCAGAGGACGAGCTTGCCGGCGTAGCCGCCGTCGGCCCAGGCGAGCTTGACCTGGGGAAAGGCCTTGCGCAGGTTCCACAGAAGCGGCTTCGCCGCGTCGCGGTCCTGGACCGACGCCGCGGTGATGAGCATGATCAGCAGCAGCCCGATCGTGTCCACCGCGATGTGCCGCTCGCGGCCGTTGACCTTCTTCCCTGCGTCGTATCCGCGGCTGGCCCGGGAAGCTTCCTCCGCGGCGCGGACCGACTGGGAGTCGATGATCGCCGCCGTCGGCGCGGGGCTTGCGCCCGGCCAGCAGCCTTACCTGCTGGCGCAATTGGCCGTGCATCCTCTCAGTGGACCCGTCGGCCTGCCATTTCGCGGCCCACCAGTACACGGTCCAGGCGGGCGGGAAGTCTGCGGGCAGGGCCCGCCACACCGGCCCGTTGTGCGTCAGGTAGCGGATGCCGTGCTACGACGTCGCCGTTTCGAGCCGGTCGGCAAGCTTCCGGTGGGCAGGGAGTTCAGTCCCTCGAGCAGCGCCCGCCGCTCTCGCGGGTCGCCCCCGGCGAACCGGCCGCTGGTCCCGGAGATCGCGTAGCCGAGCACGAACGTGCTGACCATCCGCTCGATCCGCGCCACCTCGCTGTCCGGCACTCCGGCGTCGAGCAGGGCCAGGTAGATGGCATCGACGACCCGGGCTGGGCCCGGGCCATCGCGGGGATCGCGGCCTGGCGGATGAGCCGCGGCCTGCCGCGCTCCCGCCTGCTCTGAAACGCCGGGCGGCCAGGAGACCGAACGGACCGTGACACCACGGTCCGTTCGGCATATAAATGATCTTCCCGCGGGGAGCGGAACCCCTTTATTCCGGTGAACCCGGCTCCGGCCAGCGACGTTAGTTAATGGTAAGGATATCCATGACAACGCAATAGGAGTTGATGAGGCAAGCCAGATAACGACGCTGTCTCTGGCCCGCATGACCAAGCGTGACGTGGATCCGCTGGACCGGCCGTGTGCTTTTGCGTACAGGCAAGACCCGGCTCCGTGACGAATACCCGGAGTCGCGGCATTTACCTCCTTCTCTTATCCCTGGAATAACCATGCGGGCGAATAAGCCCAGGATCTGGCGCGCCCGAAAAACCCGAAAATGACTCAAAGGAGCATGCCATGAAGAAGAACTACGTACGCGGCCTGGTGGTCGGCACGGTGGTGTCGGCACTGGCGTGCGTCGGCGGGGGGGCCTACGCCGTCACTACCGCGGCCGGCTTCAGCGCCGTCAACGTGACCGGACCTGACCACGAGCGGCTCGCCTTCACCCTGGCGCCCGGCGGGAGCCAGACCTTCAGGCTGCCCGCCGCCAACGATCCGGTGCGCATCGACCTGGACAAGGTCTCGACCAACGGCGGGGTCCAGACCCCGAGCGAGGTGTTCAGCGCCCTGGTCAACGTGGACCGCAACGGCGCGGGGATGAGCTGGATCGGGACCAGCAGCGACGGGTCGCAGGCGGCCAACAGCACGATCCACAGCTCCACCATCACCCAGCTGGTCTGCGGGACCAACTGCGTCATCGCCACTCTCAGCGTGTCCAGCGTCGGCGACCGCACTGTCATGCTGACCGCCAACGCGGCGACCTCGATCATCGACGAGGCCTACGTCATCAACATCTGGTACTGAGGCTCTCGATCCAGGACGGCCGGCCGCGATCGGGTCTCGCCAGCGTGACGAGGACTGGCGAGACTGGGTGGCATGGGCACGCGTATCCGGATCCCGCTACGGGTACTGCTGCCCGGCCTGGCGGTGAGCATCGTGGCCCTCGGAGCGGTCGCGGCCGTCGCCGTCGGCATATCGGGGACGCGGGGGTACCTGGTAGGGCAAGCGGACGATAACCTCCTGGCTTGCGCAGGCGAGATGCTGAGCCAGGGCTTCGTGGCCGGGCCCACCTCCGGCCCGGCACCGTCCGGTGCCTGCCACGTGGAGTTGCTGAGCGCCAGCGGGCAGCTGCTGACCCCTCCGGCGCCCGGCGCGAGTCCTGGGCCGGCCATCCCGGCCAGCCGCTCGTGGCTGGCGGCGCACACGACGCGGCCGGTCACCGCGGCTGGCGTATCCGGCGGAAGCTGGCGTGTTCTGCTGGAGGCGGTCCACTACCAGTCGCGGCGCATCCTGTTCGTGTACGGAACAGAAGACGTGGAGTACGTGATCAGCGGACCGGCCGGACGCGGTCCCGCCGGGTTGCTGGTCGTGACGGCGGGACTGGCTGGCGTCGACCGGCTCACCGAGCGGGTCGCGGCGAGCGACGCGGCCGCGGCGGGCGCGGTCCTCGTGCTGCTGGCCGTCGCGGGGCTCGCCGTGACGCGGGCCGTTCTGCGCCCGCTTCAGGCGCCGGAAGGACAGGCGCCGGAAGGACAGGCGCCGGAAGGACAGGCGCCGGAAGGACAGGCGGCGCGGGCCGGGCCAGGCCGGGTTAGGTCAGCTCGGGGCGGGCGGAGCCAGTGGTCATTCGCCCCGGCGCTGACCAGGATTGCGGAGCAGATGAGCGCGAGTCGTGCCGCGGAGGCCGCCGCCCGCCGGTCGGTGGCGGAGATGTCGGGGCGGCTCAGTGAGGTGGGCCTCGAGCTGCGGACGTCGGTCAGCATCGTCCGCGGGTTCGCGGAGTACTACCGTCAGCGGGCCAAACCGCTGTCGGCCCCCTGTGACCCGATGATGCGCCGGGCCGCCGATGAGGTCACGAGGATAGAGACGCTCGTAGCGCGACTTGATGTCAGCCCTCCGGACACTCCACCAAACCAGACGAAGGCCGATGCCGAGAGGGATGTGCCCCGTTAGCCGTTGGCTGAGGTGGGCCGGCCGGCGGGAGAGGTGGGCTGGCCGGGCTTAACCGAAGTGAACGGCTGGGCGCTTGCCGTCTTCAGCAGGCCAGGAAGCTTGTTCAGCTCCTTGGTGTAGCCGGCGCGGTACTGCTGGACGGCGGTGGTGAGGGCCTGCTGGTTGGCGTTCACGATCTGCTGCTCGTAGCTGGCCTGGACGGCGAAGTAGATCCCGGCCAGGTCCGTGGAGTCGGTGCAGTCGGCGTCGGTGACGGCCGTTGCGATCTGGGCCTGGTTGGCGGCGGTGCTGATCGTTTCCCCGGGGGTTATCGACCGCTTCCCGCCGAACATGCTCTGCAGTTCCTGGAAGAACACGTCGGCCGGCTGGGTGAAGCTGTAGCCGTTCCTGGCCATGCAGGCCTTCCAGGTCTGCGTGGCGCCGCTGACCGCCCCGTCCTTCGCGACGTCGTTGTACAGGTCGTTGCTCAGCGTGTCGATGCCGGCCAGCGCCCCGGTCTGCGCGGCGTTGGTGAAGTTCTGCTCGATCGTGGCGCACTTCCCCATCGCGTTCTGCTCCGCCTGGGGCAGGCTGGCCGGATCGGTGCCCGGCGTCGCGACGTCGATGCCCAGGGCGTTCAGCGCGGAGCCGGCCGGAACCCGGAAGCCGTATTGCTGCGCCTCGGCGGCGCCGAGATAGCCCCACGCCCCCCAGGGCTGCGAGAACGCCAGGTTCGCGGGACCGATGCGGATCCCGAAGGGCACGTTGCCGCTGTTCGGGTAGCCCGCGTCGGTCATGCACGCGCTGGAGAGGGCCTCACCGGACTCGTTGGGTGCCAGCCCATCGTTGTCGGACTGCCCGAGCGCCGCGTAAGGGGTGAACGCCTCGCTGGATAGGGCCGCTTGGACCGAGGACGGCGGCGAAGGCCTGCCGACAGACGGCGCGCTCACGGCCACGTCCGGTCCGCTGGGCGCGACCGCGGTGCACGCGGACAGGCCCGCGCAGCAACAGGTCAGGAGAAAAAGGGCGGGCCAGGTGCGCATTATCATTCCTTCCGAACGGGCCGTGGCTCACGCATGCCGCAGCGCGGCTAGCGGGCTGATCCGCGCCGCGCGCAGCGCCGGGTACGCGCCGGCCAGCAGGCCGACCACGCTGCCGATCAGCGGCGCGGGCAGGGTGTAGGCCGGGTTGAGCACGGCGGTCCAGTCCTTGAGCGCGGCGAAGATCACCACGGTGCCGACGCCGACGCAGGTCCCGATCAGGCCGCCGAGCGTGCCCAGCGCGGTGCTCTCCGCGAGGAACTGGGCGGCGATGTGCCGCGGCCGGGCGCCGACGGCGCGGCGCAGGCCGATCTCCTCGGTGCGCTCGAGCACGGCGACCAGCGTCGTGTTCGCGATCCCGACCGCGCCGATCAGCAGGCTGATCAGCGCCAGGATGAGGAACAGCCCGGCCAGGTCACCGCTCACCTCGCTCTGCAGATGCGATATCGCGGGCGGCGACGTCACGACCAGCCGGCTCGGATTGCTCGGCAGCTCGGCGGCGGCGATCTGCCGGGCCACCTCCTGCGCGGCGCCGATCCTGGTCGCGATGACCATCTGGGCCTCGTCCTGGTTCCCTATGCCAGGCTCCGGATTGCCGAAATCGGCCAGGGCGGTGTTCTCCGGGATGAGCACGGCGCTCTCGTCGCTCACCACGCGCTGCGCGGAACCGTAGACGCCGACCACGGTGTACGCGATGCCGTCGACGAACACCGCGGGGTGGCTGGCCAGCCGCGATACCGCGATGCCGAGGGAGGTCGCCGTGGTGGTGTCGATCACCGCGACGTGCTGGCCGGTGTCGTTCTCGTACGCGGTCAGCGGCGAGCCCGCGACCATGCTCAGGGCCATGGCCTGCTCCGCGCCCGGCGAGGCGGCCAGCAGGTTGATCGTCTGGGAGGCGGCGGCGGACAGCGCGAGCGAGCCGGTGAAGCTCGTGCCCTGCGGGAGGGAGACCGGCCACCACACGCCGGCGGCGACCACCCCGTTGATGTGGTCGGCGATCGCGTCCGCGTCGGCGGGGAAGCCGATGGGCGGGTTGGTGCCGGGCGGCGCGACGTTGTTGACCGGGCCGTTGTCCTGCACGTTCACCGTGGTGTCCTCCAAGACCGTGAACTGGTGCGAGACCTGGCCCGCCCCGGTGGCGGTCAGGCCGAGCACGGCCACGAACGCGCCCACGCCGAGGACCGTGCCGAGCATGGTCGCCGCGGCCCGGCCGGGCCGCTGCACGATCCCCGCGACCGCCTCGGCGGTCGTGTCCCGCGCGGTAAGCCGGGGCAGCGGCAGGCCGGTGCGTGCCCTACGCATGGTGCGCCTCGGTCCGCTCGGACAGCATCCCGTCGCTGATCGCGATCGTCCGGCCCGCATGGCCCGCCACTCCCGCGTCGTGCGTGATCACCACGATCGTGAAACCGGCCGCGTTCAGCTGGTCGAGCAGGGCCATGAGCGCGGCCGCGTTCCGCGAGTCCAGGTTCCCCGTCGGCTCGTCGCACAGCAGCAGGCTGGGCTGGTTCACCAGTGCCCGCGCGATCGCGACGCGCTGGCCCTCCCCGCCGGACAGCGTGGTGGGCAGCGCGTGGAGCCGGTGTCCCAGCCCCACGGCGTCGAGCGCGTCGACCGCCGTCTGAACCCGGCCGCTGCGCGGCGTCTGGTTGTAGAGCAGGGCCAGCAGCACGTTCTCCAGCGACGTCCGGTAGGGCAGCAGGTGGAAGGACTGGAAGACGAACCCGATCCGGCTGCCGCGCAGCGCGGACCGGTCGCGGTCGCCTAGCGCGCTGGTGTCGAGGCCGTCCAGCAGGTAGCGGCCCTGGGTCGGCGAGTCGAGCAGGCCAAGCAGGTGCAGCAGCGTCGACTTGCCCGAGCCGGACGGCCCGGTGACCGCGACGTAATCGCCTTCCTCGATCACCAGGTCAGCCGGGCGCAGCGCGGGCACCGGCGGCGGGCCGGGGTAGGTGCGGGCCAAGCCGCGCAGTTCGATCACCGGCGTGCCCATCAGCCGCTCACCGCCACGTGGTCGCCGGCCGCCAGCGTTCCGGCGGTCACCGGGGATGTTGGGCTCACCTGGACGTAGCCGTTCTCGGAGATGCCCGGCGTCACCGGGACCTGCGTCTGCTTCCCGTGCGCGCCCGCCACGGTGACGTAGCTCGTGCCCGACGCCGTGGTGACGATCGCGGCGGCCGGCACCGTCAACACCGGTCCCTCGGTCTGCCCGGTCTGCACGGTGACCAGGACGTTCTCCCCGTTCAGTGCGGCCGGCAGCGGGGTGGACGGGTGCACGGTCAGCGGGATGAAGACGGTCGAGCTACCCGAGCTGCTCGAAGAAGACCCGGAGGACCCGGACGACCCGGAAGACCCGGAGTCGGCGGACCCTGAAGAGCCCGCCGAGCCCGAGCCGCCCCCGATGTCCACCACCGTCCCGGTGGGCACGGTCGTGGTCGCCGTCCCCAGGTCGGCCACGGTGCCGGTGGCGTGGATGCCGGTCACCTCGTCATAGATCGTCACCTTCAGGCCGGCCTTCACCTGGCCGGCGTAGGCGGGCGGCAGCTGGCCGGTCAGCGCCAGCGACCCGCGGGCGGCCAGCTCGAGGAACGGCTGGCCGGGCTGCTCGCCGGTCGCCCCGTTCACCGCGACCACCGTCGCGGGCAGCGAGGGCAGGAACACTACGTCCGCCATCGGCATGCCGCCCGAGGACGGCGGAGTGTAACCGAGGTGCTCGTAGTACAGGTACACCGCGTACTCGGTCGCCGAGCCGTAATACCCGGGCGTGTCGCCCTCGTCGTAGTACCCGAGCGAGGCCAGGGCGTCCTGCAGCTCGGCCACGTCCGGCCCGGTCTCGCCTGGTGCCAGGTCTCGCCAGGCGGGCACCGGGCCGGTCAGCGCGAACATCGGCTGGCCGTCGATCTCAGCCAGCTCCTCGCCGTTGGCGACCGTGTCGCCCGCGGCCACGTCCAGCTTCGAGATGTACATCGCGGATCCGCCTCCGCCCGAGGCCCCGGCCGAACCTCCGGCTGAACCTCCGGCCGAACCGGTGTCCCCGGACGATGCGGCGCTCGCGTACACGTCGTACTGCGTCGCCGGGTACACCTCGCCGCGCATCTGGACCGACGAGGTGAGGATCTGGGAGACGACGGTGGCCGTGGTCATCGTGGCAGGCGGCGCCGCGGTGTTCGCGGCGATCTGCTGCGGCGACTTCACGAAGGAGGCACCGATCAGCCCGCCGACGGCCAGCAAGGCCGCCGCGATGCCCACCCCGAGCAGTACGCGGCGCCGCCGGGCCATCCGTGACCCGCGCATCGCCGCCCGGCGGCTGCTCTCGTCGGGGCCGCTTTGCGTGGCGGTAGAGCCAAGTTGTGTCACGAGATCCTCCGTAGCTGCCGCGCCCCGGGACTCCGGAAGACGCCGGAGCACGCCCGAACCCGGGCTTGGGCCATACCTTCTACGGTGGTTCTGGAGAAGCTGCACGAGCTTCGTGTGAGTTCGGTGTCAACCCGGTCCCGCGAGCACCCCAGCGTCGTTCACACGAAACTTGAAGATTTCTCGCACGCAACGTTCACCGCCATATGCTGCGATAACGTGATGCCACCCGACGACGGGAACCTGCTCGTGGTGGACGACGAGCTCTTCTTGAGGGATGCCGTTGCCGCCTCGCTGCGTTTCCTCGGCTTCGAAGTGACCGCTGCGGAGACGGGGACGGACGCGCTCCACCTGGCCCGCAACCGCTCCTTCGACCTGCTCATCCTGGACGTGCTGCTGCCCGACATCGACGGGTTCGAGATCGTCCGCCGGCTGCGCCGGGACGGGAACCGGGTGCCGGTCATCTTCCTGACCGCGAAGGACACCCAGGACGACAAGGTCACCGGGCTCACCATCGGCGGCGACGACTACATGACCAAGCCGTTCGGGCTGGAGGAGCTGGCCGCCCGGGTCCGTACCGTGCTGCGCCGCACCCGCCCGGTGCCCGTCGAGCCGGTCCTGTCGTTCGCGGACCTCACCCTCGACCAGGACACCTACGAGGTCCGCCGCGGCGGGCACCAGATCGACCTGTCGCCGACCGAGTTCCGGCTGCTGCGCTACTTCATGCTCAACCCTGGCCGGGTGCTCACCCGCGCCCAGCTGCTGGACCACGTATGGGACTATGACTTCGGCGGATCCAGCACGGTCGTGTCCACCTACGTCACCTACCTGCGGCGCAAGCTGGCCAGCGACGGCCCGGACCTGATCCACACCCAGCGCGCCGTCGGCTACAGCCTGCGCCTGCCCCGGCCCGACGAGCCCGGCGACCCCAACGAGCCCGGCGACCGCGATCAGAACCAGGGGGCTCCCGATGAGTCATAGGCGAACGTCCCGGGCCGGTGCGCTGGCCCGGCAGCTGACGCACGTCCAGCTGCGGCTCAAGGTGATGGCCGGCGTGGTAGTCGTCACGCTGGTCGCGCTGGTGGCGTTCGACGTCGGCGCGGTTGCTACCATGCGCCGCTACCTGCTCGGCCAGACCGACAACAACCTCCAGGTGGCGCTAACCCTGACCCTGCCGAGGCTGGCCGCCTTCCTGTCCGCCGGGTCCGAGGTCCGCGGCCCGCACGGACCGCATGTCCTGCCCGTCCAGGTCCCGTCCGGGCCCAGCGCCAAGACCGGAGTTCCGGCTCTCCCCGGTGCCTTCGACATGGTCTTCCTGCCCTCCCGCGGCAGCCCGGTGACGCTGCAGGTCGCGGCGAACGCGGGCTCGGTCGGCCCCAGCTGGACCCTGTCGCCCACCGTGGCCAGGGTCGCCGTCAAACCCGGCCCGCACACCCTGGTCGGCCCCAGCGGGAGGACCACGATCCTCCTCCGGTCGCTGCACGCCATGGGCGGATCCCTCGTCGCCGGCACCAGCCTGGATCAGGTCGACGAGACCATGGTCCAGGTCGAACTCATCGTCATGCTGGGTTCGATCGCCGTGGTGCTGCTCATCGGCCTCGGTGTCTTCGTCGTGCTGCGCCGCGGGCTGCGGCCGATCGAGACCATGGCCGCCCAGGCCGACCGGATCACGGCCGGCGACCTCACCGACCGGGTGGCTCCGCACGATCCCGGCAGCGAGGTGGGCAGGCTCGGCACCGCCCTGAACGGCATGCTGGCCCGGATCGAGGCCGACGTGCAGGAGCGCGAGGCCAGCCAGCAGCAGATGCGCCGGTTCTTCACCGATGCCAGCCACGAGCTGCGCACCCCGCTGGCGTCCCTGCGCGCCAACGCCGAGCTTTACCAGCAGGGCGCCCTGCGCAGTCCCGACCAGGTCGATGAGGTGATGGACCGGATCGTGCTGGAGACGCGGCGCATGGGCCGGCTGGTTGACGACATGCTCCGCCTGGCCCGGCTCGGCCAGCATCCCGGCCAGTCCTGCGAGCCGGTCGACCTTACCGCCGTGGTCGCCGGGTGCGCGGAGCGGGTCCGGATCGCCGACCCCGGGCGGACCTGGCAGGTGCAGATCGCCGACGGCCTGGCGACGGTGGGCGATGAGGAACTGCTGCGCCGCGCGGTCGACAACCTGCTCATGAACGTGCTCGTGCACACCCCCGGCGAGACGGTGGGCGCGATTACGGCACGCGAAGCCGACGGGCGCGTCATCATCGAGGTGAGCGACGACGGCCCCGGCGTCCCGCCCGGCCAGCTGCCGCACATCTTCGAGCGCTTCTACCGCGCTGGGGACCCCCGGACCCGGTCGCGGCCGTATGTGCCCGGCCAGCCGGCCCCGGCCTACCTCCCGGCCGGTTCCGGCCTCGGGCTCGCCATCGCCGCCGAGATCGCGTCCGCCCATGGCGGCGCCGCGCACGCCGCGCCCGCTGGTCCGCGCGGCCTGCGGATCGCTCTGATCCTTCCCGTCCGTGACCTGCCGGATCCGCGCCCGGCACGCGAGCTAGCCTCCTCCGCCACCTGAATCCGGAGCCGCCCAGCTGAGCAGCGTCATCGTCGCCACCCGCGACGTCCTGGCCGCCCTGCCGCCCTCGTGAGGGGCCTGAACCCGTCAGGCTCGGTTACTGTCCGGCCGGCGGCGCGTGGCGGCAACCGCGCCCGCCAGGGCGCACAGGAGCGCGCCGAGGAGCAGCACGGTCGTGACCGCGAACATGATCTCGTGCGTGGCCGACGTCTGTCCGGTGCCGATGCGCGCGACGACGCCGAGAGCCAGCCCCGCCCCGGCCAGGGGGACGCTTCCGTGCCGGTTCCAGGAACTGAAGCCGGCGGCATCGCGCATCGGCCCCCGCCGGACCCGGATCAGCGTGACCAGAACGCCCGCGACCATCACCACGCCCAGTGCGATCGCGGCTATCGCTAGCGGCTGCATCGGTGGCTCCCTCCGGCGGCCCGTCCCGTCTCACTCACTGTATCCGCCTCCAGGCCGACCTTCCCCTTCCCGATCGCCCCGCTCCGCGCTGGCCAGGCTCGAAGCGGAAACCGCGCGCACCATTTAGCCCCGGCCGGAGCCGCGGCCGGAGCCGCGGTCTCAGTCGCGGTCGGAGTCGAAGTTGTTCTTGCGGCCCTCGCGGACGTAATCGACGGTCGAGGCGATGTGCTGCGAACCGTGCACGGCACGCTTCTTGGCGATGTGACCGAACATCTGGATCCCGAACCCGCCGTCCAGGTCGTTGACGATCCGCTGCTTCCACGGGCGCCGGACGATCTGCGTGGTCAGCCGGCGCACGGTTCGCGGCTGGGTCATGATGTGGTCGGCGATCTCGTACGCGCGAGGAATAAGCCGGTCCCGCGGCACCACCTCGTTGACCATGCCCCATTCCAGGGCCTGCTGGGCGGTGATCGCCTCGCCGGTCAGCAGCGCGTAGGCCGCGCGCTTGACCCCGAGCAGCTCCTGGAACGCGTTGTGGATGCCGTCGGCCGGTACCGAGCCGATGTCATAGTGCAGGTCAAACAGGACCGCGTCCGACGCGGCCAGCGTGATGTCGCACATCAGCACGATCTCGGAGTGGAATCCGGGCCCGTTGAGCAGGCCGATGGTGGGGATCTCCACGTCGTTGACCAGGGCGCTGACGTTGATCCGCCCGTCCTTGTAGGCGTACTCGTAGGCCCAGTACTCCATGTCGGCCTCCTCCAGGGCGAAACCCGCTGGGTCCGACGCCATCATGAAATCCGGCCCCGTCCCGGTCAGGATCAGCACCTCGTTCAAGGGGTCCGCGCCGACCGTCTTGAGCATCTGCCCGACCGAGCGGTGGTTCTGCACGCTGAGCTGGACCGAACCCCCCAGGGTGTGCGCGGCCACCAGCAGCACGCCGTCGTCCCGGCGCTCCATCCGGTAGAAGTCCTTGAACGTCTCCCGGTACTCCTCGAAGGCAGGCGTGGGGACGAATTCCTGCAGCGACATGAGTCAGTCCTCTCCAAGCGCGGCCACGCGGGCCTGCTGGTCGTACAGCGACAGAAAGTCCGAATCGCGCAGCCCGATGCCGATCGCGGACTGGATGAGCTGGTGGACCGCGGCGGCGACCGGCAGCGGCACCTCCAGTGACCGCGCCGCCTCCAGCCCCAGGTCGAAGTCCTTGCGCAGCAGCTCCGTGGTGAACGTGGGCGTCCAGTCCCGCGAAACCAGGTCCGGCGTGCGCTTGCGCACCCAGTCCGAGGCCAGCACGGTGCCGTTCAGGAACTCCAGGAACGCGGCCCGGTCGGTGCCGCCCTTCTCGGCCAGGCTGGTCACCTCGACCAGCGCCTGGACCATCATGCCCAGGTACAGGTTGTGGCACAGCTTGACCAGCCGGCTCTGTTCCGCCGAGCCAGCATGGACCACGACCCTGGCCATCACATCCAGGTACGGCCTGGCTCGCTCGAACACCTCGACCGGCCCGGATGCCACGATGCACGCCGCGCCCTCGGCGACCACGTGCGGGTTGCCGCTGACCGGCGCGGCCAGGAAGTCCACCCCCGCCGTGTTCACCGCAGACCGGACCCGGGCCGAGGCCGCAGCGGACACGGTCGAGCAGTCCACGATCATTCCCGGCCGCGACGTCCCGCTGAGCAGCCCGTCCCCGAAAATCACCTCCTCCAGGTCCCGCGAGGCGGACACCGTCACGAACACGATGTCGCAGGAACCCAGCTCGCTGATCCGCTCGACGGCCCGTGCCCCCCGAGAAACCAGCGGCCCGGTCTTGGACGCCGTCCGGTTCCACACCGTGACCGGCTCGCCGGCCTCGATCAGCCGTCCGGCCAGCGCCGCGCCCATCCGTCCGGTACCCAGCCAGCCCAGGTTGCGAACGTTTGCCGTCATGCGGAACTCCTCACAAGAGACACAAACCCAAAGGTCACACCGGCGAGTACTCACCGCCGCCGGCGGCCGCAACAGGCACCAACGGCGGCGCGCCAGAACAACCGAGAGAAGACCAGATCGTCTCGACCAGCGCCGTCGTCGACAGCCCGTACCTCTCAAACAAATACGGCGCGTCCAGCGCTCCCTCCGCGAAGGTGTCCCGGAGCCCGACCCGGCGCAGCGGACAGCCGAGCCCGGCCTCGGCCATCGTCTCGGCCACGGCCGAGCCCAGGCCCCCGATGATCGAGTGGTTCTCCGCCGTCACCACCAGCCGCACCGAAGCCGCCGAGGCCGCGGCCAGCACCGCGGGCGAATCCAGCGGCTTGATCGTCGGCACGTTGATCACCGACACCGACACGCCGCACGCGCCCAGCGCCCGCGAAGCGGCCAGTGCCGCCGCGAGCATCATCCCGCTCGCGAACAGCGCCACGTCCGTCCCAGCCACCACCACGGACGCCTGGCCGAGCCGCAACACATGGGCATCGTCGAAGATCACCGGGATCTCCCCGCGCTTGAGCCGCACGTACACCGGCCCCGGCACGTCGGCCACCAACGCCGGCACCTGCCGCGTCTCGACCGCGTCGGCCACGTCCACCACGGTCATGTTCGGCAGCGCCCGCATCAGCGCGACGTCGTTGGTGGCCTGGTGCGAAGGCCCGCCCGGCGTCGACACCCCGGGCATGAAGCCGATGATCCGCACCGGCAGGTTCGGGTAGGCGATGGCGTTGGCGATCTGGTCGTACGGCCGCCGGGTGGCGAAGACCCCGAAGGTGTGCACGAACGGGAGGTAGCCGCAGCGGGCCAGCGCCCCGGCCATGCTCATCATGTTCGCCTCGGCCATGCCGCCGTGGATGAACCGCTCCGGGAACTCGGCCTGGAACAGGTCGACCTCGGTCTGCCTGGTCAGGTCGCCGGACAGGCACAAGATCTCGGGGCGGTGCCGGGCCGCCTCGACCAGCGCCCGGCCATAGGGCTTGACCTCAACCCGGTACGGCGGCTCACGCACGCAGCGCCTCCAGCTTCCCGGTGAGCTCAGAAACCGCAGCCGCAGCCAACGACGGCGGCAGCTTGATGAAGTGCCCGTCCGCGTCCGGCGGCAGGCAGTCCAGCCCGTGCCGGGTGGACGTCCGGCAGACCAGCACGCTGGGCTGTCCGGTCCGCGCCGAAGCCCCGGCCAGCGCGGCGCGGACCGCCGACACGTCGTGCCCGTCGAGATCAAAGACCCGCCAGCCGAACGCGGACCACTTGGCCGCGATGGGCTCGAGCGTGGTGATCGAATCGACCGGCCCGTCCACCTGCGAGTTGTTCGCGTCGAGCAGCACCACCAGCCGGTCCAGCCGGTGGTGCGCGGCGAACAGGGCGGCCTCCCAGACCTGCCCCTCCTCCAGTTCCCCGTCGCTGACCATGGTGAAGATCCGCGCGTCCGAGCCGCGGAAGCGGTCGGCCAGGGCGAACCCCAGCGCCGCGGACAGCCCCTGGCCGAGCGAACCGCAGGTGTAGTCCACGACCGGCGAGCGCTCGGTGCCGATGGCCTCGACCGCCGAGCCGTTCTGCCCGTAGCCGGCCACTGCACCCTCGGAGAGCAGCCCCAGCTCGGCCGCGGCCGCGAACGGCCCGATGATGTAGTGTCCCGGCGAGCAGACGATCCGGTCCACGCCGGGCCGGGCGGCGGCGAACACCGCGGCCACCTGCTCCGCGGACGACAGCGCCTGCCCCAGGTAGCCGAACCCCTGCGGCGCGACCATCCGCACCGCCCGCAGGCGGATCCGCAGCGCCAGCTCACGCGGGTCTGCGACGGTCCAGCGAGTCTCCGGGTCCGAGACGTGCAGCGGCGCGCTCATGGCACCCTTCTCGTGACGCAAGTGGCTAGGTGGCTTAGCCGCATTATGGCTGACGCGCCGCGCCCGCCGGACCTCGGCCGGTTACATCGAGTTTTCCGGCCCGGGCACGTTAGGCCGGCCGCGGCCCGGGTAGGCGCCCGGAACCTAACCGGAGCGGACGGAGGGGAACGGCCAGGTGGAACGTTCAAGCTTGACTCAGCTATCTCATGACCAGGAGCACTCGACCGGGGATCTCGTCAAGACGATGTCCGAACAGGTCAGCGTGCTCATCCGCGACGAGCTCAAGCTCGCCCAGCTGGAGATGACCAGCAAGGGCAAACGGGCCGCGCTTGGCGCGGGGATGTTCGGGGCCAGCGGCGTGGTGGCCGTCTACGGCGTGGGCTGCCTGCTGGCGTGCGTGATCATCGCGCTCAGCGGCGTGCTGGCGGCGTGGCTGGCCGCGCTCATCGTGGGCGGGGCCTTGCTCGCCGCCGCGGGCTGCGCCGCGCTCATGGGCAAACGGCGGCTGCAGCAGGCCGCGCCTCCGGTGCCCGAGCAAACCGTGGCCAGCGTCAAGGCCGATGTTGACGAAATCAGGAACGAGATCAAGAACAGGACGCACCCATGACCACACCTGAAATCCAGCAGGAGATCGAGCAGGAGATCGAACACACCCGGGAGCAACTCGGCGCGACCGTGGAGGAACTGGCCGCCAGGGCCGACGTAAAGGCCCGGGTCCAAGGGAAAGCCGCCGAGGTGAAGACCAGGGCACAGGCCAGGGCCGCCGAGGTCTCCGGACGGGTCAAGGCTGAACTCACCGCCCTGCCCGAGCGCACGCGGCGAAGCCCGCTGGTCCAGCGCCGCTGGCCGCTCGCGGTGGCCGTCGGCGTCGCGGCCGCCGGTGCGGTGGCCGTCTGGCGGTGGCGGAAGGCATGACCGCGCTGAACCCACGGCCCGGCCGGCCCGCGGACGGCGGCGCCGGCCGCGGCTGGCAGGATGAGTCGATTCCCCCGCAGAGCGATTTTTTATGCCGAACGGAGCGTGGTGCGACAGTCCGGGCCTCCTGACTGAACGATCCCGTTCAGGGCGTGCCCAGGCCGATCTCGATGCCGCCTTCCTCGAACGCGTCCAGCGACTGAGACCAGGTCCGGCCCGGCCAGTAGTAGCGCGCGACGCCGTCGGCGGGCCGGTACTCGGCGGTGTACAGGGTCCCGAAGCCCTCGTGGAAGCGCGTGGCGTACAACGGCGACCGCAGGCACGCCGCCACGACCTCGGCGGCGTCAGCGCCCGCGGCGAGCAGGTGCTCCAGGTGCTCCTGACGCTCGACGCTGCGGATCGCCGCGGCGTAGGGCTCCCATTCCACCCGGCCCTGATGGTTGGTGGCCACGGCCAGGCCGGTGACCCGGGCCGGCCGGTCCGGGGCCAGGTACACGGTGGACCGCTGCCCGGCGGCGTCCAGCACGGTGACGTTGTACGACATGTGGACCGGGATCCGGCTCAGCGCGGCCACGGCCTGCTCGGCGCTGGCGCAGGTCTCCAGCACGTACCGGATCACCAGCGGGATCCCGAACCCCTCGCCGACCTGCGGCCGTCCCCCGAAGGTCAGCGAGACGGCGAGGCCCGCGTCGTTCACCCCGTCCAGCAGGCCCCACAGGCAGTCCAGCACGCCGAGCACCCGGCGGCCGGTGTACGCGGTCCTGGCCACCACCGCGTCGAACAGGCGGTAGTCCCAGTCGTAGTTGCGGATCAGCGCCGGCCCGCCGTCCAGGACCGCCGCCTGCGAGCACCCGGTGAGGAAGGGCGGCGGATTCCACAGGGCCAGGGCCGGCCCCGCGTCGGCCGCCCCGGATCCCTCCACCATGGCGGTCAGCCGCTGCCAGGCCAGCACGAGTTCGGGCATGTGCTCCTCGAGCCGGGCCCGGGCTTGGGCCGCGGTCGGACGGGCGTTCGCGCCCTCCCGCCACCACCGTGAGAACGCGGGCCAGGTCGCCGCCAGGTGGTCGCGGATCCGGTCGCCGGGTTCGTCTTCGGCGAAGGCCCCCATGGCCAGCGAGATTTCGCCCGCCGCGGGCGCCTGCGGCCACGGGACGGCGGGCGCCGGCCCGCCGGCCCAGTCGGTGGCGGCGACCCGGGCCAGCCAGCCGCGCCAGTCCGACCAGTCCACGTCCTGAACCCACCGCTGCCAGTCCTGCCAGCTGGCGGGCATAGCCACCCGGCTCGTGCCGTCCTTGTCCGGTGTCATGCGACCTCCCGGCCGCTTCCCTCCCCATCCGGGCCCGGGTTAACCTCCCGCGGCCGTAGCGGGCTCGGTGGCGTACCGGGTCATCAGCTCGGTGATCAGCTCCGCCGACGGCGTCCGGGCGGTAGCAGCTCAGGCCGGCCACCTGTGCGGGCTGGCCCCGGCCGAGGCCGTGGCGAGCGCGGTCCGCACCGCCCGGTCGCTCACCGCGGTCGCGGTCCGGCGCGGCTAGCCACGCTGGGGATGGCGTGAAATGCTCGGGTGCGCCCGGTTAGCCGTCGGACTCGCCTTCCAGCGGCCGCTGGTCCATGCTGGTTCTGCTGAGATCGCCCGGCCGACGTGGGGAAGTGGCTCGTGATGAAGGCTCCTGCGGGACACCCGGCCCCGCCGCCCCCTTACCGGCTGCCACATGACCAGAACGCCATCAAGGCCTGGTTGCGGTGAGCCTGTCAGGCTGGGCGCGCATGCTGGCGGAGGGACCGATCGAGGGCGCCGAACGATCGAGGCATATCTGCCAGCTCTGTTCGCAGCTACTAGGAGTTACTGGCGCTGGCATGTCGATGGTGACGGCTACCGGTAATCGAGGTGTCGTCTGTGCCACCGATGAAGTGTCCGCCCGGATCGAGGATCTTCAGTTCACTCTCGGCGAGGGCGTATGCATCGAGGCGGTCACGAGCGGCGTGCCGGTCCTGGTCGCTGACCTGCACGGGCCCGGTGGCGCGGCGGCCGAGCGCTGGCCCGCGTTCATGGAGGGCATCGCGGCCGCCGGGGTCCGGGCGATATTCGCGTTGCCGCTGCGGGTCGGCGTCGTCAGCGTCGGCGCCCTCGATCTCTACCGCGACGTTCCCGGAACCTTGACCACAGATCAGCTCTCCGCGGCCTTGACCGCCGCCGACGCCGCCGCCGCCGCGCTGCTGCAACTGGACACCGGCTCGGCCAGTTCGTTCGCCGACAGCACCGAGGGCCGGGCCGCCTACCAGCTGCAGGTGCACCAGGCCAGCGGCATGGTGATGATCCAGGCCGGCGTGACGATCGAGGAGGCCTTCTTGTTGTTGCGCGCTCACGCCTTCGCCGTCGGCCGGCCCGTCGCGGATGTCGCCCGGGACGTGGTCGAGCGCCGCCTGCGCTTTCCTTTGGAGGACCGATGACCACGGCTAACGGACCAGTCGGCTCATCTGACGTCGCCACCAGCCGCGAGCAGGAACTGGCCGACACGTTCGTGATGCTCGCGGACAGCCTCGTCGAAGACTACGACATCGTCGACTTGCTCGACCGGCTGGCCGCGGCGTGTGTCCGCCTGCTTGGCGTCACCGCCGCCGGGCTGCTGCTCCGCGACCAGCAGGGCCACCTCGCCGTCGTAGCGTCCTCAAGTGAGGAAATGCGGCTGCTGGAGATCTTCCAGTTGCAGAACGACCAGGGACCGTGCCTGGAGTGCGTCCGCACCGGTGCGGCGGTCGTCAGCGGCGATCTGGACGCTGACCGCGGGCGCTGGCCGCTGTTCGCCTCGTTCGCGCTCGAGGCCGGATTCCGGTCGGTCGCGGCCCTTCCGCTGCGGCTGCGCGAGCAGACGATCGGCGGGCTCAACCTATTCGGCGAACGCGCCGGCCCGGTGTCCCCGGAGGACCAGCGGCTGGCCCAGGCGCTGGCGGACGTGGCCACGATCGGCATCCTGCAGCAACGCTCCGCTCAGCGCAGCACCATGCTGGCCGAGCACCTGCAGCGCGCGCTCAACAGCCGGGTCGTGATCGAGCAGGCCAAAGGCGTGCTCGCCGAGCGCAACGGGATGTCCATGGAGGCGGCGTTCGACTCGCTGCGGCTGTACTCCCGCGACCACAACCTCAAGCTCACGGACCTCGCGGTATCCGTGGTGCACCAGAATTTCCATCCCGCGTTCCGCTCGGGCCGGCCTTCCGCCACCTGACCACCGGCGGCGACCCGCCAAGTTCTGCGGGACCGGCCCTTATCCGGCTCGGCGGGCGCCTGCGGTGCGCGTTACGCCTGCCCGTCCGGCGTCGTCTGGAGCCCGGGCGGGACCTGGGGCGACTGGTCGACGACCAGCTTAGTCAGCTTGGTCATCGAATCCTCCAGGTCCTGCGTGGTCACCACGTCGGCCAGCGCCAGCCGGACAGCGGCGATCTCGCGGGCCAGGAACTCGGTGTCGGCCTGGGTCCGCGCCGCCACCTCCCGGTCGCGATCGATGTTCGCCCGGTCCCGGTCGTCCTGCCGGTTCTGGGCCAGCAGGATCAGCGGCGCGGCGTAGGCCGCCTGGGTCGAGAAGGCCAGGTTGAGCAGGATGAACGGGTACGGATCCCAGTGTTTGATGGCGCCCACGGTGTTGAGGATGATCCAGGCGACCACGAGCACGGTCTGGCCGACGATGAATCGCCCGGTACCGAGGAACCGTGCCATCCCCTCCGCGAACCGCCCGAACGCGTCGGCGTCATAGCGTGCGCCCATCTGCGGGGAGCCGCGCGGAACGGACAGGTCGGCCCGCTCGCTGAGACGGCGCAGGGTCATCCGTGACATCTCAGGCTCCCGTTCTCCGCCAGTCCGCGGGCAGCAGGTGATCCAGCACATCGTCCACGGTCACCGCGCCGACCAGGTGGCCGTCCTCGTCGCACACCGCCACGCTGACCAGGTTGTAGGCCGCGATCCGGGCCGCCAGATCGCGTTCGGGCAGGTCCGGCCGGACGAAGATGCGCGCCTCGATACACTGGCCGACCAGGACGGACGGGGCCCGGCGCAGCAGCCGCTGGAACCCCACGGTACCGAGGTAACGGCCGGTCGGCGTCACCATGGGCGGCTCGCACACGTACACCTGCGCGGCCGCGGTGATCGGCGTGTCCGGGTTCCTGATCCGCGCCAGCACCTCGGCGACCGGCGTGTCCGGGGTGACGATGAGAGGCTCGGAGGTCATCAGCCCGCCGGCCGTCGTCGGGTTGTACCGCAGCAGCCGCCGCAGGTCCGCGGCCTGGACCGACTCCATCGCGGTCAGCACCCGTTCGCGCTGCTCGGGTGACATCTCCGCGAGCAGGTCCGCGGCGTCGTCCGGCTGCATCTCTTCCACCACGTCGGCGCTGCGCTCCAGCCCGAGGCTGGCCAGCAGCCGGATCTGGTCCTGCTCGGGCATCTCCTCCAGCAGGTCGGCCAGTTGCTCGTCGTCCAGGGCCGCCGCGATCTGGTCGCGGCGGCTGGGCGGCAGGCCCTCGACGGCCGTGGCCAGGTCCGCCGGCTGCAGTTCGCGCAGCTCAGCTAGCTGTTCGGTCAGCGGGTCGGTCTTGAACAGCTCCGGGTACTGGTCCCAGGACACGATCTCCGCGGCGCGGTGCAGCAGGCTCCGGCCCCGCGAGACGGCCAGCGCGGAGACCTCCCAGCCGATCCGCTTCTGCTCGGTCGGGCAGATGGCCACGTCGACGACGCTCCCGTCCGTGACGTGCTGCCCGTACAGCTCCGAGGCTAGGATCTCCCCGGTCCGGCGGGTGAAGCGGTCCAGCTCGACCGAACCTCCGTGCAGGTGGGCGCCTTCGACGGAGATCTCCGCGATCTGCCCGAGGTTGACGAAGATGCGGCGCCGCTGCAACGTCACGACCAGGCCCAGCGCCCGGGGCGGTTCCTTCGCGGCGCCGGGCAGGATCACGACGTCGCGGATCCGGCCGATGGTCAGGCCCTCGCTGTCCACCAGCGGACGGCCCTTCAGCCTGGACGTGAATACCTGATGGCCCGACATGACCCGGCATCTCCTCCTCGCGGCCGACCCGGCCAGCACCATTATCGGTTCAGGTCACCAGATCAGGCGAGACTATGGTGAGCAGGCCGCTACCCAGATCGGCAACCGGTATCCGGCCCGGTTGGGCCTCCTCAGCCAGGGAGCACGATGACCACTGCCACGGAGGGTATCTTCTCGCCGATCCGGGTCGGCACCGTATCGCTCAGCCACCGGCTGGCGGTCCCGCCGCCCAGCGGAGGCACCGCCCTACCGTTCGGGCGGGGGAGCTAGGTCCTTGCGGCCGGTCAGCACGAACCACCAGGTCAGGCCGAACACATCAGCCGGGGCCGCCGCGGTTCCGGGGATCAGGTGCAGTACCACCAGGGACAGGGCCGCGGCGACGGCACCGCGGATGAGCAGGCGCAGCGGGCGGCCGCGGCGGATCCGCGCCGGGACCTGCGCCGCTCTGATCAGCGGCTGCCACGGCGGCACCGGCGCCGGCCAGGCGTCGGCGGCCACCGGCGGCAGCGGCGAGGTGTCCGGTTCGGCCTGCTCGATGAGGTCGGCGTAGGCCTCGCTGCGGGCCCACGGGGTACGCAGCTGGGCGTAGGCGGCCGACGCGGCCGTGTACCGGGCCAGGTCGCCGCCATCGGGCCGGTCGGGGTGGGTAACGGCGGCGATCGACCGCCAGGCGGCGCGGACCTGCTCGTCGCTCAGGTCGGGGCGGGCCGGCAGCCCGAGCGCCGCAAACGGGTCGGGGTTCATCGCGAGTCTTCGGGTCCGAAGGCGTCATCCAGGCTGGCCGGTCTCTGCGGCCAGGTCGGCGGCACGGGGTCGGGTTCGCGGCGCGGCTCGGGCACCTGGACCAGCGGTCCGGCCGCGGGCGCCGGGAGCAGCGTGAGGGGCGACGCCTTGGGCCGGGCGACCTGCACGAACGTCGCGCCGCCGCCCCGGATGTAGCACGCCTGGCCCACCTCCAGGTGACGGATGAGATCGGGGTCGGCGACCGGAGCCCGCTGGATGCGGGTCGTGCCCTCATCGGCCCAGATGTTCCCGACCAGCTTGTGCGCGGTGTCCAGCACCCGCCGGTGCCCGGCCAGCACGGTCAGCGGCTCGGGGTAAGGGGTCCGCAGCACGAACACGCCGCCGTCCGCGGTGGCCGCGATCCGGTATCGCTCATCGTCATCGCGGCCCAGGCCCTGCCAGGTCTGCGCGGAGACCTGGACCCCGATGCCCAGCGACCGGCCGCGCTCGTACAGGTTGGAGACGGGCACCCGCCCGGCGACCGCGGAGTAGTCGTCGGCGGCCAGCAGCATCGCCCGCGGCTCGCCATCCAGGGCGGTGGCGGCGCGGGCGGCCAGCTCGGTCAGCGCCATGGCCTGCGCCTCGGCCACCGAAGGTTCACGGGTGCCCTCCAGGATGCAGTACCAGGCGTCCGCCTCGGCCAGGGAACCGGGACCGTCCAGCGCGGGACCAAGCCGGCCGAGCAGGGTGGCGTACCGGAGCTGAATGTCGGGCAGGTGCCTGCCCGCGGCCCGGGCCCGGGCCAGCTCCGCCGGGTGGCGGCCGTCGCCCCAGGCGTGCTGCAGCCACTTCGCCTCGAGCCGGTCCAGGAACGCGGCGGTGTTCACCGGCGGCCCGCAGGGCGCCAGGACGGCCAGGTCGAGCACGGCTTGCAGGATGTCGGCGTAGTAGGCCGCCGCGCCGGTCCCGGTGTCGATCATCTGGTACAGCAGCACGGCCAGGTCCTGGGCGGGCAGGTCCCACAGGCATAGCCGGGCCTCGTCGGGCCAGATCGCGACCCGGCGCGCGCCGGCCCCGTAGAGCAGCCGGCGGGTCCGGTCGGCCTTGGTCCGCGCGTCCCGGCCGCCCTTGCAGTCCAGCACGATCAGCAGCGGCCGGTTACCCCGCCCGGCCCGGGCCGCCTGGAGGGCGGCGGTGAACCAGCCCGCCCACAGCCGGATCATCAGGTTGGTCTTGCCCGACCCGGTCGCGCCGACCACCACCATGTGCCGGCCGCACGCCGCCGTCGGCAGCGAGAACACGGGCCGCCAGTCGTGCCCGATGTGGCGGATCGTCCCGCCGACCGGGATCCGCCCGCTCCGGGCCAGCAACGGCACGGCGCCGGGCGCCTTGTTCAGGCTCGTCGCCGTCCGGACCTGCCGTTTCCACTGCCGGGCGTCGAACATGATCGGCGCCGAAGCCGTCCAGCCGCCCACCCCGGAGGTGACTGCGTAGGTCCGCCAGGCCCACGCCAGCCCGGCCAGCGCCAGCCCGGCCGGGAGCGCGACCGGGACGACCAGCGCGAGCGTGTGAACCAGGCCCGCCCCGCCCAGGTGGTGGAAGCCGTGGCCCCACGCCCGGCCCGGTAGCAGGGCGGCGGACCGCCAGCCCGGCACCCGGACCTCCGCGATGATCAGCCAGACCGCGGTGACCGGCAGGGCCCAGGCGGCGGTCCGGTACAGGCGGGCCGCGGGCCAGCCGCGCAGCCAAGCGGCCGCGTACTCGATCACCGCGATCAACGTCACCGGCCACGCCGCGATCACCACGGCCCCCAGCAGCAGCCATCTGGTGACCGTGACCATCTTGCGGACCAGCCACAGGTACACCCTCAGCTTCAGCCACGGCCACGCGCTCATCGCGGCGGCTCCAGCATGAACGCGGACGGCGGCAGGTCCCGGACCGCCACCCGGGCCTGTTCCCAGGGCGCGAGGCCCGCGGCGATCCGGGTCACCACCGGCCGGGCCGCCGGGGCGGTCAGGTAGATCACCTGCGCGTACTGCATCGCGGTCAGCAACTCGGTGATGATCCGCGCGGTCCGGCCCGCCGCCTTGGGCGTCAGCTCGACCTCGATCGCCCAGACCTGCCCGGCGTAAGGGGCTCGGGCCACGCTCGGCCAGTGGATCTCCGCATCCGGCACGTGCCCGCCGCGCCCCGCCGCGGGCTCGCGGGCCCGCAGCCGCCGCTCGCAGTGCCACCACGGCTGGCCCGCCACCCAGGCCGGGCTGGCCTGCATCCACAACCGGGCCGCCAGCACCGCGCGGATATGCGCCAGCCGCCCCAGCGCCGGCCGGCCAGCCGGGAACGCCAGCCCCGTCGCGCTCATCCCGTCCCGGGTCAGCCAGCACCAACCCGGCCCGGGACCCAGCCGCCCGACCGCGGCGTATCCGGCCCGGCGCCAGCGCCGCACGATCGCGGGCAGCCGCCCCGGCGGCACCCCCAGCGCGGCCGCCAGCAGGTCATAAGGAGCGCCGTAGTGCTCCCCGCACAACAGCAGCCCGTCGATGTCCCGCTGGGTCAGCTGGACCACGCCCGCGTCCGCGCGCCGCGCCGTCCTGCCCGCAGGGCCAGTAGTGCCGGTTTGTACTGCCATGACGCTCCCAGCCTTCCCGCAGTAACAGAAGCCTCGGGTGCCTCGTGTGTTCAGATCCGCACGAGATGTGACGATTGTTCCGCTCGGGCGGGCGCGAGTAAGGTCCCATATGATGTCCGTAAGCGCATCGTCATGATTACTTTCTGTGGCTGAAGTGATTGCTTGAGCCGCAACACGGCGGCCAGCCCGGCGGGGCACCTGACGGATCACGACTCGGGCCAACGTGGCACTCGACCCAGTCGTCACCGTCCTCATCTACGAGGACACCCTAAGACCTCGACATCAGCACGAAGTCAGAGCCTGTAACCACAGCCGGTTAGCGGCGTTGGTCAATTTCCTCCGTTAGCTGCGGAATCACCGTGAACAGGTCCCCGATCACGCCGAAGTCGGCCAGCTCGAAGATCGGCGCTTCCGGGTCCTTGTTGACCGCCACGATCGTCTTCGAGGTCTGCATCCCGGCCCGGTGCTGGATGGCTCCGGATATGCCGACCGCGAGGTAGAGCTGCGGCGACACGGTCTTCCCGGTCTGGCCGACCTGGAACTGATGCGCGTACCAGCCCGCGTCCACCGCCGCGCGCGAGGCGCCGACCGCCGCCCCGAGCTGATCGGCGAGGTGCTCCAGCAGCGAGAAGTGCTCCGGTCCGCCGAGGCCACGTCCACCGGAGACCACTACGGTCGCATCGGTCAGCTCCGGACGCCCGCTCGGAGGCCGTTCGGTCCGGGCGGTCACGCGGGCCGTCGTGGCCAGATCGGAGAACTCAACAGCAAGCTTTTCGATCCGTGGCACTGCGGGGGAAGGCTCGGGCGTGACCGCGTTGGCCTTCACGGCCACGACCGCAGGTCCGCGTACCACGGCGGCCTGCACCGTAAAGGAGCCGCCGAACACGGACTGCATGGTCACGATGCTCCCCAGCTCGCGGCTCAGGGTCACGTCGGTGGCGTCGGCAATGACCCCGCCATCCAGCTTGACGGCCAGCCGGCGCTAGTTCCTTGCCCTCCGGCGTGGCCGCCAGGAGCACCGCCACCAGGCCTCCGCGTTCCGCCAGGATGGCAGCCACATGCGCGATCGCCTCGACCTTCGGGACGACGACGTAGTCGTCCAGCACCGGGTCATCGGCGACGTAGACGTGCGAGGCGCCGAAATGCCCGAGCGATTCCGCTGCGCCCGCGGCGCCGGCGCCGAGGGCTATCACGGCGGGCTCGCCCAGGCGCCGGGCCAGGGTCAGCAGCTCGTGCACTCCCTTGAGCACGGAGCCGCCGGGGATCTCGGCGACGACGAGGACGTATGGCATGATGACCGCCTCCCTAGATGAACTTCTGGGCGCTGAGGTACCCGGCGAGCCGGGTACCGCCGTCGCCTTCGTCGGTGACCAGTTCGCCGCCGCCGCGAGGCGGGCGTGCCGTGGCCGACAGGACCTTGGTGTAAGCGCCCTGGAGTCCGGCGTCCGCCTCGGCGATCCCGAGGTCGCCGAGCGGCCAGGCCTCTAGCGGCTTCTTCTTGGCGGCCATGATTCCCTTGAATGACGGGTAGCGTGCCTCTCCGGTCCGGTCGGTGACGCTCACCAGCGCCGGGAGCGTTCCCTCGATGGTTTCCGCCGCCAGCTGGGACTCGCGTTCGATGGTTACGCGGTCGCCGTTCAGCGACAGGCTCGACGCCAGGCTGATCTGGGGCACCTGAAGGCGCTCCGCGAGCATGGCGGGCACCAGCCCCAGGCCGGCATCCGTGGAGGCCATGCCGCAGATGACGAGGTCGAAACCGATCCGCTTGATGGCGAAGGCCAGTGCGAGTGCCGTCGCGTGCGCGTCTGATCCGTGCAGTGCCGGATCGAGCACGTGCACCGCGCGGTCGCCGCCCATGGACAGCGCCTTGCGGAGAGCATCCGCTGCGCCGGGCGGTCCCATCGTGAGGTAGGTCAGCTCCGCCTCACCGCCATCGGCGCGCCTGGCCTCGGCCAGGCTGATCGCTTGCTCGGCCGTGTGCTCGTCCAGTTCCGACAGCCGCCCGGGTGCGGTCTCCCGATCGAGCGTGAAGTCCGCGGCAAACCGCCGGTCGGTCGGTTCGGGTACGTACTTGACGAGTGCGGTGATTCTCAGCACCGAAGCAGTCCTCCTTCGTATCTGGGCTATCGCCTGAATGCCCGGCCTGCGGCTCTCACAGCCGTTCGATGACGGTGCCGGTGCCGAGGCCGCCGCCACAGCACATCGCGACCAGCGCGTATCTCCCGCCGATGCGCTCGAGCTCGGTGATCGCCTTGGTGATCAAGATCGCGCCGGTGGCGCCGAGCGGATGACCGAGCGCGATGGCACCGCCGTTGACGTTGACCTTCGCCAGGTCGGCGTGCGTTTCGGCCTGCCAGGCGAGTACGACCGAGGCGAATGCCTCGTTCACCTCGAACACGTCTATGTCGTCGACCGACAGGCCGGTACGCGCCAGCAACCGTTCGGTCGACGGGATGGGGCCGGTGAGCATGAGCACCGGATCACTTCCAACCAGGACGGAATCGACGATCCTGGCCCGCGGTCGCACGCCGAGCTGCGCGGCACGCTCGGCCCGCATCATGAGGACGGCCGCGGCGCCGTCCGCGATCTGCGAGGAATTCCCGGCCGTATGCAGACCGTCCGGGGCGTCCTTGCGGTTTACCTTGAGACCTGCCAGGCCCTCCTTCGTCGACGGTCGGGGGCATTCGTCGGTGGCGAACGCCTTGGTGCCGATGACCGCGCCGCCCTCGTCGACCATGGGCGCCTGGACCGTGACTACCTGGCTGCCGAACCTGCCCTCGGCGATCGCCTGCGCCGCCTTGGCCTGCGAGCTCAGTGCGTACTCGTCCAGGTCGTCTCGGCCGAAGCCCCAGATCGCGGCCATCCGGTCCGCGCCGTCGAACTGGGTCGTGATCTCCCAGTGGCTGGCGAACCGCGTGTTGCGCGCGTCGCCCAATCCCGGAACGGACGAGGCGCCCATCGGGACGCGGGTCATCGACTCCACCCCGCCGGCGATGGCCACGTCGACGAGGCCGGCCGCGACCATGCCGTACACGACGGTTACCGCCTGCTGCGCCGAGCCGCACTGAGCGTTGATGGTGGAGGCGGCCGTCTCGAGGGGCAGCCCGGCGCCGAGCCACGCGTTACGGGCGACGTTGCCGGACTGCTCGCCGACCTGGCTGACACAGCCCGCCATGACCTGCTCCACCACGTCGGGTGCCACAGCGGCCCCGTCAAGCAGTCCCCGGTACACATCACCGAGCAGGTCCGGCGCTTCGTACGAAGACAGCGTTCCCCTGCGCTTGCCCACTGCGGAGCGGACGGCGTTCACGATCACGACATCAGTCAAGGCAGTCTCTTCCTGATCTTCCTGGTCGACGCGGATCAGGCCGAGGCCCGGATGCGGGAGCACATCCGGGCCGTCTTCCTGTTCATGTCGGCCGCCGGTCCCCGCCCGTCAGCCGGCTGAGCTGCTAATTTCTTTGCCGAACGGGCCATCCACCGGGCCGCCGGGCCCGCACCTCGCCAGTCCATGGCGACGCTGGTCAGGAACCGGGCTTGACCGATCCGTCGGCGGTCCCGCCCGCGGGCACGTAAATCCAGACGCTGGGACCGTATACCGGGTAGTGATTCGTCGCGGAGTACCCGATGGGTACCGGTCCGACCCACAACGGCGCGTCGGCCGTGGTCAGGGATTCCGCGGCGGCCTGCATCGCGGCCGCGTTGGTGCTGTGTGCCTTGTTCGCGGCCGCCGCGGCGACGACGACGTCGTCCCAGCCGACGATCTCGTCGTTGATGCCGAAGGTGAACTGTCCGCCGTTGAGCGCCGTCACGCCCCGGTAAAAGGTCTTGAACGCCGTGGTCTGCTGAGCCGGATTGCCGAGCTCCTCGTACGTCAGGCACTCAATCGTGATTCCCTTCACCTCCGCGGGGGTGGCGATCTGCGACAGGTTGTCCGCGGCCAGGTTTGCGGTTCCATAGGTGGGAACGGTCCAGCCCAGTTCGGCGCGTGCCTTGAGCACGGCCGCGGCCGACGGCCCGAAGTTGTCGATGACGAGGACGTCGGGGTTAGCGGCCTTGAGCGCCTCCAGCTGCGGCGTGGCGTCAACCGAGGTATCCGGGACCAGTTCCACTGTCGTGGAGACACCCTTGGCTTGCAGGGCGGCCTGCAGCGCCGACGATCCTGACTGGCCGAGCTCGTCGTCCGACGAGACGATCGCGACCTTCTTGAACCCCTTCGAGCTGAGCTCGCCCGCCAGGGTGCTCTCCATGAGCGCGGCCGGGAAGATCGTGCCGAACAGGTAGGGGAACTTGGACGCATCGGACAGCGTGGTCGTCGCCGAGTGCGTCACGGTGAAGATCTTGTCTTTCATGAGGATGGGCGCCAGCGGGACCGTCTCGGTGCTCGTGCTGCCGGGAAGCACCACGTCAGGCTGGGAGCCAGAGCTCAGCGCCTGCGCCAGCACGCTCACTGCCTGGGTGCCGGTGCTGGCGTCATCGACGTACGTGACGGTCACCGGCTTGCCGTTCACTCCGCCCGCCGCGTTGACGGCGGCCACGGCCGCCTTCACGCCGTATTCCTGGTCCTTGCCCACCTCGGCCAGGATCCCGCTCTGCGCGGCGATGTCCAGGACGGTCAGCCCCCCGCTGGAGCCGCCCGCCGATGAGGCGGCCGAACTCCCGGCCGCTGTGTCACCAGTGTTGCTTGTGCTGCTGCTGTTGCTGCTGCACGCGGCCACGGCGACGAGCGCCCCGGCCCCGCACAACGCGATCACGTTGCGCACCATCTTCACGGCTGGCCCCTCAAGGTTGAATCATCTAACTAAGATTACTAGTTTGGAACATCCTGCGATACGAGCGGACCCTTGTCAACTCCTGGGGACGGTCGTGATCTGACTGCAACCAAAGCTTGTCATACAGATAACTTATTAGTATCTTTAACCCGTATCGAGGCAGGTGGGGTGATCAGATGAAGCCTGAGCACGGTGGTCAGGCCGGCGTGGCCTCCGATTCGATTCCCGCGCGGGCGGCGCGGCAGGTCGAAGACCGCTACCGCGAGCTCACACCACGCTCACGCGCGGCCTTCGAGCGCACGGCACCGGTGATCCCGGCGGGCGTGCCAGGCGGGATCGTGCAGTACTTCCCGTACCAGATCTACATCAAGCGGGGCGACGGCTGTCACGTCTGGGACGCGGATGACCGCAGGCTCGTCGACCTGGTCTACGGCGACTGGCTGTACCCGCTCGGCCATAACCACCCGGCGGTGACCGCGGCGCTCACGGCTCAGCTCGCGAACGGGCCCACGTTCTGCATGCCCGATCCCGACCTCGGGTACGAGGTCGCCTCGCGGTTGCTGTCCCGGTTCGGATGGCTCGATTCCGTGCGCTTCACTACCTCGGGCACGGAGGCCACGCTGATGGCCACCCGGCTGGCCCGCGTGTTCACCGGCCGCCCGAAGATCGCGAAGATAATCGGCGGGTACCACGGCATCCATGACGTCTCGATGATCGTCAACGGCCGCTATCCCGATGCCTACTTCACCCCCCAGGGTCTGGTCCCCGGGACCGAAGGTTCGGTGGTGCTGCTGCCGTACAACGACATCGAATCCAGCCTCAAGATCATCGAATCGGTCGCCGAGGACCTGGCCGGCGTCATCATCGAACCGATCCTGGGCGGCAGCGGCATGGTGCCCGCGACCCGCGCCTACCTCGAGGCGCTGCGGGAGGTCACTCGCCGCAAGGGCGTCGTGCTGATCATGGACGAGGTCGTCACCTTCCCCTACGGCCCGGCCGGAGTCCAGGGTGCGATGGGGATCGAGCCCGACATCACGACGTTCGGTAAGGCGATCGGCGGCGGGACGCCGCTCGGGGCGTTCGCCGGGACGGCACCGATCATGAACCAGATGAACCCGCACCTGCACAACGCGAGGCCGCCGGTCCGCCACGTGTCCACCGTCGGCGGCAGCCCGCTGTGCCTCGCGGCGGCCGTCGCGGTCCTGGACCACCTCACCGATGACGTCTACCGGCACCTGCACGCCCTGGGGGACAGGCTGCGCGCCGGGGTAGCGCAGATCGCCGCCGAGCATGACATACCGCTCCAGGCGACGGGTGCGGCGCACTTCTTCGCGCTGCACTGGACCCCGGTGCCCATTACCGACTTCGCGACGGCGATGACCACCAACCGCAACGTGATGAGCCATCTGCTGCTCGCCCTGTTCAACGAGGGCTACCTTATGATGTCCGCCCAGGCGGGCACCCTCTGCGCGGCGATGACCGCGGCCGATGTGGACGAACTGGTGAGCGCGATCGAGCGGGCCGTCGCGGCCTGCGGCCTGATCCCGGCCTGATTCCAGGGCTACCCAAAACAGTAAATAGTTGAATAATAGTCCTTATATAGCGTATCATCCCATGAGCAAGCGCGGCCTGGTCTGACCATGGGTCGGACCCGTCAGCGATCGGGCGCCGAAGGAGAGCCGATGACCATCGTGTGGGCGGGGCTGTCGGTGGGTGCGATCTACACCCTCGTCGCGCTCGGCTATAACATCCCGCTCGCGCAGACGGGCGTCTTCAACTTCGCGCAAGGGCAGATCGTCGTGTTCGGCACGTTCTTCGCCTGGTTCGTCATGGGTGACCACGGCTGGCCCTGGTGGGTGGCGATCGTCGGCGGGGCGGCTGCGGGGGGCCTGATTGCGGCCGTCGAGGAACTGCTGGCCATCCGCCCGGTCGTGGCCAAGGGCAGCCACGCTCTCCTGGTGACGACCGTCGGCGCGTCGGTCATAATTGAGGGAGTGCTGCTCGCGACGTGGGGGAGCACCACCAGATCGGTGAACTTCTTCGCGGGCAACAATGCGTTCAGCCTGCTCGGGGGGCGGCTTCTTCCGGTTGACCTGTGGCTCATCGCCGCGGCCGTGGTCATTTCCTTCGGACTGCATGCCGTCTCGAGGTACACGCTGTGGGGGCTGGCCGGCCGGGCCGCGACCGATGACATGGCCGCTGCCGTCGTCCGGGGAGTGAACGTAACCCGCCTGAGGATGAGCGCGTTCATCCTGGCCGGTGCCCTGGGCGCCGCGCTCGGCCCGCTCATCGGGCCGGTAGCGGGGATCGACGTAACGACCGGGATAACACTGACGATCTACGGTTTCGTCGCGCTCGCGCTCGGCGGCTTCGGTAGCTTCCCGGGGTGCCTGGTCGGCGGCATGGTCATCGGCCTGGTCGAGTCCTACGCCAGCCGGTACTTCGGTGTGGCCTATCCGCCGCTGATTCTCTTCGGCATCTTGATCCTCCTGCTGCTCTTGAAGCCAGCCGGTTTGTTCGGGCAGCGCGGCCTGAGGGTGGTCTAGGGTGTACGCGCGTATTCGGGGTACTGTTGCGGCCGGCCCGTGGATCGCGGTTACGGCGGCGGTAATCGTGGCCATGCTGCCATTGCTCGGCGTCGGCCCCTACTGGCAACGGGAGATCATGCTCATCGGGGTTTATACCCTGCTGTGCAGCGGCCTCAATCTCAGCTTCGGATACGCCAATGAAATGGCCCTGGGGCAGGTAGCAATGTTCGCGGCGGGCGCATATGTGACCGCGATATTGTATGACCACGGAATTACCGACCTGGGACTGGCGATCCTGGCCTCGATCATCCTGGCCGGGCTGACGGGTCTGCTGTCCGGCATACCGGGCCTGCGCCTGAGTCACTGGTCGCTCGCGATCGTGTCGTTCTTCCTCATCCTCCTCATCCCGAGTGTCACGCAGATCCTGCAGACCCAGACCGGCGGCCTGCTCGGCCTGCCCGGCATCATCGGTCCCACCCTGTTCGGCCAGGCGCTCAGCAATACCGGCTTCTACGTCGTCACGGTGATCGTCACGGCCGGATGGATGTTTGTCTTCCGCAATATGATCGTGTCCCCGTTCGGATCCTCGCTGCGGGTGCTCGGCGAGAGCTCGACTCTGGCGGAGTCGCTGGGCTATTCCGCATTCCGCCTGAAGGTTTCCGCCTACGTGCTGGGCGCACTCCCGGCGGGTATCGCCGGAGCCCTGTTCGCCTACCTGACGGGATTCGTCAGCCCGGACTCGTTCACGGTGGACGTGCTGATCGCCGTGCTCGCGGCCACGGTCGTGGGCGGAGCCGACAGCGTCTGGGGCGCTCCGCTGGGCGCGACGCTCCTGGTTCTCGGGCCGCTGCAGGCCAGTTCGTTCCAGCAGTACTCGATCGCGGTTTACGGTGTTTTCCTGGTGGCCGTCGGCGTCCTGTTCTCCGGCGGCGTGGTGGGTTTGGTCCGCGCGACCGGCCGGCGAGTCTCGAGTCGACTCGCCAGCGCAACCGGAGGTCGTGGCGACCCGGTACTGAGCGTTACCCGCCCGAGCTTGCCGATTCCCGGCGAGTCCCTGACCGTATCCAGGGTCAAGAAGAGCTTCGCCGGCCTTCAGGCGCTCGCCGGCGTGGACCTGATCGCCGCGGCCGGCCAGATCACCGCGATCATCGGCGCAAATGGCGCCGGCAAGACGACCTTGCTCAACGCGATTTCGGGATTCCTCCCGGCCGACGAGGGCGAGGTGAAACTGGGGGACCGCCTGCTTACCGGTTCGAAGCCGTACCGGGTAGCCCGGCTCGGCGTCGGTCGCACGTTCCAGACACCGCAGATACCGAAGTCGATGACCGTCCTGCAGATCGCGGAATCTGGCCGCTTGCAGAAATCCAGTGCCCGGCTGCCGGCCTCGATCCTGCGGCTGCCCAGCTTCTGGCGGGCGCGCCGCCAGAATCGCGAGGCGGCGCTGGCGGCGCTCTCGTTCGCCGGGCTGGTCCATCTCGCCGACTCCGATGCCGGATCCCTGCCCCTGGGCACGCGTCGCCTGCTGGAGGTCGCGCGGTGCGTCGCCGGTGCGCCCAACGTCCTCCTGCTCGACGAGCCAGCGGCTGGTCTCGACGGCGACAGCCTGCGCGATCTGGGCTCACTCCTGCAGCGGACCCGCGAGGCGGGCGGCACGGTCGTCATCGTGGAGCATAACGTGCCGTTCATCATGAGCCTTGCGGACAACGTGTTCGTGATGGAACTCGGCAAGGTCATCGCGTCCGGGCCGCCAGAGACCGTCCGGAGGGATGAGCGGGTTATCGACAGCTACCTCGGCAGGCGGCACCGCAACGGCTCCATGCTGATGGCGCCGCCGGACCCGGTACAGGCCGCTGTCACGACTAACTCCGGCGACAAGGACCCCATGCTAAAGGACCCCATGTTATGCGCGAAGCAAACGCTGGCCTGCTATCTTCCGCGGCCCTTGACCAACAGCGGCCCATGCTCGAGGTTTCGCGACTGCGCTTGGGTTATGGTGACCTTATCGCCGTCTGGGACGTGTCCCTGCGGCTGATGGCCGGGCAGACGACCGCGCTGGTGGGCCGGAACGGAGCCGGCAAGACCACCCTGCTTTCCGGCCTAGCCGGGATCTTGCCCGTCAAGGCCGGAAACGTCGTCCTCGGCGGGAACGACATTACCAAGGTGCCGCCCTTCCGCCGGGTCCAGCACGGCCTGGGCCTCGTGCAAGAAGGCAAGAGGGTCTTCCGGAAGCTTACGGTGCGTGACAACCTGATGCTGGGCCTGCGCGCCTGCGGCGTCCGGAAATCACAGATGAGCGGCCGGCTGGACCGGCTGTACGCGGACTTCGGCATGCTCGCCGAAAGGGCGCACTCGCTGGCTGGCTCGCTGTCGGGCGGGCAGCAGCAGATGCTCGCTATCGCGACGGCCCTGGCGGCGGAGCCCCGCGTGCTGCTGGTCGACGAGCCTTCCTCCGGATTGGCTCCCGTCTTCGTGGACCAGGTCTTCGAGATCCTGGACCGGCTACGCGATTCCGGCATGGCGATCCTGCTCGTCGAACAGCTGGTAGAGGAAGTGCTCGGCGGGATCGCCGACGACGTCATAGTCCTGGAGCAAGGTCGGGTAACGCTCGCCGATACTGCGGCGAGCCTGTCAGCGGAGGCCATCGCCCGCGGCATCTATGCTGCCGCGGACGACGGCGCAGCCGGTTAATTCATCCGGACGGAGAGGCGTGCTCATGCAAGTCGGCAAACCGCTTGACGGCCAGGTGGCCGCGGTCACCGGTGCAGGCCGCGGGATTGGCCAGGCGACGGCGCTGGCGCTGGCCGGCCAGGGTGCCGCGGTGGCGGTGATGGCCCGATCCGGCGACGAGATCGCCGCGACCGCGGCGGCGATCGAGGCGGATCAGGGCCGGGCGCTGGCGGTCCGGGTCGACATCACCGACGCGGAGGCTGTCCGGGGCGCGTTCGCCCGGGTGGCCGGCGAACTCGGCGAGGTGGATCTCCTGGTCAACAACGCTGGCCGGAACACCGTATTCGGCCCGGTCCAGGACGTGGATCCCGCGCAGTGGTGGGACGACATCGGGACGAACCTGCTGGGCCCGGTGCTCTGCACGGCGGCCGTGCTGCCGGCCATGCGGCGGCGTGGCCGCGGCCGGGTCATCAACGTCGTGTCCGCGGTCGCCGGAAGGCCGAACCCCAACAACTCGGCCTACGGCTGCGCCAAGGCTGCCCTGGTCAGCTTCACCGAATCGGTCGCCGCAGAGGCGGCCGGCACGGGCGTGGCCGTCTTCGCATTTGCCCCGGGGCCGATCCGCACCCGCCTGATGGCGGACCTGACGGGCGATCCGCTGGCCATGCGGTACATGGGCGACATGCTCCGCGGGCTAACCTACCTGCCGGTCGACGTGCCGGTTCGCGCGATTCTGACCCTGGCGTCCGGTGCGGTCGACTCCCTGTCGGGCTGTTACGTCGATTCGCGCGACGATCTGGCCGCCCTCTGCGAACGCGCGGCCGAGATCGCGGACGACGGCCTCTGCAAGCTCCGCATCCACAAGCCGGCCGACCAGGCCGGACGGCACTCAACCCTGCTTGGCGGCGTTCTGCCCGGCCACCCGGCCGAAGGTGACGGCGTTGGCCAGGGCGTTGCCGCTGCCCATGTAGACGTCGCCCAGCACGCCGCCGGCGCACTCGCCGGCGGCGAACAGCCCGCGGATCGGTATCGCCCCGCGGTCGAGGACCTGCCCGTCACGGTTGACCCGCGGGCCCGCGCCGGTCAGGGCCAGGTTGCACAGCCGCAGTTCGGTCGCGTAGAACGGCGGCTCGGCGATGGCGCGCATCACGCGGGCGGGCTTCTCGAACATCGTGTCGTGTCCGGCCGCGACATCCTCGTTGTAGCGGGCGACCGTCCCGGCCAGGACGGCGGGTTCCACGCCCATCGATGCCGCCAGGGCGGTAATGGTGGGCGCGGTCAGCACCCGCCCCTTCCCGGTCATCTCGTCGATGACCGGCTCCACCCAGTCTTCCCAGTTGGTGCCGGTGGGCATGTCGTACTTCTTCGCGGCCGCCGTGCTGCGCGGAACCGCCGCCCGCTTGGCGGCGTCGTCGAGCAGCGCCCACACCCGGCCGCCTCTGGCGCGGATCGTCGACTCGACCACGCTGTAGGCGGTCATCTCGTTGACGAAGCGCTGCCCCTGCCGGTCCACGAAGACCAGCCACCCGGGGTAGTAGGAGTCCATGGATTGGGAGAAGTTCGGCCGCGCGTTGAGCAGCCCGCGGTCATGGCCGACGATCTGTGCCCCGACCGCCCCGGCCAGCGCGAAGGCATCTCCGCGCGAGGTCGGCGGTCCAATATAGAACGTCCATTCCGCTTCGACCGCGCGCGGGAGGTAGCGCGGCCATAGGTCCTTGTTGGCCCCGAACCCGCCCGCCGCCAATACGACCGCCCCCGCGCTGACCTGGTCCTCGCCCGCGGCGACACCGGCGACGATACCGTCCTGGCCGGTAAGCAGGCGGTCCACGCGCCTGCCGAAGGCCAGATCGATGCGCGGGTCTGCCTGGGCCGCGCTCAGCAGGCATGCCACGATCGCGCCGCCGCCGCCGTCCATCACGTGGCCGCGGGGAACGCGGTCGTCACCGGAGAGGTAGATGTCGCCGACCGCGACCCCGCGGTCAGCGAGCCACTCCACGGTAGGCCCGGCCTCTTCGGTGAGCCGGCGCGCCACCCCGGTCTCCACCGACCAGCGGTTGAAGGCCAGGTATTCGTGCAGGAGCGCTTCCGGGCTGTCCTCGATGCCCCGCTCGCGCTGGAACCTGGTGCCGGCCGCCATGATCAGGCCGGCCGAGAACTGCGAGGCCCCGCCGGCCGAATCGGAAGCCTCCGCGACCAGGACCGAGGCTCCGGCCTCGGCGGCGGTGACCGCCGCGCACAGGCCCGCGGCGCCCGCACCCACGACCACGACGTCGTAGTCGGTCATCTCTGTCAACCCCTCTGACCCCTCAGCGGCTCGCGCCCGCGACGGTACGCACGGCCAGCTCGATGTCGTCCCGACTGTACAGGTAGGCACGTTCCAGGGCCGGGGAGAACGGTACCGGCAGGTTCTTGGAGGCGACCCGCTGGACCGGGGCGGCCAGCTCGCCGAACAGTTCCTCGTGGATGGTCGCCGAGATCTCCGCGCCCACGCCGAACTGCCGGACGGCCTCGTGCACCACGACCGCCCGCTTGGTGCGGGCCACCGAGGACAGCACCGTCTCGCGGTCCCACGGCGAGATCGTCCGCAGGTCGATGACCTCGGCCTCGATTCCCTCCTGCGCCAGCTGCGCGGCCGCCGCAAGGCTCTCGCCTACGGCACCGCCGTAGGCGATTACGGTAGCGTGCGCGCCGCGCCGCGCCACGCTGGCCCGCCCGAGCGGGATCCGCTCGCCCGGCTCGCCGAGCTCGCCGCGCATGCCGTAGATCTCCTTCTTCTCCACGAAGATGCACGGGTCGTCGTCGAAGATGCACGACAGCAGCAGCCCCCTGGCCTCCGCAGGCGATGAGGGCATCACCACCTTCAGGCCGGGCGTGTGCGCGAACCAGGCTTCCAGCATGTCCGAGTGCTGCGCCCCGGTGCCGCGCCCGGCGCCGGTGGCGGTCCTGATCGTGATCGGGACACCGGTCTGTCCGCCCGACATGAACCGGAGTTTCGCGGCGTGGTTCACGATCTGGTCCATCGCCACCGTGGTGAAGTTCATCAGCATGATCTCGGCCACCGGCCGCATTCCGGCGATGGCCGCGCCGATCGCGGCCCCGATGATGGCCTGCTCGGAGATGGGCGTGGTCCGCACCCGGTCGGTGCCGAACCGGGTGGACAGGCCCTTGGTCACCTTGAACGTCCCGCCGGTCTCGGCGTCCCCGATGTCCTCGCCCAGGATGAACACGCTCGGGTCGGTCTCCATGGCCTCCTGCAGGGCCAGCCGGCACGCTTCGCCGAACGTCACCTTCCGGATGCCCGTCACGGGCTGGGCCACCGTGGTCATACCGCCACCTCGTTGCTGTAGATGTCGCGCCTGATCTCGGCCTCGTCGGGGAACGGGCTGTCCAGCGCGAACTGGACGGCCTCGTCGATCTGCACCGCGACCTGCTTGTCCAGTTCGGCCAGCTCATCCTCGGTCGCGTGGCCCGCCTCCAGCAGCAAAGCGCGCAGCCGGGGCACCGAGTCCTCCGCCAGGGCCCGCGCCATCTGCTCCGGCGGGATGTAGGAGCTGTCGTCACCGAAGTTGTGCCCGCGGAACCGGAAGGTCACCGCCTCGACGAGCGTGGGCCCGCCTCCGGCCCGGGCCTTGCCGATGGCCTCCCGGCTCACCTGCCACATCTGTTCGGCGTCGTTGCCGTCGGCGCGCACCGCCTCCATCCGGTAGGACGTCGCCCGGTCGGCGATATGCGCCACCTTCGTGTGCCGCGCGAACGGGGTCTTCTCCCCGTACAGGTTGTTCTGGCATACGAACACCACGGGCAGGTTCCACAGCGCGGCCAGGTTGAGGGCCTCGTGGAACGCGCCGATGTTCGTCGCGCCGTCGCCGAAGTTGCAGACCGTGACCCGGCCGTCTCCCTTCATCAGGGACGCCAGCGCGAAGCCGTTGGCGATCGGCAGGCCCGCCCCGACCAGTCCGGTCGTGACCATCAGCCCCGACGCCGGATGAGTGATGTGCATCGGGCCGCCCTTGCCCTTGCAGGTTCCCGTGGCCCGGCCGAGGAACTCCGCCCACAGCAGGTCTAGCGGCACGCCCTTGGCGATGTGATCGTGGATTCCCCGGTAGGTGGTGACCACGTAGTCGGCGGGCTGCAGGTTCGCCGACACGGCGGCGGAGATCACCTCCTGCCCGCGCGGCGAGTAATACGTCATCGCGATTTCCCCCGCCGTGAGCATGGCCAGGAAACGCTCGTCACACTGCCGGATGGTGGTCGCTGTCTGGTAGATGCTGAGCAGGGTCGACCCATCGGGTACGGACAACGCTGCCTCCTCGTGGGTCCGAAGGACTGAATGTGATCTTTTGCTAGCTCGCCGGCGCGCCGTTCACTGCACGATGCGGCGGCGCACCGCTTTCTTGTGCACTCGCACCGGGCCGCTGACCTTCAGCTGGCACGCCAGCCTGATGGTCAGCCGCGGGTCCCGCTTGGCGATCACCGGTGCGAGGACGAGGTTCTCGAGCCGGCCGGCCGGGACCGCGTTCGCCGCCCCGTCCTCGACGACCACGTGGCAGGCGGTGCACTCGCCGCGCCCGCCGCATACCGTCGGCCAGTAGTACCCTTCCCGCCACGCCGCGGCGATCAGGGTCTCGTCCGGCCCGAGTTCGAAGGTCACGTCGATCGGCGCAACGTGTACCCGCCGGTCCGTACCGGACGGCGACGGGCCGTGCATCAGGTCACCTCGGCGATGATGGTTCCTACGTCGTAGGTCTCGCCGACCTGGCCGATCAGCTTGATGACGCCCGCGACGGGCGAGGGGACCTCGTTCTGCGTCTTGTCGGTCTCCAGGAGGTATAGCGGCTGGCCGACGGTGACCTGGTCGCCGTCGGCGACCAGCCACTCGACGATCGAGCCCTCTCCCATGGACATGCCGAGCTTGGGAATCTTCAGCCGCGATGCCATTCCTCGGCTCTCTCCTTCTGGCCGTGACTCAGGGCCGGGCTATCCACTCGTCCAGCAGCTTGTGGAAGTGCCTGATCTTGGACTCCTGGTACCGGGAGAACGTCAGCACCGGCTTGCGCGTGGCCTTCATCCCCTCCTGCACCTTCGGCATGTTGTACAGGTCCTGGTTGATGATCCGGGCCAGGTACGGGCCGATCTCGGTGCCGGCCGTGAAGTCCTCGTCGTCGCTCAGCACGTGCGTCCGCGACGCCGGCGGACGCTCGCCGGCGTACGGGTTGAGCAGGTACACATCCTGGATGGCCCGGTCCGGATCGTTCCCGTACGGCCGGAACCGGAAGCAGATCCGGTTGTACGCCGACCACGGGTGCAGGTTGGGGAACAACGTGAAATAGAACGAGTCGGCCATCTCGCTGTCGCACAGCTGGGCCGCCTTGTCCTCGCCGATGACCGGCACCAGGGCCCTACGGGCCTGATCGGCACCGACCTCCCGGGCCGTCATGCCCTCCGGGACCGTCACCACCGGATCGCGATCCAGGCGGCGGTCGAGCGCCGAGTCCAGGATTTCCTGCTCGGTCGGCAGCCAGTTGAGAAAGGCGCTCGGCAGGAAGTTCGGGCTGACCGCGCGGGAGTAGTTGCCCCACGCGTCATACTGCGCGTCCAGGTTGGAGGACTCGGGGAGCAGCTGGGGATGGACCGCGATGACGTGGAATGATTCCATGAACGCTTCTTGCGCGGCCTTCCAGTTGCAGGGCACCACCTTCACCACGTGGGCCGCCGTGTACCGGTTCTGGTAGTCGTATTTCGCGAAGTGCCGGTCCAGATCCCCCAGGAAGTCCTCGAGCGGCGCCGCGTCCGGGTCGGGGTTGATGAAGACGAACCCGCCCCACGTCCCGACCTTGACCTCGGTCAGCTGCCACTCGTCGAAGTCGGCGTGCGGGAAGTCCCACGAGCTCGGCACCGCGGCCAGTGAGCCTTCCAGGTCCCAGGTGAATCCGTGGAACGCGCACCGCAGCTCGCTCAGCCTCGCGGCACACGGCGCGCTGTCCACCAGCTTGCGGCCACGGTGCAGGCACGCATTGGGGTACGCCCGGATAACGGTCGGTGAGACGCGGACTACGACAAAGGACAGGTCCGCCACGTCGTAAACCAGAGTGTCGCCGACGGCCGGGATCTCGTCCTCCCGGCACGCCATCTGCCAGGCTCGTTTCCACACCTTCTCGACCTCGAGATCATGGAACTCGCGAGAGAGGTACCGCCGCACCGGAACTTCGACCGGCCCGTCTTCCAGCGGGCTGGATTCGCGCAGGACGCCGGGTACCGGATACCGGTCGGAATCGAGCACCCGCTGGTAGAAGGAGCCGGGCTCGTGCGGCGGCGCCAGCAGTGCGACCAGATCTTCGGTAGTAGTCATCGCTGTTCGTCTCCTATCCGCGGCGTCGCCTAGATAGACTTGAATGGCCGGTCATAGGCGCCGTCAGCGCCTGGTCCGCCGATCCAGTTACACATCTCCGGATCGGGATGGAACTTGTCTCCGGACCTCCACTCGCCGTGAAAGTCGAACAAGCCGACCCGGCCGTGCTCCTCCACCCGGACCAGGCCCGTCTCGGGGTCCAGTCCGTACAAGCCTTCCGTCAGCGGATGCCTGAGTTCCTGCATGCAAGGCTCCATCTCCGGCGATGGTCCGGCCATTAGACAGCAATCGCTACCTTAGCTTCACTCTGCTCTCCGCCCGGGCCTGATGTCAATAATCCGGCAGATAATTTTCCTGTATGCGCAGCCGCCCGCCTCCGGGCCGCCCCCTCAGCCAGGCCCGCGCAGCCAGGCCCGCGCAGCCAGGCCCGCGCCGCCGACCCGGATCCGCCGGTCGCCGCCGCGCCTTCGGGACTTCCGGCACCGGATCCCGAAGTCGAACGTCTTCGATAGTCACCATCTCATCACGCCCGTCGCAGGCATGACGTCGTTGCCGTTGCCGCCGGCTGACCCGATCGAAGGTTCAACAAATAGTATACTTGTTATACTACAATAAATCATTACGCTGTGGTGGTGCGGCCAAGTCAAGGGAGACGGAAAACGATGACTGATTCCTCGGTCGGCCCGATCCGGGTGATCGTCGCCGGTACCGGTTGGGGTTGCCTGGCGCACGTTCCGGCCTTGCGCGCGGCCGGATTCGAGGTCGCGGCGCTGGTAGGCCACGATCGCGAGCGCACCGCAGATCGGGCGCGGCGACTTAGTGTCCCAGTGGCGACCACGAGCCTGGAACAAGCGCTCGCTGTACCCGGCGTCCGGGCCGCTGTTATCGCCACACCGCCGTCAACTCACTACGAACTTACCTCCGCCGTGATAGCCGCCGGCAGGCATGTGTTGTGCGAGAAACCGTTCACGACCCGGCTGGATGATGCGCGGAGCCTCCTGCGGCTAGCCGAGGAAGCCGGCGTGGTGCATGTTCTCGGCCAGGAGATGCGATGGCTGAAACCGCAGGTCGGATTCGCCCTTGCCCTAGCCGATGGGCTGATCGGCTCTCCCCGTTTTGCGACCTTCGTCCGATTGTCGAACGCGTTCGCTGACCCGGCCGCCGAGGTGCCAGGGTGGTTCACCGACGAGTCTCGCTTCGGCGGCTGGCTCAACGCCGAGATACCGCACACGATCGATACGGTGCGCACCACCCTCGGCGAGTTCGCATCGGTTACCGGGACCGCCTGCGTAACCTCGGATCACGACTGGGCCACCAACGACAGCTTCGCCGTTCAATTCACGCTGGTGAACGGCCTGGTCGGAGTCATACAAGCCACGCAGGGCGCCTTTGGCCCGCCGACGGCCGTCCAGCGGATCTCCGGGACGGCTGGGTCTGTCTGGGTCACCGCCGAGGGCGAGATAGCGCTCGATGATGCCAGCGGCAGTCGACTCATCGAGATCCCACCCGAGTATCAGCTCGGACCAGCTCTTGATCTGCCGACCGGCGTGGCGGGCTCGAATGCCTACGCCCGCTTTGAAGCGCGGGCCACGATGATCCCGCCAGCCACAGCGAGGCTGGCGGGCGCCTTCCGTGATCGGATCCTTGGACTTGAGCCCCCGAAGTTCCCGGCGCTGCCAACGTTCTTCGACGGTGTGGCCAACACCGTGGTTCACGAGGCCGTCATGGCCTCGGCGACCGAAGGTCGTACGGTCACTCTGGAGTGACCGTCGCTGCCGCCCGGGTCAGATGCCTCCTCGCTCGACGACCTGCGGGTCAAGTGTCTTCGCGCAGGTGATCAACGAAGTTGTCGACGTCTAAGTAGATAGATGATTTATATCATAGTACGATGACGACCCATGGCTTCAACCGCATCACCATCGGATCGGTCCCATACGGGTCTGGCCGCCGAGTACCGGCGTGTGATCAAGAGGAAGCGCTTGTGAGTGACTTCGACGTGGCAGTGGTCGGTACGGGGCTGGCGGGCCTGTCCGCGGCGCTGGAGGCTTCGTCGCAGGATGCGACCGTCTTGCTCGTCGAGGCCGACACGACGGTGGGCGGGCGGACGAGCGCGTCGAGCGGAATGATAATGGGCGCGGGCACCCGGTTCCAGCGGGAACGCGCCATCGCCGACAGTGACATCGACCTGTTCAACCACTACATGACCTTGACCGGCCAGCGCCTTGAACCCGCGCTGATCGAACACCTGACCAGTGAGGTCGGCCCGTCGATCGAGTGGCTCGCCGACCTTGGCGTACCGATCCTCGACATATTTCCCGCCGGGGACGAATTGGTACCGCGCGGCCACGTCACGCCGGGTGGCGCCGAGATCGTGAGCGTTCTGGAGAAGGAGGTGCGCCGTCGGCAGAACATCACTCTTGTCCTCGGCCGGCGCGTGGAGGGCCTCGTTCTGGACGCTCGTACGGTCATCGGGGTTTCCTCGGGCGGAGAGCAGCTGACGGCGGCCGGCACCATCCTGGCGACCGGGGGGTTCGAGGGCAACCGCGATCTGATCGAAAGGTACTTCCCCAGCGCGCTCAGCGCCGGGGACTGGCTTCACCCCGTCGGGCTGGAGGTGGACGCGCGCATCTCCAGAGGCGACGTCTTCGCGCTTGCCGAGCAGGCTGACGGGCAGATCGTCGGGTACAACCGCGGCCTGTGCACGCTCAAGCCAAACTTCTCGCTGATGTCCGATACTTACTTCCCCGGATGGCTGATCATCGTCAACCACCTAGGCCGCCGCTTCTTCAACGAGATGTCCCCCTATAGCGTCACCGAGCCCTTGGTTCGCGCGCAGGGCGGCAAGATCTGGGCCATCTTCGACGACGCGGCGAAGCGGGCGTCCCAGCCGAATTCGACCCGCCGTTTCAAGAAGGTGAATATCCCGGGCCAGACCCATGAGAACTGGGTCGAGCCGATGATCGACGCGATGGTTGGCTTGGGCAAGATCCATGTCGCGGCCACGGTGGAAGGGCTGGCCACGACGATCGGCGTGCCGATCGCGAACCTGGCGGGGACCATCGATCGCTACAACGAGGGCGTCGCGGCAGGCATCGATCATTTTTACGCCAAGCGGGCCGACGTCCTTCGGCCCGTGCAGACGCCGCCTTTCTATGCCACAGAACTACGCCTCGCCTGTCTCGCGGGCACCTACGCTGGCGTCCGCATCGACCGCGACGCGCGCGTGATCGGCAACGACAGCCACCCGATTGCCGGTCTGTACGCGGCTGGCGAGTGCGTCGGCGGCGTGCTCGGTGACGTTTACGTCGGCAGCGGGAACGCGCTGGCCAGTGCCCTCGTCTTCGGCCGCACCGCTGGTCGTGTCGCGGCTGCGGCTGCGGTAACGCACTAGGAGGACGGCCAGATGACCGCCGATATCCGCCTGACGGCCTGCCACTTCACGCTCACCGGCGCTGCCCGTCTCCAGCCGCCTCGGTGGCCGCTCAAGGACCGGCTGGCCGCCGCCGCCCGGGCCGGATTCGGTGGAGTCGGGCTGCGCCCGGAAGACGTCCTCGACTGCTGCCGGCAAGGGACGAGTATCAGTGAGCTCGCGCGGATCATCGCCGGCCTCGGTCTCGAGGTACACGAACTGGAGAGCGTACGCGGCTGGTACCTCGCGTCCGCAACGGGCCGGGAAGGGCGGCGCGCTGAGGACGAGCTGTACCGAGTCGCAGACGTATTGGGCGGCAGGCATGTGACGGTGGTGGCCGAGTTCGAGGGGCCACTCCCCGAGCTGCCGCGAATGGCGGACCGGTTCCGCCAGCTGTGCACCCGTGCTGCGCGACACGGACTCATAGCCGCCCTGGAGTTCGTGCCGCAGCTCACCGCGCTCAAGGACTTGCACACCGCGACTACGGTCGTGGCTGCCGCCGGCTCAGCAAACGGTGGCGTGCTGCTCGATTCGTGGCACCTGTACCACTCCGGTGGCACCCCTTATGACGTGCGTGCGCTACCGGCGGGATCGGTCGTCGCCGTCCAGCTCAACGACGGGCCAGCCACCGTCGCAACCTCGAGGACGGCGACCACCTTCGAGCGCGAGCTGCCCGGGCAGGGTTCGTTCGATCTCACCGGCCTGATCCGTTCCGTCATGGAAACAGGGTTCGACGGACCGTTCGGCGTCGAGATATTCCACCCCGATTTCCATGCTCTCCCGCTACAGACCGCGGCGGACAGCGCCTACCGGTCCGCGCGAAGCGTCGTCGCGGCGGCGGCCGAGTCGCCCGCACCCGTCCGAGAACAGGTAGATGACTATGACAAACGGTAACCGCGTCTGGTTCGTCACCGGGGCATCGCGTGGTATCGGGCGAGCCATCGTCGCGGCGGCCGTGGCGCGTGGCGAGCAGGTCGTCGCCGTCGTCCGGTCCGCTGACGCGGCTCGGTCGATTACCGAGGCGAGCAACGGAAACGCGCTCGCGGCGGTCGCCGATGTGACCCGGCCGGACGACGTCAGATCGGCCGTCGACCAAGCGCGACGCGCCTTCGGCGGTATCGATGTGCTCGTCAACAACGCCGGATACACGCTCCTCGGCGGCGTCGAGGAGGCGGCCGACGACGAGATCAGGCAGCAGTTCGAGACGAATGTCTTCGGCCTCATCGACGTCACGCGGGCTGTGCTGCCCCTGCTGCGCCGCAGCGCGAAAGGGTTCATCGTCACTATCTCCTCGGTCGCCGGAGTGAGCGCGTCAGCAGGGTTCGCGTACTACGCGGCGTCCAAGCATGCCGTCGAGGGGTTCGCCGAAGCCTTGGCCAAGGAGATCGCGCCCCTCGGCATCCGGCTGACGATCGTGGAGCCCGGCTCCTTCCGCACGGACGCACTCGGGTCGTCGATGATCTCTGCTGCGCCCGACCATACCTACGCTGACAGCGTGGGTCGCTTCCGCGAAATCATCGGCTCTCTGGACGGCAACCAGCCCGGCGATCCGCACCGCCTGGCCGCACAGGTGCTCCGGCTCGTCGATGAGCCCGAACCGCCGCTCCACCTGCCGCTGGATCCCGGTGCGACGCAGCCGATCGGGTCGAAACTCCGGCAACAACTTGCTGAGCTGCACGAGTGGGCGCCGCGATACTCGGCCAGCCCGGCAGTGACCCCGTGAGCCTTCGCGTCGGAGCGCTGTCCTGGGTGCTCGCCCCCCGGGACCTTCCCCTCGAGCAGCGATTCGATTGGGTGATCCAGGACGCGCCGACACGCGGCCTGGACCTCGTCAACGGCGACCCCCGACCCATCTTCGACTGGGCGTCGATGTCGATCGACCTCGGACATTGGGCCGACCTTCGCGCTCAGGCCGACGCGCAGTCCGTCGAGATCGAGCCGTACATCCGGTCGCCTTTCGACGTGCTGGGCAATCCCGCCGCACGCCGGGAGATCGTCGACAGCATGCGCGCCGCGCGTGTTCTCGGGGGCCCGTACGTCCGTACCGCGTACGGCTACCTCTGGCGGGACAAGAGCCGGTTCAGCCGACGTGAATCCCTCGCTGAGCACATGCATCGCCTAGTCTGCGCCTTGCGGGAGGTCGCCCGCATCGCGGAGGGCGAGGGCGTCCGGCTCGCGATAGAAAATCATGTCGACTTTACCGGGCCCGAGTGGGCACGCATGATCGCCGATGTCGACTCGGAAGCGATCCAGTCCGGCTTCGACACCGCGAACGCGCTCGCGCTCTTCTCCGATCCTGCCGCCGACATCGACGCCTTGGCGCCCTGGGCTGCTTCGGTCCAGGTCAAAGACTTCGTGGTGGTGGAATCGGGCGCGCGGGACATCCTGGGGTCGCAGCCGCCGTTCCGTATCGCTGGCTGCGCATTGGGCGACGGAGACGTCAACGTCGCTGGCGCCGTCAACGAGGTGCTGCGGCGCGGACCGCGCCGCAGCAGTACCCCGTTCATCGCCGAGATCAGCTGGCCGCTCACCCGGCCAGGCGGTGACGCACGGGAGGTGGCTCTCGACATGCTCACCCGCAGTGTCGCTTATCTGCGCGCGTTCCGGCCCGCCGCAGCCTGAGGGTCTGGCCGCGTCGTGACCGCGTGGGCACGGCGCGCCGGCCGGTCGCGTTACCGGATTTGTATGACCAAATAATATAATTGATTTGCCAGCCGGAAGGCGGGGGCGCGGCCGGATCCGTCGGCCGCCGCCGCGGCTCCGGGTCCGTGCGAGACGTTTGGACACACCATGGCCGAAGCTGCCAAGACCCAGGTCGGAACCCGAGTCCGGGTGCCGAAGATGGCCGAGCTCGTGGCCGGCGACCTCCGGCGCCGCATCCTTCGCGGCGAGCTCGTCGAAAGCGATGCGCTTCCCTCCGAAAGCGCGCTCATGGAGCGGTTCGGCGTGTCCAGGCCCACCCTCCGGGAGGCGTTCCGGGTCCTGGAGTCCGAGTCCTTGATCAGTGTCAGGCGCGGCGCCCACGGCGGCGCGCGGGTCCACATCCCGAACGCGGACGTCGCGGCCCGGCACACGGCGCTGGTACTGGAGCACCGCGGCGTGACAATGCAGGACGTCTACATGGCCCGTGGCGTGATCGAGCCGGGCTGTGTCGCCATGCTGGCGGAGAAGCGGACGGCGGACGACGTGCGCCAGCTGCGTGAGGCGATCGAGCGCTCCCGCGCAGTCATTGATGATCCGGTCAGCCAGATGAAGGAGCAGACGGCTTTTCACGCCCTGATCGTGGACATGGCCGGCAACCGAGACGCTGTCGGTCCTGTCCGGCATGCTGCGGCACATCATCGACGTCGCCCACCTGGCCCACGCCGAGTCCGACGCCGGGACCCCGGCGGGGAAGGAGGCGCTCGCCCAGGGCTTCGCCGCGCACGAGCGGATCGTGGACCTGATCGAGGCGCGAGAGGCGGAGAAGGCGGAGCGCCTGTGGCGCAAGCACCTGCTGGCCGCGGACGATTACCTTCTCGGCGGCGACCGGACGCTGACCGTGTACGACCTGATGGGCTGATCCGCGCGATTTAGCCTGGTCAGCCGCCGGGCCTGGCCCGCCGCTCGGCGAACTTGGCCGGCACCTCCGCGTATTCGGCCGTGTCGGAGGACTGGCTCTCGGCGGCCAGGCCGAAGGGCAGTGCCCCGGCCGCGCGCTCCCGCAGGAGCTGGTTCAGCACCAGCTTGGTGTCCTGGACGGCCTGCGGCGGCAGGCTGGCCAGCCGGCGTGCGAATGCGGTGGCGGCGTCCATCAGTTCCTCGGGCGGGACGACGAAGTTGGCCATCCCGATGGCCAGCGCCTCGCGGGCCGGCATCCGGTCCCCGGTGAGCAGGTACTGCTTGGCCTTCAGCAGGCTGGTGAGCGCGGGCCAGGTGATCGCGCCGCCGTCCCCCGCTACCAGGGCGACGGTCACGTGCGGGTCGGCAAAGAACGCCGTCTCGGCCATGAACACGATGTCGCACGCCGTCGCCACCGTGCAGCCGAGCCCCACCGCGGGGCCGTTGACGGCCGCCACCACGGGCAGGTGCAGGCTGATCAGCTCGTCGAACAGCCGCCTGGCCTCGCGCAGGCCGGCCCGGCGGTGATACAGATCCGCCCTGTTCTTCGTGAAGTTCGAGATGTCACCCCCGGCGCTGAACGCCCGCCCCGCGCCGGTCAGGACCACCGCGCGCGCGTCGGCGTCCTGCCCGAGGTCGGCCAGAACCCGCGGGAACTCCGCATGCATCTCCCGGTCGAAGGCGTTCATCGTCTCCGGCCGGTTGAGGGTGACCACCCGTACCGGGCCGTCCGACTCGACGAGGATCGCGGGACTGTCAGGCAGGGCCATGGCTAGTGTCTCCCATCAAAGACATATTTGGCCGAACGGACCGTAGTGCTTCATCAAGCTATGGTCGGCGCACTGGATCGGGCTGGAGCTCATCGGCCGGATCGCGGCTCGCGCGGCAGGCCGAGCACCGTCTCCGCGAGGACGTTGCGCTGGATGTTCGACGTCCCGGCGTAGATCGTCCCGGCTTGCGAGGCCAGGAAGGTGCCCGACCACGACGCGCTGCTGTTCGGCGCGCCGGGCAGGTCAGTCCGGATGATCCGGCCGACCGGCTGGCCGGCCGGGACCACGCCGTCGGCGTCGAGGATGTCCATGGCGAGTTCGGTGAGATCGCGGTGGTATTCGCTCCAGTACAGCTTGGACACCGAGGCCTCGGGTCCGGGCCGGCCGCCGCGCAGGAAGCCGGTCAGGATCCGGTAGCCGAGATAACGCATGACCTCCACCCGGGCCAGGCAGGAAGCGAGCCGGTCCCGGATCACCGGGTCCTGGTCGCGGTGGCGCGAGCGGGCCAGCTCGATCAGCCGGTCCAGCTCCTGCCGGAACAGGATCGGGTTCGTCGCCGCCTCGTCACCGCGCTCGAAACCGAGCAGGAGCTGCGCCACCCGCCAGCCGTCGCCCACCTCGCCGACGACGTTACGCGGTCCGGTGACGGCATCGTTGAAGAAGACCTCGTTGAACTCCTGATGCCCGGTGAGCATGGTGATCGGCCTGATCTCGATGCCCGGCTGGTCCAGCGGGCAGAGCAGGAAGGTCAGGCCCCGGTTCCCGGGCCGGGCCGGTGACGTGCGAGCCAGCAGGAAGATCCAGTTGGCCTCGCGGGCGTTGGAGGTCCAGACTTTCTGGCCGTCGATGTGCCATTCCCCCTTTTCCAGGCGCGCCTGGGTACGGAGCGCGCCCAGGTCAGATCCCGCTCCGGGCTCGGAGAATCCCTGGCACCAGCGGTCCGCGCCGGACAGCACGCGCGGCAGGAATCGCCGCTTCTGCTCGTCCGTGCCCACCGTGAGCAGCGTGTTGCCGATCATCTTCACGCTGAAGTTGTCGGTGTTCCATCCGGTCGGCGCGCCGGTCTGGGCGAGTTCCTCGACCAGCACGACCTGCTCGAGCTTGCTCAGGCCGCGCCCGCCGTACTCTCGCGGCCACGCCACGCCGATCAGCCCGTGCTCGTGCAGCAGCGAACGCCATCGGTCGGTGAACGGGCCCACCTCATCGGCGGGCAGCGAGCCGACCCCGGTCCAGCCCGGCGGCAGCTGAGCGGCCAGGAAGGCGCGCACCTCGCGGCGGAACGCCTCGGCCTCGGCCGGATAGGTCAGGTCCACGGCATCTTTCTCCCTCTGCCAATATAGTAATATAATTCATCTATTGCTGGCGGAGGGAAGGAACGCGGCGGTGAACTTCGACTTCGACGAGGACCAGGAAGAACTGCGCGACACCGTCCGGCGCTTTCTCGAGCATGCCTCCGCCGAGGCGGACGTCCGCCGGCTGATGGCCGCCGATCCCGGCTACGACCAGGCGGTCTGGGCGCAGATGGCCGGCCAGCTCGGCCTGCACGGCCTGGCGATACCCGAAGCCTACGGCGGTGCCGGGTTCAGCTTCGTCGAGCTGGGCATCGTGCTGGAGGAGATGGGCCGGGTCCTGCTGTGTGCTCCGTTCTTCGCCAGCGCGGTGATGGCCGCCCAGCTGCTGCTGGCCACCGGCGACGAGCAGGCACGCAAGGACTACCTGCCCGGAATCGCCTCCGGGGAGACGATCGCCACCGTCGCGCTGACCGAGTCCGACGGGCAGTGGCAGGAGTCCTCCGTCACCATGCGCGCGGTCCAGGCCGACGGGACCTGGCGGCTGTCCGGCACCAAGACCTACGTGCCCGACGGGGCCAGCTCCGGGCTGATCCTGGCCGTCGCGCGTACCGACGGCGGCGTGGGCGTGTTCGCGGTCGACGGCGACGCGGACGGCCTGTCGCGCGAGTCGCTGCCCACCATGGACCAGACCCGTAAGCAGGCGCGGCTCGACTTCGACTCGGTACCGGCCCGCCCGGTCGGCGACGTGGGCGACGCCTGGCCCGCGGTCAGCCGTATGCTCGAGGTCGCGGCCGTCGGCCTCGCCGCGGAACAGGTCGGCGGGGCGCAGCGCGCGCTGGAGATGGCGGTTGAGTACGCGAAGCTGCGCGAGCAGTTCGGCCGTCCGATCGGCTCCTTCCAGGCCATCAAGCACAAATGCGCATCGATGCTGGTGGCGGTCGAGTCGATGAAGTCCGCGGCCTACTACGGTCTGTGGGCCGTGGCGTCGGGCGACGGCGATCTGCCGGTCGTGTCGAGCATCGCCAAGGTCTGCTGCTCCGACGGCTACGCCATGGTGGCCGGCGAGAACATCCAGATCCACGGGGGTATCGGCTTCACCTGGGAGCACCCCGCGCACCTGTACTTCAAGCGGGCGCGGAGCTCGCGGATCCTGCTGGGCGGACCCGATTACCATCGCGAGATCATCGCGCGGTTGGCCGGCCTTTTCCCGGGCGCATCCTGACCCGCCGTCGTGGATCGACGCGGCACGGGTCAGATGTTGCGGCCGCCCGACACCTCAATGGTGATCCCGGTCAGGTAGCTGGACAGATCCGAGGCCAGGAACAGGGCCGTGTTGGCCACGTCCAGCGGCTCTCCGATCCGGCCGAGCGGTATCTCCGCGATGCGTTCCCTGAGCACGTCCTGCGGCATGGTGTCGGTCATCGCGGTCCGGATGAATCCGGGCTGGATCGCGTTCACCCTGATGCGGTAGCGGGCGCCCTCCTTCGCGGCCGCCTTGGTCAGCCCGATCAGCCCTGCCTTGGCGGCGCTGTAATTGGTCTGGCCGGGGTTGCCGACCTTGCCGGACATCGACGAGATGTTGATGATCGACCCGCCCGTGCCCTGCTCGCGCATCTGCAGGCTGGCCATCTTGGTGCCCAGCCAGCCGCCCACCAGGTGCACCTCGATGACCTGGCGGAACTCATTCGTAGTCATCTTCCGCAGCACGCCGTCCCGGGTGATGCCCGCGTTGTTGACCATGACGTCGAGGCTGCCCCACCGATCGGCGCAGTGCCGGACCAGGGCGGCCATGGCATCCTCATTGGTGACGTCGGCCGGCCTGGCGCTCACCTCCAGGCCGCGGGCCGTGAGCTTGTGCTGCGCCTCCTCAAGCGCGGCCGCGTCGATGTCACTGAGCACGACCCGTGCGCCCTCCTCCCCGAAGCGTTCGGCCATGGCCAGGCCGAGTCCGCGGGCCGATCCGGTCACGATCGCGTTCCGCCCTTCGAGCAAGCCCATGTCGCCCCAACCTTCCTCGTAACACCACGTCGGCTACACTAGATACGATTCGATTAATGATATAACTCTTTCACCCAGTCAGAGGATCCAGGCAGAGGATTCTGACCGCGCACTCTACGGAGGATCTGGTGACCGACCCCTACGGCGACTTTCCCGACCTGCGGTTCGAGCGCCCGGCTTCCGGAGTGCTGGCCCTGGTGCTCGACAGCCCCGGACTCAACGCGGTCAGCCCGGCCATGCACCGCCAGCTCGCCGACGTCTGGCCGGTGATCGACCGGGACGATCAGACCCGGGTCGCGCTGATCCGGGGGGAGGGCCGGGGATTCTCCTCGGGCGGCAGCTTCGACCTGATCGAGGGCATGATCGAGGATTACCCGACCCGGGCCCGCAGCCTGCGGGAGGCCCGCGATCTCGTCTACAACGTCATTAACTGCAGCAAGCCGATCGTCTCGGCGATCCACGGCCCGGCGGTGGGCGCCGGCCTGGTGGTGGCCATGCTCGCGGATATATCGGTGGCGGGCCGCACGGCTAAGATCATCGACGGGCACACCCGGCTCGGCGTCGCGGCCGGGGACCACGCGGCCATCTGCTGGCCGCTGCTGGCGGGGATGGCCAAGGCCAAGTACTACCTGCTGACCTGCGAGCCGCTGACCGGCGAGGAGGCCGAGCGGATCGGCATGGTATCGCTCTGCGTGGACGACGAGCTGGTCACCAAGCGCGCACTGGAGATCGCGACCTCGCTCGCGGCCGGCGCCCAGACCGCGATCAGGTGGACCAAGTACAGCCTCAACAACTGGTTCCGCCAGGCCGGGCCGATCTTCGACGCCTCGCTCGGCCTGGAGTTCTTCGGGTTCGCCGGCCCGGAGGTCCGCGAGGGACTGGCCTCCCACCGCGAGAAGCGCGCGCCAGACTTCGGGAAGGGGATCTCATGACGAGCAGCGGATTGGCTGGACGTGTCGCGCTGGTGACCGGGGGCGCAGGCGGGATCGGCCGCGCCATCGCGGCCGCCCTGTACGCGGAGGGAGCCTGCGTCGCCGTCGCCGACCTGGACGGCGACGGCGCGGTGGCGTACGCGGCCACCCTTGAGCAGGCGGGGACCGGCGGCCGGGCGGTCGGCGTGCGGATCGACGTGTCGAACAGCTCAGACGTGGGTGCCGCGATCGCGGTGGCCGAGCGGGAACTCGGCCCGGTCGAGGTCCTGGTCAACAACGCCGGGATCGACGTGATCGAACCGTTCGTCGAGAGCAAGGAGGAGACCTGGCGCCGGATCGTCGAGGTGAACTACCTGGGTCCGGTCTTGTGCACCAGGGCCGTACTGGACGGCATGATCGAGCGGGGCTACGGGCGGATCATCAGCATCAGCTCGGACGCCGGCAAGGTGGGTAGCTCGGGTGAGGTGGTGTACTCCGGCACCAAGGGCGGCCTCATCGCCTTCAGCAAGGCGCTCGCGCGAGAGGTGGCTACCTCGGGGATCACCGTGAACTGCGTCTGCCCGGGGCCGACCGACACGCCGCTGCTCGACCAGATCGCGGAGCGGAGCCAGAAGATGTACGACGCGCTGGCCCGGGCCGCTCCCATGCGCCGCCTGGGCCGGCCCGCCGACATCGCGCCCGCCGTGGTGTTCCTCGCGTCCGACGGCGCGGCGTTCATCACCGGCCAGGCGCTGTCGGTCAGCGGCGGCCTCACGATGAGCTGAGCGATAACGCCAGCGACGGAGAGGGACACAGTGGACTTGCGGTTCTCGGAAGCGGACCTGGCCTTCGCGGCCGAGGTGCGCGACTGGCTGGGGAAGCACCTGACCGGCCGCTTTGCCGACCTGGCGGGGCGGGGCGGCTCGGGGAACGAAGAGTTCTACGAGCTGCGACTGGAGTGGGAGCGCGAGCTCCACGCCGGGGGCTGGACGGGCCTGGGCTGGCCAGCGGAGTACGGCGGCCGGCCGGCCAGCGTGACTCAGCGCGTGCTGTTCGAGTACGAGTACGCCAAGGCCTGCGCGCCGTACCGGGCGGGTTTCCAGGGGACGAACCTGCTGGGACCGACCCTCATCGCCCACGGGACCCCCGAGCAGAAGCGGCGCTTCCTGCCCCGCATCCTGTCCGGGGAAGAGGTGTGGTGCCAGGGGTTCAGCGAGCCTGGCGCGGGATCGGACCTGGCCAGCGTGCGGACCCGGGCGGTGCTGGACGGTAAGGAGTGGGTCGTCGACGGCCAGAAGATCTGGACCAGCCACGCGCACCAGGCCGACTGGATCTACCTGCTGGCGCGCACCGACCCGGCCGCCCCGCGCCACCACGGCCTGTCCATGCTGCTCGTACCCATGCGGCAGCGCGGTATCGAGGTCCGGCCGATCAGCAGCATGGCCGGTACCAGCGAGTTCAACGAGGTCTTCCTGTCCGGCGCCCGGACCGAACGGTCGCTGGTCGTCGGCGAACTGAACCAGGGCTGGAAGGTCGCGATGAGCACCCTGGAGCATGAACGCGGCATCGCCATGCTCGGATACCAGAATCAGTTCGAGTCCGAGTTCGCATCGGTTCTGCGTGCCGCGCGCCAGCAGGGGTCCGTGGCCGACGCCGGCCTGCGGCAGCGGCTCGTCGACTCGTTCGTCGGCCTGAACGTCATGCGGTACATGACACTGCGAACCCTGACCAGCCTGCTGCAGCACGGCGGCGAGGGCGGAGCGGAGACGTCACTGCTCAAGCTCGTCTGGCCGCGTTGGCACCAAGAGCTGGGCGAGCTCGAGATGGACCTACTCGGCGCCTCGGCCCAGGTCGTCGGCGACGATTACGAGCTGAACCCGTTCCAGCGCACCTTCCTGCTCAGCCGCGCGGAGTCGATCTACGGCGGGACACGCCAGATCCACCTGAACATCGCGGCCGAGCGCCTGCTCGGCCTGCCGCGCGATCCGCGACCGCAGGACGTGCAGGCCCGCGGCTGAGGCCAGCTTCAACTCGGCTGCTGCTGGGAGCGCTCGGGCAGCGGCGTGAACCGCGCAGGCCGTTTCTCCAGGAACGCCCGGGCTCCCTCGGCGAGATCGGGCCTGCGGGCGGCCTGGTGGGCGATCCGCCTCGCCTCGAGGACCGCATCCGGGAGGTCCCGGCAGGCATCCCCGGCCAGCTGCGCCTTGACCGCCTGAACGGCCAGCGGCGCACAGTTGGCCGCCACGTCCTGGGCGTACTCGATCGCCCGGTCGAGCAGTTCCGCGCGCGGCGCCGTCCGGCTGACCAGCCTCAGGCGCTCCGCCTCGGCCGCGTCGATCGTCCGCCCCGAGAGCAGCAGGTCCGTCGCGTCCGCGAGCCCGATCAGTCGGGGGAGCAGCCAGGACGCGCCGTATTCCGCCGGAGCGCCACGCCTGGTGAACGAGCAGCTGAGCCTGGCCTCCTCGGCGGCGAAGCGGATATCGCAGCACAGGGCCAGCACGAAGCCGACGCCCGCGCACCCTCCGTTGATGGCGGCCACGGTCAGCTTTCTCATGCTGCGCAGATGCGTCGGCGGCCGTCGCCGGGCCGCCACCCCCGGGCCCTGGCCGAGCGTGGCCAGAGCCGACATGTCCATGCCGGGGCAGAAGCTCTTCCCGGCCCCGGTCAGGACGATCGCGCCGATTCGCTGGTCCGCGTCCGCCCGGTCGGCCAGGTCGAACAGCTCCTGCTCGAGCTCGAAGGTCCATGCGTTGTGCCGTTCGGGCCGATTCAAGGTCACCACGGCCACCGCCCCGCGCACGTCATAGCGGACGAGCGGATCCCCGCCCGATCCGGAAGCCGCCATCCTCAGGTCCTCAGGGCCTCGCCGGCCCGGCTGCGGAACTCCGGGTCGGCGAGCAGCTCGAGCTGCACCGATAGGCACTCGGCCTGGTGTTCCTCCAGCCGCGCGCGCAGTTCCGACCGGTTGAGCCGGACGTAGCCGGCCAGCGTGGCCCGGCTGTACGCGGCGTACGACTCCACTCGGTGCAGCGCCGCCTCGCGTGCCGTCAGGTCACCGGTGCGCTCGCCGATCCCGAGTCGCTCGGCCAGATCGGCGTGCACCTTCGGCTGGCCGTCTAGCAGCTGCCACAGCGCGCCCGGCGCCCGCGTGCGCAGGAGCAGCTCGCCGCCGGTGCCGGGGATGAGGCCGAGCCGCGCCCAGCCCTGCCTGCACCAGCCTTCGGGTCCAATGAACCTGCTGTCGCAGGCCAGGGCCAGGTCGAACCCCATGCCCACGGCTGGCCCGTCGACGGCGGCGACGGTCGGGACGGGCAGCTCGAGAACCGCGCGGATCAGCCCTTGGTACGCGGAGTAGACCAGGGCCCGGCGTTCCTCCGGCGGCATGTCCGCGCGGGCCACCATGCCCTTGATGTCGCCGCCCGCGCAGAAGGCGCCGTTGCCGGTGATGACCACGCCTCGCACCCCGGGATCCGCGGCCGCGGTACCCAGCGCGTCGGCGAGCTCTCCCGCCTGCTCCGGGCCTAGGGCGTTCCGCTTCTCGGGCCAGTTGAGCATGACCAGTGCCGCCGGACCTGCCACCTGTGTTACGACGCCCATACCACGCTCCCTCAGCTCGTCGGCTCGTCGCCTGGCCGGCCCGAGGCCGCCCCGGCCCGGGGCGCCTCCTCCCGGAGCAGGAACTTGCGGACCTTACCGCTGGCGTTCCGCGGCAGTTCGGACACGAACCGCCAGTGGCGCGGGACCTTGTAGTTCGCCAGCCGCTCGCGGGCCCATGAGGTCATCTCGCCGGCGCTCAGCGCCGTCCCCGGGCGGGGGATGATGAACGCCATGCCGACCTCGCCCAGCCGTTCGTCGCGGACCCCGATCACCGACGCCTCGGCCACCGCCGGATGCTCACCGAGAACTCCCTCGATCTCGGCTGGGTAGGTGTTGAACCCTCCGACCAGGAACATGTCCTTCTTGCGGTCCGTGACGGTCAGGCGTCCCTGCTCGTCGAGCCGTCCGATGTCGCCGGTGTGCAACCAGCCGTCCGCGTCGATGACCTGCGCGGTGGCCACGGGGTCCTCGAAGTAGCCGGGCATGATGTTGTACCCGCGGAGCAGGATCTCCCCGTCCCGGCCAGGCCCGCGGGCCCGACCCGCGTCGTCACCGATACGCAGCTCCGTGCCGGGGACCGGCCGCCCGGACGTGGTCGAGATCGTCTCGAAGTCATCGAACCAGTAACAGCGTGTTCCTACCGCCGTGCCCTCGGTGAGGCCATAGCCCGGGGCGAAGTGCCGGATGCCTAGCTCGTCCCGCAGCCGCGTATACAGCTCAGCTGAGGAGCCCATCGCGCCCGGAGCGGCGACGCGCAGCGACGATAGGGACGAACGGTCGACGGCCGGGTCCTCGAGCAGGGCGCGGAAGATAACCGGGGCGCCCTGGAGCACCGTGATCCGCTCCCGGGCGATGAGTTCCGCCGTCTGGTGCACGTCGAAGACCGGCACGGGCAGCACCGCCGCCCCGTGCAGCACGCTGGCCAGGACCACGCCCTTGAGCCCGAAACAGTGGAAGAACGGCGCCAGGCCGAGCAACCGGTCACCAGGGCGCAGGCCAAGCGACCGGCCGTACTCGGTGTAGCCGCGGGTCCCGGCGCCGTGCCGGAGCATGGCACCCTTGGGTGACCCGGTCGTGCCCGAGGTGAAGAGAATGTCCGAGATATCGTTCCCGCCCAGCGCCCGCTCCCGGTCGTACACCTCCTGCTCCGCGGTCGTCTCGCCTCGGGCCCGCAGCTCATCCAGCGAGATCGCGCCTGGCCGCGCAGGGCCGCGCAGGGCTACCGCCGCCTTCATCTCGTCCAGCACGCCCGAAGGCTGCAAAGAGGCCAGGTAGTCACGGCCCAGGAAGTCGGTGAACGCCAGCGCCATGGCCGGCTTGGCCCGGCGGATCAGCTCCGCCGCTTCGTACGCGGTGAAGCGGGTGTTGAGCGGGACCAGGACGGCCCCGGCCGAGGCGACCGCCATCGCGCTGACCGCCACCTCGACGGAGTTCGGGGCCCAGATGACGACGCGGTCGCCGGCCTGCACGCCGCAGGAGATGAGACCGCGCGCGATGCTGACGCTCAGATCCCGGTATTCCCGGAAGCTAAGGCGGACCGGACCGTCGATGAGCGCCTCGTCATCCGGCCACTTTGCGGCGGCGCGGGCCAGCGCGGCCGGGATGGTGGGGGGAGTACCGGCGATCTCGGCGTCATGCGCGGGGGAGCGGGTCATCGGCCCGACGGCTCCGCCGCGGGGCCGCTGGCGCTGGCGTATTCCGGCGGCGGCCTGCGGAACCACGCTCGCGTACCGTCCTGCCGACGTTGGCTCAAGACCATGAGCTCTCCTGGCCACCTAGTCCAGTTTCGTTTAATTATTATACTATAGGTCGCAGCCGGATGGCCGGAAGCGGAGATGAGGCATGAGCGCGGACAGGACCTGGTCGCAGCTGGTTATCGCACGGCGCTTTAGCGAGGACACCGCTGTCGCCGGTGAGCGGCCTGTCTCCTATGCCGAGCTGATCGGCATGGCCGATGCCGCGGCCGAGTGGCTTGACCAGGCCGGTGTTCCGGCCGGGACCGCGGTGCCCGCGCTGGTCACTACCAGCCCGCTGGCCCTGGCGCTGGTCGTGGCCGGATCATGCACCCAGCGCCCGATCGCGCCGCTGGGGCCCCGGCTCACTCCCCGGGAACTCGGCGGATGCATCGACGGCTTGGACGCTCCGTTGCTCGTGGCCGAGCCCGAGTTCGCAGAACAGGCCCACGCCGCCGCCGAGCGGGCCGGACGCAGGCTGCTCATCCTGCCCTCGCTCGGCCCGGGCGGCCCGAGACTCCTGCCGGAAGCCCGGCCCGGTGCGATCGCCGCCATCCTGCACACCTCCGGTACGACGGGTGCGCCGAAGCGGGTTCCCATCAGGCAGGACAGGCTGGCCGCGCGGGTGGGGGTGAGCTCGCGCCTGATGGGCGCCGGGCCGGACAGCATCTACGCGTCGGGCTCGCCTTTCGACCACATTGCAGGGCTGGGTAACCTCGCCGTGATGCTCGCCGTCGGCGCGGCCGTCCTCCCCTTTCCCCGCTTCAGCGTCGAGTCCTGGACCGGGCTCGGCAAGCACGGCGTCACCCATGCCTTTCTCGTCCCGACGATGATCGAGCGGCTACTGGACGCCGACGCGCTGACGCTGCCCGGCCTGCGGCTCCTGCAGTACGGATCCGCGCCGATCCGTCCGGCCACGCTCTCCGGGGCGGTGAGCGCGTTGCCGGGCGTCAGTTTCATCAACATGTTCGGGCAGACCGAGGGGAGCCCGATCGCCTGCCTCGTCCACGCCGATCACGAGCGTGCCCTGGCGGGCCGGCCGGATCTGCTCGCCTCGGTCGGGCGCGCGGCGCCCGGCATCGAACTGCGGCTGGCGGGAACCGATGCCGAAGAGGTCGGTGAGATCGTCGCGCGGGGTGCTCACCTGTTCCAGGCCTCCGAGGACGGCTGGCTGCACACGGGCGATCTGGCCAGGATGGACGACGACGGCTATGTCTACCTGACCGGGCGCCTGGGCGACCGGATCAAGCGAGGCGGGGAGAACGTCCACCCCGTCGAGGTCGAAGGCGTTCTGCGCGAGCACCCGGCCGTGCTGGAGGTCGCGGTGGTCGGTGTACCGGACCAGGAGTTCGGTCAGCTCGTTCGCGCGTACCTCGTCCTGGACCCCGGTGTTCCCGCGCCCAGCCACGAGGAGCTGCGGGCCTTCGCCCGCGCCGAGCTGGCCGGATTCAAGGTTCCTACGTCATGGGTGTTCGTGCCGGACCTGCCCCGCAACGCCAGCGGCAAGGTCCTGCGCCGCCTGCTGGCGATCGACCATCAGCCTGACTTACGAGGGAGCATAGCGGTGCGGACGGAAACGACCGAAGACGAGATCAGAGCGGAGCTCAGCGCCGCCCTTGCTGGCCTGCGGGTGGCCGCGGACTCGCGGATGGGAGCTGGAAGCGACGACGTGGAGGGGCCGCGGGAGTACCTGCGGGCGCTTGCTCCCGGCGGGTGGGTCGTCCCGTCCTGGCCGGTCGGGTTCGGCGGACGTGGCGCCTCTCCCGCGGACGCGGCCCGGATCAAGGCGATCCTGGCGGACTTCCCGGGGCAGGATCTCTACCCGTTCATGGTCGGCCTGTACCTGGTCGGACCCAGCCTGCTCGTGCACGGCACCGGGGAGCAGAAGAACCGCTGGCTCGAGCCGATCGCCGACGGTTCGGCCATCTGGTGTCAGATGTTTTCCGAGCCATCGGCCGGATCCGATCTAGCTAACGTCGCCACCCGGGCCTGCCGTCACGCGGCGGGCTGGCTCCTGTCCGGGCAGAAGGTCTGGACGAGCCGGGCCGCGTACGCCACCTGGGGCATGTGCCTGGCGCGTACTGACCCGGAGGTGCCCAAGCATCAGGGCCTGACGATGTTCGCGGTCAAGATGGACGCTCCCGGGGTGATCGTCCGGCCGCTCCGGCAGATGAACGGCGACCAGCACTTTAGCGAGGTGTTCCTGGAAGACGTCCGGGTCAGTGACGCCGACCGGGTCGGCGAGGTGGGCGAGGGCTGGCAGGTCGCCCTGACCGTGCTGGCCAACGAACGCAGTGGCATGCCGGGTGACGGCCGCAGGCGCGCCCGGTCGGCGCCAGGACGGGCGCCCCGGCCTGGCTGGCCGAGCTGGCCGCCGATGGTGCGCTGGGCGACGACGTGCTGCGGGACCGGGCCCTTCAGGTCTACGTCAGTGAGTGCGTGGCCGACCTGACGCAGGCCCGGGCGGCCGCCAACGCCCGGGCGGGCCGCGGGCCGGGTCCCGAAGGCTCGGGGCAGAAGCTGCGGGCGGCCGCCGTGTTCAGGCAGCGCGCGGAGCTGATCAAGGACGCCCGGGGACTTGACGGCCTGCTGAGCACGACGCCGGGCCACATCGAATACCTGACCGCCCCGTCGATGTCGATCCGGGGCGGAACCGACGAGATCCAGCGGACGGTGATCGGCGAGCGGATCCTGGGCCTGGAACGCGAGCCGCGGCTGGACCGCGATGCGCCGTGGTCGCGGTCCCGCCGAGGTTCATGACCGCCGGCCGTGCTCGACGGACTGACCTATATTCCGCCAGAGATCGCGACCGTGGTGCTGATCGCCGGTGGCGCGGCCGATGCCCTTAGCGGCCGCTGGATCGAAGTTGGGGCACACAGCACGAGCCATCATCGCAACCGATGCCTTCGTCGGGAGCCGATGTTGGCTCGGTGTAGAGCTCGGCGATTGCGCTGAGCACCTCGTGCCCTTCGTCGCGTTGTGCCACGACGAGATCCCGTGTCAGCCGGGGTCCGCGACGCATCGTCTCACCGATGTAACAGTGATTCGCGAAATACTCGATCTTGGCTGCCTCTTCGTCTGAGACGGGACCCGTTACCGTGGCCACGCGGTCGATCTCGAGGATCATCCCGTCCGGATCGATCGTTGCGACCGCATCAACGACCACGTTCTCGAAAGGGATCTCGTCGAAGCCCGTGTTGTGCACGACGAAGTAGACCGTACAAGCTGCCAAGGACGCGATGAGTAGCTCTTGAGGGGAAATCCCCGTTCCCGCACCACCAGCGGATGCGATGTACGGTTGGTGGTCATGCTTGATCATGGCTACGCCATCGCCGAGATAAGACGCATTGTCGCGCCAACGGGGCTCGTTCGGCGTTAGGTGCAGCCCGCCATCGATCTTCTGCTCGGCGTCGTGGATGTATGAGCGAAGGCTTTCGTTGACGTGTGCATTCAACCGTCGAGGACCCGACGTTCGTTCGACGACCACACTCTCCTTCAGCTTGAGCCCGTTGGTCAATGAGCGGGCGACCGGAGCGTCGTCGGCAGCCGCGGCAAGTGCGGCTAGCGCCGCCTCGTCGCAATCGGCAGCTATGTCGATCCGTTGACCGATCTCAGCCATATACATCAGCGAAGACATTGGCCCGCTGTCGTCGAGCAGTCCGTTGCGGTAGGCAGAGTGCGAGACGATCGAGTGGCACGGGATTCCGACTCGAGCCAAGCTGAGGACCGTCGAAGAGTCGAGGGCCATAGCGAGCAGGTCGCCGGCTGATGGTCCCCTCCCATCACCGCCGAGTCGGACCGAGTGATCAGCGACAAGGGTGCCCCCGCCGGTCTCGATCAGTACCTGTTCCCGGTGCAGGTACGTGGCTCGTACTCGGATCTGTTGAGTGGAACCGCCTGTCATCAAGGTTCTCCTGTCGAAGTAAGTCGGGCGGTCAATCATCTCGGTGTCGAGCCTCGCCCTCCCCGTTCAAGGGTAGCAAATACCGCTACCTTATTACACTTATTGCTGAGCAAGACGCTTCGCCGCGGACAACACGCGACCCGTTCAGCGTCGACAGGCAACCGCGTCCGATCCACCGCGGCCCTGGGCGGCACGGCGCGGAGATCGGGGCTACCGAGCATCATGGCCTAGGCGGCAGTGAGGCCGAGCAGGGTGGCCAGGCGGCGGCGGTGCTGGGCGGGGTGCCCGAAGAGAAGCTCGGTTGATTTGGCCCGCCGGTAGTACAGGTGCGCGGAGTGTTCCCAGGTGAATCCGATGCCGCCGTGGACCTGGATGCAACTGGCCGCGGCGTGGGTGAAGGCTTCGGAGCAGTAGCAGTGGGCGATCGAAGCGGCGATGCCGAGCTGCGTGTCGTCTGGCTTGCTGGCCGCGGTCCAGATCCCGTTGTAGGCGGCCGAGCGGGCGGACTCGACCTCGACGGACATGTCGGCGCAGCGGTGCTTGACGGCCTGGAATGATCCGATGGTGCGCCCGAACTGGGTCCGGGTCCTGGCGTACTCGACGGTGATGTCCAGGACCTGCTGCGCGCTGCCGGCCTGCTCCGCGGCTAGGGCGATGGCGGCCAGGTCGCCGACGCGGGTCATCACCCGGCGCGCGTTGCCGGGCTGGCCGAGGCGCCAGGCCAGAGCGCCGCGGAACTCGACGGCGGCGATCTTGCGGGTGAGGTCCATGGTGGGCAGCGGTGTGGCGGTGGTGCCTGCCGCCCGGGTGTCCACCAGGTACAGCCCGGTTTCGTCGCCGTGGCGGGCGCTGACGACAATGATGTCGGCGATGTGTCCGTCCAGGACGAAGCCCGCCCGGCCGGTGATGCGCATGGTCCCGGCGTCCGGCGTGGCCGCGGGCAGGGGCAGGTCCCGGCCGCCGAGCAGCCTGTCGTCGGCCACCGTGGCCAGCAGCGAGCCCGCGCACAGCTGCGGCAGGTAGGTGCGGGCCGCGGTTTCGTCGTCGGCGGTGGTCAGCGCGGTGGCGGCTAGCACCGCGGAGGACAGGAACGGCCCGCAGTACAGTGCGCGGCCGAGTTCTTCCATCACCACGCCGAGGTCGATGAAGTCGGCTCCCGATCCGCCGAGGGCCTCGGGGACGACCAGGCCCTGCAGGCCAATCTCCTCGGCCATGCGGTGCCACAGCGCCGGATCGTAGCCGTCCTCGGTCTGCATCGCGATCCGGACCGCCGGCTCGGGGGCATGCCGTCGGAGCAGGTCCGCGGTGGCGGCGCGGAGCGCGTCGTGCTCGGCGGTGAAGACGAGGTCCATCGGCTCTCCGATCTGGCTGATGCCGTCTCAGCATAGCAAATAGATAGATTAGTTATCTATATGCCAGGTGCGCGAGACCCGGCTTCGGACCGGCATCGGCCGTCGGCGCGCTCGGTGTGAACACGTACGCGGGCCGGGCGGCGGTCGAGGGGCTCGTGCCGACCTCGACCGAGTAGTCAAATTAGTTCTATAATTGTGCTTGATTGGACCCGAGCGCCGAGCACGAAGGCAGGCCATGATTTCGACGCCATTCACCGAGATGTTCGGGGTCGAGCATCCCATCACGCAGGGCGGCATGCAATGGGTCGGGCGGGCCGAGCTCGTCGCGGCGGTGGCCAACGCAGGCGCCCTGGGCTTCATCACCGCGCTCACCCAGCCGAGCCCGGAGGCGCTGGCCCGGGAGATCGCCCGCTGCCGAGAGGTGACCGACAAGCCGTTCGGCGTGAACCTAACCATCTTGCCGACGATCAGCCCGCCGCCCTACGACGAGTACCTGGAGGCGGCCATCGACTCGGGGATCGACATCGTGGAGACCGCCGGGTCCAACCCCGAGCCGCGGCTGGCGCTGCTGCACGCCCGCGGGGTACGGGTGATACACAAGTGCACGAGCGTCCGGCACGCCCTCAAGGCCCAGGCCGCCGGCGTCGACGCGATCAGCATCGACGGCTTCGAGTGCGCCGGACATCCGGGCGAGGACGACGTCCCGGGCCTGATCCTGATCCCCGCGGCGGCCGACCAGGTCACCATCCCGATGATCGCCTCCGGCGGCTTTGCCGATGGCCGCGGGCTCGCCGCCGCTCTCGCGCTCGGTGCCGACGGCATCAACATGGGCACCCGCTTCATGGCGACGGCCGAGGCGCCGGTGCACCATGCCATCAAACAGGCTATCGTGGCGGCCAACTCGACCAGCACCCAGCTGATCTTCCGCACCCTGCGGAACACGGCCCGCGTCGCGGACAACTCGGTGAGCCGGGAGGTGGTAGAGATCCTCAACGCCGGCGGCCAGTTCGCCGACATCCGCGACCTGGTGGCCGGCGCCCGTGGCCGCACCGTCTACGAGCTCGGAGACCTCGAGGCCGGGATCTGGTACGCGGGCATGTCGCAGGGACTGATCAACGACGTGCCGACGGTGGCCGAGCTCGTGACCAGGATCGTGGCCGAAGCCGAGGCCATCATCACCGGGCGGCTCGCCGGGCTGGTGCGCCGGCCCGCACCCGCGGCCCGGGTGATATGACGGCCAGGACGCCTGGGCAATGGCTGAGAACTCCTCACAAAGTGAGAGGTTCCGCAGCCGACGCCAGTAGATGATGACGCAGGCGAGGCTGGGGAACGTCTCGTGAATGTCGTCCGGATCTCCCAGCGGATGCGCAGCCCGGTACGTGCGGTTAGATGGGGTAGCGCGTCGGCTCGGTGACGTACCGCCGTCCGGAGGGCGTGGTCCACCGGACGTTACCGTTTTCGAGTTGCTCGACCTGCCAGCGATGATCCTGCTTGAGCCGGTGGTCGTGCCGGCATTTCGGGTTGCCGTTGCATATACAGGTCCTGCCACCGGCCTCGTACGGAACGTTATGCTCGAAGTCGCAGCGTGCGGCGGGCCGCCGGCAGCCGGGCCCGGTGCACGTGGCGTGCCGGACCTCGGCCAGGTGCCGGAGCATCAGTCCCGGGATCATGGCCCCGGGCCTGCCACCGGTGGTCACACTCGCCGACAGGGAGCGGGCCGATCTGGATGAGCAGGTCCTGCTGCCCGGTGGTGAACCGCCAGGTTCCGTACCCGCCGGGCGGGCCGGGCTGATCGGTCGGGGGTGAGGGTGAACCTGGGTCCGCCCGGCGGATCAGGCCCATCCGGTTTTCGTCGTCTGACGGGCCGGGCGCAGCCGTGGCCGACCGCGTGCCCGTCCTGATCGGTGACCGTCACGCACCAGGTCGACCGGGGGTTACGGGCCGCGGCAGCGGCCAGGTCGCGGGCCAGGTCGGGGTCGATGGGCCCGATCCCGCCCAGCTCACCAGGCCGGTCTGCCCGCCTGGTCACGGTCGCTTCGGGGATGGTCAAGGTGACATGCCCGGCGAACCCGGGCGGGATCATCCCGGCGAGCGGGCCGCCCGGAGCCGGCGCCGGGGTCTCGGCTTGGGGCTGGCGGGTGCCGTCCGGCGTGTGGCCGACGGGCCGGGAGTCCATGCCCAGCAAGATGTCCAGGTAGGCGCGGGCCCGCAGCGCATCCATCCCGCCCTCCAGCCCGGCCCTGCGCAGCTCCTGCGCCCACGCGGTCACCCGCTGATCGGCGGCCAGCACCTGCGCGGGCGGCAGCTCCCGCCCGGCCAGCCCCGCGTTCCCCGACGCCTCGGCCCACCGCTCCACCCGGGTCTTCTCCGCCTCATGCTCCCGCCGCTTCGTCGCCTTGTCCGGCGCCACGTCCATGACGGCGCGGGTGATCGCGGCGCGCAGCGCGGGCGGGGTCAGCGCCCCGGCCCGGTCCAGCACCATCGCCTCGGCCGCCCGGGCCTCCGCCGGGTCCAGCAGGCGGGTCGCGGCGGCGATGATCACCGCCTTGCGGCGGCCCAGGACCCCGGACCCGAACGCCGCCCGGGTGCCGGGCAGGCTGACCGCCAGCTCATAGCCGAGCGACAACATGTCCTCGGCCACCCCGCGGGTCTCACCCAGGCCGCGCCCAGCTCCCGCGCGGTGAACTCATCAAAGGCCCCGGGCATCTGCGCCGGGCCTTCCAGCGCGCACCCCCGCTCGGGACGGCGCCGGATCAGCTCCGCCACCGCCGCGTGCTTCCGGGCACAGGCGTGGGCCTCCACCCGGTCCCACGCGGCGATCACCCCCAGCAGCTCATCATCGGAGGCCCCCGGATACCGGTCATCCTCCCCGGCCGCCTCCTCCGCGAACCGGGCCAAGGTCACGCACCCCGGCGCGGCATCCAGCGGCTTACCCGACGCGAACCCCGACGCCCGGCTGGCATACACCCCCGGGAAGGACTCCGCGGACCCGGGCATCCCCGGACCCCGCCGCCCGGCCGCCAGCCGCGGCGTCCGCCGCCATCGCCGCGGTCAGCCCCAGCCCGGCCAGCACCGCCGCCTCGCGGGCCTGCTCGTCGGTAATCCGCTCCGCCTCGGCCGCCAGCTCGTCAGCATCGACGTCGGGCGGCGGGTCGTCGTCGGGGTCCCCAGCCAGGTCCAGGTCACCGGGATCCTCATCCGCGGCCCGGGCGGACAGGTACGCCGGGTCGTCCATCCACTCCGGCCACGACGGCACGCGGCGGGGGCCCTCGTCTCGCCCTGGGTCGGGGGGAACCGGTTCCTGATGCATGCGCCACGGTCCGTTCGGGTGAATGATCTTATATCAAACATGGTAGCGAAAAATATGCCCGGAAGATAGGCGACACGCCGGATCCCCGGCCCGAGGGGTGGCCGGCTTCGACGGTCCGCCGCGATACTGCGGCCATCGCGGTACGGCCGGACGTCCAGGCGGAGCGGGCGACCCACCATCGCGGGCCGAAGAAACTCGATGAGCACGTGATGGACGGTCAGGGATGGCGGCACCGGCTCCCGCGCCGCCGCCGCCAGGGCCAGGACCGCGACGTGCCCGCCGAACCCGCCTGTCGCCTGCCCGCCAGATGGGCGGATGACCGTCGGCGCCACGCCGTCGCGGATCGCGAACAGGTCGGTTTCGGGAGCGTTCACGCGCCCCGCCACGCGATCGCAGGGCGGGCCGCGGCGGGGGCCGGCTCGCCCGAGCGCCGTCAGCGCCGCGTGCCTGGGACTACGCGCAGGAACCCGGGCGCAGCTGTCGGCGCAGCACCTTGCCCAGCGGGCTCCGGGGGAGCTCGTCGACCATGATCCAGCGAGCCGGCACCTTGAAGCCGGCCAGTTCGGCCCGGACGAAGCGGCGCAGGTCATCGGGCTCCGGGGGAGCGGACGGCTCGCGGGGCACGACGTAGGCGACGATCTGTTCACCGAGGTCGCCGTGGGGAACGCCAACGACAGCGGCCTCCCGGACGCCGGGATGGCAGGTGATGCGGTTCTCGACTTCTTCGGGATAGACGTTCTCTCCGCCCCGGATGATCATGTCGCCCTTGCGCCCGGCCAGGTAGAGGTAGCCGTGACCGCCGAACCGGCCGAGATCGCCGGTGCGGAGCCAGCCGTCGGGCTGCGGGGCGGCCAGGTGATCGGCCCGGGCCCACACCTCGCCGACGCCCGACGCGTCCGGGTCACCGATGATTACCTCGGTACCCGGCACCGGGCGTCCGACCGAGGCCAGCAGCGCCGGATCCTGGGTCGCGCCGCGGACGTGGTCGTCCGGGGTGAGGGCGGTGATGGGGCCGCCCTCCGTCTGAGAGTAGCCCTGGAGCAGCCCGATGCGGGGGTGCCCCGAGGCCAGGCGAGCGGCCGTGGCGGGCCGGATCGGCGCCGCGCCGTAGGTGATCATCTTCAGGCTGGGAAACTCGAGCGAGCCGTCGGCGAGCAGCCGCTCGATCATGCTCGGCGCCAGCGTCGCGTGGGTCGCGCCCAGGTCGCCGAGCACCCGCCAGTCCTCGACCGAGAACCGGCCGGCCGGCGGGACGACCGCCGCCCCCGCGCTCATGGCCACCATCAGCAGCCCGATCCCGCCGAGGTGGTGGAACTGCTGCGAGGAGGAGTAGATGTCGTCGGCCTGGAGGTGAAGCAGGTCGGCGTACACACGGCAGCGGGCGCCCAGCCGGTCCATCCGGAAGGCGACCGGCTTGGGCACGCCGGTGGTGCCCGACGTATGCAGGACAACGGCGACGGCGTCGCGGGAAACCTGGAAGCTCAGCGGCGGGCTAGCCCTGTCCTGGTCGCGCACCTCGACCGCCCGGCATTGGCAGGCCTCGGCGACGCTCGTGCCGAGGGCGGCGAACTCGGGGTCGACCAAGAGCAGCGGAGAGCCGAGCGGGCGCACGCACGCCGCGATCTCGGTAACCGTCAGCCGGTTCCCCAGCGGCGCCAGCGGCCGTCCGGTCAGGGCTCCGGCGAGCAGGAGCGCATACGCGGTCGGGGTCGAGCCGATCAGGATCGGCACCGCCGTCCCTGGCGCCAGGCCGAGCGCGTCGAACCATCCCGCCCACGATCGCGCCCGGTCCACCAGTTCGCAGTAGGACCAGACCCCGGTGGCCGAGACGACCGCGGCGCGATCCGACCGGGCCTGCCCGGCGACCATCTCGGCCCAGGTCGCCCCCGGTACGGCCAGACCAGAAGGATCCCGGCCGGAGCTCATTGTCCTCGCCAGCGCGGTGCCCGTTTCTCCAGGAAGGCCTGATGCGCCTCGGCCGAGTCATCCGTGGCCAGGGCGAGCATCTGGGTCCTGTTCTCCAGCTCGACGGCGGCATCGAAGCTGAGGTCGAGCGCCGCCCACGCGGCCTTCTTCGTCATGGTTACCCCGAACGGGCTGTTGCGGGCGATCTCCGCGGCCACGGCCAGCGCGGCGGCGACCAGGTCTTCGGGCTCGGTCAGCTGCGTGACCAGTCCGATTTCGGCGGCTTCGGCCGCCGGGATCTCCCGGTTGGTGAGCATGATCTGGAATGCGCGCCCGGGGCCGATGATGCGCGGCAGAAGCCAGCTGATGCCGCACTCCCCGGCCGACAACGCCAGCCGCGGCGCCCCGATCAGGAAGCGCGCGCCGTGCGCGGCGATCCGGATGTCGCTGGCGAGCGCCAGGGCCATCCCGGCGCCCGCGGCGGGCCCGTTCACCGCGGCGATCACGGGCAGACGGCAGTTACGCACCGACCTGATCGTGTCCGCGAAGTGTTCCTGCCTGACATAACGGCGGGCGGGACTGCGTTCGGACGTGCCGCGCTCGGCCGCGCCCGCGATATCGACCCCGGCGCAGAACGCCCGGCCTGCGCCGGTCAGGACGACCGCTCTGGCCTGCCCGCTCGAGGCCGCCTCGCGCAGGCCGGCGGTCAGCTCGTCGAGCATCTCGTGGGTCAGCGCGTTGAGCTTGCCGGGCCGGGACAACCGCAGGACGGCCGTGGCGGCGTCGGGCCATTCGACCTGGACGGACGTCACGTGCCCTCCTCGGGACGGGCGCGTATACGGTACGCGCCAACGTTCCCCTTTATAGTCAGATTGTTAATCTATTTCAACCGCGTCCAGGCCAGGTGCGTGGCGTTGGCCGAGAGTGAGCGGATCGTCTTGATCCACGCGCTATTTAGGTAGAAGATCTAATTATTTAACGGTATGGGCCCGGCGTAAGGGAGGCATCGTGACGGACTACGACGTCGTCGTCCTGGGCAGTGGCCTGGCGGGTACGTGCGCCGCCCTGGAGGCGGCTGGCCTGGGCGCCAGGGTCCTGATCGCCGAGGCCGAGGAGAAGCCGGGCGGGCGGAGCCAGTTCTCCACCGGGATGATCATGGGTGCCGGGACGCGGTTTCAGCGCGACCAGGGCATCGAGGATTCGCCCGAGAACCTCTTCCGGCATTACATGACGCTCAACCAGTGGAAGGTCGACGCCTCGATCGTGCGCCGCCTGGCCGAGCAGGCGGGCCCTTCCATCGAGTGGCTGGCCGAGATGGGCGTCGAGATCCTCGACGTGTACTACTCCGGAGACGAGATCGTGCCGCGCGGGCACGTGACGCACGGCGGCGCGGCCATCATGGAAGCCGTGCTCGCCCAGGCCCGGCGGCACCCGGACATCGACCTCGCGCTCAACCAGCGAGTCGAACGGCTGCTGACCGGCGACGGGCGAGTCACCGGCGTGGAAGCCGGCGGCGAGCAGCTGACCGCCGGCGCGGTGGTCGTGGCCACCGGAGGAATCGAGGGCAATCCCGAGCTGATCGCCAGGTACCTCCCTGACGCCGTGGCGGCGGCCGGGGACTGGCTGTGGCCGAACGGGCTCGAGCCGGTGGCCAGGTACTCCCGGGGCGACGCCTTCGCCCTCGTCTCGGCCGTCAGCGCCCAGATCACCGGGCACAACCGCTGGCTGTGCAACCTGCGCCCGAACTTCGCGCATGAGTCGGACCCGTACTTCCCCGGCTGGCTGGTCTGCGTCAACCGCGAGGGGCGGCGGTTTCTCGACGAGATGTCCCCCTACAGCGTCACCCAGCCCATCGTGCTGGCTCAGGACGGCCCGGTGTGGGCCGTGTTCGACGACGCGGTCAAGCGCGCATCGCAGCCCAAGTCCACCGCCCAGTTCAAGAAGGTGCTGATCCCCGGGATGACCTGGGAGGACTGGGTCGAGCCTGTGATCGACGAGATGGTCGGGGCCGGGAAGGTGATGACGGCCGGATCGATCGCCGACCTGGCTCGCGCGATCGGCGTGTCCGAACCGGGCCTGGCCGGCACGATCGAGAAGTACAACGCCGACGTCGCGGCGGGGGAGGACACCGTGCATCTGAAGAAGCCGGCCGTCCTTCGTCCGGTCAGCGCCCCGCCCTTCTACGCCACCGAAGTCCGGCTCTGTCAGCTGAGCGTTACCGCGGTGGGTCCGCGCGTCGATCGCGACGGCCGCGTGATCAACACGGCCAACCTGCCCGTCCCTGGCTTGTTCGCGGCCGGGGAGTGCGTCGGCGGCGTGCTGGGCGACGTCTACGTCGGCAGCGGCAACGCCCTGGCCAACGCGCTGGTTTTCGGCCGGGTCGCCGGGCGGTCCGCCGCGCTTTCCGTCCCGGCGGCCGTCGCGTGATCCGCCGCGCGGGCACCGGGAAGCGCGCGGGCACCGGAATCCAGGCCTCATGAACCCGGATCCGGTCGTCGCCGGCCTCCGCCCCGAGGCGGGGGACACGAACCCGGACGCGGGCCTGATCCTGGCCGATCACGTGCTCGCCGCGCGGGCCGGCTCGCTGCCCGAGGCGAGCCGGAAGCGGACCGTCGAGCTCATACTCGACGCGGTCGGAGCGGCCGTCGCGGCGCACGAGGCACCCGGCCTGCCCGCCATCCGCGACGTGATCACGTCCTGGGGCGGGCGGCCCGACGCCACCGTGATCGGAACCCCGGTGCGGGTGCCGGCGCACCACGCGGCCCTGGTCAACTCCGCGCTGACCCGGGCCATGGAACTCGACGACGTGCACGAGAAGGCCCTCGTCCACGCCACCGCGACGACCGTCCCCGTGGCGCTAGCGGTGGCCGAACAGTCCGGCGGGATCAGCGGCCGGCGCTTCGTGGACGCGGTCACGCTCGGCAACGACATCGCCTGCCGGCTCGCGATCGCGCTCGACATGCCCCTGGGGGAGCGGATCGGCGGCCGCGGGTCATGTCGCTGACCTACCAGACGGGCGTGCTGGCCGGCTCGCTCGTCGCCGGCTACCTGGCCGGACTGACCCGCCCTCAGCTTCTGGACTGCCTGGGCATCGCCTACAGCCAGGTGGCAGGCAACCTCCAGGGGCTTTCCCGGTAGTACCGGCGGACCTCGGCGTCGCCGTCGAAGATCTCCTCCGTCGGGACCAGTTCGTATCGCGGGCGGGCGAACGTTGCGATGACCGCGTCCACGTCGTTGTTGTTCTCGGCTTCGACATGCTCGACCAGAATCTGCTCCCGCTGCGCGCGCAGGTCGGCGGTCGGCATGAGGCCGACTCCTCAGTTCTTCGCCTTGGCGGCCGGGCCGATGACCTGGCGGGCGATCTGCGACCGCAGCATCTCGCTGGTTCCCTCGACCACGCGGGCCACCCGCAGATCGCGGAACCAGCTTTCCAGGGGCATCTCCCGGGCCATGCCCATCGCGCCCAGGATCTGCATGACGCTGTCCACCACGCGGAAGCCCACTTCAGTGCAGTAGAGCTTGGCCATCGCGGCTTCCAGCCTGGCGTCCTGGCCGGTGTCGGCCTTCCACGCGGCCTGCCAGGTGAGCCAGCGCCCCGCGTTGATCTCCACCGCGGCGTCGGCGATGCTCCACTGCAGCCCCTGCCGGGTCGCCAGCGGCGCCCCGAAGGTGCTGCGGGTCCTCATCCACTCCACCGCCAGCCGTACCGCCTCGTCGGCGATGCCTACCGCCCGGGCCGCATAGGTCAGCCTGCCCCGGACCAGCCAGCTGGCCGCCAGGGTGAGGCCCTGTCCCTCCTGGCCCACCAGGTTGCCGGCCGGGATGCGCACGTCATCGAGGATCAGCTCGGTGGGAGCGTGGTTCCGGATCACCGGGATGCGCGACGTGGACACCCCTGGACGGCTGGTCTCGACGATGAAGGCACTGATACCCGCGTCGGTGCGGGCATAGACGACCCCGTAGTCGGCCCGTTCGGCGTTCGTGATCCACATCTTGCGCCCGGACAGCACGTAGTCGTCGCCATCTCGCTTCGCCGTGGTCCGGATGGCGCGTGCGGGATCGGATCCGCCCGACTCCTCCGCGATCGCGGTGAACGAGGTCCAGCCCAGCTCGATCGTCGGGCGGACGAAACGCTCGATGATGTCCGGGCCGCCCTGGTAGAGCACCACCGGCGGGCTCTGGCCGAACGATCCCGCCCCGGCGTGCGGAAAGCAGAACTTGTGCTTGCAAGCTTCCTCGAGCACCACGACGAGTTCGAAGGCCGACAGGCCGGCCCCGCCGTATTCGGCCGGCGCGTCAAGGCACCACAGGCCCAGGGACCTGGCCCGCTGGCGCAGTCCCGTGAGCACCTCCGGCGGGATGGCGGTGGCTTCGGGCCCGAGCGCGTCTTCCGCGGGCCGTAGCTGCTCGCGGACGAACCGGCCCACTAGATCACGCAGCGCACCGAGTTCATCGGGGAGCCCGAATCCGGAGAACGTCATGGAATGTTCTCCCGCGCACCGGACACAGTTCTCACGTCAGGACCTCCCTTAGCCGGACACGACCCCGGTCCGAGCGGCGGCATCCCGGAAAATTAATTAGATTATTGAACGTGATGATCTGTCAAGGGAGCCGGGTCAGCCCATCAGGTCATAGACGGTGAGGCTGGATGATCCTTCGAGGATGTACTCGTCGGCCGCGAGCAGGTGCTTGCGCCACAGGCTCTCGGCCTCGGCGACGTTCCGCTCCTCGATCAGCGTGATCAGCCGCTCGTGGGCGCGGAAACCCTTGCGCATGGCCCGCTCGCCCGCCGGGGTGCCGGCGTCTTCGCGCGCATGGGACAGGTACGTGACGTCGACGATGTGGCGCAGCATGCCGGAGAGCACGATCAGCGTCTGGTTCCCCGTCATCTCCACCAGAAGCTGATGGAACCGGCTCTGCTCGGCCATCTGCCTGACCGGGTTGTCGTGCAGCTGGCGCGAGGTCTCCACGGCCTGGCGCAGCGTGGCGAGCTGCTTCTGGGTCCGGGAGTGCGCGACCTGAGCGACACACGCCGGCTCGATGACACCGCGCGCTTCATAGACGTCCCGCAACGTCGCGCCGCGGTGCTCGAGCACCAGAGCGGCGTAGCGGGCGGCGACATCCCCGTTCGGGACGTGGACCACGGCACCGCCGTGCGCGCCGCGCCGGACGCTTATCAGGGATTCCGATTCCAGAACCCGGAACGCCTCCCGCAGCGTGGGCCGGGACACGCCGAACTGCTGCATCAGCTCCGACTCGGACGGGAGCGCGTCGCCCTCCGCGAGATCTCCCCTCACGATCTGCCGGCGCAAGCTGCTGGCGACCAGCTCACCCATCTTGGGTACCCGCACCTGAGAGCCAACCGTCGGCTGCTCCCCGTTCCGCAAAGCCTCGGTCATGAACGCGCCTGCCTGATAGCCGGACATGTGTGAACCTAGTTAATCATGTCAGATCATCTACCTCCGCCTGCTCACCGTCGCCCTTCCGCCGCATCGGAGTGGCTTCCATATAACGTTCGCGTCCGGCCTCGGCGGCCCTCGACCAATATCAATATTATTAGTATAATAATTTTACCGAACGTACCTTCCTGGCTGCCAGCCCGGAAGGGGCCGCGTTGCCGACTGCCGAGGAGCTCGCCGATTTCGTCCACGCTCCTCACCCGCCTTCGGGTGGACTAGCTGCCTGCGATTGGAGCGGATCTGTGATCCATGCCCAGCTCCCCGACGGGGTGCTCCAGGAGATGCCCGAGCAGATCCGCGCCGTGCTGGCCGAGGCCCGGGAGGTTGAGTTCGCGACGATCTCGGCCCGCGGCGTTCCGGTCAACAACCCGCTGTTCCACTACTACGGGCCCGCCGGGACCACCATCGACGTGGCGACCGGTGTGGCCTACCCGGCCAAGGCCGACCGGGCCCGGCGCAACCCGAGAGTCGGCCTGCTCTTCGCGCCGGGCATAGCGGCGCAGGACCCGGTGGTGAAGGGTTCGCTGCCCGGCCAGGTCAGCGCGGAGGGATCCGCGGCCGTGCCGCCCGGCGACCGGCCGGTGGTGGTCATCTGCGCCACCGCCTCGGTGCGGGACTCCGACATTCAGGCCAACACGGATAGGTACGTGCACGACTTCCTTCGCGATCACCCGCTGCGCGTGCCGTGGGAGCAGGACCGTGAGCGAGTCTGGTACTACGCGCGGATCTATATCGAATGCACTCCGCGGCGGGTTCTCTTCTGGCCGGCGGGCGTCTCAGGCGGGACGCCGGTCGTATGGGAGGCGCCGGCGCAGTGGCAGGCCCGTCCGTCAGATCCGGCCCCGGCCGGCCGCGGCGCGCGCCGAGAGGAATGGCCTGCGTCCCCGTGGCGCGACAGCGCCAAGGCCGTGCTGGCGGACATTCCCATCCCGACCCTCACCGTCATCGACGATGACGGCTACCCGCTGCCGTTCCCCACCACGGGGGCCCGGATCACGGACGAAGGCTTCGAGCTCAGCCTGCCGGGCAGGCTGCCCTGGTCACCTGCCGGGCCCGCGTGCCTGACGTTCGCGGTGAGTGCGACCTTCCTCGGGACGGTGCGGCCTTCCGCGGCCCAGACGATCTTCACGGTAGACCGCCTGGTCGGAAACCTTCCGCTGTCCGGCAACAAGTTGCTACCCGGCACATCGCCGCAGGCCAGGAAGATCCTGCTGGCCCGCCTGGCGGAGCAACTGGAGCTGCGGAACCAGCCGATGCCCGAGGTCCGCCTGGTCGCCGACACGGCTGCCCCCGGATCCGGCTGAAGGGCAACGGGGATGTACCTGCACACCGCTCCCGCCGCGCCTGGCCCCCCAGAGTGGACGATCCGGACGTGAGCCGCGGCCATCGGCCGCGGCGGCGCGGCCGGGCCCGCCGCGCCCTGCTGCGGCTGGGACACGATCTGGACCACCGGTTGATCCCGCCGATGCGCTGGGTGATGACCCCGCAGCGGCTCCGCCGGATCCGCGACCTGCCCGGACCGAATCTGATCCCGCCGCTCAAGGCGCCCCGGCCGTGGGCCGCGCCGTCGGCCGGCCTGCCACCGGAGCTGGCCACCGTACCCGGCATCCGCCGCGATGACGACGCCGAGACCAGGGCCTTCGCCGAGCGCCCGCTGCACGACTGGTTCAGGACGCACGCCGAGGCGGTGCGCTGGATGGCGCCGCACTACTGGCGGTCGTTCCTGCCCGTCTCGCGTCGCCTGCTCCGGGCCCGGCGTGCCATCCACCACACCGAGAGGCACAATCCACCGCCCCCCGCGTCACGCCCGGCCGGCCCCGACCCGGAGCAGCTCACGCTCCGGCTCAAGGAGGAGGCCCGGCGGCTGGGGATCAGCGCGGTCGGGGTCGCACCGTATGACCCGCGGTTCACCTTTGCCGAGTACGCGGGCCGAAATGTCGGCGACCGCATGATCATCTGCGTGCTCGAGCAGCCGTGGGCGGCCACCCAGGAACTTCCGTACTCCGGCGCCGAGATGGCGGCCTTGCGGACCTACGCCAGCCTGCTCGAACGGATGGTGGGGCTGACCAGCTGGCTGCAAGGGCAGGGATTCCAGGCCCGCGCGGAGGACTACGAGGGCGAGTCGGTCTACATCCACTACGGCGTGCAGGCCGGCCTGGGCCAGCTCGGGCTGAACGGGCAGCTGCTCACCCCGCAGGCAGGCTCCCGGTGCCGGCTGGCTGGCATCACGACCGACGCGCCCCTGGTGTTCGATTCGCCGAAGGACTACGGAATCGAGGGGATCTGCGACCGGTGCCAGGTCTGTGTGCGGCGCTGTCCCGTCGGCGCGATTCCGGCCGTGCGGCGGGAGTACCGCGGGGTGACCAAGGCCAAGCTCAACACCAAGCGCTGCTTCCCCATCGTCACTCAGGTGGCTGGGTGCGCGATATGCATGAAGGTCTGCCCGGTACAGAAGTTCGGCCTGGACGCGGTGCTCGCGGAATACCGGGCCAGCGGGCAGATCCTGGGTAAGGACACCGACGAGCTCGAAGGCTACGACTGGCCCGTCGACGGGCGGCACTACCCGCCAGGGCAGCGTCCGCGTATCGCCGAGGAACTAGTCGCCCCGCCGGGGCTGACGTTCGACCCGGCGCGCCTCGCGCCCCCCTGATATCCATCTGGCCGACCACCATAGGCTTCACCGGGCCCAGGCCGCCAGCCGCCCAGCCCAGCCGCCCAGCCCAGCCGCCCAGCCCAGCCGCCCAGCCCAGCCGCCCAGCCCAGGGCGCCGTCCACCGGGCCAGACCCGGCCCTCGACTCACATCCAACCCTTCAACAACAAGTCATCTTTTATTAAAGAGTTAGATGATTGTTATAAGATGTCGAAGAGATCGGTTTAAGCTGAAGAAAGTTCGTGTCAAGCACGCGCCGAGCTGGGCGCTCACGACCTGAAGACAAGGAGACGCGATGCGCGGTAGGTTGACGGCGATCGTCGGGGTCTGCTCCGCGATCGTGATGTCGGTGGCAGCATGCAGTTCAAGCGGATCGTCGGCGGACGCCCCATCAGGCTCCTCGGCCTCGTCGTCCGGAGCAACATACAACGTGTTCGCCGTCGAGGCCCTGAGCGGCCCGGACGCCGCTTATGGCCAGGCTGCGGGCGACGCGGTGAAGGCGGCGGTCGACGTGATCAACAACTCGGGCGGCGTGCTGGGTCACAAGGTCGTCTTGACGATGAAGGACGACGCCGGCGACCCGACGACGGCGGTGACGCTGCTGGAGTCCGAGTTGGCCGGCCCGACCAAGCCCAATCTCGTGGTGCCAGGCCTGTTCAGTACCGAAACCGTTCCGCTCGTCCCGATTACGACCAAGGCGGGAATTCTCACGGTCGCGCCCGGGGCGTCGAACGAACTCGACAATCCCGCGAAGTATCCCTTGCACTTCAGTACTACGCCGCTCGGCTCGTCGACCGCCGCGGGCCTCATCGCGGAAATGAAGTCGAAGGGCTACACCAAGATCGGGATTGCGGTGACCGACGAAGAGCATGGCATCTCGACCGAGGCTTACCTGCAGGCGGACGCCAAGGCGGCGGGCATGACCACTACGTCCGTGCAGCTCAGCACGACGGCTATCGACGCCACCAGCCAGGTCGAGCAGCTCATGGCGGCCAAGCCGCAGGTGGTGATCTTCGTGATGAACGGCGCCTCGAACGGCGTGCTGCTGAAGGCCCGGACCACGCTCGGCTGGACGGTGCCGTTCTACAGCGAGAGCGCCGGCACCTCGTTCAACGTCGGGGCGCAGGTGCCTCCCGCAGACTGGAACAACGTCTACCTGCAAGCTCAGAGCTTCCTGGTCTACGGTAGCCCCGGAACTCAGACACCGCAGTTCAAGACGTTCTCAGCCGCGCTGTCGAAGTATGTCCCGCAGATCACCCAGGGCATGGGGCTCTACGTGAACCCCTACGACCCCCTGCTGGTCTGGGCCGCCGCCGCGAACAAGGCGAAGTCCGTGGACCCGTACAAGGTCGCGGCCGCGATCGAGACGCTGACCAACTCCTCACAGGTACCGAACCTCGTCGTCCAGGGCACGCTGTATGGCGATGACGCGCACTTCCCGAACTTCGCCCCGTCCGACTTCGTCTACGTGCCGGTCGGCCCGTACGTCGACGGGCTGGTGAAGCCCGCGAGCTGAGATCGCGGCGAGGGCACCCGGGAGTTCGATGCGGACGAAGGTTACCTGAGCCGCGAGACGGAGGGCGGCGTCATCCTGTGCATGAGCTGGTACCGGCCAGCCCCGGTCGGCACGTCTGAGGGAACGAGATGAGTTGAAAGCACACGGGAAGCTGGCCTATCTGGCCCAGCGGAATCCGGCGCTGAGCCGGGAGCAGTTCATCAGGCGCTGGCGACAGCACGGTGCCCTCGCCATGGGCCTGGCCCGATGGGATTCCATCGGACGCTACGCCCAGTGCGATTGCCTGCCTGTTCCGGCCGGGCTGAGCCGTGCGTCGCAGGAGTACGACGGCATCGGCATCATCTGGTTCACGGACGCAAACCCCGGCTCCCGCGCCGACCGTGAGCGAATGCGGGCGGATGAGCGTGAAACGTTTTCAACGTATGTAGATGAAATCGCGCTGATCCTGAACGAACGGGCCGGCCGGGACGGTCACGGCCCCGTCAAGGCCAATCATTTCCTCGCGCGCCACCGTGATCTCAGCCGGGACGAGTTCACGGCGCGGTGGCTCGAGCACGATATCGATCGCGGACCGCGCGCCCGCCTGGTGGCGCGCTACACGAGAAACGAAGTGATCGGCGTCAGGCCCGATAGCCATCTGGAGTTCGACGCCTACGACGAGTACTGGTTCGAGTCGGGTGCAGCGCTGTCCGAATACTTCTCGGGGGGCGGTCCGGATTCCCTCGGTCGACCGTGGATCGACGACGAGCGCTCGGTGCTCGTGGTAACGAACGAACTGGTTCTCTACGACTTCCTTTAGCTGGACGGCGATGAAGCTTGCCCTGAGCCGCGAGGAAGAGTCCTTCGCGGACGAAGCGCGCACCTGGCTCCACGAGCACCTGGTGGGCGAGTTCGCGCACTGCCGCGGCGGGGGAGGGCCCGCCGATGACGACGCGTGGGACGTCCGCATCGCCTGGGAGCGGGAGCTGGCGGCGGGCGGATGGCTCGGCATCAGCTGGCCGGCCGAATACGGCGGGCGTGGCGGCACGCTCCGCCAGGAGATCATCTTCGCGCTCGAGGCCGCCCGGCTGAACCCGCCGTACCGGGCTTCGGTACAGGGCCTGGAGCTGCTCGGCCCGATGCTGCTCGCCGTCGGCTCCGAGCCGCAGAAGCTCCGGTTCCTGCCCCGGATCCTGGCCGTCGAGGAGTCCTGGGCCCAGGGGTTCAGCGAACCGGGAGCCGGATCCGACCTCGCCGCGGTGCGTACCCGGGCCCGCCTGGACGACGGTCAGTGGATCCTGGACGGCCAGAAGATCTGGACCAGCATCGGAGCCCGAGCCGACTGGCTCTACGTCCTGGCCCGGTCCGACCCGGCCAGCGAGCGGCATAGCGGGCTCTCGATGCTGCTCGTCCCGGTGGCCCAGGACGGCGTGACCATCCAGCCGATCCGGAACCTGTGCGGCAGCAACGAGTTCTGCCAGACGTTCCTCGACGGAGCGCGAACCGACGCCGACCTCGTGGTCGGCGAGCCGGGCGATGGCTGGTGGGTCACGATGGGCGCGCTCGGCACCGAGCGCGGCGCGAGCCTGGCGTCCCAGCAGATGCGCTTCGTTCACGAGGTGGAGCGGCTGGCGCGGGCGCTGGGGGAAAGGCCGGCGATCGGACCGGCTCTGCGGCGGCAACTCGCCGACGCGTGGGCGTACGCGAAGGTCGCGCACTGGCAGGCGCTGCGGCTGATGGAGCACGCGATGGCCGACGGGCCGGTAGGTCACCTCCCCTCGGCCGCGAAGGTGTTCGCGTCCTCGTTTCACCAGCGCCTGGGCGCCCTGGCCTTCGATGCCCTCGGTGCCGCCGGGCAGCTCGTGGAACCCGGCTACGGGCTCGACGAGCTGCAGCGGACATCGCTGGCCGCGCTAGCCGAGTCGATCTACGGCGGGACCACCCAGATCCAGCTGAACATATTGGCCGAACGGGCCCTTGGCCTGCCCCGGTAAGGCAGGGGCGCCGGTGAGGCTTCGCGCCCGGTACGGACCAGCGGCAGGACGAACCGCACGCGGAAAGAGCGCGACGGTTCTAACCCTCCGGTCAGTAAGTGCGAAGGCCCATCGCGCGGGCAATGGCGTTGAGCTGGATCTCGCTGGTGCCGCCAGAGATGGTGGCGACGATGGATTCCCGCCAGCGGAAGCTCATGACGCTTTCGGTGGAGAAGCCGTGCCCGGCCAGGACCTGCATGCCGAGACGGGCAGCGGCGACATAGGTTTCCGAGCCCTTGAGCTTGGCCATGGCGGCTTCGCGGGCGGCGGGCTGGTGATGGGAGACGAGCCAGGCGGCGCGGTAGGCCAGCATCCGGGCCGCGTCGATCTCGGTTTGCAGGGCGGCCATCCTGTGGGCCAAGGCCTGGAACGTGCCGATGGGGCGGCCGAACTGCGTCCGCTGCTTGGAATAGGCGAGCATCTCATCCAGGGTGGCTTGGGCGACGCCGACGTAGGCGCCGCTCATCAGCGCGCGCTCGAGCTCGAGGTTGGAAACCATTACCCGCCAGCCGTCGTTCAGCCGACCGACGATCTCTTCGGCCGGGATGGCGACGTCAGTGAGGTAGATCTCATAGGTGCCCAGCACGTGCCGGGCCAGGGTGGGGATGCGGCGCAGCTCGACACCGGGCAGGCCGGGATCGACTAGCAGCAGGCTGATGCCCTTGTGCTTGGGTTCGCTGTCGCCGGTGCGCACGTACATGGCAATGTGGGTGCCGGGTACGCCCGCGCCGGTGCACCACATCTTCTGGCCGTTGACGATGAACCGGTCGCCGTCCAGGACGGCGCGGGTGCGCAGCGCGGCGGTGTCGGAGCCGCTGTCGGGCTCGCTCATGGCGACGGCGTAGCGGAGCTGACCGGTGAACATCCTCTCGCGGAGGGTGTCCCGCTGCTGCTGGCTGCCCCACCGGTGGATGGTCAGGCCAATTACCACGCCGCCGATGTAGCACATGGCGACATCAAGGCTGGCGCGGCCCAGCTCCTCGGCCAGCACGGTGAGCTCGATCGCGCCGCCGTCCCCTCCGCCATCTGCCCCCGGGAACGGCAGGGCCAGCCATCCCATGTCGGCCACGCCCTTGAACAGCTCCTCGGGGGTGGTATCAGCCTCGTCCCACTCCTTGGCGCGCTCGGGCGGGCAGACCTCCGCGACGAACGCCTGGGCGACCTCCTTCAGCATCCGCTGCTCGTCCGATAGGCCGAAATCCACGGCAGACCTCCCGGTGGGCGGACCGCCTGTGACGGTCAGATCTCCGGTCACGGGCCGCTGCCGGCCGTGAGCGAGTGTTGGGGTTAACAGATTAATAATATGACTTGTTTATCTGGGTAAGACAAGTAGATTGAAGAAGAGATTCGGCGACCGGGCGCAGCCGCCTTGTTTCCGTACCTCACGAGGCCTGGAGGCAGCCTTGGGACCGCTGGACGGTATTCGGGTTATCGAGATGGCGGGGATGGGGCCCGGGCCCTTCGCGGCGATGCTGCTGGCCGACCTCGGCGCCGACGTCATCCGCGTAGATCGCTGGTCGGATTCCGGTGACCTGCCGGACACCGAACGCAGGGTCCGCGGGACCGATCCGACCCGGTACGTACTTCACCGGGGGCGGCGTTCACTGGGGGTCGACCTCAAGGCGCCAGGGGCGACCGAACTGCTGCTGGACATGGCCGCGCAGGCGGACGCCCTCATCGAGGGATTCCGGCCCGGGGTCATGGAACGCCTCGGCCTGGGGCCCGATGCCTGCCTCGCGCGTAACCCGGGGCTGATCTACGGTCGGATGACCGGCTGGGGGCAGGACGGCCCGCTGGCGGCGACCGCCGGGCACGACATCAACTACATCGCCCTGTCTGGTGCGCTGTACCAGGTGGCCAGGCAGGGCGAGCGCCCGCTGCCGCCGGTGAATCTCGTCGGCGACATGGGCGGCGGCGGGCTGATCCTCGCGTACGGCATCGTCTGCGCACTGCTCGCCGTGGCGCGCGGCGGAGGCGGTCAGGTCGTGGACGCGGCGATCACCGACGGCTCGGCGCTGCTGACGGCGATGCTCTACGGCCTAGTGGCGCAGGGCCGCTGGTCGACGACACCTGGCACGAACTTCGCGGATACCGGGGCGCCGTACTACGAGGTCTACGAGACGGCAGACGGCAAGCATGTGGCCGTGGGCGCGATCGAGCCGCGGTTTTACGCCACGCTGATCGGCAAGCTCGGCCTGGAGCCGGAGGCCGAGGCAACGCAGAACGACCAGAGCCGCTGGCCCGAGACCAAGGCCCGGTTCGCTGAGATCTTCCGCACCCGCACCCGGGATGAATGGGCCGCCTACTTCGAGAACACCGATGCGTGCGTGACGCCCGTGCTCAGCATGGAGGAGGCGCCACGTCATCCTCACAACCGCGCCCGCTCGAGCTTCGTCCAGGTCGACGGCGTGGTCCAGCCGGCACCGGCGCCTCGCTTCAGCGTCTCGGCTACCCGGATAGGCAGGCCCCCGCCGGCGCCGGGTGAGGACACCGTATCGGTGCTGCGGGACTACGGGTTTACTCCAGCCAGGATCGAGATGCTGCGATCGCAGAAGGCCATCGGCTGGTCCGCGTAGGTGCGGCCGGCCACGAGCCGGCCATCGCCCGCAGCGTAGCGCTTTAAAAAGATATCTAAGTTAAGTAATATAACTATATAGATGGCGCCCGCCCGCGGTCGGCGGCCCGACTTACTGGGAGGAAGTTTCATGCCCGATACAACAGAACTGCCGCTGCTCGCCACGGGGCGTACCTGGCAGGAGATGCCCGTCGGGCTGGCGTTCCGTACGCCGGCGCGCACGATGACCGAAACCGACCTCATCAGCTTCCTCGGGCTGTCTCTCTATACCGAGCCGTTGTTCCTGGAAGCCGACCATGCCACCGAGGGCGGCTACACCGGCCGCCTCATACCTGGCGGGCTGACCTTCATCGTGGCGGAGGGACTGGTGCAGCAGACCAATGTGCTGCACGGTACCGGGTTGGCCTTCATGCACTCCGACCTCGATATCCGCAAGCCGGTGTACGTGGGCGACACCCTTCACGTCGCGGTCGAGGTCACCGAGTCGCGGGCGTCGAGCCGACCGGGCCGGGGCGTGGTAACGACCAGGAACCTGGTCCGCAATCAGCGCGGCGAGGCGGTCATGGAGTACAACCCAGTGCGGCTGATCCGCGGCGATGACTTCGCCTGAGGTCCAGCCGGGCGCCGGTGACCGGGCCTCAGCCCCTAGCGCCTCAGCCCCTGGAGTAGGACAGATCCTCGCGCGTGCGGAGGCCGTCGGTGTGCGGTGAGGGATCGGGCAGCGCCACACCGCCGTCCAGTGCCCGCGCCGCCGGCTCGACCTTCTCCCATGACCGCAGCAGCTTGCGGTGGGCGATCCGCCATTCGCCCGACCGCTTCTCGAACCGGTCGATGTAGCGTCCCGCGAACCAGAACAGGCCGCCGCCGAGTTCCGGCCGGATCAGGTGACTGGCGGTCACATAGCTTTCGGTGAACGCGACGTCGCCTTGCAGGTCGATGCTGATATTGCTCAGCGCGTGCATCGTGGCCTGGTACACGCGCGGCATCCGCTCGTCCATGTAGGCGACGAAGCCCTTGGCGTCCCCGGCGTAGCTCCCATGCTCGTCCGCCGCGTCCGGATGGTAGACCGACAGCAGTTCTTGCATGTCGTGGCGGTCGACGGCGTGGCAGTACCGGTGCAGCACCCGGGTGATTTCCCGCTCCGCGGCCAGGACTTCAGCCAGGGCCTCGGCGGACTCGCTGTTCATCGGCTGCTGATCTCCTCGAACAGCACCGCGATGATGCGGTCATAGGCTATCGCGGGGCTGACGGTGAGCTCGGGCGACCCCTCCGTCAGCGCCTTGGCCGCGAGCGCGAGGTCCGGCCCTTCCACCTCGTAGGTGGCCACGTACCGGCTCGGGAACCGGCGGCTCACCGATTCCAGGCCGCCCTGGCTGGGCAACTGCACCTCGCTCATCCGGAAGCGCCTGGCCGATTTGAAGCCCGCGAGGGCGAGCACCTCGGGCAAGTGGATGTTGTCGTACCAGTCGTTGTATGCGGCGTCGTCAGCTGTGCTGACGGGGTCGCTCAACACCAGCAGGATTCCGTGTGCCATGTTTCGCTCCATCCGCCCGCCGTGCCGAGGGCGTCTCCTCGCCCAGGCACTTAGTCAGTGATGTTTAATCATTTAACTACTAGGTGGTCAATCGGCGCTAGCATGACGACGGCGTAGTTTCGCCGCGGTCAGCCCTGGAGCCCGCCGGCGTCTGCGTTCTCGATCCCGGCGGCTCCCGTCCGCTCGCCTGCGATACTCACCGTGAGCATGCCCTCCGCCAGGAGCTTCCCGCTGGCACTGGTGACCGATACCCGGGCGAAGCTGAGTGTCCGTCCGCGACGGGTGCAGATCCCCTCGGCGATCAGGTCTTCGCCGGGCGCCACTGACATGTACTGCACGTTCATTGAGACGGTGGTGAGCCGGCTGCCGCGGTTGAAGTCGTGGCCCGAGATGACCGCGCCGGTGCCCGTCGTGTCGATGAGCGTGGCGACGACTCCGCCGTGGAAGACTCCGTCGTGCGCGGACAACCGGTCGGCGAAGGGCACCCGGGCGCGGACCAGGCCGGGCTGCCAGTCGAGGATCTCGATGCCTATCAGCTGGTTGAAGGCGATATCGCTCTTCCAGTGCTCGCGGAACCACTCTTGCCTGGCTTCCAGCGCCTGCGGCGTCAGGGTCATCGACGGCTCCCTATATTGGCCAGGATTTGCACGAAGTCCCCGGTTGCCATTACGGCCGGGCGAAGGCTTCGAACTTCGGCGGCCGCTTCTCGACGAAACTCCGTATCCCCTCGCCGAAGTCCGGATGCCCCTTGTGCCGGTCCGCCCACAGGCCCAGCGCCTGGAGCCTGGCCGCCTCGAGCGACGATTCGGCGGCCGCGTAGACCTGGGCCTTCATGCTGGCCGTGGCGATGGGCGAGCAGTTGGCGGCGATGTCTCGCGCGTAGTCCAGAGTCTGGGCCAGCAGGTCCTCGGCCGGGACGACCCGGTTCACCAGGCCCAGCGCCAGTGCCTCCTCCGCCAGCAGGATCCGGCCGGACAGCAACAGGTCCATGGCCCGGCCGGTGCCCACGATGCGAGGCAGCAGCCACGCGATGCCGTGTTCGGCCATGATCCCGCGGCGGGCGAAGGCCGTTGTGATCTTGATGCCCGCCGCGGCGAAACGGACGTCGCAGACCAGGGCCTGGATCAGGCCTATGCCCGCGCACGCGCCGTTCAGCGCCGCGATGATCGGCTTGGCGATGGTCGTCGGGTAGGTCGCCGGGCGGCGGTCCCGGGAAGGGCGCCGGCTGCTCCCGGCCGCGATGTCTTCCAGGTCCTGCGCGTCCAGGCCCGGGCAGAACGCGGTGCCGGCCCCGGTCACCACGATGGTCCGCACGTCGGGGTCGCGCTCGCACGCGCGGAGCAGGTCGAAATACCGCTCCTCCATGGCGATGGTCCAGGCGTTCTTCCGTTCGGGCCGGTTGAGGGTCAGCAGCGCGACGCCCTCCTCGACGGTACACAGCACCAGATCATCTGCCATCTGCGCTCCCGAGGTGATATGAAAACAGTACAACTATTAAACGAGTCTAGCGGCATCAGGCCTGGCGGGCCAGGTGGCGTGACGGAGGCCTGGTATGGAGCTTGATTGCTACTTTCCCGACGGCGTGCGGCTGTCCGAGGCGGCCAGGGCCGCGCGCTCCGTCCAGGAGGCGGGCTTCGCCGCGATGTGGGTCACCGAGACCAGGCACAATCCGTTCCTGACCTGCGGCGTCGGCCTTGCTGCCGCCGAGCGGATCCGGGCCGGATCAGGGATCGCGGTGGCCTTCCCGCGCAGCCCGATGGTCACCGCGCAGCTGGCCTGGGATCTCGCCGAGGCCAGCGGCGGGCGGTTCGTGCTGGGCCTGGGCAGCCAGGTCAAGGCGCATATCGAGCGCAGGTTCTCCACCTCCTTCGACCGGCCGGTGCCGCGGCTGCGTGAATACGTGCGTGCGGTGCGCGCCATCTTCGCCGCCTTCCAGGACGGCTCCGGCCTGCGCTTTGCCGGTGACTTCTACGACTTCTCGCTGCTGACCGACTTCTTCAACCCCGGCCCGATCGGCCACCCCGATGTCCCGGTGTGGGTGGCCGCCGTAGGCCCGGCCATGCTGCGGATGGCGGGCGAGTGCTGCGACGGCGTGTTCCTCCATCCGCTGCACTCGGCGGATTTCCTCCGGGCCACCGTGCTGCCGGCCGTCACGGCCGGGGCCGCTTCGGCCGGGCGGAACCGAGACCAGGTCACGCTCTGCTGCCCGGTCTTCGTCGCCGTCGGCGACACCGAAGAGGAAGTCCGGCGGCAACGGGCCGCCATCGCCCGGCAGATCGCGTTCTACGGGTCGACCCGCACCTACCGTCCTGTCTTCGACACCCACGGCTGGGGTGATGTGTGCGGCGAACTTCATCACCTGATGGCCCGCGGTGACACCGCGGCGATGCCGTCGCTGGTGACAGCGGAGATGGTCGACGCGTTCAGCGTCACCGCGGCCTGGGATGACCTGACCGCGGAGCTGAGCCGTCGGTACGGCGGGCTGGTCGACCGGGTCGCGCCATACGGCGCCGTGCTGCGATCGGCCGAGGACCGGCGGCGATGGCGCGATGTGGCCGCGAGCCTGGCCGGCCAGGGGAATCGCTAACGAACAGAACGCCGGCCAGTACTCGGGTTAGGTGCCCATGCTCAGACCGCCGTCCACCACGAGCACGGCGCCGGTGATGTACCCGGACCGGTCGTCCAGCAGGAACCGGATCGCGTGCGCGAGCTCGTCGGGGCGGCCGTGCCGGCCCAGCGGGATCATCCTGAGGATCGCCTCCTGGTCCCGCTCGCTCATGGACGCCGTCATGTCCGTGGCGAAGACACCCGGGACCACGCAGTTGACGGTGATACCCCGCCGGGCGCCCGCCAGCGCCAGCGACCGGGTCAGGCCGAGCAGGCCCGCCTTGGCCGCGCCGTAGGCGGTTTCCCGCGGGTTGCCCGTGAACGCGGTGACCGAACTGACGTTGACGATGCGGCCGAACCCGCGCGCGACCATGTGCTCCCACGCCGCCTGAGCTAGGTAGAACGGTCCGGACAGGTTCACCTCGAGCGCGCGGTGCCAGTCGGCGGGCTCGGTCCGGTCCACCCGCCGCTCCTCCAGCAGGCCCGCGTTGTTGACCAGGTAGTCAAGGCTGCCGTGTTCGCTGATCACCTGCTTTACCAGGTCGTGGCAGGTCGCCTGGTCGGAGATGTCACATCGGTACGCCGAGACGGGGGCGGCGCCCGCGGTGCTCAGCTCCGCCATCAGCTGCGCGGCCCGGTCGTCATCGCGCGCGTACACGGCGGCGACGCGGATCCCGTCGGCGGCCAGCTGGCTAGTGACGGCGGCCCCGATACCCCGTGTCCCGCCGGTCACCAGGGCGACGCGGCCCGGGACGGGCGCGCCGCTCACTTCGGCGCGGGCGTCGACCGGGACACCCCCCCTGAGCTGGGCGCGACCTGGTCGACGCGCAGACGGCTCAGCCGGAGCCGCGATATGCGCCACTGGCCGTCTGCGCCCCGCCGGTACTCCTCGTGATAGTGCCCGAAGCCCTGGAAGGCGCGATGCTGGTCCGGATCGTCGACCCAGTCGAACATCGCCCATACTCCCCGGGCCGAATCGGGTGAGGTCAGCTCGATCTCCGGTGTGTGACCCTGGTGAACCGTCAGTGCCGTCGCCAGCCGACTGCGGACGAAAGCCACGAATTCATCACCGGATGTCGCGATCGGCGCGTCCTCGGATTCGAAGTAGAAGACCATGTCGTCGGTGAACACCTGCCGGTAGGCGTCCCACTGCTTGGTGTCCATCAGGCGGAAGTACCGCGCCTTGAGCTGCCTGATAGCTTCGATTGCATCGTCCTGGCCGGCGACGGTCATCACAGGAATCCTTCCGCGGCGAGTTGGGGCATGATCTTGGCTTCGAACAGCTGCAGCGATTCCCAGCCGAGTTCCGGGTCCATGCCGCCCATCAGCGGGTGGAGCTGGATCTCGGCGTCCGGGCCGAGCTCGCGGACCAGCCGCAGGCCTTCGTCCGGGGTCACCACCAGGTAGGACCCGTCTGCGCGCAGCTGATCGGCGTCGGTGACCGCCGAGTAACCGACCTGGGTACCGGCTGGCTTGGTCAGGGCGAGATAGGAGTCGTTCTCGTGCCGGGCGTGCCGTCTCATCCGTTCCCAGGCGGCGTCCGGATCCTCCGCGACGTGTAGCAGGCGCAGTTCGTGCCCCGGCCCGGGGTACCAGCCCGGCGGCCGGCCGAGCCGCTCGCATTCAGCCAGGTAGGTCTGGAGATACTTCCGTGGCGCAGGCTCGAAGCCGTCCGCGATCCGGGCCGCCTGCCGGGCTGCCCGGGCGGACGAGCCGCCCATGGCGATCGGTATCTGGCGGCCGGGCCGCGGGCGCACCTTCACCGGCCGGCCGTGGAAAGTGAACGGCTCGCCTGTCCAGGCCAGCCGGAGGGCCTCGATCCCTTCTTCGAGCAGCTCGGTACGGCGGGCGATCTCCTGGCCGAACATCTCGAACTCGCCTGCCACGTCGCCGGCCGCCACGACCAGTTCCAGCCGCCCTCCGCTGGCCAGGTCGAGCACGGCCAGGTCCTCGGCCATGCGCACCGGATCGTGTAGCGGAAGCACGATGACCGAGCAGCGCAGCGCGAGGCTGCTGGTCCGGCCCGCCACGGCCGACGCCATGACCACGGGGGAAGGCAGATAGCCGTCGTCGCTGCGATGGTGCTCGTGGAAGCGCACCCCCGAGAAGCCGCGCTCGTCCGCCCACCGGCACTGGTCGAGGCACTCGGCATAGAACCTCTCCGGCGAGCCCTCTGGGACCCGCAGGTCGTATTTGAGCAGGATCCGCATGCTTTCATCCCTGCCTGGGCTGATTTCACTGGGCTCCGGCCGGCTGCCCGGCGACGGCCACGATACTGGCATAAATAGTTAACGAAAACTACTAGTTTAACTGAATCGTGGCCGTATCGCGTGGCCGTGTCAAGGGCGTCGGCCCGGTGGCGGCGGGCTACGGTGGGCCAGGCCGTGCACCATGAACTGGTGCATCTCGGCCACTATCCGCTCTGGGTGGGGGTGCTCCTCGTCCGGCGGGAAGAGCCATTCGTCGGCCATCGCCATACCCAGGACCATGGCGAACGTCGCCCGGACCACCACCGGCACGTCCACGCCCAGCCAGCCGACCTGGTTCATCGACGTGCTGGCCAGGTACTCGACGCGGTCAAAGTACCGGCGCAGCGGTGAGGATGCCCCGCTCATCAGCGCGGATACCTCCGCGCCGTCTTCCTGTGCCGCGCGGATCAGCGCGAGCAGCAGCTTGCGATGGGCGAGCAGGTGCTCATACAGGCCGGTAAGGTAGAGCCCGGCGCGCTGGTCCACGTCCTCGGCCGTGCGCGAGCCCTGCTCCCACGCCAGCGCGAATCCGGCCAGGAACTCCTCGAACGGCACCCTGATCGCCGCGTCGAATAGGCCGGCCTTGGTTCCGAAGTGGCGGAAGATGAGGTGCTCGGCGACTCCGCACTGCCGGGCGATCGCGCGGGTGGACGTACCCGCGTACCCGCCCTCGGCGAACATGTCCTGAGCCGCCGCGAGGATGATCCGGCGGACCTCCTCGGTGCTGCGCCGGGTACGGCGATCGCCTGACCGCCCGTCAGCCGGGCCGGCCTGCTCCAGCCGGGCACTGGCCCCCGCACCCGCTTGCGATCTGACGTTCGCGCCGCTAGGTGCCGTAACGGTCTTCTGTTTACTCGGCCGCACGGAGGGGGGCCTCCTGGTCGGTGTGGAGGTGCTCCAGTATAGAGGGAGCCGCAGCCAGCGCCGCGGACCGCGGCGCGGCAGCGGCGGCCGGCCGCCATTCGAATAGGACGGCATCGCTCGCGGGCCAGACCGCGAGCCCGAACCTGAGCCCTGCCGCCGGTCTGACCGGTCACTTTGAATAGGTTGAAATAACTCTACAATTAAACTATAAAGGTCTTAACCGCGGACGAGGGAAGCCGAACGTGATGCGTGCCGGACGCCAACCAGCCTCTACGGCGGTGCGGCGAGTCCGGGTCCGTCGGCGGGGGTTCGCCCGGCGGCAGCTGCTGCGATATTCGCACGTGCTGGAGCATGCCCTGACCCCCTGGCTGGGCCGCGGCATGTCCCCGCCGGTGCTGAAGCGGCTGCGGGAATTCCCGTCGCTGCCCGCGGTGTTCCGTCGGCCGTACCTGGCGCCGCGCGGTGCCTGGGCGCCGTTCGACCCGGTCCGGGTGCCAGCGGAGCTCCGGACGGTGCCGGGTATCCGCCGGGACGAGCTGGCCGAGCAGGCCGCCTTCGACGCGGCGCCGCTGCGCAGCTTCTTCCATATTCACGCGGACACGATGGCCTGGGTGGCGCCCCGGTTGTGGCGGGCCTGGCTGCCGGTCGCGCCGCGCCTGCTCAAGGCCCGCCGCGCGGTCCGGCTGTCGCGCCTGCAAGAGCCCTGGCAGCCGCCGGAGGTGCCGACCGCGCCCGCAGCGGAGCTGACGGCCCGGCTCAAGCACGAGGCCGCCGCTCTTGGCCTCAGCGCGGTCGGGGTGGCCAGGTACGACCCGAAATACACCTTCGCCGAGTACGCCGGGAAGCACCCGCAGGACCGGGTCATCGTGTGCATCCTGGAGCAGAACTACGCCACCACTCAGATGCTCCCGACCTCCGCCTCCGAGCAGGCCGCGCTGAGCACCTACGCCGAGCTGATGGATGCCATGACCGCAGTGTGCGGCTGGCTGAACCGCGCCGGGTACCGGGCTCAGGGCGATGACCAGGAGGGTGAGTCGATCTTCATCCACTACGGCGTCGCCGCGGGCCTAGGCCAGTTGGGGCTCAACGGCCAGCTGCTCACGCCGCAGGCCGGCTCGCGCTGCCGGCTCGGGGTGATCTACACCGATGCGCCGCTGGAGTTCGACGCGCCGGTCGACTACGGGCTCGAAGGGATCTGCGACCGGTGCCAGGTGTGCGTGCGCCGGTGCCCGGTCGGCGCCATCCCGAGCGCGCGGCGCGAGCACCGCGGCGTCACGAAGATCAAGCTCAACACGAAGCGGTGCTTCCCGATCGTCGCCCAGGCCGCCGGATGCGCGGTGTGCATGAAGGTGTGCCCGGTGCAGGCCTACGGCCTCGATGCGGTCCTCGACGAGTTCGGCCGGACCGGGCGGATCCTCGGCCAGGACACCGACGATCTTGAGGGGTACGACTGGTTCTTCGACGGCCGTCACTACCCTCCCGGGCGCAAGCCGCGGGTGCCTGCCGAGCTCATCAGCCCGCCCGACATGCCGTTCGTACTGGGACCACCGGCCTGAAACCGTCCGCCGATGGATCGCGGCTGAATTGACGCCCTGCCTACATCCGCTGCGCTCTTCCTCGCAGTGTGGTGCGCACCGCCTCGGCTCCCTCAATCGCCAGGTCCTGGTCGTCGCCTAGCGGAATCAGGTTGAACGACCCACAGCCCGCGTCAACATACGGCTGCAAGCTGGCCGCGATTTCTTGTGCTGTCCCGCACGGGCAGTATCGTTCGAACTTGCTGAATGGGGTCTGGTAGAACTCCTCCATAGCCATGGCGAGTCGGGACCTGGCTGCTTCGGCCGAGGTGCCAAAGGCGCACCAGACGTGCATCCCGTGCTGCCAGCGGGTGGTGGCACGGCCCGCGTCCCGGGCGTACCGGCTGATCCGCGTGGTCGCGTCCGCGTAACGCTCCGGCGAGACCCACAAGCCCAGCCAGCCGTCGCCATACCGGGCGACCCGACGCAAAGCCGCGTCCGACCGCCCGCCGATCACGATTGGCACCGGCGGGGTCGGCGCCGGGCGGATGCGGACCCGGTCCAGGCGGAAGAAGTCGCCGGACATGCTGACCTCGGCGCCGGCCAGCAGCGGCCGCAGCACGGTCAGCGCCTCATCCATACGGCGTCCCCGGGTCGCCGGGTCGATGCCGCAGGCGCGGAGCTCAGTCGGATCTTCGCCTCCAATTCCGACCCCGAAGTTCACCCGCCCGGGCGCGAGAGCGGCCAGGGAGGCCACCTGACGTGCTACCGGCACCGGGTGCCGCAACGGCAGCAGGTATACCGCAGTCTGTACGGTGATCCGCTGCGACAGTGCGGCCAGCGCCGTGGCGTTCAGCAGCCCGTCGAAACCGCGGCCGCCCTTGAACGCGACATGGTCACCGACGCACACGCGGTCGATGCTGGTCGCCTCCACTCGGGCCACGAATCGCTTCAGCCCCGCCGCGCCGCCGGACGCGTCGTACGGCGCCCGCAATCCGACGGTGATGTCATCCACAACCGGCACCCCCTGTTGCATGCTGAACTCATCGCCTGGAATTAGCTTACATATTTATCCCTTTCATCTCTATGGCATACATACTATGAGGGTCGACGCCGGCGCGCGGAAACCGGCGAATAGGCCTTCTCGCAGGCGCTGTCTCATCGACGCGGCCGTGGAGCTGCTGACCCAGTAGTTGAACACCAGGTCGTCGGGACGCATCCAGGGGAACACGTTGAGCCCCGCACACTGACTCCCGTAACCCTTCGCGATAAGGGTTTGCCATCGGATACCGACTTCGGTAACTCTTCCGCTCCGGAGGTTTTACCTCGGATAAATGAGTTGGATGATGGGGCGATGAGCGAACCGGCGCAACCTGTGAACCGGCTCCGCGGCCATGTCGTCCTGGCCTCAGCGGACAACGATGCGTTTACCTCGCTCCGGCGGCGGTCGACTTCGAGGCAGGACCGGTACCGGATGGGCCGGGAGCTCCGCAACCAGGTGCCGCGCCGTTCGCTGGGGGACTGGTCCCCGCCCGCCAGCCGGCCCGATCCGGTGCAGCTGATCACCAAGTCCCACCAAGGACGGCTGGACTGGCTGATCCCGGTGCGGGTCGGCCGGATGGCCGCCTCGCCGTACGGATTCCTGCGCGGCGCGGCGGTCGTGATGGCCGCGGACGTGGCCGGGCTGCCCTCCACCGGCATCACGCCGGTGATCTGCGGCGACGCGCACCTGGGGAACTTCGGCTTCTACGCCTCGCCGGAGCGGGACCTGGTCATCGACCTGAACGACTTCGACGAGGCGCACCCCGGCGGCTGGGAGTGGGATCTGCGCCGGCTGGTGGCGAGCATCTGGGTCGCGGGCCGGCAGAACGGCGCCGGCGAGTCCCAGTGCGAGGCGGCCGTGCGGCAGTGCGTGGCCGGGTACCGGGACGAGGTCCGCGCACTGGCCTCCACGCCGCTGCTGGCCCGGTCCTACCAGCGGCTGGACGCGGACCGGCTGCAGCAGCGCGCGATCGGGAAGTCGCTGCGCGCCGAGATCAGGCGGGCCGCGGCCCAGGCGCGGCGCCGGACCAGTGACCGCGCGCTGCCCAGGTTTACCCGCGAGCGCGACGGGCAGCGCCGCATCGTGGAGGATCCGCCGCTGGTGACCAGGATCAACTACGCCGAGGCGGACCAGATCGCCCGCGCGCTGGACGAGTACCTGGGCACGCTGGCCCCGCACTGGCGGCGGGCCCTGGGCGGGTACACGCTGATCGACATCGCCCACAAGGTGGTGGGCGTGGGCAGCGTCGGGTTGCGCGCCTACGTCGCGCTACTGGAGGGCAGCAGCCCCGACGACGTGCTGTTCCTCCAGCTCAAGCAGGCCCGCCGGTCGGTCCTGGCCCGCTACGTGCACGGTGATTCCGCCTGGCACGCCCACCAGGGCCAGCGGGTGGTGGAGTACCAGCAGGCTCTGCAGACGGTCAGCGATCCGCTGCTGGGCTGGGCCACCGTCGGCGGGCACCAGTACTACGTCCGCCAGTTCCGGAACATGAAGGGCACCGTGGCCTTGGACTCCATCGACGCCGCGGCCCTGGCCGACTATGCCGCGATCACCGGCCACCTGCTGGCCAAGGGGCACGCCCGCACCAGCGGCGCGTCGATGATCGTCGGGTATGTCGGCTCCTCGGACCGGCTCGACGCCGCCCTGGCCCGGTTCGCCCGGCTGTACGCCGACCAGACTGAAGCCGACCACGCCGCCCTGGTCAAGGCCGCCAAGCAAGGCGTCCTGCCCATCGAGCGCGGCCTGTGACGCATTTCCTCAAGCGAAGGGACCGACATGGCCGACGTCGACGCCGAGGTCCCGCGCTGCTCCAGCCGCCGGATGGCGTTGGTGACCGAGGCCGGATGGGCATCAGGCGTATGCCCATCTTGCCCATGGGCATGGATCCGCTCCGGGTGAAGGCGAGCAGGCGGAGCGCCTCGTACGCGGCGAAGGTCAGGCCGAAGGGCTGCAGGGTGGGCAGCCGGCCGCGGCCCATGCGCTCGGCGAGCAGTATGGCACCAGCTGCCGGCGGATGGCCCGGCTTCCTGTCAGCCGCCCCCGATGAAGCCGCCGCGGGTACGTGCCTACGATCGTCGGGGGAGCTTGGAGGTGGCCATGACGGATCCGGAGGTGCTCATCCCGGCGCGTCAGGGCCGGGCCGTGCACCATCCCGATAGCGGAGCTGAGCACGATGGGTGAGACGTTTGTGCTCTTGCATGGCTCGTGGCACGGCGGATGGGCCTGGGAGCCGACCGCGTGGTGCCTGCGCGAACTCGGGCACACCGTGTATACGCCCACCTATCCCGGTCACTGGCCGGGAGTGAGCCGGGCCGGCATCACTCACGACGACTACGTAAAAGCCGTCACGGATTTCATGAAGCAACGGGATCTGCGTGACGTCGTTCTGGTAGGTCACAGTTTCGGTGGTTCGGTCGTCAGCCGGGTGTCCCAGGTAATACCCGACCGGCTCAAGCGGCTGGTGTTCCATACCGCTTTCGTGGTCGAGGACGGCGCCAGCGTCAACGACAATTTCCCGCCCGAGCAGACCGGCATGTTCCTCAAGGCCGCGAGCCAGAGTCCCGACAACACCGTGGAATGCCCCTGGGAGGTGTTCCGCGACTTCTTCATCCAGGACGCGCGGCCGCAGGACGCGAGGTCGGTATGGGAGCGGCTGGTGCCGCAGCCGTTCCAGCCCTGGGACGTCAAGCTCGACCTCGCGGAGTTCTACCGGGCCGGGCTCCCCAAGAGCTACATCGCGGTGTCGGAGGACCGGGCGCTGCCCGAGGGCACATGGCATCCGGGCATGTCGTCCCGGCTGGGCCCGTGCAAGATCGTGCCCATGTCTGGCAGCCACGAGGTGATGTTCACCCGGCCCGCCGAACTAGCCCGCACCCTGGCCGAAGCCGCCCACGACTGAGCCCGCCAGACAGCCCGCCGCCGATGACGATCACGTCCAAAGCGAGGGGCTCGGCAGTGGGGGTTATGCCCGCCTGGCCAGCAGGGCGATGATGTCGAAGATCACCGTGGCGGCGGCGATCGCGGTGATCTCGGCATGGTCGTAGGCCGGGGCCACCTCGACCAGGTCCGCGCTGACCAGGTTGAGGCCGGTCAGGCCGCGCAGCACGCGCAGCAGTTCCCGGCTGGACAGGCCGCCCGCCTCCGGCGTCCCGGTGCCGGGCGCGAAGGACGGGTCGAGCACGTCGATATCGATGGACAGATAGACCGGCAGGTCGGCGACCCGCTCGGTGATCGCGTCGATCGCCCCGGGGACCCCGAGCGTGTCGATGTCGCTGGCCCGGATGGTCCGGAAGCCGAACCTGCGATCGTCGTCGAGGTCGGCGCGGCCGTAGATGGGACCGCGGATGCCCACGTGGATCGAGTGGTCCTCGACCAGGAGGTTCTCCTCGAAGGCCCGCCGGAAGATGGTTCCGTGCGTGGTCGGCGCGTTGAAGTAGGTGTCCCAGGTGTCCAGGTGCGCGTCGAAGTGCACCAGCGCGACGGGGCCGTGCGCGCGGACCACCGACCGCAGCATCGGCAGCGCGATCGTGTGGTCGCCGCCGACGGCGATGACCTTCCGGTCGCCCTGCAGCAGGTCCCCGGCGTGCCCGGCGATCTGCGCCATGGCCTCGTCGATCGAGAACGGCGTCACCGGAACGTCCCCGGCGTCGACGACCTGGATCGCCGTGAACGGGCTGGTGTCCAGTTCGACGTGATGGCCGGTTCGCAGGTGCCGGGAGGCCTGCCGGACCGCCATCGGGCCGAACCGGGCTCCCGGCCGGTAGGAGGTGCCGTTGTCGAACGGCGCGCCGAGCACGGCGACGTCGTAGTCAGGGACCCGGTCGATCTCGGGAAGTCGGCCGAACGAACCAGAGCCGGCGAACCGGGGCACCTTCCTGCCATCCACCGGACCGACCGGCTCGCTCACGTGCCCAGGCATGCGAATCTCCCATCTGTGATCGCGGGTTCAAGGCTCGTTGCCGATGACGGTACGGGTTTGCGCAGGCAGGAACCATCCGACTTGAGCGCAAACTTTCCGCAGCATCTCATACTGCGATATGGAGGGTGCCCATCCGCGTGAGGTCCGGGCAGCGTCATCGTCCTGCCCGGCGGCACGCCTCATTTCCATTGGGCCAAATCTGGCTCCCCGACACCGTGGGCTCATAGCCTGACCTGGGCCAGCGGTGTCATGGTTTACCGATCGGTGCCGGTTCCGTACATTGGCCGTAGCCGGCGGATGCGGTCAGCCGCTGGGCCCGCTGACTGCGTTCGTGAGGGGCAGGTGCGATGGCGGACGACACCCTTTCGGTCTACGCGCGGAGCCAGCCGGACAAGCCGGGCGTCATCGAGGACCGGCCGGGCGGGCCCGTGGTGGTGTGGACGTACGCCGAGCTTCAGGCGCGGTCCAACCGGGTGGCGAACCTGCTGCTCTCGCTCGGGGCCGGGCCGGGTGCGAAGGTGCTGTGGTGCGGGCCGAACTCCCCTGATGTCGTGGCGCTCATGAACGCCACCAGGAAGATCGGCGCGGTCGCCGTGCCGCTGAACTACCGGCTGACGCCGGAGGAGGCGCTCTACGTCGTCAACCACAGTGACGCCGAGGTCGCCTACGTGGACTTCGAGTACGCGCCGATGTTCGCTGCGTTCCGGGCCAAGCTGGAGAAGGTGCGGCACGTCATCGCGGTCGGCGGCCCGGACCCGAAGGCCCTGGACGGGATGCTGACCGGCGCGGACATCGCGGCCGCGCCGGCCGATGCGCCCCACGTCGGGGAGGCGGCCGGCACGGGCGGGACGATGATCTACACCTCGGGCACGACCGGCAAGCCCAAGGGCACGGTCCGGTCCGGCCCCCCGGATCCCGAAGTCCTCGGCGCGCTGCTGAACCTGCTCGGCTACCGGCCCGACGACATCTACCTCACCTGCGGCCCGCTGTACCACAGCGGCCCCAGCGCGTTCCTGAGCGCTGCCCTGCTGTTCGGCCAGACGGTCATCGTGCAGCGCAAGTTCGACGCCGAGGACTGGCTGCGGCTGGTCGATACGTACCGGGCGACCTCGACGTTCGCCGCGCCCGCGCCGATCCGGATGATCTGCGCGCTGCCCGGGCAGGTCAAGGACCGCTACGACCGCTCCGCCATGCGCATCATGGTGGCCAACGCGGCGCCGTGGAGCTACGCGCTCAAGCAGCAGTACGTGACCGACTTCCCGCCCGGGTCGCTGTTCGAGGTCTACGGGTCGACCGAGCTCGGCGTGGACACCGTGCTGATGCCCCAGGACCAGATGCGCAAGCCCGGATCGTGCGGCAGGCCGGCTCCCGGCATCGAGATCATGCTGGTCGGAGCCGACGGCGACCAGGTCACCGGCACCGGGCCGGACCATCCCGGCGAGGTCTTCGTGCGGTCCAAGGTCACGTTCGACGCCTACTACAAGAACGACGCCAGCTACCAGTCGAACAGCCGCGGCGACTTCCATACCGTCGGCGACATCGGCTACTGGGACGACGAGGGCTACCTGTACATCTGCGACCGCAAGACCGACATGATCATCTCCGGCGGGATGAACATCTACCCCGCCGAGATCGAGGCCGCGCTGGAACAGCATCCCGGGATCTACGACGTCGCGGTGTTCGGGATCCCGTCCGAACAGTGGGGCGAGGCCGTGCACGCCACCGTCGTACGGTCGCCTGGATCGTCGCTGACCAGCGAGCAGGTCACGGCGTTCGCGCGGGAGTACCTGGCCAGTTACAAGGTGCCGCGGTCGGTCGACTTCGCGAGCGAACTGCCGCGCACCGGCTCGGGCAAGCTCCTCAAACGCCAGCTCCGGGCGCCCTACTGGGCCGGCCGGACCGCCCAGGTCGGATAGCCGGCCGACGGCGAGCGCCCAGGCATCCGCCCGTGCCCGGCTGGCCAGGTTTCTTTTCATCCGAACGGACCGGCGTTCGAGCACCTCGTCCACGTCACGACGGGCCCCACGGGATAACGGACTGGTCCTCATCCTTCCAGGAGTCCTAGCTCCCGGGACCGGGCGACCGCTTGGCTGCGTGAGGAGGCGCCTAGCTTGCGGTAGATCGACATCGCCTGTGACTTGACGGTGTGCGGTGACAGGAACAGGTCGGCGCCGATTTCGGGGAAGGACAGGTGCGTGGTGAGCATCGGCAGGATGCGCAGCTCGGCACTGGTCAGTGACGACGCCCCGGGGACGCTGGGGGTGTGCTCGGTCGACAGCTGAGTCCGGAGCGTCTCGGCCTCGCCGACCAGGGTGCCGAGGCCGGGCCGGCGCTTGAGCAGGTCATCGATTTCCCTCATCAGCGTCCTGGCCCCGGCTATGTCGGCCAGCGCGAGGTGCACCCGGGTGAGCTCGACCCGGGCCTGAACGGCGATGTGGGGTTTCGCGTAGGTCACCACGGGGCGCAGCCGTTGGGCGCTGACAAGCTCCTGGCGCACCGCGGCGACGTCTCCCCGGTGCATGGCTGCGCGGGCGTGTACCGCGCAGTCGAGGAGGGTCTCCATTCCGATCTGGCGCAACGCGGTGCGCGCCTGTCCGGACAGGGCCTCGACCCTGGTCCATTCACCGCGCGCCATGGCCAGCAGCGACCGCTGGCCCAGCGCCTCCGAGAGGGTCTCGTAGGCACCGACCTCCTCCGCGACGCTGACCGCATGCTCTAGGTACGCGTCACCGCCATCGAGGTCACCGGACAGTATGCGCGCAACTCCCTGACAGACCGCGGGTACCGGTGCCGCGATGTCCGCGGCCGCGGACTTCTGCGCCGCCTCGTCAGCGTCGGCGCGCATCTGCCCGATTCCGCGTCGGCACATTAGGGCTCGCAGTCCGGCGGCCCATGCCTCGGTAGGAAGGTCAATGGGCTGCGCCGCGTCCTGGTACTGCCAGCGATCGACCATGGCGGCCCAGCGCTCGGCCTCGGCTGGCCGCCCCGTGTCTACGGCGAGATATGCGGCCCACACGGCGATTATGGGGTGTGCCGCGATCCCGTCGCGCTCATCGAGCCACTGGAACCACCGCCGGACGGTGGTTAGCCGGCCCTGCCGATCAGTCGGTACCGCCAGTTGCTCTACCAGGCCAGCGGCCGTATCCACGTCCCCGGCGGCGATGGAGTATTCCAGCGCCTCCTCGGGCTGGTCGTGGCGCAGGCACCAGCGGGCCGCGCGGCGGCGCAGCACCGGGATCTGGTCAGGCTCCAGGCGTTCCAGCTCGGCCAGCAGCATGTCCCGGAACAGGTGATGGTAGCGGAACCACTGGCCGCGCCGGTCCAGCGGCACCAGCAGCAGGTTGGACCGGGCCAGATCCGCCAGCGTCCCGGCCGAGCCGGGCTGGTCCAGCACCGCCTCGCACAACGACCCGGACATCCGCTCCAGCACCGCGGTCCGGGTCAGGAACACCCGGTGCCGCCGGGAGATCCGGGCCAGGAACTCCGCCTCCATGTACTCACTGACCAGCCGGTCCGCGCCGCCGAACGACACCGCCGCCGTCCCCAGCGGCCCGCCCTCCCGCAGGTATAGCGCCGCCAGGTACAACCCCGTCGGCCACCCCTCGGTCCGCTGATGCAGCACCGCCACCTCCTCCTCGCCCAGCACCACCCCGGCCGAGCGCAGCAGCGACCCCGCCTCCTGGCGGGTCAACGACAGCTCCCCCGGACCGATCTCGGTGATCCGGCCCTGCGCCCGCAGCCGCGCCACCCGCAACGGCGGCTCATCCCGGCCCGCCAGCACCAGCCGCGACCCGCCCGGCACGTGATCGGCCAGCACCGACAGCGCATCCTGGCACTCCCGGTTCACCAGCAGGTGCACATCATCGAGCACCAGCACCACCGGCACCGTCATCGACCACAACGCCGCCGCCAGCCGCGGCACCACCGACCCCGGCACCGAACTCACCGGCGAGGCCAGCGCCTCGAACACCCGCGCGCCGACCGGCTGCACCCCGTCCAGCGCCCGCGCCACGTAGCTGAGCAGCACCCTCGGGTCATTATCGTGCTCATCGACCGACACCCACGCGAACCCGCGACCGCCGCGCCCGGCCCACTGCGCCAGCAACATGGTCTTCCCGTAACCAGGCGGCGCCACCACCGACACGATCGCCCGGGAATCCTCCCCCGCCAGCCGGTCCAGCAGCGCCGACCGGCGGACCGTCCCGGACCGCACCCGCGGCGGGCGAAGCTTGGACGCGACGAAGTCCAACCCCGGCCCAGCCACGCGCCGAGCCGGGACCAGCCGCTCCCGTACGTTGCTGTCCGTCACGTCAAGACCGCGTCTCTTCGACCGTATGTCGCTTCATGCTCCTGCTTAGCTTTATCACAGGAAGAGAAAATAGCTTGAGGCAAGCGGCAGTAGCATAAGTCACACGGAGGTTAGCCAGCTGCTGGCCGGAGCGTATCCAGGCCACCATCGCGGCCAGCGTCTCCGGCCTGGTGCACCGCCGCGGGTCGTGGTCGCGTCCGCAGTCGGCGACCGCCTCGCACCTGAACTGCCAGAAGGCCAGGCCAGCAATCGCGGTGGTACGGAGTGTTCTGCTTACGCCGGCGTTGCTTGCCGGGTCGCGCGCCAATGCGACGCCCCGGCTCGGATAACCAATCCTATGACGACTATTACGATCACTCCGAGCACCGCTTTCGTGCCGATTTTTCCGATGTGCTTCGCGATCTCTGCGCCAAGGAAATACGAAAGCCCGACATACATCCCGATCCAGCCGATACCGGCAACGAGCGCTCCCGATATGAATACGTAGAATCGCACGCGGAAGATCCCGGAAACAAAGGCCGGCATCGTCACGGACGCCACGAAGTTATGCCGCGCAAAGGCGTGGTCGCCTTTGGCGAGCAGTTTCCGTCGTGATTTCTCAAGGCGGCCCGGGTGGTCGAGCAGCTTGCGTCCCCCGTGGACACCGATCACATATCCAACTACCGAACCCAGCATCCAGGCAACCAGAGCCGAGGCGAGCACGATCCATACATTGAGCTTGCCTTCTCCGGCCAGCGTGCCCGCCGCGATCAGGGATGCATCACCCGGGCCCGGCAGGCCAGCTCCCATGATTGCGACGAGCACAAACATGACGATGTACTCGGACAGGCTCATGACGTCTCCGATCGGGGCCGCAGGTGCGCAGGCCGCGACCACGGTCGCCTCTAACGCTAATTCATCGGGCTAGCTGGCGTAGCTCCTACGCAGCCCGCACTAGTGCGGCGTGCAGTTCGCGCCGGGAGCTGATGCCGAGCTTGGCGAAGATCTTGCGCAGGTGCCATTCGACCGTCCGCGCGGACAGGAACAGCTGGGTGCCGATCTCCGGATTGGTGCGGCCGTCGCGGGCCAGCCGGGCGATGTAGGCCTCCTGCGCGGTCAGCGTGGTGACGGTCTCGACGCTGCGCTTGCGTACCGTCTCGCCCGTGGCGATCAGCTCCCGGCGCGCGCGCTCGGCGAACGCCGCCATGCCGATCGCGGCGAGCATGTCGCGGGCGGTGCGCAGCTGCTCGCGCGCGTGGACGCGCCGGCCCTCGCGGCGCAGCCACTCCCCGTAGAGAAGATGTGCGCGGGCCAGCTCCGGACGGAGCTGGGTACGGCCCAGCCGGTCGATCGCTTCGCGATACAGGTCGTCGGCGTCGGTGCCATGGCTGAGCAGCGCCCGGCAGCGCGCCTCGATGCCGAGCGCGGAATCGTTGCCGCAGGCCTGCGTAATCTCTGCCAGCTGCTTGAGCGCATCGTGTGCGAGCCCTGCCTGTTCTCCACGCGCGGCGGCCTCGACCAGCTCGGGCAGCGCCCACATCGAGATATGCAGTGCGGTGATGTCCTCGCTGGCCTGGCAGGCTGCCGTCAGCGCCTCCTCGTAACGCCCGAGGCCGTTGTGCAGGATGGCGGCCGCCCAGTGCCCGTAGGCGACCGCGATTCCTTGTCCGGCGGCTTCAGCCTCGGCGATGGTGGCCTCGATCAGCGGGGCGGCCTCGGTGTGGCGGCCTCGCAGCGACGCCAGCATCATCGCGGTAAGCGGAGCGGCGTGGGCCCAGGTCACCTCGCAGATCGTGTCGGCCTCGACGATCAGGGCCGAGGCGGCCGCGAAGTCACCGCTGGCCGCGGCGGCCGTGCCCAGGGCATCCAGCATGACCGGCAGCTGGCCGAGCGCCCCGGCCTCACGGGCGACCCGGACCTGCCGGACCAGCAGCAGGCGCCAGGCGTCGTTGTCCCACAGCGCGCTGGCGGCCACCTGGGCCAGCCAGCCCCAGCCGAGGGCTTCCTCGGCGGTGATGTCCCCGTCGGCGAAGGCGGCCACTGCTCGCCGCAACATCGGTGCCGCGGTGGCCGGCCCGTCTGTCACGACCAGCGCCAGGCTATCCAGCACGAGGTCGACCGTCCGCGGCTCCGCGGGCGGAGGAAGGGCCCGGGCGGCGCGGCAGACCTCCAGCAGATCGCCGCCGGCCGCTAGGCGCCCGGTGAACAGCGCCGCCATCCACGCGCTCAGGTAGGCCTCACGAGCCAGGCCGACGTCGAGCGGCTCCAGCCGCTTAGCCGCCTTGAGCAACAGCGGGGATGCCTCGCTGTCCGGGCCCGAGGCGAACGCGATCTGCCCGCGCAGCAGGTCCACCCGGGCGCTGGCGAACTCGTCCAGCGGCCCCGAACCCTGATCCTCCGCCTCGGCCAGCAGATCCCGAGCCTTGCCGAAGGCGCCAGCCTGCATGTTCGCCTGCGCTGCGGCCAGCGTGCGTTCGGCGTGGCGCGCTGGATCGGCGGTCAGCAGCACCGATCGCTCCAGGAACGCCGCGGCAGCAGCCAGGCCGCCGGGAGCCTGCGCCCGCCCGGCCGAGACTCCGGGCCCTTCAGGGCAGGGAAGCAGAGGCCACCGCGCTGATCGCGACCGCGATGGAGCTCGCCGCTGGGGGGCAAGGTCAGGACGCCCTGGCCGCCGACCCCGACGCCCTGCGCGGCAGCTTCGCGGCCTACCGTGCGCTTGACACCACGATCGCGCAGAACGAGCGGCGCAAAACCCGTCGGCTGGCCCTGCCCGTCCTGGCGATCGGCGGAGCGGAAGGCATCGGTGAAGGGGTCGCGAACACGATGAAGCTCGCCGCGGACGACGTACAGAGTGTGGTCATTCCCGGCAGCGGCCACTACTGCCTCGAGGAGGCTCCCCAGGAGATGCTGGCCGCGCTGACCGCATTCCTCGCCCCTTACCGGGACGGCCCGGTCGCGGCGCAAAACCCGTAGGCGCTTCCCGGTGCTTGCGGTCAAGCCCGGGCCAGCTTGGACCCGGAGTGGGCCAGTGCACTGGCGAGCTCGTTGCGCGAGCGGATCCCGAGCTTTCCGAAGATCTTGCCCAGGTGGTACTGAACCGTGCGCCGGGACAAGAACAGCCGGGCGCCGATCTCCGGATTACTCAGCCCATCGCGAGCCAGTTCGGCGATCTGCCGCTCCTGTGCGGTCAGATCGTCTCGCGTCTCCGCGGTCCGCTTGCGTACTTTCTCGCCGGCCGCCGCCAGCTCGACGCGGGCCCGCTCGGTGAACGCCTCCATCGCGATCGACGTGAACTCGTCGTAGGCCGCGCGGAGCTTAATGCACGCATCGACGCGCCGGCCCTCACGGCGCAGCCACTCGCCGTAGAGCAGCTGCGCGCGGGCGAGTTCGCTGCGGATCCTGGTGCGCCCGAGACGCTCGATCGCCTCCCGGTAGAGCTCGTCCGCGTCGCGGGGGTCGGCCACGAGCGCGCGAGCGCGCGCCTCGACGCCGAGGATCCAGTCGGTGCCGCAGGCGCGCGCCATCTCACCGAGCCGGCGGACCGCGTCGGCGGCCACCTCGGCCCGACCGCAGCGCGCCGCCGCCTCGACCAGTTCGCCTAGTATCCGGCTGTACACGCTCAGGGCGGGCGGGTTGCCGCGCGTCTCCGCGACGATGCGGTCACGCACTTGCTCGTCCAGCCTGAATCGCACGGCCGAGCTCAGCAGCGTGCGGGCGTGGCCGTCGCGCAAACTGCCGACGTCGAGATCGGGCAGGTGCCGGAGCTGATCGCCCGGTTCGCGGGCCGCGAAGACCAGCCCTACGGGCTCGGCCAGCAGACGACGGGCGACGAACGCAAGGGTCAGCGCCGAGCTCTGATCCAGCCACTGCGCGTCGTCGACGACACACAGTAGCGGCCGCTCCTCGGACACCTCCGACAACAGGCTGAGCACGGCCAGGGCGACGAGGAACCGATCCGGGGCGGCGCCAGCCCTCAGGCCGAACACAATCTCCAGCGCCTGGCGCTGCGGGCCCGGCAAGGACTCAAGCCGGGACAGCAGCGGCCCGCACAGCTGATGCAAGCCGGCGTACGCCAGCTCCATCTCCGATTCCACCCCGACCGCCCGCACGACCATCAGATCCGACGCCGCCGCGATCAGATAGTCCAAAAGCGCCGTCTTCCCGATCCCGGCCTCACCCCGTAGAACCAGGGATCGGCTCTCGCCCCGGCGGATGTCGCGGATCAGCCCGTCCAGCAGCGCACACTCTCTAGCCCGCCCAAGCAGGTCCATGCGCCGCCCCCGGTCCGGGCCAGGCCGTCTCCATCGACAGCACTCATCGTAAAGACGACACGCCGCGGTCGGCAATTAACCACTGAGGACCATCGGCCTTCACATCAACCACAACCGCACGCCCAGCTACGGCGCAAGATGGCCCCTGTACACCTCCGCTCGCTGTGCAGGTCACCATTTCACCGTGTGCCGGGGCGAAGTGCGCAAGCCGGAACTGATTGTTCGGGGCGACATGTTCCGGGTCGGCGCGCCCTTCGGATTGCTGCCGAACGTGGAATATTACTTCAGGGCACCCGAGACGACGATTGAGCTGAGCCGAAACCCGCTGCGGATCTACGGGGTGGAGAGCCGCCAGGAATGGATCGTCGTGAGAGGCAGCCAGGCGGGCCGGGAAATCCAGCTCTCGATGACGACCAGATATTTCCTTGATGATGTCTGGAACGCCCTGATCGCCGCTGGCGCTGTCCCGACGTCCGGCGGGCCATCTCCGCGGACCGGGCGAACGGGGCTGAGCTAGCTGGGCGTCCCTGGCCGTCGCGGGGCCGCATCACGGTCAGCCAGGCTTGCGGGCCATTATCACCTCGGTGTCGCCCGGCCAGTCCCAGAAAATACCTTCAGCAGAACGGCCCGCGAGCAGCGCGCGCACCTCGCTGGCGAAGTCGTCAAGACGATCTCCGAACAGGTGCGGCGCCGAGGATGAGAGGGACAAGTAACCGGACAGGACGCTCTCGCTATCTCGCAGCAGATCGGGGATGCCGGGGACGAAGATCTGCTGGGGGACACCGAAGCGAGTCCGCGCCAGCACATCCTCGAAGCGGTGAGTTCGTTCCTGGGCCGTGCCCTGGCCGGCGCGGCGCGTAGATCCGAGATATTTCGCTACCAGCGCCTTGATCTCATCGTGGGGGATCGGCGGCACCCCAGGGTCTGGCGGCCGGGGCCGGCCCGTCACCGTGTGGACGATCAGGGCCAGGGCGCCGCCCGGCTCCAGCATGTCGTAGACGGCCGTGGCCACTTGCTGCTCGTCGGTCCAGTGGAAGGACTGGCCGAAGGTCACCAGCTCGTACGGCCCTGGCGCGACAGCGGGCAGGTCCTCGGCTAGGCCCTGGACCCACCGGATGTTCATGACTCCCTTTTCCTCGGCGGCACGGCAGCCCTCCGCCAGCATGCTGGCGTCAGGGTCCAGGCCGACCGCCTGCTCAAATAGATGAGCGAGACGGATGGTAAGCACGCCAGGACCGCAGCCGGCATCCAGAAGCCGGCCCGTCCCGTCCAGACCCGCCTCCTGCGTCAAGACGGCTTCGAGCCCGGGTGAATACGCTGGGCGGCCGTAGCGATAGTGGGCAGCAGAGCCGAGGTAGATGGTGGGGTCATACGCCACCGCACCAGTATGTCCGCGGTCCGCGATCACAGCGCGGCGGTCCTTGGACCCCCGTCACGGACGGCTTCCGCGCTCAGGATGGGTCGGCGCGAAATGCTGGGGGAACGCCAGGTTGCGGCACCGCTGATGGCGCAGCGCGCCGCACACGGGGCATTCAGACTGGCTCACCGCCGGTTCCAGCCGGGCAAGGGTGTCGGCATCCAGCTTGCGGGGCTCCGGTTGAGCGGCAAGCCTCACCGGCCCTCGCAAGGCCAGTTCGGACACGAACTGCCGGTACTCGCGTTCGCACTCTTCGCACCGGCAGCCTCGCGCCCAGGCCAGCACTGTGCCGTGTGGCGGCAGCGCGGCAGGCAGGTTGCCCCATGCGGTCATACGTCCACGGTAGGACAGCGGTGTCTCCGGTTGGTACGGCGAGATGACCAGCAGGAGCCGCGGTCACGAACATCCGTGTGCGGCACTGGCTGGGAGGCGTAGACCAGCGGGCCGGAGGGAATGCTCGGGCTTGACTGACGACGCGTACCGGCGGACCGCGAACAAAAGGGGGCATCGGTCATGAGGCTGGTCCTCAATTTGATCTGGCTGATCTTCGCGGGTTTCTGGCTGGCCCTCCTCTATGTGCTTGCCGGGCTCGTGGCCTTCGTCCTGATCATCACGATCCCGTTCGGGATCGCGGCCTTCCGGATCGCGAGCTACGTGCTGTGGCCGTTCGGGCGGACGATCGAGCCCCGCCACGATGCCGGCATCGGCTCGCTCATCGGGAACATCATCTGGATCATCTTGTTCGGCTGGTGGCTGGCCCTCGGGCACCTGGCCAGCGGCATCGCGCTTTGCCTGACGATCATCGGCATCCCCCTCGGCCTCGCCGACTTCAAGATCATCCCGATCACGCTGCTACCGCTCGGAGTGCGAATCGTCCCGACGGATCAGCCTTCCTTCGGCACCGCGTGGAGCCCGCGCGCCAGCGGCCCGGGCAGTCCGGCGTTACTCCACGCGGTCCAGTGATGGTTCGGGATGTTCACCCAGGTACTCCACCCAGGCCCGCTTCACGCATGGGTAGTGCGTGGAAGCCTCGACCAGATCCATGAAGTTGCTGATGCGCCCGAGGCGATGACACATACTCCAGATGGCCATGGGCCTCTCCCAGTGACGGATAGGTGCGCAGCTTATCAACCTTCCGCACGGTCCTCATCAGCCAGTCCGTGAGTCCGGCCCTATCCGTACAGGCGACCCTCGTCTGCGGTGTCACCTCCCATTCCGGTGGGCGCACAATCGCATCCCGGGACTGCGGTCAGGGATGGCCCCGATGCCGTCAGGGGCGCATCAGGGTGTGAACCGGGGCTGATCCCGATCGACGGGGGCCGCCGTCGGCGGCAGCCTTGAGGCATGGGCGCGGCAACCGCGGCCAGCTCAACTTGAACGGAGACCGATCACCATGCCCTGGATCATCGCCCTTGCCTTCATCGCCGTCGTGGCCCTGATCATCGTCAGCTTCGCCGTGCACTTCCTGTTCTCGCCCTGGCTGCTGGTGGCCGTCGCCGTCGTGGCCTGGATCAAGTTCCGCCCGCGCCGCTCCCAGCGATAGTCCGTCCGCCGCTCGGACGGATCCCGGCACCGGCCAGCTCTCCCGATTGGCCACGGCCCGGTATTTCAGTACGTGATGCCGGGGAACTGCTCGCGGGCGTGCTCCAGCTGGCCGGCCCACTCGCGGGGCCAGCCGAAAGCGCGGGCGGCCTGGCCGCTCATGTCGGCGGCCGCAGCACCGCTGGTGAAGTGAACGTACTCGCCCCAGTTCATCCGCCGCGTATAGGTCCCGCCGGAGTCGCGTGGGAAGTGCCGGGCCACCTCCCGGAAGAACCTGTTCATGACCTCTGCCCGCCCGCAGTCCCGCCATAGCGGGTAGAACCAGTCGCGGAACCAGCGGGTCCCCCGGCGAGGGAAATCGTCGGTGTTGCCGGTGAACCGGCGGTAGACGCCCTTGGCCTCGCGGTCCATGCCCAGCGCCGTGTAGAGGTCATAGATGTAGAACTCGGCCCACTTGCTGTCGCCCCAGATCTCGTAGGCCGGTGAGCCGTGGACGCCGTTGTTGGCGCTCTCCACGGAATGCCCGATCTCATGAGCGGGCAGCTCGCGAGCGAGGGCGTTTCCCTCCCGCCAGGTGTCCAGCCCGCAGTCGCTTACGTTGTGGTAGTCGTGGACCGGGCTGACGTAGTAGCCCGCGTGGCCGCCGCCGTGCCGCCCGGCGTGGTGGACGGAGTAGATGCGCGGGTCGAACCCGAACGCGTCGCCGTAGGTTGCCTTGGAGTACTGCCAGGTCACATTGATGAACCGGGGCAGCCACCGGATCTCAGCCCGGCGAACGTCAGGGTCCAGGTAGATCGCGCAGTGCTCGTCGCTGTGGTAGAGCCGGAGCAACTGGCGGTGGTCGAACCAATGCTCCTGCCAGGTGGTCGGCGGGTCAGCCAGCTGACGCTCCCACTCTGCCCCCACCTGGTTCACCCCACCTCTCCGGGCACTGCCCGGCAGTTTCCGTCAAGCCCTCAACAACGCGATCGTATGGCGCCAGCGCGGCCACGAACCGGGAACAGCGCAAGAGGTAAGCCTCGATCCAGGGGACCTGTATTGCCGGGCCAGCGTTAGTTACTACGAAACGTAGTAAAATGTCCGCGTGAACGGCGCCGTCCCCACGACGATCATCGTCGCTGGTCTCGCACTGGCCGGGTACGCGCTGCTGATGACTGCCCTGAACCGGCGAATGAACGTCCCCCTGCTCGCCGCAGTTGGCGTCCTTGAGATCTTGCTGCTTGTCCAGGTCGGCATCATCGTGGCCAAACTCGTCGGCGGTCAACGCCCGGCCGGGCTGGCTACGCTCATCGGATACCTGATCGCGGCGCCGCTCGTCCCGGTGGCCGCCGCGTTCTGGGGCCTGATGGAGCGATCCCGGTGGGGCCCGGCGGTTATCGCCGTAGCCGGGCTCGTCGCAGCCGTGCTGATGGTCCGGCTGCATCAGATCTGGCCGGTCATCGATGTCTGAACCCGTGGCACCGCCTGAGCCCACGGCATCGCAGCCGGACTCGACCAGGACAGGCCCAGGCCGGCTGCTGGTCGCCGTCTACGCGCTCTTCGCGCTCTCCGCGTCCGCACGGGCCGCAGTGCAGATCGCGACGAAGTTCAGCCACGCCCCGGTCGCCTACTTGCTGTCCGCCTTCGCCGCCGTGGTTTACATCCTGGCTACGGTCACCCTCACCGTCGGCAGCCCGACAGCACGCCGGATCGCCATCCTGTCGTGCTCGATCGAACTCGCCGGCGTGCTGGCGGTCGGCACCTGGAGCCTCGCCGACCCGGCCACCTTCCCCGACGCCACGGTGTGGTCCGGCTATGGCAGCGGCTACGGCTTCGTCCCGCTCGTCCTTCCCGTTTTCGGCCTGCTCTGGCTACGCCGCTGGACCAGGCGGGCTAGAACTCGGAGAACGACCGTGACGTCAGCGGAAGATGCCGGCGAAGCGGCAGGTAGCGGCGTAGCCCATGGTGAGAGCGGCGTATCAGTTCAGGGCGCCGAGGATGTCGTTGCCGACGGCAGGATCTAGCGCACCCATCCTGCCGGCGTGCCGGGCGCTGTTCCGCATGTCCGTCGCCGGCGGTTCCTGATCAGGACGGGGTGATCTCCGAGATGATGTGCTCGCGGCTGAGGTCGTGTCCGTGTGAGCCGCTGGCGTGCTGTTGCACTGCGGCGATCAGGTGGTCGAGCTGGTCCTGGCGTTCGGCGCGGAACTGGATGCCGCACGGTTCGTGGCATCGCACCACCATGGCGCCGGAGCCTTCGCTGGACGCGGATGGCTGTGCGGGCGCGACGTCTATGATGACGCACGGCTCGTCGCCCACTACCCAGGCGTCGTGGCCGGGGCCGACGACATGCGCATCGCCCGGGCCGAGGTCGGCTTCTGTGCCGTCATCCATACGGATCCTGAACCGGCCGGACAGCACGTAGCCGGTATGCGCGGCCTGGCAGGAGCCGGTGCCTGCTTCCGGCTTGACGTCCGTCGACCAGCGCCAGCCGGGACCGTAGACGCCGCGGCCGACGGTCGCGCCGCCCAAGCTGACCAGGTTTAGGGCACCGTGCTGGAAGGTGCGCTTCTGGTCGGGCGTATCCAGGTTCTTGGCTGCCAGCTTCATTCTTGGTCTCCTTCGCATGTGCTCCGATGACGGCAATCGTGCGCCGGACTATCTGGCGGGCACATCGGTGAGAACACGTATGTTCGGGCGAGCGCCGGACCTACGTAGCGCCCTGGCCGAAACCGGCCTGCGGGCCGGCGATGGCGAGCAGCTGCGTCCTTGACCTCGCGCCGGTCTTGCGGAGCAGGTTTTCGACGTGCTTTTCGACCGTGCGCGGAGATAGGTAGAGCCTGGCGGCGATCTCCTTGTTGGACAGGCCCTCGGCGATGAGCCCGAGCACGTCCGCCTCGCGAGAGGTCACGCCAGCGCCGGCGGCCCGGCGCTCGGGCGGCAGCTTGCCGAGCAGGGCTTCGCATCGCCGGGCCAGCCGGTCATAGCCGCGGGCGGCGAAGAACTGCCTGGCCTGGGTGAGCCATCGCTGCGGATCGCCCCAGCCGGCCTGCAGTGCCGCTTCGGCCGCGTACAAGTAGCCGATGTCCGCCCACCCGCGGAAGCTGGCCAGTTGTGTCTCGGCGGCCGCCGCCAGGCGGGCCGCCCGGTCCGAATCGCCTGCCCGGCCAGCCATGATGGCATCGGCGTAGCCGAGCATGGCGCCGTTGAAGAAGAATGCGGCGATGCCTGCCCGGCGCGCCTCGTCGACCGCGCCCGCCGCCCGGTCGTCGCCCGTCGCGGCCAGCAGCAGCGGCCACAGGCTGCGGAAGTTGGCTGGCTCAGCGTGCGGGCAGTCGCGCAGGATCGCGACACTGCGGCCCAGTGCCTCCAGCGCGGCAGCCTGGTCCGCCTGCAACAGGGCCGCCATGGCGCGGCCGCCGCCCCAGCAAAACGCCGCCAGTGCGGCGTCCCCGGGCGCCGCGTCCAGGGTCAGCAAGACGTAGCGTTCGGTCAGCTCACGGTCGGCACGCAGCGCGCTGCTCTCGGCCATGAAGTACAACGCCTTCGCCCGGACCTCATGCAGGCCGAGCCGCTCGCTGACGGCCAGGCAGCTGCTGGCATGCGCGGCGGCCTGGTCGGGATCGAACCTGGCATCGCAGGCGGCGGCCAGCTGCAGGTCGAGAACCGCGGCCGTGCTCAGCGCGCCGAGCTCGACGGCGGTCTGGCGAGCCTGGCTCAGCCGTGCGGTACCCACCTGGTCCAGCAGCTCGATCGTGCCCAGCTCATGCAAGGCGCGAAGCCGCCAGAACGGCAGTCCCGCGTACTCAGCGGTCGTAAGCGCACGTTCGAATGCCTCCCTCGCGGCCACCAGGTCATCCAGCCGCCGACTCCGCCCGATCACCTCCAGCGCATGGCAGAGCACCTCCGGGCTCGCGCCCTGCTGCCGCAGCGCCCGCCCGGCCAGGCGGCGGGCCCTGCCATGGTCATCGCCAGCCAGGGCGGCGTCGGCCTCCAGGGCCAGCACCTCGGCAGTCAGCGCGGCATCGGGGTCGCCCGCCAGCAGACCGGTGGCCGCGGTCAGGTGCTGGCCCGCCGTGTCCCACCGGGTGGCCGTGACCGCAGCGCGGGCCAGCCGCACATGCACCAGCGCGCGCGCCCGTGCCGTCGCGACGTGCTCGCCTAGTTCCGCGATCAGGTTGTTGCCCTCCGACATGGCCTCATCCGCCCGCCCGGCCAGCGCAAGCGCTTCCACCAGCCGGGTCTGGGCCCAGGTACGCTCCTGCCCAGGCCCGAGCAGGTCGGCGGCAGCCTGCAGCGCTTGGATGGCGGTGGACAGCGCGCCCCGCGCCAGCGACTCCGATCCGGACGCCGCGAGCAGCTCACCCGCCCGCTCGTAGTCACCGGCCTGAACGGCCAGGTCAGCTGCGACATCGCGCCATCGTCCAGGCAGATCCGGGTGGGCCGCGTCGACCGCTGCCAAGCCGGCGGCCGCGACCGCGGCGCGCAGCGGCGGCACCAGCGTCTGAACAACAGCGTCCCGGGTCAGCGCGTGCCGGAACCAGAAGTCCTCGCCGTCGACGGCCAGCAGCAGGTGACTGACGCCGTACTCCAGCGCCCTGCCCAGCGTGACCGCTGACTGGCCGGTCACCCCGGCCAGCAGCCGCCAATCGAAATGACGGCCGAGCACGGCGGCGGCCTGCAGTACCTCCCGCTCGTCCTGGCTCGCCGCCGCCAGCCTGGCTTGTACCGAGTCGCGGAAGGAGACCGGCATGCCGTCGGTGGCCAGCAGCTCCTCAACCAGGAACGGAACGCCATCGGCGGTACGCTGCACCTGCGCCACGGTTTCCGCCGCGGCGCCCGGAAGGCAGGCCCGCACCATCGCGGCCACCTGCTCGGCATCAAGCCGGCGCAACTCCAGAAGAACCACCGAGCGCCTGTCGTGCATCCGGCGGATCATCGCCATGGCCGCCGATGCGGGTGCGGTCCGGCACGTCGCCAGGCACAGCACAGGCTCAGCCCCGAGGTTGTCCCCGAGGTACTCCACCACTGCCAGCGTGTCCGGGTCTGCCCAGTGCAGGTCTTCCAGCACCAGCACCAGCCCTTCCGCCCCGGCCAGCCGCCGCAGCAGCTGCAAGACCGCCTCCCCTCGCACTGCCACTGAAGCCGCGGCACCGGCCGCAGCGCTGTAGCCTGCCTCCTCGGCCGCCGCCGGCCCCGCCGCATCCTCGATGATGGCCCGCAGCGCGGGCCGCCAGGGCAGCAGGCCGCCATCAGCGGGGAGCGGGCGGTCGCGCAGCGCCTGCAGCAACGCCTCGGCCAGCGGGCGGTAGGGCGTACTGCCGCTTCCCGGCACCCCACGACCGGTGATCACCCGGGCACCACGGCCCCTGGCCGTTACCGCGAGCTCCTGGGCCAGCCGGGACTTGCCGATGCCGGGCTCGCCGGCCAGGAACGCAAGCCCGCCCCGTCCCCCCAGGGCAGCCGCCAGCGCCGCGTCCAGCGCAGCAAGCTCCGCTTCCCGCCCGATCACCACCGGACACAGCACATCCCCCACGCCCACCATTGTGCTGCAACCTCGCGTTGACCTGCTATGGCAACCGGGTGGAGGAGTTCGGCGTCCCGGGGATATGAGCAGACGCTTCTCGGTTACCGCCGCGGCGCTCGCCGCGCTCGTCGCGCTGGTCGGCTGCGGGTCGTCCAAGCCCGGCTCCGTGCCGTCGTCGGCGGCCCCGTCGGCCCCGGTCACCGCCAGCTCCTCCGCCACCGCAGCCACTAGCCCGCCGACCTCAGCGCCCCCGGGCACGCGGACCGCCGGCCCGGTCGACGTCCAGGACGTGAGCTTCGTCTCCGCCGATCAAGGCTGGGCACTCGGGAGCGGCGAGCTGGTCACCACGACCGACGCCGGCGCCAGCTGGACCCGGCTGCCTGGCCCGCCCGCCGGCGCGGCGCACATCCGGTTCGCCTCCCCGCAGGTCGGATACGCCTGGAGCACCGCTGGTTCGCTGTGGATCACCACCGACGGCGCCGCCTCCTGGCAACCGGGCGGGCTGACCCAGGTGCTCTCGCTCGAAACCGCCGCCGGCTGGGTGTGGTCGATCGCCGGCGCGCAGCCCTACCCGGACATCTGGCGGGCCCCGGTCGGCAGCACCGCCTGGACGAACCTCGGCCTGACACCGGACCGCTCCGCGACCCTCACCGTTCACAGCGACGTCGCCTACGTCGTCGGCCAGCAGGGCGCCGGGCCGATCGCCCCGTCCCTGGACGTGTTCGCCGGCACCCAGCCGGTGCGCCACGAATCACTGCCGTGCGTCCAGGGTCAGGCCTACGTGCCGTTCGCCCCGCTCGGGGTGTCCACCGACGGTCTGGTCTACCTGGTCTGCGACGTCATGAACAACCAGCCCAGCCCGCCGGCGCAGACTCAGCTGGCCTACGAGTCCGTCAACCAGGCCAGCAGCTGGAGTGCCGACAGCCCGCCGCCGCCACAGCCACCGCAGGGCGTGACCGCAGTCCTCGGCGAACGGTTCGCCTGGAACTTCGGGCCGGACCTGTACATGCTCGCCGGGCATGGCTGGCAAGTCTCGCTGACCGACCGCGGGCACGGTTTCTCCCTGGTCGGGTTCGAAACGAACACCCAAGGCGTGGCCCTCGGCACCAACGGCTATCTGTGGATAACCCGCAACGCAGGCACCAGCTGGAGCCGGGTCACCGTCTAACCGACGCACGCTGTATTACCCCACCGGTGGTCGCACCGGGACTGCGCCGGTCGCGATGACCAGAGAGCCGAAGCCTTCCCGGAACGACCGCCCTGTGGCCAGGTCATGAGCGAGCACCCAGCCGGCCGCGAGGTCGATCTTCTCCACCTCGGTTCGCATCCGAAGGTCGATGCCGTTGCGCCGGTGTGCGTCCGGCGAACGGGCGACCAGACCCTCCGGCCCGTCGACATCGCCGGCTATCCAGTACGGGATTCCGCAGGCAGAGTAAGAGCTGTACGCGCCGCGCTCGAACGCGACGATCTCGACTGCGTCGCCTGCGATTCGCGCCTCCCAGCGGAAACCCTTGTCGCGCGGACGCCGAGCACACTTTCATCGCCACGGTGATGAAGCCCGTTGTCCATGTTCCCCGGTATCAAGTCCTGCCGTGGATATTGTCCGGTGGTGCCGATTCCTGACTCCCAGCCGAACGCCAGATCCTTGTGCTCGCGGAAATTTACGCTGTGATCAACCCCCGGATTGAAGTACCGCGTGTCCAGAGTTAGGTCGCGCTTTCGGCGATCGCCGGTGGCGTTTTCGCCGCCGTCGGGTTGGCCGGTCTTACGCTGGTCCCATATCCGCGATGACCTGGTGCAGCTGGGCATCGTCGCCGCCGGGTGCCGGGTGCCGACCCACGCACGGGGCAGCGCCGCTGGACCGACCGCACCTTCGTGTACCCGCGGTACCGACGTCAACCTCGCCTACGTATTCACCACGTCCCCGGAACGGGCCGACCCGGTGCCTGGCCCGCGTCCTGCTCCCGAGCTGGCCCGTTACGACCAGATTTAGATGCCGGGCAAGCAACCGGGCCGGGACGGCGAGATCTGCCGGGACCTGAGCCAGCTGGCCGCCGGCGTGGTCACCGCTGACGGCAGGGTCGTCCGGGCTTCGGCGGGCGACTGCGGGCACCAAGCTGACCGGCGATGGCCAGCAACAGCACCGGACTAACGGAGACCGTAGGGAAGGCAGGCAATGATTACCGCGGCGGTTTCCCCTTGATCAGGCGGGCGGAGCCTATGCGCCCAGTGCGCGTCGTCGCTGTGCCAGGCGGCTGCGTCCGGCTACGGCACCCCGACGGCGGGCAGCTTGCCGTTGCTTACCTGTATGGACCGCGTCGTATTGCGGCGGGCCGCGGTCACGGCGGATACTAGGAGCGCCTTGGCGGGCTTTTCGGCCGCTGGATTACCGCGTTGCGCGTTCGCGCCGGGCCCGGGTCGGGGAGGGGAGGGGAGCGCCGGGTGGCTTGCTTGGTGGGGGAGGCCTCGTGAGCGGTGAGGTGCCGGTGCAAGCTGACGGCGGGGTGGCCGCGGGATCGCGGGTGGCGGGGTATCTGCTGGAGGAGCAGGTTGGCGCGGGCGGAATGGCGGTGGTGTTCCGGGCGCGTGATGAGCGGCTAGGTCGGTTGGTGGCGCTGAAGGTCCTGGCGCCGTGGCTGGCGGCCGATGCGGAGTTCCGGCAGCGGTTCCTTAGGGAGTCGCGGGTGGCTGCTGCGGTCGATGACCCGCACATTATCCCGGTGTATGAGGCCGGCGAGGCGGGCGGAGTGCTGTTCATCGCGATGCGGTACGTGCCCGGCAGCGACGTGGGCACGCTGGTCCGGCGTGAGGGCCCGCCGTCGGCGGGGCGGGCGGTCGCGATCATCTCTGCGGTGGCCTCGGCGCTGGATGCTGCGCACGCGGCCGGGCTGGTGCACCGTGACGTGAAGCCTGCCAACATGCTGATGGACGCGCGGGCCGGGCGGCCCGATCACGTGTACCTGTCGGATTTCGGGCTGAGCAAGCCTGCGCTGGCGGCCACCGCCCTGACCCGGACGGGGCAGTTCCTCGGTACGCTGGACTACGCCGCCCCGGAGCAGCTCGAGGGCCAGCCGGTGGACGGGCAGGCGGATCAGTATGCGCTGGCCTGCGCGGCGTTCGAGCTGCTGGCCGGCTCGCCGCCGTTCCATCGGGAGGACGCGATGGCGGTGATGTTCGCGCATATCTCGCAGCCGCCGCCGCTGCTGACCGCCCAGCGACCGGATCTTCCGGGGGCGGCGGACCAGGTGCTGGCCCGGGCGCTGGCTAAGGCGCCCGCCGACCGGTATGCCACCTGCTGCGAGTTCGCCGACGCGCTGCGCGGGTCGCTGGGGCTGCCGCCGTATGCGCAGGTTCCCGGTGAGGTCGGCGCACCGCCTGGCCAGGTTGGTGGCCTGGCGGACACCCAAACCGTCATCCGGTCCGGGGAGGACGCGCAGGGCGGGGAGGACGGCGCTGCCCAGCCGGCTACCGGCCGGGGACAGAGTGGTCCCGGCGTGGCCGCGACGGCGGCGGAGCTGCCCACTGGGACCCTGACCATGCTGTTCAGCGACATCGAGGGGTCGACGGTGCTCGTCAGGCACCTGGGAGAGCGGTACGGCGAGGCGCTCTCGGCGCAGCGGACGCTGCTGCGGGCCGCGTTCCGCAGTTTCGGCGGCCGGGAGCTGAGCACCGAGGGGGACAGCTTTTTCGTGGTCTTCGAGTCGGCCATCGCCGCGGTCGGCTGCTGCGTGGCCGGGCAGCGGGCCCTGGCCGGGCATGACTGGCCTGATGGTGTGACGGTCCGGGTGCGGATGGGCCTGCACTCGGGTGAGCCGACCCGGCATGAGGACAACTATGTCGGGCTGGACGTGCACCGGGCGGCGCGGATCGCGGCGGCCGCGCACGGCGGGCAGGTCGTGCTGTCCGAGGCGACGCGGCACCTGGTGGAATCGCGGCTGGCCGTTGATGTGTCGCTGCGGGACCTGGGCTGGCACCGGCTGAAGGACATCGAGGCGCCGGAGCGTATCTACCAGCTGGTCGCGCCTGGACTGCCGGATCGGTTCCCGCCGCTGAAGAGCCTGGGCGCGCAGAGCAGGCTGCCGGTGCCGATGACGCCGCTGGTCGGCCGGGAGCGCGACCTGGAGCAGGTCCTCGCCACGCTCACCGGGCCCGGGATCCGGCTGGTGACGCTGACCGGCACCGGCGGGGTCGGCAAGACACGGCTATCGCTGGCCGCCGCCGCAGCGCTGGATCAGGACTTCCCGCAGGGCGTGTTTTTCATCCCCCTGGCGGCCGTCCGCGATGCCGAGGTGATGTGGAAGACCATCGCCGACGGGCTGGACGTGGCTGGCGACGGGCCCGCCGCCGACGCGGTGAGCGGGTACTTGGCTGATCGCCGGACCCTGCTGGTGCTGGACAACCTCGAGCAGCTGGACGGTGCCGCCGGCGTGGTGGCCGGGCTGCTCGCGGCCGCCCCCGGCCTGGTCGTCCTGGCGACCTCCCGACGGCCGCTGCACCTGCCAGGTGAGCGGGAGCTGCCGGTGCCGCCGCTGTACGTGCCCCGCGAGGCGTCCGTAGAGGAGGTGTCCGCGAGCGGCGCGGCGCGGCTGTTCGTCCAGCAGGCGAGCATGTCCCGGCCGGGCTTCACTCTTACCGCGGCCAACGCCGCCGACATCGCGGCCATCTGCGAGCGCCTGGACGGGCTGCCGCTGGCCATCGAGCTGGCTGCGGCCCGGATCCGGCTGCTGGCCCCCCGAGCCCTGGTGGCCCGTCTGGGCCGCAGCATCGACCTGGCCGCCCCCGACGTCGGGCAGTCGTCGCGGCAGCAGACCCTGCGGAACGCCATCGCCTGGAGCTACGACCTGCTGACCCCCGACCTGGCCGAGGCGTTCCGCCGCACCGGGGTGTTCGCCGGGGGCTGCGACCTGGACGCGCTGGCCGCGGTCGCCGCGCCAGAGCACGGCCCGGACGCCCAGGGGGCCGGGGCCGATCCGCTGGATCTGGCCGCCGGGCTCCTGGACGTCAGCCTGGTCACGGTGACCGACGGCGCCGACGGCGAGCCGCGCGTCGGCATGCTGGAGACGATCCGAGAGTACGCGCTCGAGCGGCTGGAGCGGGCCGGGGACCTGGACGACACCCGGCGCCGCCACGCCGAGCACTATGCCGGCCTCGCCGAACGGGCGGACGGGCAACTGCGCAGCTCGGGCCCGGCGCATCTGGCCGCCCTGGACCAGCTGGAGGCCGAGCATGACAACCTGCGCGCCGCCCTGGCCTGGTCGCTGGAAACCCGAGCCGCGGGCCCTGCGCCCGCTGACCGCGAACGGACGGCGGCTACCGGTCTGCGGCTGGTCCAGGCGCTGGCCTATTTCTGGTACCGGCATGGCCACCTCATCGAAGGGCGGCGGTGGCTCGAGCGGGCCATCGACCTGGCCGCCGAGGATGGCGGAGCACCGCTAGCCCAGCTCGCGCACTGGCTCGGAGTATTCCTGCAGCAGCAGAGCGAGCCGGAGGCCGCGCTGCGGCTCCTCGAGCGCAGCCTGGCGATCTGGCGTGACCTCGGCGACCGGGATCAGCAGGCACGAGAACTCAACAGCCTCGGCATCACCCATCATCACCTCGACGACCTGGACACCGCACGATCCCTGCTGGAGGAAAGCGCCGCCATCTCCCGCGAAGTCGGCAGTGACTTCCGGCTCGCCGCGGCCCTGACGAACCTCGGCCAGCTGGAGGCCGATGCGGGCAACTTCGACCGGGCCACGCAGGTGCTGACCGAGGCGCTCGCAATCGACACCAAGCAGGGGGACATGCTGGGCGTGGCCCTGGACCAGCAATCGCTGGCCGGGGTCGCCCTCCGGGCGGGCCGTGGCCGGGAGGCCCGCGACCTGCTGGCCGCCATGGCCGCCTACGTCGTCAGCTGCGGTGATCCTGAGCTCCTGGCCACCACCCTGGAGATGTCCGCCGCCAACGCCGCGCAGCTCGGCGAGGCCCTGCGGGCGGCCCGCCTCACCGGCGCCGCGGAAGCCGTCCGGCAGAAGACCGGCATCCCGATCAAGAAGCCCGAAATGCTCGAGGAGTTCCTGGCTCCCGCCCGCGCGGCCATCGCACCTGGGGAGTGGGACGCCGCGCTGGCCATCGGCCGCGCGCTCACCCCGCAGCAGGCAGCCACGCTCCTCGCATCACCCGTACCAAGCACATGACACGACCAGTGACCACCAGCCGGACACCGTCCATGGCTACCGCCCATCTGGGTGCCATGCGGCACCTCGATGCCCCACGCCCTGGCCCACTCCCCCGACCGAAATGGTTCAGCCCGCTAGGTCGCACCGAAACGGTCTATTATGTGCGTTCTGCCCCGGCGTACTTGCTCACCCATTTACAGCAAATATTTGGTTCGGTTCGCTCACACTCCGGAACGCCGGTCGCGCTACGTGATCATCGCTGGCCGCGGTCGCCGCGCGAGATCCGCCTTACAGGTCGATGACCCGGGCGCTGATGCCGCCGGCGGCCAGCTGGCCGGCCGCGGCCAGGCATTCGTGCAGGGTCACCCCGGCGCCGATCAGGGTCACCTGGTCCTGGCCGGCCTGGCGCAGCACCTTGGACCCGCCGACCGGGAAGGCCTGCCCGGCGTCATACAGCACCGGGTAGGCGCCCCGGGTGGTCCGCATGTAGGAGACGCCCGGCAGGTCGGCCATGGCCAGGACCAGGGCGGCGGCGCTGGTCGCGTCGCTGGGGTACAGCACGGTGGAGCCGTGCACGGCGCGCAGCATGGCCAGGTCCTCCAGGGCCATCTGGGACGGGCCGTCGGCGCCGATCTCGACCCCGGCGTGCGACCCGGCCAGGCAGCCTTCTGCCGCCCGTCCTGGACCCGGCCGGGGCCGAGCCGGGACCGGATGGCCGGATGATGGTGCGATGGTGCGATGGCCGCAAGCCGGTGAGGGCAGCTGGGGCATGAGCAGCTAGGGGACCGGTGATTGCGGTGGCCTGACGGCCTGTGGCACACTCCGGTCAGTCACCGCGAGTTGCCGGGATCGGGGGATCGGGCAGGTCGCTGAGGCGGTCAGGGTGTCGGCGAGCAAGGAGCGCGGTTCGTACATGAACGGTGATCCCGGGACGGCCGCGATGCAGCCCGGCGACGGCGGGCTGGCGGAACTGCGCATGCAGAGCGATCAGGCGGTGCAGGCTGCCGACGCGGCTCAGCAACTCGACCCGAAGCACCCGCCCGTCAAGGATCCCCGCGACAGCGGCGTGTTTCAGCCCGCCACGCCGGCTACCCGGCTGCAGCGGCTGGTCGCGGACTGCACGGTCTGCGGCGGACGGACCGTGCAGGACATGTTCGAGCTCGTCGTAGGCCGCTGGGTCGGTGTCCGGACCGGGAGCCATTACCGGGAGACCGCGGCCGGCAAGACCGGCCGGCACGTGCACTTCCGGTCCTGCGCGGTGTGTGGCTGCATGTACCCGGCCGACGCCGACAGCACCGCATACGTGCATGAGAAGGGCGGCGAGTTCTTCAATCCGGCGAAGCTCTCGCCGCGGCAGCGGGCAGTCGCCGCCCGGGTCAGGGGGCCGCGGCTGGCGGGCGGCATGAGCATCCTCGCGCTGATCCTGGGCGTCGTCGCGGTCTTCGCGGCACCGCTGGTCTGGGGCCCGATCGGCTTTCTCGTCGGCCTGGCCGCGTACCGGACGCAGAAGCAGAAGCTTGGTGCGATCGCAATGGGAGTCGCTATCGCCGGTGCCGTCATCGGCCTGGCGCTGCATTACTCGCATCCGTTCGGCTACGGGTGATCGGAGCGGCAGGGGCGCCCCGGTTGACGAATGCCCCCGCGCTGAGCAGAACCGGCAATTCTGCACCAGTCATCGAGCGCTGAACCTGCTATCCAGTAGTAGCGCCTAATCGGCAGTTCCACTCAGGTCACCGATGGGCCGTCACGCTCCGTTACTCGTGCGGACGCGGTCTCGGCGCGTAATCAAGTGTTCGGTGCCCTGGGGCGAGACGCTCGCGCGCCACGCCGCTTAATCAGCCCTCGCCTGGTGTCCTGCCGCCCGAGCCGTCAGGTATCAGGAGGGTCCGGAGGGGTTGACGTTGCCCGGACCGGGAGAGCGTGCGTTCAGCGCCGGTGCGCGTCAGTCTCCGGCGGCTTCGGCCATGGACCGGGGGAACCGGGTCCGGGCGAACGTGACCGTTCCGGCCGGGATCAGCCATGGCAGGCACTCCACCCGGAACGCGCCTGCCCGGACAGCGGGGTCTTGCTCCTTGAGCGCGCGGGCCTGGTCCGGGTCCGCGGCCAGGATGCTCAGCCCGCGGAAGGCGCGGCCAGGCTCGCCCAGCAGCGGGCCCGCAGCCAGCAGGTGGCCGGCCTGGTGGCCGACCGGGACCGCTGCCCCGATGTCGAAGTGTTCGCCGAGGGCGTGCGCCGCGCGCTTGACGAACTGGCGCAGCAACTGACATAGCCCGCGGGCTCGGTGAGCCGGGTGGTTAGGCTGGCCGGGGCTGCTGACGGATGGAGGGCAGGCCGCAGTGGATGTCACGATCTCCACGCCCTCGGGCGGGATGCCTGGCTACTTGTCGCGTCCCGGCGGTGATGGCCGGTGGCCGGGGGTGGTGGTGCTGCACGACGGGTTCGGCATCGATGAGGCGGTGCGCGCGCAGGCGGACTGGCTGGCCGGTGCCGGGTACCTGGCCCTGTCGGCCGACCTGGGCTTTTGGGGGCGGCCGTCAGCGTGCCTGCTGCGGATGTTCCGTGACCTGCGGGCCGGCCGGGGCCAGACCTTCGGCCAGGTCGACGCAGCGCGGGCGTGGCTGGCAGCCCAGCCTGGATGCGATGGCCGGCTCGGGGTGATCGGGTTCTGCGCCACCGGCGGTTTCGCCCTGCTGATGGCCGCCGGTCACGGGTTCTCGGTCTCCAGCGTCAACTACGGCCTAGTCCGCAAGAACGCCCAGAACGCCCTGCACGGCGCCTGCCCGATCGTGGCCAGCTTCGGGGGCAGGGACCGGTTCCTGCGGGCCGCGCCGCAGCGGCTCCGCCGGGCGCTGGAGGCGCTCGGGATCGACCACGACATCACGGTGTACCCGGACGCCGGGCACGCCTTCTTGCACCAGCCCGGGGCTGAGCCGGGCAAGGCCGCCGGCATCCTGGCGCGGATCACCCACGCCGGCTATCACGAGCCGTCCGCACAGGATGCCCGCCGCAGGATCGTCGCGTTCTTCGACGCGCACCTGAAAACGTAAGCAGGCGCCGGGCAATGCCCGCACCCAGATCGACCTGATCTGGGCGGCCAGCGTCATGAGCGGATTCCAGCCCACATCCGCGATAAGGCGGGTACGCGCGCGCCCTAAGCCAAGTCGGCAGTCACGCTATGTGATCAGGTTGCCTGCGATCCTCGCCGAGCTGTGCCGAATCGTCCACAGATAATTCAGCCGCTGGATGTTCAAATAGCGAGGGCGGTAACACCCGCTTGGACGCCCCGATCCGGTAGTAGGCGGCCCACCCGGTGATGACCGGGTTCAGCCGGGTGATCACCGCGTCGGCGTTGGCCCCTCGCAGGGCCTTCATCTCGGCGGATAGCCGCCTGCGGATCTGCCGCAGTGCCTCTTTGCTCGGCTTGGTCAGCAGCTTGCCGTTGGGATAGCGGCGGATGTTGAACCCGAGGAAATCGAACCCCTCGATGAGGTGCACGATTTTCGTCTTGGCCTCGTTGAAGGCCAGTCCGCGGGGCTCCAGCCACCCGGCAAGCCGCGCCTTGACCTGCTCGGCCTGCGCGCGGGAGGCGCACAAGACGGCCAGATCGTCGGCTTATGCCGACTCCGGGATTATGCCGACCGGGACGTGAATGTGCTGGCCAGGGCGCTGGGTGGGGCGCCGCGCGCGGCATAATCCGGGCCCGGCGGGCGGCAGCATGTCCTCGGGCGGGACCTCAGTGGCCGGGTCCAGGGCCAGCAGGTGCCGGGCGAAGATCCGCACCACCATCAGCCGCCGGTTCTGGTAGACCTCATCGCTGCTGCCCCGGGAGGTCTGCGTCGCCCAGGCCAGGGCGGACTCGGCGGTAAGGCGCTCAGCGCCGCCGGCCTCGCAGAACTCCACGAAGCTCATCAGCTGCCGGCCCTGGGTGGTCAGCTTGAATCCCAGCGCCCGCCGCATCGCGAGGTACTCCCCGGCGGCCTGGCGCAGCGCGGTCATGACGCGCCGCCCGGCCAGGGGCGCGCCAGCGGGCGCAGCGCGTTCTCGTCGGCCTTGGCATAAACCGACGTGGCGAGCTGGCTGCGGTGGCGGAGCACCTGGCCGACCTCGGGCAGCGACGCCCCGGCGCGCAGCATCTCGGTGGCTAGCGAATGGCGTAGCCGGTGCGCGCCGCGGCGGGCAAGGCCGGCCCGGTCGCAGGCACGGCCCATGATCGCGCACCGCCTCCGGTGACAGCTGCCGGTAAGGGGCGCGCACGGTCACGAACACCGCCGGCGATCCGCACCGGGCCCGGCCCCGGTCAGCCAGGCAGCCAGCGCCTCACCGACCGGGACCGGCAGCGGGAGCCGGCCGAGTCGGCCGCCCTTGCCGCGGATCATCACCTCCCCGGCCCGCCAGTCGATATCGTCCAGCTGCAGGGCGGCGGCCTCGGCGCCGTGCAGCCCCAGCCGTGCCAGCGCGGTCAAGATCGCGTAGTCGCGGCGCCCGGTGACCGTGTCCCGGTCACAGCCATCGAGCAGCCGCCCGTCCTGCCCGGCGGCCAGTCCCCGGGGCAGCGGCGCCAGCCGCCATCCCGCCACCGCGGGAACCGCCCCCACCAGCAGGGCAGGCGTCCGTCCCGACACGTGCGCGAACCGCGGCAGCGCCCGGACCGCGGTCACCATCGCCTTGGCCGACTCGGTGTTACGGTCCTGGCAGTAGCCGAGCATGAACGAGGTGACCTGCCCGGCATCCAGCCGCCGTAGCGCCTCATCCAGCGGCTCGGGCAGGCCAGCGAGGAAGACCCGCGCGTGCTTGCGGTAACCGCGCACGGTAACCGGCGACAGGCCCCGCTCCCCGGCCAGCCAGGCACCGAACTCCGCCAGCAGCACCGCTACCGGCCCGGGCCCGGGTCCGGCGCCGGCATCGACGACGCCTGCGTGACGCAGGGACCGCAGGACCGGCCCAGAGCCCGGCACCCCGGCTTCCAGATCAGCGGCCACCGGGCGGCATCATCCCGCCAGCCTGCAGTCCCCTGCCCTCAAGCCAGCGACTGCCGCGGTGCCTTCGCGACCGTGTTGCGGTACACGGTCACGGTCGCCGGCGCCAGCCCGTCCGGCCCGGTCTCCAGCCAGTCATCGAGCGCGTCGTTCACGGTGTAGTGTCGGCGCAGCCGGACCCGTTCTTGGCCTGCTGATGGAGTTCCTTGAGCTTCTCCCGAACCTCGGTCTTGGTCCGGGCCATCACCCTCTTGCGGATGCGCGTCCCTGACGGACTGTAACCAAGGCTGACGGCGCCGACATAGCAGCTCTTGGCGTCGTCCCAGTAGATCGAGTCCTCGCCGCGCCCGCGGCGTTTCCCGTAACGGCCGTCATGGGAGCCACCGTACTTCGATTGGCTCACCTATTGGCTCACCTAGGATGTCGAAAGAAGTGTTAAAAAGCTCTGACCTGGCGCGCCCGGCAGGATTCGAACCCGCGACCCGCTGCTTAGAAGACTTCATGCCCCTTTCGGGGCTCCCGCGGATGGGTGAAACTTGGGGTGCGCCGCCCGCTGACGTCGTTGGACCTTGGCGCTGCGTGCCTGTTTAGAAGACTGACGCTGGAGCCCGGCCGGTAGGTACCCCGGATTGCTGCTGCGAGCGCGTGTCACAGGATCTTGATCTTGTCGCGGGCTCCGCGGGCGGCGCGCCCGTATCCAGTACGGGGGGAGGCAGGGAGGCTGGCCATGGAGGTCGTCCATCCGCGGGTGGCCGGGATCGATGTGCACAAGAAGGTGATCTGGGTGGCGGTCCGGCTGCCCGGGCAGGAGGCTGGTCAGCGCGCGGTGACCGTGCGGAGGTTCAAGGCGTTCTGGCGGTCGCTGCAGAAGATGGCGGCCTGGCTATCCGAGCTGGGCGTCACCGACGCGGCGATGGAAAGCACGGGAGTGTACTGGTGGCCGGCCTGCCACGCGCTGGCGGGCGCCGGGATCGAGGTGTGCGTGTGCAACGCGGCGCACATGCGCAACGTGCCGGGCCGCAAGACGGACCTGGCCGACGGGGCATATACCGGGCGCGTCTTGGGTAACCGCTAAGCCTGGATCCACCGCGGTAATGCGGCTCCAGCACGGCGCGGCAAACCAGAAAGTGCCCTCTGAACTGGGACAATGGGAGTGTCTGAAGCTCCTGTCGGCCAGCCCAGAAGGGCACTTGCTAGATGCGATTGTCGCATGATCCGCTAAGGATTACCGCATCCTTCGACGACCCGAATCTCGTGTCCCGGGCCGGGCTGGCCCCGGTCATGGCCCTGGCCGAGCGGGCCGGGCTGCAGGCCCTGGTCCGCCGGCATGTCACGATCGCGGCGAAGACCGGGGTATATCCGGGCGTCAAGGTCGGCTGCCTGGTCGCCGGCATGGCTGCGGGCGCCGACTCGATCGACGACATGGACCTGCTACGGCACGGCGCGATGCCGGACTTGTTCGACGGGGTCCGGGCGCCGTCCACGCTGGGGTCGTTCCTGCGCTCATTCACTTGGGGCAATGTCCGCCAGCTGGAGGCGGCGGGCCGGGAGCTGCTCGCGGAGCTGGCCCGGCAGGCGCCGCTGCTGCCCGGCGCGGACGTGCTGGCGTTCGTCGACATCGACTCCATGCAGCGCCGCGTGTACGGGCATAAGAAGCAGGGCGCGGCGTTCGGGCACACCAAGATACAAGGCAAGACGGTGCTGGTCCGCGGGCTGAACACGCTGGCCGCCACCGTCAGCACGCCGCTGGCCGCGCCGGTGATCGCAGGAACCCGGCTGCGCGGCGGCAGCGCGAACACCGCCCGCGGCGCGGCCAGCTTCGCCGCCGAGGCGATCGGCACGGCGCGGGCCGCCGGGTGCACCGGCACGATCGTGACCCGGGCCGACTCAGGGTTCTACAACGCGGCGTTCACCGGCGCCTGCCGCCGGGCCGGGGCGTACTTCTCGGTCACCGCCCGGATGGACCCCGCGGTCACCGCCGCCATCGCCGCGATCCCCGAAGACGCGTGGACGGCCATCAAGTATCCGCGGGCGATCTGGGACGATCAGCTGCGGGCCTGGATCTCCGACGCCGAGATCGCCGAGGTCCCGTATACGGCGTTTGCCTCCAAGAAGGGCCACGCGGTTACCGCCCGGCTGATCGTGCGCCGGGTCCGCGACCTGGCCAGGACCGCCGAAGGACAGGGTGAGCTGTTCCCGGCCTGGCGGTACCACCCGGTGTTCACCGACTCCCCATTCGCACTGGCCCCAGCCGAGGAACAGCACCGCGACCACGCCGTCGTCGAGCAGGTGTTCGCCGACTGGACCGACGGCCCCCTTGCTCATCTGCCATCAGGCTCATTCGCCGCGAATGCCGCCTGGACGGCCTGCGCCGCGATCACCTGCAACCTGCTGCGCGCGGCCGGATGCCTGGCGTCCCGGTTCCATGCCAAGGCCCGCGGCGCCACCATCCGCGCCGACCTGATCGACGTCGCCGCCCGCCTGGCCCGCCGCGGCCGCGGCCAGCTGGCCTTGCACCTGCCGCAGTACTGGCACCGCGAAAGCGAATGGATGAGCCTGTTCGAAGCCGCCTGCGGCCCGCCCGCCCGGACGGCCTGACCAGCCCGGACCCGGTCACTGCCCCCGCACCGGCCCCGAGCCACCCGGCACAACGCCACCGCAGGCCCCGATCAAGCACCCGGACAAGCCGCACAACCAGTGAGCGGCATGAACAGCACGGCCGTGTGAATGACAAGATCAGCTTCGCCAGGTCCGGGCGCGGAGAAACGGCACCCCGAATTCACGCGGTGGATTGAGGCTAAGCAGTGGCGTCCGGCGGGGACTCGTCGACGAACTTTATTTCTGCGAACTTGCCATCTGGCCCGCGCAGTAGCGTGAGGGTACGTTCACCTTTCGGATCCAGGAACGACTCGCCTTCGGGAGCCGCGGTAAATTGGCGTATCCAGTAAGCTTCCTCGCGCGGATCATAGGGGAGCCCCGGCTCACGTCGTGGCATAAGCCAAAGGGTCATGTCCTGCGGGAAGTCGGTCGCCGAAGAGGACGTGGCAACAGGATGCGCAAACGAGCGATACAGTGCTCGGCCAGCGATTTCCCAGAACTGGTGGGGGTGGAGCGTCTCCTGGGCCAGATCGCCGAAGCCACGCGCGAAGGCCCGTTCAGTCTCGCCGTAGTCATCGGCCACCATGATTATTCCGACCGAACCGAGCTGCAGCCCCATTCCGACAAACTGAGTTGCGCATCTCACATTGAAATAGGACCCAGGGTCGCGCCCGCAGCGCAGCCGGAAAAGCAGTATGGAAAAAGGAAAGAGCGAGCCTGCTATGGTCACTCTCTTCCGGAATCCCTGCAGCAGCACCTTCGCGAAGCGCAAGCGCTCCAGGTACTCGATGTCAAGCTGCGGCTCCAAAGGTTTCTTCGTGCGCAGATCGCTCGGCTTCACATCTTTAAGAATCATGCCATAGTGAATCTTAGCACACCACAGGAAAATGTCGCTCTTCCTAAGCTTACTAAAAGTGTCGAAGCCGCCCACGAGCGCATTCTTGATTCGATTCTCGAACTGCGACAGGTAGGCATTGTTGCACCTGGCGCACGCCGGAATCCTGAATTCATCGAACGTTATGCCTTCGGGATCACGAAGGCTGATCGGATGAGACTTTATATCAAAGTAATTCTGTAGCCATTGCGGGAAGACATGCTCATCGGTATCTTGATTGCTCGCGCCGTCCGCCCGGATAAGCGGCTCGTCACAGAGAAAGCACTGAAATGAAAAGGGCTGCTGGACAGGCACGGGTTTTCTCTTGTCTGGCCCCTTCGGCGACTGTGTGGGCATTCCTGCCGGACCTGCCTCTGAGAGCAGAAATATTCCTCGCCTCGGCAGATTCACGATTGGGCTCTTGGCCTTGCGGCGTTCAGCCATGATTTCCCCTCGCGCTTGAGCCAGCTGAGAACCGCTGCCAATGCGGTACACCTCGATTAGCCAAGCTACATCAGGCAATACGTCGAGTCGACGCCGTGACGCAAGCCAGGCTGCTGTGCAGGCACCGACCGTCAGCTACGACCGTAACCTCCGCAGTTAAAAATCCTTAGCTGCACAGACGACAAGCCGATCCGGCGCTTGGTCCACGTCTGGTCCGTGCAGATACGGGGCCTCGCCCTCGTTGACCGTTAACCGGTTCGCACCACCTGATACAGCGCCGGATGGAACGGCCAGCGCAGCTCAGATGCCGCCTCCCGGAATCCCTGGCTGCCGACGGCAGCATTGAATTCATCCTCTGACGTCCAGTGCGCGATGTTCACGAAACGGAACTGCGTGTCGTGCAGCGACTGGTGCAGTGCAGTTTCGATGTGCGCGGGAAACGTCTTGAGGTAGTCGCGGGTCTTTTCCCAGGCAGCGATGAACTCGTCTTCGTCGCCTGTGGGCACTTCAAAGAGGTTGATCAAGGTGACGCTCATGGCCCTTGCGGTCCTTCCACCATTGGTATCTGTCTGAGACAGGGTCCGTCATGACCTCGACGGTCATCCTCTCGTCACGAAAGATGCTGCCAGACAGGGTGCGTGGCTGTCATGCCCCGACCTTGGCGGCGCTTCCGGGCAGACGCCAGGTCTACTCACGGAGGTTCGCCGCGCGCTTCTCGGGCCTGGCCTGTGGCCTGGCCCTCGCCGTCAGGCCCGCTGGGTCGGCAGAGGTCTCCGGCGCTCAAGGGTGGGTCCTGAAGATCGTTTCTGCGAAGCGGTTAGAAACGGTCTTCGGGTGCCCTTGACGCTGGAGGGGCCAGCCCGGACAATGCGCGGCGTTCCGGCCTGCTAGCGGCCACGAAAAAATGCGGGTGTGCGGCCAGTTAGCTCCAGGTTCGCGGCCATCAGAATTCCAGTTCCGCGGCCATCTGCGGTCCGGGTGGGTGGTTGTTCTCTGCCGGTGTCCGGCGTGTCGTGATGCTGGTGGTCCCTCCGTGTGGATGGGTTTGGAGGTGATTCGCCTTACCCATCGGTGTCCGGAGGGACCTGTGACCAAGTTTGGCAGGGAGATCATGGAGATTTTCGAGCATTTGACCTGACGGGGACGGCCTGGTCGGCGGCGCAGCTGACCGGGTTCGACGCCAAGACGGTGGCCCGGTACGTGGCGGTCCGGGACGTGGGGCGGTATCTGCTGGCGCGGACGAGCCGGCCGGCGGCTGATTGACGTGTTCATGCCGAAGGTCGAGGAGCTGGTCGACCGGTCCAAGGGGAAGATCCGCGCGGATGTCGCGCACCGGAAGATCACCGCGATGGGGTACCGGGGGTCGGAGCGGTCGACCCGGCGGGCGGTCGCGGAAGTGAAGCAGGCGTGGCGGGCGGGCAGGCGCAGGCGCTACCGGCCCTGGGTCCCCGAGCCGGGGATGTGGCTGCAGTGGGACTGGGGCGACGGGCCGCGGATCGGCGGGCGGAAGACCCTGCTGTTCTGTGCGTGGCTGGCCTGGTCTCGGTTCCGGGTCGTGATCCCGGTCTGGGACCAGCAGCTCGGCACGCTCACCTGGTGCATCGACCAGGCGCTGCGCGCCGTGGGCGGCGCGCCGACCTACCTGCTGACCGACAACGCGCGGACCGTCACCATGGACCACGTCGCGGGGATCCCGGTGCGGCACCCGGAGATGGTCGCGCTGGGCAGGCATTACGGCTGCAAGGTGGAGACGTGCGTGCCGTTCGACCCCGAGTCCAAGGGCGGGGTCGAGGCGACGGTGAAGATCGCCAAGGCCGACCTGGTGCCGTCGGATGCGAACCTGCTGCTGGTGGATGGGCAGCTTCGCCGAGCTGGAGGAGGCCTGCCAGGCGTTCTGCGAGCGGGTCAACGGCCGGGTGCACCGGGAGAGCGCCGCGGTCCCGGCGGACCGGCTGGCCGCCGAGCGGGAGATGCTGCACCCGCTGCCCGAGCAGCCCTATGCCCTGGCGCTGGGCGAGGAACGGCTGGTCGGCGACGACCAGACCATCCGGTTCGGGTCGGTCCGGTACTCCACCCCGCCCGGCCACGCCGGGACCCGGGTGTGGTGCCGGGTCGCCGGAGAGGAACTGGTGATCACCGCCCGCACCGGCCGCGGCGCGGCCGAGATCACCCGGCACCGGCTGTCGGTCCCCGGCAGCCCGTCGATCTGCGACGAGCACTACCCGGACCACCCCGGCGGGAACGGGCCGCGCCAGCCCCGCCCCCGTCCGCGGACCGAGGCCGAGGCGGAGTTCCTGGCGATCGGCGACGGCGCGCAGCGGTGGCTCACCGAGGCTGCCGCGTGCCGGCGCGGCCCGGATCAGGTCCAAGATGGCCCGGGCCGTGGAGCTGGCCGCCGTCGTCGGCGCCGACCAGGTCGACGCCGCGCTCGGGCTGGCCGCGATCGCCTGCGGTTCGCCGACGGCGACCTGGCCTCGGTCATCGACCACCTGGCCGCCGAGCGCGCCCCCGGCGAGGTCGTGATCGCGGACGAGGCCCACTCCGCCCAGCCTGGCACCGCCGGGCTGGGCCCGGCTCGGCACCGCGGAGGCAGGACGATGACACTGCGCCAGCCCCACCAGGACGCGGTTCTGTTCAGCGAGGAGATCCCGGTAATCCGCCGGGCACTGGCAGCCTGCTCCACGCTGCTCGCCTGGGCCGAGGACAACGGCGGCCCGCAGTTCCGCGAGGCAGTGGCCGAGGCGACCCAGGCCGCCGGGCTCAGCCGCAGCCCCTCCGGCCTGGCCCACGACATCAGCCTGGCCATCGACTACCTCGACTTCTCGCCCGCCGCCTGGAGGACCCGGTGACCGGCCCCGCAGCCCCGCCGCTGCCGCCCGAGCTCGACGCGGTCGATCCGCCGGATGCGGCTGCCCTACCTGCGCAAAGCCGCCCCGGACGTGCTGGCCGCCGCCCGCGCCCAACGATGGGAACCCGCCGAGGTCCTCCGCGTCCTGCTCGCCGAGGAAGTCACCGGCCGCGACGCCGCCACCCGCGCCATGCGCCGCAAGACCGCCGGGTTCCCCGCCGGCAAGACCTTCTCCTCCTGGCGCGCCGCCGAATCCCCCATCCCCGCCGCCACCCAGGACGCCCTGGCCACCCTGGAATGGATCAGCCGCGCGGAGAACCTCGTGGTCGCCGGCCCGTCCCGGAACGGGCAAGTCGCACCTGGTCGAGGCCCTGGCCCACGCCGCCATCGAGAAAGACCTGCGCGTGGCCTGGTTCACCCTCGAAACACTCACCGCCGCGATCGGCCGGGCCAAGGCCGACGGGTCCGTCGCCCGCACCGTCACCGGGATCTGCCGCAGCGACCTCATCGTCGTCGACGACATCGGCATGCTCCCCGCCGAGCAGGACGCCGCTGAGGCGTTCTACCGACGTCACCGACGACCCGCCTACGAACGCTGCTCCGTCGCGGTGACCAGAACATCCACCCCTCGGATTCGACTCCGATCATGCCCAAGACCCTCGCCACCGTCACCGTGGACCGAGCTGTTCCACCACGCCCACCTGGTGCTGACCAAGGGCGACTCGACCGCCTCGCCGAGGCACGAGCCGCAAGGGGGTGATCCCGCTGGCCACCTAACCTCCGCCCGCCGGGAGAACACGCGGCCACCAGCCCCGAAAACTGGTGGCCGCCAGCCCGAAGAAGACCAGACCGCCCAACCGGATTTCCCAAT
>CAWICW010000009.1:0-409675 GCA_963834685.1 uncultured Actinomycetes bacterium | reverse complement strand
GAGGTGGTCAGGCTCAAGCCCGCCGCGGCCAAGGGCCGGTACCTGAAGAAGGTCACCTTCACCACCTCGATGGGCCCCGGCATCCCGGTCGACCCCAACCAGACCCGCAACCTCACCGCGGACCTCGCCGAAGCGACCGCCTGACGCCGCTCGCCAGCATCGGGCCAGCGTGCGGGCCCTGGTGCCGGATACCCGCCGCTGATCATGAAAGCCCCGCGCGTTTTGCCCCGCGGTGCACCACCGCATAAACTGGGTAGCGCCGAAGACCGCTGGATGCCGTCGCGCTCGCGACGGCCGAAGGCTTCGGGCCCATCGGTCCGGACATCCCGCGCAGGTGAACTGAGCTGTACCGGCTGGCCCGCAACAGGGCTGGCCGATGCCGCCCCGTGCGCCTCGCGCCGGGGCGTTTTCGTGTCTCCGGCTCTTACGTAACGACGAACGACGCACACCGAGAGGAGGCACATGGCTAACGCCGAGAAGGTAGCCGCGGTCGCCGAGCTCACCGAGCGGTTCAGGGACTCGCCCGGCGCGGTGCTGACCGAGTACCGCGGGCTCACCGTGGCCCAGCTCGCCGAGCTGCGCAGGTCGCTCGGGGACAACGCCACGTTCGCCGTGGTGAAGAACACGCTGACCAAGATCGCGGTCACCGAAGCGGGGCTGTCCGATCAGCTGTCGCCGCTGCTGTCCGGCCCGTCGGCGGTCGCGTTCGTCGACGGCGACGTGGTCGAGGCCGCGAAGGGGCTGCGCGACTTCGCCAAGGCGAACCCGCTGCTGGTCATCAAGGGCGGGGTGCTCGACGGCAAGGCGATCTCCTCAGCGGAGATCATCAAGCTGGCCGACCTGGAACCGCGGGACGTGCTGCTGGCCAAGCTGGCCGGCGCCATGAAGGCGTCGCTGGCCGGCGCCGCCGCCACGTTCAGCGCGCTTCCCGTCCAGATGGCCCAGCTCGCCGAGGCGCTGCGCGCCAAGCGCGAGGCCGGCCGAGGGGACCGGGACCGCCGCCGCGGACGGGGCCGCCGAGGCCCCAGCCGCCGAGGCGCCCCGCCGAGGCCCCGGCCGGCCGAGACCCCGGCCAGGCGAAGCCCCAGCCAGCCGAAGCCGCGGCCGCGGCCGCCGAAGCCTGACCCGCCCACATACCTAAGAGAAGAGAAGGAACCACCACCATGGCGAAGATGAGTAGCGCCGACCTGCTTGAGGCGTTCAAGGAGATGACCCTCCTGGAGCTGTCCGAGTTCGTCAAGCAGTTCGAGGAGACGTTCGACGTGAAGGCGGCCGCGCCCGTCGCGGTGGCCGCCCCCGCGGCCGGCGGCACGGCCGGCGGCGAGGCCGAGCAGGCCGAGGAGCAGGACGAGTTCGACGTCATCCTCGAGGCCGCGGGCGACAAGAAGATCCAGGTCATCAAGGAGGTGCGCAGCCTGACCAGCCTGGGCCTCAAGGAGGCCAAGGACCTGGTGGACGGCGCGCCCAAGACGGTGCTGGAGAAGGTCAACAAGGAGAGCGCGGACAAGGCGCGGGCGGCCCTGGAGGGCGCCGGCGCGACCGTCACCGTCAAGTAGCGCGAACAGGACACGACCCGGGCCGAGGTCGCCGACGTGACCGAGGCCCGGGTCTCGCATGTCGGATCACGTGCCGGGGCCCGATGCCCGGGAAACCCGCGCGGGGGATCCGGAGCGAAGCGCGAAATAAACTTCTACCCCGGCGTGTTACTACATACACCTACCACCGCATGTGGCATCCGTCACGCAAGTAATCTGCCCCGAGTGTCCGGTTTGGACTTGACGTTTGGCCGCGGAAGAGCGATGCTGCGGAGCAACCGTGAACCTCATAGTAGCGTACACTTGACAAGCAGTGTGCCTTCCGGCTACACTGCTAGTTTGCGCTGCACTCTGACGTCCTCGGTTTCCACCTCGCGCTACGGGGTATTTGCCGCGGGGCGTTTGGCGTGCGTGCGGTGATATTTCCGCGACAAGTTCGGAAGGACCCCTGTTGGCAGCATCGCGCAGCGCCTCCGCAACCACTACCTCCGCAGCGAATTCCGGTTCAGGACGTGTGTCGTTCGCACGCATCCGGGAACCGCTCAAGGTACCAGACCTGCTCGCGCTCCAGACCGAGTCGTTCGACTGGCTGCTAGGCAACGAGAAGTGGCAGGCCCGCATCAGCGAAGCCAGGGCAGCTGGGCACACCAACGTGCCCGAGCAGTCCGGCCTCGAGGAGATCTTCGAAGAGATCAGCCCGATCGAAGACTTCTCCGGCACCATGTCGCTGTCATTCCGTGACCACCGGTTCGAGCCGCCCAAGTACTCCGCCGAGGAGTGCAAGGACAAGGACATGACGTTCTCCGCCCCGATGTTCGTGACGGCGGAGTTCATCAACAACACCACGGGCGAGATCAAGAGCCAGACGGTGTTCATGGGCGACTTCCCGCTCATGTCGGCCAAGGGCACCTTCATCATCAACGGCACCGAGCGCGTGGTGGTCAGCCAGCTGGTGCGCTCGCCGGGCGTCTACTTCGACCGCCAGGTCGACAAGACCAGCGACAAGGACATCTACTCCTGCAAGGTGATCCCCAGCCGGGGCGCCTGGCTGGAGTTCGAGATCGACAAGCGCGACAGCGTGGGCGTCCGCATCGACCGCAAGCGCAAGCAGAGCGTCACCGTGCTGCTGAAGGCGCTGGGCTGGGACGACGCCAAGATCCTGGACCGCTTCGGCGGGTACGAGTCGATGCGCGCCACCCTGGAGAAGGACCACACGGCCGGCCAGGACGAGGCGCTGCTGGACATCTACCGCAAGCTGCGGCCTGGCGAGCCCCCGACGCGCGAGTCGGCCCAGGCGCTGCTGGAGAACCTGTACTTCAACCCGAAGCGGTACGACCTGGCCAAGGTGGGCCGCTACAAGGTCAACCGGAAGCTCGGCCTGGACCTGCCGATCCGGCAGGGCACGCTCAGCGAGCAGGACATCGTCGCGACCATCGAGTACCTGGTCCGGCTGCACGCCGGCGAGGAGGAGATGATCTCCGGCGAGCAGATCCTGCCGCTGGAGACCGACGACATCGACCACTTCGGCAACCGGCGGCTGCGCACCGTGGGCGAGCTGATCCAGAACCAGGTCCGGCTGGGCCTGGCCCGGATGGAGCGCGTGGTCCGGGAGCGGATGACGACCCAGGACGTCGAGGCGATCACGCCGCAGACCCTGATCAACATCCGCCCGGTGGTGGCGTCCATCAAGGAGTTCTTCGGCACCAGCCAGCTCTCCCAGTTCATGGACCAGACCAACCCGCTGGCCGGCCTGACCCACAAGCGCCGCCTGCAGCGCTCTGGGCCCGGGCGGCCTGAGCCGGGAGCGGGCGGGCTTCGAGGTCCGCGACGTGCACCCCAGCCACTACGGCCGGATGTGCCCGATCGAGACCCCGGAAGGGCCGAACATCGGCCTGATCGGCAGCCTGTCCAGCTACGCCCGGGTGAACCCGTTCGGCTTCGTCGAGACGCCGTACCGCAAGGTCGTCGACGGCGTGGTCACCGACCAGATCGACTACCTGACCGCCGACGAAGAGGACCGGCACGTCGTCGCGCAGGCCAACACGCTGCTGCAGAACGACGGGACCATCGCCGAGAGCCGCGTGCTGGTCCGCCGCAAGGGCGGCGAGGTGGACTACATCCCGCCGGACGAGGTTGACTACATGGACGTGTCCGCGCGCCAGATGGTGTCCGTGGCCACCGCCATGATCCCGTTCCTCGAGCACGACGACGCCAACCGCGCGCTGATGGGCTCGAACATGCAGCGGCAGTCGGTGCCGCTGCTCCGCAGGTCCGAGGCGCCGGTGGTCGGCACCGGCATGGAGTACCGCGCCGCTACCGACGCGGGCGACGTGATCCTGGCCGACAAGCCCGGCGTGGTCGAGGAGTCCAGCGCCGACCTCGTCACCGTGATGAACGACGACGGCACCCGCACCACCTACCGCGTGTCCGAAGTTCGAGCGGTCCAACCAGGGCACCTGCTTCAACCAGAAGCCGGTCGTCGAGGAAGGCGACCGCGTGGAGGCGGGCCAGGTGCTGGCCGACGGCCCGTGCACCGACCACGGCGAGATGGCGCTGGGCAAGAACCTGCTCGCCGCGTTCATGCCGTGGGAGGGCCACAACTACGAGGACGCCATCATCCTGTCCCAGCGGCTGGTCCAGGACGACGTGCTGTCCAGCATCCACATCGAGGAACACGAGGTCGACGCGCGCGACACCAAGCTGGGCCCGGAGGAAATCACCCGGGACATCCCCAACGTCTCCGACGAGGTCCTGGCTGACCTGGACGAGCGCGGCATCATCCGGATCGGCGCCGAGGTCGTCAACGGCGACATCCTGGTCGGCAAGGTCACGCCCAAGGGCGAGACCGAGCTGACCCCCGAGGAGCGGCTGCTGCGCGCGATCTTCGGCGAGAAGGCCCGCGAGGTGCGCGACACCAGCCTCAAGGTGCCGCACGGCGAGGAGGGCAAGGTCATCGGCGTCCGCGTGTTCACCCGCGAGGACGGCGACGAGCTGCCGCCGGGCGTGAACGAGCTGGTCCGGGTGTACGTGGCCCAGAAGCGCAAGATCACCGACGGCGACAAGCTGGCCGGGCGGCACGGGAACAAGGGCGTGATCGCGAAGATCCTGCCGGTGGAGGACATGCCGTTCCTCGAGGACGGCACCCCGGTGGACATCGTGCTCAACCCGCTCGGCGTCCCGGGCCGGATGAACGTCGGCCAGGTCCTGGAGACCCACCTGGGGTGGGTGGCCAAGGCCGGCTGGCAGGTCGAGGGCGACGACGCCGAATGGAAGGAGCGCCTGCGCGCCGTGGGCGCCGACTCCGCGCCCGTCGGGTACGCCGGTCGCCACCCCCGTCTTCGACGGGGCCAGGGAAGAGGAGATCACCGGCCTGCTCGGCAGCACGCTGCCGAACCGGGACGGCCAGCGGCTGGTCGGGCCGAACGGTAAGGCCAGGCTGTTCGACGGCCGGACCGGCGAGCCCTTCAAGGACCCGATCGCGGTCGGCTACATCTACATCCTCAAGCTGCTGCACCTGGTCGACGACAAGATCCACGCCCGCGTCGACCGGCCCGTACTCGATGATCACCCAGCAGCCGCTGGGCGGGAAGGCGCAGTTCGGCGGGCAGCGCTTCGGCGAGATGGAGGTGTGGGCCCTGGAGGCCTACGGCGCCGCCTACGCGCTGCAGGAGCTGCTCACCATCAAGTCCGACGACGTGCTCGGCCGGGTGAAGGTCTACGAGGCCATCGTCAAGGGCGAGAACGTGCCCAGAACCGGGATCCCGGAATCATTCAAGGTGCTGATCAAGGAAATGCAATCGCTGTGCCTCAACGTCGAGGTGCTGTCCAGCGACGGTGCCGCCATCGAGATGCGCGACACCGACGAGGATGTCTTCCGCGCGGCCGAGGAACTCGGCATCGACCTGTCCCGGCGCGAGCCGAGCAGCGTCGAAGAGGTCTGATCGAGAAGGGGGTAACACACAATGCTTGACGTCAACTTCTTCGACGACCTACGCATTGGCCTCGCCACCGCCGAGGACATCCGGCAGTGGTCGCACGGTGAGGTCAAGAAGCCGGAGACCATCAACTACCGCACGCTCAAGCCGGAGAAGGACGGGCTCTTCTGCGAGAAGATCTTCGGTCCGACCCGGGACTGGGAGTGCTACTGCGGCAAGTACAAGCGGGTCAGGTTCAAGGGCATCATCTGCGAGCGCTGCGGCGTGGAAGTCACCCGCGCCAAGGTGCGGCGCGAGCGGATGGGCCACATCGAGCTGGCCGCGCCGGTCACGCACATCTGGTACTTCAAGGGCGTGCCGAGCCGGCTGGGCTACCTGCTCGACCTGGCGCCGAAGGACCTGGAGAAGGTCATCTACTTCGCCGCTTACATGATCACCTACGTGGACGACGACGCGCGGGCGCGTGACCTGCCGTCCCTCGAGGCCAGGATCAAGCGTCGAGCGCGGCCAGCTCGAGCAGCGCCGCGACGCCGACGTCGAGGCACGCCAGGCCAAGCTCGAGGCCGACCTGGCCGAGCTGGAGGCGCAGGGCGCCAAGAGCGACGCCAAGCGCAAGCTCCGCGAGAGCTCGGACCGCGAGTGCAAGCAGATCAGGGACCGCGCGGGCAAGGAGATCGACCGCCTGGAGGAGGTCTGGAGCAGGTTCAAGAACCTGAAGGTCCAGGACCTCGAGGGCGACGAGCTGCTCTACCGCGACATGCGGGACCGGTTCGGCCGGTACTTCCGCGGCGGCATGGGCGCCCAGGCCATCCAGGACCGGCTGGCCAGCTTCGACCTGGATGCCGAGGCGCAGAACCTGCGCGACACGATCCGGACGGGCAAGGGCCAGAAGAAGGCCCGCGCGCTCAAGCGCCTGAAGGTCGTCAGCGCGTTCCTCAACACGCGCAACTCGCCCATGGGCATGGTCCTGGACTGCATCCCGGTGATCCCGCCGGACCTGCGGCCCATGGTCCAGCTGGACGGCGGCCGCTTCGCGACGAGCGACCTCAACGACCTGTACCGAAGGGTCATCAACCGGAACAACCGGCTCAAGCGGCTGCTCGACCTCGGCGCGCCCGAGATCATCGTGAACAACGAGAAGCGCATGCTGCAGGAGGCCGTGGACAGCCTGTTCGACAACGGCCGCCGCGGCCGTCCGGTCACCGGGCCGGGCAACCGGCCCCTGAAGTCCCTGTCCGACATGCTCAAGGGCAAGCAGGGCCGGTTCCGCCAGAACCTGCTCGGCAAGCGCGTCGACTACTCCGGCCGCAGCGTCATCGTGGTCGGGCCGCAGCTGAAGCTGCACCAGTGCGGGCTGCCCAAGCAGATGGCCCTGGAGCTGTTCAAGCCGTTCGTGATGAAGCGCCTGGTTGACCTCAACCACGCGCAGAACATCAAGTCGGCCAAGCGGATGGTGGAGCGGGCCCGGCCGGTGGTGTGGGACGTGCTCGAGGAGGTCATCACCGAGCACCCGGTGCTGCTGAACCGGGCGCCGACCCTGCACCGCCTCGGCATCCAGGCCTTCGAGCCGCAGCTGGTCGAGGGCAAGGCGATCCAGATCCACCCGCTGGTCTGCACCGCGTTCAACGCGGACTTCGACGGCGACCAGATGGCGGTGCACCTGCCGCTGTCCGCCGAGGCGCAGGCCGAGGCGCGGATCTTGATGCTGTCCACCAACAACATCCTCAAGCCGGCCGACGGCAAGCCGGTGACCATGCCCACCCAGGACATGATCATCGGGCTGTACTGCCTGACCCGGCAGGCCGAAAGCGCGACCGGCGAGGGCCGGGCGTTCTCGTCCCTGGCCGAGGCGCTGATGGCCTACGACGCGGGCGAGCTCGACCTGCAGGCCAAGATCGACATCCGGCTGCCGGGAATCGTCCCGCCGTCGGATGCCGAGCTGCCGCAGGACGAGCCTGGCAGCGGACCGGCCCGCCTGACCACGACGCTGGGCCGGTGCATCTTCAACGAGACGCTGCCCGCCGACTTCCCGTTCGTGAACTACGAAGTGGGCAAGAGGCAGCTGACCGTGATCGTCAACTCGCTCGCGGAGAGCTACCCCAAGGTGGAGGTGGCCGCGGCCCTTGACAACCTCAAGGACGCCGGCTTCCACTGGGCCACCCGGGCGGGCGTGACGATCGGCATCGAGGATGTGGTGGCGCCGCCGAACAAGGCGGCGATCCTGGAGAACTACGAGCGCCGCGCCGACAAGGTGCAGCGCGAGTACGACCGTGGCCTGATCACCGACGACGAGCGCCGTCAGGAGCTCATCGAGATCTGGACGCACGCCACGGCCGAGGTGGCCCAGGACATGGAGGCGGCCTTCCCCGAGACCAACTCGGTCTGGATGATGGTCAACTCCGGCGCCCGCGGTAACCCGATGCAGGTGCGGCAGATCGCCGGCATGCGCGGCCTGGTCTCCAACCCCAAGGGCGAGACCATCCCGCGCCCGATCAAGTCCAGCTTCCGCGAGGGGCTGTCGGTGGTGGAGTACTTCATCTCCACCCACGGGGCCCGCAAGGGCCTGGCCGACACCGCGCTCCGCACGGCGGACTCCGGGTACCTCACCCGCCGCCTGGTGGACGTGGCGCAGGACGTGATCGTGCGCGAGGAGGACTGCGGCACCGACCGCTCCCTCCCCATGCGGATCGCCGAGAAGGACGCCGAAGGCCACCTGCGCAAGCTGCCGAACATCGAGAACACGGGCACGGGCCGTACCGTGGCCGAGGACATCGAGGTCGACGGCGTGATCCTGGCCAAGATCGGCGACGACACGACCGAGCTGATGCTCGAGCGGCTGACCGAGGCCGGGGTGGAGACCATCCGCACGCACAGCGTGCTGGTCTGCGAGGCCAAGATCGGCGTCTGCGCCAAGTGCTACGGGCGCTCGCTGGCCACCGGCAAGCGGGTGGACGTCGGCGAGGCCGTCGGCATCATCGCCGCCCAGTCGATCGGCGAGCCCGGCACCCAGCTGACCATGCGGACCTTCCACACCGGCGGTGTGGCGGGCCAGGACATCACCCACGGCCTGCCGCGCATCCAGGAGCTCTTCGAGGCCCGTATCCCCAAGGGCATGGCCCCCATCAGCGAGTACGAGGGCCGGGTCAAGATCGAGGAGACCGAGAAGACCAGGAAGATCATCGTCGTCCCCGACGATGGCGCGGAGGAAGTCGCGTACCCGGTGCCGATGCGGTCCAGGCTCCTGGTCCAGGACGGCGGGCACGTGGCCGTCGGGCAGCAGCTCATCGCGGGCGCGATGAACCCGCACGAGGTGCTGCGCATCCTCGGCGGGCGGGCGGTGCAGCTGCACCTCGTGCACGAGGTGCAGGAGGTGTACCGGTCGCAGGGTGTCTCGATCCACGACAAGCACATCGAGATCATCATCCGGCAGATGCTCAAGCGGGTGAACGTGCTCGAGTCCGGCGACACCGAGCTGCTGCCCGGTGAGCTGGTCGAGCGGCCCCGGTTCGAGGAGGTCAACCGCGCGGTGGTGAACGACGGCGGCACGTCGGCTTCTGGCCGGGCCGTGCTGATGGGCATCACCAAGGCGTCGCTGGCCACCGAGTCGTGGCTGTCGGCGGCCTCCTTCCAGGAGACCACCCGGGTGCTCACCGACGCGGCCATCCACGCCAAGTCGGACTCGCTGCTGGGCCTGAAGGAGAACGTCATCATCGGCAAGCTCATCCCGGCCGGCACCGGCATGCAGGTGTACCGGAACATCCGGGTCGAGCCGACCGACGACGCCCGGTCCTCGGCCTTCCCGCCGGGCGCCTACACCGAGGCGGAGAACTACGCCTTCGGCCAGGGCTCCGGCGAGGCCGTCCCGCTGGAGGAGTACGACTTCGGCTCCTACAACAGGTAAGTAGCAGGGTGTCAGGGGTTTTACGGGTTCGTCCCCCTGGCGCCGACCCTGCCAGTCACGGGCTGGCGGCCGCTCCAAGCCGGCCGTCAGCCCGTGCTCTGTTTTCTATGCCGAACGAACCGTGGTGCCCGCCCTCCGTCCCGCCCGCGCCCCCCCGTGAAATAAAAGGCACGGGCGGCTTGTTGATGAGGTACGAGCAATGTGGTACGAGCAGCCACGGCCAGCTCCCCGAGGGCGGGCCGGTGGAGGCTCGATTTTGCTTGAGAGTTGTGTCATGGTAGGTTCTTCATCCGTGTCCGTGTTCGCATGGGCACGTACGCATGCCAGTTGATGGCCAGGCCAGGGGCTGACGGTCTGCGGACCGGCCCGGGTGTCTGACCGGCTGGCAGCACGGGTTTTCTTCCTCCCAGTAGTCGGCTCACCACGAGCCGTTGACTCCCGGTCACGGCGACACGCCCGACCTCGGGGGTCGGCGGAGGATAAGAAAGCCCAGGCTAGACGGATTACGGGGTCCCGATTTTGGGCTTTACGGGATCCTCGGCCGTTTAGTGACCTCGGAAGCTAAAACGACGGGAAAGACGGAGACGCGGTTGCCCACGATCCAGCAGCTGGTCCGCAAGGGCCGCCAGGACAAGGTAGCGAAGAACAAGACGCCGGCGCTCAAGGAGAGCCCGCAGCGCCGCGGCGTGTGCACGCGCGTCTATACGACGACGCCGAAGAAGCCGAACTCGGCCCTGCGCAAGGTGGCCCGGGTCCGGCTGACCAGCCAGATCGAGGTCACCGCGTACATCCCGGGCGTCGGGCACAACCTGCAGGAGCACTCGATCGTGCTCGTGCGCGGCGGCCGGGTGCGCGACCTGCCCGGTGTCCGTTACAAGATCATCCGCGGCTCCCTGGACACCCAGGGCGTCCGCAACCGCAAGCAGGCTCGCAGCCGGTACGGAGCGAAGAAGGAGAAGAGCTGAGATGCCTCGCAAGGGTCCCGCGACGAAGCGGCAGCTTGTCACCGATCCGGTCTACGGCTCGCCGCTTGTCACCGCGCTCGCCAACAAGGTGCTCAAGGACGGCAAGCGTTCGCTGGCCGAGCACATCGTGTACGGAGCGCTCGAGGGGTGCCGGGAGAAGACCGGCAACGATCCGGTGATCACCCTCAAGCGCGCCCTGGACAACGTCAAGCCGACCCTGGAGGTCAAGAGCCGCCGAGTGGGCGGCGCCACCTACCAGGTGCCGGTCGAGGTCCGCGCGTCCCGCAGCACCACGCTGGCGCTGCGCTGGATCGTGGCCTACGCCAGGAACCGCCGGGAGAAGACCATGACCGAGCGGCTCATGAACGAGCTGCTCGACGCGAGCAACGGCCTCGGGGCCAGCGTGAAGCGGCGCGAGGACACGCACAAGATGGCGGAGTCCAACAAGGCGTTCGCCCACTACCGCTGGTGAGGCGTTTACCAAGACTTACAGAACCACCACTTACGAGAACGAGGAATCGTGGCCACCCAGACCGCAGTAGACCTCGCCAAGGTCCGCAACATCGGGATCATGGCGCATATCGACGCGGGCAAAACGACGACCACCGAGCGGATCCTGTTCTACACCGGCATCAACTACAAGCTCGGTGAGGTCCATGAGGGCGCGGCCACCATGGACTGGATGGAGCAGGAGCAGGAGCGCGGCATCACGATCACGTCTGCCGCGACCACCACGAACTGGCTCGGCCACACGATCAACATCATCGACACGCCGGGCACGTGGACTTCACCGTCGAGGTCGAGCGCTCGCTGCGCGTCCTGGACGGCGCGGTCGCGGTCTTCGACGCCGTGGCCGGCGTGGAGCCGCAGTCCGAGACGGTGTGGCGCCAGGCCGACCGGTACGGCGTACCGCGCATCTGCTTCGTCAACAAGATGGACCGGGTGGGCGCGGAGTTCCACCGCTGCGTGGAAATGATCGCCGACCGGCTCGGCGCGACGCCGCTCGTCGTCCAGCTGCCCTGGGGCGTGGAGTCCGACTTCCGCGGCGTCATCGACCTGGTGCGGATGCGCGCGCTGCTGTGGCAGACCGAGGGCAAGGGCGACAAGTACGACGTCGTCGCGATCCCCGACGACCACGCCGAGGCCGCGCGCGAGTACCGTGACCGGCTGCTCGAGACCATCGCCGAGAACGACGACGAGATGATGGAGCTGTACCTGGAGGGCACCGAGCCCACCGAGGAGCAGCTCATCGCGGCCATCCGCCGGGCGACCGTCGCCGGCGCGCTGACCCCCGTGCTGTGCGGGACCGCGTTCAAGAACAAGGGCGTCCAGCCGATGCTCGACGCGATCGTGGACTACCTGCCGAGCCCGGTCGACATCCCGGCGGTCAAGGGCCACGCGGTGGGTGACGAGGACACGGTCATCGAGCGGCAGCCCGACCCCGAGGCGCCGTTCGCGGCCCTCGCGTTCAAGATCATGTCGGACCAGCACCTCGGCAAGCTCACCTACATCCGCGTCTACTCCGGCACCGTGGAGTCGGGCAGCAGCGTGCTGAACTCCATCAAGGGCCGCAAGGAGCGGATCGGCAAGATCTACCAGATGCACGCGAACAAGCGCGAGGAGCGCCCGTTCGCGGTGGCCGGGCAGATCGTCGCCGTGATGGGGCTGAAGGACACCACCACCGGCGACACGCTGAGCGCGCAGGACAAGCCGGTCATCCTGGAGTCGATGACGTTCCCGGCCCCGGTGATCAACGTGGCCATCGAGCCGAGGACCAAGAGTGACCAGGAGAAGCTGGGCACCGCGATCCAGCGGCTGGCCGAGGAGGACCCGACCTTCCAGGTCAGGACCGACGAGGAAACCGGCCAGACGATCATCGCCGGGATGGGCGAGCTGCACCTTGAGGTGCTGGTCGACCGCATGCGGCGCGAGTTCAAGGTCGAGGCCAACATCGGCCGTCCGCAGGTCGCCTACCGGGAGACCGTCACCCGCAAGGTGGAGAAGGTCGAGTACACGCACAAGAAGCAGACCGGTGGCTCCGGCCAGTACGGCCGCGTGCTCATCAACCTCGAGCCGACCGGCGGCGACGGCGGCGGGTACGAGTTCGAGAACAAGGTGACCGGAGGCCGGATCCCCCGGGAGTACATCCCCTCGGTGGACGCCGGCTGCCAGGAAGCCGCCGAGTTCGGCGTCCTGGCCGGCTACCCGATGGTCGACCTGAAGGTGACGCTGATCGACGGCGCCTACCACGAGGTCGACTCGTCCGAGCTAGCCTTCAAGATCGCGGGTTCGATGGCGTTCAAGAAGGCGGCCGCCCAGGCGAATCCCGTGCTGCTCGAGCCGGTCATGGCCGTCGAGGTCAGGACGCCGGAGGAGTACATGGGCGACGTCATCGGCGACCTGAACAGCCGCCGTGGCCAGATCCAGGCCATGGAGGAACGATCCGGGGCCAGGGCGGTCAAGGCGCTTGTCCCGCTGTCGGAGATGTTCGGCTACGTGGGGGACCTGCGCAGCCGCACGCAGGGCAGGGCGGACTACAGCATGCAGTTCGATTCATACGCCGAGGTCCCGCCCAGCATTGCCAAGGAGATCATCGCCAAGGCGCGAGGCGAGTAGTCAGTTCGGCCCAACCCGTTCCGCCCCGCCTGCCACGGCGGGTGGCCCGCCGCCAGAGGTGGCCCGGCCGGAACAGCAACTAACGAGGAGAAACCAGTGGCGAAGGCCAAGTTCCAGCGGACTAAGCCGCACGTCAACATCGGCACCATCGGTCACATCGACCACGGCAAGACCACGCTGACCGCGGCGATCACCAAGGTGCTTCACGACAAGATGCCCGACGTCAACCCCTTCACCCCCTTCGACCAGATCGACAACGCGAAGGAGGAGAAGGAGCGCGGGATCACGATCTCGATCTCGCACGTCGAGTACCAGACCGAGAAGCGGCACTACGCGCACGTGGACTGCCCGGGTCACGCGGACTACATCAAGAACATGATCACGGGCGCGGCCCAGATGGACGGTGCCATCCTCGTGGTCGCCGCGACCGACGGCCCGATGCCGCAGACCCGCGAGCACGTGCTGCTCGCCCGCCAGGTCGGCGTGCCCTACATCGTGGTGGCGCTGAACAAGGCGGACATGGTGGACGACGAGGAGATCCTCGAGCTCGTCGAGCTCGAGGTCCGCGAGCTGCTCACCGAGTACGAGTTCCCCGGTGACGACGTGCCGGTCATCCGGGTATCGGCGCTGAAGGCGCTCGAGGGCGACGCGGAGTGGGGCGAGAAGGTCCTCGAGCTCATGACCGCGTGCGACGACTCGATCCCCGAGCCGGTCCGCGAGGTCGACAAGCCGTTCCTGATGCCGGTCGAGGACGTGTTCTCGATCACCGGCCGCGGCACCGTGGTGACCGGCCGGATCGAGCGCGGCACCATCCACACCAGCGAGACCGTCGAGATCATCGGCATCAAGGAGAAGGCGCAGTCCACCGTCGTCACCGGCGTGGAGATGTTCCGCAAGATCCTGGACGACGGCCAGGCCGGCGACAACGTGGGCCTGCTGCTGCGCGGCATCAAGCGCGAGGAGGTGGAGCGCGGCCAGGTCGTGATCAAGCCGGGCAGCAACACCCCGCACACCGAGTTCGAGGGTCAGGTCTACATCCTGTCCAAGGACGAGGGCGGTCGGCACACGCCGTTCTTCAACAACTACCGTCCGCAGTTCTACTTCCGGACCACCGACGTGACCGGCGTGGTGAACCTCCCCGAGGGCACCGAGATGGTCATGCCGGGCGACCGGACCGACATGCACATCGACCTGATCCAGCCGATCGCCATGGAGGAAGGCCTGCGGTTCGCGATCCGCGAGGGCGGCCGCACCGTCGGCGCCGGCCGGGTCACGAAGATCATCAAGTAACGGTCGTGCGACGGCGGGTCCGGCCGAAGGTCGGACCCGCCTCGCGCGACGAATGGGGGGTCGCCTGGGGGCGGAGCCCCCGGGCAAAGCACAGCGGCTGACCACAAAGCGAAGGACACCGAGGCCACAAATGGCGGGACAGAAGATCCGCATCCGGCTCAAGGCATATGACCATGAGGTCATCGACAGCTCGGCGCGGAAGATCGTCGACACCGTGACGCGTACCGGCGCGCGGGTGGCTGGCCCGGTGCCGCTGCCTACCGAGAAGAACGTGTACTGCGTCATCCGCTCTCCGCACAAGTACAAGGACTCGCGCGAGCACTTCGAGATGCGTACGCACAAGCGGCTGATCGACATCATCGACCCCACGCCGAAGACGGTGGACTCGCTGATGCGCCTCGACCTGCCGGCCGGCGTCGACATCGAGATCAAGCTCTGAGGGACGCACCGACATGGGCAAGCAGATCAAAGGGATCCTGGGCACCAAGCTTGGCATGACCCAGGTCTTCAACGAGGCCGGGCAGATCGTGCCGGTCACGGTCGTACAGGCCGGGCCGTGCGTGGTGACCGCCGTGCGCACCCCGGGCACCGACGGGTACTCGGCCGTGCAACTCGGCTTCGGCGAGATCGATCCGCGCAAGGTGACCAAGCCGGTCAGCGGCGTGTTCGAGAAGGCGGGCCTGACCCCGCGCCGGTACCTGGCCGAGCTGCGCACCGACGACGCGTCGGAGTACACGCTCGGGCAGGAGGTCACGGCCGAGGTGTTCGCCAGCGGGCAGCACGTGGACGTGACCGGCAAGAGCAAGGGCAAGGGCACCGCGGGCGTCATGAAGCGGCACGGCTTCAAGGGGCTCAGTTCCTCGCACGGCACCCAGCGCAAGCACCGCTCACCCGGGTCCATCGGCGCCTGCGCCACCCCGGGCCGGGTGTTCAAGGGGGTGCGGATGGCGGGCCGGATGGGCGGCATGCGCACCACCGTGCAGTCGCTGACCGTGCATTCCGTCGACGCCGAGCGCGGGCTGCTCCTGATCAAGGGCGCGGTGCCCGGCCCCCGCGGCCGGGTCGTCCTGGTCCGCAGCGCGGTCCGGAACCATTCAGAGCGTGGGGGTGAAGCCTGATGACCACCGTCAGCGTCATCTCGCCGTCCGGTAAGGGCGGCAAGACGGTCGACCTGCCGGAGGAGATCTTCGCCGCCAAGGTCAACGTGCCGCTGATCCACCAGGTCGTGGTGGCCCAGCAGGCCGCGGCCCGGCAGGGTACGCACGCCGTCAAGACCCGCGGCCAGGTCCGCGGCGGCGGCAAGAAGCCGTACCGGCAGAAGGGCACCGGCCGGGCCCGCCAGGGCTCGCTGCGCGCGCCCCAGTACAACGGCGGCGGCATCGTGCACGGCCCGGTGCCGCGCTCCTACGTGCAGCGGACGCCGAAGAAGATGAAGGCCGCGGCCCTGCGCGGCGCGCTGTCCGACCGGCTCAGCCACGGCCGGGTCCTGGTCGTCAGCGGCTTCGTCGACGGCGACGTGCCCCGGACCAAGGACGCCGTGGCCGTGCTGACCGGGGCCATAGGCGGCCTGGGCCGCCCGGTGCTCGTGGTCGCGCACCGCGACGACGAGATCACCTGGAAGTCGCTGCGGAACGTGCCGGGCGTACACGTCCTGGCCGAGGACCAGCTCAACACGTACGACGTGCTGGCCAGCGACCACGTGGTCTTCACCGAGCAGGCCCTGACGGCGTTCGTCTCCAGGGCCCGGGCGACGAAGGAAAGGGAGACAGCGCAGTGAGCCGGGACAACAACCCGCGGGACATCCTGCTGCGGCCAGTGGTCTCGGAGAAGAGCTACGGGCTGCTCGACGAGGGCAAGTACACCTTCGTCGTCGCTCCGGAGGCCAACAAGACCCAGATCAGGCTGGCCGTCGAGGCCGTATTCGGGGTCAAGGTGACCGGGGTCAACACCGTGAACCGGCCGGGCAAGCGCCGGCGCACCCGGTTTGGCTGGGGCAAGCGACCGGACACCAAGCGCGCGATCGTGACCCTCGCCGCGGGGGACAGGATCGACATATTCGGCGGCTCAGTCCGTTAAGGGAGACTCGACTACAGATGGCTATCCGTAAGTACAAGCCGACCACCCCGGGCCGGCGCGGCGCGAGCGGCTCTGACTTTGCCGAGGTCACCCGGAGCGAGCCGGAGAAGTCGCTGGTGCGCCCGCTGCACTCACGCGGCGGCCGGAACGTGCACGGCCGCATCACCGCCCGGCACCAGGGCGGCGGCCACAAGCGGTCCTACCGGCTGATCGACTTCCGGCGGGCGGACAAGGACGGCGTGCCGGCCAAGGTCGCGTACATCGAGTACGACCCGAACCGCACGGCCCGGATCGCGCTGCTCCACTACGCGGACGGCGAGAAGCGCTACATCATCTGCCCGCAGGGCCTGTCCGCCGGGGACACGGTGGAGAGCGGCACCGGCGCGGACATCAAGCCGGGCAACTCGCTGCCGCTGCGCAGCATCCCGACCGGCACCGTGGTGCACGCCATCGAGCTGCGGCCCGGCGGCGGCGCCAAGATCGCGCGCTCGGCGGGCGCCGGCGTGCAGCTGCTGGCCAAGGAGGGCGGCTACGCCCAGCTGCGGATGCCGTCCGGCGAGATCCGGCGGGTCGACGCGACCTGCCGGGCCACGGTCGGCGAGGTCGGCAACGCCGAGCAGGGCAACGTCAAGCTGGGCAAGGCCGGCCGCAACCGGTGGAAGGGCCGTCGCCCGTCGGTGCGCGGCGTGGCCATGAACCCGGTTGACCATCCGCTGGGCGGCGGTGAGGGCAAGAGCTCGGGCGGACGTCATCCGGTCAGCCCGTGGGGCCAGCCCGAGGGCCGGACCCGGCAGGCGCACAAGCCGAGTGACCGGCTGATCAGCCGTCGCCGCGGCAGGAACAAGCGGTAGGAGCAGCACGCGATGCCTCGTAGTCTTAAGAAGGGCCCCTTCGTCGACGACCACCTGATGAAGAAGGTGGACGTGCAGAACGACAGGGGATCGAAGACCGTCATCAGGACGTGGTCCAGGCGTTCCATGATCGTGCCGGCCATGCTCGGGCACACGATCGCGGTCCATGACGGCCGCAAGCACATCCCGGTCTTCATCACCGAGTCGATGGTGGGCCACAAGCTTGGCGAGTTCGCGCCCACGCGGACTTTCCGCAGTCACGTCAGGGACGACCGGCGCAGCCGCCGATAGGAGAACGACGACACATGGCTCTGCTGGCCCGGGGGGCGACCCCCCGGAACCCCCCGGTCACGGGGGGGCTTCCCGCCCCCCCGTACCCCCCCGGGCCCCCCGGTGCGGGGCTTCGCCCCGCGGAGTTTGCGGCTGCGTACGGACAGGAGGATTGATGGAAGCAAGGGCGAAAGCGCGGTATGTCCGCGTCACGCCGCGGAAGGCCCGCCGGGTGGTGGACCTGATCCGCGGGCTGCCCGCTGACCAGGCGCAGGCCGTACTGGCCTTCGCGCCGCAGTCGGCCAGCGAGCCGGTCGGCAAGGTGCTCGCCAGCGCGATCGCCAACGCGGACGCCGGCGGCGGCCGCGCGGACCGGGGCATGCTGTGGGTACGCCGGGCCTGGGTCGACGAGGGCCCGACGCTCAAGCGCTTCCGGCCGCGCGCCCAGGGCCGCGGCTACCGGATCCTCAAGCGCACCAGCCACATCACAGTCATCGTCTCCGACGACTCCGAGGGAGGGACCCGCTAGTGGGACAGAAAGTGAACCCGCACGGGTTCCGGCTCGGCATCACCACCGACTTCAAGAGCCGCTGGTACGCCGACAAGCTGTACAAGGAATACGTGGCCGAGGACGTGGCCATCCGGCGCATGCTGCAGCGCGGCATGGAGCGGGCTGGCATCTCCAAGGTCGAGATCGAGCGGACCAGGGACCGGGTGCGGGTGGACATCCACACCGCCCGGCCGGGGATCGTCATCGGCCGGCGCGGTGCTGAAGCTGACCGGATCCGCGGCGACCTGGAGAAGCTGACCGCCAAGCAGATCCAGCTGAACATCCTCGAGGTGAAGAACCCCGAGATCGACGCGCAGCTGGTGGCCCAGGGGGTCGCCGAGCAGCTGTCCAGCCGGGTCTCGTTCCGGCGGGCCATGCGCAAGGCGATCCAGAGCGCGATGAAGGGCGGCGCCAAGGGGATCAGGGTCCAGTGCTCTGGTCGTCTCGGCGGCGCGGAGATGTCGCGCTCGGAGTTCTACCGCGAGGGCCGGGTCCCGCTGCACACGCTGCGCGCCGACATCGACTACGGGTTCTACGAGGCTCGCACCACCTTCGGCCGGATCGGCGTGAAGGTCTGGATCTACAAGGGCGAGGCGCCGACCAGCCGGGCCGGCCGTGAGGCGCAGCAGGCCGCGTTGCGGGCCGCGGCCCAGCAGCGGCCCCAGCGGCCACGGGACGCGCAGCGTCCGCGGCGTCGGGCCCCTGAGGGCGCGTCCGCCGGCGAGGAAGGCTGAGGACATGCTCATTCCGCGCAGGGTCAAGCACCGCAAGCAGCACCGGCCGCACCGGACCGGTAACGCCAGCGGCGGCACCCACGTGTCGTTCGGCGAGTACGGGATCCAGGCCCTCGAGCACGCCTACGTGACCAACCGGCAGATCGAGGCGGCCCGTATCGCCATGACCCGGCACATCCGCCGCGGCGGGAAGGTCTGGATCACCATCTACCCGGACCGGCCGCTGACCAAGAAGCCGGCCGAGACCCGGATGGGATCCGGTAAGGGATCGCCGGAGTGGTGGATCGCCAACGTCAAGCCGGGCCGGGTCATGTTCGAGCTGTCCGGGGTCGCCGAGCCGGTGGCCAAGGAGGCGCTGCGCCGCGCGATCCACAAGCTCCCCATGAAGTGCCGGGTGGTCAAGCGAGAGGTGGGTGAGGGCTGATGTCAAAGCGCAAGCTCCCCATGCTCTGCCATCTGACATGGCCGAGGTGGTCAAGCGAGAGGTGGGTGAGGGCTGATGGCTAGCGGCCTGACCGCGCAGCTGCGCGTGTCCACCGAGGAAGAACTGCACGCCAAGCTGGCCGAGGCCAAGGAAGAGCTGTTCAACCTGCGCTTCCAGGGTGCCACCGGGCAGCTGGAGAGCCACGGCCGGCTGCGTGCGGTCCGCAAGGAAATCGCCCGGATCTACACGGTGATGCGCGAGCGCGAGCTCGGCATCATCACCGTGATCGAGGAATCCGGCGAACCGGAGGATCTCGGGTCGCAGACGCCGGAGGCCACCGCCGCGGACGCGGCGGCCACGGCCACCGGCGACGCCGCCGAGGACGACGCTGCCGAGGAGGCGAGCGAGTGAGCGAGGACGCCACGGGCCCCGTGACGCGCGGCTACCGCAAAAGCCGGGAAGGCTTGGTGGTCAGCGACAAGATGGACAAGACCGTCGTTGTCGAGGTCGAGGACCACGTCAAGCACCCCAAGTACGGCAAGGTTCTGCGCCGTACCAAGAAATACCAGGCGCATGACGCCACCAACGCCTGCGGCGTGGGCGACCGTGTGCTGCTGATGGAGACCCGGCCGCTGTCCGCGACCAAGCGCTGGCGGGTGGCCGAGATCCTCGAGAAGGCCAAGTAACACCAGACCGCCTGGCTCCGATGCCCGGCGAAAGATAGCAGGAGTTGACGTGATCCAGCAGGAGTCGCGGCTTAAGGTCGCCGACAACACGGGTGCGAAGGAAATCTTGTGCATCCGTGTACTCGGCGGCAGCGGTCGGCGATACGCGGGCATCGGTGACGTCATCGTGGCGACCGTGAAGGATGCCCTTCCCGGCGCCGGCGTGAAGAAGGGCGATGTCGTCAAGGCGGTCGTGGTACGCACGCGCAAGGAGCGCCGCCGCGGCGACGGCTCCTACATCCGGTTCGACGAGAACGCCGCGGTGCTGATCAGGGACGGCGGTGACCCGCGCGGGACCCGCATCTTCGGACCGGTCGGCCGTGAACTGCGGGAGAAGCGGTTCATGCGGATCATCTCGCTGGCGCCGGAGGTGCTCTAGATGAAGATCAGGAAGAACGATCACGTGATCGTCGTGGCCGGCCGGGACAAGGGCCGCACCGGCCTGGTGATCGCGGCCTACCCGGACCGGGGCAAGGTCCTGGTCCAGGGCGTCAACGTGGTCAAGAAGAACAAGAAGGTCACCTACCAGGGCCAGCGCGGGGCCAAGGAAGGCGGCATCACGCACGAGGAAGCGCCGATCGACGTGAGCAACGTGCAGCTGGCCGATCCGGACAGCAAGCAAGCGGCCCGGGTCGGCTACCGGTTCGACGAGGACGGCAGGAAGTTCCGCGTCGCCAGGCCGAGCGGGAAGGACATCTGATGGCGACCGAAGCTCCGGTTCTGCCGCGGCTCAAGGAGCGTTACCGGGAGGAGATCGCCCCGGCGCTCATGCAGGAGTTCGGCTACGCCAACGTGATGCAGATCCCCCGCCTGACCAAGATCGTGGTGAACATGGGCGTGGGCGAGGCCGCCCGGGACGCCAAGCTCATCGACGGCGCGGTCCGCGACCTGTCCACCATTACCGGGCAGAAGCCGGCCGTGGCCAAGGCCAAGAGGTCCGTGGCCCAGTTCAAGCTGCGCGAGGGCATGCCCATCGGCGCGCACGTCACGCTGCGCGGGGACCGTATGTGGGAGTTCCTGGACCGGCTGCTGGCCATCGCGCTGCCCCGGATCCGCGACTTCCGCGGCCTGTCGCCCCGGCAGTTCGACGGGCACGGGAACTACACGTTCGGGCTGACCGAGCAGGTCATGTTCCACGAGATCGACCCGGACAAGGTGGACCGGCAGCGCGGGATGGATATCACCGTCGTGACCACCGCAACCAACGACGCCGAGGGCCGCTCGCTGCTGCGGCAGCTCGGATTCCCCTTCAAGGAAGGCTGACGTGGCAAAGAAGGCCCTAGTCGTCAAGCAGAAGCGGACGCCGAAGTTCCAGGTCCGCGGCTATACGCGGTGCACGCGCTGCGGGCGCCCGCGGGCCGTCTACCGCAGGTTCAGCCTGTGCCGGATCTGCTTCCGGACCATGGCGCACCGCGGTGAGCTGCCCGGCATCACCAAGTCCAGCTGGTAATGAGACAAACGAGCACACCGCAGGTCCCGCTCTGTTGCAAAAACCGACGGGAAACCACGGTGAGGAAGGCCTGTTGGCCATGACGATGACCGACCCGATCGCAGACATGCTGACGCGTCTGCGCAACGCGAACTCGGCGTACCACGACACGGTGGGCATGCCGTACTCCAAGATCAAGTCCCACATCGCCGAGATCCTCCAGCAGGAGGGCTACATCGCCGCCTGGCGCGTCGAAGACGCCGAGGTCGGCAAGAACCTGGTGATCACCCTCAAGTTCGGCAACGCGCGCGAGCGCTCCATCGCCGGCATCAAGCGGGTGTCCAAGCCGGGCCTGCGGGTCTACGCGAAGAAGGACAACCTGCCCCGGGTGCTCGGCGGCCTCGGCGTGGCCATCATCTCCACCTCCGGTGGGCTGCTGACCGACAAGCAAGCTAAAAAGCGAGGCGTGGGCGGGGAAGTCCTCGCCTACGTCTGGTAAGGGAGGAGCTGCAATGTCAAGGATCGGGCGGCTCCCCGTGACCATTCCCAGCGGGGTACAGGTCACCGTGGACGGCCGCGAAGTCACCGTGCAGGGGCCGAAGGGAACGCTGATGCATACCGTGGCCGACCCCATCGACGTCGTACGCGAGGACGGGGTCATCAAGGTGACCAGGCCCAGCGACGAGGGCTCGGTGCGCGCGCTGCACGGCCTGTCCCGCACGCTGATCGCGAACATGGTCACCGGCGTCACCGACGGCTATAGCAAGACGCTGGAGATCGTCGGCGTCGGCTACCGGGTGCAGGCCAAGGGCAGCAACCTGGAGTTCTCGCTCGGGTTCAGCCACCCCGTGATCATCACCCCGCCGGAGGGCATCTCCTTCCGGGTCGAGGCGCCCACCCGGTTCGTCGTGGAGGGCATCGACAAGCAGCAGGTGGGCGAGATAGCCGCGCAAATCCGCAAGCTCCGCAAGCCGGACCCGTACAAGGGCAAGGGCGTGCGGTACCAGGGCGAGCAGGTCCGCCGCAAGGTCGGGAAGGCTGGGAAGTAGTCATGGCTGGCACCAAGACCAGGTCGCACGCACGCGCCACCGGGCGGGTACGGTCTCACACGCATCTGTCCACGGCCGCCCGCACCCGGCGCCACCTGCGGGTCCGCAAGAAAGTCACCGGCAGCGCAAGCAGGCCGCGGCTGGTGGTAAACCGGTCGGCCCGGCACATGTTCGCGCAGATCGTGGACGACAGCGCCGGCCGTACGCTGGCTGCCGCGTCTACCCTGGACCCGGCGATCCGGACCGCCGAGGGCGACAAGACGGCCAAGGCGCGCAAGGTCGGCGAACTGCTCGCGCAGCGCGCGGCGCAGGCCGGCATCGCGGCCGTGGTCTTCGACCGTGGCGGCTACCGCTACCACGGTCGCGTCGCGGCCCTCGCGGACGGCGCCCGCGAAGGCGGCCTGCAACTGTGAGCCCTGAAACTGTAAGCAGGGCCGAGCGTTATACAGAAGAGATGAGGAAGGGCTAATGCCAGGAGCACCGCGGCGCGGTGGTGGCGGCGGCGAGCGGCGCGAGCGCCGTGAGGACCGGCGCGGCAGCGCGGCCGAAAAGCAGGCTGCCTACCTTGAGCACGTGGTGACCATCAACCGCGTGGCCAAGGTGGTCAAGGGCGGTCGCCGCTTCAGCTTCACCGCGCTGGTCGTGGTGGGCGACGGCAACGGGATGGTCGGCGTCGGGTACGGCAAGGCCAAGGAGGTCCCGGCCGCCATCGCCAAGGGTGTCGAAGAGGCCAAGAAGCACTTCTTCCGGGTGCCGCGGATCGCCAGCACGATCCCGCACACGGTTCAGGGCGAGGCATCGGCGGGGGTGGTGCTGCTGAAGCCGGCCAGCCCGGGTACCGGCGTCATCGCCGGCGGTCCGGTCCGGGCCGTGCTCGAGTGTGCCGGCATCAGCGACGTGCTGTCCCGCTCGCTGGGCTCCTCGAACCCGATCAACGTCGTGCACGCGACGGTGGCCGCGCTGAAGAGCCTGAACCGGCCCGAGGAGATCGCGGCCAAGCGAGGCCTGCCGATCGAGGACGTGGCGCCGGCAGCCATGCTGCGGGCGCGCGCCGCGGCCGGGGCCTGACATGGCGAGCGTAGCGAGCGCGGGGGGCCTGGGGGTCGTCCCCCCAGGAGTGCTAGGGAGAGACACATGTCACAGCTGAAGGTGACCCAGATCAAGTCGAAGATCGGCGGGACCAGCGCGCAGCGGAATTCGCTGCGCTCGCTCGGGCTGCGCCGCATCGGCCAGGTCGTAGTCAGGCCGGATCGCCCGGAGTTCCGCGGCATGATCAAGACGGTGCGCCACCTGGTGACCGTGGAGGAAGTGGACTAGATGCCGGAGATGAACACGGACGAACAGACGGCGTCCGGGCGCGGGCTCAAGCTGCATCACCTGCGGCCGGCGCCGGGCGCGCACAAGGCCAAGACGCGGGTCGGTCGCGGCGAGGCGTCCAAGGGGAAGACCGCGGGCCGCGGCACCAAGGGCACCAAGGCGCGCAACAACGTACGCCTCGGCTTCGAGGGCGGCCAGATGCCGCTGCACCGCCGGGTGCCGAAGCTGAAGGGCTTCTCCAATGCCGGCTTCCGCACCACCTACCAGGTGGTGAACACCCGCCGGCTGGCCGAGCTGTACCCCGAAGGCGGCGACGTGACCCCGGAGAACCTGGTGGCCAGGGGCGCGGTACGGTCCGGTGAGCTGATCAAGGTGCTCGGCACCGGCGAGCTCTCGGTCGCACTCCGCGTGACCGCGCACGCCTTCTCCGCCACCGCCGTAGCCAAGATCGAGGGCGCCGGCGGCACCGTTACCCAGCTCTCCTGACCACGCGCGAGCGAGCCAAAGGGGGCGCCGGCGCCGCCTGGACAATGTTTCCCACTAACCCACCCCAGGCGCGAGGAACGAGCGACGAGGGCCCGCCGCCCGAGGCGGCCAGGCTAGCAAGGCGGCGCCTTAAAGCGCCCGGAGGCCAGGAAGCGAAATGACAGACAGCCGGGTAAGATACGTGGACTGCCCGATCAACCGAACCGAGGACTGCGCATGCTGACGGCCTTCGTGCGGGCGTTCCAGACGCCGGACCTGCGCAAGAAGATGCTGGTCACGCTCGCCCTGATCGCGCTGTTCCGGTTCGGTGCCTCGCTGCCGACGCCGGGCATCGCCGAGAAGAACGTGGCCTACTGCTCGAACCTGGCCACCACGGCCGGCAGCCAGACGGCCGGCGTCCTGGCCATCGTCAACCTGCTCAGCGGCCAGGCCCTGCTACGCCTGTCAGTGTTCGCCCTCGGCATCATGCCGTACATCACGGCCAGCATCATCTTGCAGCTGCTGACCGTCGTTATCCCGCGGCTGGAGACGCTGAAGCAGGAGGGCCAGGCGGGCCAGGCCAAGATCACCCAGTACACCCGGTACCTCACCGTGGGCCTGGCGGTCCTGCAGTCCACCGGTTACATCGAGCTGGCCCGGTCGGGCACGCTGTTCAACGGGTGCGGGGCGTCGGGCAGCGCCAACCCGCTGATCCCGAACGGCGGGATCTTCAACATCACCACGATGGTGATCTGCATGGTGGCCGGCACCACGGTCATCATGTGGATGGGCGAGCTGATCACCGACCGCGGAGTCGGGAACGGCATGTCGGTGCTGATCTTCACCACCGTGATCTCCGTGATCCCTGGCGAGATCCTGGCCATCTACCGCGACAAGTCGGCCTTCTACGCCGGCGTGGCCATCCTGGTGGTGATCGCCATCGTGGCCTTCATCGTGTTCATGGAACAGGCTCAGCGCCGCATCCCGGTGCAGTACGCCAAGCGGATGGTGGGCCGCCGCATGTACGGCGGCACCTCGACCTACATCCCGATGAAGGTCAACCAGGCGGGCGTGATCCCGGTCATCTTCGCCTCGTCGCTGCTGTACATCCCGACGCTAGGCGCGCAGCTGTTCGGCAATACGACGCACCCCCAAGGCTGGGTGTCGTGGGTCGAACGCTACCTGGCCCAGGGCACGTCGGGCAGCCTGAGTACCGGCGGGTTCTACATGCTCGCGTTCTTCGCGCTGATCGTCGGGTTCACTTACTTCTACGTGTCGATCACCTTCAACCCGACCGAGGTGTCCGACAACATGAAGAAGTACGGCGGGTTCATCCCCGGTATCCGGCCCGGGCGGCCGACCGCTGAGTATCTCAGCTACGTGCTCAGCAGGCTCACCGCGCCAGGTTCGACGTACCTGGGCGTGATCGCGCTGTTCCCGCTGGTCGCGCTCACCGCCATCGGGGTCGGCCAGGAGTTCCCGTTCAGCGGGGTCAGCCTGCTGATCATGGTCGGCGTCGGGCTCGACACCGTGAAACAGATCGAGAGCCAGTTGCAGCAGCGCAACTATGAGGGTTTCTTGCGATAGTGCGCATCGTCCTCGTCGGGCCCCCCGGTGCGGGCAAGGGGACACAGGCCCAGTTCATCTCTTCGCACCTGGCGATCCCGAGGATCTCGACAGGTGACATTTTCCGGTACAACGTGACGAGCAACACCGAACTGGGCCGCAAGGCCCGCGAGTACATGGAACGCGGCGACCTGGTGCCCGACGAGGTCACCGTGGCGATGGTCCGGGACCGGCTGGCCGAGGACGACGCGCAGGGGGGGTTCCTGCTCGACGGGTTCCCCCGGAACGTGCCGCAGGCCGAGACGCTGAAGAAGATGCTCTCGGAGTGGGACGCCCGGCTGAGCGTGGTGCTCGAGCTGGTGGTGGACGAGGACGAGGTGGTGCGGCGGCTGTCCGGGCGCCGGACCTGCCGTCGCTGCGAGCGGGTCTGGCACGTGCTGTACGACCCGCCGGCCCGCGACCTCATCTGCGACGACTGCGGTGGCGAGCTCTTCCAGCGCGACGACGACTCCGAGGACACGATCAGGCACCGGCTCGAGGTCTACGCCGAGCAGACCTCGCCGCTCATCGCGTTCTACGCCGACGAGAACATCCTGATCGGCATCGACGCGACCGGCCCGGTCGAAGAGATCACCAGCCGGGCGCTGGCCGCGCTGCGCCCGTTCGTCCGCTGAGGGACGGCCGTCATGTGGCCGCGGCGCACGCAGGAAATCCAGATCAAGACCCCCGGGCAATTCGCGATCATGCGCGAGGCCGGGCTGGTCGTGGCGCGCACCCTGGAGGCGGTCGCCGCGGCGGTCCGGCCCGGCATCACCACCGCCGAGCTTGACGCGATCGCCGAGCGCGAGATCCGCGCGGCGGGCGCGACGCCGTCGTTCCTGGGCTACCACGGGTATCCCGCCACGATCTGCGCGTCGGTGAACGACGAGATCGTGCACGGCATCCCGAGCCCGGCCCGGAGCCTGAACGAAGGGGACATCATCTCCATCGACTGCGGCGCCATCGTCCGCGGCTGGCACGGGGACGCGGCCGTCACCGTGGGGGTCGGCGCCATCTCCGCCGAGCACGCCGCGCTGCTGCGCGCCTGCGAGGCCGCGCTGTGGCAGGGCCTCGCGCAGGCGCGGGCCGGCGCCCGGCTGGGCGACATCTCGCACGCGGTGCAGGCCAGCATCGAGGCGGCGGGCCCGTACGGCGTGGTCGAGGAGTACACCGGGCACGGCATCGGGACCGCCATGCACATGGATCCGCCGGTGCCGAACTACGGCCGGCCCGGCCGCGGGCTGCGGCTGCGGGCCGGCATGGCGCTGGCCGTGGAGCCGATGGTGATGCTCGGCAGCCCGGAGACGGTCCTGCTGGACGACGGGTGGACGGTCATGACGGCGGACGGGAGCTGGGCCGCGCACTTCGAGCACACGGTAGCGATCACCGCGGACGGGCCGTGGGTGCTCACCGCCGAGGACGGCGGCCAGGCCCGCCTAGGCGATACTAGACACAGGGATCCCGCGAGCGTCCCGCCGACCTAAGCCGGGAGGTAGGCCGGGGTAGGTTGGTCGGGAAAGAAGGAGTGCCCGGTGCCTGGTGATCCGCGGATCCGCGCCTCCGACGCGGATCGCGACCGCGCCACGGCCCTGCTGCGCGAGCACCACGCCGCGGGCCGGCTGACCGCCGAGGAATTCCACGAGCGCATGAACGCCGCTCTCGACGCCAAGACGCTGGGCGAGATCGAGGACCTGCTGGCCGACCTGCCGGTCATCGACCTGTACCGGCTGCCGCACGAGTCGATGCGGCGGCCCGCGGGCCTGCCGCACGAGTCGCTGGTGCCGCGGGACCCGCGCGGGACCAGCCCGGCACAGGTCCCGCCGGGCACGGTGGCCATGGGGGCCTGGGCCGCGGTCACCGGCACGCTGATCGCCATCTGGGCGGTCACGGCGGTGATCGGCGTCGGGACCTGGATCCCCTGGTGGCTGCTGGTGGCGATCCCGTGGATCTGGGTGATGATCCGCCGGGCCCAGCGCCACGGGGAATAGCCGCGGGCCCCGCGGTGTCGTATACGTGGGCGGTTCGCGTTGGCGCTGCGGGTCGAGTACACTCGTCTCCGGCCCATCTGCTGGGTTCCCCGTGGTTAGCACCCGGGGCTCGCGCATGCGAGCGGTACGGACCCTTCGGAGCCCTTCCCGGTTATTTCGTCCCGCTGTCTCGCCTGCGCGGGCGTGAGCCGGGCGGGGCAGGCTTACCGCCCGGCAGAGTAAAAGGCCAGCCGTGCCCCGGCGCGGACCACCACCCTATAAAGCGAAGCGCGGAGGACATGCCCAAGAAAGACGGCGCCATTGAGATCGAAGGTACGGTAGTCGAGTCGCTGCCGAACGCCTTCTTCCGGGTGGAGCTGGACAACGGGCACAAGGTTCTCGCTCACATCAGCGGGAAGATGCGGATGCACTACATCCGCATCCTGCCTGACGACCGGGTAGTCGTAGAGCTCAGTCCCTACGACCTCAGTCGCGGGCGGATCGTGTACCGGTACAAGTAAGCGAACCTAGTGGAGACAGCACCGTGAAGGTCAAGCCGAGCGTCAAGAAGATCTGCAGCAAGTGCCGGATCATTCGCCGGCACGGCCGCGTCATGGTCATCTGCGCCGACCCGAGGCACAAGCAGCGCCAGGGCTGACGCATAACAGACGCACAACACCAGACGCTCATCGAGATAGACACGCACCGCAGGCCGCCAGCAAGGGCGGCGACCCCCGGACGGAGGCCGGGGCCAGGGCCGGGCAGGGCCTGGAGGCGGTGCGCAGGACCTCCGCCAGACGAAGGAGAACTGCCCGCACATGGCTAGGCTTTCCGGCGTTGACCTCCCCCGCGACAAGCGGGTCGAGGTCGCGCTCACCTATATCTACGGGATCGGCCGCACCCGGGCGCTGCAGACGCTGCACGCCACCGGGGTCAGCGGCGAGACCAGGGTCAGCAACCTGACCGACGAGGAGCTGATCAAGCTCCGCGACTGGATCGACGCCACCTACCAGGTCGAAGGTGACCTGCGCCGCGAGGTCCAGGGCGACATCAGGCGGAAGATCGAGATCGGCTGCTACCAGGGAATCCGCCACCGCCGCGGGCTCCCCGTGCACGGGCAGCGGACCCAGACCAACGCCCGCACCCGCAAGGGCAAGAAGAAGACGGTGGCCGGCAAGAAGAAGGCCGGCAAGAAGTAATGAGTAGTCCGCACGGACCGATCACCTCGAAGGAAGCAGATGCCGCCTAGGAGCCGTCAGCAGGCCGCCGCCAAGAAGGTGCGCCGCAAGGAGCGGAAGAACGTCGCTCACGGGCATGCCCACATCAGGAGCACGTTCAACAACACCATCATCTCGATCACCGACCCGACGGGCAACGTCATCTCGTGGGCGTCCGCGGGCCAGGTCGGATTCAAGGGGTCGCGCAAGTCAACCCCGTACGCGGCCCAGATGGCGGCCGAAGCCGCCGCGCGCCGGGCCATGGAACACGGCATGCGAAAGGTCGACGTCTTCGTCAAGGGCCCGGGTTCGGGCCGGGAGACCGCCATCCGGTCGCTGCAGGCGACCGGGTTGGAGGTCGGCTCGATCCAGGACATGACCCCCGTCCCGCACAATGGCTGCCGGCCGCCGAAGCGGCGCCGGGTCTGACGGTCCGCCCTAGAGGAGATAGCGACACAATGGCTCGATACACAGGCGCGGACTGCAAGCTCTGCCGCCGGGAGAAGACCAAGCTCTTCCTGAAGGGCGCCAAGTGCGACTCGCCGAAGTGCCCGATCGAGATCCGGCCCTACCCGCCGGGTGAGCACGGCCGGAACCGGCCCAAGGAAGGCGACTTCCTCCAGCAGATCCGGGAGAAGCAGAAGGCCAAGCGGATCTACGGCATTCTCGAGCGCCAGTTCCACGGTTACTACGAGGAGGCGGCCCGCAAGCACGGCCGGACCGGCGAGACCATGCTCCAGCTGCTCGAGCGCCGCCTGGACAACATCGTGTTCCGCGCGGGCTTCGCGAAGAGCCGGGACATGGCCCGCCAGCTCGTCCGGCACGGGCACTTCACCGTGAACGGCCGCAAGGTCGACATCCCGTCCTACCGGGTCAGCCCGAACGACATCGTCGAGGTGGTCGCCAAGTCCCGCGACCTGACCCCGTTCATCGTCGCGCAGGCCGAGGTCGGCGAGCGCATCGTGCCGGCCTGGCTCGAGGTGGTCCCGGACCAGATGCGCGTCCTGGTCCACTCGCTGCCGGTCCGGGCCCAGATCGACACCCAGGTCCAGGAACAGCTCATCGTCGAGTTCTACTCGAAGTAAGCACGCCACCGCCGGGCCGCCCCGATGGCGGCACGGCGGGCGGGCCGTCGGCCCGCCAGTCACGACAGTCATATAGCGGGCGTCGTGGAAAGGAAATATCAATGCTCATCGCTCAGCGCCCCTCCCTCGCCGAGGAGCAGGTCGACGAATTCCGGTCCCGGTTCGTCATCGAGCCGCTCGAGCCGGGTTTCGGCTACACCATCGGCAACTCGCTCCGGCGGACGCTCCTGTCCTCCATCCCCGGCGCCGCCGTGACCAGCATCAGGATCGAGGGCGTCCTGCACGAGTTCTCCACCGTCCCGGGCGTGAAGGAAGACGTCACCGACATCATCCTGAACCTGAAGGAACTCGTGGTGTCCTCCGAGCACGACGAGCCGGTCGTGATGTACCTGCGCAAGCAGGGCCCGGGTGAGGTGACCGCGGCCGACATCGCGCCGCCCGCCGGGGTCGAGGTGCACAACCCCGAGCTGCACGTCGCCACCCTGAACGCCAAGGGCAAGCTCGAGATGGAGCTGACCGTCGAGCGCGGCCGCGGCTACGTCTCGGCCACCCAGAACAAGCAGCCCGGCCAGGAGATCGGCCGGGTGCCGATCGACTCCATCTACTCGCCCGTGCTACGGGTGACCTACAAGGTGGAAGCCACCCGGGTCGAGCAGCGCACCGACTTCGACCGGCTCATCCTCGACGTGGAGACCAAGCCGTGCATGCGGCCGAGGGACGCGGTGGCGAGCGCGGGCAAGACCCTGGTCGAGCTGTTCGGGCTGGCCCGGGAGCTCAACGTCGACGCGGAGGGTATCGACATCGGCCCGTCGCCGACCGACGCCGCGCTGGCCGCCGACCTGGCCCTGCCGATCGAGGACCTCAACCTCACCGTCCGTTCCTACAACTGCCTCAAGCGCGAGGGCATCCATACGGTCGGCGAACTGGTCGGCCGCAGCGAGCAGGATCTGCTCGACATCAGGAACTTCGGCGCCAAGTCGATCGAGGAAGTCAAGCAGAAGCTGATTGACATGGGTCTGTCGCTCAAGGACTCGCCGCCCGGATTCGACCCGAGCAGCGCGGTAGGCGCCTACGGCGACGACGACGAGAGCTACGTGGAGACCGAGCAGTACTGACGTGGCCGTGCCCCTAACCACGGGGCCACGTAGATCAAGGAGAGGTCCGAATGCCCACGCCCACCAAGGGCCACCGCCTGGGCGGCAGCCCGGCCCACGAGCGGCACATCCTGGCTAATCTGGCCACCGCGCTGTTCCAGCACGGCCGGATCACCACCACCGAGGCCAAGGCTCGCCGGCTGCGTCCGGTCGCCGAACGGCTGATCACCTTCGCCAAGCGCGGTGACCTGCATGCCCGTCGGCACGTGCTGACCATGGTCACCGACCGGGGCGTGGTACACCAGCTGTTCACCGAGATCGCTCCGGAGTTCTCCGAGCGCGACGGCGGCTACACCCGCATCACCAAGATCGGCCCGCGCAAGGGCGACAACGCGGCGATGGCGGTCATCGAGCTGGTCCGCGGCGAGCCGGTGGCGGCCAAGCCCCGCCGCCGCGCCCGCCGCGCCGACGCGACGGCCGCCGCGGGCACCGCCGCCGCCGGGACCGCCGCGGCGACGGCCACCGCGGTCGCCGAGCCGGAGGCCGAGGCTGATGAGGCGCCCGAGGCCGTGACCGACGAGGCGCCCGAGGCCGTGACCGACGAGGCCGCTGAGATGGCCGACGAGGACGACGACGAGGAAGAGGCCGAGGACGCCGCCGACGACGACGCCTAGGCCGCCTTCCGGCCGCCGGTTTCCGTCCTCCCGGTTACCTGCATCGAGCGGGCGGCATCGCCCGCCCTTTAGCCGACAAAATAGGACAGAAGGGGCGTCTATCGCGACACGCCGCGTGGCCGGGTGGCGCTTTTAGAGCCCGGACCGCTCGAGGTGGGCTTGGACGACACACCACGCTCCGTTCGGCTTCGTATTGACCTGGCCTACGACGGGTCAGGGTTTTCCGGCTGGGCCGCCCAGCCCGGCAGGCGCACGGTCGAGGACGTCCTGGCCGTGGCGCTGGGCCGGGTACTGCGGTTGCCCAGCCCGCCTGGCCTGACCGTCGCCGGGCGCACCGACGCCGGAGTGCACGCCCGCGGGCAGGTCGTCCACGCCGACGTGCCCGCGCCCGCATGGACGGCCCTGGCGGACCACAGTGCAGCCCGCAGAGCGGGGCCGCTCGCCCGGCTGGCTGCCGCGCTGCCCGCCGACGTCCGCGTGCATGCCGCGGGCCCCGCCCCGGACGGGTTCGACGCGCGGTTCTCCGCGCTGTGGCGCCGTTACTCCTACCGCGTCTGCGACGACCCGGCCCGGGCCGATCCGTTGCGCCGGCACGAGACGCTCTGGTCGCGGCGGCAGTTGGACCTGCCCGCCATGAACACCGCGGCCGCGGCCCTGGTCGGCGAGCACGACTTCGCCGCCTTCTGCCGCCGCCGGGAGGGCGCGAGCACCGTCCGGGCGCTGCGCGTCCTGAACTGGCGCCGGGACGGTGACGGCGTCGCGGTCGCGACCGTGGTCGCCGACGCGTTCTGCCACAACATGGTGCGCGCGCTGGTCGGCGCGCTGCTCGCCGTCGGCGAGGACCGCCTGGCCGGCTGGCCCGCCGAGGTGCTCGCGGCCGCCGTCCGGGATCCGGCGGTCCGGGTCGTCGCGCCGCACGGGCTGTGTCTGGAGGAGGTCGCCTACCCCCCGGCCGCCGAGCTGGCCGCGCGGGCCGCTGAAACCCGCCAGCTGCGCTCTACTTCTTCGCTCGCCTCCGGGCCGCCTTAAGGCGCCGCCTTGCTGGTCTGGCCACCTTCGGCGGCGGGCCCTCGTCGCTCCGCTCCTTAGTCCAGGCCGCGCCGCGGCCCTGCGGCTCGCTCAAGCGGACCGCTACGGTTTCCCGGTCAGCATCCGGGTGCTGAGGTTGATGTTGGCGCTGCCCGTGACCAGGTTGGCCGCGAACTGCTCGAGCTGCTGCCGCTGAGCGGACGTAGACGGCGACTTCAAGCTGGTGAACTCGGCCCACATCAAGATCAGGTAGTGCCCCTTGATCTCCGCCTGCACTACCCCGGTGCCGTTGCCGAGCTTGCTCGTCGGGCCCTTTTGCGCGGCCAGCGGCGCGATGATCTCCTGTGTCCCGGTGGTCTGGCCGGCCTTCTGCGCCGCGTTCGAGCCGATCAGGTTGGCCACCCCGACGGTCCCCATCATGGCGCCGTTCCCCGAGATGTAGCTGGCCCGCAGCACCTGGGTGCAGTGACCAGCCTGCAGGGCCGCCTGCAGGTTCGCGCCGAACACCGCCTGCGTGCAGTCCTTGCTCACGTCGGCCGCGGTCCGTACGTAGGAGCTGCCGTTGAGCTCGAACTGGGGCGGGAACAGCTCCTGGAGCGTCAGCGCCTGCGGATCCTGGGCCCGGGTCCCGATGTGCTGCCACTTGCCGAGGGCCTGGTCGAAGCCGGGGGACCCGGGAGCGTTCGTGGGCAGCCGCAGCGATGCGGATACCGGAGCGTTCACCCGCGGCTCGTACAGGAACTTGTACCCGGCGAGCGCGCCCGCCGCGATGATCAGCACGGCCGCCATGGCCAGCCACGCCACCCGGGCGGAACGGCGCCTGGGCCCCGCGGACCGCGCCGCGCGCCGCCCCGGCTCGGGCCCTGGTCCCGGCGTGATCGAAGCCGGGGGAACCGGATCGTCATCGTCGGTGGCGGGAAAGCCCTGCGGCGGGGTCGGCGGCAGCTGGTATCCGGAGACCGGCGGCGGGAACCCGCGCACCGGGGTGCGGTCCAGGGTCGGCTGCGGGCCGCTGCCCGGGCCGAGGACCCGCGGCGGGGCGCTGCCGGCCGCCAAGACCTGGTACCCGCCGGTGCCGGGGCCGATCAGCTGCCCGGGAGCGGGCCCCTGACCGGGGTCGTCAGCCGGCGGCCAGGGCGCCTGGCGCGCGTCGCCGGCGGCTGGCCGCGCCTCCCGCCCTGATAATCCATACGATGAGCGTAGCGTCCTGGTCAGCGCCGAGGACGTCGCTTTGGCATCACTGGGTGAGTCGGAGTATGCTGCATTGGCGTCATGCGCGACGGGCATGCACGCAGCGTGCCGGCTGCCCGCGTTCAGCGCGGCGCGTCACGCCTGCGGGGCACCCCCACGGCGGCCCGCAGCTGCAGGCCGACTAGACCACGATATATACGCAAAGGCTCAGGACTGTGCGCACTTTCAGCCCGAAGGACAGTGACATTACGCGTCGATGGCACGTCATCGACGCGTCCGACGTCGTGCTCGGCCGCCTGGCCAGCCACGTGGCGGTGCTGCTGCGGGGCAAGCACAAGCCGATCTTCGCGCCGCACATCGACACCGGCGACTTCGTCGTCGTGGTCAACGCGTCCAAGGTCGCGCTGTCCGGCAGCAAGCTGGAGCAGAAGCACGCCTACCGCCACTCCGGTTACCCGGGCGGCCTGCGGGCGGTGTCGTACGCGAGCCTGATGGCCAGCAACCCGGAGCGGGCGGTGGAGAAGGCCGTCAAGGGGATGCTGCCCAAGAACGCGCTCGGCCGGAAGACGCTGCGCAAGCTCAAGGTGTACGCGGGTCCCGATCACCCGCACCGGGCGCAGCAGCCCCAGCCGTACGAGATCACGCAGATCTCGCAGTAGCCAAGACAGGAAGCACGAGGAACACCGTGGCTGAGCCCACCACTGGCGTAAGCGGTACCGCCGTCGAGGATGACGCGGACTATACGGACTACGCGGACCCGGAGTACGGCGCGGACGCGCCGTCGGAGTACACCACCGAGACCGCTCAGGACGCCCCGGCGCGGGCCGTCGCACGACGCCCGGTGGTGACCGGCAATGCGACGGGCACCGGCCGCCGCAAGGAGGCCATCGCGCGGGTCCGCATCGGTCCCGGGACCGGCCAGTGGCTGATCAACGGGCGCGCGCTGGACGCGTACTTCCCGAACAAGGTGCACCAGCAGCTGGTCAACGAGCCGTTCGTGACGCTCGGCGCCGAGGGCAAGTTCGACGTGGTGGCCCGGATCTCCGGCGGCGGCGTCACCGGGCAGGCCGGCGCGCTGCGCCTCGGCGTGACCCGGGCGCTGACCCTGGTCGACCCGGAGAACCGCCCCGCGCTGAAGAAGGCCGGGTTCCTGACCCGGGACGCCCGGGTCAAGGAGCGCAAGAAGTACGGCCTGAAGAAGGCCCGCAAGGCGCCTCAGTACTCCAAGCGGTAGCGCCCGCTCGCGCCGGTCGAGCCACACGTCAACGCATACGAGCGGGAGCGACATGGGTGAATCGGGTCCGCGCGGCCGTCTGTTCGGTACCGATGGTGTCCGGGGGGTCGCCGGGTACGATCTGACCGCTTCCCTGGCTCTGGATCTCAGCGTGGCCGCCGCCGCCGTCCTCGGCGCCGGCGACGCCACCGGATCGGCCGCCGCGGCCGCGCAGGTGCCCCCGGTGGCGGTGGTGGGCCGGGATCCGCGGGCCTCCGGGGAGTTCCTCGAGGCCGCGGTCGTGGCCGGGCTGGCCGGCGCGGGTGTCGACGTCCTGCGGCTCGGGGTCATCCCGACGCCGGGCGTGGCCTACCTGACCCAGGCCCTCGGCGCCACCTTCGGCGTGGTCATCTCGGCGAGCCACAATCCGGCCCAGGACAACGGGATCAAGTTCTTCGGCCGCGGCGGGGTCAAGCTGCCCGACGCCGTCGAGGACCAGATCGAGGACCGGCTCGGGTCGGCCCCCGCGGCCAGCACCGGCTTCGGCCGGGTCAGCGACGCCAGCGCCACCCAGGAGCTGTACCTGGATCACCTGCTCTCCACGCTGCCCGGCGAGCCGGGCCGGGCGCTGGCCGGCCTGCGGGTGGTGGCCGACTGCGCGCACGGGGCGGCGTACCGTCTCGCGCCCCAGGCGCTGGCCCGGGCCGGGGCCGAGGTGATCGCGATCGGAGCCGAGCCCGACGGCCTGAACATCAACGCTGGCTACGGCTCGACCTGCCTGGACACCCTGGCCGCGGCGGTCCTGGAGCACGGCGCGGACGCCGGCGTGGCCTACGACGGCGACGCCGACCGGTGCCTCGCGGTCGACGCCGACGGGCAGCCGCTCGACGGGGACCAGATCCTGGCCGTGCTCGCGACCGAGCTGGCCGAAGCGGGCCGGCTGGCCGGTGACGCGGTGGTGGTCACGGTGATGTCGAATCAGGGCTTCCACGTGGCGATGCGGGACGCCGGCATCCGGGTCATCGAGACCCCGGTGGGCGACAAGCACGTGTCGGCGGCCATGCGGGACGGTGGGTACGTGCTTGGCGGGGAGCAGTCCGGGCACATCATCCTGCTCGAGCACGCCACGACCGGCGACGGCATCTTGACCAGCCTGCAGCTGCTCTCGGCGGTGCACCGGCACGGGATGCCGATGGCCGCGGCGGCCAAGATGATGCGCAAGTACCCGCAGGTCCTGGTCAACGTGCCCGGCGACGCCTCGCGGCTCGGGCCGGGGGTCGATGCCGCGGTCACCCGGGCCGAGTCCGTCCTCGCCGGCAACGGGCGGGTACTGGTCCGGCCGAGCGGCACCGAGCCCGCCATCCGGCTGATGGTCCAGGCCGCGGACGCCGTCCTGGCCGAGCAGGTCATCGGCCAGCTCGCGGCCGAGGTGCGGCTGGCGCTCGCCGGGCACTAGGCATGCGACGCGCCTACCAGGTCGAGGCGGTCCGCGCCGCCGAGCGCGCGCTGATGGACCTGCTCCCCGAGGGCACCCTGATGCGGCGCGCCGCGGCCGGGCTCGCGGCGGTCTGCGGGTCCCTGCTGGCCCGGTACCCGGGGTACGTCTACGGCGCCCGGGTCGTGGTGCTGGCGGGCAGCGGCGACAACGGCGGCGACGCCCTGTACGCGGGCGCCCTGCTGGCCCGCCGCGGCGCGGCCGTGACCGCGATCACTGCCGGGCCGAAGGCCCACCCCGGCGGCACCGCCGAACTGCTCGCGGCCGGCGGCCGGGTGACCGGCGCGGGTGACGCCATCGCCGGCGCCGACCTGATCATGGACGGCCTGCTCGGCATCGGCGGCCGGGGCGGCCTGCGCGAACCCTTCGCCGGCCTGGCCGCGGCCGCCGGGCAGGCCCGCCGCGGCGCCGCGACCGTCGTCGCGGTCGACCTGCCCAGCGGGATCGACGCCGACACCGGCGCCGTCGACGGCCCGGCGGTGCACGCCGACGTGACCGTGACGTTCGGCGTGATCAAGCCCGGCCTGCTGATCGACCCGGGGGCCGGGCACGCGGGCGCGGTGGAGCTGGTCGACATCGGGCTGGGCCCCCACCTGGCCGGCGAGCCCGCCGCCGAGGCCCCGCAGCGGGACGACATCGCCGCGCTGCTGCCCCGCCCGGGACGGGAGTCGGACAAGTACCGGCGCGGTGTGGTCGGCGTGCTCGCGGGCAGCGACCGGTTCGCGGGCGCGGCCGTCCTCGCCACCGGCGGGGCGGTGCGCGGCGGGGCGGGCATGGTCCGGGTGGTGACCGCGGCCGTGCCGGCCGCGGTGGTCCGGCAGACCTGGCCCGAGGCCGTGCTCACCGTGCACCCGGACGACGGCGACTGGGACCTGCCCGGGTCCGTGGGCCGGGTCCAGGCCTGGGTGGCCGGGCCGGGCATGGGCACCGGCCCGGACGCCGCGGCCCGGCTGGCCGCGGTCCTGCGCACCGACCTGCCGGCGCTGGTCGACGCGGACGGCCTGACCATCCTCAGCCAGCACCAGGACCTGCTGCCGCGCCGCGCGCCGACCCTGATCACCCCGCACGCGGGGGAGCTGTCCCGGCTGCTCGGCACCGACCCGGCCGCCGTCGAGGCCCGCCGCCTGGATTACGCCCGGCAAGCGGCCGAACGCCTCGGCGTGACCGTCCTGCTCAAGGGCTCGACCACGGTCATCGTGTCGCCGGGCCGTCCGACCGCCCTGGTCAACCCGACCGGGACCCCGTGGCTGGCCACGGCCGGCACCGGCGACGTGCTGTCCGGGCTGGCCGGCGCGCTGCTCGCCCAGGGCCTCGAGCCGGCCTGGGCCGGCGCCGCCGCCGCTTACCTGCACGGCATGGCCGCCCGGCTGGCCGCGGCCGGGACCCGGCGCCCTGGCCGGCTGGCCGCCGCCGGGGAACCGGCGCCCGAGGCGCCGATCGGGGCCTTCGACGTGGTCACCGCGCTCCCGGCCGCCATCCGCGGCGTGTCCTGAAGGGTACCGTCATGGACCGGCAAGCCTCCGTCGACCTCGGCGCGATTACCGGCAACGTCGCGGCGCTGTGCGAGCGGGTCCGCGGCAGCCAGGTCATGGCCGTGGTGAAGGCGGACGGGTACGGCCACGGCATGGTCCCGGCGGCCCGGGCCGCGCTGGCCGGCGGCGCGACCTGGCTCGGCACCGCCGACCTGACCGAGGCCCTCGCGCTGCGGGCAGCCGGCCTCACCGCCCCGGTGCTGTGCCTGATGGCGATCGGCGAGCCGACGGACGCGATCCGTGCGGGCGTCGACGTCACCGCCGCCTCGGTCGCGGTCGTGACCCGGGTGGCCGATGCCGCGGCCCGCGCGGGCGTCCCGGCCCGGCTGCACCTCGAGGCCGACACCGGGCTCGGCCGCGGCGGCGCCACCCGCGCCGGCTGGCCCGCCGTGGTCGAGGCCGCCCTGGCCGCCCAGGCCGCCGGACGGCTCCAGGTGACGGGCCTGTGGTCCCACTTCGCCTGCGCCGACCTGCCCGGGCACCCCTCGATCGCCGCCCAGCTCGCCGCGTTCGCCGACGCGGTCGCGCACGCCGAGCAGGCGGGCGTCATGCCCGAGGTCAGGCACATCGCCAACACCGCCGCCGCGCTGACCGTGCCCGGATCCCGGCTGGACCTGGTCCGGTTCGGCGGCGCCCTGTACGGCATCTCCACCCTGCCCGGGGGCGCGCCGTCCTGGCTGCGCCCGGCCATGACCCTGCGCGCCCGGCTGGCCCTGGTCAAGCGGGTGCCGCCCGGCTCCGGCGTCTCCTACGGCCACCGGTACGTGACCAGCCGCGAGACCACCCTCGGCCTGGTGCCGGTCGGCTACGCGGACGGCGTGCCGCGCGCCGCGGCCGGCCTGCCGCTGGTCAGCGCGCGCGGCCGGCGCTGGCCGATCGCGGGCACGGTGTGCATGGATCAGTTCGTCGTCGACTTCGGCGACGAACCGGTGACGGCCGGGGAGGAGGTCGTGTTGTTCGGCCCGGGGGACGACGGCGAACCCACGGCCCAGGAATGGGGCGAGGCCCTCGGCACCATCTCCTATGAGATCGTGACCGGCATCGGGGCCCGGGCCGCACGCACCTACCCCGCCGGCTCATGATGAATTTGCCGAACGGAGCGGCCTGCGTGCCTGCCGAAATGCGCATCGCCACCGACGCGGCCATGCGGGACCTGGGCCGCGCGCTGGCCGCCCGGCTGCGCGCCGGCGACCTGGTGATCCTGACCGGGCCGCTGGGGGCGGGCAAGACCACCCTGGTCCAGGGCATCGGCGAGGGCCTCGGGGTGCGCGGCCCGGTCACCTCCCCGACCTTCGTCATCGCCCGGGTCCACCCGGCGCTGGCCGGATCCGGACCGTCGCTGGTGCACGCGGACGCCTACCGGCTCGGCAGCATCGGCGAGGTGGACGACCTGGACCTGGACGCCGACGTGGCCAGCGCCGTCACCGTGGTGGAGTGGGGTGAAGGGCTAGCCGAAGGCCTGGCCGAGGAGCGCCTGGAGATCTCGATCCAGCCCGACCCGGACGGCGAGGCCCGGACCGTGCGGCTTCGCGGTCACGGCAGTCGCTGGCACCCGGGGTTATCCGGAAAACAGCCGGCCAGCAGCGCAGATAGTCTATAGTTCCGCTGTACTTCGAAGCGCTGCAGTTGATCTCCGGTCCGCCCATCGCGCCGTTACGTGCCGTATCCCTTTCCGGAGGCGTGCGTGCCAGAGCAGGAATTCCTGCCTCCTCGCCGGCCTGCCGGGTTCCGTCGTCCTGGTCCCGGTGTCCCACCCGGCTACCAGGACGAGGACCCGGCACCGTGGACCGGGCTGCCCCCGGTCCGCCCGGCCGTCGGCTACCCGATGGGATCCTGGCCGACCGCGAGCCCGGCCGGGCCTGCCGAATCGCCCGAGGCGGAGCAGGTCCCGCCGTGGGCCGGGCCGGAGGCGCAGCCCGAGGACGAGCCGCCCCGCGACCCGCCGCGCCAGCCCGGCGGGCGGGCCCTGCGCGCGGCCGCGCGCCGGCGCCGGCGCTGGCTGATCATGATCGCCGGCCTGGTGGTCGTGGCCGGGGGCGTGACCGCGGCGATCGTGGTGCCTGGCGGGCCCGCCCCCGCGCCGGTCACCCCGGACGGCCTGATCACCACGTTCCAGCCCGGCGAGCTCCAGACGGTCCCGGACGCGTGCGGCACGGTCCCGGCGGCCACCGTCCAGCACTACCTGCCGGGCCAGGTCAAGCGGGCGTCCCCGCTGCCCATCGACGGGTCGGCCGAGTCGGCCTGCGACTGGACCATCGACCATGCCCCGGTCTACCGGCTGCTCGAGCTCAACCTGCTGGCCTACGCGCCGAACGGCCTGGCCAGCGGGGACGGCAGCGCCACCTCCGCCGCCATTGACGCCTACCGCCAGACCCTGCAGGGCCTGCAGGACCCGCCCGGGAACTCGGCCGAGCCCCGGGCTACGGTGGCCATGCTCAGCGGGCTCGGGAACGAGGCGTTCAGCGCCACCCAGGTGTTCCGCCGCGGCGGCGCGGTCACCGACGTGGCCACCGTGGTCGTGCGCTACCACAACGTGGTGGTAAGCGTGACGCTGAACGGCCTGGAGCACTCCAACCGCGGCAGCTACGGGCCGGTCTCCCTGTCCGGCCTGTCCTCGGCCGCCCTGGCCTTCGCCCAGGCCGCCGAGGCCGCCTTGCACTAGGCCCGCCCACTTCCCGCTGCCTCCGCGGCCGCCTTCCCACTGCCCCGCAGCTACTAGGCTGGGCGGGTGCTGGTGCTGGGATTTGATACGGCGACGCCCGCGGTGAGCGTGGCCCTGCACGACGGGGAACGGGTCATCGCGGGGGCGTCGGCCCTGGACGGCCGGCGGCATTCCGAACTGCTCGCGCCGATGATCGCGAAGGTCATGGCCGACGTCGGCGCCGCACGCGACGATCTGACCGCAGTCGCGGTCGGGGTGGGGCCCGGGCCCTATACCGGATTGCGGGTGGGCGTGGTGACGGCCCGGGTGCTCGGGTCCGTCCTCGGCCTGCCGGTGTCCGGCGTGTGCTCGCTGGACGTGATCGCCGCGTCCGCCGCGCCGGCCAGCCTCGGCGGGGAGTTCCTGGTCGCCATCGACGCCCGGCGCCGGGAGGTCTACTGGGCCCGCTACGACGCGGCCGGCCGTCGGGTGACCGGCCCCCACGTGGGCCCGGCCAGCTCGATCCCGGACGCCGCGAGCCTGGCTGTGGCGGGCGCTGGGGGGCCGCTGTACCCGGAGGCCTTCGGTGAGCTGACCGGCCCCGCCTACCCCGACGCCGGCACGCTGTGCGGCCTCGTGGCCCGGCCCGGTGGCCAGCTCCGGCTACTCGCCCCCGAGCCGCTGTACCTGCGCCGCCCCGACGCCCGCGAGCCCGGGCCGCCCAAGCGGGTCACGCCGTCATGAAGCCCAAGCAACAAGAGGCCCGCGAGGTCCGCCTCCGCGAGATGCGGCGGGCCGACATGCCCCGCATCATCGCCCTGGAGCAGGAGCTCTTTCCCGAGGACGCGTGGACCGCGGAGATGTTCGCCTCGGAGTTCGCGCAGTCGACCTCGCGACGGCTCTACCTGGTGGCCGAGGAGGGGGACGCGCTGATCGGGTACGCGGGGATGATGTTCACCGGCGGGCCGCAGGCCGACGTGGTGACGCTGGCCGTGGACCCGGGCCGCTGGGGCCGGGGCACCGGCACGGCGCTGCTGACCGCGCTGGTCGACGAGGCGGCCCGCCGCGGCTGCACCGAGGTCCTGCTCGAGGTGCGCGAGGACAACCCGCGGGCCCGGCGGCTGTACCTGCGGCAGGGTTTCACCGAGGTCGGGATCCGGCGCGGGTACTATCAGCCGTCCGGCGTGGACGCCGTGGTCATGCGGAAGGCGCTGTCCTGATGACCCTTCCCCTGGTCCTGGGCATCGAGACCTCCTGTGACGAGACCGGGGTCGGGCTGGTACGCGGGCACGACCTGCTCGCCGACTCGGTTGCCTCCAGCGTGGACCAGCACGCCCGGTTCGGCGGCGTGGTGCCCGAGGTGGCCAGCCGGGCCCACCTGGAGGCGATGATCCCCACGTTCGACCGCGCGCTCGCCACCGCCGGGGTCCGGGCCGGCCAGATCGACGCCGTGGCCGTCACCGCGGGACCCGGGCTGGCCGGCGCCCTGCTGGTCGGGGTGGCCGCGGCCAAGGCGTACGCGTTCGGGCTCGGCAAGCCGCTGTACGGGGTCAATCACCTGGCCGCGCACATCGCCGTGGACCAGCTGGAACACGGCCCGCTGCCCACCCCTGCGGTGGCCCTGCTGGTCTCCGGCGGGCATTCCTCGCTGCTCCTGGTCACCGACGTGGCCCGGGAGGTGATCCCGCTCGGCGCCACCATCGACGACGCCGCGGGCGAGGCCTACGACAAGGTAGCCCGGGTGCTCGGCCTGCCGTTTCCGGGCGGGCCGCCCATCGACCAGGCGGCCCGGGAGGGCGACGCCGCCGCGATCGCCTTCCCGCGCGGCAAGTACCACGACGGCACCCTCGACTTCTCCTTCGCGGGCCTGAAGACCGCCGTGGCGCGCTGGGTGGAGGCCCGGCAGGCCGCCGGGGAGCCGGTGCCCGTGACCGACGTCGCGGCCTCCTTCCAGGAGGCGGTGGCCGACGTGCTCACCCGTAAGGCGGTGCAGGCCTGCCAGCGGCACGACGTCCGGGACCTGATCATCGGGGGCGGCGTGGCGGCCAATTCCCGGCTGCGCTCGCTGGCCGCGGAACGCTGCGCGGCGGCCGGCCTCCGGCTGCGGGTGCCCCGGCCCGGGCTGTGCACCGACAACGGCGCCATGGTCGCCGCGCTGGGCGCGGAACTGGTGGCCCGGGGCGTCGCGCCGTCCCCCCTGGACCTGCCCGCGGACTCATCCCTGCCCGTCACGGAGGTCGTCGTCCGTTAGGGCCTGACCAGCGCTCGCACCTCACCAGCGGCCGTAGTGGACGACATCCTGGGCCGGACGGCGGCGGTCCCGCAGGTCACGCGGCGCCGGTTCCGCGTCGTGGCCGATGGCGATCGCGCCGATCGGTTCGTGGTCGTCCGGCACGCCGAACGCCTCGCGGAACGGCGCCACGGCTTCGGGCACGATGCCGAAGTACAGCGCGCCGAGCCCTTCGTCGACCACGGTGAGCAGGATCAGCAGCGCCGCCATCCCGGTATCGATGTGCCAGAACGGCACCGGCCAGCGCTTCTCGTCCCGGTCGGTCCAGCCCTTGTCGGGCCGGGCGTAGCGGTCCAGGTACACCCGCTTGGCCGACATGGGCACGATGACCAGCGGGGCCGTGGTCACCGAGTCGGCGGCGGCCGCGCCGGCCACCGCCCAGAAGCGCTTCAGGTCCTCCCCGGTCAGGACCAGGAAGGCCTGGCCCTGGGAGAACCCGGCCGACGGGCCGCGCACGGCGTTGCGCAAGATCCGGTCCAGGCTCTCCGGTGAGACGGGCTCGCCGGAGAACTGGCGCACCATGTGCCGGCGCCGCACGACCTCGGTGAAGTCCATCGCCCGGCCTTCCGCTAGGCCTGCCCGTCCCGCCCCGGCCGGTGCCGCCGCCGCCAGAACAGCCGGCTCAGCAGGACCAGGCCCGCCGCACCGACCGCCACCGGGATCAGGCGCTTGAGGATGGCCGGGCCGGCCACCTTGACCAGGTTGAGCGAGTCCTCCTGCGCTGGCGCGCTGGCGCTCGCCACGGGCCCGGCGGCCGTGCTCGGCACGGGCCCGGCGGCCGGGCTTGCGGCGCTGCTCGCGGCCGTACCGCCGCTGCCGTTCCCGGCCTGGGCATCCGTGGTCGCGTCCGGCGCGCTCGCGCCGTCGACTCCGGTCCCGGCGACGCTGGTCCCGGCGGCCGCGCCGCCGGGGGCGTCCCCGCCGGAACCCGCTGAGTCCGTGGCGCCGCTGTCCCCGCTGATCAGCTTGGCCAGGTTCGCGGCGAACTGCTCGACCAGCTTGCCGCCGACCTCTACTATGACGCCGCGGCCGAACTGGGCCAGGCCGGTCACGTTCATCGTGGTGTGCATGCTGACCTGGGTGCCGGACCCCGAGGCGTCCGGGACCAGGGCGGACCGGATGGTGGCCGACGCGGTGCCCGCGCCGCGCGTTTCCTTGCCGGCGGCCTCCACCACCACCACGTGGGTGTCCGGGTTGCGCTCGGTGAACTTTGCGGTGCCCTTGTAGGTCAGCGAGACCGGGCCGACCCTGACCTTGATCCGTCCGTTGACCACGTTGCCGTCGACCTCGTCGACGGTCGCGCCCGGCATGCAGGGCGCGATCGTTTTCACGTCGAGCAGGACATCCCAGGCCTGGTCGGGCGGGACGGGCACGGTGAAGGAGTGGTCGAGCTCCATGCTCATGGGTACGTCACTCTCTCTGGATCGATTCGATCAGTGAATTATGCCCATTATCGACCCGAAGCAGCAAAGACGCCTGCGCGGCCGGGCAGGCCCCCCCGTCCCGGCCGCGCAGTGCTGACCCTGCTAGCTAACCCCCAGCGGGCTAGCTAACCCCGGCAGGCTAGCTGAGCCCAGCGGCTGCGGCCAGCGCCCGGCCGGTGAGCACCCGGGCCAGGTGGCGGCGGTAGTCGGCCGCCGCGCGCAGGTCGGCGGGCGGTTCCGTGCCCTGGTCGGCGTTCGCGGCCGCGGCGGCCAGCGCCGGGCGCGACGCCTCCGCCCCGGCGGCCGCGGCCTCCGCGGCCCGCGCCCGGACCGGGACCGTGCCCATGTTGGTGAGCCCGATCCGGGCTTCGGCCACGTGGCCGTTGTCCCGGCGGGCCAGGGCGGCCACGCCCACGATGGCCCAGGCCTGCGCGGTCGGCTGGAACTTCTCGTACCGGAAGCCCCAGCCTGCACCGAGCTTGGGCACCCGGATCGCGGTCAGGATCTCGCCCGGCTCCAGCGCCGTGGTCAGGTAGTCCACGAAGAAGTCCGCCGCGGCGATCTCCCGCTCCCCGCCCGGTCCGGTCGCGATCAGCGTGCCGTCCAGCGCGGAGATCACGGCGGGAAGGTCGCCGGCCGGATCGGCGTGCGCGAGCGAACCGCCGATCGTGCCCCGGTGCCGGACGGCCGGATCGGCCACCGTGGCCGCCGTGGCGGCGATCAGCCCGCAGTGCTCGCGGATGAGCGGATCGCGGATCAGCGAGTAATGCGTGGTCGTGGCGCCGATCACCAGCGCGTCGCCGGCGTCCCGGACGCCGGCCAGCTCGCCGAGCCCGCCGATGTCGACCAGCAGCTCCGGATAGGCGAGCCGCAGCCGCAGCAGCGGCAGCAGGCTCTGCCCGCCCGCGATCACCTTGGCGTCGTCGCCGCCGTCGGCCAGCGCCGCCGTCGCCTCGGCCAGCGACGAGGGCCGTACGTAGTCGAACTTCGCGGGGATCATCGGGCTCCTCCCTTGGCCTCGTTGATGGCCCGCCAGACCCGCTCCGCCGTGCACGGCATCTGGACGTCCGTGACGCCGAGCGGGCGCAGGGCGTCGATGACCGCGTCGACCACGGCGGGCGTGGACGCGATCGTGCCGGCCTCACCCACCCCCTTGACCCCGAGCGGGTTGGTCGTCGACGGAGTCTCCGTCCGTTCGGTCACCAACGTCGGCAGGTCTGCCGCCGAGGGCACCAGGTAGTCGGCCAGCGTCGTGGTCAGCAGGTTGCCGTCGGCGTCGTAGGCGGCCTCCTCGTACAGCGCCTGCGCGATGCCCTGCGCGATGCCGCCGTGCACCTGACCCTCCACGATGAGCGGGTTCACCACCACGCCCACGTCGTCCACCGCCACGTACGAGCGGATCTTCACCTGCCCGGTCTCGGTGTCGACCTCGACCGCGCACAGGTGCGTGCCGTGCGGGAAGGAGAAGTTGCTCGGGTCGTAGGTGGACTCGGAGTCCAGCGAGGGCTCGACGCCGTCCGGCAGGTTGTGCGCCGCGAACGTGGCCAGCGAAATCTCGGCGATCGAGCGGCCCTGTTCCGGGTCGCCGCGCACCGACCACCGGCCCGGCGTCCACTCCAGGTCGTCGGGCGAGACCTCGAGCAGGCCGGCCGCGATCACCTTGGCCTTCTCGATCACCTTGTCGCACGCGCCGACCACGGCGATGCCGCCGACGGTCAGCGAGCGCGATCCGTAGGTGTCCATGCCCTTCGCTGACACCTGCGTGTCGCCGTGCAGCACCCGGATGTCCTCGAACGGCACGCCCAGCCGGTCGGCCACGATCTGGCTCCAGGCCGTCTCGTGCCCCTGGCCGTGCGCGCTGGACCCGGTGACCACCTCGACCTTGCCGGTGGGCAGCATCCGGACCGCGGCGTGCTCCCAGCCGCCCGCGCCGTAGGCCAGCGACCCGAGGATCCGCGACGGCGCCAGCCCGCACATCTCGGTGAAGGTCGAGATGCCGATGCCGAGCTGGACGGGATCCCCCGCCTCGCGCCGCGCGGCCTGCTCCTTGCGCAGCTCGTCGTAGCCGAACAGCTCGACCGCCTTGGCCGTGGCCGCCTCGTAGTTGCCGCTGTCGTAGGTGAGCCCGGCGATCGTGGTGAAGGGGAACTCCTCGTGCGTGATCCAGTTCCGCTTGCGCAACTCCAGCGGGTCCATGCCGAGCTCGGCCGCCAGGTCGTCCATGACGTGCTCGATGGCGTACGTCGCCTCCGGCCGCCCCGCACCCCGGTAGGCGTCGGTGGGGACCTTGGTGGTGAACACGCCCGTGCACTTGAACGAGTAGGCGTCCATCTTGTAGATGGCGTTGAACATGAACGCGCCGAGTATCGGCACGCCCGGCGTGACCAGCATCAGGTAGGCGCCCATGTCGGCCAGCAGGTCCACGGACAGGCCGCGGAGCCGGCCGTCGCGGTCCGCCGCCACCTTGATCCGCTGGAGCTGGTCGCGGCCGTGGTGCACGGCCAGGTTGCCCTCGCTGCGCGACTCGGTCCACTTCACCGGCCGGCCGAGCTTGCGGGCGATCAGCACGGCCAGGAATTCCTCGGCCGTAACCTGCAGCTTGGAGCCGAACCCGCCGCCCACGTCCGGCGCCACCACCCGCAGCTTCTGCTCGGGGATGCCGAGGACCGCGGCCACCAGGAACCGCAGCACGTGCGGGATCTGGGTGGCGGTCCAGAGGGTGAACTCGTCACCCACCGGCTCGCAGACCACCGCGCGGGGTTCCATCGCACACGGGATCAGGCGCTGCTGGCGGTAGGTCCGCTCGATCACCACCGGCGCGTCGCGGAACGCCGCGTCCAGGTCGCCCTGGGCGAAGGGCCACTCGAAGGACTTGTTGCCCGCCTCGTGCACCTTCGGCGAGCCCTCGGCGAGCGCGGCCTCCATGTCGAGGACGGCCGGCAGCGGCTCGTACTCGGCGTCGATCAGTTCCAGCGCGTCTGCCGCGGCGTACGGGTCGCGCGCGACCACGCAGGCCACGATCTCGCCCACGTAGCGGACCTCGTCGGTGGCCATCGGCGGGTGGGCGGGGATGACGATGTCCGGGGTCACCGGCCAGGCGCAGGGCAGGCTGCCCTGCTCGGCGGCGAAGTCCGCGCCAGAGTAAGCGGCGATGACACCGGAGGCACCGCGGGCGGCGGAGACGTCCACCGAGATGATCCGCGCGTGCGCCATCGGGCTGCGCAGGAACGCGACGTGCATCAGCCCGGGCAGCTGGATGTTGTCGGTCCAGTTGGTCTGCCCGGTCACCAGCCGGGCGTCTTCCTTACGGGCTCGCGGCTTGCCGATCTCGGTGCTGGCCGTCATGCTGATGCTGGTCATTCCGGCGCTCCCTGGCTAGCCGAGGCCGCGCGCATGACCGCGCGGACGATGTTCTGGTATCCGGTACAGCGGCACAGGTTGCCCTCGAGTCCTTCCCGGACCTCCTGCTCGGTCGGGTGCGGGTTATCTCGCAGCAGGTCGGCCGCGGCCATGATCATGCCCGGCGTGCAGTACCCGCACTGCAGTGCGTGCTCTTCGTGGAAGGCTTGCTGCAGCGGATGCCATTCGCCGTTCGCCATACCCTGGATGGTGGTGATCTCCGCGCCGTCGGCCTGCACCGCGAGCACCGAGCAGCTCTTCGCGGACAGCCCGTTCAGCAGCACCGTACAGGCGCCGCAGTTCGATGTATCGCAGCCGATGGGCGTACCAGTCCGCCCCGCCACTTCGCGCAGATAATGAACGAGCAGCATGCGGGGCTCGACCTCATCGTCGTACCGCACGCCGTCGATAGTCATGCTGACCTTGGTCATCCGGCCTCCTCGCCGACCTACCTGGGCAGATGCTCTGTTGTTCCCCCAGGCCCGCCCTACGAGCCAAACCTAGGACGCCGCCGGAGCCAGCACCAGCCCCGGCTGCCCCGCGCGTTGCGGCCCATTCCTGGTGCGCGTCACGATCCGAACGCACGCTGGTGCCACCGCACCACGCGCCATCAGCGTTGGAACAATGTGACTAGAGTGACCGAGACCGGTCACGCCCAGATGTCCCGCGCGAGAAATCTCAAAAAAATTGAGGCCCGCGACCCGGACCCGGTACGTCCGCGGCCCGGGCCGGACCGGCCAGGCGCGCGGCCCGGGCCGGATCAGCCAGGCGCGGCCCGGGCCGGACCAGCTAGGCCCGCGCCGGGCTGCGCTCCTCGCACGCCCACGGCGAGCCGTACTCGGTGAGCAGGTCGAGGAACGGCCGTGGCGGCAGCGCCTCGGGCCCCAGGACGCCGGAGCCGGACCAGGCGCCTTCGTCGATCAGCTCCAGCGCGACCACCGGGTTCACCGCGGTCTGCCAGACCACCGCCTGGGAGCCGTACTCGGCCATCGACCAGGCGTTGTCGACCACGTGGTACAGGTACACCTCGCGCGGCGCGCCGTCCCGGCCCGTCCCGGTTACCCAGGTGCCCGCGCAGGTCAGGCCGCTCATCTTGTCTCCCAGGGCGGCCGGGTCCGGCAAGCATGCCGCTACCACGTCACGCGGTGACACGCTCGCCGCGCCGACCTGCACCGCGTCGGTCTTGTCCAGGCCGAGCTTGTGCAGGGTCCGCAGCACGCCGATGAACTCCGCGCCGAGGCCGTACTTGAAGGTGACCCGCTGCGCCTGGATCCACCGCGGCATCAGCAGCACCTCTTCGTGCTCCACGTTCACGCACTCGACCGGGCCGATCCCGGCCGGGAAGGTGAAGACCTCGGGCTCGCTGAACGGCTCGGTGGTGAACCAGCCCCGGCCCCGTTCCCAGATGACCGGCGGGTTCAGGCACTCCTCGATCGTGGTCCAGATGGAGAAGGTGGGGGCGAAATCGTACCCGGCTACCGTGAGGTTCGCGCCGTCCCGGACGCCGAGTTCGCTGATCTCGCCGAACAGCTCGTCGGCGGCATGCCGGGCGAACACGTCGGACAGCCCGGGCTCCACCCCGATCCCGACCAGCGCAAGCTTTCCTGACCGCTCCCATTCCGGCGCCATCGCGAACTGCTCGTCGCCGAGCTTGACGCCGGTCTGGCGGTACGGCTCATCCGGATGGCGGTACGACAGCGACATCGCCATGTCCAGGTAGTGGGTGCCTGCCCGGAGCGCGGCGCGGAATAGCGGCATCACGAAGCGAGGATCGGTGGCGTTCATGAGCGCATCGCAACGGTGCTGCCTGAGCAGGCCGGCGGTGGCCGGCACGTCGCGCGCGTCCAGCTGGACGGCCTCGTACCCGTCGCGGGCCGCCGCGGCGCGCTGCGCCCGGCTCAGGTCGTAGTCGGCGATGACCAGCTCAGCGAAGGGGCGGCGGGCGGCGATCCGGGCCAGGGCGGTACCGACGCCGCCGGCCCCGACAAGGAGTATGCGCATAGCGGAAATCCTAACCAGACCCGACGGCGACAACGAGACCAGTCGTAATACGTACCTTTCAGAACTGAAATCGTTGATCAAACCAATGATTTATGCTAGAACCGTTGCATGGTGCGCGAACTGTCGCGCTGGCGTTAACCCGTTCAGTGCCAGCTGGGCGGTATCGGCCGGGCGATCGGGTACCCACAGTGATCGGGTGATCTCCGGGAGGGCAACTCATGGCCAGCACCACCGCGTCAGAGCTGCAGCCAGTCGAAGAATACAAAGACAAGGGCCTGAAGGGCGGCGCCCTCGGCCTGGTCTCGAGCATCGTGATGGGCGTCGCCTCGACGGCTCCTGCCTACAGCCTGGCGGCGACCCTGTTCTTCGTGGTGGCCGCGGTGGGCCTCAAGTCGCCCGCGGTCGCCTTGCTGGCCTTCATCCCGATGCTGCTCTGCTCGATCGGCTACAGCGAGATGAACAAGGCCGACCCGGACTGCGGGACCACGTTCACCTGGGCCACCCGGGCGTTCGGCCCTAAAACCGGCTGGGCCGGCGGCTGGGCGATCGTGGCGGCCGACATCCTGGTCATGGCCAGCCTGGCCCAGATCGCCGGGGAGTACATGTTCCTGCTGTTCGGAAACACCTCCATCGGCGGGAACTCGACCGCGTGGCAGGTGCTGCTGGTCGGCATCGGCTGGATTGTCGCGATGACCTATATCTGCTACCGGGGTATTGAGGTCTCCGCGTGGTTCCAGCGCATCCTGCTGACCATCGAGATCATCATGCTCCTCGTGCTGGCCGTGACCGCGCTGGTCAAGACCGAGGTCGACCATCCGGCCGGGTCGATCAACCCGAGCTTCAGCTGGCTGCTGCCGACCCATCTGAGCTTGTCCGCCTTCATCACCGGGATCATCCTCATGCTGTTCATCTACTGGGGCTGGGACACCGCGGTCTCGGTCAACGAGGAGACGAAGGATAAGGCCAAGACGCCGGGCCGGGCGGCGATCATCTCCACCGTGATCCTGCTCTTCACCTACGTGATCGTCATCTTCGGCATCCAGTCGTTCGCCGGGATCGGCGACAAGGGCATCGGGCTGGCCAACTCCGCGCACGAGTTCGACGTGCTGTCGGTCGCGGGCTCGGCGATCTTCGGCACCAGCGGGTTCGGCACGTTCCTGTCCCGGCTGCTCATCTTGATGGTGCTTACCTCGGCTTCTGCCTCGACGCAGACGACGATCCTGCCGACCGCCCGTACCACCTTGTCGATGGCCGCCTACAAGGCCATCCCCGCGGCCTTCGCCAGGATCCATCCCCGGTACCTGACGCCGACCGTCTCCACGCTCGTGATGGGCGCCGTCTCGATCGCCCTTTACATCCCGTTCAACTACATAGCCGGCGGGAACCCGATCGGCGACGCGGTGACCGCGATCGGGCTCTACATCGCCTTCTACTACGGGCTGACTGCCTTCTCCTGCGTCTGGTACTACCGGAAAACGCTGACCAGCAGCACCCGCAACCTGTTCATGCAGGGCATCCTGCCCTTCCTCGGCGGCCTGATCATGTACGCCGCGGGCATCTACAGCCTGCAGAGCGACTGGGTGGCGACCAACAGCCTCACCAGCTGGACCATACCGGGCCTGCAATGGCAAGTCGGCGGGATCTTCCTGATCGCCGCCGGGGCCGCGCTGGTCGGCGTGCTCGGATTCATCTTCATGCGGGTGACCGCGCCCGCGTTCTTCAAGAAGCAGACCCTGACCCGGGGCACCCCGACCCTCGTGCCCGAGCAGTAGCCCGTCCCGGACCTGGCCACCCTGCTCCGCCAGCTCAGCTGACTATCCAACGGGCAGACGCTGCCGGTCACGGCACTAGGATGGCGGGCGTGCCCGACGACGCAGAAATCGCCCGGATCCTGGCTATCACCGCGCATCCCGATGACGTCGACTTCGCCGCCGCGGGCACGATCGCGCGGTGGACCGAAGAGGGGTTCGAGGTCACCTACTGCGTGGTGACCGACGGCGACGCGGGCGGGCTCGATGAGGACTTCCCCCGGGCCGAGATGCCCGCCCTGCGGCGGGCCGAGCAGATCGCCGCGGCCAAGTGCGTGGGCGTGCACGACGTGCGCTTCCTCGGCTATCCCGATGGCCGGGTCGAGGTCACGCTGGATCTGCGCCGCGATCTCGCCCGGGTGATCAGGCAGGTCCGCCCCGACCGGGTCGTCTGCCCCAGCCCGGAGCGGAACTACGCCCGCATGGGAGCCAGCCATCCCGACCACCGGGCGGTCGGCTCCGCGGCCCTGGATGCGGTGTACCCGGACGCCCGCAACCCCTTCGCCTTCCCCGAACTGCGCGAACAAGAGGGCCTGGCGCCGTGGAAGGTCAGCGAGGTCTGGATCGCCGGTTCCCCGTCACCCACCAGTTTCGTCGACGTGACCGCCACGTTCGCCCGGAAGATCGCCGCGCTGCGCGCGCACGAGAGCCAGACCGGCCACCTGGACGACCTAGAGGAGCGCATCCGTGGCTGGCTCACCCGTGCGGCGGCCGTGGGCGGTCTGCCCGCAGGCCACCTAGCCGAGTCTTTCCAGGTCCTCGACACGCAGGGCTAGCCGACCGGGAAGCCGTGGACCAAACGGGATTCAGGAGATGTCGGCCAGGATCTGGTTGAGCATCTTGACCGTGTTGCCCGCGGGCTCGGCCTGCAGGCACAGCTGCTCCATGACCTCGAGATAGCTGTCGACCTCGGACGGCTTGTCCAGGTACAGCGCGCTGGTCAGCTGCTCGATGTACACGACGTCGTTCAGGTCCGGTTCGGCGAACCGCAGGATCGTGAACGGGCCGCCCATGGCCGAGTGCGGGCCCGCCGTGAACGGCAGGATCTGCAGGGTCACCGCGGGGTGCTCGGCCATCTTGACCAGGTGCTGAAGCTGCGTGCGCGCGACCTCGCGGCCGCCGACCGGGCGGCGCAGCGCGCCTTCGTCCACCACGGCCCACAGCTGCGGCGGGTTCGGGCCGCCCAGGACCTCCTGGCGGCTGACCCGCAGCTCGGCCCGGCGGTCGATCTCGTCCTCGCTGACCGCGGAGCCGAGGCGGATCAGCGCCCGCGCGTATTCCTCGGTCTGCAGCAGGCCCGGGACGAACTGGACCTCGTAAGTCCGGAGCACGGAGGCCGCGGCCTCCAGGCCCACGTACGGCTCCAGCCAGGTCGGCAGGACGTCCGAGTAGGCGTGCCACCAGCCGGGCGTGTTAGCCTCCCGGGCCAGGTTCAGCAGGGCGGCGCGCTCTTCGCTGTCGGTCACCCCGTAGAGGGTCAGCAGGTCGCTCACGTCGCGCTCCTTGAAGCCGACCCGACCGTGTTCCATCCGGCTGATCTTGGAGTGGGAGCCCCGGATCGCCTCGGCCGCCTGTTCCGCGCTGATTCCGCGTGACTCGCGCAGCCGGTGCAGCTGACCGCCGAGCACCAGGCGCTGGACGGTCGGGCCGCCTGCGCGCGTGCCGAAGATGCTGGGCGGGACGTCCCAGGCCGAGTCTTCGGACGAGACCATCGGCGCTCCTCGCATCGTTACGCTTTGAGCCTGGCGGGGTGTGGACCAGTCTCCCATGTGAGCTCATGCCTGCGGAAGGGGCTTCTGTGACAATTCAACAGAAGTCCTGATCTCTCCGTGTTCCCGCAGGTCCTGAGGGTCACGTTTGCCAGTATGTTATTGACGTGTCGCCGCATTCCGGCCGGTAGCAATGCTACTGGCGAGTAAGCCGCTGCGCTTCATGCAGTATGTGGTCAAATTCGCCATCCTTGGCACCTGCCAGGAATGCGGTGATCTCTGCCTGAGTGTAGAGCAGGACTGGGCCAACCGGGAAACGCGAGTTCCGCATGGCGATCTCGCCGCTCGCCAGCGCGGCCAGTTCCACGCATGCCCCGTTCGGATTACTGTGCTGGCTCTTCTGCCAGCGAACCTCGCCGAGTTCGCCTGCAGGCATGCCGTTGTACGTCATGACCATCCCTATCCCCTTCCGACAGGCTCAACGCCTTCCGACCCGCGGGAATTCACTCGCTGTAACCTAGGGTTAGCAACTGGTGAGCAAGTGTCTGAATGCGCTTCAACTGTCTGCTGGCTCCCCGTGCGTCTATACGGAGACCTGTGCACAGAGCGAATGAACGTGCATCTGGTCTTGCATTTGCACATATTATCAGGCAGCATGTCTCTCAGCATGCAGTTAACACCGTGATGGGCAAGCGTTCTGCCCCATGACATGCAGGAAGCTGTTGCGTTGGCGCATCTCAGTGTCGCGACCGGTAGCGGGGATGACGACGAAGAAGTAGGCGTCCCGTGGCCACCGGTGTCAGACGGACTGCCCCGGCTGTTGCCGGTGCCGTCTGCGTGGTGGGAGACCCCCGCGGTTACTACCCGTGCCCTGAGCGCCCGGCCGGAAGAGGCCAGGACCGCCCGGCGGTTCGTCCGCGAGCTGCTGACCTGCTGGGGCCTGGAGGCGCTGGCGGACGACGCGGAGATGATTGTCGATGAGCTCGTGGTCAACGCCGTCCTGCACGGCACCCGGGCCGGCCTGACGCACACGAACCCGGGCGCCTCGATGACGGTGCTGCGGCTGTGCCTGCTCCGGCGCGCGGGCGAGGTCATGCTGGCCGTCGTCGATCCCGGGAACGAGACGCCGATGCCCCGGCAGCCCGACTGGGGCGGGGAGAGCGGACGCGGCCTGCAGATCGTCGGCGCGCTCAGTCACGTGTGGGGCTGGAGCCCCATCGCCGGCCACGGCAAGGCGGTGTGGGCCGTCCTGCGTGACCCCTGACCGCGCCGCCTGACCCAGAGCGCGGCCCCCAGGGCGCCAGGCCATCCAGGACCGCCCGGGCCAGCTCGGGCCGCGCTACGCGATCCCGGACAGCGGCTCCTCCGACGCCGTCACCAGCACGTGCTCAACCAGGGCGATCAGCACTTCCTTGGCCGATTCCTTGCTGCGCGCGTCGCACATGACGATGGGCATATCGGGTTCCAGGTCCAGAGCCAGCCTGACGTCCTCCGGGTCGTACCGGCGGGCGCCTTCGAAGCAGTTCAGGGCGATGATGAACGGTATCTGCCGGCGCTCGAAGTAGTCGATGGCGGGGAAGCTGTCCGCCAGCCGCCGGGTGTCGGCCAGCACCACCGCCCCCAGCGCGCCGATGGCGAGTTCGTCCCACATGAACCAGAACCGCTGCTGGCCCGGCGTGCCGAACAGGTAGAGGACCAGATCGCTGCGCAGGCTGATCCGGCCGAAGTCCATTGCGACCGTGGTGGTGGTCTTACCCTCCACCCCGGCCGTGCTGTCCGTGCGCAGGCTGCCCTCGGTCAGTGGCTCTTCGGTGCGCAGCGGCCTGATCTCGCTCACGGCGCCGACCAGCGTGGTCTTGCCCACTCCGAACCCGCCGGCCAGCAGGATCTTGATGGCGCGGTACTGGTCCGAGCTTTTCGGGTGCCCGCCGGCGGGATCAGAGACCCCGTAGTCCATTGAGGACCTCCCTGAGAGTGTGCTTGTCGACCCGTTCCGCCATCACGACCGGGGTGCTGATCACGACCAGGCCGAGTTCCCGCAGGTCGGCCAGGATGATCCGGACTACCCCCAGCGGAAGGTCGACGTCAGAGGCGATATCCGCGACCGTCGTCGGCACCCGGGCGAGCCGGAGCACGCTGATATGCTCCGGCGCCAGCGAGCCGGGGTCGGCGAAAGTGCGGGTGGCCATCACGCTCGCGACCAGGTCGAACGACTCACCGGTGTGCCTCGTCCGGCCCTGGGTCAGGGCATACGGCCGGACCACCGGCCCGGCCTCGGCGTCCAGCCACCGCTCCTCGTTGGACGGCATGACGCCTCTTAGTCCCAGCCGCGCAGCGCGGTATCACGGGTGTTGACGCGGATATGCTCACCGGACCGCTTGACCAGGATGGCCATCTCGTAGGCGACCAGGCCCAGATCGGCGCCCGGCCCGGTGACCACCGCCAGGCACGTCCCGCTCCCGGCCGCCGTCACCAGCAGGAAGCCCGATTCCATCTCGATGATGGTCTGCCGGGCCGCGCCGCCGCCGAAATGCTGTCCGGCGCCGCGGGCCAGTGACTGGAACCCGGCCGCCAGCGCGGCCAGGTGCTCGGCGTCGTCGCGTTCGAGCGTGTCTGACGCGCCGAGCGTCATCCCGTCCTGCGACAAGATGACCGCCTTGGTGATGGGCGCGACCCGGCGCACGAGGTCATCAAGCAGCCAGTCAAGCTGGCCCACGCGGGTCGGCGCCCCGACATCAGGTTCCATCGGATTCCCCCCGTGGCTCGTCTGCGGCCGGCCCCGGTCGCCCTCCGGAGACGGCCCCGGGCCGGGCGGCTCCAATGGCGAGTCGTCCGGGGCTGAGGCGGTCATCCGCTGCGATCGCCCCTCTTGCCAGCCGCGCTGCAGCGCCGACATGGTCTGGCGGATTTCGGCCGGCGTCGGCCCGCTGGCCGGGGCGGGACTCGGGACCGCCGAGGTCCGGCGGCGCGGCGGGTTGTCACGAAGCTGCGGGGCGATGCTGGCCTGCCTGACCCGCCGCGGCAGCCCCTTCACGTCGCCGTCGCCGCCCGGCTGCGCCCCCGGCTCGTCTTCGGCCGGGATGGCCGGCAGCGGCCCGGTCTGGCGCGACAGCTCCCACGGCGGACCAGAGGACCGCGCCGGCCGGGGCGAGGCCACCGGCGTCATCGGGGTCACCGGCCCCGCCGCGGCACCCGGCCCCGCCACAACACCCGGTCCCGCCGCGGCCGGCACTGAGGGCGTGACCGAACCCCCCGTCACACTGCGTCCCGTCCACCCCGGGAACGGCGCCGGCTGGTCCGCGTAGGGCGCGGTACCCGCGCCTGGGTACGGCGCCGCGGATACCGGGTACGGCGGCGAGCTGACGTAGGCCGCGGCCTCCGCCTGCGGAGCGCCCGCCGATCCGGCCTCGGCCGGAATCACCGCGTCGCCCGTCCCCGGGTCGCGCCGCCGTGGCGTGAACACGCCGAAGTCGGGGTGCTCGCCGGCGCCGTTGGCCGTCTCGGCGGCGGCCGTCTCGTCGCGGCCTGGCCCGGCCGCGGGCTCCGGCCCGGGGCCTGCCGTGCCGCGCGGCGCGGCATGGTGCGCGCCGCGGCGGTCACCCTCCGGCAGGCGCCCTGGCGACCGCCGCAGCGGACCCGAGATACGGGCCGCGGGCACCTCCGGAAGCCCCTGACCGCCACCGCCCAGCTCCGGGCCGCCACCGCCCAGCTCCGGGCCGGCCATCTCCGCCGGCACGTGGTTCCCGTTGGGAGCCTGCGCGGCCATGCCGATCGCGGCGGGCTCGCCGGGCAGCCCGGCCCGGAATGCCTCCTCGGTGACCACCAGGTGCCGCGGGATGAGCACGATGGCCGCCGTGCCCCCGTAGGGGGACGCCTTGAGCGTGACCCGGATCCCGTGCCGCTTGGCCAGCTGGCTGACCACGAACAACCCGAGTTGCTCGCTGTCGGACGGGTTGAACTCCGGCGGGCTGGCCAGCCGGTCGTTGAGCTCGGCCAGGCGCTGCGGGCTCATGCCCAGCCCGCGGTCCTCCACCTCGATCGCGAACCCGTTGGCCACCGTGTCCCCGGACACGCGGACCGAGGTGTACGGCGGCGACAAGGTGGTGGCGTTCTCGACGAGCTCGGCGAGCAGGTGGATGACGTCGGCCACGGCGGAGCCGGCCAGCGCGGCCTGGCTCCGGGTGGCGACCGAGACCCGCGCGTAGTCCTCGACCTCGGCGATGGCGCCGCGCATCACGTCGACCATCCGCACCGGGCTGCTCCACGACCGGCCGGGCGGCGCGCCCGCCAGGATGACCAGGCCCTCCGCGTGCCGGCGCATGCGCGTGGTCAGGTGGTCCAGGCGGAACAGGTCGTCCAGGGCCTCGGGGTCGGTGGCCCGCCGTTCCATCTGGTCGAGCAGGGTCAGCTGGCGGTGCAGCAGCGACTGGCTGCGTCTGGCCAGGCTGCGGAACACGTCGTTGAGGCCCTGCCGCAGCTTGGCCTCCTCCACCGCGGCCCGGATGGCGGTCTGCCGGACCAGCTCGAAGGCCTGCCCGACCCGGCCGATCTCGTCGCCGCCGGTGCTCATCGGCGGCGCCTCGGCCGCCACGTCCACGGCTTCGCCGCGCCGCAGCCGTCCCACCACGTCCGGCAGCTGGACCTCGGCCAGCTGGAGCGCGTTGCGCTCGAGCCCGCCCAGCCGGCGGATGATGCTGCGCCCGACCAGGATGGTCACCGTGATCGTGACCAGCAGCCCGAGCAGCCCGATGGCGGCCGTGACGGCGACCCTGGTCCACGCCGCCCGGCTGATCTGGCGGTCGTCGGCGAGCTGGGCGTTCGCGACGTTCACGCCGCCGGTGTAGTACTCGCCGAGCACCTGGCCCGCCAGCGCCTGCCACTGGGTCAGCGTGATCGGCAGCTTGGTGACCGGGATGCCGGCCGACACCGCCTCTTCGACGTCGGTGATGTCGTTCTGGAACGAGCTGTTCACCTGCTTGGTGAAGATGGCCAGGTTGGCGGGGTCCAGGACGTAGTTGGCGTCGACCACGTCGGCCTGCCGGGTGGCGGCCATCGCCGCGAGCGCGGCCCGGTCGGCCTGGCTCTCCCGGCGCCCGGCCAGCATCCCGGACAGCAGCGCGTACTCCTGCGACAGCGCCTCCCGGGCCGATACCGTCGCGATCAGCCCCAGGGCCTGGCCGGCCGCGCTGGCGTTGGTCAGGCTGTCGGCCTCGTTGAGGAACAGCCTGGGCTCGTTCAAGATGCCCGCGCTGTAGTCCTGCAGCGCCTGCAGCGGGCTGAGGGCGCGGTTCTCGACCCCGGCCCGCAGGTCCTTCATCGGGGCCAGCCCCGCGATCACCGCGCTGATGCCCTGCGCCTCGGCCGGCGTCTCGCTCCCCTTGGTGCCCGGCGAGTTCATCGCCGCGAGGAAGCTCGGCTCATCGGCGTCGGTCGCCTTCACCGCCGCGTCGTACGCCGCCAGGTTGGCCGTGGTGGGCCGGAACAGGTAGATGACCGCGGCGGCCCGCTCGTCCTGTACGAACCTGATGAAGTTGGCCGTGGGCAGCGAGGTCGCGTTGATCAGGTCCGGGGCCCGGTCCAGGTTGATGGCGTTGTTGACGGACGTGCCCGCCACGTACGCGAGCAGCCCGATCATGGCGATGAGCGGGATCGCCACGAGGAAGTAGATTCGGAGCCGGATGGACCGGCCACGCGATCCCATTGCACTCCCACGTTGCAGAGGCGCCGCCTGCGAGGACCCCCCGTCGCATCCGGCTAAAGCCAAGGGTCAAGACGGCCAGAATAGTCCATACCAGGCATCGCCCGGAGGGCGAAGAGCGATATCTCCGCAGATGTGCTCCTGCGTGACCAGGCCGTCTCTATGAGGGTGTATTCGCTGGTCCATGCCACGGACTACTTTAAGTGACGGCGATGTCCAGGCCGCTGCGCGCCCTGCGTTTGTCGGCGCGACCGCCTACCCTATGGAGGTGGCCGCCCTCGCGATAGACGCCCTCCTCGACGGACTCAATCCGCAGCAGCGCGCTGCCGTTGTGCACGAGGGCAGCCCGTTGCTCATCGTGGCGGGCGCGGGCTCGGGGAAGACCCGCGTGCTCACTCACCGGATCGCCTACCTGCTGGCCGCCCGGGACGTGGCGCCGCACGAAATCCTGGCCATCACCTTTACCAACAAGGCGGCCGGGGAGATGGCGGCCCGGGTGTCGGCCCTGGTCGGCGCGCGGGCCAGGTCCATGTGGGTCATGACCTTCCACTCCGCGTGCGTGCGGATCCTGCGCCGGGAGGCGAAACGCTTCGGCTACCCCTCCTCGTTCTCCATCTACGACCAGGCCGACTCCCAGCGGCTGATGGCGCTGACCTGCCGCGAGCTCGAGCTCGACCCCAAGCAGTACCCGCCCAAGATGATGGCCGCCCAGGTATCGAACCTGAAGAACGAGCTGATCGACCACGAGACGTTCGCCGCCCAGGCCCAGACGGCCCGGGACAAGGCCCTGGCCGAGGCCTACAGCGAGTACCAGCGCCGCCTGCTCGCGGCGGGCGCGATGGACTTCGACGACCTGATCATGGTCACGGTCAACCTGTTCCAGGCCCTGCCCGAGGTCGCGGCCGAGTACCGCCGCCGGTTCCGGCACGTGCTCGTGGACGAGTACCAGGACACCAACCACGCCCAGTACATCCTCGTCCGCGAACTCGTCTCCGGCGGTGCTCCTCTTTTTTCCGGCCGAACCGAGCATGGTGACGGCACCCAGGACTCCCTCCCGCCCCCCGAGCTGTGCGTGGTCGGCGACGCGGACCAGTCCATCTACGCCTTTCGGGGCGCCACCATCCGCAACATCGTGGAGTTCGAGCAGGACTATCCGGACGCGAAGGTCATCCTGCTGGAGCAGAACTACCGGTCCACCCAGAACATCCTGGCCGCGGCCAACGCCGTGGTGGCCCAGAATCAGGGCCGCAAGCCGAAGAACCTGTGGTCGGACGCGGGGGCGGGCCCGCCGATCGTCGGCTACGTGGCCGACAACGAGCACGACGAGGCCGCCTTCGTGGCCGAGGAGGTGGACCGGCTCTCCGACGCGGGGCTGGCCACCGCCGGGCAGGTGGCGGTGTTCTACCGGACCAACGCGCAGTCCCGGGTGTTCGAGGAGGTGTTCATCCGCGTCGGGCTGCCCTACCGCGTGGTCGGCGGGGTCCGGTTCTACGAGCGCCGCGAGGTCCGCGACCTGCTGGCCTACCTGCGGCTGATCGCCAACCCGGCGGACGAGGTATCGCTGCGCCGGGTGCTGAACACCCCCAAGCGGGGCATCGGTGACCGGGCCGAGGAGTACGTGGCGGCCTACGCGCAGCGGGAGCGGATTACCTTCGCCCAGGCGCTGGCGCGCCCGGCCGACGTGCCGGGCCTCGCGGCCCGGTCGGCCGCCGCGATCGGGGGCTTCAACGCGCTCATGGCCGGGCTGCGCGAACTGGCCGAGAACGGTCCCGTGGCCGAGCTCGCCGAGGCCGTGCTCGACCGCACCGGATACATCGAGGCGCTGGAATCCTCCTCGGACCTGCAGGACGCCAGCCGGGTGGAGAACCTGGAGGAACTGGTGTCGGTGGCCCGGGAGTTCGACGGGTCACGCGACGACGGAACGCTGGCGGAGTTCCTCGAGCAGGTGTCCCTGGTCGCCGACGCGGACGAGATCCCGGAGGGGGAGGAGCACGGCGGACTGGTCACGATGATGACGCTGCACACGGCCAAGGGCCTTGAGTTCCCCGTGGTGTTCCTGACCGGGCTGGAAGAAGAGGTGTTCCCCCATCAGCGGTCGCTGGGCAACCCGAAGGAACTGGAAGAGGAGCGCCGGCTGGCCTACGTCGGCATCACGCGGGCCATGCAGCGCCTGTACCTGACCCGGGCCGTGGCCCGGAACTGGTGGGGCCGCCCGTCGTTCCACAAGCAGTCCCGGTTCCTGGCCGAGATTCCTCCCGGCCTCATCGAGTGGCGCCGCGACCAGGCGGCCGCCAGATCCGCGGTCACGCCCGCGCAGGAGCGGATGGCGCGGATGCCGGGCACCCGGTCGCCGGGCAACCGCCTGGTGCCGTCGCTGTCGCCCGGCGACATGGTCACCCACGACAAGTTCGGGCTCGGCACCGTGGTGTCGACGGACGGCTACGGCGACCAGGCCGAGGCCAAGATCGACTTCGGGGCCGACTACGGAGTCAAGCACCTGGTGCTGCGCTACGCCCCGCTGGAGAAGTTGTAGGGCCCTGATCCGGGCCGCGGCCCGGGACGCCGGTCCCAGCCTCGGGTCCCCTGGGAACCTGGCGGCCACGTCTGGCTCGGCTGGGTCCCCGGCGGGCGCGGATAGCCCCCGGTCCCTCGCGGGTCCCGGCCATCCGCAAAGCCCCCGTACTGCGGCGGGACCGGGCCTCGCCGGTCGCGGCGCCACATGAACCAGCGCACCGTGGTCAGCGCGATGGCCAGCAGGGTGGCCAGCACCATCACGAAGAACCCGCTGGCGATCCACTGGGCCGCGCCGACGGCCAGCTCGGTCTTGTTCGAGGACCGGTCGTAGGCCACGCCGGAGGCGAGCGCGGCGATCATGTAGGCCAGCGCCGGCACCGGGAAGATCAGCCGCCCGGTCCGCGGCTGTACGGTCAGCGCCGCGGCGACGGTGCCGGCCAGCACCGCCAGGCCCAGCACCGAGCCGGGCTGGGCGTGGGTCGCGATGGTCGCGATGGCGCCGATCACCGCGCTGCCGACGATGACGCAGACCGCGAGGCCGCCGCCCAGCGAGCCCTGCCAGATCCGGCTCAGCCGCCCGCCCGAGCCTCGCGGGCGGCTATCGGCGCCGCGCCCGCGCGGCCGCCCGGTACCGTCCGCCGCCCGCCGGGAGGTCCCGTCGCGCGGGGGGGCGATGGGCTGGGACGCAACGGGCGGGGGTGCAATGGGCTGGGTCAGGCCTGTTTGGGCCGGCATCCGGCGCGTGGCGTCGTCGTCCCCCGGGCCGCCCGGCCCCGGGGGGTCGGACCCGCGCGGATCCCGGCGTGGCGGCCTGCCTCCAGACTCGCCGCCGTATGGCCTACTCGGGCGCGTGTCGCGCCAGTGGGGGTCGCTCATAGATTGCTTACGATGTTAGTCGTAGCGACAAGGTAACGAGGCCGTGAAGGTAGGCTTCGTCCGACGGTTTGACCATCCGCCCCTGGGATTCCTGAGGAAGAACGTGATGAACAGGACTGGCTCGCAGCCCCCCTTGTGGGGTGCTGCCGGGAAGGCCGTATACGTCCTGAGTTGCATCGGCGCGGCGCTCGTCCTGGCCATCAGCGGCTTCTCCTACTTCGTCGTCAAGGACGTGAGCAGCATCGGCGGATCGCACGCGATCGTCAGCGGCCCGTCCATCGGCGCGCAGAACATCCTCCTGATGGGCCTGGAGAGCCGCACCGACTGGAACGGCAACATCCTGCCGAACGACGTCCTCAAGGCGCTGCACGCGTGCAACGCGCAGGAGATCGCGGCGGGCTGCGGCGGCAATGACACGAACACGCTGATCCTGATCCATATCCCGGCGGGCGGCAAGAAGGCGATCGGCTTCTCGATCCCGCGCGACGACTGGGTCAATTTCGCCGACACGCTCGGGTCACAGCAGGTCGGCAAGATCGACCAGGCCTACGGCGTGTCCATGGCCGCCGAGGAATCCCAGCTCCGGCAGCAGAACCCGGGCATGAGCCAGGACCAGATCGCCTTCGAGGGCAACGAGGCCGGCCGCGCGGCCACGGTGGCGACCGTGGAGCAGCTCACCGGGGTGCACATCGACCACTTCGCCGAGATCAACCTGGACGGGTTCTACGAGCTGGCCAAGGTCCTCGGCGGGGTGGAGGTCTGCCTCACCCACTCGGTGCCCTACGACCCGAACTCCGGCTTCTCCGGCCACGCCGGCTACCAGCACCTCGACGCCAAGATGGCGCTGGCCTTCGTCCGCCAGCGCGACGGCCTGGCCAACGGTGACCTGGACCGCACGCATCGCCAGCAGGCGTTCCTCGACTCGGTGATGCAGCAGCTGCGGACCGAGGGCGTGCTCGACGACCTGACCAAGATCCAGGCCCTGCTCTCGGTGGCCAAGCAGTACGTCATCACCGACGCCGGCTGGAACCTGCTCGACTTCGTGGCCCAGATGCGCAGCCTGACCAGCGGCAACCTGACCTTCCGGACGCTGCCGATCGTGGGCTACCAGACGATCGACGGCCAGGACGCCAACGTGGTCAACCCCACCTATATCCAGCAGATCGTGCAGGAGACGTTCTACCCGGCGCCCGCCTCCTCGGCCTCGGCGAGCCCCTCGGCCAGCACGGCGGGCAACAGCCAGGTCACGGTGGCCGTCTACAACGGCGGCAACACCCAGGGCCTGGCCGGAGCGGTTTCCGCCGCCCTGGTCAAGGACGGGTACACGGCCGGCAAGATCGGGAACACCAGCCCGCTCACCACGACCGAGGTCCTCTACGGGACGGGCACGTCGGCCAGCGCGAGCAAGATCGCGTCGCTGTTCAACGTGACCGCCTCGGCCAGCTCGACGGTCGCGGCCGGCCACGTCGAGATCCTGCTCGGCGCCGATGCCGCCCTGCCCGCCAGCGCGGCCACCAGCTCGCCGTCGCCGTCCAGCTCGGCGGTGCCGATCCCGTCTACCGGCGCGCAGGGCGGCGCGGTCAACGCCAAGAACGGCATTCCCTGCGTCAACTAGGCTGGCGGCATGGGGAAGATCAGGGTGATCGTCGCGAAGGTCGGGCTCGACGGCCATGACCGCGGGGCCAAGGTCGTCGCCCGGGCGCTGCGCGACGCCGGGGTGGAGGTCATCTACACCGGGCTGCACCAGACCCCGGAGCAGATCGTGGCCGCCGCGATCCAGGAGGACGTGGACGCGGTCGGCCTGTCCATTCTCTCCGGGGCGCACATGACGCTGTTCCGCCGCGTCATCGATCTTCTGGCCGAACGCGGCGCCGCGGACATCGTGGTCTTCGGCGGCGGCATCATCCCCGGCCCGGACATCGAGGAGCTCTACCGGATGGGCGTGGCCAGGATCTTCACGCCCGGGGCGCCCACCACCGAGATCGTGGCCTGGGTCCGGGCCGAGCTCGGCCACGAAGTCGCGGAGACCCAGGCCTGAAGCGGGACTAGGACCCGTAACAGGCCGTCAGGGCCATTTGCCAGGGACCTTGGTCCTTACCGTCTTGCCAGCGAACTGCCTAGAGTTCATATGACATAGGTCCGGCCCCGGCGCAACGACCGAGCGACACCCGCGAACACCAGGAGTTACGGTGACAAATCCGGCCAGCGGTTCTGCATCGGGTGATGAGGCAGGCCAGCCGATCGCCGTGTTTCTCCTGGATGACCATGAGGTGGTCCGCCGGGGTGTCCGCGACCTGCTGGAGGCCGAGCCCGATATCAGGGTGGTGGGTGAGGCCGGCACGGCGTCCTCGGCGCTGGCCCGCATCCCGGCGCTCAAGCCGGACGTGGCGGTGCTGGACGTGCGGCTGCCGGACGGGGACGGGGTATCGGTGTGCCGGGAGATCCGGTCCCGGATGCCCGAGGTCGCGTGCCTGATGCTCACCTCGTTCGGTGATGATGAGGCGCTGTTCGACGCGATCATGGCCGGCGCGGCCGGTTATGTGCTCAAGCAGATCCGTGGCACTGACCTGGTCGGCGCGGTGCGCACGGTGGCCGCCGGCCAGTCGATGCTGGATCCGCGGGCGGCGAGCCAGCTGATGGCCAGGCTGCGGGATCAGTCGGCCAAGCGTGATCCGCTGGCCGGGCTCAGTACGCAGGAGCGCAAGATCCTGGAGCTGATCGGGGAGGGGCTGACCAACCGGCAGATCGGCGAGCGGATGTTCCTGGCCGAGAAGACGGTCAAGAACTACGTGTCCGCGCTGTTCGCCAAGCTGGGCATGGAGCGCCGCACCCAGGCCGCGGCCTATGCGGCCCGCGTGTTCGGCGACCAGCATGAGGGCGGGAGTCCCGGCGAATAATGACCTTGTTCCCTAAGGTCTGCCGCCTCGTTTCGGGCATCCTCTAACCATGTACTCCGACGGCTCGGCTCTGAAGCAACTGGCCAGGGATGAATGCCTCCAGCTGATGGCATCTGCGTCCGTGGGCCGGATCATCTATACCCGGCGGGCGCTGCCAGCGGTGGAGCTCGTCAACTTCGTCATTGATGACGGCGACATCATCATCAGGACGGACTACGGCGGCAAGCTGGCCGCCGCGATGCGCGGGGCCGTAGTGGCGTTCGAGGCCGACAGCCTGGACCTCGACCGCCGTGTCGGCTGGAGCGTCACCGCCATCGGCCAGTCGCAGGAGGTCACCGATCCGGACGAGATCAGCCGGCTGGAGCACATAGGCCTCCGCTCGTGGGCTCCGGGGGACCGCGAGCACTTCATTCGGATCAGGCCGGGAATATTCAGCGGCCGCCGGCTGGCCGCTCACGGCTCAGAAGAGAGTCACCGGATCCTGCAAGAATGTGTAAGTGCGGAGAGTCTCTGAGGAGCGGCTTGGGGACGGCGTGATCCTCGAGTCGGCGTTCGTCGGACCGGGCGGCCCTCGACATCGAGGAACGACCGGGGCGTGGTGGAGGTGGAGACCCGCGGTTACAAGCAGGACGGCACCCTGGTGTGCGTGTTCCGCCGCAAGGTGATGGTGCCGACGCACACCTACGTCAAGGAGCGCGGCGGCGACCAGCCCGGCCGTCCCCAGCCAGCGAGCTGACCGCGCCCGTACAGATACGGAGTACAGCCATGGGACGCCTGGCCCAGACCGAAGGCCTGACCGAGTTCGAGCGGGACATCCTCGCCACCGTGCGGGACTTTACTGCCCGGGAGATCATCCCGGTGGCGACCGAGCTGGAGCACCGGGACGAATACCCGGCCCAGATCGTGGAGGGGATGCGCAAGCTCGGCCTGTTCGGGCTGACCATACCGCAGGACTATGACGGCCTGGGCGCCTCGCTGCTGCTGTATGCCCTGGTCGTGGAGGAGATCGCCCGCGGCTGGATGTCGGTGTCCGGCATTATCAACACCCACTTCATCGTCGCGCATATGATCGCCCGCCACGGCACCGGCGAGCAGAAGGACTACTTCCTGCCCAAGATGGCGGCCGGCGAGGTGCGCGGCGCGTTCTCCATGTCGGAGCCCGGCCTGGGCTCGGATGTCGCGGCGATCCGCACCAGGGCGGTCCGCGACGGGGACGACTACGTGATCAACGGCCAGAAGATGTGGCTGACCAACGGCGGCACATCCAACCTGGTGGCCTTGCTGTGCCGGACCGGCGAAGGGGAGTCCAGCCCGCACCGGAACATGACCGCGTTCCTGATCGAGAAGGAGCCGGGCTTCGGGCCCAACCCCGCGGTGCCGGGCCTGACCGTGCCCGGGAAGATCGAGAAGATGGGCTACCGGGGCGTCGACACCACCGAGCTGATCCTGGCCGATGTCCGCATCCCGGCCGGCCGGGTACTGGGCGGCCGGACCGGCCGGGGCTTCTACCAGATGATGGACGGCGTGGAGGTCGGCCGGGTCAATGTCGCGGCGCGCGGCTGCGGGGTCGCGCTGCGCGCCTTCGAGCTGGCCATCGACTATGCCCAGCGGCGGCACACGTTCGGCCAGCCGATCGCCCAGCACCAGGCGATCGCCTTCAAGCTGGCCGATATGGCCACCAAGGTCGAGGCGGCCCACCAGATGATGGTCATGGCGGCCCGCCGGAAGGATTCCGGTCTCCGGAACGACCTGGAGGCGGGGATGGCCAAATACCTCGCGTCCGAATACGGCAAGGAAGTCGTGGAGGACTCCTTCCGCATCCACGGCGGCTACGGCTTCTCGAAGGAGTACGAGATCGAGCGCCTCTACCGGGAGGCACCGATGCTGCTGATCGGCGAGGGCACGGCCGAAATCCAGAAGATGATCATCGGACGTCGGCTCCTGGAGGAATACCAGATCGCTGGCTAGCGGCGATCCTGGGTGCCGAATCCGGCCAGGCTAGCCCACGATGGATGAGCAGCGCGGCCGACCCAGTGCTCCTGGGCCTGCCGCGCTGCGGCGTGTTCGAGCCTTCGGCATCGATCAGCCGCCGTCCCCAGGGCGCCTTAGCACAGGGGGCCGCCGGCGACGTAGAGAACCTGGCCGGAGACGAAGCTCGCGCCCTCGCTGACCAGGAAGGAGACGGCGTGGGCCACATCGGCCGGCTGGCCGACCCGGCCTACCGATATCTGCTTCTTGTAGGTCTCCACGAGATCCTCGAACGACATCTTCAGCTTGGCCGCCATGGCCGCCGTCATGTCGGTAGCGATGAAGTGCGGAGCGACCGCGTTCGCGGTAATCCCGAACTTGCCCAGTTCCTTGGCGAGGGTCTTGGTGAAGCCCTCCAGGCCGGCCTTGGTGGCAGAGTAGTTGGCCTGGCCGCGGTTGCCGAGTGCCGACGAGGACGAGATGTTGACGATCCGCCCCCACTTCTGCTCGGTCATGTACTTCTGCACCGCCCTGGTCATCAAGAACGCGCCGCGCAGGTTGACGTTGACGACCGCATCCCAGTCCTCGTCGGTCATCTTGAACAGCAGGGCGTCACGGGTTATCCCGGCGTTATTCACTAGCACGGTTGGCTCGCCGAGCTCGAGGGCCACCCGGTCGACCGCGGCGTTCACCTGATCGGTCTTGCTGACGTCGGCTCCGACCGCGAGCGCGTGCCCTCCGGCGTTCTCGATCTCCTTCACCGTTGCGATGCAGTCGGCCTCGTTGAGGTCGAGGACCGCCACGGCCATGCCGTCGGCGGCCAGCCTGATGGCCGTCCCGGCACCGATGCCGCGGGCTGCTCCGGTCACGATGGCGATTCGCTGTACCACTGGATTTCCCCTTTCCGGACGGGCCGTGGTGCTCGGGTCGGGTAAGGCTTCCCGAGCGCGGCCGTAAGCCAGTTCGTACACCTTCGTATGCCCGCGGCTCTTTGGGCGGCTAGTGGCTTTGGTCCCGCCAGGTCAGTCCCTGGGTCCCTGAACTCGCGGCTTCCTGAACTCGCGGCGGAACGCCCGCTGTGGACCGGTAAGGGTCGGGGCGGGGTGACTGGCGTGCCTGATCACGTCGCGGGTGTCCGTCGTCATGAGTCCAGGCGATTGTGTTGTGACCGCCACGGCCAGAGACGAAGGACCGGACGAAGGTCCCGGCGTGGCCGCGATGACCTGATGGGATAAGGAAAGGGGCCAGCGCAGTCGGCGCAAGTAGGAGTCGGCGGGCTCCGCGGCCTGGATGCGGACCAGTCCGGTTATCGCCACGGCGCCGTCGGGGCGGGCCACGACCGGGCTCAGCTCCAGTTCAGCGACCTGCGGAAGGTCCCCGGCGAGCTGAGATACCCGCAGCAGCATGTCTTTCAGTGAAGCGATGTCAGTGGCGGGGGCGCCCCGGCGTCCGAGCAGCACCGGGGCTGAGCGGATCATCTCGTCGGCGTCGGATTCGGTCATCGGAGCGAGCCGCGCGGCGCGGTCGGCCAGCGTGTCGGCGGCGGCGTCGGCCAGCCCGAACAGCACCAGAGGTCCGAACACCCGCTCCTCTAGCACGTTGATCTTCACCTCCACCCCGCCGGTGATCATCGGCTGGACGATGACTGCCTCCATCCGGTCGCCGAAGGTCTCCCGTAGCGAGCGAAACCCGCGCCGGACCTCGTCCGCGCCGTGCAGGTCGAGCAGGGCGATCCCGGCGTCGTTCCGGTACCCCAGAACCAGGTCCGGCCGCCCTGACCGCCACGGGGCCGCCGAATCGTGCTGCCGCCATGGCCGCGCTGTCCTCCGTGGCAGCCGTCGTGGCGTCGGCCAGCCGTACCCCGTAGCAGCTGAGCAGCTCCGTGGCCTGTTCCCGGGGCAGCCAGCCACCTCCCGCGTTCTCAGCGAGAAAGCGGTCGGCCAGCTCCGTTGCCCGGTCGCGGTTCACGCCCTCCAGTTCAGGGACGTTTCCGGGCGGAGTCGCCCGCCACTCGCCATAACGCGCGGCGTGGCCGAGCGCGCGGGCGGCGGACTCGGGATAGGCGTACGCGGGGACCGCTGGCGAGCCCTGGTCCTGGCCGGGCAGCAGCCGGACCGCCTCAACCTGATCCATCACCGCCACGGCGATCGGCACCGGCAGCCGTGGCGCGCGCACCTCAGGAACTAGGTTGCTGGTCGCAGTGGTGGCCGTCAGCACCAGCACCGCGTCCACTCCGGGGTCGGCTCCGACCAGCTCCAGGCACCGGCGGAATACGCCTGGCGCAACCGCCGCCGTGGTATTGACCGGCCCGGCCACCGAGGCCACGTCGGGGAGTAGGTCCCGGAGCGCCCGCTGAGTGTCCTCGGCCAGGCTGGCGACCTGAAGGCCAGCGTCGGCGCACGCATCGGCGGCCAGCACCGCGCCGCCCCGGGTATTGGATACCACGCCGACGCTGCGTCCCGCCGGGGCCGGCTGGGAGGCCAGCAGTACTGTCGTGTCGAGGAGCTCGCCAAGGTTGGCCGTGGCGACCACGCCCGCCTGCTCGAACAACCCCTGCCTGGTGAGGTGCGGGGCCACTTCCGCCGCCGCGCGGACCGCAGCCAACCGCCGCCCCGCGGGAGACCGGCCCGCATTCACGGTCAGCACCGGAATGACCCGGCCCATGGCGCGGGCCGTCCGGGCGAACTTGCGCGGGTTCCCGAACGAGTCCAGGTAGAGCAGGGCCAGCTTGGTTGCCGCGTCTGATTGCCACCACAGCAGCATGTCGTTACCCGACACGTCATCCTTGTCGCCGAGGGAGACGAAGGACGAGATTCCGATGCCCAGCCGAGACAGATGCTCGAGCAGGACGATGCCTACGCCGCCGGATTGCAGCGCCAGGCCGACCCGGCCCGGGCCGGGACGATGTGCCGAAAACGTCGCGTCCAGGGAAGAAGCTGTGTTGGCGACACCGAAGGATGTCGGTCCGACCAGCCGCATGCCGTGGCGACGGCAGATGGCCAGTAGCTCGGCCCGGGCCGTGGCGTCCAGGCCGGACGCGGTCACGACCAGGGCCTTGACCCCCCGCAGCCCGCAGTCATCGGCGATCCCCGCCACGGCCGCGGCTGGCGCAGCGATGACCGCCAGGTCAACCGGCTCGGGCAACGCGGCCGCGGACGGCACCCAGGGCACGCCGCCAGCCTCGTCCGCCTGCAGCTCGCCCGCCCTGGGGTTGACCGCGTAGACCCGTCCGCAGAAGCCGGCGCCGATGATGTTCTCCAGGATGGCCCGCCCGACCGACCCGGGACGTCGGCTCACGCCGATCACGGCGACCGACGCCGGGGCCAGCACGTGGCGCAGGCTGGCCACGTCGGCCGACCGTTCCCGCTCGGCCACCGCCTCCCGGTAGGCGCCGGACACGGTATCGCCCTCGCCGCCCGGCAGCGGGAACGAGAACTCGTAGACCCCGTCGGCCAGGGTGCGGTGCGGCCGCAGCCCGGCATGGGCGAAGACGTTCAGCATCGGCGCGTTCTCGGCCAGGGTCTCCGCCGTGAAGGTGCGGACGCCCTGGCTGCGGGCCAGCGAGATCAGGTGTTCGAGCAGCAGCGTGCCGATGCCGCGGCTGTGCATGTCGTCGGCGACCGCCATGCCGACCTCGGCCGACTGGCCGCCGGTCACCTGATAGCTGATGCAGCCGATGACCTGGCCGTCCAGGACGGCCAGCAGCGCGGCCCGATCCGGCGCGGGCTCGCGGCAGACCCGCCGCGCCTCCTGTTCGGCCGCCACCCGGCTGATGCCGAAGAAGCGCATGTACAGGTTTTCCGTGGACATCCCGGCGTGCATGTCCCGCACGGCCTCGAAATCGTCCGGCCGCGTGGGCCGGATCTCGATCGTCGTCCCGTCGGTCAGCAGCGCGTAGCTACCCGGCCCGGCCGGGCCCGCCACGCCGGAAGCCGTCACGCCGGTACCGCCATCGACAGCCACGCCAGGAACCTCCCGCGCAGGCCAAGTGCCGTCACATGCCGCGGACCGCTGCATCCGGGACTGCGTCGCCCCGAAGGAAGCTGGTGATCACCGGTCCGACCTGCTCAGCGCTGTCCAGCAGGACCAGGTGGCCGCCGCCCTTGATGACGCGCAGCGTTGCCTGCGGCATCAGCATAGCGATGACCCGGTGATTGATCAGCGGGGTGATCGGATCGTCGTCGCCGGCGATGACCAGCGTGGGCTGCCCGATGGCCCACAGCCACGGCAGGCTCGTCCAGCCGAACAGCGGGGCCATCCGGTACAGCGCGGCCAGGGTATCCGTCGGCCGCTTGACGTGCATGGAGCGGATCAGTTCCGGCTCGTTGCGCAGCCGGCCGCCGAACATGGCGCCGGCCACTCGTTCCAGCCGCGCCGGATGGTAGGCGCGCGGGTGGATGAAGTGCCAGAGCGCTTCCAGGTTGCCGGGCATCGCGAAGCCGCCGAAGGACGTCGTGGCCAGCACGAGGCGGCGCACCCGCCGGGGATGCGAGAACGCCATCTGCTGCGCGACCGCGCCGCCGAACGACACGCCGAGCACGTGCGCGGACGCCAGGCCGAGTTCGTCCAGCACCGCGTTGCCCAAGTCAGCCAGGGCCCACATGGTCAGCGGGAACGGGGGCCGCTGCGAGCGGCCGATGCCCGGCGGATCGAAGGCGATGGTCTGGAATCCGGGCAGGTACGGGAGCAGCCGTTCCCACAGGCCCACCTGCCCCCAGATGCCGGAGTAGAGCAGGAGCGGCTCGCCCTCGCCGCAGATCTGAGCGTGGATGCGCAGTCCCCGGATGCGGAACTGCTCATGCCGGACGGGCGTGGCGATCGTGGCCTCGGCCATCGGAAACCCTCCCTGGGGTCAAGTCCGGGCTGGGGAATCATGAGCCCCTCTGCTGCGGCGCAGGAACGCTAACTATAGTACGCAAATCGCGTATAGGAAGATAGAAGGACCTTTGACCTGGTAATCCGCGGACCTCTGACTATTACCGTCCAACCGAACGTTCAGTAACTTCACGTATACCTGGCGGTCCACAGTCCCGGAACACCGGCACGACCATAAAGAATCGCCCGAGCCCAGCTTGGAGGCGAACCCCGATGTACACATTCGCCTTGCCGCTCAGCCGAGCCCTCGCCACCGCTCCCGGATCCTGCGCGGTGGTGTGTCAAGACAACCGCCGGACCTACGCCGAACTCGGCTCGCGATGCCGCCGCCTGGCCGGGGCGTTGCGCGCGCTGGGCCTGGCCCCGCAGGACCGCGTCGGCGTCATCGGCCTGAACTCCGATCGTTATCTCGAGCTCTACCTCGGCGTCCCGGCCGCTGGTTTCGTGCTGGTCCCGGTCAACTCCCGGCTGGCTCCCGCAGAGATGCGGGCCATCCTGGCCGACGCTGGGGTCAGCATCCTGTTCGCCGACGCAAACTACCCGGGTGCTGCGGATGTCAAGCGGGTGCTGACCCTGCCCGGCGACTACGAGGACCTGATCGCCTCGGCCGGCGAAGCCAGCGAAGCCAGCGAAGCCAGCCCGGCCGAGAACGACCTGGCCGCCCTGTTCTACACCTCCGGCACCACTGGCGCCGCGAAGGGCGCGATGCACACCCACCGGACCCTGGTCAGCAGCGCACTGCACTTCATGGCCACCTGGCCCTTCGACCGGCAGACGCGCTGGCTGGTGGCCTCGCCGATGTTCCACACCGGCGGGATCATCGGCACGTTGGCCACCGTCTGGGCCGGCGGGGCGCACATCATCATGCCCAGGTTCGACCCCGACCTGGCCGTCGACCTGATCGAGCGCGAGGCGGTCACCCACACGCTGCTCGTGCCCACCATGCTCGCCGCGGCGGCCGGCGCGCAGCTCACCCGCCCGCGGGACGTCAGCTCGCTGCGCTACCTCAGCCACGGCGCCTCGCCCATTTCCGCCGAGACGCTCCGGAAAGCCCGAAGAGCCTTCCCCCGCGCCGAACTGCTGCACGTGTACGGCACTACCGAGGCCACGCCGATCACCACTCTCCTGCCGCACGAAGAGCGAATCCTCGACACGCCGCGCGTCCGGTCGTGCGGCCAGCCCGCGACCGGCGTCGAGGTCCGGGTCGTCGACGTCGAGGGCCAGGACGTGCCGCCGGGCACGGTCGGCGACATCCTCGTGCGCAGCGCCAGCGTCATGGCCGGCTACTGGCAGAAGCCCGAGGCCACGGCCGCGGTCATGCGCGGGGACTGGTACCTGACCGGCGACCTGGGGTACCGGGACGACGAGTCGTACCTCTACCTGGTCGACCGGGCCAAGGACATGATCGTCAGCGGCGGCGAGAACATCTACTCCACTGAGGTGGAGGACGCCCTGGCCAGCCACCCCGCAGTCGAAGAGGTCGCGGTCTTCGGCGTCCCGGACCCGCACTGGGGCGAGTCGGTCTACGCGATGGTGTCCGTCCGGCAGCCGGTGACTGCCGAGGAGCTGGTCGCGCAGTGCCGCCAGCGAATCGCCGGGTTCAAAGTGCCCAGGTGCATCGAGGTGCGGACCGAGCCGCTGCCCAAGTCGGCTGCGGGCAAGATCCTCAAGCGCGACCTGCGCGAACCGCACTGGGCCGGTCAGCACACGCACGTTTCTGGGAGCTAAGAGAGGCTAACTATGCACAGCACGATGATGGACTTCCCGCTAACGGTCCGGCATATCTTCGAGCACGGCCGGGCCCTGTACGGCGACAGCGAGGTCGTCACCAGCGAGGCCGACGGCGCACGCCGCATCGAGTTCGGAGCCCTGGCCGACCGCGCGGAACAGCTGGCGGCCGCTCTGCGCCGCCTCGGCGTCAGGCCCGGTGACCGAGTAGCCACCTTCGGCTGGAATAACCAGGAGCACCAGGAGGCGTACTTCGCCATCCCCTGCATGGGCGCGGTGATGCACACCCTCAACATCCGGCTGTCCGCCGACCAGCTCCGCTACATCATCGGCCATGCCGAGGACACCGTGATCATCGCGGACGCCAGCCTGGCACCGGTCCTCGGTCCGGTCCTGACTGAAGCAAAAGACGAGGTCAAGACGGTCAGGCACCTCATCGTCTACGGCGACGGCGACCGGTCCGCGCTGCCCGCGCACCTCGATTACGAGGAACTGCTCGCCGCCGAGAAGCCCGGCTACCCGTGGCCGGAGCCCGACGAGCACCAGGCCGCCGCGATGTGCTACACCAGCGGGACCACCGGCCTGCCCAAGGGCGTCGTGTACAGCCACCGGTCCACGTTCCTGCACTCACTGGGCATGTGCTCCGGCGAGGCCCTCGGGCTCAGCCAGTACGACCGCCTGCTCCCGGTGGTGCCCATGTTCCACGCCAACGCCTGGGGTATGCCGTACGCCGGCTGGCTGGTGGGCGCGGACCTGCTGCTGCCCAACCGGTTCGCGCAGGCGGCGCCGCTGGCCCGGTTCATCGCGGCGGAGCGGGCCACCCTGGCCATGGCCGTGCCGACGGTGTGGTTCGACGTGCTCGGCCTGGACCCGGCCAGCGTCGACCTTAGTTCGCTGCGGGCGATCATGTGCGGCGGGGCGGCCGTCCCGCGCAGCCTGATCGAGGCCTACGAGAAGCGGTTCGGCCTGCTCGTCGTCCAGGGCTGGGGCCTGACCGAGACCAGTCCGGTCGCCTCGCTGTCCTTCCCGCCCAAGCACGAGCCGGCGGAGCGCGCGATGGATTACCGGGCCACCGCCGGGCGCCCGGTCGGCGGCGTGGAGGCCCGGGTCATCGACGACGAGGGCAAGGTCCTGCCGCGCGACGGGCACGCCACCGGCGAGATCGAGGTGCGCGGGCCGTGGGTGACGACCGCCTACTACAAGGACCCGGCGCCGGAGAAGTTCCGCGACGGATGGCTGCGCACCGGCGACGTCGGCCGGATCGACCATCACGGGTTCATCACTATCAGCGACCGGGCCAAGGACGTGGTCAAGTCGGGCGGCGAGTGGATCTCCACGCTCGAGCTGGAGGCCGCCATCCTCACTCACCCGGCGGTCCGCGAGGTTGCGGTCATCGCCGTGCCCGACGAGCGGTGGGGTGAGCGGCCGATGGCCTGCGTGGTCCTCGTGCCCGGCCAGTCGGCGACCCCGGAAGAGCTCCGCGAGCACCTGTCCACCGTGGGGGTCGTGAAGTGGTGGCTGCCCGAGTACTGGGTGTTCGTCGACGAGGTCCCGCGCACCAGCGTCGGCAAGTACGACAAGAAGCTGCTTCGGGCCCGTAATGCCGAAGGCAACCTGCAAAACAACTAACTCAAGGAGAATGTAATGTCAGAAGCTGTCATCGTCAGCATCGGCCGGACGCCGATCGGCCGTGCCGTCAAGGGCTCGCTCATCGACCAGCGGCCCGACAACCTGGGCGCCTACGTTGTCGGCGAGGTCCTTAAGCGGGTCCCGGAGCTGGACCGCGGCCGGATCGACGACGTGATCTGCGGCTGCGCAATGCCCGGCGGCGAGCAGGCGCACAACATGGGCCGGATCATCTCGATCCTGAGCGGGGTCGGAGCCCCGGGTACCACGGTCAACCGGTACTGCGCGTCGTCGCTGCAGGCCGTCCGGATGGCCTTCCACGCCATCAAGGCCGACGAGGGCTCGGCGTTCATCTGCGTCGGCGTGGAGTCCAGCACCCGCTCGCCGCTGGGCGTGTTCTGCGACCAGCCGGACACCCAGAACCCGCGCCTGCAGGCCGGCAACGCCGAGGGCCTCCCTCAGGCCTACATGGCCATGGGCCTGACCGCCGAGAACGTGGCCGACAAGTACGACATCAGCCGCGAGGAGATGGACCGGTACGCCCTGCAGAGCCACCAGCGCGCGGTCCAGGCCACCCGGGACGGCATCTTCGCCGGCGAGATCATCCCGGTGCCGCTGGCATCCGGGACCATGACGGCCGACGACGGGCCCCGCCCGGACACCAGCCTGGAGCGGCTGGCCACGCTGAAGCCGGTCTTCCGCGAAGGCGGCCGGGTCACCGCCGGGAACGCCTGCCCGCTCAACGACGGCGCGGCCGCCACCGTGGTGATGTCGGCAGCGCTGGCCAAGGAACTCGGGATCACGCCGATCGCGCGCATCATCTCGACCGGCGTCAGCTCGCTGGAACCCGAGATGATGGGCCTGGGTCCGATCGAGTCCAGCCGGCAGGCGCTGGAGCGGGCCAAGATGACGATCGATGACGTGGACGTGGTGGAGATCAACGAGGCCTTCGCCGCCCAGGTCATCCCGGCAGCCCGGAGCATCGGCGTCGACCCGTTCAGCGACAAGCTGAACCCGCACGGGGGCGCCATCGCCCTCGGCCACCCGTTCGGCATGACCGGCGTGCGCATCCTGTCCACCCTGCTCAACGACCTGCGCACCCGCGACGAGACGATCGGGCTGGAGACCATGTGCGTCGGCGGCGGCCAGGGCATGGCCATGATCATAGAGAGGCTGTCATGACGACTCCACGCGGCGCAACGCCGCCCACCAAGAACACCCAGAACGGGCAGCAGGTCCCGCCGCCCCGGCCGCCGGTCAAGGCCCCGGTCAAGGAAACGGTGAAGGACACGGTCAAGGACACGGTCAAGGACACGGTCAAGGCCCCGGTCAAGGCCCCGGTCAAGGCCCCGGTCAAGGCCCCGGTCAAGGCCCCGGTCAAGGCCCCGGTCAAGGCCCCGGTCAAGGCACTGGCTAAGCCGAAGGGGCAGGCCGCCGAGCCCGCCGCCGCGGAGCTCAGTCCGTTCGACCTCCTCGGCCTCCGCGAGACGGTCGGAGCCCTGCGCTTCCTGGGCCAGGTGGCCATGCACCACCCGGAGGCGGTGGTGCGGACCGTTCCCGGCCTCGGCCAGGAACTGGTCAAGATCAGCTTCGGCAAGTCGCAGGTCGCGCCGGAGAAGGGCGACAAGCGCTTCGGAGACCCGGCCTGGCAGCAGAACCCGCTGTTCCGGGCGACCATGCAGACCTACTTCACCTGGGGCTCCGGGCTGGAGCGCTATATCGACAACCTCGGCCTGCCGGGCATGGGTGTCGAGCGGCTGCGCTTCGGGGCGGCCCTGCTCCGGGAGGCCATGGCGCCGACCAACTTCTTCGCCACCAACCCCGCGGCCGTCAAGCGCTGGTACGACACCGGCGGCGGCAGCGTCCGCCGCGGGCTGGCCAACTGGGTCGACGACCTGCGGCACAACCACGGCATGCCGTCGATGGTCGACCGCAGGCCGTTCACCATCGGCGAGAACATGGCGGCCTCCCCCGGCTCGGTCGTCTTCCGGAACGAGGTCTTCGAGCTGATCCAGTACAAGCCGCAGCATGAGACCGTCTACGAGCGGCCCATACTCGTGGTGCCCCCGCAGGTGAACAAGTACTACGCGCTTGACCTCTCGCCGGGCCGCAGCCTGTTCGAATACCTGCTCCAGCGCGGCATCCAGGTGTTCGCGATCAGCTGGCGCAACCCGACGAAGGAGCAGCGCGACTGGACGTGGGACACCTACGTGCAGGCCACGATCGACGCGATCGACGTGACCCGTGAGATCTCTGGCTCACCGGACGTGAACATCATGGGCGGCTGCCTGGGCGGGATGACGGCCGCGCTCGCGCAGGCGCACCTGGCTGCGCTGGGCGAAGAACACCGGATCAACTCCTCGACCATGTTCGTCACCCTGCTGGACACCAACGCCAAGGGGCGCATGTTCCTGTTCGCGACCCCGCAGATGCTCGAGCTGGCCAAGCAGGTGTCCAAGCCTACCGGCGTGATCGACGGCTGGCAGCTGGGGTCGACGTTCGCCTGGCTGCGCCCGAACGACCTGGTCTGGAACTACTGGGTCAACAACTACCTGCTCGGCCAGGACCCGCCGGCCTTCGACATCCTGGCCTGGAACGGCGACACCACCCGGCTGCCCAGCGCCTTCCACCGCCAGATGCTGGACATGCTGGCGGGAAACCAGATGGTGCACCCGGGCGGCATGACGATCCTGGGCACGCCCATCGACCTGTCCCGCATCACCACCGACACGTACGTGGCGGCCGGGATGACCGACCACATCACGCCGTGGCAGGCCTGCTACCAGACCACCCAGCTGGTCTCCGGCCACGCCGAGTTCGTGCTGTGCTCCAGTGGTCACATCCAGACCGTGGTGGCCGACCCGAAGCACCGCGGCCTCGGCTACTTCGTCAACCCGGCCACGCCGTCCAGCGCCGAGGACTGGCTGGCGGCCGCGGAACGGCACGAAGGATCGTGGTGGGAGCACTGGGTGCGCTGGCTAACCGAGCGCTCCGGTGAGCAGAGCGAGGCTCCCAGCGCACTCGGCAGCACCCGCTACCCGCCGATCCAGGCCGCACCCGGCAGCTACATAAGCCTGTGACCCTCCGTAGGAGGTAAATCTCATTTCTGCCGAACGGACCGTGGTTCCAGCGCACCGGAACCTTACGAGAGGCCCGCCGGGCATCCGCCCGGCGGGCCTCTCGCCGACGGTTGGCCGATGGCTGATGATGAGGCAGAGCACATCCGGCACGGTTTCCGGGCCTGGTTCAGGATTTCATCGCCCAGCTCCGCGCCGTGACCGAGGGGCTGGAAGACCTGGCCGGATTCGGCGCGCGCCGTCCGCTGGCACCAGGCACGTTTCCGCTGCCGGGCGCCCTTTCGGCGGCGCTACTGACCGCGATCTCCGGCTCCGTCGCTGTGCAGCGACGGAGCATCGAGGCGCTGAAAGCCCAGCTGTCCTCGTTCGACGAGCAGCTCGCGGTACTGGAACAGGTCCTCAGCCCGCTCGCGGAGTGGAGCAGGACCTGGGCAGAGGTGGAAGAGCGGCTGCTGAACATGAGCCGCGGGCCAGCGGCCGGGGGCTCGGATAGCTCGTTAAAGCCATCAGCGCGCCTTCGCCTTGGTGCTGGCCTCTGGTGCCTTCCCGCCTGGCCCACCTGAGTCCGGCACCAAGGGACCCTCGCCGGACGGGTCGAGCAGACCCTCCTCCAGCCAGGTGTGGCGGCCGCTGAGCACGTCTTGCGCCACGGCATACGTGGTGCTGTCGGCGTTGTGCCACAGGTCGTGGAACAGCCGCTCGGCGCGCAACTGACTCTGCTCGCAGAACAGGTCGGCAAGCTCCTGGATAGCCGTCGCCTGCTCGGGCCGGTCGGCTGCCATGGTACGGGCGTAGACCACCGCTGCGCAGATAGCGTACAGTTCCGCTCCGATGTCCACGAGCCGCCCGAGAAAAGCGCCGTGCTCCTCCGTCTTCGCCCGCCACCGCGCCATGCCGTAGAAGGTCGTGCGCGCCAGCTTGCGGCTGGCCCGCTCCACGTAGCGGAGATGCGTGGCCAGCGGCCCGAACTCGCGGTACGCGGTGGGGTTCTGTCCCGATCCCACGGTCAGCTTCGGGTACCACTGGCCGTAGAACTTGCCCGCCTGCGTGAGGACTTTGCCTTTCTCCTTGAGCGGGATGCCTTCCTGGACGAGATCCCCGGCCACGCTGAGGTGCTGATCCACCGCTTCCCTGGCGATGAGCAGGTGCATGATCTCGGTGGAGCCCTCGATGATGCGGTTACTGCGCATGTCGCGCAGGGCCTGTTCGACCGGGACGCCGCGAAGTCCCCGCGCCTTCAGCGAGGCAGCCGTCTCATAGCCGCGCCCGCCGCACACCTGCATCAGCCCGTCCGACACCAGCCAGCCCAGTTCGGTGGTGTAGAGCTTGGCCAGCGCCGCCTCGATCCGCACGTCATTGCGCTTTTCGTCGGCCAGCCGGCTGGTCACGTCAACCACGGCCTCGAGCCCGAACGCGGTCGCGGCGATGAACCCGACTCGTTGTGCCACCTCGTCGTGCTGACCGATCGGCTTGCCCCACTGGATGCGCGCGGTGGCGAACTCTCTGGCCACCTTCGCCGACCACTTCGCCGTCGCGGCGCACTGCGCCGGTATGCCCATCCGACCGGTGTTCAGCGTCGTGAGCGCGATCTTCAGCCCGGCTCCTTCGCGGCCGATGACGTTCTCTTTCGGTACGAACACGCCGTCGTAACGGGTGAGCGAATTCTCGATCCCGCGCATGCCCATGAACTCGTTGCGTGATTCCGTGACGATGTTCCCGGCGTCGCGCGGCACGATGAATGCGGTGATGCCGCCCTTATGCCCCTCGCTGCGCGGCACCTTGGCCAGGACCATCAAGATCTCGGCGATGGTGCCGTTGGTGGTCCACAGCTTGCGTCCGGTGATGCGGTATCCGGAGCCGTCCTCCGTCGGCACCGCTGCGCACGTCATCTTGGCCGGGTCCGAGCCGACACCGGGCTCGGTCAGCGCGAACGCGGACAGTTGCGTGCACAGCTTCGGCAGCCAGTATTCCTTCTGTTCGTCCGAGCCGAAGTACAGCAGCGGCTGGGGCGCGCCGATCGACTGGTGCGCCGACAGCAGCACGCCCAGGCTGGGGTGCCATACGCCGACGAGCATCAGCGCCCGGTTGTAGTAAACCTGCGACAGGCCCAGGCCGCCGTAGCGCTGCGGAATCTTCATGCCCAGCGCACCGACCTTTTTCAGGCCATCGATCACCAGGTCCGGTATCCGGCCGTCTCGCTCGATGACCTCGGGATCGACGTTCTCCTGCAGGAAAGCGCGCAAGGTAGCGAGAAATTCCTCGCTTCTGGCCACCTCGCTGTCGGGAAGCTTCGGCTGGGGATAGATCAGGTCGAGGCGCATGTCGCCGAGAAACAGGCTCTTCCCGAAGCTTGGCAGCGTCCATTCCTTCTCCCGCGCCGCCTCGGCCACAGCTCGCGCTTCGCGGGCATCGGCATTGCTTGACATCGCGGTCTCCTCACTAGTATGCGGCTTCTGCCGCCTTGGTCAGCTCGTTCACTGCGTCGAGCACGTCATTCATCAGGCCATCGACATCGGTGGCCAGGTCCGGGCAGGCCATCAACCCGAAGTTGAGGTTGCCCACGTAACTGAGCACCACCATGTTCAGCCCCATGGTCGGGGACAGGAAGGCCGCGGGGTAGAAGGTCAGCATCTGCTTTCCGCCCAGGTAGAGCGGTCCGGGCGGTCCCGGCACGTTCGAGATGTACAGGTTGCCCGGGTAACGGGGCATGGCCGGGATGGGCATCTCCATCGCCAGCCGGGCTGGCGGAGCGCCCAGCATGGGCGTGACGGTCCGCAGCGCGTTGGTCAGGAAGTCCCCGCCCATCGCGGAATGCATCCGCTTGGCCGCGGCCGCGGCCGCGGATGCGGCCCGCAGCCTCTGGACCGGGTCGGCCACCGTGGTCGGAAGCGCCGATATCATCGTCGAGACCTCGTTGCCGAAGCCGTCGCCTTCCCCGTCGGCCCGCACCGAGACCGGGATCATCGCCACCAGAGGCTCGCTGGGCAAGGCTCCCTGGCGGTCCAGCCACTGCCGCAATGCGCCCGCGCACACAGCCATCACGACGTCGTTGACGGTGCCGCCGAACGTGTTCTTGATGGCCTTGACCTGATCGAGCGGAATCTGGCCAAAGGCCCAGCAGCGGTTTTGCGAAAGCCTCCCGTTGAACGGGGTGCGGGGAGCCCCGAACATCGGTGGTTGCCAGCCCCGGGGCCCGGTCTCGCGGCCGGAAGGACGGATCAGCTCGAGCATGTGCGGCAGGCGGCTCATCGTCCGCTGCTGGAAGTGCATCACGTCGAGCGGGTATCGGGCCGCGTCGGCCAGTCCGCGCAGCAGCATCTCGCCCGTTCCGGGCAGCCGGCCAGGCGGCGGGAGCTCCGAGACGCTCGGCTGCGCCGAGTCGGGCGTCGCGTCGAGGAGGATCGGCATGACCTTCCCAGCCGACCCGCCGTCGACCGCCGCGTGGTGGAACTTCATCACCATTACGGTCTCGCCGCTGTCCAGGCCGGTGATCAGGTGGATTGCCCAGAGGGGCCGGGCGAGGTCGAGCGGCCGGGCGGCGATCAGGGAAACCTGCTCGGCCAGCTGCCGGTGGTCGCCAGGGGGCGGCAGGCTCACCTCGTACAGGTGGTCATCGACCTTCAGGTCCGGGTCCTCCGCCCAATGGGGCCGGCTTAGTCCGAACGGCGCGTGGACCACGCGCTGCCGGAACGGTGGCAGCTTGGGCAGGCTCCTGAACACGGCGGAACGTAGCTCGTCGAGTGTGAGCGGCTGGCCGTCAGGTCCCGGTGAGAAATGGGCCACGCTGCAGATATTCATCGGGGCGACGCGTGATCCGCCGTAGAAGAACGCCGCGTCCCATGGGTTGAGCTGTCGCATAAATTAGTTCCTCCGCATTCAACGAGCTATACAGGCAGGTTCGTCACGCCACAGGCGGCCTCCTTGCCGTAGAGCCAGTCGATGTGCTTGTAGTCGGCCGGGTCGCGATCACGGAGCAGCTCATTCCGGATGGACCGGGTGAGGCCGTCGCAGTGCCACAGGTCACCCCAGGCGCGCGCCGTCAGCTGGACCTGAGCGGTCCGCTCGGTGCGCAGTTTTTCGTAGGCGGCGAGCGCTCCATGCCACTCATCGCGGCCATCGGAATCTGACGGTGCGTGCGCGGCCAGGGTCCAGGCGTCCTCGATGGCCTGGCAGGCTCCCTGCGCCAGATATTGCAGCATCGGGTGCGCCGCATCCCCGGTGAGGGCCAGGCGCCCCTGCACCCAGTTGCCGATCGGGAGGCGGTCGAACATGGGCCAGCGGCGTTCGCGTCCCAGCTTGGCGGCACCGTGCTGCACTTGCGGGCAGCAACGGGAGAACACCGCGTCGAGTTCATCAGGTCCGCCCCAGTCTTCTTCGCCGCGCTGGAACGCCGGTGAGGCGAAGACGGCGACCTGGTTCAGCATGTCGCCCTGGCGCAGCGGGTACTGCACGAAGTGACAGCCGGGTCCGAAGTAGACAACGACATCGTCAAGTGACAGATGCTCCAGTTCTGTCGCCTCGGACAGCGGGATGGCGCCGCGGTAGGCCACGTAGCCGGAGCAGACCGGCTCGTCGTCGCTGAAGTGCCGGCGTAGCGTGGACCACAGGCCGTCAGCGGCGAGAACCAGCCCGGCGGAGTGCGTCGCCTCGTCCGTGACGGCTGCCGCCATGTGGTCACCGGCCTCTACCCGCGTGACGCGGGCATCGGTGCTCAGCTCGACGTCGGCCCGCTGGCAGGCGCGGTAGAGGGTGTCGAGCAGGTCGCTGCGATGGATCACCACGTACGGAGCTCCGTACCTGTCCCGGAAATCCTGCCCCAGGTCGAGGTGAGTGAGCTCGCCGCCGTCGAGGGCATCCTTGAGCACCAGCCGGCGGGGCAGTACCCCGGCGGCGATCACCTCATCGAGAAGGCCCCATTCCTGCAGGATGCGGGTGGCGTTCGGGGCCAGCTGCAGCCCGGCGCCGAGCTCGCCGAAGGCAGGGGACTGCTCGAGCACGCGTACTCGCCGTCCGGCTGTGGCGAGTGCGTAGGCGGTGGACAGGCCACCGATGCCGCCGCCCACGACGATGACGTCCGGCTCGGCCGATGCGGTGTTCATGCGGGTTTTCTCCTTCGCAGATTCAGGTCACAGCCAGGGAGTGAGCGCCGGCCAGGACCGATCGTCCTTGATAACCAGTCCGAAGGTCCCGCGCCCGGTGAGCCATCGGGCCAGGGCGGCGGCGGAGCCGCTGATCCGGGCCGGCGTGCCGTCTCCGGTTACCGGCCAGGTGTGATCGCCGGACCGCAGCCGCAGGGCCGGGTCGAGGCCTCGCGCTGATCGCAGCCGGGTGATGTCCGTGACCAGGGCAATGCACAGTTCCTCGGGCAGATCCTCGAAGTCCACGCCTGCGGCCAGGTCAACGGCATGCACGGCCACCTCGCGGGTCCGCATCCATCCGATCTCGGTGGCGGCAACGGTACGTCCCTGCGCGGTCACCACCTCGGCGGTCCAGCGGTCTTGCGGTAGCAGGTCCAGATCAGCGGCCAGCTGTGCCGCGGTACTCTCCACGAAGCTGCGCAGCCGGGCAAGCCGGCCAGTTCAGAGCGTCCTCGATGTCTCGCGCCCGCTGCCCGGCCGACGTGTACATGGGGGTGGGCTCGCCGGTGCTGGCCCACCGGACGAGCCGGCGCAGGGCCTCGGCGTTGAGGCTGACGTGAGCGATCACGTGCCGCCGTGACCAGCCGGGCAGGCGGGTGGCGGCATCGAGGGCGTCGTCGGGCAGTCGTTCCACGGACTCGGTGAACAGGGCCGTGCCCGTGTCCATCCAGGACCGGAAGGTGCTCGGCACGGCTGTGCCGCTCACGGCAGGACCGTCGCGTCGAGCCGGGCCACGTTGTCTAGGCGCCCGATGCCGCTGACCTCCGTCACCAGGCGCGCCTGGTCGGCCAGGTAGCGGGCGGGCTTGCGGGCGTGGCCCACGCCGCCCGGGGTGCCTGTGGCGATGACGTCACCGGGCCGCAAGGTGAGGATCGTCGAGACGTACTGGACCAGGGAGGCCGGGGAGAAGACGAGGTCGTCCGTGGCCGCCTTCTGGACGATCTCGCCGTTGACCGATGCCGTCAGCGTCAGAGCCGGGGCCGTGCCGCCGGGAAGCTCATCGGGCGTGACCAGTACCGGGCCAATGGGGGTCGATGCTTCGAAGGTCTTCCCCTGCAGCCATTGCTGAGTGCGGTATTGCCAGTCCCGCATGGTGACGTCGTTGAGCACCGTAAAACCGGCGATCGCCGCCTCCGCTTCCGCCGCGTTCGCCCGCCGCACGGTCCGGCCCACGACCAGGGCGAGCTCGGCTTCCCAGTCGGCTGCCTCGGACTCCGGCGGAAGCAGGATGGGATCGTTGGCGCCGATGAGCGCCTCCGCGTACTTGGCGAACAGCGTCGGGTAGGCGGGCAGCTCGCGGCCCATCTCCAGGATGTGGCCACGGTAGTTAAGGCCGACGCAAAGGATCTTCCCTGGTGCGGTGACCACCGGCGCGAAATCTGCGGGTCCGGGGTAAGAAGGGCCCTCGGCGGCAGCCGCATACGCGCTCCAGTCCGCGCGCCGCAGCACCGCGCCCACGTCCGGCAGTCCCAGGTCGACGTAGCTGCCGTCGTCGACTCGCACGGCACGTGTGCCGTGCGAGGTGCGGAGAGTAGCCAGCCTCATGCGGACGTCTCCCCCAGACGATCCCGGTACAGGTGCAGCCGCTCGAAGATGGGCGTGTCGCAGAACCGGAACAAGTCCAGTTCGGTTCCGGCGCCGATGGTCAGCGGCACCCAGGACGGCACGACAAACAAATCACCGCGTTCGACGGTCCATTCGCGGTGGCCGGCGGTCACGGTACCGCGGCCCTCGAACACCTGCCAGACCGCCGAGCCGACCTCTTGCCGGGTGGCGGTCTGCGTGCCCTGCCGCAGCCGGTGGAACTCCGCCCGGATCGTGGGCAGCACGTCGCCGCCGGTGGTCGGGTTGGCGAAGCGGACCGCTGCGTGCCCGGGCTCTACCACGCCCGGGTATCCCTCGGCTTCGAGGTCGAGCTGGTCGCGCAGCGCGGCGTCGGTGTATTCCCACCGGTAGGCGCCGATCGGGGTGCTGGGCTGCGCCTGGACCTGGGAGGCTGGCAGCAGCCCCGGATGCGCCCACAGCCGCTCGGAACGGGACCGCGCGGGAGTGTCCGTAGAAGTGACCTCCTCGGGTCCCAGCTCGAAGAATCCGGTGTTGGCGTAGTGCTGGAACGGGATGTCCAGGCCGTCCAGCCAGGCCATGGGCGAGTCGCTGACGTTGTGGTGGCCGTGCCAGTTCCAGCCGGCCTGCGGCAGGAAGTCTCCGCGCCGCATCGCGATGGGGTCGCCGTTCACCACGGTCCAGACCCCCTCGCCCTCCACGACGAACCGGAAGGCGTTCTGCGTATGCCGGTGCTCCGGTGCCGTCTCGCGAGGCTCCAGGTACTGGATCGCCGCCCACAGGGTCGGCGTCGCATACGGCGCGCCGCCTAGTCCCGGGTTGGCCAGCGCGATCGCGCGCCGCTCGCCGCCCCGCCCGACCGGCACCAGCTGGCCGGCCCGCCGGGCGAGCGGAAGCAGGCCCTCCCGCCAGCGCCAGACGTATGGCACCGCCGACGCCGTCGGCTGCGCCGGCATCAGGTCACCGATCTCGGTCCACAGGGGGACGAGGAGCTCCTTCTCGAAGCTCCGGTAGAGCGTGTCCAGCTCCGGCGTGCGGTCCGGCTGGCCCGGCGCGTCTCCGGCACTGATCTTGACGGGGGAATGGGCGTAGTCCGTAGTCATGCCTCATATTACCCGATATTCTTGACTGCGGGATATATTATTCTGCTATGAAGAAAAGACCACCGTACGCCATCAACTCGGTGGACTACGCGCTCCAGCTGGCGCGACTGCTGCAGCAGCAGGGCCAGCTCAGCGTGTCACAGGCCGCCGAACAGCTAGGAGTGGCCAGCTCGACGGCCCACCGGCTCCTGGCGATGCTCGTCTACCGGGATTTCGCCGAGCAGGGCAAGGACCGCCTCTACCGGCCCGGCCCCGCGCTTTACCCGGCTGGGCCGGACCCGGACTCCGCCCGGGTACTCAACCGGGTTGCCCGGCTCCACCTGCAGGTGCTGGTGGCCAAGGTCAATGAAACGGCGAACCTGATGGTGCGGATCGGAACACAAGTCCGCTTCGCCGCCACGGTGGAATGTGACCAGCTGCTGCGGGTGGGGGACCGGACCGGCCGGATCCTGCCGGCCGAGCGCGCGTCGGGCGGAAAGGCCCTGCTTGCGACGCTGGACGATCGGCAGCTCGCCGAGCTCTACCGTGACCGGGACGTCGAGCTGCCTGGGCTGCTGACGGAAGTGAGCATCGTCCGCGAGCGCGGTTTCGCCGTCAACGACCAGCTCACCGAGGCGGGGGTCTCCGCCGTCGGCGTGGCCCTGCCCGGACCGCGCGGTGATGCGCACGCGGCGGTCTCCCTGGCCATCCCCTCCGTCAGGTTCCACGCCGCCCGCCTGCCGGCCTGGGTCTCGGCGCTGACCGCCACCGCCGCCGACATCCAGCGTGACCTCTCCGCCGCTCACCTCGGGCAGTGACTCGCGTAGTATCCGGGCTAGAGCCCGATTTCGCGTCGGGCCCGGGTCGGTGTTCACCACCGGGGCGGGAGGTGAGGGCGTGTCAAGACCGCCGCTGTGGCGCCAGGTGTACGACCGGGTTGAGCGTGCGGTAGCTCCCCGGCTCGAGGCGGGCGTACGGACCGGGACGTTCGCGAGCACCCTGGCCACGGCGGTGCAGGCTCGGGCGGAACTGAACCGTCGTGGATCGCAGCTCGCGGGTCGCCTGGGCACCGTAGGCGCCCGCGGCCTGCACCTGGTCAACTTGCCCGCAGCCGATGACGTTGCCCGGTTGCGGGCGGAGATTCTTGACCTGGACCGCCGAGTGAGGGACCTTAGCCGGCAGCTGGACCGGGCAGACGGGGAAGGACAGGCGGATGGCGGTGACGGCAAGTCCGGCGGAGGTGCTGGCGCGGGTCCGCACTGATATCGAGCGCCAGGCCGTTCGCGCCCGCAACGGGGTGAAGTACTTCGCCGGAATCGGCCGCCCGCAGGTCGGGCAGACGCCCAAGGACGTCGTGTGGAAGCGGGACAAGGTCGAGCTGTGGCGCTACCGCAGCGATCGGCGGCGGTGGCGGCCTCCGGTGTTCGTCGTCTACAGCCTGGTCTGCCGCAGTTACGTGCTGGATCTTTCGCCGGACAATACGTTCGTGGGGCGCTTGCTCAAGGCCGGCCTGGATGTGTTCCTGATCGACTGGGGGGTGCCCGACGAGCGGGACGCCGATAACAGCTTCGAGACGTACGTCGATTACTACCTGCCGCAGGCGGTCATGGCGCTGCTGGCGGAGGCCGGATCGGATGGTCTTACCCTCCTGGGTTATTGCTTGGGGGGTGACCTGGCGCTTCTTCTGGCCGCGGGTCACCCGCAGCTGCCGATCCGCAACCTGATCACCGTGGCCACCCCGGTGGACTTCGCCGAAATGGGCCTGTTCAGCAGGCTGTTCAGCGATGGCCGGCTCGATGCCGATGCTCTGATCGACGCCACCGGGAACGTGCCGCCGGAGAGCATGCTCAACGCCTTCAGGGTTATCAAGCCGACTGGCGACGCCAACTCCTACGTGATGTTGTGGCAGAACCTGTGGAGCGACGAGCAGATGGCGGCCTACCAGGCCATGGGCCAGTGGACCAAGGACCATGTGCCTTTCCCCGGCGCCGCGTTCCGCCAGCTAGCCCAGATGATGCGGGACAATGCCATCGTCAACGACACGGTGCGGCTCGGCGGGAAGCCGGTGCACCTGGCGGATATCCGCTGCCCGTTCCTGTCGGTGCTGGCCGAGCGCGATCACATATCCCCCGCGTCGTCGGTGGGCCCGGTCATCGATCTGGTCGGTTCGGCGGACGTCGAGCAGATCCGGCTGCCGTCCGGCCACGTCGGCCTGATGGCCAGTCGCACCGCGTCGAATTGGACCATCCCCCGCATCGTTGACTGGATTCACCGGCACAGCGAGGAGCTTTCGTGAGGCTCATTCCGGCCGGCGAAGTCTCATCAGGCCAGCTGAGCGAGTTCTTCGGTCGCATACCAGACGGCGAGCAGGCCTTTCTCAAGGAGAACATCCGCGATCCCGAAACCGTCGCCGCCTGGCAGAGTCCCGGCCCGGCCCGCCGTGAGGCGGCCGTAGACGAAGCGGGGACCCTGGCCGGCGTAGTGACGGTCATCCCGGAACTGGGCTGGTCCGATCACGTGGGTCAGCTGCTGCTACTGGTCGATCCGGCGCACCGCGGGCAGGGGATCGGCCGTGAGCTGGCCCGGGCGGCCTTGCTGCAGGCGCTCGAGCTCGGCCTGTCGAAGATCATCGTTGAGGTGGTCGCTGACCAGCAGCCCGCCATCAACATGTTCACCTCGCTCGGTTTCGATCCCGAGGCCCTGCTTCGGTCGCATATCCGTGACCGCAATGGCGATTTCCACGACCTGATCATCCTCGCCCACATGGTGGATGAGAACTGGCAGGCGTTCGGCGCGACCGGGATCGACGACGAGTTTGGGTGACGAACGGGCCCGGTCACCGTCTCACTGGCTGGGCGGGCTCTCCCGGAATACCGTCCGGAGCTCGTACTTCAGGATCTTGCCAGCCGAGTTGCGTGGCAGCGTGTCGGCCACGTGGAGCCTGGTGGGCAGCTTGTAGCGCGCGAGCGACCGGCCGCCGAACTCGCGTAGCTCCGCCAGCGTCACCGACTGCCCGGGCTCGAGCACTGCGACGGCGACCACCGCCTCACCCCAGCGCTCGTCAGGAACGCCGATGATGGCCACCTCGGTGACGGACGGGTGTTCCTGGAGCGCGTTCTCGACCTCCACCGAAGACACGTTCTCTCCGCCGGAGACCACCATGTCCTTGAGCCGGTCAATGAGGTACAGGAACCCATCCCGAGCCCCGGGCCTGCGCCGTCAGTCGTCCAACCCCAGCACGCGGGCGGTGTTGTCCTTCAGGATCAGCGGGCGGACCTCCGGCTTGATCTCGAGCGCGGCGAAATCGCGCAGCCAGCGATCTGGCGTGACAACCGGGAAGTCGGAGCCGAAAAGAACCTTGTGGCGCAGCACCGAGTTCGCGTTGCGTACCAGCTGCGGGGGAAAGTACTTCGGTGACCAGCCGGAAAGGTCGATGAAGACATTCGCCTTATGCGTCGCCATCGAGATCGCCTGGTCGTGCCAGGGTATCGACGAGTGCGCCAGGATCATCACGAGCTGCGGGAAGTCCGCGGCGACATCGTCGAGCAGCATGGGATCTGAAAACCTCAGCTTGATCCCGCGGCCGCCCGGCAGGCCCGCGCCGATCCCGGTCTGGCCGGTATGGAACAACGCCGGCACGCGCAGCTCCTGCAGCGCCTCGTACAGCGGATAGTAGACCCGGTCGTTGGGCTGGAACCCCTGCACGCTCGGGTGGAACTTGAACCCCCGTACGCCATACTCGGTGACCAGACGACGAGCCCGGCGGACTGCGGCTTCGCCGGTGAGCGGGTCGACCGAACCGAACGGGACCAGTATGTCCGCGTAGTCCGCGGCGGCCTCGGCGATCTCCTCGCTACGAGGCGCCTGCTGGCCCAGGGCCGTCTCGGCGTCGACCGTGAAGACCACCGCGCCGATGTTGCGCTCGCGGTAATAGGCCGCGACGTCGTGGATCGTGGGGATTCGAGGTTGCTCGCCCCGGAAATAAGCGGCCGAGGCATCGAGCAATTCCTGATCGAGGGACGTCCGGCCGCCGGTGTCGGCCTCGATGTGCACGTGCACATCGAACGCCACGAGGCGGTCGAGATCGGGATGACTGTTCGCGGCGGTCACCGTCGGAAGTCCGCTTCGTCCATATTGGTCACTATAGGACCATTGACCCGCCGGTTCGGGGCCGAACGATAGTAGACCGGCGCGGGACCGCGGATCACGGTGAGATAACGCGCGGCCGATCGCCGGCCGCCAGTGGACGTGCGGCAAGGAGGATCTGTCATGACCAGTGTCGCGCCCGAAGAGCACAGCAACGCACCACTCGGTAAGCAGCGGATCAGCGATGCGCCAGAGGTCAGCGGGAACCGTTCGGTGAGGGCTCTGTTCCTTGCCGACCCGGGGCCGTTCGGCCTCACTGCCCTGGCACTGCCGCTACTCGCCTTCAGCTGGATCAACATCGGCTTCGCGAAGCCGACGGCCCTCCCGGTCGTCATCACGACGCTGCTGGCCTACGGCGCCCTGGGGCAGCTAGCCGTGGCGATGTGGGAGGTCCTGCGCGGCAACATGTTCGGCGTCGTGGCCTTCGGCACCTTCGGCTCCTTCAACCTCGCCCTGTGGTACTTCCTCACCCATGAGGTGCCCAAGATTCCCCTCGCGCAACTGCCCGCCAACGAGGCGCTCTTCCTGGCCGTGTGGGCCATTCCGGCCTTCATCTTGTGGATGGCCTCGTTCAGGACGAATCTCGTCATCAACCTGATTTTCATGCTCGCCACGGCGCTTTTCATCCTGGCCGCCTGGGGCAACGGCGCCGGGATTTCCGGCCTGGTGAAGGCTAGCGGCTGGATCGGCATCGCGCTGGCCGCCGTCGCCTGGTACGGCTGCGCTTCGGCCCTGCTCAAGGAGACTTTCGGCCGCGTGATCCTGCCGATCCCCGAGCTGAAGGGCATGCCAGGTTCAGCACGCCGGACCCGCAGGCATCTGTCGCCCGTCGGCAGCTGACGGTCTACCGCACAGACGATCAGAAGCCGAGGAGGTAATTTCGGATGGGCTTCAACCTGGCAGTTGTTCTGCACGAATCGGCTAAGCGGTGGCCCGGCAAGAAGGCCGTGATCTACGACCAGGGCTCGATGACGTACGCCGAGCTGGATGCGGCGTCTGACCGTGTCGCCGCGAACCTGCGGCGGCACGGCATCGAGCCCGGGATCGCGGTCGGCCTTCAGCTGCCGAACATCCCGCAGTTTCTCATGGCGTACTTCGGCATCCTCAAGACCGGGGGTGTCGTGGTCCCGATGAACGTGCTGCTGAAAGCACCCGAGATCGCTTACACCCTGGGCGACTCCGACGCCAGGGCGGTGATCACGTCAGCAGGCACGATCTCCGAGGCGGCGAAGGGAGCCGGCTCGGCCGGGGTGGAGAAAATGTTCATCGTCGCGGCCGGACAGCACGAGGAGGACGGCATCGGCATAGATTTCGAGGAGCTCCTCGCAGGTGACCAGCCCGAGCCGCCGCCGTACGCGCAGCGGGACCCGGGCGATACGGCCGTAATCCTGTTCACTTCCGGGACGACCGGTCAGCCGAAGGGCGTCCAGCTGAGCCACTTCGAGCTGTTCATGAACGCTGACGCGCACCGGCAGGGCTTCGAGATGACCGAGGCCGACATCATGGTGGCGGTCGCGCCGATGTTCCACACGCTCGGCCTCTCCGGCGTGCTTAACTCGACCGTGCTCGCCGGCGGTGCGCTGAGGCTCATGACCCGCTTCGACGCCAGCCAGATGCTGGAGGTCATACAGCAGGACAAGGCGACGATCTTTCACGGCGTCCCGACCATGTACCACGCCCTGCTGCAGCATCCCAGGCTCGCAGACTACGACACATCTTCCCTCCGCATCGCGGGTTCGGCAGGGGCAGCGCTGCCCGCTGAATTCCTCGATAACTTCGAGCGGAAGTTCGGGGTGGTCATTCTCGAGCTGTACGGTCTGACCGAAAGCGGGCCGCTAGCCACGGCCAACCGCCGCGACGACCGCAAACCCTACAGTGTCGGCAAGCCGATCTGGGGCGTGGACATGCAGGTGCGGGACGACGAGGGCCAGCAGCTTCCGCCGGGCCGGGAGAACATAGGCGAATTCGTGCTCCGCGGGCACGCCATCACGAAGGGATACTACAAGAGTCCGGAGGCGACCGCAGAGACGATAACCGACGGATGGCTGCGCACTGGCGACCTCGGGTATCGGGACGAAGAGGGGTTCTATTTCATCGTCGACCGTAAGAAAGACCTCATTATTCGCGGCGGCTACAACGTCTATCCGCGAGAGGTCGAGGACGTGCTGTACCTGCATCCCGCAGTGGACCAGGTTGCGGTCGTAGGAATCCCGGACGAGCGGCTCGGCGAGGAGGTCAGGGCCTACTGCGTGCTGAAGCGCGATCACACGGCAACAGAACAGGAGCTGATTGCCTTGACCAAGGAGCGGCTGGCCGCCTACAAGTATCCGCGATCCGTCGTCTTCCTGGACGCGCTTCCGCTCGGACCCACTGGCAAGATCTTGAAGAACGAGCTGGCCGGCGGTTGATGCTGCTCGGCATTCCCCGCCCGACCGGCGGTGACCGTGGTGTTAGTCTCCGCCGATCAGGGCGCTGAGCAGCGTGGCGTAGTGCAGCAGGTGCACGTCGCCGACGTACTGCTCGCGGACGTGGGCGTGGGCGGCCTGCCCCATCCGCGCGGCCTGGTCCTGGTCGCGGAGCAGGCGGCGGGCTGCTGATCCGAATGCCGCCAGGTCGGCGGGATCGGGCAGCAGGATTCCGGTGCCCTCGGCGATCTGGTCGATGATCCCGCCGACCGCTGAGCCGATGACCGGCCGTCCCTTCCACATCCCCTCCGCGACGGTCAGCCCGAACCCTTCCGCCAGGCTCTTCTGCGCGATGACGGCGGCGTGCCGCTGCAACGCGTTGACCATGGCCGCGTTCTCGTCAATGTCAGCTAGCGGCAGGGTCACCAGCAGGATCCGCGTCCGGGCCGCGGGGCTCAGATCGCGCCACTGCAGCAGGCACTCACCGTAGACCGCGGCGCCCTCCGGGTCGTCGCTCACGTCGGTGACCGCGGGGCCGACCAGCATCAGGTACCCGTCACCGTCGGGCGCGACGTGGTCGGCGAAGCCGCGCATGACCCCGGCCATGTCCTTGAGCCGGTCCCAGCGGGAGACCTGCAGCAGTACCGGATCACCGGGTCCGGGGCGGCCCTCGCCGATGATGACCGCTGGCCTGGTGACGACGTCCATATCGCCGTCGCGGCGCACGAACGTGGCGGGCACCGCCGGCGCCGCGCCATCCAGCACGCCCAGCTTCGCCAAGATGGCCCGCACGGCGCCGGCGGCGAGTGGCTGGTTCTTCGGGGAGAACGGGTCGATCGACGGCGGGATGATCCACGCCTGGCCAGCGGGGATCCACGACGGGACGTATTCCCGGCGGGAGAACACGAACGCCTCCGCTGCGGCCAGGTGCGGCCGCAGGAAGTCCCACCCGGCCCGGGTCGCCTTGTTCTCCCAGTCCAGGCCGATATGGCAGCGCCATACCACCCGGGCGCCCGCCTGCGCCAGCGGCGCGGCCAGGCCCGCGGTCTGCGGGTCGTGCAGCAGCACCACATCGCCGGGCCGGACCCGGGCCGCCAGCTCCACCGCGTTCGCAGCCAGCATCTCCGTGTAATGACCGGCCTCCGCCGCGCCGAGCGGGGCGCCGGACAGGCTGCCGTGGATCTGATTGTGCAGCCGCTTGGTGATGGCGAAGAACCCGGCGTCGCCGGTGATCACCAGCCAGCCGATGGGGATGTCCAGATCCTGCACGTACCCGACCAGGACCTGCAGCATCTCGGCGACCCCGCCGCCGGCCGCGGTCGAGTTGACGTTCCAGATGGTGCGCCCGGCCAGCACCTGCCGGACCTGGCCGGCGGTCCGGGCCAGCTCCGCATACCGCGGGGCGCCGATGACCGGCTCCAGCCGGGACACGCGCAGCCGCGGCACCTCCACCGCATGCACCAGGCTCACGGCATCCGCCTTCCGGTCGCGCCCGGCCGGACCGCTGATCAAGGCGTGACGTGCCCGCTACGTGACTCAGCACGGGCGATGAGGGTCAACCACGGTCACTCACCGACGATCAAGCATATCGGTACGGGCCACAGGATCCGCAGGCCGCGATCGCCCAGCGCCAGCGACTTCCGGGCTGACAGTGCCGGCGAGCCGCGAGCAGGCGCCTTACTGGCGGGAAGACCGGCCGCCGCGCCTCGGTGAATCGTGCTTCGTGACGCATGGTGCCGCTGGAATTTGTGATGGAGCATGGTTCGGGGGTCCGGGGCCGGTGCGCTTGTCGGGAACGCCTCGTTGCTGGAACGATGGGGGCGTGAGGCTGGGGATCTTGTGCGGGGGCGGCCCCGCCCCGGGGATGAACTCGGTCATCTCTGCTGCCACGATCGAGGCCCGGAACTCCGGGTGGGACGTGCTGGGGATTATGGACGGCTTCCAGCACCTGATCGAGGGGCGGATCGAGGAGGCGCGGCCCCTGTCCATCATGGACGTGTCGAGGATCCACGTCCAGGGCGGGTCGATTATCCGGACCTCGCGGGCCAACCCGACGGTGCGCGACGAGGAGGCCGCCGACCCGGAGTGGAGGCTGCACGCCTGTCTGGAGTCGCTGCAGAAGCTCGGGATCGGCGCGCTGGTGACGATCGGCGGGGACGATACCGCGTTTTCGGCGTCCCGGCTGGCCGCGGCGGCCGGCGGGGGCCTGCGCGTGGCGCACGTGCCGAAGACCATCGACAACGACCTGCCGCTGCCGGGCGGGACGCCGACCTTCGGCTTCGAGACTGCCAGGAGCGTCGGAGTCCAGATCGTCAACAACCTGATGACCGACGCCATCACCACCCAGCGGTGGTACCTGGTGGTGGCCATGGGCCGGTCGGCCGGCCACCTGGCGCTGGGCATCGGGAAGTCGGCCGGGGCCACCCTCACGGTGATCGCCGAGGAGTTCCCCCGCGATGAGCCCCTCCGGCTATCGCGCCTGGTGGACGTCCTGGAGACCTCGATGCTCAAGCGGATCGCCCACGGCCGCCCCTTCGGCGTGGCGGTGCTCTCCGAGGGCATCGGCCTTCGCCTGCCCCAAGATGAGCTGCGCAAGGCCATGCCGGAGGTGGAGCGAGACGAGCACGGCAACGTCCGGCTGGCCGAGCTCGAGCTGGACCGCCTGCTGGCCAAGCAGGTCAAGGACCGCTTCAAGGAACGAGGGCAGAACGTCACGGTCGAGGGGAAGAGCATCGGCTACGAGCTGCGGTGCGCGCCCCCCATCCCGTTCGACATCGAGTACACCCGTGACCTCGGCTACGGCGCCGTCGACTACCTCAAGCGGGTGCTGGCGGGCGACGAGCCCGGCGGCATGGTCACGATCCAGGACGGGCACATGGTGCCGCTGCCCTTCGGGTCGTTCAGCGACCCCGAGACCGGGCGGGTGCGGATCCGGCTGGTGAACGTCGAGTCCAGCTCGTACCGGGTGGCCCGCGAGTACATGATCCGGCTGGACCGCGAAGACCTCGAGGACCCGGACAAGCTCCGCCCGATCGCAGCGGCCTGCGGGCTCACGCCCGAGGGCTTCCGCGACCGGCACGGCTATCTCGCCGAGCGCTGAGCCCCGGGCGCCGAGCCGCCCGGACCGCCGAGGGAACCTAGATCAGACCGTCTACGGGAAGGTCGGGAGCCCAAGACGACCCACTGTGCCGCATCCACCGCCACGACCCTGACCTGCACTACTCCTGCTAACCGCATACGCAGGACTCAGGTTTCGGCCCGGCACGTTCTTGACGTGCCCGGCGCATGTAATCCGCACGGCGCCCGGGTGAAGAGCGTGATCGCCGGGCGGCGAATTGACCAGCTCTCAGCGAAAGGGCGGGACACCCATGAAATTGATCACCGCCATCATCAGGCCGGACAAGCTCTACGAACTCGTCCAGGTTCTGATCGCCAGCCGTGTCCCCGGGCTGACCGTGACCGAGATCAGGGGCTTCGGGCGGCAGTACGGCAGGCTTGCCGGGCAGTGCGCGGAGCCGTCCCGGCAGCAGGGCGGCGAGCCCGGCGGCCCGTGAGCTTGTGCCGGACTCGTTAATGCCGTTAACTGGGACTGCGGCCTTACCCGCCCGGACCCCGCCTCTACTGCCGCTCGTCTAGGTGACCGCGGAGAGGCCATGAACACTCGGATCGATAGCTCCGCGGATCCCGCCCGGACAGATGAACCCCGTTCACCGCCAGCTGCCGAAACACCGGGTGGCGCCCGCGCCGCCGACGCGGTCAGCGGACTGGGTTTCCCTGACATACCGCGGCTGGAACTGGATCAGCTGCTGGTGCAGCTGGTGGACCGCGCCGATGACGTGCTGGCCACCCAGGGGCGGCTGCGCGGGCTGCTGCGCGCCACCGCCCTGGTAGCCGGCGAGCTGAGCTTGCCGGTGGTGCTGCGGCAGATCGTGGCGGCGGCCCGGGACCTTGTCGGTGCCCGGTACGCGGCGCTCGGCGTGCTGGGCCACGACGGAGAGCTGGAACAGTTCGTGCACGCAGGCATGGACGAGGAGCTGGTTGCCAGGATCGGTGACCTGCCCAGGGGCCGGGGGATCCTCGGGCTGCTGATCAGGCAGCCGGTCCCGCTGCGGCTCGCTGACCTGTCCGGTCATCCGGCGTCGGCGGGGTTCCCGCCGGGGCATCCGCCGATGACCGGCTTCCTCGGTGTCCCGGTCCGCATCGGGGAGGAGGTCTTCGGCAACCTGTACCTCACCGAGCGGTCCCGGGGCGGGCAGTTCACCGCGGACGATGAACAGCTGGCGATCGCGCTGGCCGCGGCGGCCGGCGCGGCGATCGCCAACGCGCGGCGCTTCACCGAATCCGAGCAGCGCCGCCGCTGGCTGGACGCCTCCGCCGAGCTGACACCTTTGCTGTTGTCCGGTGCGGCAGTGCAGCCGCACGCGCTGATCACCCAGCTCGCCGCGGCCGCCGCGGACGCGGACTTCGTCACGTTGGCCGTGCCCCACGGCGCAGACCAGGTCATTGTCGCCGGCGTCACCGGCGAGCTCGCCGCCGGGATGATGAACCAGGTAGAGGCGCTGGCGGACTCACTGGCCGGGCAGGCGATCCGCACCGGCAAGCCCAGCCTGGTAACCGGAGAGGGCCGCCAAGCGGCCGCCGCTGTGCTGCGCGTCGGTACGGGGCCGCTGATCGTCGTGCCGCTGGCGGCCGGCGAACAGGTCCGCGGCGCGCTGCTGCTGGGCCGGCTGGCGGTACGCCCGGGATTCACCGAGACAGACCTGGGCATGGCCGCCGCCTTCGCCGGCCACGCCGCGGTGGCGATGGAACTCGCCCGGGCCCGCGCTGACCAGATCACCCTGGCTCAGGCCGAAGATCACGACCGGATCGCGGGCGACCTGCACGACCATGTCATCCAGGAGCTGTTCGCTCTCGGCATGAGGCTGCAGGGCCATGCCGCCCGCTGCGACCCGGCCGCCGCGGAACGGGTCAATGGCTACGTTGACACCCTGGACGAGGTCATCAAGAAGATCCGCACCAGCATCTTCGGGCTCCACCAGACCCGCCAGACCCCGGCTGGCCTACCCGCCCGGGTCACGGAGATCATCAACGAGCATACCGCGCAGCTCGGCTTCGCCGCCGGCGTCCGCTTCGCCGGCCCGCTCGACCCCGGTCCGGACGAGGCGCTGGCTCATGACATTCTCGCCGTCACCCGCGAAGCCCTGTCCAACTGCGCACGCCATGCCCACGCCACCGCCGTTACCATCTCCCTGGTGCTCCAGGACGGGCTGATCACCCTCGACATCACCGACAACGGCCGCGGCATCGGTACGCCCGCCCGCTCCAGCGGCCTGTCCAGCATGCGCCGCCGCGCCGAACGCAACGGCGGTATCTTCCAGCTGACTACCCCCGCAAATGGCGGCACCCAGCTGACCTGGACCGCCCGCCCGCACCAGTCACCCCAGCCCGTTCTGGGAAGACAGACCTAGGCTACGAGTAAGCCAGGGCCGAAAGGCCCTGATGCTGGGCAGTGACGTGGGCGTAGCGTAGCCGATATGGCCTTGCGACCAGAGCGACAGGACGTTACGCCGCTGCCGGATCTGCTGCACGAGCGGTCCCGCGCCGGCCCGGTCCGCCAGCAGCGCCCCGTCTACGTCGACTTGCTGCCGCCGTGCAACGCCGGGTGCCCGGCCGGGGAGAACATCCAAGCGTGGCTGGCGCACGCCGAGACCGGTGACCACGAGCGAGCGTGGCGGCAACTGGTCGCTGACAATCCGATGCCGGCGATCCACGGCCGGGTCTGCTACCACCCGTGTGAGAGCGTCTGCAACCGCGCCAGCCTGGACAGCGCCGTCTCGATTCACTCGGTCGAGCGGTTCCTCGGCGATCTCGCGCTCCAGCGGGGGTGGTCGTTCGACCCGCCCCCGGTCCGCAGCGGCAGGCGGGTGCTGGTCATCGGCGCCGGGCCGAGCGGCCTTTCCGCCGCCTACCACCTGGCCCGGCTCGGCCACGAGGTCGAGATCAGGGATGCGGGCGAGCGGCCTGGCGGGATGATGCGATACGGCATCCCGGCCTACCGGATGCCACGCGACGTCCTGGACGGCGAGCTGGACCGGATCGCCGCGATGGGCGTGCGGATCACCCTGGGCCACCGGGTGGAGGACCTGGACGCGGAGCGGCGCGAAGGCGGCTTCGACGCGGCCTTCGTCGCGGTGGGCGCGCACTTGTCCAAGCGGGTCGACATCCCGGCCAAGGATGCGGGACCGATCGTGGACGCGCTGTCGTTCCTGCGCAGCGTCGCCTCGGGTGAGCGGCCGGCGATCGGGCGTCGGGTCGCCGTCTACGGCGGCGGCAACACCGCCATGGACGCCGCCCGGGTCGCCCGCAGGCTCGGCGCGAATGACGCGCTCATCGTCTACCGCCGCACCCGCGCCCAGATGCCCGCTCACGAAGAGGAGGCCGAAGAGGCCGAGCGTGAGGGGGTGCGGATCAACTGGCTGCGCACGATCACCGCGTTCGACGGGCCGGAGCTGACCATCGAGGCCATGGAACTGGATGAGAACGGATTCCCCCAGCCGACCGGGCGGTTCGAGACGCTTGCCGCCGACACCGTTATCCTCGCCCTCGGCCAGGACACCGACACCGCGTTCCTGCGTCAGGTGCCCGGAGTGGAATTCGGCCGGGACGGCACCGTGCAGGTATCGCCGTCCATGATGACCGGCTGCCCTGGCGTGTTCGCCGGCGGCGACATGGTGCCGGCCGAGCGCACCGTGACGGTAGGCGTGGGGCACGGCAAGAAGGCGGCCAAGAACATCGACGCCTGGCTGCGGGAAACCGCGCCGGCGAACGTCGCCAAGCACGAGCTTGTCTCCTTCGGCGACCTGAACTTGTGGTACTTCGGCGACGCTGCCCGCCGGCAGCAGCCGCAAGTCCCCCCGCAGGAGCGGATCGCGGATTTCGGCGAGGTGCTCGGCGGCCTGTCCGAGGGCGAGGCGACCTACGAGGCACGCCGCTGCCTGTCGTGCGGCAACTGCTGCGAATGTGACGGCTGCCTGGGCGCGTGCCCCGAGGACGCGGTGATCAAGCTCGGGCCTGGCCACCGGTACGAGTTCGACTATGACCGTTGCACCGGTTGCGGGGCGTGCTATGAGCAGTGCCCGGTGCATTCCATCGAGATGATCCCGGAGGACTGATGACGCGTGCCACGGTCGACGGCAATGAGGCCGCCGCGTCGGTCGCCTACCGGCTGAACGAAGTCTGCTGCATCTACCCGATCACGCCGTCGTCGCCGATGGCCGAGTTCGCGGACGAGTGGTCCAGCCAGAAGCGGCCCAACCTGTGGGGCGGCGTGCCCGCCGTGGTGGAAATGCAGAGCGAGGGCGGTGCCGCGGGCGCCTTGCACGGCGCTCTGCAGAGCGGGGCGCTGGCTACCACGTTCACCGCGTCGCAGGGCCTGCTGCTGATGATCCCGAACATGTACAAGATCGCCGGTGAGCTGACTCCGGCCGTGCTGCACGTCGCGGCCCGGTCGCTGGCCGCGCAGGGGCTGTCCATCTTCGGGGATCACTCCGATGTGATGGCGGTGCGGCAGACCGGGTTCGCGCTGCTCGCCTCCGCCTCGGTTCAGGAGGCCCATGACCTGGCGCTGGTGGCGCAGGCCGCCACGCTGGCGACCCGGGTGCCGTTCGTGCACTTCTTCGACGGGTTCCGCACCTCACATGAGCTGAACACGATCGAGTTGCTGTCCGACGATGACCTGCGCGCGCTGGTGCCGGCCGAACTGGTCCGCGCGCACCGCGGCCGGGCGCTGTCGCCGGAGCGGCCGTTCATCCGGGGCACCGCGCAGAACCCGGACGTCTACTTCCAGGCGCGGGAGACGGTGAACCCGTTCTACGCCGCCGTGCCGGGGGCGGTTCAGGACGCGATGGACGGCCTGGCCGCCCGTACCGGCCGCCAGTATCACGTCGTGGACTACACCGGTCACCCCGAAGCCGAGCGGGTGATCGTCGTGATGGGCTCGGCGGCTGAGACCACCGGCGAGACCGTGGCCTACCTGTGCGGCCAGGGTGAGCGGGTCGGCGTACTGCATGTCCGGCTGTTCCGGCCGTTCCCGGCCCGGGCCGTGCTCGACGCGCTGCCCGTGAGCGCCAGCAAGATCGCGGTGCTCGACCGGACCAAGGAACCCGGTTCGAACGGCGAGCCGCTGTTCCTTGACGTGGTCGCCACGCTGGCCGAGGCGTGCTCCGGCGGAGAACGCGTCGCCCTGCCGCTGGTGACCGGCGGCCGCTACGGCCTGTCGTCTAAAGAACTCACCCCCGGCATGGTCGCCGGGGTGTTCGCGGAGCTGGCCCGTGACCAGCCGCGGCGCCGGTTCACGATCGGCATCGTCGACGACGTGTCCGGCCTGAGCCTGCCGTACGACACGTCGCTGGACATCGAGCCGCCTGGCACCATCCGCGCGGTCTTCTTCGGCCTCGGCTCGGACGGAACGGTCGGCGCGAACAAGAACACGATCAAGATCCTCGGAGCCGAGGAGAACCTGAACGCGCAGGGGTACTTCGTCTATGACTCGAAGAAGTCAGGCTCGCAGACCGTGTCGCACCTGCGCTTCGGGCCGCGGCCGATCCGCGCGCCCTACCTGGTGCAGCAGGCCGGCTTCGTCGGCTGTCATCACTTCGGGCTGCTGGACCGGCTCGACGTGCTCGGCCTGGCCGCCCCGGAAGCGACGCTGCTGCTCAACTGCACGCAGCCAGCGGATGAGGTCTGGGACGCGCTGCCCCGTCCGGTCCAGGAGAAGATTCTGGCCAAACGGATCGTGGTTTACGCGATCGATGCCGACCGGATCGCTCGCCAGGCCGGCCTGGCCGGCCGGACCAACACCGTGCTCCAGACCTGCTTCTTCGCCATCTCGGGCGTGCTGCCCCGCGAGGAGGCGATCGCCAAGATCAAATCGGCGATCGCCAAGACCTACGGCCGCCGCGGCGCCGAGGTGGTCGCGCGGAACCACGCCGCCGTCGACGCCACCCTGGCCGGGCTGCACCGGATCGAGGTACCGGGCCGGGTGACATCAGCCCGGGAACTGCCCGCGGTGGTGCCCGCGCACGCGCCGGAATTCGTCCGCACCGTCACCGCCATGATGATGGCCGGACACGGCGACGACCTGCCGGTCAGCGCGCTGCCGGCGGACGGCACCTACCCGAGCGGCACCGCGGCCTATGAGAAGCGCAACATCTCCGAGCTGGTGGCGGAGTGGGATCCGGACCTGTGCATCCAGTGCGGCAACTGCAGCTTCGTGTGCCCGCACAGCGTGATCAGGTCCACCTACTACGACGAGTCTCTGCTGAAGGGGGCACCCCCGGATTTCCGGTCGGCTCCGCTGGACGCCCGCGGGCTGCCGGACACGCGCTTCACGCTGCAGGTGTACGTGGAGGACTGCACCGGATGCGAGCTATGCGTCCAGGCGTGCCCGGTCGGCGCGCCCGCGGACCCGGCCCGCAAGGCGATCAACCTCGCGCCCCGGGAGCCGCTGGTGGACGCCGAGCGGGACAACATCGCGTTCTTCGAGACGCTGCCGGTGGCCGACCGGTCCCGGGTGGACTTCGGCACCGTGCGCGGCACCCAGTTCCTGCAGCCGCTGTTCGAGTTCTCCGGCGCCTGCGCGGGCTGCGGCGAGACGCCCTACGTCAAGCTGCTATCGCAGCTGTTCGGCGACCGGCTGATGGTGGCCAATGCCACCGGCTGCTCCTCGATCTACGGCGGGAACCTGCCCACCACGCCGTGGACGGCGAATGCCGATGGGCGGGGCCCGGCTTGGTCGAATTCTCTGTTCGAAGACAACGCCGAGTTCGGCCTCGGCTTCCGGCTGGCCGCCGACCGGCACGCCGAGCTGGCCCGCAGCCGCCTCACGCAGCTCCGGGACGTCGTGGGTACCGAGCTGGCGGACGACATCCTCGCCGCGCCGCAGCTCCGCGAGTCCGAGCTGCGTGCGCAGCACGACCGGATTACCGAGCTGAAACAGCGACTCGACGAACTGGATCAGCCTGACGGGCTTGCCATCGACCTGCGCAGCGTGGTGGATCACCTGCTCCGGCGCAGTGTCTGGATCGTCGGCGGTGACGGCTGGGCCTATGACATCGGGTCGGGCGGCCTGGACCATGTCCTGGCCAGCGGCCGTAACGTGAACGTGCTGGTACTCGACACCGAGGTCTACTCCAACACCGGCGGGCAGTCATCCAAGTCCACTCCCCTCGGTGCCGTGGCCAAGTTCGCCGCCGCAGGCAAGACCATGCCGAAGAAAGATCTCGCGCTGCAGGCGATCGCCTACGGTTACGTCTACGTCGCCCGGGTGGCGATGGGCGCCGACCCGCAGCAGACGCTGCGCGCCTTCCGCGAGGCGGAAGCCTACGACGGGCCCTCGCTGGTGATCGCCTATAGCCACTGCATCGCGCATGGCATCGAGATGCGCGACGGACTTGGCCAGCAGTACCGCGCCGTGGCCAGCGGCTACTGGCCGCTGGTCCGCTACGATCCCATGCTGCGGACGGCCGGCGGCAACCCGTTCCTGCTCGACTCGCCCAGGCCGCGCATCGCGCTGACCGACTACACGAAGCGGGAGCTGCGGTACCGCTCGCTCAGCAACACCGACCCGGCCGAGGCCGAGCGGCTGGGGGCCCTGGCCCAGGAGGCGGTCGACCAGCGCTGGGACACCTACGAGGAGATGGCTGCCCGCGGCGCCCATCGGTTCCCGGCTGATGCGCGGAAGGAAAGCTGATGGACCTTTCGACCAGCTACCTGGGCCTGGCGCTGCGAAACCCGCTCGTCGCCTCCGCCTCACCGCTGTCGAACACTGTCGATGGCGTCCGGCGGCTGGCCGACGCCGGTGTCGGCGCGGTGGTGCTCTATTCCCTGTTCGAGGAGCAGCTGCGCCGGGAGGCCGCGGAGAACGCGCGGCTAGCCGAGGCCGGCACGGAGGTTTTCGCCGAGGCCCTGTCCTATTTCCCCGCCGAGGCGGAGGTTGAGGCGGCGGAGGACGGCAGCGCGGATGAACCTAGCCCGCGCCGCTACCTGAGCCTGCTCGAGCGCGCCGCGGCGGCGGTCGAGGTACCGGTCATAGGCAGCATCAACGGCGTGACGCCCGGCGGCTGGACCAGCTACGCGCGCGCGATGCAGGACGCGGGCGCCGCGGCGATCGAGCTGAACATCTACTACATACCGGGCGACCCGCACATCACCGGCCGCGAGGTCGAGCAGCGGCACATCGACATCCTGTGCCGGGTCAAGGACGCGGTGACCGTGCCGGTGGCGGTCAAGCTGAGCCCCCACTTCAGCTCGGTCGGCGAGATGGCCCTGCGGCTTGACGAGGCGGGCGCGGACGGGCTGGTGTTGTTCAACCGGTTCCTGCAGCCCGACATCGACCTCGAGACCCTTGCGGTGATGCCCGACGTGTACCTGTCCAGCCCGGCCGAGGCCCGGCTGCCGCGCACCTGGATCTCCATCTTGCGCCAGCATCTGCATGCCTCCCTCGCCGCGACGACCGGCGTCGAGGGACCAGCCGACGTGATCAAGTACCTGCTGGCGGGCGCCGATGTCGTGATGACGGCGTCCGCGCTGATCCGGCACGGCCCCGGGCACGCCGCCGTCCTGCTCGACGGCCTGTCCGGATGGATGGCCCGCAAGGGATATCCGTCGGTCGCCGCAGTGCGCGGAATGCTCGCCCTGCCCGCGGATACCGACCAGGCTGCCTACGAGCGCGAAGGCTATGTCCGCGCGATGCGGGCCGCCAACAGCTCCCGCGGTCCGTGGTGACGCCCGGCCGCATTGGGCAGGGCTCGCCTGGTCATGACCGGTCCACGGTGAGATCGAGGAAATGGGTCGCGCAGGAGATGCACGGGTCGTAGTTGCGAATCGCCTGCTCGCACTGCCAGGTCAGGCGCTGATCGTCGAGATCCAGCGCCGGCCACGAACCGGCGCAGATCGTCTTCGATGCTGGCCTGATTCTGGGAGGTGGGCGGCACGATCCGGGCGGAGGTGATGAGGCCTTCGGCGTCGATGGCGTACCGGTGGAACAGCACGCCGCGCGGCGCTTCTGTGGCGCCATGCCCGGTGGCGGCGCGCGGCGGAACGTCTACATGGCACGGCGCGGGCGGCTCGTATCGCTCGATCAGCCGCAGCGCCTCGTCCACCGCGTACACCACCTCTACGGCGCGGACCAGGATGCTGCGGTACGGGTTGCGGCACTCGGCACCCAGGCCCGCCTCGTCGGCGGCCTGCCGCGCCACGGGTGAGAGCCATTGCCGGCTCAGGTTGTAGCGGGCGGTCGGACCGGTCAGGTAACGGCCCCGTCCGGCCAGCCGGGCGTGCAGCGCCGTCGAGTGCGGTACCTGCTCCTCGATGACGTGGTCCTCGAACTCCGCCGGGGCGAACGTCAGCCCGCCCGTGGAAGCCAGCGTGCCCCGGTCTATGGCGTACTGCCCGGGCGTGACCAGGGCCAGCATCTCGTGGTCGTGATGGAAGTCGGGGAACTCGAACCCGGCCGCCCAGCGTACGGTGTCCAGTGCCTGGTCCAGCGCGACGCGCAGCTTCTCGGCCAGCACCGCCATCTCGGGTCTGGCCGGTGCCCGGTAGAAGCCGCCCACCCGGACGTTGACCGGATGGATCGCCCGGCCGCCGACCAGCTCCATGATCGCGTTGCCGGCCTTCTTCAGCGCCAGCCCCCGCTCGACCAGGTCGCGGCGGTCTTCGGCGAGGGCGAGCGCGCTGGTGTAGCCGAGGAAGTCGGGGGCATGCAGCAGGTAGATGTGCAGGGCGTGACTCTCGATCCACTCTCCGCAGTAGAGCAGGCGGCGAAGATCGGCGATCGGAGCGGTGACCTCGACCCCGCAGGCCGCCTCGATGGCCAGGCACGCGCTCATCTGGTAGGCGACCGGGCAGATCCCGCAGATGCGGGCGGTGATGTCGGGCGGTTCGGTGTGCTGCCGCCCGCGCAGGAACGCCTCGAAGAACCGCGGCGGCTCGTAGATCTCCAGCCGCACGTCCTCGACGGCGCCCCCGCGCACCCGCACGTGCATCGCGCCTTCCCCCTCAACCCGGGCCAGCGCGCGCACGGCCAGCGTGCGGTCGTTGCGGTGGCTCAACCTCTCACCTTCCCGTTCCTGCGGTGTCGCGCGGCCCGAGTGCCGGCGGCGGTCCGGCGGTGACCTGGGACAGCTCGATGAACGCAGGCGCGCCGCTGTTGAACGTGCGGAAGGCCCGCAAGACATCGGCCTCACTCATGCCGGTGGCCCGCAACAGTCCCACCTGGGCACCCGCGTTGGGTGTCTCCATCGGGCCGAAACAGCCGTAGCACCCGCGATGGTGGGCCGGGCACAGCGCACCGCACCCCGCGTGCGTCACCGGTCCGAGGCACGGCGTGCCGTGCGCGACCACCACGCACACGTTGCCGCGCTGCTTGCACTCGAAACACACGCTGTGGGCCGGGATGTTCGGCTTGCGGCCGACCAGCAGGGCCGTGATGACCTCCAGCAGCTGGCGCCGGTCGATCGGGCAGCCGTGCAGCTCGAAGTCGACGTCCACATGCGCCGCGATCGGGGTTGACGTGGCCAGCGCGGAGATGTAGTCCGGCCGGGCGTACACCACGGACGTGAATTCCTCGACGTCGGCGAAGTTACGCAGGGCCTGCACGCCGCCCGCGGTCGCGCATGCCCCGATCGTCACCAGCGTCCGTGACATTTCGCGTACCTGCCGGATCCGCTCGGCGTCGTCCGCCGTGGTGATCGAGCCCTCCACCAGGGACACGTCATACGGGCCCGGCTGAATCTCGCTGGAGGCCTCCGTGAAGCGCGCAATCTTCACCCGCCCGGCGATCGCCAGCAGCTCATCCTCGCAGTCGAGCAGCGTGAGCTGGCAGCCGTCGCAGGATGCGAACTTCCACACCGCCAAGGTAGGTACGTCCATCACAGTTCCCGCACCTTCATCAGGGCCGCCGCCCGGTCGTAGCCAACCACCGGGCCGTCCCGGCAGACCAGCAGCGGCCCGAGCTGGCAGTGCCCGCACCAGCCGATCCCGCAGCGCATGTTGCGCTCGAGTGACACGCGTATCCGGCTCGCGGGAATGCCGCCCGCTGCGAGCGCGTCGGCGGTGAACCGCATCATGACGTCCGGGCCGCAGACAAACGCCACGCTGTTGTCCGGCGCGAGCCCGGCGGGCTCGATGAGCGCCGTGACCAGTCCGACCTGACCGTTCCAGCCGCTGTCGGCCCGGTCCACCGTGACCGCCGCCTCTACCCCGTCGCGGCGCCAGCGTTCCAGTTCGTCGCCGTAGAGGAGGTCACCGGGGGTCCGCGCGCCAATCAGCAGCACGATCCGGCCATACCGGGACCGGTCGGCGAGCGCGGTGAGGACCACCGGGCGCAGCGGCGCGAGGCCGATCCCGCCCGCCACGATCACGACGTCCCGCCCGGCGGCGGACGCCACATCCCAGCTGGTGCCGAACGGGCCGCGTACGCCGATCAGGCTGCCGGGCTGCGCGGCGTGCAGCGCCTGGGTGACCGCGCCCACCGCGCGCAGCGTGTGCTCCAGGCGGCGGGCCCGCCCGCCGCCGCTATCACCGAGACCGCTCACCGAGATGGGGACCTCGCCGACGCCGAACGCGGTCAGCATGGCGAACTGCCCCGGCGCGAAGGCCGGGACCGGCTGGGCCGGTTCCGCGAGCTCCAAGGTGACCGTGTCGGCGGTGTCTTCGCGGCGGGAAGCCACCCGGTAAAAGCGGGGCACCGCGGCCGCCTCGGCCGCTGGCTCGGTCAGCGCGGGCGGTGCCGTCCGCTGGCCGGTCATGCGTTCACTGGCCCGATGTCGGCGTACCTCACCTGGGACGGGGCGGCATACAGGTCCAGCAGGCGGAGCCGGGTCGCCTGCAGCCGTTCGGTGATGACCGGCGTGAACGCGCGCAGCATGGCGTATCCGAAGGCCGGATCGGAGTCGCAGCGACGGCGCACCGAGGCGGCGTCGAACGCGATCGCGGTGGTGGCTACGCGCGCCACCGCACCGAAATGCCAGCGGTAAGGCGGATGCAGCCATGACCAGCCGAGTACCGTACCGGGGCCCAGCGTCTCGACAATCTGATCACCGCGGCCCGGCACCCGCATGTCCAGGGCAATGCCGCCCTGTTCCGTCAGCCAGAACATGTCCGCGACGCCGCCCTCGTCGAACAGGCGCTCCCGGGCCGCGAACGTTACCACCGTGCCGTCCTCGGCCAGCGCCCCGCGCTGGGAGTCAGTGAGTGTGGCGAAGAAAGGCTGAGCCGAGAGCCGAGCGGCCACCGTTTCCGTCATGATTCGTCCTCGTCCGTGGCCGTCGCGTCCTGCAGGCTGGCCAAGGCGGACACCTCCTGAGTGATGTCAATGCCGGCCGGGCACCAGGCGATGCACCGCCCGCAGCCCACGCACCCCGATGAGCCGAACTGATCGTGCCAGGTGCCTAGCTTGTGGGTGATCCACTGCCGGTACCGGCTCTGCCCGCTGGTGCGCACGCTGCCGCCGTGCAGGTAGGAGAAGTCCAGGGCGAAGCAGGAGTCCCAGAGCCGCCACCGCTCGGCGTGATCGCCCGTCAGGTCGGTCACGTCCTCGGTGGTCGTGCAGAAGCAGGTGGGGCAGACCATGGTGCAGTTTCCGCACGTCAGGCAGCGGGAGGCGACGTCGTCCCAGTGCGGGGACTCGCGGCTGCCGGCCAGCAGCTGCGGCAGGCCCTGCACGGGCATGGTCCGGCCCATCCGTTCGGCCGCCTCATCTACGGCCGTGACGGCGTACCGGACCGTCGCCTCGTCCGCGGCCCGGCTCGGCACGTCCGCCAGCACGTCGGCGCCGGCCGCCGTGCCAGCCCGCACCACGAAACGGTGGTCCCCGGCGTCGGTCAACTCCGTCATAGCCAGGTCGAACCCGGACTCGACACCGGGACCGCAACCCATCGACGTGCAGAAACAGGTCGCGCCCGGCTCCGTGCACTCCACCGCGATGATGAACGCGCCATCGCGCCGCCCGCGGTAGACAGGATCCGCATGCCGGCCGCCGGTCAGCACCTGGTCCAGGATGCCGACCGCGCGCACATCGCAGGGACGCACCCCGAGCAGGGCGTATCTGGGTGGCTCCGCAGTCTCGCCGGCTTCCACGGTGCTGGTTTGCGCAGTGCCGGTCACCCGATCTGCCGACCACAACTTAGCCCGGGGCGGATGCAGCACGGTTTTCCATGACTGCGGGCCGGCGGAGTGCCCGAACGCGGCGGTGTCGGACCGTTCCCGTAGCCGGTACCTCCCCGCTTCGGTCTCCACCCCCCACCCGAACGGCAGCTCAGCGACCGAGGCTAGCTCTGCCACCACGATCGCGCCGTCCCGGACGGTAGGGCCGATCACCGTATAGCCCCGGCCGCGCAGCGCGTCGAACAACGCCGGAAGCCCGCCGGCATCCACGATCACAGCCTGACCGGACGGCTCGCGCGCTGGGTCCTCACCGGGATGCATCACACCGTCCCTCGCACTGGCGCCGGCTGTTCCGCCAGCTGTGCCGGTCTCAGCTTAACTGACCTGTTGCCGCTGGCCACGGGCCACGGGAATTCTGGCCGTATTAGCCGCTCTGCGCTACCTGAATCGTGCTGTGCGGCAATCAGGGCCAGCGGGCACGATGGCTCAACGAACCAGCCAGAACGGAACAGCGCTGCGCCAGCGTAGAAGATCCACAGCATGACGCCGAAGGTGGCAGTCGCAGCGAGGTCTTGCAGGACCGGGCCTTTTCGATGCCTGACCCTAGCCTTCGTGCTTGCCGCGCATGATGACGACCGGGCACGACGCGTGATGCACGCAGAACTGGCCGACCGAGCCGAGCAGCGCCTCGGCCAGGCCGCCGTGGCCGCAGGACCCCACCACGAGCAGGTCGGCGCCGTCGGCCGCGTCCACCAGCACCTGCCCTGCTCGCCCTTCCAGCACGCGCGGGCAGACCTGGACGTCCGGGTCGACGGTGCACATCTCCGCGATCGCCTCGGCAAGGACCGTGAACGCATCCTGCTGATAGTCGGGCATGTCGGCGGACGCCATCCAGCCGGTGCCCACCGGAACCTGCCAGGCGGTCACCGCGTCGACCACGGCGCAAGTCAGTTTCGCCTGATGAATGGCCCAGCGCAGCGCGGCCTTGGAGGACTCGAAGCCGTCCACCCCGACCACGATGCGCGGGGGCTCATCGTTGTGTCCGTGCTTCATCGCAAACCTCCCTGAGATGGGTCCCGCTGCATGGCGGCAGCTGGCGCCGCGCGTCCCTGGTTCTTGATGGCCTCGATGGCATCGCGGGCGGCGTGCGGGTCGAGGTACTGACCGCCCAGGGCGTCCGGGCGCAGGTCGGGTCCGAGCTCGTAGACCAGCGGGATGCCGGTGGGGATGTCCAGCTCGGCGATCCGGTCGTCGGGGATGGATTCGAGCTGCTTGACCAGCGCCCGCAGCGTGTTGCCGTGCGAGACGACGAGCACGCATCCGCCAGCGCGCAGATCCGGGACTATCGCGCCCCGCCAGTACGGCAGCAGCCGGGCCGAGACATCCGCCAGGGATTCGGTGCGCGGCAGGACCTCGGGCGGCAGGGCCAGGTAGCGGGGATCGGCGGACTGCGCAGACCAGCTCGCCGCGTCGAGCGGCGGCGGCGGCACGGCGTAGGAGCGGCGCCAGAGCCTGAACTGCTCCTCGCCGTACTGCCGGAGCACGTCGGCCTTGTACCGGCCCTGGAGCGCCCCGTAGTGCCGGCCGTTGAGCCGCCAGGACCGGCGCGCCGGGATCCAGTCCCGGTCCGCGGCGGCCAAGGCGAGGTCGGTCGTGCGGATCGTCCGGCGCAGCAGGGACGTGTGCGCGAAGGCGGGGAGTATGCCGTGCTCGGCGAGCAGCGTTCCGGCGCGGGCCGCCTCCCGTTCTCCCTGCGCGGTCAGGTGGGCGTTCTCCCAGCCGGTGAACAGCCCGGCGGCGTTCCATTCGCTTTGCCCGTGCCGCAGCACGACCAGGCGATACGCAAAGCCGCGCGTGCTCATGGCTTGTCCAGCACGGCCAGGCCGGGCAGCGTCTTGCCCTGGATGAACTCCAAGCTGGCGCCGCCGCCGGTGGAGACGTACCCGAACGCGCCGTCGGGGAAGCCGAGCGCGCGGATGGCCGCGCCGGTGTCGCCGCCGCCGACCACCGAGAACGCCTCGCCGGCGGCCAGCGCCGAGGCGATGGCCCGGGTGCCGTCGGCGTACGGGGCGAGCTCGAAGACGCCCATCGGGCCGTTCCAGAAGACCGTCCGGGCGGCGCGGATGCTGGCCGCGAACAGCCGGGCCGACTCCGGGCCGATGTCCAGGCCCATCCGGTCGGCCGGGATGGCGTCGGCCGCCACGACCTCGTGCGGCGCGTCAGCGGTCCGTTCGGCCGCCACGATCAGGTCCGGCGGCAGCACGATCTTCGCGCCGGCCCGGGCGGCCAGGTCCAGGTACCCGCGGGCCAGGTCGACCTGGTCGTCCTGCAGCAGGGACGTGCCGACCTTGCAGCCCTGGGCGGCGAGGAACGGGAAGGCCATCGCCCCGCCGGCGAGGATCTGGTCGGCCGCGCTGATCAGGCTGCCTATCGCGTCGAACTTGTCCGCCACCTTCGCGCCGCCGAGCACCACCAGGTAGGGCCGCCGGATGTCAGTGATCAGCCGGCGGAGCGCGCCGGCCTCGGCGCGGACCAGGTAGCCGGCCGCGTGCGGCAGGCGCAGGGCGATGTCGTAGACACTGGCCTGCTTGCGGTGCAGGACGCCGAACCCGTCCGAGACGTACAGGTCGGCCAGCGCCGCGAGCTCATCGGCGAACAGCCCCCGCTGTGCGTCATCCTTGCTGGTCTCCCGCTCGTCGAACCGCAGGTTCTCCAGCATGACCAGCCCGCCGGGGCGCACGCGGCCGACGGCCGCCCGCGCGGACGGGCCGGTGATGTCGGCGGCCAGCTCGACCGGCCGGCCGAGCAGCTCGCCGAGCCGGGCCGCGGCCGGCGCCAGCGAGTACTTCGGGTCCGGCTGGCCCGCCGGGCGCCCGAGATGAGCGCAGACGATCACCTTGGCGTCGCGGTCCAGCAGCGCGGTCAGGGTCGGCAGCGCGGCCCGGATCCGGCCGTCATCGGTGACGCGGCCGCCGTCGAGCGGCACGTTGAGGTCATCGCGCACCAGCACCCGCTGGCCTGCAACCGCGAAGTCATCGATTGTCTTCATCACGAGATCTCCTTCGACCCGACGCAGCAAGAACCGGCTCCGGACGGTATCCCGGGGCTCCAGTTCCCAGCCTGACGTGCCCATTCGCCCGGCAGTCAGAGCCGTTAGCCGCCGTGTCGGGGGACCTTCGTCGGTAGCGCGGTCGAGCCAGATCGCGGCACTTTGTCCTTTCGGCCCGGACCCTCCCCGGTCCGGCGCTCTTGTCGTCAGTGCACGGCCGCGGAGTAGCCGGAGCGAGCGATCAGCCTGATCCTGGTGGCCTGCAACCGCTTGGCCAGGACCGTGGTGATGCGCTGGTTGAGTTCGTACCCCAGTTCGGGGTCGGTGGCGCAGAGCTGGCGTACTAGCGGCGCGTCGAACTCGAAGGCTTCCACCGCGGTGGCGGCGACGGCGCCGAACGCCCATTTGTACGGGGGGAACAGCCATGACCAGCCGAGCAGTTCGCCCATGCCGATGGTCTCGATGGCGACCGGGCCTTCGCCGGGGACGTGCAGGTCCAGTGATACGTGGCCGGACTGGATCAGCCAGAAGCGGGTGGCGTTGCCGCCGTCCTCGAAGAGCCGGTGCCGGGCCGGGAAGCTGACGTCGCGGGCGGCCTCGGCGAGGGCGCCTAGGTGGTCAGCGGATATGCCGTGCAGGAACGGGTGGGCGGCCAGGGCCGCCGCGTTGACCTCGATCATGGGTTGTCACCGCCCAGCGTTCATCGTGGTCAGTCCAGCGTGGCGGCATCGCGCGAGTGCGGCCAGAGCCTTAGGTCACTGGCCGGGCGGGACCATGGGCTCGGGCGGGCTGCGGCGGGGCGCGGGGGGGTGGCTGGCGGACCAACGTCCTGGCCGGATGTGGCCGAGGCCCCTCGCCGCCGGGCTGGGCGGTGCTGAGGGTGGCGGTAGGAGGGCGGTGAGCCCTGGGTGACGGTGAACAGAGCTGAGGAGGTGAAGCGGCGTCCGCGGCCGCGGGCCTGGCCGGCGGCGCCGTGATCTCGATGAGCGTGAGCTATGTGGCCGGGCGGGAACCGGGGGGCAGGACCGGGCGGGAACGCGGGAGTCCCGGGGGGCTGGCGGGGGCCGGGGGGCCGCGGCGGGGCGGGTCGTGGCCGTCGCCGCCGGATCCGGGTGACCTGAGCAAGCGGGTGGCGCGGCGGCGCGCGGAGCTGCGCCTGAGCACGGCGCAGGTGGCGGCCCGGGCGGGGATGAGCGTGCGGTACCTGCAGTACGTGGAGCGGTACCCGGCCCGGCCCGGCGGTACGGCGCTGCGCCGGCTGGCTGCCGCGCTGCAGACCACGCCGGCCGTCTTGCTGGGCGCGGGGTCTGAGGTGCCGCCGGCCTGCGGCCGCACGGCCGGCCCGCCGGCGGTGGTCAAGCTGGCGCCGGCCGAGTGCGGCCGGCTGATCGCGGCGGGCGGCATCGGGCGGATCGCGTTCTGCGCGGCCTCGGGCCCGGTCGTGCTGCCGGTGAACTTCGCCGTGGTGGCGGGCACCATCGTGGTCAGGACCGGCGAGGCCACGATGATCGCCGGGCGGGACGGCGAGCGGGTCGCGTTCGAGGTCGATCACGTCGATGAGGCGCTCAGCCAGGGCTGGAGCGTGCTGGCGCGCGGCCGGGCGCACCGCGTCACCCATCCGGCCGAGCTCGGGCACCTGCGGCGCGACGCCGCGATCTGGCCGTGGCCCGGCGGTGACCGCGACGTGTACCTGCGGATCATCGCGGACACGATTACCGGCCGCCGGATCCAGAGCCGCTGACCCGGCCGCGCGACGCCCGGCGGGGCCGCCCCGGCCCGGGGCGGCCCCGCCGGTTACCGGCCTACAGCTGGCTGCCGACCAGGGCGGCCAGGTCGGCCAGCCGGCAGGTGTAGCCCCACTCGTTGTCGTACCAGCCGAACACCTTGACCAGCCGCCCGGAGGCCTGGGTCAGCGGCGCGTCGAACACGCAGGACGCGGGGTCGCCGATGATGTCGCGGGAGACCAGGGGATCGGTGCTGTACCGCAGGACGGCGCCCAGCGGGCTCTGCGGGTCGAACGCGGCGGCGGCGAACGCCCGGTTCACCTCCTCGGCGGTGACGTCGCGGCTGAGCACCACCGCCAGGTCGGTCAGCGACCCGTCCGCCACCGGGACCCGGACGGCCACGCCGTCCAGCTTCCCGGCCAGCGCCGGGATGACCTCCCCGGTGGCCCGGGCCGCGCCGGTCGTGGTCGGCACGATATTGACCGCGGCCGACCGGGCCCGGCGCAGGTCCTTGTGCGGCCCGTCGATCAGCATCTGGTCCCCGGTGTAGGCGTGGATCGTGGTCATGAATCCCTGCACCACGCCGAACGCGTCGTGCAGCACCTTGACCATCGGGGCCACGCAGTTGGTGGTGCAGGACGCATTGGAGATCACGTCATGCCGGGCCGGGTCATACGCGCCCTGGTTGACCCCGATCACCACGGTCAGGTCCGCGCCCTTGCCCGGGGCCGAGATCAGCACCTTGCGCGCGCCGCCCTTCAGGTGCAGCGCCGCGCCGTCCCGGCTGCGGAACTTGCCGGTCGACTCGATCACCACGTCCGCGCCGAGCCTGGCCCAGTCGATCCCGGCCGGATCGCGCTCGGACAGCACCGGGACCGGATCCCCGGCGATGATCAGCGCGTCGTCGGTGTGCTCCACCGGACGGCCGAGCCGGCCGTAGGTGGAGTCGAAGGCCAGCAGGTCCGCCATCGTCGCGGCATCGGTGATGTCGTTGACCGCGACCACCTGCAGGTCGGTGCGCTCCAGCGCCAGGCGCGTGAACACGCGCCCGATCCGGCCGAAGCCGTTGATTCCCACTCTGACAGTCATCTGAGCTTCCTCCATACGGGTGTTCTCACCGCCACCCTGGACGGCCCGCACGGACCTCGGGTAGCGCCAATAGGCACCTCATGCCGGGACCTTGGGCCCTTCGGCCGCCGGCAGACGGGCACAAGGTCCCGGCCGAGCCGGGAGATCGGCCCCTGGCTGCGCGGTGCGGCGGCACCAGATGGTGGACATGCACACCGTGCTGACCAGGTGAGGTGAGATCAATGCGAGCATGGCGGCGTCCCGAGAACCCCAGAAGCCCCGGGAGCACGTGGCTGGGCAGGCTGCTGCGCGGGCGGCGGCCCGACCGCAATCCGCTGCGGCGCGGATCGGACCGGGCCGAGACCGCCATGCTCGGCGTGCTGCTCGCCGCCTTCCTGGCCGGCGCCCCGTTCGCGGCGCACGCCGCGGGAAGCTGGACCTACGCCGCGTCCGCCCGCCAAGCACAAGCCCAGCAGGCCGCGCTCCGCCAGGTCCGGGCGACCGTGCTGCAGGCGCCGTCGCCGTTGGGTATCAGCGAGGGCGGAGCACAAGCCCGGGCCCGGTGGCAGGCCCCGACCGGGCAGGTGCGTACCGGCCAGGTCTTCGTCCTGACCGGCGCCCCGGCGGGCAGCACGGTCATGGTGTGGGTCAACCGGGCCGGCCAGCTCACCGATCCCCCGCTGCAGCACAGCCAGGTCACCGGCCGGGCCGAGCTGGCCCGGGTGGCCGCCATCGCCGCGCTCGCGGTCGTACTGATCATCGCCGGCTGGACCGCCCGCCGGGCACTGGACCGGCGCCGGCTGGCCGCCTGGGACGCGGAGTGGCTGACGACCGGGCCCCGGTGGAGCACTCGGCGTTAAGGCCCCGGTACCGGTGACCGAGGTCCCGTGGTGCTGGTGACGTCTGGCCGTGCCGCCGGCCCCGGGCGCAGCGGAACACTGCTGGTTGAAAGGTCAATTCGGCCGTGGGCATCAACTCGGTGGAGCGCCTCCTGGGCGACCAGGCGCTCCGGCGCGGCTGGCAGGTTCCCGTCGACGCGGCGCCGACGGGTAAGCGGGTGCTGGTGGCAGGCGCCGGGCCGTCCGGCCTGTCAGCCGCCTACCATCTCACCCGCCTGGGTCACGCGGTGACCGTCAAGGACGCGGGCGCCGAGCCCGGCGGCATGATGCGCTGACCTCAGCGTCCTGCGCCGCGGCCATGACTTTCAACCCGGCCGGAATGGACCTTCGGCCCTGCCGTCAGCCGGCCCTGATGAGGAGGCTGGTACTGGAAGTGAATGAGCCGAGGAGGACAAAGGGGTGCTGACGATGGAGTCGGCCGTCAGGGACGTCATGACCACCCGGGTCGTCTCGGTCACGGAGGACGCGTCGTTCCGGGCCATGGCTGCGGCCTTGCGCACGTACCGGGTTAGCGCGTTCCCCGTCGTCGACGGTGACGGGAAGGTGATCGGCGTGGTCTCCGAGGCCGACCTGCTGGCCAAGGAAGCCCTGGAGTCCGAGCCACGAGGAATGCCGGGCATGATCGGCGGCCTGCTGCGCCGCAAGGAGCACCAGAAGGCCCGCGGGACCACGGCCGGTGACCTGATGACCAGCCCCCCGGTTACCGTCACTCCGGACGACACGCTCGAGCGGGCCGCCCGGCTGATGTACACCCGCAAGGTCAAGCGGCTCCCCGTGGTCGACGCGGGCGGCTGCCTAGTCGGCATCGTCAGCCGATCCGACCTGCTGGCCGTCTTCAACCGCACGGACGAAGAGATCCACGCCGAGATCGTCAACGCCATCATCCTGCGCGAGTTCCTCATCGACCCGGCCCTGTTCACGGTGACCGTCGCCGAGGGCGTGGTGACCCTGAAGGGCGCTCCGGAGACGGCCAACCTGGGCCGCGAACTGGTGACGAAGATCCGCCACGTCCAGGGCGTGGTCGCGGTCCGCGATGAGCTGGTTTACCCCCCGTCCGAGACGTCGGTCGCAGGCCTTTACTTCTGATCGCAACCAGCAGGGGAGACTGGCATGAGCATGGCCCAGGCCGCCGGGCAGGCGTACGCGCTGCTGGCCGACGGCACCACGGTCGAGATCCGCCCGGCCGGCCCGGCCGACTTCGACGCGGTCAAGGCCATGCACGAGGCCATGTCCCCGGACAGCACCTACATGCGGTTCTTCAACCTCAGCCGGCTGGCGGCCGAGACCGAGGCCCAGCGGATCTGCCGGGAGCCGCGACCCGGCCACGTGGCGCTGCTGGCGCTATCGGCTGGCGAGGTCGTGGGCTGCGCCAGCTACGACGCGCCCGCCGGACCCGGGCCCGTGGCCGAGGTCGCGTTCGCGGTGGCCGATCACATGCACCACCGGGGCGTCGCCACCTTGCTGCTCGAGCATCTGGTCTCGTTCGCCAGGAGCCACCAGATCACCGTGTTCACCGCGGAGACGCTGGCCGAGAACACCCCGATGCTCAAGGTGTTCGCCGACGCCGGACTGCCGGTCCATCGTCACTACGAGGACGGCGTCATGGAGATGACCATTCCTCTGCCTAGCCAGGTCGGCGGCATTGCCCTGGACAGCTACCTGAACGCCGTGGCCGAGCGGGAACGCCGCGCGGATACCGCCAGCCTGCGCCACGTGCTGGCGCCCGAGTCGGTCGTGGTCATCGGCGCGAGCCGGCGGCGGGGCACCGTGGGCCGGGCGATCCTGGACAACATCCGCGCCGGCGGGTGCTGCTCCGCGGCTACCGCGGCCAGCCAGCGGCCGACCTCGGGGCCCTGCGCGACCTGCTGCTCCGCGTGTCGCGGCTGGCCGACGACCTGCCCGAGGTCACCGAACTCGACCTCAACCCGGTCATCGCCCGTCCGGACGGGGCGTACGTGGTCGATGCGCGGATCAAGATGACACCGTACCGGCCGCAGGATCCGTTCCTGCGCAAGCTGCGCTGAGCGCCCGGCCGTTCCGGCGCCGGAGCACCTTGGTCCGTTCGGAAGAAATTGGTTCAAAGTAGCCGCGGCACGCTAGGGCGGGCCGGGCACCTCTGGTGTCGGTGCGGTCTCGCCAGCGTTGGTGTTGGTTGCCTCCGTACCGGGCTGGCCGGTGATTTTGCCCGCCACCTGGACCAGGAAACCTCGGATCGTCGTACCAGCGACTCGGTGCATGATCGCCCGGTCCAGAGCCGCTCCCATCGCGCCCAGCGGCGGCCGGTACACGCCCGCCAGAGCGAGGATAGTGACTCGCTCCCCGGCGGGAGCCACTGTGAGGTCAGCGTCCAGGACCGGGAACAGCCCGCCGCCTGGTCCGGTGGCTTCCCAACGAATGGCCAGCCCGGCCGACCGGTCCGTCCAGGCCAGCTCCCGGACCTGCACCCGGACCAGCTTAGAGAGCCCAGGAACTCCGACCCGCTCAAGACCGATGGTCCCGTGGCGATAAGCATCTTTCGATGTGCCGAGCAGCACCCCGCCCTGGGCCAGCTGCGCGAGCCTTTCCCGGGCGACGGCAAGGCTGATATCCAGCTGCACCTGATCGCCAACAAACACCTGCGTATTTCACAGGGCAACCGGCGGGAGGGGACAGGGACCTAGGTCCCGACTTGCCAGACCTGAAACCACCGAACCTGGGTAGCAGCGCATCACATCGGCTCGTCGGCGTATCAGATGGGCTGCGGATCTTGATCGTCGATAGCTACTTTTCCTGAAGCATGCTTGGCAAGCTGGCTGAGCGCCTGTCGACCAGGAGCGTTAGGCTGGCCCGGATGATTCTGATCCAGACCATCCGGAACGCGATGGTAAACGAGCTTGTGGTCCGGAATGTGGCAGATCTGGCCGCCGTGCCCGCTGGACTGCCGGCTCCGGCCGGTTACCCCCGCCGCCGCCATCGCGCTGGGCCCGCTGTTCCAGAGCAAGCGGTCCACGGACGGGGGCCAGAGCTGACCGTAGGCTGCCAGTTAGGCTGCCAAGTCCTTGATTGATCGAAGATACGAGCTTATGAACAGCGGAAATAGTGGAGATTGAGCGTGGACCTGTTTGAGTATCAGGCGAAGGAACTGTTCGCCGAGTACGGCGTCCCGGTGCAGGCCGGCCGGGTCGCCCGCACGGTGGAGGAGGCGCGTGTGGTCGCGGCGGAGTTCGCCGCCCAAGGCCATCCGCTGGTCGTGGTCAAGGCCCAGGTGAAGACGGGCGGCCGCGGGAAGGCCGGCGGCGTGAAGCTGGCCAACGGCCCGGACGAGGCCTACGACAAGGCCAGCCAGATCCTGGGCATGGACATCAAGGGCCACACCGTGCACTCGGTGCTCATCGCCCAGGCGGTCGACATCGCCGCCGAGTACTACCTGTCCTTCCTGCTGGACCGGGCCAACCGCACGTTCCTGTCCATCTGCTCGGTCCAGGGCGGCATGGAGATCGAAGAGGTCGCGCACAGCAGCCCGGAGGCCGTGGCCCGGATCCCGGTCTCGCCGCTGACCGGCGTGGACCGCGCCAAGGCGGCCGAGATCATCGCCGCGGGCCGGATCCCCGCCGAGGCGGCTGAAGGAGCCGCGCTGCTGGCCGAGCGGCTGTGGGCCATGTTCGCGGACGAAGACGCGACGCTGGTGGAGGTCAACCCGATGGCGGTGACCGAGGACGGCGTCGTGCTGGCCGTCGACGGCAAGGTCACGCTCGACGACAACGCCGCCTTCCGCCAGGAGCACGCCCGGTTCGAGGACGTCAGCGACACGGACCCGATCGAGGCCCGGGCCAAGGCCAAGCACCTCAACTACGTCAAGCTCGAGGGCGAGGTCGGCATCATCGGCAACGGCGCGGGCCTGGTCATGTCCACCCTGGACGTGGTGGCCTACGCGGGCCAGGCGTTCGGCGGCATCCGGCCGGCGAACTTCCTCGACATCGGCGGCGGAGCCTCCGCCGAGGTGATGGCGAACGGCCTGGAGATCGTGCTGTCCGACCCGAGCGTGCGCAGCGTGTTCGTGAACGTCTTCGGCGGGATCACCTCGTGCGACGCGGTGGCCAACGGGATCGTCTCCGCGATCGGCATGCTCACCGGCCGCGGCGAGCAGGTGGACCGCCCGATCGTGGTCCGGCTCGACGGCAACAACGCCGCCGAGGGCCGGCGCATCTTGTCCGAGGCGGACATACCGGTGGTCGAGCAGGTGGCGACGATGGACGGCGCGGCCCGGCGGGTCGCGGAGCTGGCCGCGAAGGGGGCATGAGGTGGCGATCTTCCTGACCGGCCAGAGCCGGGTCATGATCCAGGGCATCACCGGCTCGGAGGGCCGCAGGCACGGCGCGCGCATGCTGGCCGCGGGCACCAGGGTCGTCGGCGGGACCAATCCGCGCAAGGCCGGCCAGACGGTCGAGCTGAACGGCACCGACGTGCCGGTCTTCGGTACCGTGGCCGACACCATGGCGGCCACCGGGGCCGACGTCTCGGTGGTCTTCGTGCCCGCGTCCGGCACCAAGGCCGCGGTCATCGAGGCGATCGACGCCCGCATCCCGTTGTGCATCGTGATCACCGAGGGCATCCCGGTCCACGACACCGCGGAGTTCTGGGCCTACGCGAGCGCCGCGGGGAACCGCACCCGGATCATCGGGCCGAACTGCCCGGGTGTCGCCTCGCCCGGCAAGTCCAACGCGGGCATCATCCCGGCCGACATCACCAGCGAGGGCCGGATCGGCCTGGTCTCCAAGTCGGGCACGCTGACCTACCAGATGATGTACGAGCTGCGCGACATCGGTTTCTCCACCGCCGTCGGGATCGGCGGCGACCCGGTGATCGGGACCACGCACATCGACTGCCTGCAGGCCTTCCAGGAGGACCCGGAGACCGACGCGATCGTGATGATCGGCGAGATCGGCGGCGACGCCGAGGAGCGCGCCGGGGCCTTCATCGAGCAGCACGTGACCAAGCCGGTGGTGGGCTACGTGGCCGGCTTCACCGCGCCGGAGGGCAAGACCATGGGCCACGCCGGCGCGATCATCTCCGGTTCCTCGGGCACCGCCCAGGCCAAGAAGGAAGCGCTGGAGAAGGCCGGCGTCCGCGTGGGCAAGACCCCCAGCGAGACGGCCGACCTGGTCCGCGGGCTCTTCTAGCCCAGGGGGGCGACCCCCTGGAACCCCCCGCTGCCCGCTGCGGTTCCCGCCGTAGTGCGCGGCGCGCCTGCTTGGGCCGGGGGTTACTCGTTGCGAGTATCGGGTTTGTGAGTGTTTCCGCCGAAGCGCCGCCTGCCCGCGAGCCCGAGGACCCGCGGTCGCCGGCCGCCTCGGAGCCTGCCGGGTCCGGGCCCAAGGCGCGGCCCGCGCGGCCGCTGGTCGTCACGGGCGGCATCGCCGCGTGCGCGGCGGCGGCCAGCGGGCTCGCCGCGCTGACCACGCTGACCGCGATCGGCTGGATCACCGCCCCGCACGTGGGCATCGGCACCGGGCTCGGCGGGGTGCTGCGTACCGCCGCGCTGCTGTGGCTGGTCGCGCACCATGTCGGCGTCACCGTCCACGGTGCCGGGCGGATCGGCATGCTCCCGCTGGGGCTGGTCCTGCTGCCCGGCGCGCTGCTGGCCATGGCCGGACGGTGGGTGGTGCACGCCGGTGCGGTCACCCGGCTGCGGCACGTCGGCTACGCCGCCCTCGCCCTCGCCCTGCCCTACACCCTGCTGGCCGGAGCCCTGGCCGTGGCGTGCCGGAGTTCGCAGGCGGCGCCGTCGCTCTGGCAGGCGGTCGTGGCGTCGTTCCTGCTCGCGCTGGTGGCGGGCGGGCTGGGCGCCGCCCGCGGGCTGGCCCCGTGGTCGCGGCTGACCCGGCTGATGCCGGCCCGGCCGCGATCGATCATCCTGGGCACGCTCGGAGCCTCGGCCCTGCTCACCGCGGTCGGCGCGGCCCTGGCTGGCGTATCTCTCTATGTGCACCTGCCGGAGGTCAAGGCGGCCACCGACGCGCTCGCGCCCGGCGCGGCCGGCGCGGCGCTGCTGCTGCTCGCCCAGCTGGCCTACGCTCCGAACGCGATCATCTGGGCCGTCGCCTACGTGGTGGGTCCCGGGTTCGCGTTCGGCGCCGGGACCGTGGTCGCCCCGACCGGCTCGGCGCTCGGCGCGGTCCCCGTCTTCCCGATGCTGGCCGCGCTGCCCTCCGGACCCAGGTCGGCCGGGCCGGCCTGGGTGACGGTCCTGGTCCTGGCTACGCCGTACCTGGCCGGGGTGTTCGCGGGCATCGTGACGGTCCGGGTCACGCCCACGCCGGTGATCGAGGCGGCGGCGCTGTGGGGTTTCGCCGCGGGCGCGGCCACCGGCGCCCTGGCCGGCCTGGCGTCGGCCTTCGCCGGCGGCCCGCTCGGTGACGGCCGGCTGGCCACGGTCGGGCCTTCCGGGTGGCAGGTCGGCCTGGTCGCCATGCTGGAGATAGGCGTGACCGCCGCGCTGACCGCGGCCGCCGCGGACTGGCTGATCTTGCGGCGGACCACGCCGGGGCTCCCGAGGCGTCGCCCGCCCGGTGAAACCGAGGCGATAGAGGAAACCGGGCGCCCCGCCCGGCCGGCCAGGACCCCGGTCGGCGTGATCGACGAGAGCGACGACGCCGGCGGGCACCGGATCTACCTGAACCCGTGGGCTCACGAGGATGAGCCGGACGAGGAGTTAGTGAGCGTTCCGAAATAACTTGAGTTTGCGGCGTGCCGCGATCCGGTGCCCGTTTCGTTCCCGATCACCCTATTTGTCCGGTCAGAACTGGTACAACGGCCCACCAACCAGGTGACCAGGGCCCGCCACCCCGGCACGAAAGCCGCAAACGGGGGTGCTTCCTTACCGGCCGTTCTGCAGCACGCTGATCTCGCCGCCGACCGAGTTGTCGAGCTGGGTGTGACAGGCCTGCTGGGCCGCCACCGTATTCGCGCTGCTCATGCAGCTGGAGTAGGCGTTCAGCTGCGGCCAGAACACCGCCAGTACCAGCAGCCACAGCGCGCTGAACGCGAGGCCGAACCCGCCGAGCAGGATCCCGGTGATCGAGCCGCGCGGCCGGGCCGTGCCGCTGCGCCGGGCCCGCCGGCTCGCTCCGGCGCCGAGCCAGATCGCGATGGCGGCGAACACCAGGGTCAAGCTGGCCACGAACACGCCGCGGCGCAGGTTGCCGAGCCCGAGCGCCAGGCCGAGCAGGCTGAGCACGCCCATCGCGACCGCCGCCACGGCGCGCTGCCGCAGGGCCGGGTCCGGTGGTGGCAACTGCCGGGCCGGGAGCATCCCTCGCGGCTGTGCTCCGCGCCCGCCCGGGGGCTGATATCTGGCCATCGCGTCCTATTCTGCCCTGTCCGGCAAGCTCCCTGTCCCGGTGCCATAGGGTGACGGCATGGTCTCGCCGAAGGCGACAATCGATAGGGCTCGCCTGGTCGTGCTGGTCTCCGGCGAGGGGACCAACCTGCAGGCCCTGATCGACGCCTGCGGTGACCCGGAGTACGGGGCCCGGGTGGTGGCGGTCGGCGCGGACCGGGACCGGATCAACGCGCTGGCCCGCGCCGAACGGGCCGGCCTGCCCGCCTTCACCGTCCGGCTGGCCGACTACCCCGCTCGCGAGGACTGGGATGCGGAACTGGCCCGCGCGTGCGCGGCGTACGCGCCCGACCTGATCGTCCTGGCCGGGTTCATGAAGCTGGTCGGCAAGCCGTTCCTGGACGCCTTCGGCGGCCGCTGCGTGAACACCCATCCGGCGCTGCTGCCAGCGTTTCCCGGAGTTCACGCGGTCCGCGAGGCGCTGGCCCACGGGGTGAAGGTCACCGGGTGCACCGTCCTGATGGTGGACGACGGGGTGGACTCCGGGCCGATCGTCGCCCAGGCGCCGGTCGCGGTCGCGGACGACGACGACGAGGCGGCGCTGCACGAGCGCATCAAGGTGACCGAACGAGCGCTGCTCGTCGGCACGGTCGGCCGGATGGTCCGCGAAGGCTGGTCCGTCCAGGGCAGGAAGGTGAGGATCGGCAGTTGACCAGGATCCCGATCAGGCGGGCGCTGATCAGCGTCTACGACAAGACCGGCCTGGAGGAGCTGGCGTCTGGGCTGCACGCGGCCGGCGTCGAGATCATCTCCACCGGCAGCACGGCGGCCCGGATCGGCGCGGCCGGGGTGCCGGTCACGCCCGTCGAGGAGCTCACCGGCTTCCCCGAGTGCCTGGACGGCCGGGTGAAGACCCTGCACCCGCGGGTGCACGCGGGCCTGCTCGCGGACACCGCCAACCCCCGGCACGAGGCCGAGCTGGCCGGGCTCGGCATCGAGCCGTTCCAGCTGCTGGTGTCGAACCTCTACCCGTTCGAGGCCACCGTCGCCTCCGGTGCCTCCCCCGCGCAGTGCGTGGAGCAGATCGACATCGGCGGTCCGTCGATGATCCGCGCCGCGGCGAAGAACCACGGCTCGGTGGCCGTGATCATCGACCCGTCCCGGTACGCCGACGTGCTCGCCGCGCTGGCCGAGGGCGGCTTCACCCTGGATCAGCGCCGCGGCCTGGCCGCCGAGGCGTTCGCCCGCACCGCCGCGTACGATCTTGCGGTCGCGTCGTGGTTCGCGACGGCCGGCGCCCCTGACGAGATCGCCCGGGACAGCGGCTGGCCGCGGGTGGTCGGGGTCCTTTGGCGGCGGGCTGATGTCCTGCGCTACGGCGAGAACCCGCACCAGCGGGCGGCTCTTTATGTAGCCGAACGGACCACAGGTGCGAGCGCCCGATCGGGCATCGCGGCCGCCGAGCTGCTGCACGGCAAGGCCATGTCGTACAACAACTACGTGGATGCGGACGCGGCCCGCCGCGCCGCCTACGACTTCGCCGCGCCGTGCGTGGCCATCATCAAGCACTCCAACCCGTGCGGCATCGCGATCGGCGCCGACCTGGCCGACGCCCACGCCAAGGCAAACGCCTGCGATCCGGTCTCGGCCTTCGGCGGGGTCATCGCGGCCAACGGGCCGGTGACCGCGGACCTGGCCCGGCAGATCGCCGACGTGTTCACCGAGGTCGTGGTCGCGCCCGGCTTCGACGACGACGCGCTGGACATCCTGTCCGCCAGCAAGAACGTCCGCCTGCTGCGCTGCGCTCCGCCCGAGGCTACTGCCGCCGCCGAATGGCGCCAAGTGAGCGGCGGGATGCTGCTCCAGTCCGCGGACCGGGTCCGCGAGCCGGGCGATGATCCGGCGAACTGGGAGCTCAAGGCGGGCCCGGCGGCCGATCCGGCCCAGCTGGCCGACCTGGCCTTCGCCTGGAAGGCCTGCCGTGCGGTCAAGTCGAACGCCATCTTGCTCGCCTCCGGCGGCGCCTCGGTCGGCGTCGGCATGGGCCAGGTCAACCGGGTGGATTCGGCCCGCCTAGCCGTGCTGCGCGCGGGTGACCGCGCGGCGGGCTCGGTGGCCGCCAGCGACGCGTACTTCCCCTTCGCCGACGGCTTCGAGATCCTGGCCGAAGCCGGGGTGCGCGCGGTCGCCGAGCCGGGCGGCTCGATCCGTGACCACCTGACCGTCACCGCCGCGCAGGCCGCCGGGGTCACCCTCTACTTCACCGGCGTCCGGCACTTCTACCACTGAGTTAGCCCGGGGGGAGCGCCCCCGGACCCCCCCGCAGGCCTGGCGGCCGACCCATGCTCGGTCAGGGCCGCCCGAGGACGCGCACGGTCCAGCCCGCGTCGTGCCACAGCCCGGCGTCCAGGCAGCACCGGGCGTCGATGATGACCGGCCGGGCCACCACGCGGGCTAGCGCGGCCGGGTCGATGGCCTGGTAGTCGGACCATTCGGTGAGGTGCAGGATCAGCTCGGCGCCCTGGGCCGCCTCCGAGACCGACCGCGCGTACACCAGGTCAGGCCGCCTCTTCGCGGCGTTGGGCATGGCTACCGGGTCGTGGACGGACACGATCGCCCCCTCGGCCCGCAGCCGGCCGCACACGGCCAGGCTGGGCGAGTCCCGCACGTCGTCGCTGTTGGGCTTGAACGCCACGCCGAGCACCGCCACCCGGGCGCTGTCCAGGGTGCCGCCCGCGGCGTCCCGGGCCAGCGCGACGACCTGGTCCCGCCGCCCCTGATTGATGGCGTCTACGCTGGTCAGCAGGCTGGCGACCGAGTCGACGCCCAGGGCGGACGCGGTGGCGCGGAACGCGCGGACGTCCTTGGGCAGGCAGCCGCCGCCGAAGCCGAGCCCGGGCGACAGGAACCTCCGGCCGATCCGCGCGTCGTATCCGAGCGCCTCGGCCAGCGGCATCACGTCGGCGCCCGCTGCCTCGCAGACCTCGGCCATGGCGTTGATGAAGGAGATCTTGGTGGCCAGGAACGCGTTCGCCGCCACCTTGACCAGTTCGGCCGTCTCCAGGTCCATCACGAGCAGCGGGACGCCGCCCGCCAGCGGCGTGGCGTAGACCTCGCGGAGCAGCGCCTCGGCCCGGTCGGACGTGACGCCCACCACGATCCGGTCCGGGGTGAGGCTGTCCTGGACCGCGTGTCCCTCCCGCAGGAACTCCGGATTCCAGGCCAGGTCGACCTGCCGGCCAGCCGGAGCGATCGCCCGGACCTGGCTCATCACCTGCCGCGCCGTGCCGACCGGGACGGTGGACTTGCCCACGATCAGGCATCCGGCGGCCAGGTGCGGGGCCAGCGCGCCGGCCGCCGCGTGGACGAAGCGGAGGTCCGCCTTGCCCGACTCGCCTTCCGGTGTCCCCACGCACAGGAAATGAATCCCGCCGAACGCTCCGACCTCGGCGAACGACGTGGTGAAGCGGAGCCGCCCGGTGTCCAGGTTCTTCCGCAGCAGCGGTTCCAGGCCGGGTTCGAAGAACAGGGCCTCGCCGTTCGCGGCCTTGGCGATCTTGTCCTCGTCGATGTCGATCGCCAGCACCTCGTGCCCGAGGTCCGCCAGGCAGACGGCGTGCGTGAGCCCTAGGTAGCCGGTCCCGATCACGGTGACCCGAGGCAACTGAGCACCTCCTCCCCCGAAGGTTTCCCCCAACGATACTGAGCCGGCTGTCTGCGGGCGCCGACGTGCCGGTAGCGGTCGTCTGGCCGTTGGGCGAACAACCGATAGCTACCAACCGGTAACATTGACCCCGCGACCCGGTGCCGGGCCACCTCAGCGGGTTTGACAGGCTGTACGCGAACAATGAATGGAGGCCGGTATCACTTATGAAGATCGTCGTCTGCGTCAAGCAGGTTCCCGATACCGCGGTGGAGCGCAAGCTGAAGGCCGCGGACTCCACGCTGGATCGCGCGTCGGTGGACGGGCTCATCAACGAGCTTGACGAGTACGGCATCGAGGAGGGACTGCTGATCGCCGAGGCGCAGCGTGAGGCGGGACACGACGCAGAGGTCACGATCTTGACCATGGGTCCGGAGAAGGCCGCCGAGTCGATCCGTAAGGCGCTGTCGATGGGCGCCGACCAGGCCGTGCACCTGCTGGACGACGCGCTGGAGGGTTCCGATGCCCTGTCGACCTCGTACGCGCTGGCTCAGGTGCTCAAGCAGACCGGCTTCGACCTGGTCATCACCGGTTCTGAATCGACCGACGCGCGGATGGGCGTGATGGCCGCGATGCTCGCCGAGCGGCTGGACGTGCCGCAGGTCTCGCTGGCCAGCAAGGTGGACATCGACGGGCCGGCGATCCGCATCCGGCGCCTCTCGGACGACGGGTACCACGAGGTGGAAGCCTCGCTCCCGGCCGTGATCAGCGTGGTCGAGAAGATCAACGAACCGCGCTACCCGTCCTTCAAGGGCATCATGGCGGCGAAGAAGAAGCCGGTCCAGACCATGAGCCTGGCCGACGCGGGTATCGACCCGGCTCTGGTCGGGCTCGGCGGTTCGGCGACCGAGGTGGTCGACTTCGCCCAGCGCCCGCCCCGCCAGGCCGGCGTGATCGTCAAGGACGACGGCGACGGCGGGATCAAGGCCGCCGAGTTCCTGGCCGCGCAGAAGTTCATCTAGGGGGGCAACATGGCCGAGATCCTGGTGCTCGCCGAGCACACCGACGGCGACGTTAAGAAGGTCACCTGCGAGCTGATCACGCTGGCGCGCAGGTTCGGCGAGCCGTCGGTGGTGTGGACCGGACCCGGCGCCGAGCAGGGCCGGGACCGCTGCGCGGAGTTCGGCGCGGCCCGCATCTACGTGGCCGGCGATCCGGCATTTGACGATTACGTGATCGCGCCGACCGCCGCGCTGCTGGCCCAGCTGGTCACCGAGAAGTCCCCCGCGCTGGTCCTGGTGGCCGGCACGGCCGAGGGCAAGGAGATCGCCGGCCGGCTCGCGGTCAAGACCGACTCCGGCCTGCTCACCGACGCGGTGGACCTGGTGCCCGGCGATGACGGGCGCCCGGTCGCCGAGCAGTCGATCTTCGGCGGCGCGACGGTCGTCCACTCACGGGTCCGGCGCGGCACCCCGATCGTCGCGGTACGGCCCAACGCGGTGGCCCTCGAGCCCGCACCCGGCGCGGCCGAGCTCTCCCCGGTGTCCCTGGCCGGCGAGGTCACCGGAGCCAAGGTGACCGGCCGGATCGTCGCCGAGCGCGCTGAGCGCCCGGACCTGACCGAGGCCTCGATCGTGGTGTCGGGCGGCCGCGGCACCGGCGGGGCCGAAGGCTTCGGCGTCATCGAGCAGCTCGCCGACGCGCTCGGCGCGGCCGTGGGCGCGTCGCGCGCGGTAACCGACGCCGGCTGGTACCCGCACCAGTTCCAGGTCGGGCAGACCGGCAAGACCGTCTCGCCGCAGCTGTACATGGCCATCGGCATCTCCGGCGCGATCCAGCACCGGGCCGGCATGCAGACCTCCAAGACCATCGTCGCGGTGAACAAGGATCCCGAGGCCCCGATCTTCGAGCTGGCCGACTTCGGGGTGGTCGGCGACCTGTTCAAGGTCGTTCCGCAGCTCCTCGACGAGATCAGCAAGCGCAAGCAGCTCTGAGCCTGGGCAGGTACCGGATTCACCCGTTACATCTGTATCTTCACCCCGGCTAGGCTTAACGCCGTCATGAGTTCGCAGAGCATCGGATCCGCCTACCTGGATCACGCGGCGACGACGCCCATGCGACCCGAGGCGATCGCCGCGATGACCGAGGAGCTCGCCCGGCTCGGCAACCCGTCCTCGCTGCACGCCGCGGGCCGGCGTGCCCGCCGGGTAGTGGAGGAATCCCGGGAGCAGCTGGCCGAGGTGTTCGGCGCCCGGCCGAGCGAGGTGGTCTTCACCAGCGGCGGGACCGAGGCGGACAATCTCGCCGTCAAGGGCCTGTACTGGGCGCGCCAGGATGGTTCGCGGCGCCGGGTGCTGACCACCTCGGTGGAACACCACGCGGTGCTCGACTCGGTCCGCTGGCTGGAGGACACCCAGGGCGCGGAGGCGATCTGGCTCGGTGTCGATGTCGACGGCGGCGTGCGCCCCGCGGCGCTGCGAACCGCGATCTCCCGCGCCGCCGACCAGGTGGCCGTGGTCAGCGTGATGTGGGCGAACAACGAGGTCGGCACCGTGCAGCCGGTCGCCGAGCTGGCGGCCGTGGCGCACGAGTACGGCATCCCCTTCCACACCGACGCCGTGCAGGCCGCCGCGCAGCTGCCCGTCGACTTCGCGGCCAGCGGGGCCGACGCGCTGTCCGTCTCCGCCCACAAGCTCGGCGGCCCGGTCGGCGTCGGGGCGCTGATCCTGGCCCGCGGGGTGGAGCCCGTCCCGGTGCTGCACGGCGGCGGGCAGGAGCGCGACGTCCGCTCCGGCACCCTGGATACGCCCGCGATCCGGGCGTTCGCGGTCGCGGCCGCCTCCTGCGCCCGGCACCGGGCGCAGGAGGCCGCCCGGCTGGCCGCCCTGCGCGATGACCTGGTGCGCCAGGTCCTGGCCGCCGTGCCCGACGCGGTCCTCAACGGCGCCCCGCCGGGGCCGGGCCGGCTGCCCGGCAACGCGCACTTCTCGTTCCCCGGCTGCGAGGGTGACGCCCTGCTCATGCTGCTCGACGCGAACGGGATCGCGTGCTCCACCGGCTCGGCCTGCACCGCGGGCGTGGCCGAGCCCAGCCACGTGCTGCTGGCCATGGGCGCCGACGACTCCCGGGCCCGCGGCTCGCTGCGCTTCTCGCTCGGCCACACCTCTGCCCAGCACGACGTCGACGCCCTGGGCCGGGTCATCCGCGAGGTCGTGGACCGCGCCCGCCGCGCCGGCGCCCGCTGACAGCGCGTAGCCTGGAGGGCGATGAGCGGTCTTCAGGTGCTCGCGGCGATGTCCGGCGGAGTGGATTCCGCCACCGCCGCGGCTCGTGCGGTGGACGCGGGTCACCAGGTGACCGGCGTCCATCTCGCGCTGTCCGCCAACCCGAAGTCCTACCGGACCGGAGCCCGCGGCTGCTGCACCCTCGAGGACGCGCGGGACGCGCGGCGGGCCGCCGACGTGATCGGCATCCCGTTCTACGTCTGGGACATGGCCGAGCGCTTTCACCGCGACGTGGTCGAGGACTTCGTCGCGGAGTACGCCGCGGGCCGCACCCCGAACCCGTGCCTGCGCTGTAACGAGAAGATCAAGTTCGCCGCGGTCCTGGACCGCGCCCTGGCCCTGGGCTTCGACGCCGTGTGCACCGGCCACTACGCCCGGGTCAAGGACGGGATCCTGCACCGGGCCGCCGATCCGGGCAAGGACCAGTCCTACGTGCTGGCCGTGCTCACCTCCGAGCAGCTCCGCCACGCCCTGTTCCCGCTCGGCGACACGCCCAAGGCCCAGGTCCGCGCCGAAGCGGCCGACCGTGGGCTAGCCGTGGCCGACAAGCCCGACAGCCACGATGTCTGCTTCATCGCCGACGGCGACACCAAGGCCTTCCTGGCCCGGCGCCTCGGCCAGGCCCCCGGCCAGATCGTCGACCAGACCGGCGCCGTCCTCGGTGAGCACGACGGCGCCTACGCCTTCACCGTCGGCCAGCGCCGCGGCCTTCGCATGGGCACCCCGGGCGGCGACGGCCGCCCCCGCTACGTCCTGGACATCGAGCCCGTGACCGGGACGGTCACGGTGGGCCCGGCCGAGGAACTGGACGTCACCGAGATCACCGCCACCCGCCCCGTCTGGACCGGCTGCCCCCCGCCGGGCTCCTCCCTGGACTGCCTGGTCCAGCTCCGCGCCCACGGCGAGGTCCACCCCTGCACCGCCTGGCTGGACGGCGACGAGCTCCGCGTCCGCCTGCACCGCCCCGCCCGCGGCATAGCCAAGGGCCAGGCCGCCGTCCTCTACGCCAGAGATGCCGTACTCGGCAGCGCGACGATCAGCGGCACGTCGGCCCTGACCCACGTTCCGGCCGGTTAGCTCGGCTAATGCCTGGCCGAAGAGGTGATGGTTGAGTTCCCGCGGCCGGGTCGACTCCGGGAACGACTCGGTGTAGAAGTTCATCACGGCAACGATCCGCACGTCTGACCCGGACAACAAAGGACGTGCGTAATGCGGGTGCTCCCTGCCGTCGAAGAAGATGAGGCACCCGGCGCGCGGCCGGAGGACCGAGCAGTCCTTCTCCACCGTCTCGACGTCAGACGCGGCAGAGTCGTGCGCGAATACGAGTTCGCCGCCGGTTCCCGCCCGGTGATCGGTACAGAACAGGAGGCCTGTGAGCGGATTCGAATCGACATGGCATTCAAACCGCATCGCGGTCCCGCGCTGTACGTTCAGGACGATGCCATAGCGGTCATCGAGTGCGGGAGCGACCCGTTCCGCGTAGGTCTCCCCGGCCAGTTCGAGAAAGTACCCGCGGTACAACCGGTAGAGCCAGGGCAGGCGCTCCCGTACCTGGCTAGCATGCACCCGGCCCCGCGAGATACGCACCACCTGCTCCGCCTCCCGTGACAAGATCGGGGTACGCGGGAATTCCCGGAAATCGGCCTCCGCCGCGACTTTGGCGACATCTTGCTGCCAGTCGGCCGGGAGCCGACTGCTCACGTCGAATGCCGCCCAGCTGAAACTCAGCGGCACGCTCAACGCATCCAGGTGGTACTTGGTACCTGCATGGTTCCCCGTCTGCCTCGCTGGAGGCGGCTACGTCGCGGTTACACCAACGATGCTGCCCGCGTTCTGGCGCGGGCAGCATCGTTGACTACGCGGTACGAAGATCGATCTCGACGGCGGGATCGACCGCCTCGTCCGCCTGGCCGGCTAAGCGCTCTGGGGGTCGTAGTGCTCGTACCTGTACTGATTCGAGGGACGTGCGTGCAACTTGGCCATGCACATTCCCCTTTCTGTGATCACCTGTAACGGTGGCTTAGGGCGTGGCTGTGGTTAAGTTCGCCGTCCCCTCTTGACTTGAGTATCCGACACAGCGGCCCTGTCGTCACGGCCGAGCCTCGCCGCCGCGGCGATACCTGCTGGGCCTACCAAGGCCTGGTTCGAGCACCTTTCCAGGCCATGAGCAGGCCTCATGGCTCGGAGCTCGCAATCGGGCAGTTCACCCAGACGGTAAGGAAAAGTATCCAATTTGTTATAATTGGGCACAACAACATCGACTAAGCGGCTTCTCGCCCGAGCCGACTAGTCGGGAACGGAGGTCAGCAGGTTGCGAGGTCGAACTTGGCGGTTTCCTCCATGTCGGCGAGGGACTCTGTGAACTGTGAGTCTGCAGAGGTTTCTGTAAAGCTCGGGAATTTGGGTACCGTGATTCCCGCCACTGGCTTCTCGAACAGCGCACCGGACGGATAGTCCGGTATGGCGCACGTGCCGCAGGGCGTGAAGCCCTTGCTCTGGTAGTAGCCGTGAAGTCCCGTGTTGGTGCTCCACACGTCGATCCTGATCCACTTGGCGCCATATTCGCGACTGCCTCGCAGCCCTGCCCAATCGATCAGTTCGGCCCCGAGGCCCAAGCCTGCGTATTCCCGTGAGGTAATCAGGCGATGGACGAACACGGTCCGCTCAGCGAGCTCGGCCGTACATGCCGGTTTCGCCCAGACAGCATTATTTCGCCTGGGTGTGATCGTGATAGTGGCCGCTGCGACGTCGCCATCCCAGACGATCCACGTCTTGTCGTTCCTCAGCCCAGCTAGGACTCTCTCGTCGCGCGCGGCAAGGGTAGGCCATGGGGTCACCCACTGGTCAGTGTTCTTGGTCTGCAGCCAGCTCCTCGCGTCCTCGATAAGACCGAGAACGAGGTCCAGGTGCTGCGCGTTCGCCCGCGCGATTTGCATCGGCGCCAGGACCGCTCCGCCTGTAGCAGGCCAGGCCTGGAGGCCTGGCCGGATCCGGCTAGGCGGCGAAGTGCGAAACGGTTGAAGCGAGCTTCGCGGGAAGGCTGCGCCGGAAGAGGCCTGCCGGGTGCCCGCGTCCGGCTTGGCCGGACCAGGCCAGAGCAGCATGCGGCGAATGGGCAGCGACGCGCGTGAAAGAAGCGAAGGTGGTCTGCTCGACTCCAATGTGGATTCCTATGCTGTGTAACAGTCATTGACATTTATACGCAAGAGTGCCGCAATGACGTACGTGTAATTGTAATTGACTTGTTCTAAGGGTGTTTGCTGGCGTTATCGTGAGCGTCTAATCTCCTACCCTGGCGTCCGTTATAGGAGATTCAGGCCGATGCTAAGCCCCCATCAACAGGAGGTACCGAATTTGGGACTTGCCCGAAGTTCACGATGAACTGATTCCGGTCCGCTGGATAAACCGTTACGGTGACACGCATCGGCTGGCCATTGCCATCGTACGCCGTCCTGGTAATCTCGTACATCGGGACACGGCCGTCAGCAGGCAGTTTGAAAAAATCAGCCTCGGCGGGGTGGGGCGCACGCACGGTGATCCTGTCGCGATAACCGACCTGGCGGATGCGGAGCGTATTGGCCAGGTACTGTACGGTTCCTTCATCTATGTTGCGGGCGCTCCTGAGCCGCTCCGCTCCACGCTCTGCGAACTCCATAGGGTAAAAGGAGGTCTGCATCGACCAGGGAGTGCCATCAATAAAGCGCCGCTCGTGACGGCTGATGACCTCGGCGCCCTTGGATATCTGCAGGGCGGCGGTCATATCGTCCGTTGCTTCCTGGATCTCGACCTGAAGAGGGCTGGACGTTGGCTTTCTGTTCTGTTCGGTCGCCTCCGACAGGTAATTCGCGCCTTCGTCGCTTCCAATGCCGGTCTCGGGATCGCCAGAAAGTTTCGTGACGAATGGGTCGATCTTCTGGACTACGAAGGTGCCCTGGCCCGGTTTCGTCTCGACCAGACCAAGGTTGGTAAGCGACTTGATCGCGTCGCGGATGGTGTTCCGCGACGCTCCGTAGTGCTCCCGCAACTCGAGCTCGGTCTGCAACTGCTGGCCGGGCTCGAGTCCGCCAGACTCGATCTGCGCCCGCAGATCTTCGGCGATCTGCCGGTACATCGGGCTTCCCATCGGCCCTCCTCTCCGGTCGAGCACGCTCAGATCGGGCTGATCCCACTTGTCCCGACCACCTGGGCCATCTGTCTGAGCGGAATATTTGGTCTTGACGGGTTTATACCCAACTTCAACGTGGTAACACCATACCAGATGTTCCAAAGGTTGGGATGGCTTGGATGACAGGAAGCATAGGCGCAATCCTAGCAGTCCTACTGCTTGGATGCACCGGAACCTGCTGGATGATTCTGCCGAGCCTTACAGTCGGTCTCAACTGGACGTACCGGACAGCATGTACCGATCGTGGGCAAACGGGGACACCGTGGCCCACGACCATCAGGTCGGCGAGACCAGCTCGCCGGGCCGCGGGCAGCGGGACCTGCGGAAGGAACTCCGCGGGACGGAAGTACTGGAGGCCATCATGGCCGGTGTCGTAGTCGTAACCGCAGTCGCCGTCTTCCTCGGGGGCCTGATGATGGGAGTCATTACGGTCATCGCGATCGCGGTTCGCCGCGAGGACCGCCGCTACACCCTGGCCGGGGAGGCGCCCGGCCGGCTGGCCAGGAGCACCCGCCGGCTGACCGGCGTCGGCCGCCGGGACCTGGACCCGGAATTCCTCCGGCCGGCCGGCGGGCTCGTCCGCTAGCGACCGCGGTCAACCGGGCACGCTCACCCGGAGCCCTTGCTCGCCGGGGCAGCAAGGGCCTCCGGGCCGCGCAGGTCGCTGAGCAGCTAGTTTTTCATCGTTCGGGCATGGCGATGGGCTGTGGCCGCGTGGGCCCAGCGATCGTTGTGCGTGATGGTCAGGCCATCCAGCGCTCCGGAAGGCGCCCCAGATTGGCTTCCCTCGGCACGTCCAAGCCCGCACGTCCAAGACAGCGGTGCCATCTGCTGGCGCCTTCCGCGGCTTCAACAGCTCTCGGGAGTTAACTGACGGCGCGAAGGATCCTCGTTCGACTCAGGCCCGGGCGGTACCGGTCGCGATCGGCGTGCGGCCCGGGTCGCCACCGGCGTGCCGCCCCAACTGGGGTCAGCTTGTGCCAGCCATCCCAACCACTGGGCTCGCCTGATCTGGTGGAATCATCCCCGCTGTCAGAATAAATGGCACGTCGTCCGTTTCGGCTTCCGCCCATACGGGTATCGAGCCCAATACGTACCAAACGTTGGGATGGCCAGAACAATCGGTCAGATTCTAGTCATTCAGCTGCTTGGTCACAGAAGAACATGTCGTACCAGTCCAACCGGGCCAATGGTTCGCCTCAACCCGGCGACCGGGATGACATGACCAGCTAGCGAGCCGTTTGCTGGCTCACTAGCGAGGCCGCGGAGTCTTTCCGTGGTCGAAGACAGCAGGGCCCGGCGGTGCCCAGCACCTGTCGGCAGAGGTGCGGAGGCTGGGGTGGACCGCATCATGGTAGCAGTGGCAATCGGGATGGCTCTCGTGTTTGCGTTCGGAGTCCTGCTCGGATTCCTCGTGACGATCTCGATGGCTTCCAAACGAGAGGACCGGCTGGGTACGCTGACCCGGCAGCCTCCCGACGCCGCGGCCCGGGGCGCGCGGCGCCTGCACGGCCTTGGCCTCCGCGACATCACTCCGCGGGATACCGGAGACGTGCGGCGATGAGCGCGGCAGCCGTGACGGCCATCGTCCTCTTCCTCTTCTTCCTCGTCGGTATCGCGGTCGGAGTCCTGGTGGTTATCGCTGTGTCCGCCCGTAGAGCGCACAAAGCGGCTCCCCAGATCCGACCGGTTGCGCCGCCGCCTCCGGGCACGTGGCCTTACCCACCGGGACACGGTCCAGACGAGGGCTTGCCTGACGAACCTCCTTGGTGGCAGGCACGCAGCGGCGACTGAGCGACCGTGACTCGCCGTGGTTGCGGGAACCAGGATCTGGGAACAGGTACTGGTAGAACCCAGGACCCCGGAGGCCGTCATGACCGGTGTCATAGTCATAATGGCGGTCGCGCTGTTCCTGACCGGAGTGGCGATCGGAGTCTGCGCGGCAGTCGCTGTGGCGGTCCGCCGCGAAGACCGGGCCCTGACCGGTAAAGCGCCCAGCTCGCTGGACGAGAATGTGCGTCGTCTAATCGGCCTGGGCCGCAGGAACCCGGACGGTGAGCTCTTTCCGCCGCACGGCGATCCGCGGCGTTACTGAGCCGCCGCCTGTCTGCTGGCGCTGATCGCCAGCCGGTTACCCGGCCGTCCTAAGCTCGACGTATGCGCGATGACCAGAACGGGCCCGGGTTTCCGTGGCCGCCGGGCAGCGCCACCGGGATCGGGTCGATGCCGGGGACCGATCCGGCCGAGGCGATGCGGGTCATCGCGGGCGAAGTGCCCGATTTCCCGTATCTCGCCGAGCTGCCGGACCGCGGGCCGGGCGCCGACCTGACCGGGCGCACCGCCGCCCTGCTGGTGGACATGCCGGCCGAGGTGACACCGCGCGGCTGGCGCCTGGCCGAACGCCCGGGCCGGGACCTGGCCCGGGCCCGGTCCATGCTGGCCTCCGACCTGGACGTGCTGGAGGAGGTGCTCCAGGGCTTCGCAGGGCCGCTCAAGATCCAGCTCTGCGGCCCGTGGACGCTGGCCGCCACGCTGGAACTGACGCACACGATGAACGTGGCGCTGGCCGACCCCGGCGCAGTGGCCGACCTGACCGCGTCACTGGCCGAAGGCGCGGCCGCCCACGCGGCCGATGTGGCCAAGCGCGTGCCAGGAGCAAAGCTGGTCGTCCAGTTCGACGAGCCCGCGCTGCCGTCGGTGATCGCGGGCCTGGTGCCGACGCAGAGCGGGCTGTCCCGGCTGGCCGCGGTCGAGGACGACACCGCGCGGGACCGGCTGAGCCAGGTGCTGGGCGCCACCCCGGGGTACACGCTGGTGCACTGCTGTGCCGCCACGGTCCCGTTCGGCATAATCCAGAAGGCCGGAGCGGACGGGATTGCCTTTGACCTCAGCCAGCTACGGCGGGGGGAAGAGGACGGGGTGGCTGAAGCGGCGGAAGCGGGGCTGGGGTTGCTGACGGGGGCGATCCCGGCTGTGACGGCCCCCTCGGGCGGAGCCCGGCAGACGACAGAACCGGGCGGGGCCCGCGAGACGGCCGACCGGGTCGTCCGGCTATGGCGGCGGCTGGGCCTGCCGCTGGCGACGGCTGCGGACCAGGCGGTGATCACGCCGGCCTGCGGCCTGGCCGGCGCGTCCCCGGCGCAGGCCCGCGCGGCGCTGACCCGGTGCCGGGAGGCGGCCGCCATGCTGCCGGAACTGATCGAGGAGACGGGGGGCGAGGCCAGATGAGTGCGGACGAGACGGATATCGAGGAGGCGCCCGCCGACGCGCGGCGGCGCCACGCGGACCTCAGCCTGGAGATCACCGAGGCCGATCACCGGTATTACGTCCTGGACGCACCGACCATCTCTGACATCGACTACGACACCAAGATGCGCGAGTTGCGCGCGCTGGAGGACCGGTACCCGGACCTGCGCACGCCGGACTCGCCGACCCAGACCGTCCACGGGACCGTCTCGACGCTGTTCACCCCGGTGGAGCACCTGGAACGGCTGCTCAGCCTGGACAACGTCTTCACCGACGAGGACCTGGGCGGCTGGGCGGACCGGGCCACCCGGCTCGGCGGCGCGGGCCCGTATCTGTGCGAGCTGAAGATCGACGGGCTGGCGATCGACCTGGTCTACCGGGACGGCGCGCTGGCCAAGGCGGCCACCCGCGGTGACGGGCGGACCGGGGAGGACGTCACGCCGAACATCCGGACCATCTCCGCCATCCCGGCCCGGCTGGCCGGCTCGGGGTACCCGGCCGTGCTCGAGGTCCGGGGCGAGGTGTTCATGCCGGTCGAGGCGTTCGGGAAGCTGAACGAGTCGCTGCTGGATGCGGGCAAGCCGGCCTTCGCCAACCCGCGGAACTCCGCGGCCGGGTCGCTGCGCCAGAAGGATCCCCGGATCACCGCGTCCCGCGCCCTGGACGCCATCGTGCACGGCATCGGCCGGGTCGAAGGCTACGCGGAGGAAGACGGCATCCAGGGAGCGGCGGCCGGGCCAGGCGAGGAGGGGCACCTGGAGGGCGCGCCCGACACGCAGTCCGGCTGGTACGAACGGCTGCACGGCTGGGGCCTGCCGGTCAGCAAGCTATACAAGGTCGTCCCGGACATGGCCGGGGTCCGCGAGTACATCGACTACTACGCCGAGCACCGGCACGACCCGCCGTACCAGATCGACGGCGTGGTGGTGAAGATCGACCAGATCGCCCTGCAGCGCCGGCTCGGCTCGACCAGCCGGGCGCCACGGTGGGCCATCGCCTTCAAGTACCCGCCGGAGGAGGTCACCACCCGGCTGCTCGACATCCAGGTGAACGTCGGCCGCACCGGCCGGGTCACCCCGTTCGCGGTGATGGAACCGGTCAAGGTCAGCGGGTCAACGGTGGACCGAGCCACCTTGCACAACGCCGACGAGGTCAAGCGCAAGGGCGTCCTGATCGGCGACATGGTGATCTTGCGCAAGGCCGGCGACGTGATCCCCGAGGTGCTCGGGCCGGTCGCCGACCTGCGCACCGGGGACGAGCGCGAGTTCGAGTTCCCCACCGTCTGCCCGGCCTGCGGCACCACGCTGACCCGGGAGGAGGGCGAGGTCGACTGGCGCTGCCCGAACGCGCGGGCCTGCCCGGCTCAGCTCCGCGAGCGGCTGTTCCACCTGGCCGGGCGCGGCGCCTTCGACATCGAGGTGCTCGGCTACGAGGCGGTGAGCGCGCTGCTGGACTGCGGCCTGGTCACCGACGAGGGCGACCTGTTCGCGCTCACCGCCGAGCGGCTGGAGACCTGCCCGTTCTTCGTGGTCAAGCAGGGCACGCTGAGCGCCAACGCCACCCGGCTGCTGGCCAACCTGGAGCAGGCCCGGACCAGGCCGCTGTGGCGGATCCTGGTGGCGCTGTCCATCCGGCACGTCGGGCCGACCGCGGCGCGGGCGCTGGCGGCGGAGTTCGGGTCGCTGGGCGCGATCGAGGCGGCCAGCGCGGACGCCCTGGCCGCGGTGGACGGGGTGGGACCGACGATCGCGGCGTCGCTGCGCGACTGGTTCACCGAGGACTGGCACCGGGCCATCGTGGGCAAGTGGCGCGACGCTGGCGTTCAACTCGCGGACGCCGACTTCGACCCGGCCCGCGCCGCGGCCCGGCTCCTGGCGGGCGTCTCGGTGGTAGTCACCGGCACGCTGGCCTCCTTCAGCCGGGACGAGGCCGGGGAGGCCATCCGGCAGGCCGGCGGCAAGGTGACCTCCTCGGTGTCCAAGAAGACCAGCTTCGTGGTGGCGGGCGAGAACGCGGGCTCCAAGTACGACAAGGCCGTCGAGCTCGGCGTCCCGATCCTCGACGAGGCCGCCTTCCGCGTCCTGCTGGACCAGGGCCCGGACGCGGTCCCCCGGCAGGCTGAAACCTAAAAGGCGCGGGCGGGCGGGTCCGGCGCGGCCAGCGCCGCAGGGCCAGCGCGAACGCGTCCTGCGCGCACTCCTCGGCCAGGTCCCAGTCGCCGGTGGTCCGGATCAGCGTGGCCACCACCCGGCCCCACTCCTCGCGAAACGCCGCGTCGACCGCCGCCCGGACCGCGTCGGTGCTCATGGCGGCAGCATCGGACGGACCTCGATCGCGCCGCAGCCTTCGTCCGCGTGCGCCGCCGCGGACTCGTCCCCGCAAATCAGCAGCAGGTACTTCACGGATCCTCCTCTCCCCCGCACCACCACGACGAACGGGACTGCCACCCGAGGACCACGCTAGCCGCCTTATTTGATTACGGACCGCCCCCGCACAAACCCTAGGATGGCCTGCATGTCCATTACGCGTGAGGAGGTCGCGCACCTGGCGCGACTGGCCCGGATCTCGCTCAGCGACGCCGAACTCGACCATCTGGCGCCCCAGCTGGACCAGATCATCACGGCCGTCGCGCAGGTCCAGGAGGTCGCGGCCGACGGCATCCCGCCGACCTCCCACGCGACCGGCCTGACCAACGTGTTCCGCGACGACGTGCCGGTCCCGTGCCTGACGCCCGAGCAGGCGCTCGACCAGGCGCCGGCGGTGGAGCAGCAGCGATTCAAGGTGCCGCGGATCCTGGGGGAGTACTAAGCCATGGAACTGACCCGCATGACCGCGGCCGGGCTGTCCGCCGCGCTGGCCAAAGGCGAGGTCTCCGCGACCGAGGTGACCCGGGCCCACCTGGACCGGATCGCCGCCGTCGACGACCGCGTGCACGCCTTCTTGCACGTCGCCGCCCAGAGCGCGCTGGCCCAGGCCGCGACGATAGACGCCGAACGCAAGCAGGGCACGATAAGAAGCCCGCTGGCGGGCGTCCCGGTCGCGGTCAAGGACGTGTTCACCACCGTCGGCATGCCGACCACCTGCGGCTCGCGCATCCTGGAGGGCTGGCACCCGCCGTACGACGCGACGATCGCCCAGCGGCTCAAGCGGGCCGGCGCGGTCATCTTGGGCAAGACCAACATGGACGAGTTCGCCATGGGCTCGTCCACCGAGAACTCCGCGTACGGTCCCAGCCGCAACCCGTGGGACCTGGACAGGATCCCGGGCGGCTCCTCCGGCGGGTCGGCCGCCGCGGTCGCGGCCTACGAGGCGCCGCTGGCCATCGGCACCGACACCGGCGGCTCGATCCGCCAGCCGGCCGCGGTCTGCGGGATCGTCGGCACCAAGCCCACCTACGGCGGCTCGTCCAGGTACGGCGTGGTCGCGTTCGCGAGCAGCCTGGACACGCCCGGGCCGTTCGGGCGGACCGTGCTCGATGCCGCGCTGCTGCACGAGGCGATCTCGGGCCACGACCCGTGCGACTCCACCTCGATCGACGCGCCGGTACCGCCGGTGGTGGCCGCGGCCCGCGAGGCCGATGTGAGCGGCATGCGGATCGGCGTAGTCACCGAGCTGAGCGGGGACGGCTACCAGAGCGGCGTCCTGTCCCGGTTCGCCGAGGCGGTCGAGCTGCTCGAGTCCCTGGGCGCCAAGGTCACCGAGGTGTCCTGCCCGCACTTCAGGTACGCGCTGCCCGCCTACTACCTGATCGCGCCCAGCGAGTGCTCGTCCAACCTGGCCCGGTTCGACGCCATGCGCTACGGGCTGCGGACCGGCGACGACGGGACCCGGGACGCCGAAGAGGTCATGGCGCTGACCCGCGAGGCCGGGTTCGGCGCCGAGGTCAAGCGGCGCATCATCTTGGGCACCTACGCGCTGTCCAGCGGTTACTACGACGCCTACTACGGCAAGGCCCAGCAGGTGCGCACGCTGATCATCCGGGACTTCGACGCGGCCTTCGGCCAGGTCGACGTGCTGGTCTCGCCGGCCACGCCGACCACGGCGTTCCCGATCGGCGAGCGGGCCGACGACCCGATGGCGATGTACCTGGCCGACCTGGCCACGATCCCGTCGGACCTGGCCGGCAACGCGGCGATCTCGGTCCCGTGCGGGCTGGCCCCGGAGGACGGCCTGCCGGTCGGGCTGCAGGTGATGGCGCCGGTGCTGGCCGACGACCGGCTGTACCGGGTCGCCGCCGCCGCCGAGATGGCCTTCACCGGGCGCTGGGGCCATCCGCTGCTGGCCGAGGCGAGGGGGCTGTAACCACCATGACGACTCACGCGGACACGCTGGTCCCGTTCGACGAGGCGCTCGAGCGCTACGAGCCGGTCATCGGCCTGGAGACCCACGTCGAACTGGGCACCACGACCAAGATGTTCTGCGGCTGCCTCACGCTGTTCGGCGCCGAGCCGAACAGCCAGGTGTGCCCGGTCTGCCTCGGCCTGCCCGGCTCGCTGCCGGTGGTGAACCGGGTGGCGATCGAGTACACGATCCGGATCGGCCTGGCCCTGAACTGCACCATCGCCAAATGGTGCCGGTTCGCGCGGAAGAACTACTTCTACCCGGACATGCCGAAGAACTTCCAGATCTCCCAGTACGACGAGCCGCTGTGCACCGATGGCTACCTGGACGTGGACGTCGACGGCACGACCATCCGGGTCGGCATCGAGCGGGTCCACCTGGAGGAGGACACCGGCAAGTCGCTGCACGTCGGCGGGGTCACCGGCCGGATCCACGGGGCCGAGTACTCGCTGGTGGACTACAACCGGGCGGGCATCCCGCTGGTCGAGATCGTGACCAAGCCGATCGAGGGAACCGGCGCGGCCGCGCCCGAGGCCGCCCGCTTGTACGTGACCGAGCTGCGGGACCTGCTCCGTTCCCTGGGCGTCTCCGACGTGCGGATGGAAGAGGGCTCGCTGCGCTGTGACGTGAACACCTCGCTGGCGCCGCGCAGCTCGGGCCGCTGGGGGACGCGGACCGAGACCAAGAACGTCAACTCGCTGCGTTCGGTGGAGCGCGCCGTCCATTTCGAGATCGAGCGGCAGGCCGCCGTGCTCGACGCGGGCGGGCGGGTCATCCAGGAGACCAGGCACTTCCACGAGGACTCGGGCACCACCACGGCCGGCCGGTCCAAGGAAGAGGCGCAGGACTACCGGTACTTCCCCGAGCCCGACCTGGTGCCGGTCGCCCCGTCGCGGGAATGGGTGGAGAAGACCGGAAAACATGTGATCGAATTGCTAAAGATTAAGCCAGGATTCGAATTCACACCGGTTCAGCTCGGACCTACTGGATATAAGTTCGAATCTCGGTTCCCCTCTCCCTCGGTTCGCTTCGCACAAATCCAAAAACAATGGGGTCTAACCCAAGCGGAGATGAGCGCCATCCGTAATGCTGGCGCTCTCGATCGGGTGGCGGGAACCGTCGCGACCGGCGCGTCACCGGCCGACGCAGCCAAGTGGTGGCTAGGCGAGCTTGCTCGTCAAGCCAACGAGCGAGGCACCGACCTAGCCAGCCTTCCCATTAAAGACGACCAGGTCGCACGGGTCGCGGTGCTCGTCTCGGACGGCGCGCTCAACGACCGGCTGGCCCGCGACGTGATCGAGGCGGTGCTGGCCGGCGAGGGCGACCCCGACCAGGTGGTCGCGGCCCGCGACCTGGCCGTGGTCAGCGACGAGGGCGCGCTCAACGCCGCCGTCGACCAGGCGATCGCCGCGAACCCCGACGTGGCCGCCAAGGTCCGCGACGGCAAGGTGGCCGCGGCCGGCCCGCTGGTCGGCGCGGTCATGAAGGCCACCGGCGGCCAGGCCGACGCCGCCCGCGTCCGCCAGCTCATCCTGGCCCGCCTCACCCAGTAACGACCCCGTCACCAGCCGAGGACCGCGTCCACACCGCCGCGCCGTACGCCCGTTATTTTGGCCGAACGGATCGTGGGTGCCCGCGTCCTCGACTAGTGCTCGCATCATCGTGGGCCAGAACGGCGGCCATAGGGCTTGGGCACTGACCTGCAGTTTTGTTCTCGTGAGGTCTGAGGTTTACACACTAGGCGGGGGTCTTCGGGCGGTAGAGCCGTCTTGGATAAATCCCCCATCCCTCCGGCCGGTGCGCCGCGTCGGCTCATCATCGACGCTATGTACCCGGTTTGACCATGCGCCAACAGCAACGGCCGCTCCCGCAACGGTGTGGAGCCGCCGCAACGATAAATCCGGTCCTGTCGCGCGCCGCAAGCCTCCGGCGCTGACCGCCACACGGAGCCTCTACCCTCCGCCTTCGCCGGCGGGTGGACCCAGGCCGTCACCAAGGTCCGGAGCAGCCGACCCGGAAACCCAGCCATCGCGCCGTGCGGATACGCTCACCGCCGAAACGTCGTGCGCCTCACGACGCAAGCCGCCGCCGCTGACCGCGGACCCGGAGCCTTGTTCGGGAGGACAGGCGACGCGTGCCCCTGGCTCCATCTAGGAAGGTTGTCTGTCACCGAGATGCGAAGATGATCGCTATACCGTTGTATGTCTGTCCAGGGAAGGTGACAGGTTGGCTGAGCAAAACACTCCTGCAGAAGACAGTCCTACGTCGAGCACAGTGGGACCCTCCCAGATGCCCGTGATCAGAGTGTCTGAGGAGATCATGAATACCCTCGCGTACCTGGCACGCGCTCGGCAGGCTGAAATTCCGGACGTCCTTGCTGAGGCGATCGGCCTGGAAGTAGCCCTCGTAGATGCGAAGCGCCAGGGGAATAGCATGGGCGTGCTGGAGGGATCGAACTTCTCCGAGATCATTCCCTTGCTCGACCAGCGGCCCGGTGAGTCGGAAGCTCCGCCCCGGCGCTGGTTGCGAGGGAGATAGCTTTGACAGACGAGCCCGCCGATGATGAGGGGATTCAGGTAACTACGCTGCCCTCCTCAGTCTCGATTCCCCCGGTCCGGTACGCCAGGCCCCGCAAAGTTGACCCGGACAGCGTGCGATACAGGCTGGCGGTGATCCTGGCTGTCACCTTCCTGGTGACGATCGGTGCCAGCTTCTGGGGCGCAACACGGAGTACGACAACCTGGAACAACGTTAAGGAGTGGCTGCAAGCGGTACTACCAGCCGTGACGGCCGTGGTCAGCACGGCAGTCGGCTTCTACTTCGGCACGCAGCAGAAGTAGGCCCACCACGGCAAACCCGGTCTCGATTGCGGCGCGTACTGGCGCAGCGCGCCGCAAGCCTCCGCCGCTGACAGCCTCACGTAGCCTGTCTGTAGACGCGACGCGTTTATCCTCGGCTCTACAGGTGGGGGATGGTGTCACGTCGGTCTGGTCAGAGCGATGCGCCGGGCTCTGCCCGGCGCAGGAAGAGCGGCTTCGCGCCGCGCGGCGCCGGGCCGGGAGTCTCAAGGACCGGGCCCGGGGTACAGGCTGGCCGCTCCCCGCCCGGTGGCGGGGAGCGGCGTACTGTTTGATCGGGCTTAGATCTGCATCGCTGCTTCGATCGTGAGCCGACGCGCCTTACCCAGGTTTTGGGTTTTTGAAACCTTCCCTATAGCGACGGTAACGACCCGCGATGATTGCGCCGATGGGTGTTATGCTTGCCCATATGCCTTCTTATGCTTAGGCATAACCAGATGGGAGGCGGGCGTGCGGACGACGGTGGACCTGCCTGACGAGCTGGTGCTCGAGGTGCAGCGGATCGCGCGGGAGCAGAACCGGACCATGCGGTCGGTGATGGAGGAGGCGCTGCGTGGCACCATCGCCAAGTACCACCGGGCGCAGGTGTTCGAGCTGTCCGACGCGAGCGTGGACGGGAACGGACTCCAGCCGGGCCTCCGTGACGACGGCTGGGACGAGCTGCGGGCGCTCGCCTACGGGAACCGCCTGTGATCGCGGTCGACACCAACATCCTCGTCTACGCACATCGCCGCGACTCGCCGTTTCACGGGGCCGCCGCTGAGCGCGTGCGGGACCTCGCCGAGGGCACGCGGCCGTGGGCGATCCCATGGCCGTGCGTGCATGAGTTCTTCTCGATCGCCACGCATCCGCGCGTATACGACCCGCCGAGCACCACCGCCCAGGCGTGCGCCCAGCTCAGCGCCTGGCTCGAGTCGCCGTCGCTGGTCTTGATCGGTGAGGGCAGCACGCACTGGGCGACGCTGCGCGCGCTCGTCACCCACGGGAAGGTGACCGGGCCGCTGGTGCACGACGCGCGCATCGCCGCGCTGTGCCTGGCCTCCGGCGTGACCGAGCTGTGGACCCTCAACCGCGACTTCAGCAGGTTCCCCGCGCTGAAAACGCGTAACCCGCTGGCCTGACGCGGAAGGCGATCAGCCGGGCAGGGCCGAGCGGCGCCAGGCGCCCGGGCCGGGGTGCACCGGACGGCGCGGCAGCCGGGACCGGTCGGCCCACGCGGAGGGCACGGGCCGGGCCGGCAGCGAATCCAGAGGGCCGGGCCGGGATAGCAGGGCGGCGACCACGGCCGCGATCTCTCCCGGGGTGGCGTCGCCGCGGATGACGCGCAGGACGGGGCCGGAGTCGGTCACCACGGTCCGTTCGGCATGAAGATCAGCCGCGCGATTTGCCGGTGCCGATGCCGAACTCCCGGTGAACCCGCTCCCAGAACGCGTCCCGCAGCCACTCGCGGGCCTCCTGGTAGGGCCGCAGCGACAGGCCGAGCTCCTTCTCCGCGTCGACCAGGAGCTCCTTGTCGATCACGGGCGGGAGGATCGGCCCGGGCAGCAGGTCGCGGATGTTGTCCCGGCCGCGGGTCAGGATCCACTTCTGCGCGACGTGCTCGCCGGCCTCCTCGACCCGGGTCCGGTCGGGCCCGAGGCGCGGCATCGGGCCGGTCGCGGACGGCGACCAGCCCGGCGGCGGCATGGCGGCGTGCGCGCCGGTGCGGGACATCTGCTGAGCAGGCGGCATCCGGGTGTGCCGTTCGCCGAACAGCTGGGCCGGCGAGGGCACCGAGGGTGCCGAGCCGATGGCGGCGAAGGATCCGGTGTCCGACCGGGACTGGTCGGGTACCGGGTTCTTGGTGAAGTAAGGCCGCAGGAACGAGGCGTCCAGCACGTCGACCGTGTCCGACTCCCACACCAGCCGCTCGGCCTGGTTGGTGCCGTAGGGCGGTTCGATGCCCCACAGGTGCACGCGCACCCCGAACGCCTGGGCCGCCTCGACCGCGGGCACCATGTCCTCGTCGCCCGCGATCAGGACCGCGTCGGTGATCGCGCGGTGCCGGGCCAGCGCCTCCATGTCCGCCCTGATCTGCGCGTCCACGCCCTTCTGCTGACCCCGGGCGTTCAGGTTGCCGAGCCGGAGCTTGACCCAGGGCATCTGCGCGATGACGCGCTGGTCGATGGTCGGCACCCGGTCGCGGGCCGCGTCGTACCAGTAGACCCGGAGCAGCTCGCCGCGGATGATCTCATCGGCGTGCTTGGTGACGACCTGGATCAGCGGGACCGCGTCGACCCGGAACTCCCGGCGCGAGCTGGTCGCGAACAGCAGCTCACCTGCCGCGGCATAGATATAGCCGACGTCCACCATGACCGCGTAGCGGGCCAGGATGGGAAGCGGGGCGGCGAATTCGGTCATCACCTTTGACTCTAGGCCAGCCGGCGCCATGCGTGCGCCACATGTGCCACATTCGTCGACAGATTGGATTTAACTGATCACGTTGAGTAATTTCAGAGCGGGATGTTGCCGTGCTTCTTGGGCGGCAGCGTCTGGCGCTTGGTGCGCAGCGCGCGCAGCGCGCGGGTCACCGCCAGCCGGGTCTCGGCCGGGCGGATGACGGCGTCGACGTAGCCGCGTTCGGCCGCGATGTACGGGTTGGCCAGGGTGTCCTCGTACTCGGCGATCCGCTGCGCGCGCAGCGCGCCCGGGTCCGCGGCGGCGGCCAGTTCCCGGCGGTACAGGATGTTCACCGCGCCCTGCGCGCCCATGACCGCGATCTGCGCGGTGGGCCAGGCCAGGTTGACGTCCCCGCCCAGGTGCTTGGAGCCCATCACGTCGTAGGCGCCGCCGTAGGCCTTCCGGGTGATCACGGTGACCTTGGGCACGGTGGCCTCGGCGTAGGCGTAGATGAGCTTGGCCCCGCGCCGGATGATGCCCCGCCATTCCTGGCTCACGCCGGGCAGGAAGCCCGGCACGTCGACGAAGGTCAGGATCGGGATGCCGAACGCGTCGCAGGTCCGGACGAACCGGGCCGCCTTCTCCGACGCGTCGATGTCCAGGCACCCGGCGAAGTGCATCGGCTGGTTGGCCACTACGCCGGCCGGCGAGCCCTCGACGCGGCCGAAGCCGACCACGATGTTCGGCGCGAAGCCCGCGTGGATCTCCAGGAACTCACCGTCGTCCAGGACCCGGGTGATCACCTCGTGGATGTCGTAGGGCTGGTTCGGCGAGTCCGGGATGAGCGTGTCGAGTTCCTCGTCGACCGGCCCGATCTCCGGGGAAGCGTCCGAAACAATCCGGGGCGGTTCCTCCAGGTTGTTCGAGGGCAGGTAGGAGAGCAGGTCCTTGGCGAAGTCAATGCAGTCCTGCTCATCGGACGCCTGGTAGTGCGCGACGCCGGACTTGACCCCGTGCGCATGGGCGCCGCCGAGGTCCTCGAAGGTCACGTCCTCGCCGGTCACGGTCTTGATCACGTCGGGCCCGGTGATGAACATGTGGCTGGTGCCCTCGACCATGAGGGTGAAGTCGGTGATCGCGGGGGAGTAGACCGCGCCGCCCGCGCACGGGCCCATGATCAGTGACACCTGCGGGACGACGCCCGAGGCCATCACGTTGCGGTAGAAGATCTCGGCGAACAGGCCGAGGGCCACCACGCCCTCCTGGATACGGGCGCCACCGCCGTCGTTGATCCCGATGATCGGGCAGCCGGTCTTCAGCGCGTGGTCCATGATCTTGACGATCTTCTCGCCGTAGACCTCGCCCAGCGAGCCGCCGAACACCGTGAAGTCCTGGCTGAACACGCACACCGGGCGCCCGTCCACGGTGCCGTACCCGGTGACCACGCCGTCCCCGTAGGGGCGGGTGGCCGCGATGCCGAAGTCGGTGGCGCGGTGCCGGGCCAGCTCGTCGAACTCGGTGAACGAGCCGGGATCCAGCAGCATGTCGATCCGCTCCCGCGCGGTCAGCTTGCCCCGCTCGTGCTGCTTGGCCACCGCCTGCTGGGACCCCGCGTGCACCGCCTCGTACCGGCGGCGCTCCAGGTCGGCGAGCTTGCCCGCAGTAGTGTGCGGATCCGGGTCAGCAGCCGCGGCGGCGGGGTTCGTCATGGCATCAATTTAACGGGTCCGTCACACGAGCGGATTACGCTCGCAACGTGAACATGGATCGGGACAGGGACCGGGCCGCACTGCCGGAGGTGATGCGACGCGACGTCCGGCTGCTCGGCGAGATCCTCGGGGAGGTCGTCCGCGATTCGGTCGGCCCGGACCTGCTGGCCGACGTGGAGCGGCTGCGGCACGCCGTGATCGAGGCCCGCTACCAGGCGCGCGAGGACGCCGAGGATGCCGGGGACGCGATCGCGGCCCTGGTCGCCTCCTGGGACCTGGACCGGGCCGAGCAGGTGGCGCGCGCCTTCACCGTCTACTTCCACCTGGCCAACCTGGCCGAGGAGCATCAGCGCATCCGGCTGCTGCGCGAGCGCGACGCCGGGCACGAGCCGGTCCGCGAGTCGCTCGCCGCCGCCGTGACCGAGCTCAGCCGCGACGGCGGGCGTGCGCACCTTACCGAGGTGCTCGATGACCTGCGCGTGCACCTGGTGCTGACCGCGCATCCCACCGAGGCCCGCCGCCGGGCCGTGGTGGCGGTGCTGCGCCGGATCAGCGAGCTGCTGAGCATCACCGACGACGAGCGGGCCGGGGCGGCCGAGCGCGCCGAGGCGCGCCGCGGGCTGCGCGAGAACATCGACCTGCTGTGGCGGACCTCGCAGCTCCGGGTCAAGGCCATGGACCCGATCGACGAGGTCCGGACGGTCATGACCGCGTTCGACGAGACGCTGTTCCGGGTCGTCCCCGCCGTGTACCGGGAGCTGGACCGGGCGCTGGACCCGGCCGCCCGGGGCGCGACGCCACTGGCCGCGACGCCGGTGCCCGCTTACCTGCGCTTCGGCAGCTGGGTGGGCGCGGACCGGGACGGCAACCCGTTCGTGACCGCGCAGGTCACCCGGGAGACGGCCACCATCCAGGCCGACCACATCCTGCGTGCGCTGGAGACCGCCACGGTCCGGACCGGCCGGGCGCTGACCGCGCACGAGGCGACCACCCCGTCGTCGGCGGGCCTGCGCCGCGCGCTCGCGGCCGCCGCGGCCGCCCACCCCGAGCTGCTGGCCGAGATCGCGGCCCGCTCCCCGCAGGAGCCGTACCGGACCTACCTGCTGTACGCCGCGCAGCGGATCAACGCCACCCGGATGCGGCACGCCGACCTGGCCTACCCGGGCCCGGAGGAGTTCCTCGCCGACCTACGCGTCGTCCAGGATTCGCTGGCCGCGGCCGGGGCCGGCCTGCAGGCCTACGGTGAGCTGCAGAACCTGATCTGGCAGGCCGAGACGTTCGGCTTCCACCTCGCGGGCCTGGAAGTCAGGCAGCACAGCGAGGTGCACGCCCGGGTGCTGCGCGAGCTGCGGGCCGCCGGCCCGCCCGGCCTGGACGAAGCGGGCGCCCCGCGGTCGGCGGAGGCCGAGGAGGTGCTGGCCACCTTCCGGGCCATCGGCTGGATCCAGGACCGGTTCGGCGTGAATGCGTGCCGGCGCTACGTGGTCAGCTTCACCCGGTCGGCCGGCGACCTCGCCGCGGTCTACGAGCTGGCCTGCTACGCCGCGGGCGGCGGCCGGACGCCGGTGCTCGACGTGGTGCCGCTGTTCGAGAGCGGCGTCGACCTGGCCAACGCGCCCGCCGTGCTGACCGGCATGATCGCCCTCCCGGCGGTCGCCGAACGCCTGGCCGCCACCGGCGGGCGCCTGGAGGCGATGCTCGGCTACTCCGACTCGGCCAAGGAACTCGGCCCGGCCAGCGCCACCTTGCGGCTGTTCGACACCCAGGCCCGGCTGGCCGAGTGGGCCGCGGCCCACGGCGTGCGGCTCACCTTGTTCCACGGCCGCGGCGGCGCGCTCGGCCGCGGCGGCGGGCCGGCCGGGCGGGCCGTGCTGGCCCAGGCGCCCGGCTCGGTCTACGGGTCGTTCAAGGTCACCGAACAAGGCGAGGTGATCTTCGCCCGGTACGGCCAGCAGGCCATCGCCAAGCGGCACCTGGAGCAGGTCAGTTCCGCGGTCCTGCTCGCCTCGTCGCAGCGCCGAGCCGAGCGGACCGCGGCCGCGGCGGCCGGCTACCGCGGCATCGCCGACCGGATCGACAAGGCCGCGTGCGCCGCCTTCCGCGGGCTGGTCGAGGCGGACGGGTTCGCCGAGTGGTTCGCCCGGATCAGCCCGCTGGGCGAGATCGGTGGCCTGCGGATCGGCTCCCGGCCCGCCAAGCGCGGCCTCAGCGCCGCTCCGGACCCGAAGGCCATGGACCTGAACGACCTGCGCGCCATCCCCTGGGTGTTCGCCTGGTCGCAGACCCGGGTCAACCTGCCCGGCTGGTTCGGGCTGGGCAGCGGGCTGGCCGCCATCGAGGCCGATCCCGACGGTACCGACGTGCTGCGCCGTGCGTACCGCGAGTGGCCGCTGTTCGGCGTGCTGCTCGACAACGCCGAGATGAGCCTGGCCAAGACCGACCGGCCGATCGCGGCCCGCTACCTTGCCCTCGGCGGCCGGGACGACCTGACCGGGCTCGTGATCGCCGAGTACGACCTGACCAAGCGGCTGGTGCTGGCCGTCACCGGCCACGACCGGCTGCTGGCCGACCGGCCGGTGCTGTCCCGGGCCGTCGCGCTGCGCGACCCGTACGTGGACGCGCTGTCCTACCTGCAGCTGCGGGCGCTGGCCGCACTCCGCGCGCCGTCCGGGGACGGCGGCCAAGAGCGCCTGGAGCGCCTGCTGCTGCTCACCGTCAACGGAGTCGCGGCCGGCCTGCAGAACACCGGCTAGGCTCGCCTGCATGAGTGACGGCGAATGGCGCACGCACCGGCTCGAACTGGACGACCAGACGCTGCGGGCGTGGGACGGCACCGTGCTCGCGGCCGACGCCGAGGGCATCGTCCTGGACCGGTCGGCGTTCTACCCGGGCGGCGGCGGCCAGCCGCCCGATCACGGCGTGCTGCTGTGGGGCGGCGTGCAGACCCGCATCGTGGGCGCGCGCAAGGGCGACGACCTGTACCTGATCCCGGCCGAGGGTGACCCGCTGCCGCCCGCCGGCACCGCCGTCCGCGGCGCCGTCGAGGACGGCCGGCGCACCGCGCTGATGCGTACCCACTCCGGCCTGCACGTGCTGTGCGGCGTGGTGTTCCGTGACTACGGGGCGCTGGTCACCGGGGGCAACATGGAGCCGCTGACCGCGCGGATGGACTTCAACCTGCCGGACCTGCCCGAGGGCTTCCGCGACGCGGTGCAGGCGGCCTGCAACACCGAGATCCGGGCCGGCCGGCGCATCGACGTGCGGGTGCTGCCCCGGGACGAGGCCTTCGCCCTGCCCGACATCATCCGCACCGCCACCAACCTGGTGCCACCGGAGGTCAAGGAGGTCCGGGTGGTCGACATCGTGGGCCTGGACCAGCAGGCGGACGGCGGCACCCACGTCGCCTCGACCAGCCAGGTCGGCCGCATCGAGGTGGTCAAGATCGAGAGCAAGGGCAAGGGCTTCCGCCGCCTGCGCATCAAGATCGGCGACTAATCCGCGGCCACGGTTAACCATGCCCACCGAGAACCAAGCCGCAGGTCCGGAGCGGGCCGGCCTCGACGTCGCGGCGCTGCACGCCGCCGTGGTCCGGCCCGGCGGCCTGTGGCGGTCCGTCGAGGTGACCCCCGTCACCGGCTCGACCAACGCCGACCTGCTGGCCCGCGCGGCCGGCGGCGAGCCGGAAGGCGCGGTGCTCGCCGCCGAGCAGCAGAGCGCCGGGCGCGGCCGGCTGGGCCGCGTCTGGGTGTCGCCGCCGCGCGCGGCCCTGACCTTCTCCGTGCTGCTGCGGCCGGTGCCGGTGCCGCGGGCCCGCCTGGGCTGGCTCCCGCTGCTGGCCGGGGTGGCCGTGGCCGCCGCGGTGCGCGATGTGGCCGCGGTGGACGCGCAGCTCAAGTGGCCGAACGACGTGCTGGCCGGTCCGAGGAAACTCGCCGGCATCCTGGCCGAGGCGGCCGGCGACGCGGTGGTGGTCGGCATCGGTGTCAACGTGTCCACCGGGCCGGCCGAGCTCCCGCCGCCCGGTCCCGGCGCGCTGGCCGCGACCTCGCTGCGTCTGGAAGGGTCGCCGAGCCTGGACCGGACCCGGTTGCTGGCCGGGATCCTGGCTGGGCTGGAACGTAGGTACCGGGCGTGGTCTTCGGTCTCGGGAGATACCGAACGGTCCGGGCTGCGTGCCGAGTACACCCGCTTGTGCGCCACCCTCGGTCGGCGCGTCCGGGTCGAACGGCCCGGCGGCCGCGCGCTCGACGGCGTGGCCGCGGGCGTCGACGCGGACGGCAGGCTACTGCTCAGCAGCCTACTGGAGGCCGACCTGCCGGTGGCCGCGGGCGACATCGTGCACCTGCGCTGAGCAGTGGCTGGCGCGTGCCACTATGTGGCGTATGGACCGTGACTCCTCGCTGACCGGTGGCGAGCAGCCCGTGCTGCTGCTGCATCCGCACTGGAAAACGCTGATCCGCCCGATCCTGGTCGCGGTGCTGGTGGTGGCGGTCGCCCTGGTCGCGGAGGCGCTGATCCGCGGTTCGGATGCGATGGCGGGCCGCGGCGCGGTGGGGGTGGTCACGGTGCTGGTCCTGATGGTGTGGCTGATCGTGCCGGTGCTGCGCTGGCGGACCACGACCTATGAGCTCACCACCAAGCGGCTGCGGACCAGGTTCGGCATCGTGACCCGGCACGGCCGTGACATCCCGCTGACCAGGATCAACGACGTGTCGTTCGAGAAGGGCCTGCTCGACCGGCTGCTCGGGGCCGGGCGGCTGGTGGTGGAGTCGGCGGGCGAGCACGGCCAGATCGTGCTGCGGGACATCCCGCACGTGGAGTACGTGCAGGCCACCTTGTTCCGGCTGGTCGAGGACGAGCAGCGCCGGCTCGAGCGCGACCAGCGGAACCAGCCTTAGCTCCCGATCCGCACCGTGGCCGACTGGCCGAGCACAGGTCGGCTCAGCCGGCTCCCGTCGGCGGTTAGCCTTGGAAACATGAGCTGGGAGCTGCCGGACCGGATCTCGGTGCGCGAGGTCGGGCCGAGGGACGGGCTGCAGAACGAGGACCCGGTGCCGACCGACGCCAAGGTGGCGCTGCTCGACCGGCTGTCCGCCACCGGCGTGCGGCGGATCGAGGCGGTATCGTTCGTGCGGCCCTCGGCGATACCGCAGATGGCCGACGCCGACGAGGTGTGGAAGCGCGCGGTCCGGGCCCCTTGGGTCAGGTACTCGGCCCTGGTGCCGAACCTCCGGGGCGCCCTGCGGGCCCTCGACGCCGGCTTCACCGAACTCGAGGCGGTCGTCTCGGCCTCCGAGACGCACAACCGCAAGAACGTGAACCGCTCCACCGGGCAGTCGCTGGATGAGATCGCGGAGATCATCTCGGTCGCCCACGACCGCGGCGCGACCGTGCAGGTCATCGTGTCCACCGCCTGGGGCTGCCCGTACGAGGGCGACGTGCCGGTCAGCCGGGTGGTGTCGGTGGCCGGGCGGGCCCTGGCCGGCGGGGCCGACTCGGCCTCGTTCGGGGACACCACCGGCATGGCCACCCCGACCCGGGTCCGGGCGCTGGTCGGGGCGTTCCGTTCGGCCCATCCGGACACCGCGCTGAACCTGCACTTCCACAACACGCGCGGCACCGGGCTGGCCAACGTGCTGGCCGCCCTGGAGCTCGGCGTGTCCGACTTCGACGCCTCGGTCGGCGGCCTGGGCGGCTGCCCCTACGCGCCGGGCGCGACCGGCAACATCGCCACCGAGGAACTCGTGCACATGGTCGAGGACATGGGGGTCGCGACCGGCATCGACCTGGAGGCCATGATCGCGGCGGCGGCGCAGGCCGAGGGCATCGTCGGCCGCCCCCTGCCCTCCCAGGTCCTCCGCGCCGGCCCCGCACCCGGACAATTCAGCCATGACCGACTTTTCCAAGCTGCGCGAGACCATCGAGCGCGGCGGCGCCCCCCGCTACCACCAGGCCGCCGCCGCGCGCGGCAAGCTGTTCGCCCGGGAGCGGATCGCGCTGCTCACCGACGAGGACAGCTTCACCGAGGACGGCCGGTACGCCAACGCCCTGGCCGAGGGGCTGCCCGCCGACGGCGTGATCACCGGCACCGCCGCCATCGACGGCCGGCCGGTGGCCCTGATGGCCAACGACTCCACGGTCAAGGCCGGGTCCTGGGGCGCCCGCACCGTGGAGAAGATCATCCGGATCATCGAGAAGGCTTACGAGAGCGGCATCCCGATGATCTACCTGGTCGACTCGGCCGGGGCCCGGATCACCGATCAGGTGGACATGTTCCCTTCCAGACGCGGCGCCGGGCGTATTTTCCGCACCCAGATCCGCGCCTCCGGCTCGATCCCGCAGGTCTGCGCGCTGTTCGGCCCGTCGGCGGCCGGCGGCGCGTACATCCCGGCCTTCTGCGATTTCACCGCGATGGTGGACGGCAACGCCTCGATGTACCTGGGCAGCCCGCGGATGGTCGAGATGGTGGTCAGCGAGAAAACCACGCTGGAGGAGATGGGCGGCGCCCGGCTGCACTGCACCGTGTCCGGCAGCGGGCATCTCCTCGCGTCCTCGGAGGCCGAAGCGCTGGAGGCGGTCCGGACGTACCTCTCTTACCTGCCGCAGAACTGGTCCGCGCCGCTGCCTTCGGCGCAGGCCCGGCCCCCGAAATCAGCGGACCTGCGGGCTCTGGTCCCCGAGAGCGAGCGCCAGGCCTTCGACATGCGCCGGTTCGTCCGCGGCGTGGCCGACGAGGACTCCTTCTTCGAGATCCACGCGCTGTGGGCCCGGGAGGTCGTCACCGGCTTCGCCCGGCTGGACGGCCAGGTGACCGGCGTGATCGCGAACAACCCGATGTTCAAGGGCGGGGTGCTGTTCGTCGACTCCGCGGATAAGGCGGCCCGGTTCATCCAGACCTGCGACGCGTTCGGGATCCCGCTGCTGTTCCTGGCCGACGTGCCGGGCTTCATGGTCGGCACCGCCGTGGAGCGGCAGGGCATCATCCGGCACGGCGCGAAGATGATCGCGGCCATGTCCGACGCCACCGTACCCAAGATCTGCGTCGTGGTCCGCAAGGCCTACGGGGCGGGACTGTACGCGATGGCGGGCCCCGGCTTCGAACCGGACGCCACGCTCGCCCTGCCCACGGCCAAGATCGCGGTCATGGGCGCCGAGGCCGCGGTGAACGCCGTGTACGCGAACAAGCTCGAGCAGATCGCCGACGAGACCGAGCGGGCTGCCGAGACCGAACGCCTGCGCCGCGACTACGAGCAGGACATCGACATCCTGCGGCTCGCCTCCGAACTCGTCGTGGACGACGTGGTCGAGCCCGAGGACCTGCGTGACGAGCTGATCCGCCGGTTCGCCGTCGCCCGCGGCCGGGACCGCACCCCGCCGCGCCGCCGCCACGGCATCAGCCCCGCCTGATCAACACCGCGTGAGGGCGGCAAACGTTTTACCTTTCCTTTACTATTTAGCTATGGCTCGCGTGCTGCTCGCCGAGGATGACACCTCCATCTCCGAACCCCTGTCCCGCGCCCTGCGCCGCGAGGGATACGAGGTGGACGTCACCGCGGACGGGCCGACCACGCTCGATCGGGCCCTGGGCGAAGGTGTCGACCTGATCTTGCTCGACATCGGCCTGCCCGAACTCGACGGGCTCGAGGTCTGCCGGCGGGTCCGGGCCGGCGGCTACGCGGTGCCGGTGCTGATCCTCACCGCCCGCGCCGACGAGGTGGACACCGTGGTGGGCCTGGACGCGGGCGCCGACGACTACGTCACCAAGCCGTTCCGGCTGGCCGAGCTGCTAGCCCGGGTCCGCGCCCTGCTCCGGCGGGGGACGGCCGAGGGCTCGGCGGTGCTCGGCGTACGGATCGACCCCGACGCCCGCCGGGCCTGGCACGGCGAGGTCGAGCTCGACCTGACCACCAAGGAGTTCGACCTGCTCTGGATCCTGCTGCGGGACGCGGGAAAGGTGGTCACCCGCGAGCAGATCATGCGCGAGGTGTGGGACGCGAAGTGGTGGACCTCCACCAAGACGCTCGACATGCACATCTCCTGGCTGCGCCGCAAGCTGGGCGACGATGCGCACAGCCCCCGGTACATCACCACGGTCCGCGGCGTCGGGTTCCGTTTTGAACGCGGCGACTAGCACGGGCTGAGCTGTGCGCAGGAGGCTGTGGTTCTCCACCTTTGCCGCCGTGGTGGCCGCGATCCTGGTGGTGGGCGTGCCCGCGCTGGTCATCGTCGCCGGGCACGGCGCGGGCGCGGTGGCCGTCGTCGCCGGGCTGATGGCCGGGGCGGTGGCCCTGGCCGCCTGGCTGGCCGCGGTGCTCGCGGGCCGGATGGCCCGGCCGGTCGAGGAACTCGCCGAAGCCGCCGGGCGGCTCGGCGCCGGCGACCCGCGCCCGCTTGGCCGCCGGTACGGGGTGGCCGACCTGGATCAGGTGGCCGACGGGCTGGACAGCTCGGCCCGGCGCCTGTCCAGCCTGCTCGCCGCGGACCGCGAGCTCGCCGTGGACGCCTCGCACCAGCTGCGCACCCCGCTGACCGCGCTGTCCATGCGACTGGAGGAGATGATCGCCGCCGCGGACGACCCCGACGTGGTCCGGGAAGAGGGCAGCGCCGCCCTGGCCCAGGCCGAACGCCTCGCCGACGTCGTCACCCAGCTGCTCAGCCCGGCCCGCCGCGCGACCGCGGCCTCGGCCGAGCTGACCGGCATCGACGAGATCGTGCAGCAGCAGGTCGTGGAGTGGGAGCCGGCCTTCCGGCGGGCCAGGCGCAAGCTGGTCGTCATCGGCGTGCGCGGCCTGCAGGCCCGCGTCACCCCCGGCGGGCTGGCCCAGGTGCTCGCCACCCTGCTGGACAACGCGCTGATGCACGGCGGCGGCACGGTGACCATCCAGACCTCGCAGAGCGCCCGGTCGGTGGTGATCGAGGTCCGGGACGAGGGTAAGGGCGTCCCGCCGGACCTGGCATCGCGCATCTTCGAGCGGAGCGTCAGCGGCCGCCCCGAGGGCACCGGGCTAGGGCTGGCGCTGGCCCGGACCATGGCGGCCGCCGACGGCGGCCGGGTCGTGCTGGTCAAGGCCAAGCCCGCCACGTTCGGGGTGTTCCTGCCCCGGCACCCGCTGAACCCCGGCACCCAGCCCGTCCGCGGTCCCGCCTAGGGACGATTTCCCTCCAGCGATCCCGACTCGGCGGGCTCAAGATGCTCCCAGGCCGGGCCGTAGCCGGCGTCCGCGGGCGGCTCGAGCTCCTCCCGCGGCGGCCCGTCACTACCCGTCAGCACCGCACCCGACGGGCTCGTCTCGGCTGGGTCGACGATCCCGGACACCGCCGCCTCCCCGGCGGCCACCACGGTGCCGGGTGCACCCGCCAGGAAGACCCACTTCTTGTACGCGAAGTACCGGAAGATCGTTCCGAGCCCGGTGCCGACCACGCTGGCTGCGTTATAGGCCAGCTCCGACTTCATGTCCAGCCCGTACGTGGTGACCGCGATCACGGCCTCGGCGATGCCCAGGCCGATGACGTTCAGCACCGCGAACAAGACGCCCTCGCGCAGCAGCGCCTGGTTGACCCGGTGCCGGAAGGTCCAGAACCGGCTGCCCAGGTAGGTGACCACCGTGGCCGCGGTGATAGATATCGCCTTGGCCGCCATGGGCTCGACGCCCAGGTGGACGTGCAGGTAGTCCGCGCCGCCCAGGTCGATGATCGCCCCGATCAGCCCGACGACACCGAACCTTGCCAGTTCCGGGATCAGGTCGGTCAAGCGCTTGCGGAGGCTTGCCATCCTGGGCATAAAAGGAAGTCCTTTCGGCACTGTGCTTCAACGGCACGGCATAACATGCGGCCTGCGCAAATCCCCGGCAGGCTCCGAGCAAGACCTGCACATGCTACCGGCCGCGCCTGGGTGCCGACTCACGCTTCCCTCAGGCGACCCGCTCAAACCGCCCGGAACCGACCGCGCCCGGGCGGAGCTCAGCCGGCCAGGGTGCGCTCCCGCCCGGTCCGGGCCACGGCGTGCCAGCCGAGGTACACCACGGCGGTGATCAGGAAGCCGGCCTCGAAGGTCAGGTCTCCGACCGACGGGACGTGCGTCGGCACGACGCCCAGGTACTCGGTCTGGTTGGAGAACAGCCAGATCGAGATGCCCATGCCGGCGAGCATGGCCACCGGCCCGGCCCAGTTCGTGCGCCGGGTGGCGAACAGCAGCGCCTCGTCCGGGTTGCGCCGCAGCAGCAGGTCGCAGAAGTACACGGCCAGCCACGGCGCGATCCAGTACGCGATGATCAGCAGGAAGTTCTCGTACTTGGTGCCGGCGTTGGGCAGCGCGCTCCAGGCCAGGAAGAACCCGATGGTGCCGAAGCCGAGCGCCACGATCGCCCGCCGCAGTGACAGCGGCAGCTTGATGCCGATCGCGGTGAAGGACAGCGCGCCGGAGTAGATGTTGAGCACGTTCGCCGAGACCGCGCCGAGCGCGATGGCCAGCAGCGTGAGGTCGGCCAGCGGCGTGGCCAGCAGTCCGGTGAAGGCGCCGGTCGGGTTGCTGCCCGCGGCGTTGGCGCCGGTCAGCGTGGCGGACGCCGCGCCGACGATCTCGAGCACCGCGCAGGACAGGAACAACCCGAGCCCGGACCACCAGGCGATGGCCGCCTTGCTGGTCGACGGCTTGAAGTACCGGGTGTAGTCGGCCGCGTAGGGGTTCCAGCCCGCCGCGTACCCGAACGAGGCGCCGAACGTCAGCAGGAACCCGCCGGCGAAGGTGTGGTGGCTCGCTCCCGGGTGGGCCTTGCTCAGGATGACTCCCGCCGCGATCAGGAAGATGACGGTGAGGATGGGGAAGGCGTACCGCTCGAACAGGTGCACCAGGTTGTAGCCGAAGAACGCCACCGCGACCTGCACCACGACGATGATGAGCAGGCACAGCACCTTAGGCAGGTGGGTCAGCACGTTCAGCGCGAACGCGCCGCTGACGCTGTTGACCGCGAACCAGCCGATGCCGGCCGTGACCGAGTTCAGCCCGGCGGGCAGCGCGTTGCCCCAGTAGCCGAACCCCAGCCTGCTCAGCACCATCTGCGGCACCCCGTACCGCGGCCCGCGCACCGACAGCGCGCCCTGGACGATCGCGCCGATCCCGCTGCCGAGGATGATGGCCAGCGCCGCGGTCCAGAAGCCGAGGCCGAACACGGCGACCGCGAGCACGCCGACGAAGATCGTCGCGAACTCCATGTTCGGCGAGGTCCAGGTCCAGAACAGCTGTATCGGCCGGCCGTGCCGCTCGTTCAGCGGGATGAACTCCGCGCCGCCCGGCTCGACCGTCATGACCTGGCTGCCGTAGCTACCCTCGCGGACCAGAACGCCCGCGTCCGCATCGGTGCCGTGTGTGACGTTCTGGTCGCGTGTCGCCATCTGCGTTCCCTCCTCCGGTGGCCGTGATCACAGGGGGGCGGCCTGATCTTCTAAATGTGCTGGAAACAGACCGATGCTTCAAGAGAGAAAGGCCTTGAATACCGAACGGATCGTGGTGTCCCCACCCGGTCACCTGCGCGCCCGCCCGTCCCGTAGGGTACGGAGCGTGACCGACTCCCCGGGTCTGCCCGCCTCGCCCGCCCTCGCCTCGCGCGGGGTGCCCGTGGTCGGCATGGTGGGCGCCGGCCAGCTGGCCCGGATGACCGCCCAGGCGGCCATCGGCCTGGGCGTCGGTTTCCGCGTCCTGGCCGGCTCGGCCGCCGACAGCGCCGCGCTGGTCGCCGCCGGGACTCAGGTCGGGGACTACCATTCGCTGGCTGACCTGCGGGACTTCGCCGCCGGGTGCGACGTGCTCACGTTCGACCACGAGCACGTGCCGGGCGAGCACCTGGCCGCCCTGGAGCAGGCGGGCGTCCCGGTCCGGCCCGCCGCCGCCGCCCTGCGCTTCACCCAGGACAAGCTGGCCATGCGCGAGCGGCTGGCCGGCCTGGGCGTCCACTGTCCCCGGTTCGCGCCGGTGAGCGGGATCGCCGAGGTCGAGGCGTTCGCGGCCGGGACCTGGCCGGTGGTGCTGAAGGCGGTCAGCGGCGGCTACGACGGCAGGGGCGTCTGGGTGTGCGCCTCGGCGGCCGAAGCCCGGGCCGTCCTCGCGCACGGCCTGCGGCTGATCGCCGAGGAGTACGTGGCGTTCGAGCGCGAGCTGGCCGTGCTCGCGGCCCGCTCGCCGCACCGCCAGGGCGCGGTGTACCCGGTGGTGCAGACGGTCCAGCGGGACGGCATCTGCCGCGAGGTGATCGCTCCCGCGCCGGGCCTGGCCCCCGCCCGGGCGGCGCAGGCTCAGGAACTCGCGCTGCGGATCGCCGCCGAGCTGGACGTCACCGGACTGCTCGCGGTGGAGATGTTCGAGACCGGACGGGGGCTGCTGGTCAACGAGCTGGCCATGCGCCCGCACAACTGCGGCCACTGGACCATCGAGGGCGCACTCACCTCCCAGTTCGAGCAGCACCTGCGGGCCGTCCTGGACCTGCCGCTCGGGTCCCCGGCGCTGGCCGCGCCGGTGACGGTGATGGCCAACGTGCTCGGCGGCGACGACGAGGACGTCTATGACCGGTACATCCACGTCATGGCGGCCGACCCGGCGGTCAAGGTGCACATGTACGGTAAGCCGGTGCGTCCCGGCCGCAAGATCGGCCACGTCACGGTGACCGGCGGCCGGGACCACCGCGATCCGGCGGAACTCGCGGACCGGGCCCGCCGGGCCGCCAGCTACCTGCGCTGGGGCAAGGAGGACGGCCAGTGAACCCGGAGGCCCCGGTGGTCGGGATCGTCATGGGCAGCGACTCGGACTGGCCGGTCATGCAGGCCGCGGCCGTGGCGCTGGACGAGTTCGCCGTCCCGTACGAGGCGGACGTGGTGTCCGCGCACCGGATGCCGCGGGACATGATCGAGTACGGGTCGTCGGCGGCCGGCCGCGGCCTGCGGGTGATCATCGCGGGCGCGGGCGGCGCGGCGCACCTGCCGGGCATGCTGGCCTCGGTCACCCCGCTGCCCGTCATCGGCGTCCCCGTGCCGCTGGCCAACCTGGGCGGCCTGGACTCGCTGCTCTCGATCGTCCAGATGCCGGCCGGGATCCCGGTCGCGACCGTCGCGGTCGGCGGCGCGCGCAACGCCGGCCTGCTCGCCGTCCGGATCCTCGCCGCCGCCGAGGGCCCGGCCGCCGAGGCGCTGCGCGCCCGGCTCGTCTCCTTCGCCGGGCAGCTGGCCGACCAGGCGCGAGCCAAGGGTGCTACCCTGCGTGATCGCCGCCCCGCGGAATGAGCCCGCTTAGGGCCCGCCCGATGCGGGCATGCTCCCTGCGATCCGGTCTGGCGAGCCTGGGAGGCGGGCGTGAGCATCGGCGCGACCCTGGCTGCGGCGCGCCGGCATGCCGGGCTCACCGTGGCCGAGGTCAGCGCGCGCACCCGGGTCCGGGAGAACATCATCAAGGGCATCGAGCAGGACGACTACGCGGCCTGCGGCGGTGACTTCTACGCCCGGGGCCACATCCGCGCCATCGCCCAGGCGGTGGGCACCGACCCCGCGCCGCTGATCGAGGAGTTCGACGAGCGGTGGCGATCCGCCCAGGAGATCACCGCGGCCGAGGCCTTCCAGCCGATGATGCCGATCAGGAAGCGCGAGCGGCGCCGGGTCCGGTGGATGGCCGTCCTGGCCGTGGTGGTGCTGGCCGTGCTCGGCTTCGCCGGCTACAAGTTCGCCTCCGGCGTGGGCAAGACCCAGCGCGCGGCCGACGCCACCAGCCAGCGTCCGGCCCACGCCGGCCAGCCCACCTCGGCGCCGTCCATCACGCCCAGCGTCCAGGCCAGCACGGCGCAGGCCAGCCCGACCCCGACCCCCTCGGCCAGCCCGGTGGCGACCCAGACCCTCACCCCGGCCCAGGTGACCGCGTTCGGCCCGGCCGGGACCGCCGACGGCGACGACCCGCAGCGGGCCTCGCTCGCGATCGCGGGCCACCCGGCCACGCCCTGGTACAGCGACTGGTACGCCACCTCGGACTTCGGGCACCTGCAGGCGGGCACCGGCCTGCTGCTCGACATGGGCCACCCGGTCACGATCTCCGCGGTGCGGCTCTGGCTCGGCGGCCAGCCGGGCGCCAGCGTCCAGCTGCGGGCCGGCAGCCAGCCCGTGCCGGCCGACCTGCACACGGTGGCGACGTCCACCCGTGCGGGCAGCATCGTCGAGTTGTCCCTGGCCTCGCCTGCGCACGCCCGCTACCTGCTCATCTGGTTCACCGAGCTGCCCCCCGACAATGCAGGCACCTACCAGGCCAGCATCTACGCCATCAAGGTCCAGGGCCTGCCCTGAGTCGATCTACCATCAAGGCATGAGCCCTGGTTCCCCCGCGTTCGCCCTGTCCGAAGAGCACGAGGCGCTTCGCGAGTCGGTTCGCGCCCTGGCCGACGACAAGATCGCTCCCCGGGCCGCCGAGGTCGACCAGGCCAGCGAGTTTCCCTGGGACGTGTACGAGGCTCTGGCCAAGGCGTAGCCTCCTGGTCCGTGTTTCCCGCAGGTCAGTTCCCGGTGCGGGACAGCAACCTGCGGATCGAGGAGGAGCTCACCCTTGACGCCCTGCTCGCGGACCTCAGTTCTTAGGTGACCGCATCGGTACCAAAATCCCGCCCCTATGTTGTACCATTAAGTTGTACAACCAGGAGGGAGGTGTACGGAGTGGCTATCAGCGCCAGCGAGGCCCGCTCGCGCCTGTTCCCCCTCATTCAGCAGGTCAACGACGACCACGTGCCGGTGAGGATCAACTCCAAGAGCGGGGACGCCGTGCTCATGTCCGCGGCGGACTTCGATTCCTGGCAGGAGACTATCTACCTGCTGCGCTCTCCCGCCAACGCCCGGCGGCTCATGGAAGCCGTCGCCCGGGACAAGTCGCACCAGCCCGCCGTCGTCCAGACCATGGAGGACCTCCAGGCCCTGGCGGGCGAGTAGTGAGAAGCATCCACTTCGACCCCGACGCCTGGGAGGACTTCCTGTACTGGCTGGCCGCAGACCGGAAGATGGCGGTGAGGATCACGCGCCTGATCGGTGAGATCCAGCGCGACCCGTTCGCCGGGATAGGCAAGCCCGAACCCTTGAAAGGTGACCTGTCCGGCTACTGGTCCCGCCGCATCGACGACGAACACCGGCTCGTGTACCGCGCCGACGACAAAGAGGTAAAGATCCTCAAGGCTCGTTATCACTACAGCGACTAACCAGATCGGAGGTCAACCACCTCCAGGTCACCGCGATGAGGGCAATTCTCGGCCTGTGCGGTCGCTGCGGTTCCCTGGCTGGATGCCAGGGGCGGTGCGGGCACCGGGTGGCGGGGGAAGGAAAGTGACGTCGACGGCGAGGCCGCCGCCAGGCCGGGCGCGGGCCCCGATGGTGGCGCCGTGGGCGGTGGCGATCGCGCGGGCGATGGACAGGCCGAGGCCGTGGCCGTGGCGGGCGGGGCGGGGGCCGAGTCGCTGGAAGGGCTGGAACAGGCGGTCGACCTCGGCCGGCGGGATGACCTGCCCGGAGTTGATCACCGACAGGACGGCGCCGGCATAGCTGGTCTTGGTGGTGATCTGGATGTCCCCGCCCGGGATGTTGTGACGGACGGCGTTGTCGATCAGGTTGTTCACGAGCTGCCGAACCAGCAGTGGGTCACCGTCGAGGATGGCGGGCTGAATGCCGGCGTGGACGTGCAGGCCGAGGCGGCCGGTTGCGGGGCGGGCGGCGGCCAGGGCTTCGCCGGTGATGGCCGCCAGGTCGAGGGGCTCGCGCTCGCCGGTCCCGGCTTCGCTGCCGGCCAGGGTGAGCAGCGCCTCGATGAGGCGTTCCTGCTCGGCGTTGGAGGCGAGCAGTTCCCGGCTGACGGCCTGCCAGGTGCCGGTGGTGGCGGCCGGGTCGGCGAGGGTGACCTGCAGCAGGGTGCGTTCCCGGGTCAGGGGGGTGCGCAGCTCGTGCGAGGCGTTGGCGGCGAAGCGCCGCTGGGCGTCGAACGATGCCTCCAGCCGCGCGAACAGGTTGTCGAGGGTGTCGGCGAGTTCCTTGAGCTCGTCGTCGGGTCCGTGCAGGGCCAGCCGCTCGTGCAGGCTGCTGGCGGCGATCCGCCGGGCGGCGGCGGTGATCGTGCTCAGCGGGTGCAGCACCCGCCCGGCGATGATCCAGCCGATCGACGCGGCGGCCACCGCGATGCCCGCTATGGCGAGGGCGCAGATGATCAGGATCCCCCGCTTGTCGTAGTTGATCTGAAACCGCGCATCGGCGACCAACTTAGCCTGCTCAGCGGGGGTGAGGACGGGCGGCGCCGGAAGCTGCCGGGCGGCAACGGGCATAGCGGCGTTGATGACGTCGTAGCCACCTGCCTGCTGGACGTCGGCGACGGGGACTTCGACCGGGACTTTGACGATGTCGTAGCCGCCTGCCTGCCGGACGTCGGCGACGGGGACCTTGGCGTGGATTACCGCGGAGGCGGAGCTTTTCGGCTGGCCGGACGGCAGGTCCGTCGCCGTGTGCCAGTAGAGCAGGTAGGCCACGACGGCGAGCACGGCCGCGCCGCAGGCCAGGAACGCCGCGCCGTACAGGACGGTCAGGCGCAGCCGGGCGGTGCGGCGGGGCAATCGCAGCCAGCGGGGAGGACCGGGGCGCGGGCGGGGATCAGGCATTATGGTTCTCCGATGCGGTAGCCGCTTTCCCGGACGGTCTGGATCACCGGCGGGTCGCCGAGCTTGGCCCGGAGCCGGCCGATGGTGGTCTTCACGGTGCTGGTGAACGGGTCGGCCGCTTCGTCCCATACCCGTTCCAGCAGTTCCTCAGCCGGGACCGGCCGTCCGTCCGCAGCGAGCAGGCATTCCAGCACGGCGAGTTCCTTCGTGGTCAGCGGCAGCCGCCGCCCGGCGCGGACCGCGACGCGGCGGGCCGGATCCAGGCTCAGGTCACCGTGCTCGAGGCTGGCGGGCAGCGGGGCGGCGGCCCGCCGGCCCAGAGCCCGGATGCGGGCCACGAGTTCGGCGAAATCAAACGGCTTGGGCAGGTAATCATCGGCGCCCAGATCGAGGCCCTCGACCCGATCCCGGACCGACCTGGCCGCGGTGAGCATCAGCACCCGGGTCTGGGATCTGCCCGCGGCCAGGGTCCGGCAGACATCGTCGCCGTGCACGCCGGGCAGGTCCCGGTCCAGCACCACCACGTCATACCGGTTGACCGCCAGGCGCTCCAGGGCCGCACCGCCGTCCAGGGCCACGTCGACGGCCATCCCCTCCCGGCGCAGCCCGGCCGCCACCGCCGTGGCCAGCACCTCGTCGTCCTCGGTCACCAGAACCCGCATCGCCTGCCCGCCGCCTCCCGCGCCCCCCGGTTGTCAGCCTGCCGCCCGCTTCCCAGGATCGCAGGTCACGGGTGACAGCCAGGTAACACTTCCGGTCACCGTGCTGTCACCTCCCCTTCTGTACAACAGCACATGATGACCCACTTCGGCTCTTTTCCAGGAGGCCGCGATGAACGACAAGACCGGTGGTAACCGAGGCCGGCGGCGCGCGGCAGCCCTAGCTGTCGCGGCAGCCGTCGCCACGCTGACGGCGGGGTGCGGCGTGCATGTTTCGTTTGGCGGCGGTGGCGGTACCTCGTCCTCCGCCAGCGCGCCGACCTACGCGCAGGAACTTGCCCTCGCGCAGTGCATGCGCGGCCACGGCGTGCCGGACTTTCCCGACCCCGATGCCTCGGGGGGCTACTCCCTGGCGCCAGACGGGTCACTTGAGGGCGCCGGGGGGTCAGTCGACATTGACAGCAGCCAGGCACAGGCGGCTTACGGCGATTGCCGGCATCTGGTGCCCGGCGGCCCGTCTGTCTCGCAGCTGGAGCAACAGATACAGAAAGAGCAGCAACGGCAGGATCAAATGCTCCCCCTGCTGTTGAAGTACTCCCAGTGCATGCGCAGCCACGGCGTGCCGAACTTCCCCAGCCCCGGCCAGAGCACAGCGTCCCCGCCTAGTGCTCCCCTCAACGTCAACTCGCCGCAGTTCCAGGCCGCTGCGAGTGCCTGTCAGCATCTGCTGCCGCCCGGGGCGAAGGTGTCAATCTCAACGCGCCAGTCGCAGTCAGCGTCATGAGCGGGACCGTTTCCCGTGGCGGGGACGCCGGCCAGCAGGAGGGTGCCGTTGTGGCCGGGAAGGCCGGCCAGGCGCAGCCGCGCGGTCGGCTCCGGCGGGCGGTCGCGGTGGTGCTCGTGCTCGTCGTGGTCGGAGCCGGGGCGGGGATCGCGTGGGCGGCGGGTGCGATCCGGTCGCCTGGCTCGTCTGGGAGCGGGCCGGGGGCGCCGACGCCGGCGACGCAGCCAGTGGTGCGGGAGGATCTGTCGTCGGTGGTGCCGGTGGACGCGACCTTGGGGTACGCGGAGTCGTACACGGTGCGGGGGCAGGGCGGCGGCGCGCTGACCTGGCTGCCGCCGGCGGGGCAGGTGATCCGGCAGGGGCAGGTGCTCTACCGGGTGGATAACGGCAGCCCGGTGGCGCTGCTCTACGGGCCGGTGCCGGCCTGGCGGACGCTGGCTGAGGGGCTGACCGGGGCGGATGTGACCCAGCTGAATCAGGACCTGGTGGCGCTCGGCTATGCCGATAGCTCGGATATCAGCGTGCTGGGCTGGAATTACTTCTCGTGGGAGACCGCGTACGGGGTGCAGCAGATGGAGTCGGCGCTGGGGATTTCCAGCCCGCCGGGGTCGCTGCCGCTGGGGTCGGTGGTGTTCGAACCGGAGCCGATCCGGGTCACGAACGTGCTGGGCAGCCTGGGCGGCCCGGCGGTTGGGCCGGTGCTGGCGGCGACCTCGGACCAGCACGTGGTGACGATCCCGCTCAGCACCTCCCAGGAATCGGAGGTGGCGGTGGGCGACGCGGTCACGGTCACGCTGCCGGACAGCGCCAGCACGCCCGGGAAGATCTCCTCAGTCGGCACGGTGGCGTCCGGGCCGGCCGATAACGCGACGATTCAGGTGACGGTCACGCTGACGCACCCGTCGGCGGCCGGGACCTTCGACCAGGCGCCGGTGACGGTGTACATCACCACCGCCAGCAGCGCCGGCCCGGTGCTCGCGGTACCAGTGGCGGCGCTGCTGGCCCAGGCGAAGGGGGAAGGGGAGGCGGGTGGGGGGTACGCGGTCGAGGTCACCGGCGCCGGTAACACCCGGCGGCTGGTGCCGGTGACGGTCGGGATCTTCAACGACAACTCCGGCCTGGTGCAGGTGACCGGGGCTCTGACGCCGGGCGAGCAAGTCGTGGTGCCGGCCACGTGAGCGCCGTCCTGGAGCTGGAGCGGGTGACGAAGGAGTATCCCGGTTCGTCGCCGGTGCGGGCGCTGGATCAGGTGAGCATGGCGGTGGCGGCCGGGGAACTGGCTGCGGTGGTCGGCCCGTCGGGGTCGGGCAAGAGCACGCTGCTGCACCTGATGGGCACCCTGGACCGGCCCAGCAGCGGGGTGGTGCGGGTCACCGGCCTGGACGTGGCGACGATGACCGACCGGGAGGTGTCCGCGCTGCGGGCGACCCGGATCGGATTCGTGTTCCAGCAATTCTTCCTGGCCGAGCATCAGAAGGTGCTCGATAACGTGGCCGACGGGCTGCTGTACGCGGGCGTGGCGCGCGCCCGCCGCCGCCAGCTGGCCGCCGCCGCGCTGGAGCGGGTCGGCCTGGGGCACCGGGCCAGTGCCCGGCCGACCCAGCTGTCGGGCGGGGAGCGGCAGCGGGTGGCGATCGCCCGGGCGATCGTCGGCCGCCCGCCGGTCGTGCTGGCCGACGAGCCGACCGGCAACCTGGACTCCGCCACCGGCGCCTCGATCCTGGCCCTGCTGGAAGAGCTCAACGCCGCCGGCACCACGATCATCGTGATCACCCACGACCACGCGATCGCCGCTTCGACGCGGCGCCATATCGAGATGCTCGACGGCCGCATCATCACCGACACCGTCCCGGCCCCGGTCGAGGGCTGGCCGGCCCGGGAAGGACGATCCTGATGTCCATCACGTCAGGCCCGGTCGCCCCGGCCCGGCTGCGCCCGGGCGACTTGGCCGGGCTGGCCAGCGTAGGGCTGCGCACCCGCAAGCTGCGCGCCGCGCTGTCGGCACTGGGCATCGCGATCGGGGTGGCCGCGATCGTGGCCGTCCTTGGCCTGGCCAGCTCCTCCCAGGCCGGGCTGCTTGCGCAGATCAGCCAGCTGGGCACCAACCTGCTGACCGTCACCAACGGGACGGATCTCACTGGCCAGGCCGCCGAGCTGCCCGATGCCGCCGCTGCCATGATCGGTCGGCTGCCCGGTGTCATCGGCGTCCAGTACACCGGCACGGTCAGCAACGCCAGCGTCTACCGCAGTCCGCGGATCCCGTCGATCGACACCGACGGACTGACCGTGACCGCCGCCAGCCTGGGCCTGCCCGCCGTGGTCGGCACGTCGGTCGCCCAGGGCAGCTACCTCAACGCCGCTACCGCCCGCGAGCCGGTCGCCGTGCTCGGCGCGGAGGCCGCCCAGCTGATGGGCATCGACCGGATCTGGCCCGGGGAGCGGATCTATGTCGGCGGCATGTGGTTCTACGTTGCGGGCATCCTCAACCCCGCCACCCTGGCCCCGCAGATCGACACCTCGGTCCTGGTCGGCTTCCCTGCCGCCGAGCAGTATCTGGGCCTCGACGGGCACCCCTCGGAGATCTACGTCCGCACCGTCAACACCCAGGCCGCCACCACCGCCGTCGACAACCTGCTCGGCGCCCAGGCCAACCCGGAACACCCGAATGAGGTCGACGTCTCCCAGCCCTCGGATGCCCTCACCGCGCAGGCCGACGCCGCAGGCGCCTTCGACACCCTGTTCCTCGGCCTGGGCGCGGTCGCGCTGCTGGTCGGCGCGGTCGGCGTGGCCAACATCATGATCATCTCCGTGCTCGAACGGCGCCAGGAAATCGGGCTGCGCCGCGCACTGGGCGCCACCAAAGGCCAGATCCGCACCCAGTTCCTGGCCGAGGCCATCCTGCTCGCCCTGGCCGGCGGCGCCATCGGGGACATCGCCGGCGCCGCCGCCACTGCCATCTACGCCCACGCCAAGGGCTGGGCCGTTGTCATCCCTCCAGAAGCGTGGGCCGGCGGTCTCGGCGCCGCGCTCCTCATCGGCGCCCTCGCCGGGCTGCTGCCGGCCATCCGCGCCGCCCGCCTGTCACCTACGCAAGCCCTCTGGACTCTGTGAGCCGGGCCCGGTCGGCAGGCACCCCATCGGGCCCGCGCCCGGCCGGCCCGAGCGCCGCATCGAGCATCCGTTCCCGCGTGTCGATCTCATCGCTCATCCGCAGGACCAGTGACGCGAGCTCGGCCGTGGTGCCTGGCCTGAGCCGCGCCCAGTAGGCGGCCAGCCGGTACCGCAGGGCGCGGCGCCTGCTCATCGGCGTCCGCGTGGCTACCTGCGGGATGCCCAGGCACCTGAGCGCCAGGAGGCGCCCCTCAGGGCGGGTCGGTCCGCCGGGATATCCGGTTTCGTTCACGAGGCGTAAGACGCGCCGCGCGGCCGCCGGGTTGACGCGGCGGGCCCGACCAGAAGCAATCAACCGACCGTGATCGCGTCCAGCAGCTTCTTCAGGAACTGCGCCGACACCACGGGCGGGTAGTCGTTCGGCTTGCCGATCGGCGGCTGCAGCGACTCGATCACCGCGTCGTGGTCGGCCTCGTAGAAGTAGACCAGCGAGACCAGATCCTCATCGGGCGCCTCGGCCTGCGGCGGCAGGACGCGGTGCCGGTTGGACTTCCACCGCGCGCCGCTCCAGCGGGCCAGCAGGTCGCCGGTGTTGATGGTGAACGTCCCCGGGACGTACGGCGCGTCCTCCCAGCCGTCCTGTTCGGTCCAGACCTGCAGGCCGCCGCGGCCGGGCTCGCGGTCCAGGACGGTCACGGTCCCGAAGTCCGTATGCGGGCCGATGCGGAACTGCCCTGGTTCCGGCCGCCCGGCCACCGTCATCGGCGGGTACCGGTTGATGTTCATCGTGTGGGTGGCGTGGCCGGTGTGCCGGGTGAAGAAGTCGTCCGCCAGGCCTAGCGCGGCCGCGCAGATCACCAGGAGCTCGTCCGCGAGCGCGCGCATGCGGGCCAGGTAGGCCACCACCGCGGGCTCGAGCCCCGGCACCTCAGCCGGGTACACGTTGGGCTGGAACCAGTACCCGTCGACCTCGGGGTCGCCGGTCGGCTGGTCGGCGCCGACCGCGTAGGACTCCTTCATGTCCGGCGGCGTCTGCGTGCCCTCGGCGTAACCGTTTGCCTCGACGCCGGGCGGCAGCCAGCCCCGCCCGCCCACGGTGACGGCGTAGCTCCGCTTGGTCTGGGCCGGCAGCGCGAAGAACGCCCTGGCCTCGGCGCGGACCCGGGCGCGCAGGTCGTCCGGCACGCCGTGCCCGCTGATCAGGAAGAAGCCCACGTTCTGCAGCGCGGCGTCGACCTCGGCGGCGACGGCCGCGCGGCCCGCCTCGTCTGCGTCGAACCAGGGGGCCAGGTCGATCACGGGAACTGACGAAGGCACGATCTGGACTCCGATGTCGCACTGGCCGGCGGGCAGCGCCCCTTATCGGTAAGGATAGGACGTGGACCTGATCATCGCCGTGGAGGACCCGAACGCGTTCGCCGCCGCCCGCTCGCTGTACCGCAAGGCGGGGTTCCGGCGCTGCGCGCCGTTCGGCACGTACACGGTCAACCCGTACAGCTTCTGCATGACCCTGGCCCTGGACCCGGCCCGGCGGACCTAGCCTGCGTTGCCAAGGCGTGAGCGCGGGCCGCTACCCTGTGACCATCTTGGGAAAGCGAAAGGACTACTGTGGCCGAGTCTCAGCCATTGCGGGAGCGCACGCTCGTCGTGCTTAAGCCGGATGCCGTCGCCCGCGGCCTGACCGGACGAATCATCCAGCGGTTCGAAGACGCGTCGCTGAAGATCATCGGCATGAAAATGCGCCAGATGGACGCCGACTTCACCCGCAAGCACTACTTCGACCTGGAAGAGCGCCTGGGCCCAGCGGTCTACAACGCCACGGCGGGGTTCATGCAGCGCGGCCCGGTCATCGCGTTCGTGGTCGAGGGCGAAGACGCGGTGGCCACGGTGCGCAAGATCGTCGGCTCCACCTACCCGAACGAGGCCCAGCCCGGCTCGATCCGCGGCGACTTCGCGCATCAGTCCAAGGCGGTCGCCGTCGCGACCGGCAAGGCGGTCGCGAACCTGGTACACGCCTCGGGCAAGCCGGAGGAGGCGAAGTACGAGATCGACCTGTGGTTCGACGCGGACGAGCTGTTCCAGTACAAGACCGCGGCCGACGCGTTCGACTGGTGACCCCGGAACCGGCCAGTCCTACTGCGCGGCGAGGTTAGGCGCGCCCTTCCGCAGAACGTACTTCTGGATCTTCCCGGTCGCGGTCTTCGGCAGCTCGCCGACGAAGGTAACGCCGCTGGGGGCCTTGAAGTGCGCCAGGTGATCCCGCGCGAACGCGATGACCTCGTCCTCGGTCGTGCTGGCGTCCTCGTGCAGCACCACGAAGGCATGCGGCGTCTCGCCCCACTTCTCATGGGGCAGGCCGACGATCGCGGCCTCCCGGATCGCCGGGTGGCGGAGCAGCGTGCCCTCGACCTCGATCGAGGAGATGTTCTCCCCGCCGCTGATGATCACGTCCTTGAGCCGGTCCCGGATCTGCGCGTAGCCGTCGGGGTGCACCACCGCCGCGTCGCCGGTGTGGAACCAGCCGTCGCCCATGGCCCGCTCGGTCGCCTCGGGGTCGTGGTAGTAGCCCTCCATGACGGCGTTTCCGCGGACGACGATCTCGCCCACCGTCTGCCCGTCGGCGGGCACCTCGCGCCCCTTGGGGTCCACCACCCGCAGCTCGCCGGAGGTCAGCAGCTCGACGCCGGTCCGCGCCTTGATGACCGCGCGGTCCGCCGGCGGCAGGCCCTCGTGCTCGGGCAGCGGGGCGCAGACCGTGATGAACGGCGCCGTCTCGGTCAGGCCGTAGACCTGGGTAACCTCCCAGCCGAGGTCCGTTTCCAGCCGCTCGATCGTGGCCGCCGCCGGGGGCGCTCCGGCCGTCACGACCCGCACGCCGGGCGGGACCTCGCCCCGCACCGCGGCGGGCGCGTTGGCCAGCGAGATCAGCACCGTCGGCGCGGCGCACAGCCAGCTCACCCGCTCGTCCCTGATCAGCCCGAAGATGGTCGCGGGGTCGACCTTGCGCAGGCAGATGTGCGTACCCGCGGCCGCCGTGACCGTCCAGGTGTAGGTCCAGCCGTTGGCGTGGAACATCGGGAGGGTCCACAGGTACCGCTCGCCTACTGCTATCGGCAGGTGCAGCAGCGTGCCGATCGTGTTGATGGCGGCGTTCCGGTGGGTGATCATCACGCCCTTCGGGCGCGCCGTGGTCCCGCTCGTGTAGTTGATCGAGAGCAGGTCCCGCTCGCCGATCTCCGGCTGTTCCAAGCCGGGATCGGCGGCGGCGATCGCCGCCTCGTAGTCGAGCCAGCCGCCCGCCGCGTCCCCTGAGGCAACGTCCCCCGAGGCAGCGTCCCCGGCAGCGGCGCCCTCGAAGGCCACGAAGTGGCGCACGCCCGGCATCTGGTCGCGGACGTCGTCCACCGTCTTCAGGTAGTCGCTGTGGACGCAGACCACCGTGGCCCCAGAGTGGTTGACGATGTAGACGAAGTCCTCCGCCGTCAGCCGGTAGTTGATCGGCACCAGGACCGCCCCGATCTGCGGCACCGCGTAGAAGGCCTCCAGCTGCGCGTGCGTGTTCGGCGCGATCGTGGCCACCCGGTCCCCCTGCCGCACGCCCAGTCCCTGCAGCGCCGCGGACCAGCGGTCGCAGCGGTCGAAGAACTGCCGGTAGGACAGGCGAAGCTCGCCGTCGACGACCGCCTCGCGGTCGGCGTGCAGCCGGCGGGTCCGGCGGGCGAAGTCAAGGGGCGACAGAGGTGTTTCCATGGTTCCGATTGTGACAGCCGGACCCCGGCCTGTGGAGCCCGAGGCCCGGCGGTGTTCCGGCCGGGAGGCCGCCACCAGGCGCGGAGATACGGTCGTGATGACTGCCTGATCTGCACTGGTTACCAACAGTGTTATCGTCTTGTGATTACGGTCACCGGCGCTTCGGTAAACCGGCCGCCGATTTTCTAGTCGAAGTGCTGCGCATTCGGGCGGCCTTTCTGGCATCGTGGAGCGCCAGCGGTACTTGTGCGAGGCGGGCCGGACGGCGCACCAGGTCAGGTGCAGCGGGTGGGCGGCGCGGCGCAGGTCACCGCGCGGGCCCGCACCCGGCAGGCCGGTCCTGCGTCGAGTCGGCGTCTGGTGCCAGGCGGGCATGGCCGGAGGAAAGGATTGCCTTGTCGCGACACCGGACGGGGAATCGCAGCAATAGGCGCAAGCGGGGCCTGATCCGGCGTGTCGGCATTGTCTTTCCGGTCGCGGTTCTCGCCGCCATTGCGGTCATCGGCGTCGCGGTCGGCGCGGAAGTATTCAGTCCGGGATCGGGCGCTTTTAACGTTGCCCAGGCCGTCGAGGCGGTGCCGGGCAGCCATACCATGGCCCTGCTCGAATCCGAGCGCGCGCAGCTGATCGCGATGACCGCGGCGGCCCGCACGCTGACCGTGGTGGCCAAGCCGAAGCTGGCCTCGCCCGCCGACGTGGCCGCGGCCGACCCCGCCTCCGGGACCGGCACCGGGACGGGCGGCGGCGGCATCGTCTACGTGACCTCCACGCCGCCCAACCCGAACACCGCGCAATCCGTCGCCTACAACCTGATGGCCAGCTTCGGCTTCAGCCCGCAGACCTACTTCGGCTGCCTGGTGGACCTGTGGAACCGGGAGAGCGGCTGGGTCTACGACGCGGAGAACGCCAGCGGCGCCTACGGCATCCCGCAGGCGCTGCCGGGCAGCAAGATGGCCAGCGCCGGCCCGGACTGGGAGACGAACCCGGCGACCCAGATCAAGTGGGGCCTCGGTTACATCAAGGCGATATACGGGAATCCGTGCGGCGCATGGGCTTTCGAGGAAGCCAACGGATACTACTGATCGCGATTCATTCCTTACGTAAGGTAGGAATGTCGGCCCCGTTTTACCGCCCCGGGGCCGCGGCGGCGGCAGGTGCACCGGATTGCCGACGCCCGCTATCGTCCGCGATGCGAAGTTTAAGCGTCAGTGTGAGTTTCATCATAGTGCGGCCGTCCATGCGTTCGCTTACCGAGAAACGCATAGGTAAACGGGAGAATTTTGGACCATAGGCGGTTTGTTATTCAGTGGTGGTGATCTACATCACATTGCTTTTTGTCAGCATTTCCATTTGACGTCGGGCATGGTTGAGATTCGACAGCACCCCGCCCGTGTGATGGCTGCCTTGAGTTAGCCCGGCGCCCTGACCCGCGCCACGTCGCATGCGCAGATTCCTGCCGCCGTTGCCGTGGCAGTTGCGATCAGGGGTGAAGCAGATCGCGTGACGCGCACCACCGAAAGGTCCCCTTGTCACGGCACCGGAAAATTCAACGCGGCCGATCCAAGGCCGTCGCCCTGATCGCGGCCGGCGCGTTCACCGTCGCCACCGCCGCGACCGCGGCCGCGGCCACGTGGCCGTCCGGATCGTCCGGGCCTGCCGTCGGCCACGCGCATGAGGCCGGCGCCGGCTCGCTCCTGACCCTTTCCGGTCAGGCGTTCCAGATGCAGGCCTTCGAGCAGAGCACCGCGAACCAGGCCCTGCAGGCCTACCAGATCCGCGACGCGGCGGCCGGCCTCTCCGCCGCCCACTGGAAGACCGCCCGGGAGCAGGCCGCGAAGAAGGCGGCCGCGGCCCGGGCCGCGCAGCCCGCGGTGCAGGCCACGTCCCAGCCCAGGTCCCAGCCGGCGGCCTCGGCGCAGCCGGCGCCGTCGGCGACCGCGTCCGCCGCTCCGGCGGCCTCCGGTTCCCCGCAGCAGATCGCCCAGGCGATGCTCGCCTCGTTCGGCTGGTCATCCAGCCAGTTCTCCTGCCTGGACCCGCTGTGGGCGCACGAGAGCGGCTGGAGCGTGACCGCCTACAACGCCGGCTCGGGCGCCTACGGCATTCCGCAGGCGCTGCCCGGCTCCCGGATGGCCAGCGCCGGACCGGACTGGCAGACCAACGCGGCGACGCAGATCAGGTGGGGCCTGGAGTACATCAAGGGCACCTACGGATCCCCGTGCGCCGCCTGGGATCACGAGCAGGCCACCGGCTGGTACTAGTGCTCCTCCGCGGCTGGTCGATGGGCCGCCCCGGCGGGTGGCCCATCGACCGGCTACGTGAACCTCACGTCAGCGGGGTGAACGTCTCTGCCGCTTCGTCGAAGATCGGCCGCATCTGGTTCCACATGCCCTGCGGCGCGGTCATGTACAGCGCGTACGACTGGGTGTGCAGCACGAAGAGCAGGTCGATGGCCTCCTGGTCGACCCCCTTGTCGACCCAGGTGAACTTCCACCACGCCCCGGGCGTGCCGCGGATGGTCTCGGCCTGCAGGCCCATGCCGAGGTAGCCGGGGAAGCGGTTCTGCACCAGTGACTGGTTCCTGATGTACTGCGCTTCCCTCAGCATGTCGTTCGGGAAGGTGTGCGGCGTGAGGTCGATGAGGATGTTCGCATTGGCCGACGGGTCGTACAGATACGTCTGGTAGCCGGTGGTGGAGGCGGTCCAGTTGGCCGGCTCGCCGATGGTGAACCCGGCCGTTTCCGTGCCCGTGGCGGGCCGGGTCACGGTGGTCCACCCGGCCGGAAGCGGGCCCGTCGTGTGCTCGTTGATCGCGTTGACGATCTGCGGGGCGGTCTCGGGCGGCGCGAGCGTCCCCGCCGAGGACGACGTGGCCGGTGACGACGAACCCCCGAGCGGCGCGCCGGCCGGGTTGTGCCGCAGCAGCACGATGGTGGCGGCCCCCGCGCCCGCGCCCAGCACGGCCAGCAGCACGAGCGCGAGCCACAACCCCATCCGGCGCTTGCGCGGCCCGGCAGGAGCAGGAGCAGGAGCAGGCCGGTAGTCCGGCCGGCCCCGGCCGGCGGCGCGGAACCCGGCCAGGCCGGGGCCGAAGGCGCCGGTCCCGACCGGGGCGCAGGGTCGTACCACGAGGAGAAGTCCGGCGGAGCCGCCGGTCCGGGCGCCGAACCCCCTTGACCCCAGCTTCCCTTCGGCCGGTCGTACTCCGTGGGCGGCCGGTACTCGGTCGGCGGTGCGTCATACGCGGGCTGCGGCTGGTCGAACTCGGTCACCGGCCGGTCGTACCGGGCCGCGTCGCCCAGGACCGGCTGCGGCGTGGTCGCCGCGGTCCCCGCCGCGGCCGGCTCGCCGCCCTGCGTGCCGGCGGCCGACAGCGAGACGGGCGAGTCCCCCGGGGCCGGCCTGTCCGCCGAGGACGAGGACGACGCGGACAGCGCGGTGGCCACGTAGCCGGCCGGCTCGGCGCCCATCCTGGCCGGCAGCAGCGGCAGCACGTCGGTGATCATCCGGGTGGCCGCGTTCGCGTCCGGGCGGTCGGACGGCTCCCGGCGCAGCAGGGCGGCGATCACCGGCCCGAGCGCGCCCGCCTTCGGCGCCAGAGGCGCGTCCTCGTTGATGATGGCCGACATGGTGGTGATCGCGCCGCCGCGCTTCTCGAACGGCCCGTGCCCTTCCACCGCGGCGAACAGGGTCGCGCCGAGCGACCACAGGTCGGAGGCGGGGGAGGCGTCCTCGCCGCGGATGCGCTCGGGCGCGGTGAAGCCAGGCGAGCCCATCACCATCCCGGTCTGGGTCAGCCGGGGATCACCCTGGAAGGTAGCGATGCCGAAGTCGGTCAGCACGGCCCGGTCGTCCCGGCCGAGCAGCACGTTGCTCGGCTTGACGTCGCGGTGCATGACCCCGGCGGCGTGCGCCACGCTCAGCGCGGACAGCAGCTGCCGGCCCACCTCGGCGGCCCGGCGCGGCGACAGCGGGCCCGAGGTGGCGAGCACCTGGTCCAGCGACTGGGCGCTGACCAGCTGCATGACGATCCACGGGCGGCCCTCGTCCTCGGCCACGTCGTAGACGGTCACCACGCCCGGGTGGTTGAGCCGCGCGGCGGTCTTGGCCTCGCGGAGCGTGCGCTGGTAGGCGTTGGCCCGCTCCTCGTCGGTGAGCGTCTCGGCGATCTGGACTTCCTTGACCGCGACGTCACGGTCGAGCAGCTGATCGCGGGCACGCCATACGACTCCCATGGCACCTCGGCCGATGGGGGCCTCAAGCCGGTAGCGCCCGGCGATCACCCGGCCGGTGTCCGCCAAAGGGTGCATACGCGGACCATACACGGTGTGCGCTGAAAGGTCCCTGGGGGACGGCTAAGCATTGATTAAGTGTCACCCCATTGATGCCGTTCGCTCGCCTCCGGGCCTCCGCACATAGCTTGCGCACCTCCCCATCCCCTTCACTGCCCCGCCTTGCTGGTCTGGCCGCCTTCGGCTCGCTTACGGGTGCGCGCCGATGCTGAGCACCGGCCCGGACGGGTCTGCGAAGAAGTCGTTGCCCTTGTCGTCGACCACGACAAACGCCGGGAAGTCGCGCACCTCGATCCGCCACACGGCCTCCATGCCGAGCTCGGGGTATTCGAGCACCTCGACCCGGGTGATGCAGTCCTGGGCCAGCCGTGCCGCCGCGCCGCCGATCGAGCCGAGGTAGAAACCGCCGTACCGCTTGCACGCCGCCGTCACCGCCGCTGACCGGTTGCCCTTGGCCAGCATGACCAGCGAGCCGCCCGCGGCCTGGAACCGGTCCACGTAGGAATCCATCCGGCCCGCCGTCGTGGGCCCGAACGAGCCGGAGGCGTACCCTTCCGGCGTCTTGGCCGGCCCGGCGTAGTAGACGGGGTGGTCGCGCAGGTACGCGGGCATGGGCTCGCCCGCGTCCAGCCGCTCGGCGATCTTGGCGTGCGCGATGTCCCGCGCCACCACCAGCGGCCCGGTCAGCGCCACCCGGGTCCGCACCGGGTACTGGCTCAGTACCGCCCGGATCTCGGCCATCGGCCGGTTCAGGTCGATCGCCACCACGTCGCCGTCCTCGGCGGCCAGGCCCGAAGGATCGGGCAGGTACTGCGCCGGGTCGGCCTCGAGCTGCTCGAGGAACACCCCGTCGGCGGTGATCTTGCCCAGCGCCTGCCGGTCCGCGGAGCAGGACACCGCGATCGCGACCGGGCACGACGCCCCGTGCCGCGGCAGCCGGATGACCCGCACGTCGTGGCAGAAGTACTTGCCGCCGAACTGCGCGCCGATGCCGATCCGACGGGTGATGCCGAGCACCTGCTCTTCGAGCTCCCGGTCCCGGAACCCGTGCCCGGCCGCCGACCCCGAATCCGGCAGCGCGTCCAGGTACTTGGCCGACGCGTACTTGGCCGTCTTGAGCGCGAACTCGGCCGACGTCCCGCCGACCACGATGGCCAGGTGATACGGCGGGCACGCCGCGGTGCCGAGCGACCGGATCTTCTCCTCCAGGAACCCGAGCATGCGCGCGGGGTTCAGGACGGCCTTGGTCTCCTGGTACAGGAACGACTTATTGGCCGAGCCGCCGCCCTTGGCCATGAACAGGAACTTGTACTGGTCCCCGCCGGTGGCATAGATCTCGATCTGGGCCGGCAGGTTGCTGCCGGTGTTCCGCTCGTCCCACATGGTCAGGGGCGCGAGCTGGGAGTACCTCAGGTTCAGCGTGGTGTACGCGTCGTAGACGCCGCGCGCGATGTGCTCCTCGTCCCGCCCGTCGGTGAGCACGTGCTGGCCGCGCTTGCCCATCACGATCGCGGTCCCGGTGTCCTGGCACATGGGCAGCACCCCGCCGGCCGCGATGCACGCGTTCTTCAGCAGGTCGCGTGCCACGTACCGGTCGTTCGGGCTCGCCTCCGGATCGTCCAGGATGGACCGTAGCTGGCGCAGGTGCGCGGGCCGCAGCAGGTGGGCGATATCGTGCATGGCCGCACTGGTCAGCGCGGTGAGCAGCCGCGGCTCCACCTCAAGAAATTTTCGGCCGAACGAAGCGTGGCTCGTCACGCCGTCACTGCTCAGCCGCCGGTACGTGGTCTCGTCCGCCCCGGTCGGCAGCAGATCCGTATAGCTGAACTCAGGCACGCGCATACTCCTTCTCCCGCTGCTCAGCTTAGGCTGATCCGGTACCTATTCGATGCGCCCCTCGCGTCCCGCGGATCCCGCCAGTTGGTGGGCCTTTCTGGTGCCGGTCGTCACGAGTTTGGCAGAAACAAACTCTGTGTCTTGGTGGTCACGACTTGTACATGTATGAGCAAGCTTGTATGGTGACGCTATGCGGCGGCGCCGCGCCGCGCGGTGCCCCCGTCCGCGCGATGCATGCTAAGCACGCGGTGCCCCCGTCCGCGTCCGGCTGAGCTGCGGCGCCGCCGCCGTATCCATCTCCTTCCGTTGTGTCGTTCGCGCGGCGCCCGCGCCAGCGGCCGGCCGCCGCGCGCTCGACGGGCTGGCGCCCGCAGCCCGCCCGGGGCACGAGGACCTGACCGCCCGGGACCTTCGGCCTTTCCGGGAGAACCGTCCTGAGGTGAGGTGACGGAAGGCTGGCTGGAGCGCTCCGTGCCAGCGGCGTCGGACCCGGCGACCGGGTCGCGTACCTGATGCCGAACCTGCCCGGGATGCTCGTCGCCCGTTTCGCGGTGCCGCTGGCTGGCGGGGTACTCGTGGCGATCAATACCCGCCTCACCGCCGAGGAAGTGTCGTATGTCCTGCGTCACTCGGGGGCGAAGGTGCTGGTGCGCCCCGTGGGCGGTGACCGCGATCGGCGGCACGCATGTGTGCCTGCGCGACGTGCGCGGCGACGCGATCTGGCAGCAGCTGCGCCAGCACGGCGTCACGCACCTGAACGCGGCGCCGACCGTCGTGAGCTCCATCCTGAACGCGAGCTCGGCCGGGCCGCTGACCCGGCCGGTTCTCATCACCACCGTCGGCGCCCCGCCGAGTCCCACGACGATCGCGGAGATGGAGCGGATGGGGTTCGCCGTCGTGCACGTCTACGGGCTGACCGAGACCTACGGCCCGATCACTTTGTGCCAGTTCCAGCCGCCCTGGGCTGAAGCGTTCCGTGGCGGCTGGTTCCACAGCGGCGATCTGGGGGTCAGGCATCCCGACGGGTACATCGAGCTGCGCGACCGCGCCAAGGACATCGTGATCTCGGACCAAGATCGCTGGCTACGAGGCCCCTCGTGAAGTCGACATCATCGTGGAGCTGCCGAAGACATCGACGGAAAAGATCCAGAAATTCATGCTGCGCGACAAGGAACGCGCCACTCAGGGCCAGCGCGACGGGTAGCCGGTCTTCGCCAGGTGGCCGTCAAGCCTAGCCACGACGGCTCTCGGCCGGACACCTGCGTCGGGCCGAGAGCGATCCGGTGAGCTCAGACCCGCTCGAAGATCGTGGCGATGCCCTGCCCGCCGCCGATGCACATGGTGTTGAGCGCGTACCTGCCGCCAGTGCGCTTGAGCTCGTACAGCGACTTGACGACCAGGATGGCCCCGGAGGCGCCGACCGGGTGACCGAGGGAGATGCCGCTGCCGTTCGGGTTGGTGCGCTCGTCAGGCAGGTCCAGTTCCCTGACCACGGCTAGCGCCTGGGCGGCGAAGGCCTCGTTCACCTCGAACACGTCGATCTCGTCAACCTTGAGACCGGTGCGATCGAGCACCTTGCGCGTCGCGGGCACCGGGCCCATGCCCATGATCCGCGGCTCGACGCCGGCGTGACCGTAGCCGACCAGCCTGCCAAGGGGGGCCAAGCCGTGGCGGTTCACGAACGATTCCGAGGCGACCACCAGGGCGGCGGCGGCGTCGTTGAGGCCGGACGCGTTGCCCGCGGTGACCGTGCCGTCCTTCGAGAACGCGGGCCGCAGCTTGGCCATGTCCTCCAGGTTGACGTCCGGCCGGATGTGCTCGTCGGTGTCGACGACGGTTACCTGGCCCTTTCGGCCGGGGATCTTGACCGGGAGGATCTGCTCCTTGAAGTACCCGGCGGCGGTGGCGGCCGCGGCGCGGCGGTGGCTCTCGGCGGCCAGCGCGTCCTGGTCCGCCCGGGACACGTGGTAGTCGGTCGCGACGTTCTCCGCGGTCACGCCCATGTGGCAGCCGTCGAACGGGTCGCTGAGCGCGCCGGTCACGGCGTCGATCGCGACGCCTTCGCCCATCCGCTGGCCCCAGCGCATGGCAGGCAGCCAGTACGGGGCGCGGCTCATCGACTCGACACCGCCGGCCACCGCGACCTCGCAGTCGCCGAGCATGATCGCCTGAGCGGCGGACACGATGGCCTGCATCCCGCTGCCGCACAGCCGGTTCACGGTCAGCGCGGGCGTCTGGATGCTCAGGCCGCCGTTTACGCCCGCCACCCGGGATATGTACATGTCGCGGGTTTCGGTGTGGAGCACGTTGCCGAACACGATGTGGCCGATGTCGTCGGCGCTCACGCCCGCCCGGCTGACCGCCTCGCGGACCACCGCGGCGGCCAGGTCGCAGGGCGGTACCGAGGCCAGGCCGCCGCCGTACTTGCCGATCGGGGTCCGGACGCCGGACAGGACGAATACGCCTTCCATGATCTTCCTCATCTCACATGTCGAGCCCGCCGTTGACGGCCCGGTTCTGACCGGTGTGGCAGCCCGGTTTCCGGCATACCTAGTGGCCGGATCGTTCCGCGATCGGCGCCACGGGATGGCCGGCCGCCTCTGCTATGCATGAACTCATCACGTTAATGCCGCCGTTATCCGCCGCTACCGGCCGAAGGTCCCGGTGTTTATGGTCCTAGGTCCCATCCCCCAGGGACATTCCGGCCTGGTCCGGTCGGTGGGCGGATGAGCACGGTGGGACTAGCGACGGCTGGCCGATGTTCCGGTCTTGCCGCGGACGGCGCACCCGGAGTGGTCATGAGCACGGAAGACAGATCCGCCAACCCCATGGCAATGATGTCAGAGGCGACCGAAGCGGTGGCCGGCCTGCTGCCGATGGACATGGTCAACGCGATTGCCGAGCTCGCCGATCCTGCCACGGTCGCGAAGGAGATGCCGTGGCTGGCCGGAGAACTGACCAAGATCGCGCTCGGCAAGTCAGACATCTCGTTCGACCAGCGGGACCAGCGCTTCGCCGACGAGGCCTGGCAGACGATCCCCTACTTCCGCATCCTCGGCCAGTCGTACCGGCTGTTCGAGATGTGGATGAACCGGATGTATGAGTCTGCCGACGGCTCCTGGCAGAACAAGGCGCGCGCCCGCTTCGCGGCCGACGTCATCTCGGCCGCCCTGGCTCCGACCAACTACCTGGCCACCAACCCCGCCGCCCTCCGGGAGGCGATCGAGACCAGCGGCCTGTCGGTGGTCAAGGGCGCCCAGAACATGATGAAGGATCTGGCCGGCGGCGGGATGCCCTCCATGGTCGACCGGACGAAGTTCAAGGTCGGGACGGACCTCGCCGCCACGCCGGGTGCCGTGGTGTACCGGGACGAAATGTTCGAGTTGCTGCAGTACACGCCCACCACGCCGCGGGTCCGCAGCATTCCGCTGCTGATGATCCCGCCGCAGATCAACCGGCACTACATCATGGATCTGTCGCCCGGGCGGTCGCTGGTCGAGTTCGCCGTCAGCCAGGGCATCCAGGCGTTCATGATCGTCTGGCGCAACCCCAGCTCACTGCGCGGCGAGGGGAAGTGGGGACTGGACGACTACATCGCCGCGGCGGAACGAGCCGCCGGCGTGGTCAAGAAGATCGCGCACGGGGACCAGGTGAACCTGCTCGGGCTGTGCGCCGGCGGCATCACGGCCTCGTACGTGCTCGCGCACCTGGCCGCGGTCGGTGACGAATCGGTCAAGTCGGCGACCTTCGTCGTGACCATGCTGACCGGTGACAAGCCGAACGTCGTGGGCATGCTGGACACCGCCGAGTCCCGCAAGATCCTGGAACAGTCCGCCGCGGCGGAGCAGATCGTTCCCGGGACCGCGCTGCGCAGCCTGTTCGCCATGCTGCGGCCGAACGACCTGGTCTATAACTACCTGGTCAGCGGATGGCTGATGGGCAAGTCGCCCGCTCCGTTCGACGTCCTGGCCTGGAACGACGACGCCACCCGGACGACGGCCAAGTTCGCCCTCGAGTCAAGCCGGCTGGCCATGAACGGATGGGATGGCAACGGCCCGACGCTGCTCGGCGTCAAGACCGACTTCAGCAAGGTCACCTGCGACAGCTACCACGTCGGCGGCTATACCGACCACATCACGGCGTGGCGGGCCTGCTACGAAACCGCCCACCTGGTCGGCGGCGCCGGCAAGGAGATGACCCTGATCAAGTCCGGCCACATCCAGTCCGTTGTCTACCCGGCGGACAGCGCGCGGTACGAACGCTGGTACGGGCCTCCTACGTCGGCGGATGCCGACGAGTGGCTCAAGACGGCCAGTGTGGAGAAGGGCTCGTGGTGGCGGCCGTGGACCGAGTGGCTGAGCGCCCGCTCCGGCAACGAGCGCCAGGCACGCACCACCCTCGGCAACCGCCAGTACCCGCCGCTCGGCCCGACCCCCGGGACCTACGTGTACGAGTAGCCGGGCCGGACGTCGCGTGACCGAACACGTGAACCCGGGACGATCCAGGGTTGTCACCCTTCGCGGAACTGGATGCCGAACCCGCCGCGGGGATAGTGCCACTTCAGCGCGCCAGGCGCCGCAATCGCGAGGCACGTTCCGCACTCTAGGCAGGCGGCGTACTCCACGGAGATGGTCCCGTCGGATTCCTCGGTGTAGACGTGGGCCGGGCAGCAGGCCACGAGGAGCTTGCCGGTGCCGGTGGCCTTGGCGATCTCCTGGTTGACCTCGATATGGCACTCCTCCTCGTCGAGGAGGAAGCGGTTCTTGGTCAGGCGTTCGGGGACAGACAGCGGTTTCATAGTGCGCGCGCTCCTGCGATGCCGTCTCGGACGAGCTGTCTCATCTTGAGCGGGGACCGGGCCAGGTTCTTGCGGGCCACCTTGAGCAGATGCTGGCGGGGCTGGGTGTCGAGGTTGAACGTGCCGTACAGGACGTTGGCGAGCAGCTCGCCGTACTGCTTGTACATCCGCTCTACCTCGAGGAAGTGCGGGGCCCTGGCGTAAGTCTTCATGTCCTGGCCCACGTAAGAAGCGAACAGCTTGTCCCGGTAGCGGGCCAGGGAGGCCCTGGAGATGTCCTTGCGGTCCAGCGCATCGCCGATGGCCTCGGCGGCGGCGACGGCGGATCCGACGGCCAGGTCCATGCCGCGCACGGTCAGGCCGGTGTTCAGGGTGAGGCCGGCGGCGTCGCCAACCACCACCATGCCGTCCATGACGATCTCGCCCACCATAGGCAGGCCGCCCTCGGCGACTAGGTGGCAGCCGTACTCGAGCAGCTCGCCGCCCTCGAGGTAGGGAGCGATGAACTGGTGCCGCACGAAGTGGTCGAAGATGTCGGTGACCACCTTCTGCCTGGCCGTGAGGTCGTCCAGGCGCACCACGATGCCGACGGACAGCGAGTCCAGGTTGGTGTACAGGAAGCCGCCGCCGCCCACGCCCTGAGTGCAGTCGCCGACCACGGCGAGGGCCGCGCCCTCGTCACCGGTCAGGTTGAACCGCTGCTCGATCGTCTCGCGAGGCAGTGATATCACCGATTTCACCCCGACGGCGAGGTGGTTCAGGGGCTCCTTGTGGCGCAGGCCGGCCTCCTTGGCGATGAAGGAGTTCACGCCGTCGGCCGCCACGACCACATGGGCCCGCAGTTCGTCGTCGCCGGCCTGGACGCCGACGACCGTGGTGCCCTCGGTAAGCACGCGGTCCACGCGGACGCCGGGCATGATCATGGCCCCGGCCTCCTCGCACTTCTCGGACAGCCAGGGGTCCAGCTTGGCCCGCAACACCGTGACGGCGTTGACCGGGTCAGCCAGCCTGGCGTCCTTGTAGTCGATGGCGACCGAGCTGTCGGCGTTGAGGAAGCTGATGTAGTTGCGGGTGATCCTGCGCTCGACGGGCGCCTCATGGAGGAAATCGGGGAAGACCTGCTGGATGCCGCGGGAGTACAGGACGCCGCCGGACAGGTTCTTCGACCCGGGCGCCTCGCCGCGCTCGATCAGCAGCACCGAGCGTCCCTGCCGGGCGAGCTGATAGGCCGCGACGCAGCCCGCGATGCCGGCGCCGATGACGATGACCTCGAAGTCGGGCTCAGCTGGCTGCGTCATCTGGCACCGTCACTTCAGCGCGGCGGTGACCGCCGGCACGAGCTGGTAGAGGTCACCGACCAGGCCGTAGTCGGCCTGGCCGAAGATCGCGGCGTTCGCGTCGGTGTTTATCCCGACGATGATCTCCGCGCCGGTCACGCCGACCATGTGCTGGAGCTGGCCGGAGATCCCGACGGCCAGGTAGAGCTGCGGGGCGATGTGCGCGCCGGAGCTGCCGATGTAGCGGTCCTTGCCCATCCAGTTCAGGCCCTCGGCCACCGGGCGGGAGCAGGCGATCTCGGCCTCGAGGGCCTGGGCGAGTTCCGCCACCATGGCTAGGTCCTCCTGGGCCTTGACGCCGCGGCCGACGCCGATCACCCGGTGGGCGGAGTTGAGGTCCACCCTCTCGAAGCCGTGCGTCCTGGTCTCGATCACCTTCAGGCCCAGCGGCGCCACGGTGATCTCCTCGATGGGCGCGCTCGAGCCGGCGGCCGGAGGCACGGAGCCGCCGTCGAGCAGCAGGGCAACCGGGCCGGAGACGGCGACGGTCTCATCGGAGATGTCGCCGAAGACGGCGTTGACCACGGTGGTGGTGTCGCCGTCGAGGCTCACCGACCGGGCGCCAGTGAGGACCGCTGCCTTGAGCCGGGCTGCGGCGGCGCCCAGCAGCACGCGCTCGCCGGGGTTGCGGCCGGCCAGGACCACGCGGGGCGGGTCGGCGGCCAGGGTGTCGGCCACCGCCTGAGCGTTGGCTTCGGGAGGCGCGTCATCCGGCCCGTGGCACCAGATCACCTTGTCCACGCCGCTGTTCGCGACCGTCTCGGCCACCGAGCGGGGCCCGGCCACCACGGCTGCCACCGGCCCGCCCAGGGAACGCGCGACCGTGACGAGGTTGCCGACCGTCGGCTGGTCCGCGACGACGATCCAGGCGTTCACGCTCATTGTCTGGCTCCTTCGGTGTTGTCTACAGCGCACCCGCCGCGCGGAGCGCGGCGACGAGCTCGGCGGCAGCCGCGGCCGGATCGGCAGTGTCGATGAGCTGGCCCTTGCGGGCCTTGCGCTCCGGGCGCGCCCGGCCGACGACGGTCATGACCGCGTTCTGTTGTGGCACCTTGAGGGCCGCCAGCTCCAGGAGCTCGACCGGCCTCTTGGCCGCCGCGAGGAGTTCCTTCATGCCGGGCACGCGGGGTACCGCGGCGTCGGCGGACGCGGCCAGCACGGCGGGCCCGGAGATCTCGAGCACCTGGACGCCGCCCGGGATCGCGCGCTCCACGCGCAGCGCACCGGCCTGGGCCCCTGTTCCGGTCACCGCGGTGACCTCGGCCACGGCCGGCCAGCCCAGCTCGCCGGCCAGTACAGCCGGCACCATCTTGGCCGCCACGTCGACCGACGAGTCGCCGGTGATGACCAGGTCCACGTCGCCGATATGCCGGATCGCCTCGGCGAGCACCGCGGCGAGCTCGGACCGGCCAGCCTCCCGCAGGGATTCGTCCTCGACGATCACCACCCGGTCCAGGCCGCGCCCGAGGGCGGCCTTGGACGCGATCGGCGCACCCACGCCCTTCCCTCCGACCGTCACGCCGATCAGCTCGGCGCTCGCTTCCTCGGCCAGACGGCGCGCCAGCTCCATGGCCACGGGGTCGTAGGTGGACAGGCCTAGCTTCGCCCGGCTCCAGTCCACCGTGCCGTCGGCACGGACCGTGGCCTCCTGCGGATCACAGGTCCATTTGTAGGCGACCACAATCCTCATCGCGATCCTCCTGACGGCAGCGATGTGCGGGCGGTTGTTCTCACCTCAGGTAGCTTCGCGCGATGACCATGCGCTGCACCTCGGACGTTCCCTCGTAGAGCTCGGTGATCTTGGCGTCACGGTAATTCCGCTCCACCGGATAGCTTTCCGTAAAACCGTATCCGCCGTGGATCTGGATCGCACGGTCGCACACCCGGGTTGCGGTTTCCGAGGCAAACAGCTTGGCCATCGCCCCTTCCGTGCCATAGGGGCGGCCCGTGTCCTCGAACGATGCGGCGCGGTAGGTGAGGAGCCGGGCCGCGTCGACCTGGGTGGCCATGTCGGCGATCATCCACTGGATGGCCTGCAAGGCCGCGATCGGCTTGCCGAACTGGACCCGCTCCTTGGCGTAGGCCACCGACGCGTCGAGTGCCGCCTGGGCGATGCCCACGGCCTGCGCTGCGATGCCGATCCGCCCGCCGTCGAGCGTCTGCATGGCGATCTTGAAGCCGTCGCCCTCCCCGCCCAGCAGCGCATCCGTCGGGATGTGGCAGTCGGCGAAGTACAGGGGCGGCGTGCTGGAACCGCGGATCCCCAGCTTGTGCTCGGCCTCGCCGACGGAGAACCCGGGGGTATCTTTCTCGACGATGAACGCGCTCATCCCGCGCGTCCCCTGCGTTGGATCGGTCTTGGCGAAGACGATGTAGATCTCGGCGAACGGGGCGTTGGTGATGAAGATCTTCGACCCGTTGAGGACGTACTCGTCGCCCTTCAGCGTCGCCGTGGTGGTGCCCGCGCCGGCATCTGTTCCCGCGCCGGGCTCGGTGAGGGCGAAAGCCCCCAGGCGGCGGCCGGACGCCATGTCATGAAGGTAACGGTCCTGCTGAGCTTCGGTGCCGAACTTGTACACCGGGTAGGTGGCCAGGGAGGCGTGCGCCAGCAGTATGACGGAAGTGGTCGCGCATGCTCTCGCGATTTCCTCCGCCGCGATGATATAGCTCACGTTGTCGGCTCCCGCGCCGCCGAACTTCTCCGGGTAGGGCATGCCCATGATGTTCAGCTCCGCCATCCTCGGCACGAGCTCGGCGGGAAAGCGGTGATCACGGTCTACCTCAGCGGCGATCGGAGCCACCTCGGATTGCGCGAATTCCCTGACGGCATCGCGGATAAGCTGCTGTTCATCGCTCAACTCAAAGTCCATGGTGGTACCTCCCTGAATATCGGCTGTCCCGGTAACGATATTCGAAAACTGTATTCTGCCTGGCCTTTGTCGTTTGGCGATAACAGCCGGGTTTTGCGGCTCTCGGTAAATTTCGGCCGACTAGAGCTACCTGGCAAGGTTCAATTCATCACGTAAACATATGGTGATCCGGGCTGGTCCGGCAGGGACGAAGGTCCGCAGCCGCAGTTATTCACGTAGGGTGACGACTGAGCCGGAGGTTGGTTACACTGCGTGAAGCATGCCTAGCGTCCGGGCTCGGAGCCGACCAGGATGCGACACGCCGACCCGTGCGCTTGGTTGCCGGGCTTCGACTCGGGTAGCCCTTCGGACCTCCTTACCGGCCGGGCAGCCCAGGTGTAAAGAGCGTCAGATTCCATCCCAGACATGCGTCACGTAGAAGACGTCGTGGTAGTCCTTCGCCGGGTCGGTGCCGAACTTCGGGACCCGCTCTAGGGCCTGCTGCCAGCAGTCGTCACAAAAGCCTTCGGGCATGGACTCCCGGATCTCGGCCCGGGACATGCCTTCAATCATCAGAGCTCCGAAAGTCCAGCTGACAGCACGCCTAGCTTGATTCTACCAGGCCGGACGCAGAGCCCTGGGCGGCTGGGCCGGGTCAGCCTCCCGCCGCGGGCACGGGCACCGGCTCGGCGTGCCAGATGTCGCGGCAGTAGTCGCGGACGGTCCGGTCGCAGGAGAAGAAACCCGAGCGCGCGGTGTTCAGGATCGACATCCCGGTCCACCCGTCTTCATCGGCCCAGGCCTGCCCGACGGCCCGGTCATGGCAGTCGATGTAGGACCGGTAGTCGGCCAGGACCAGGTACTCGTCCCAGTCCAGGATCGAGGAGATGACCTGCTCGGCGGCCTCACGGTCGGCGCCGGAGAAGACGCCAGACACGAGGGCGTCGATGGCGCCCTTCAGCTCGGCGTCGCCGGCGTAATAGGCGCGCGGGGAGTAACCGGCCTGCCTGACGGCGACGGCTTGTTCGGCGGTGACCCCGAACAGGAAGAAGTTGCCGGCGCCGACCCGGTCGCGGATCTCGATGTTGGCGCCGTCGAGCGTGCCGACGGTGACCGCTCCGTTGAGGGCCAGTTTCATGTTGCCGGTGCCGGAGGCCTCCTTGCCGGCCAGCGAGATCTGCTCCGAGACGTTGCCGGCGGCCACCACGAGCTCGGCGACCGAGACGTTGTAGTCGGGGATGAACACGACCTTGATCCGGTCGGCCACGTCGGGGTCGGCGTTGACCACGGCCGCGACCGAGTTGATCAGCTTGATGATGCGCTTGGCTGCCTGGTAGCTCGGCGCGGCCTTGGCGCCGAAGATGACCGTGCAGGGCGTCACGGCGGCGGCCGGGTCCGCCTTGATCCGGTTGTACACGGTGACGACGTGGAGCAGCTTGAGGAGCTGGCGCTTGTACTCATGCAGCCGCTTGACCATGACGTCGAACAGCGAGGCGGGATCGATGATGACGCCGGTGGCGGCGAGGGCGTGGAAGGCCAGGTCGATCTTGTTCTGCCGCTTCGCCTCGCGCCATTGCGCGCGGAACTCCGCGTCCTCGGCGAAGGCCTCGAGTTCCCGCAGCCGCTCCAGGTCGGTCAGCCACCGGTCGTCTCCCAGCCGGGCCGTGATCAGGGCGGACAGGCGCGGGTTGGCCAGCCGGAGAAACCGGCGCGGGCTGACGCCGTTCGTCACGTTCAGGAACTTCTCCGGCCACAGGCCGGCGAAGTCCCGCAGCACGGTCTGGGTCAGCAGCCGTGACTGCAGCCCGGCCACGCCGTTGACCGCGAAGCTGCCGACCACGGCCAGGTTTGCCATCCGCACCCGGCGCTCGGGGCCCTCCTGAACCAGCGACATCCGGGCGACGCGCTCGTCGTCGCCGGGATACCGGGCGCGCACGTCCTCCAGGAAGAGGCGATTGAGGGCGTCGATGATCTCCAGATGGCGGGGCAGTAGCCGCCCGAACATCGACACCGGCCAGGTCTCCAGGGCCTCCGGCAGCAGGGTGTGGCAGGTGTAGGCGAAGGTGCGGCGGGCGACGGACCAGGCCTGCTCCCAGCCGACTCCGTTCTCGTCGACCAGCAACCGCATGAGCTCGGGTATCGCCAGCACCGGATGGGTGTCGTTGAGCTGGATGACGACCTTGTCGGGGAATGCCTCCCAGTCGCTGTTGCGGAACCGGAACCGCCGGATGATGTCCCGCAGCGAGCAGGAGACCAGGAAGTACTGCTGCTTGAGCCGCAGTTCCCGGCCCGCTTCGGTGCTGTCACTCGGGTAGAGCACCTTGGTGAGGTTCTCCGAGCGCATCTGCGCCTCGACGGCCTCGGCGTACTGGCCGGCGTTGAACAGGTCCAGGTTGAACGACTCCGGCGCGGCCCGGGCGCGCCACAGCCGGAGGATGTTGACCGTCTCGGTTCCGTAGCCCGGGACCAGCATGTGGCTGGGCTCGGCTCGCACCGTCTCGCCCGGCACCCAGCGGGCCCGCAGCCCGCTCTGGTCGTCGTCCACGGGCTCGGTGTGGCCGTAGAATCCGACCACCTGGAGGTCGTCGGGGGCGGGGAACTCCCACGGGTTGCCGTAGAACGTCCAGTCGTCGGGGCGCTCGACCTGATGGCCGTTCTCGAAGGCCTGCTTGAAGATCCCGAACTCGTACCGAATGCCATAGCCCACGGCCGGGACGTCCAAGGTGGCCAGGGAATCCAGCAGGCAGGCGGCCAGCCGGCCCAGGCCCCCGTTCCCCAGCCCGGGCTCCACGTCGAGATCCTCCAGCTCCCCGGCGGAGAACCCGGATCCGGCCATGGCCTGGCGGGCCAGCCCGGCGGTCCCGGTATACAGCGCGTTCTGGCGCAGTTGGCGCCCCAGCATGTACTCCGCCGACAGGTAGTAGACGAACTTCGGGTTGGCCGCGTAGTTCGCTCTGGTCGTCCGGGCCCGGCGGTCGGCCAGCCGGTCGCGGATGGTCACCGCCAGCGTCCAGTACGCGTCCTGTGCGCTCGCCGACTCCGCCGTGGTCCCCCGCTCGTAACACAGGTTGTCGGCCAGATCACGCTGGAACTCCTCCAGGGAGTTGCCCGTCCGCGGATCCGGCTCAAATCTGGGCACCGGCCTAACCCTCGGAGCCAGCGCGGAACAGATTGCCGGCCGTGGCGTATTCGGCCAGCAGGGGTACGGGGGTGAACGCCGGATCACCGGTGGCGGCGTGCATCGCGTCCAGGACGGCGACGACGTTCGCGGCCGCGGCCTCGTCCAGCATCTGAAGCGGCCCGCGCGGATAACCGCAGCCGAGCATCATTGCGGTATCGATGTCGGCGGCGCTGGCGTAACCGTCCTGGACCATGCGGACCGCATCGTTGAACTGCGCGTAGGCGAGCGCCTCGACGAGGAAGCCCGGCCGGTCCCTGGAGATGACCGCTTTCAGCCCGATCCGGGCCGCGCGCGCGGCCGCCTTGGCGGCCGTGCCCGGCGCGGTCACATCGGGCAGGACCAGCTCAGCGAGCCTCAGCTTGCCGGTGAGGGTCTCCATGATGTGGACACCGATCACGTCGGCCGGGTGGCCTGCGGCCAGGGCCGCGTCCAGGACCCGGCGGCGCGGGTCTGCCGCCACGATGACCAGGCCGGTCTGGTCGGACGGCTTCGGCACGACGCCGATATCGGCCACGCTGATCGCGTCGGCCAGTTCGTCCAGCAGGTCGCCGGAGTCCCTGATCACCGCGACCGTATCGGGAACCGGCGCCAGCTCGCGGTCGGCAGCGGTGCTTGGCCTCCGGTAGTCGTAGAACCCGCGTCCGCTCTTGCGATCGAACAGCCTGGCGTCGCACAGCTTGCGCAGCAGGGGCGCGTGTACGTAACGGGAACCGCCGAACTCATCATGGAGCGTCTCGAGGACCGCCAGAGCCGTGTCCAGGCCGATCAGGTCGAGCAGGGTCAGCGGGCCCATGGGCAGGCCGAGGCCCACAGCGGCCGCCTTGTCAATGTCCTCCCGCGAGGCTTGCGCCGTTTCCAGCAGGTGTACCGCGTGGTTGAGGTAGGGCACCAACAGCGCGTTCACGATGAACCCGGCTCGGTCGCTGACCCCTACGGGGGTCTTGCCCAGGTCGCGAGACAGCAGGGCCAGCGTCTCGGCGATCTCCGGCGGGGTGAGCACCGTGGAGATCACCTCGACCAGCTTCATGACCGGGGCGGGGTTGAAGAAGTGCAGTCCGGCTACTCGTTCGGGATAAAGGGTGCCGCCGGCGATCTGGGTGACCGACAGCGAGGAGGTGTTGGTAGCCAGGATCGCATCGGCCCGGCAGGCCTCGTCCAGCTGGGCAAACAGGGTCTTCTTGAACTCGAGGCGTTCCGGGATGGCCTCTATCACCAGGTCGGCGTCGGCCACCCCGGCCGCGACATCGTCGGTGGGCCGGATCCGGGCGAGTACCTCGTCCCGTGCCGTATCGGTAAGCTTTCCCCGGCCGACCGCCCGGTCCAGGGAGGCGCGCAGCCGGGCCATGCCCTGGTCCAGGAAATCCTGGTTGATCTCGATCGCGTCGACCGTGCGGCCGCTGCGGGCGATCAGCTCGGCGATGCCCGAGCCCATCAGGCCGAGTCCGATCACCGCCACCTCGGCGATGTCGCCCGGCTGGATAACGCTCCTGGTCATTGTGGCTGAGCCTTTCGTCCTAAAGTCGCGGCCAGTGGTGATGCCAGGGCGGGAGAGACCTGCCTTAGCACAGGGGGCCGCCGGCGACGTAGAGAACCTGGCCGGAGACGAAGCTCGCGCCCTCGCTGACCAGGAAGGAGACGGCGTGGGCCACATCGGCCGGCTGGCCGACCCGGCCTACCGATATCTGCTTCTTGTAGGTCTCCACGAGATCCTCGAACGACATCTTCAGCTTGGCCGCCATGGCCGCCGTCATGTCGGTAGCGATGAAGTGCGGAGCGACCGCGTTCGCGGTAACCCCGAACTTGCCCAGTTCCTTGGCGAGGGTCTTGGTGAAGCCCTCCAGGCCGGCCTTGGTGGCAGAGTAGTTGGCCTGGCCGCGGTTGCCGAGTGCCGACGAGGACGAGATGTTGACGATCCGCCCCCACTTCTGCTCGGTCATGTACTTCTGCACCGCCCTGGTCATCAAGAACGCGCCGCGCAGGTTGACGTTGACGACCGCATCCCAGTCCTCGTCGGTCATCTTGAACAGCAGGGCGTCACGGGTTATCCCGGCGTTATTCACTAGCACGGTTGGCTCGCCGAGCTCGAGGGCCACCCGGTCGACCGCGGCGTTCACCTGATCGGTCTTGCTGACGTCGGCTCCGACCGCGAGCGCGTGCCCTCCGGCGTTCTCGATCTCCTTCACCGTTGCGATGCAGTCGGCCTCGTTGAGGTCGAGGACCGCCACGGCCATGCCGTCGGCGGCCAGCCTGATGGCCGTCCCGGCACCGATGCCGCGGGCTGCTCCGGTCACGATGGCGATTCGCTGTACCAATGGATTTCTCCTTCATCCGAACAGGGCCGTGACGACCCGGTGGGCAATGCTCCCCGAGCTCGCGGCTTTTTTTCAGTCCCGGACCTTCCTATGCTCACCGCCCGGGGCCGGCTAGTGGCTTTGGTCCCGCGGTCAGGTCTCGTCGGCTAGAACGAGGCGCAGTGTGTCGAGGACGGCAGGGTCTTCGATGGTGGAAGGCACCGGCTCATCTCGCCCGTCGGCGATGCCGCGCATGGTCTTGCGGAGGATCTTGCCGGACCGCGTCTTGGGCAGGCCAGCCACCACGTCGACCCGGCGCAGCGCTGCCACCGGCCCGATCTGGTCCCGGATCAGCTGGACGAGCTCGGCGGATACGGTGGCCGGGTCGGTGCTGACGCCCGCTTTGAGCACCACGAACCCGCGCGGTATCTGGCCCTTGAATGCGTCGTTGACCCCGATGACCGCGCATTCGGCCACCGCGGGATGGCTGGCCAGGACCTCTTCCATCTGCCCGGTGGACAGCCGGTGCCCGGCCACGTTGATCACGTCGTCGGTGCGGCCCATCACGTACAGGTAGCCGTCGGCGTCGTAGTACCCGCCGTCGCCGGTGGTGTAGAAGCCAGGGTGCTGGGTCAGGTAGGAGCTGACGAACCGCTCGTCGTCCTGCCACAAGGTCGGCAGGCAGCCCGGCGGCAGCGGCAGCTTCACCGCGATCTCGCCGGTCTGGCCCGGCTTCAGCTCGGTACCGTCGGCGTCGAGGATACGGACGTCGTAGCCGGGCACCGGCACGGTGGGCGACCCGGGCTTGGTCGGCAGGGCCTCCAGGCCGATCAGGTCGGCCGCGATCGGCCAGCCGGTCTCGGTCTGCCACCAGTGGTCGATGACCGGGACGCCGAGCAACTCGCCCGCCCACCGGTAGGTCTCAGGGTCGAGCCGCTCGCCGGCCAGGAACAGGTACGTGAACCCGGACAGGTCGTAGCCGTGAGCCAGCTTGCCTTCCGGGTCCTCCTTCTTGATCGCGCGGAACGCGGTTGGCGCGGTGAACAGGGCCTTGACCTTGTGCTCGGAGATGACGCGCCAGAACGCGCCGGCGTCCGGGGTGCCCACCGGCTTTCCCTCGTACAGCACGGTGGTGCACCCGGCCAGCAACGGAGCGTAGACGATGTAGGAGTGCCCGACCACCCAGCCCACGTCGGAGGCGGCCCAGAACACCTCGCCCGGCTTGGTGTCGTAGATGTTGTCCATCGTCCAGCGCAGCACGACCGCGTGACCGCCGTTGTCCCGGACCACGCCCTTAGGCCTGGCCGTGGTGCCAGAGGTGTACAGGATGTACAGCGGGTCGGTCGCGGCCACCGGGACGCAGTCCGCCGGCTCGGCCCCGGCGGCCGCCTGGCTCCAGTCCAGGTCGCGCCCGGCGGTCAGGGCCGCGGGTGCCTGCGGCCGCTGCCGGATGACGCAGTATTCCGGCTTGTGATGGGCCAGGTCGATGGCGCGGTCCAGGATCGGCTTGTACTCCACGATGCGCTTGCCCTCGATGCCGCACGAGGCCGAGACCACGACCTTCGGCGCGGCGTCATCGATCCGGGCCGCGAGTTCGGCCGGCGCGAAGCCGCCGAACACCACCGAGTGCACCGCGCCGATCCGCGCGCAGGCCAGCATCGCGATCGGCGTCTCGGGGATCATCGGCAGGTAGATGATGACCCGGTCGCCCTTGGTCACCCCGAGGCCGCGCAGCACCCCGGCGAACCGGGCGACCTCATCGAGCAGCTCGGCGTAGGTGTAGGTCCGCTGGGTGCCCGTCACCGGGCTGTCGTAGATCAGCGCGGCCTGATCTCCGCGGCCGTTACGCACATGCCGGTCCAGCGCGTTGAAGCAGGTGTTCAGGACCCCGTCCGGGAACCAGTGGCAGAACGGCGCATTCGAAGCGTCCAGCACCGTAGTAGGCAGCTGGTACCAGTCGATGTCCTTTGCCGCCTCACCCCAGAAGCCTTCGGGATCGGCGAGACTCCGGCGGAACTCTTGTGCGTAACGACCCATGACGACACTCCATCCAGTAGTAGCGGTACCCTCATCCGAGGCGTTCGATCAGTTCCTGGTGCAGTTCCCGGAGCCGGGCGGGCAGGTGCCGGCGGAACGTCCCGAAGTGCTCGGGGATATGCTCGGCTTCCAGCTTCCAGGCCTCGGTGTCCACGGTCAGCAGCAGGGCCAGGTCGGCCCAGCTGACCTCCAGCCCGTCCAGGTCCAGCGAGCCGGGCGCGGGCAGGTACCCGATCGGCGTGACTACCGCCTTGGCCTGGCCGGACAGTCGGCCGATGATCCACTTCAGCACGCGGATGTTCTCGCCGAAGCCGGGCCACACGAACCGGCCGCCGGCGTCCTTGCGGAACCAGTTGACGTAGAACAGCCGGGGCAGCTTCGCCGGGTCGTGGGTGTGCCCGATCTTCAGCCAGTACGCGAAGTAGTCGCCCATGTTGTAACCGCAGAACGGCAGCATCGCGAACGGGTCGTGGCGCAGTTCGCCCACCGTGCCCTCGGCCGCGGCGGTCTTCTCCGAGGCGATGTTGACCCCCAGGAATACTCCGTGATCCCAGTCGAACGACTCGATCACCAGCGGCACCGTGCTGGCCCGCCGCCCCCCGAACAAGATCGCCGAGATCGGCACGCCCGCCGGGTCCTCCCACTCCGGCGCGATGATCGGGCACTGGCCGGCCGGGGTGGTGAACCGGGAGTTCGGGTGCGCCGCGGGCTCGGGCGAGCCCGGGGTCCAGTCCCGGCCCTTCCAGTCGGTCAGGTGCGCGGGCGGCTCGTCGGTCAGGCCCTCCCACCACACGTCGCCGTCGTCGGTCAGCGCCACGTTGGTGAAGATGCTGTTCGCCGTGAAGGTGGCGACCGCGTTGGCGTTGGTCTTCGCGCCGGTGCCCGGCGCGACGCCGAAGAACCCGGCCTCCGGGTTGATCGCGTACAGCCGGCCGTCCTCGCCGAACCGCATCCAGGCGATGTCATCGCCGATCGTCTCCACCGTCCACCCGGGAATGGCGGGGGCCAGCATGGCCAGGTTGGTCTTGCCGCATGCGGACGGGAACGCCGCCGCGATGTACCTCGGCTCCTCCCCGGGCGGGGTGAGCTTGAGGATGAGCATGTGCTCGGCCAGCCAGCCCTCGTCCCGCGCCATCGCCGAGGCGATCCGCAGCGCGTAGCACTTCTTGCCGAGCAGCGCGTTCCCGCCGTAGCCGGACCCGTAAGACCAGATCTCCCGGCTCTCCGGGAAGTGCGAGATGTACTTGACCGGGTTGCACGGCCAGGGCACGTCGGCCTCCCCCGGCACCATAGGCGCGCCGACCGAATGCACCGCCTTGACGAACGACCCGCTGTCCTCGATCAACCGCAGCGCCGGCGTGCCCATCCTGGTCATGATCCGCATCGACACGACCACGTACGGCGAGTCGGTGACCTGCACGCCGAGCCGGGAGATGGCGCTGCCGAGCGGGCCCATGCAGAACGGGATCACGTACATGGTCCGGCCGCGCATGCACCCGTCGAAGATGTCCGCGAACGTGGCCCGCATCTCCTCCGGCGGGATCCAGTTGTTGGTGGGCCCCGCGTCTTCTTCTCGCTCGGAGCAGATAAAGGTGCGGCTCTCGACCCGGGCCACGTCGCTCGGGTCGGACCGGCAGTAGAAGCTGTTCGGGCGCAGCTTCGGGTTCAGCCGGACGAAGGTGCCGCTCTCGACGAGCTGGGCCGTCAGCCGGTCCCACTCCTCCTGCGAGCCGTCACACCAGACCACCGCGTCCGGCGCGGTCAGCTCCGCGATCTCGCGGACCCACTTGGCCAGCTCGGGAAGGGTCGTCTCGGGATCTTCGATGAAGTCTGCGCTGAACATCGCTATCACTCCTACCAGGACTAACGGGCGCGACACACCGTCGCGTCCGCAGTTCAGTTCAGGCCAGGCCGGCGGCTGCGGCGAATGTTCGTTTAACCCACTCTCATCTGGCTCGACCTGACCCAGGAGAGCCGAAAGTCCCCCGCACCCGGGACCTGGGTAGGTATATCCACGGGACCGCCATGGGTACCTCGGGCATCATCCCCCCGCCGCGGCCGAATCCTCCGAGCCGGCGAGGCGGATGCGGACGTCGGCGGCGACGGCGCCGTGCTGGCGGACGAAGACGGGCCATTAGTCCCGTGACGAGGTGCCCATCGGCGCTAGTGATCCCTGGACGGCGTGGCAACGCTGAAGCAGGAGGCGGCCATGAAAGAAATCCTTGAAGCCATCCTCGACCCCGCCAGCCAGCCAGGCGACTTCGCCGCGCTGCCGCTGCCCGGGTTCTACCGGGCCGTCACCCTGCACCGGGACGAGGAGCGCATGTTCGACGGCATCCCCGCCGGCGATCGGGACCCCCGTAGGTCGCTGCACGTGCAGGAGGTGCCGGTCCCCGAGCTTGCCTGGGGCGAGGCGCTGGTCGCGGTGATGGCCAGTGCGGTCAACTACAACACGGTGTGGAGTTCGATCTTCTCGCCGGTGTCTACCTTCGCGTTCCTGCGCCGGTACGGGAAGCTGTCGGAGCTCACCGCCCGGCACGACCTGCCGTATCACGTGGTCGGGTCGGACCTGGCGGGGGTGGTGCTGCGCACTGGCCCGGGGGTGACCGTCTGGCAGCCGGGCGAGGAGGTGGTTGCCCACTGCCTGTCCGTGGAGCTGGAGAGCTCCGACGGCCACAACGACACCATGCTCGACCCGGAGCAGCGGATCTGGGGGTACGAGACCAACTTCGGCGGCCTGGCCGAGCTGGCCCTGGTCAAGACCAACCAGCTGATGCCCAAGCCAGGGCACCTGACCTGGGAGGAGGCCGCGACGCCGGGGCTGGTGAACTCGACCGCCTTCCGGCAGCTGGTCTCGGACAACGGCGCGGCGATGAAGCAGGGCCACAACGTGCTGATCTGGGGGGCCAGCGGCGGGCTGGGCGCTTACGCCACCCAGTACGCGCTGGCCGGCGGGGCGATCCCGATCTGCGTGGTGTCCAGCGAGCGCAAGGCCGAGCTGTGCCGGTCGATGGGCGCCGAGCTGATCATCAACCGCGCGGCCGAGGGCTACCGGTTCTGGAAGGACGAGCGGACGCAGGATCCCAAGGAATGGAAGCGGTTCGGGGCCAGGATCCGCGAGCTCACCGGCGGCGAGGACGTCGACATCGTGTTCGAGCATCCCGGCCGGGAGACGTTCGGCGCGTCGGTGTACGTGACCCGCCGCGGCGGCACGATCGTGACCTGCGCCTCGACCTCGGGGTACCTGCACGAGTACGACAACCGCTACCTGTGGATGAGCCTCAAGCGCATCATCGGCTCGCACTTCGCGAACTACCGGGAGGCGTGGCAGGCCAACCGGCTGATCGCCAAGGGCATGATCCACCCGACCATGTCGGTGGTCTACCCGCTGGCGGATGCCGGCCAGGCTGCCCTGGATGTGCACCGGAACCTGCACCACGGCAAGGTCGGGATCCTGTGCCTGGCCCCGCAGGAGGGTCTGGGCGTGCGCGATCACAAGCTGCGTGAGAAGCACCTGACCGAGATCAACCGGTTCCGGGACTTGTGAGGATCGGGAAGAACATGATGAAGCCGAACGGACCGGGGCAATCGCCTCGGCCCGCCCGGGACCGTCCGTGGCTGATGCGGACCTACGCCGGGCACTCCAGCGCGCTGGAGTCCAACGCGCTGTTCCGGCGGAACCTGGCCAAGGGGCAGACCGGCCTGTCGGTGGCGTTCGATCTGCCCACCCAGACCGGGTACGACGCCGACCACGTGCTGGCCCGCGGCGAGGTCGGCCGGGTCGGTGTCCCGGTCGGGCACCTGGGTGACATGCGGGTTCTGTTCGACGGCATCCCGCTGGCGCGGAGCAATACCTCGATGACGATCAACGCCACGGCCATGTGGCTGCTGGCGCTGTACCAGATTGTCGCCGAGGAGCAAGGCGCCGACATCGCCGCGCTGACCGGCACCACGCAGAACGACATCATCAAGGAGTACCTGTCCCGTGGCACGTACGTGTTCCCGCCGGGACCCTCGGTGCGCCTGACCACCGACCTGATCGCCTACACGGTGACGCGCCTGCCCAGGTGGAACCCGGTCAACGTGTGCAGCTACCACCTGCAGGAGGCCGGGGCTACCCCGGTGCAGGAGATCGCGTACGCGCTGTGCACCGCGACGGCCATCCTGGACGCGGTCCGGGACTCCGGGCAGGTACCTGGGGACCGGATGGGCGAGGTCGTCGGGCGGATGTCCTTCTTCGTCAACGCGGGCGTCCGGTTCGTCGAGGAGATGTGCAAGATGCGCGCCTTCTCCCGGCTCTGGGACCAGCTGACCAGGGAGCGCTACGGCATCGCCGACCCGGCGCTGCGGCGCTTCCGGTACGGCGTGCAGGTCAACTCGCTCGGCCTGACCGAGGCGCAGCCGGAGAACAACATCCAGCGGATCGTCCTGGAGATGCTGGCCGTGGTGTTGTCACGCGATGCCAGGGCCCGGGCGATCCAGCTCCCGGCGTGGAACGAGGCGCTGGGCCTGCCGCGGCCGTGGGACCAGCAGTGGAGCCTGCGGATCCAGCAGGTGCTCGCGTACGAGTCGGACCTGCTGGAGTACGGCGACCTGTTCGACGGCTCACCGGTGGTGGAGGCCAAGACCGCGGAGCTGGTGTCCGCCGCCAAGGCGGAGATCGCGGTCATCGAGGGCTTGGGCGGCATGGTCCCGGCGGTGGAGTCCGGGTACCTCAAGACCCAGCTGGTCGCCTCCCACGCGGCCCGGCGCGCCCGTGTCGAGTCCGGGGACCTGAAGATCGTGGGCGTCAACTGCTTCGAAGCTACCGAGCCGAGCCCGCTGACCGCGGACGGCAACGCTGCCGTCCACCTGGTCGATCCGGCCTACGAGCAGGCGGTGTTGGCCGACCTGCAGGAGTGGCGCCGGCGGCGCGGCGAGAGCGAGGTCAGGGCTGCTCTGGGCAGGCTGAAGGCCGATGCGGCGCGGCCCGGCGTCAACCTGGTCGACGCCACCCTGGCCTGCGCCCGTGCGGGCGTGACCACCGGCGAATGGGCCTTCGCGCTGCGGGAGGTGTTCGGCGAGTACCGGGCCCCGACCGGGGTGTCCGGCGTACCGGCGGCGGTCGTCGGCGCGGACCTGGCCGCAGTCCGGACTGCGGTACGCGCCACTGCGGAACAGATCGGGGCGGGGCGGCTGCGGCTGCTGCTGGGCAAGCCCGGCCTGGACGGGCACTCCAACGGGATCGAGCAGATCGCCGTCCGGGCCCGCGACGCGGGATTCGAGGTGATCTATGCCGGCATCCGGCTCACCCCGGCGCAGATCGCGGCGGCCGCGGTGGCCGAGGACGTGCACTGCGTGGGCCTGTCGATCCTGTCCGGCGGGCACGCCGAACTGGTCCCCGACGTGCTGCGGCGGCTGCGTGAGGCCGGTGCCGGGGATATCCCGGTGGTGGCCGGCGGGATCATCCCGCCGGCTGACGCCGAGGTGCTGCGCACCCAGGGGGTGGCGGCCGTCTTCACGCCCAGGGATTTCAGCATCACCGCCATCATCGGCCGCATCGTGGACGAGATACGCCTGGCCCACCAGCTCCGGCCCTGGTCGGCGAGCCCGGCCGTGACGGCCCAGCCCGCAGGGCCCGCGACAATCGAAGGGTGAACATCATGACCGCAGTGACCGAATCCGCCGCCACGGACCGGCTGCGCCCGCGCCGCTCCTGCCTGGCCGTGCCCGGCAGCAATCCGCGTTTCCTGGAGAAGGCCCAGGGTCTGCCCGCCGACGAGGTGTTCCTGGACCTGGAGGACGCCTGCGCGCCGCTGGTCAAGGACAAAGCCCGGTACCTGGTGGTCGACGCGCTCAACGAGGGCGACTGGGGCAGCAAGGTCCGGGTCGTCCGGGTCAACGACTGGACCACGCACTGGACCTACCGGGACGTGATCACCGTGGTGGAGGGCGCCGGGGCCAACCTGGACTGCCTGATGCTGCCCAAGGTGCAGGACCCCGGACAGGTCAAGGCGCTGGACCTGCTGCTCACCCAGATCGAGAAGACCGTGGGCCTGCCGTCCGGGCGGATCGGCATCGAAGCCCAGATAGAAAACGCCAGGGGGCTGATGAACGTCGATGAGATCGCCGCCGCCTCGCCGCGGCTGGAGACCATCATCTTCGGTCCGGCGGACTTCATGGCCTCGGTCAACATGAAGTCGCTGGTCGTCGGCGAGCAGCCGCCCGGCTACCCGGCGGACGCCTACCACTACATCCTGATGCGCATCCTGATCGCCGCCCGGGCCCACGACCTGCAGGCCATCGATGGTCCCTACCTGCAGATCCGCAACACCGACGGCTACCGCGCGGTCGCCCGGCGAGCCGCCGCGCTGGGCTTTGACGGCAAATGGGTGCTGCACCCGGACCAGATCGCCGCCGCCAACGAGATCTTCTCCCCGTCGCAGGAGGACTACGACCACGCCGAGCTGATCCTGGACGCCTACGACTGGTGCACGTCCGACGCGGGCGGCGCCAAGGGCTCCGCAATGCTCGGCGACGAGATGATCGACGAGGCTTCCCGCAAGATGGCGCTGGTCATCGCAGCCAAGGGCCGGGCGGCGGGGCTGCAGCGCACGTCCAAGTTCGAGCCCCCGCAGGGGTGAGCGCGATGCAATTCGGACGGACCTACGAGGAGTTCGAGGCCGGAGCGGTCTACAAGCACTGGCCCGGGAAGACGGTCACCGAGTACGACGACCACCTGTTCTGCCTGCTCACCATGAACCATCACCCCCTCCACCTGGACGTGCACTACGCGGAGGAGACAACCGAGTTCGGCCGGAACGTGGTGGTCGGCAACTACGTCTACTCGCTGCTGCTCGGCATGTCGGTGCCCGACGTCTCCGGAAAGGCCATCGCCAACCTGGAGGTCGAGTCGCTGAAGCACGTGGCGCCGACTTTCCACGGCGACACCATCTACGGCGAGACCACCGTGCTGGCCAAGCGGCTCACCTCCAAGGGTGACCGGGGCGTGGTGGAGGTGGAGACCCGCGGCTACAAGCAGGACGGCACCCTGGTGTGCGTGTTCCGCCGCAAGGTGATGGTGCCGACGCACACCTACGTCAAGGAGCGCGGCGGGGAGCAGCCCGGCCGTCCCCAGCCCGCCAGCTAAGGAGCGACCGCCATGGGACGCCTGGCCCAGACCGAAGGCCTGACCGAGTTCGAGCGGGACATCCTCGCCACCGTGCGGGACTTTACTGCCCGGGAGATCATCCCGGTGGCGACCGAGCTGGAGCACCGGGACGAATACCCGGCCCAGATCGTGGAGGGGATGCGCAAGCTCGGCCTGTTCGGGCTGACCATACCGCAGGACTATGACGGCCTGGGCGCCTCGCTGCTGCTGTATGCCCTGGTCGTGGAGGAGATCGCCCGCGGCTGGATGTCGGTGTCCGGCATTATCAACACCCACTTCATCGTCGCGCATATGATCGCCCGCCACGGCACCGGCGAGCAGAAGGACTACTTCCTGCCCAAGATGGCGGCCGGCGAGGTGCGCGGCGCGTTCTCCATGTCGGAGCCCGGCCTGGGCTCGGATGTCGCGGCGATCCGCACCAGGGCGGTCCGCGACGGGGACGACTACGTGATCAACGGCCAGAAGATGTGGCTGACCAACGGCGGCACATCCAACCTGGTGGCCTTGCTGTGCCGGACCGGCGAAGGGGAGTCCAGCCCGCACCGGAACATGACCGCGTTCCTGATCGAGAAGGAGCCGGGCTTCGGGCCCAACCCCGCGGTGCCGGGCCTGACCGTGCCCGGGAAGATCGAGAAGATGGGCTACCGGGGCGTCGACACCACCGAGCTGATCCTGGCCGATGTCCGCATCCCGGCCGGCCGGGTACTGGGCGGCCGGACCGGCCGGGGCTTCTACCAGATGATGGACGGCGTGGAGGTCGGCCGGGTCAATGTCGCGGCGCGCGGCTGCGGGGTCGCGCTGCGCGCCTTCGAGCTGGCCATCGACTATGCCCAGCGGCGGCACACGTTCGGCCAGCCGATCGCCCAGCACCAGGCGATCGCCTTCAAGCTGGCCGATATGGCCACCAAGGTCGAGGCGGCCCACCAGATGATGGTCATGGCGGCCCGCCGGAAGGATTCCGGTCTCCGGAACGACCTGGAGGCGGGGATGGCCAAATACCTCGCGTCCGAATACGGCAAGGAAGTCGTGGAGGACTCCTTCCGCATCCACGGCGGCTACGGCTTCTCGAAGGAGTACGAGATCGAGCGCCTCTACCGGGAGGCACCGATGCTGCTGATCGGCGAGGGCACGGCCGAAATCCAGAAGATGATCATCGGACGTCGGCTCCTGGAGGAATACCAGATCGCTGGCTAGCCGCGACCGGACCTGGTCGAGTTCGGCGTGTCCGGGGACTTCCTCGGCCAGGTCCGGGGTGCTACTCGGTCCGATTACGGGGCAGCCCCGCTACCAGGGTGCGGAACAGGTCCCCGGGCCCTTCGGGATCGATCAGCTCGTCGGCTGTCCGAGAAATTGGTGTACCTGAGCAGGTTTTTTGTCGGGTGACGGGGTAGCCGGGTAGCCACGGGGGCCTCGGCCGCAGTTGTCAAGCGCTTGAAGGAGGGCGCGATGTCGCTACCGTCCGGTACGGCCAGCAGCTCCGCGATCCGGAGCCTGATCCCGGCCCGGATCGACCGGCTCCCGTGGTCCCGGTTCCACACCAGGCTGGTGATTGCGCTCGGGGTGGCCTGGGTCCTGGACGGCCTGGAGATCACCATCGCCAGCAACGTCGGACCCGACCTGACCCTCGGCAACACCTTGGCACCATCGTCACCCTGGTCGCGCTGAACCACATCACGGCCGCGCTGGGCTGGCGCATCGCCTACCTGGTCGGACCGGTGCTCGCCCTGGTCATCATCTTCGTCCGGCGGCACCTGCCGGAAAGCCCTCGCTGGCAAATCATGCACGGCCGGGAGAAACAAGCCGAGGCCTCCATCGCCCAGATCGAGGCCGACGTCCAAGGCCATCGCGGTGTTCTTCGCCATCGCCCAGTGCTTCGGCTCGCTCGGCTCGCACCTGTACGGTCACCTGATCGGCAACGGCCAGGACCCGAACAAGCTCTACTGGGGCTACCTGCTCGGCGCGGGAGCGATGATCCTGGGCGGCGTCGTCGCGGCGTTCCTCGCCGTCGACGCCGAGGGCAAGTCCCTGGAGGACATTGCCACCCCGCTGTCCGTCATCGCCAAGCCCCCCGAGGCCATCTTCCGCGCGGGTGACCGCGGCGGCCCGCTCGCGTCCGCCGGCGACTAGTGCCTTGGCGCAGCCGCCCTGTCAATCCCCGGATCGCGGCTAGCAGGGCGGGCCGGTGATCAGATCTTGGTGAAGTGCTGGAAGCACTCGTAGTAGGGGTCGGTGGAGTGCGCGAAGTGGGCCGCCTCGGAGCGCTTGACGGCCAGGTAGGCCGTGCTGCGCAGCGGGCCGAGCGCGTCCATCAGCATCGAGTCGGCGCTCAGCGCGTCCAGCGCCGCGTTGAGCGAGGCGGGCAGGCGGTGCGCGCCGGCGATGGCCCGCTCGGCCTCGCTGAGCGTGGCCGGGTCGACGTTCATGGCCTCACCGGGATCGAGCTTGCCGCGGATGCCATCCAGCCCGGCGTAGATGAACCCGCCGAGCGCAAGGTACGGGTTGGCGCTGGAATCGGACGGCTTCAGCTCCAGGTTGACCGAACTGCCCGAGTCCCCCCGCAGCGGAGAGCAGATCCGGATCGCCGCCTCGCGGTTGTCCATCCCGTAGCAGGTGTACGCGCTGGCCCACATCTGCGGCGCGAGCCGCCGGTAGCTGTTCACGCTGGCGCAGCTCAGCGCGACCAGGGCGGGCAGGTGGGCCAGCAGCCCGCCGATGAAGTGGTAGCCGGTCTGGGACAGGCCGTTCCGGTCGGCGGGGTCGGCGAACACGTTCCGCCCGCCCGGCTCGCCGTCCGCCGTGAGGTCGATGAGCGAGCCGTGCAGGTGGGTGCCGTTTCCGGCCTGGTCCGGGATCGGCTTGGGGGCCAGGCTGGCCCACAGTCCGTGCCGGAAGGCCACGCCGCGGACGGTTTCCCGGTACAGCACGTGGTTGTCCGCGGCGCGCAGCGCGTCGGCGTACCTGATCGACATCTCGTGCTGGCCGTGGCCGAGCTCGGGGTAGTAGTGCTCGACGACCAGGCCCTGGGCCTCCAGCGCCTCGACGAGTTCCATGGTGAAGTCGTGCGCCAGGTGGAAGCCGGTGGAGGAGTAGCACAGGCTGTCGTCGATCGGGATCAGCCGGTCCGGGATGGACGGCCCGGCGGGGGAGGACTCGCGGCGGCCGATGGTGAACTCGGGCTCGAACGCGGCCTGCATCGCGTATCCCTCGCCGGCCAGTTCGGCGATGGCCTGCTTGAGGAAGGTCCGGGCGCACGCCTCCCACGGCGACCCGTCCGGCTTGACCAGGTCCGCGAGCATGGCCGCGGCGCCCGGCGCATAGGGGAGCGGGACGAACGTGTCAGGGTCGGGCAGGATCCGGACCTCGCCGACCGGCCCCATCCCGGCCACCGGCTGCAGATGGTCGAGCATGGACATGGCCATCATCGCCACGGTGTGCCCGATGCCGCTGGCCATGCGCTCCCGCAGATGCCCGGTGCCGGACGCCTTGCCGCGGATGATCCCGCCGTGGTCGGCGTACAGGAATCGGACCAGGCGAATCTGTTCCTGGCTGGTCCGCCCCACCACCGTCTCGATCGCTCCGTCTGTCATGGAAAATGGGTAGCACGTTATCCCCGCTACGTACAGCCGAGCGAGCCAGAAAGCAAAGCTCATGAGCACACGGCCGGCCCCGCGTAACTTGCGGGCGTCCGATGCTGACCGGGACCGGGTGCTGGCCCTGCTCGCCGAGGCCGTAAGCGACGGGCGGCTCACCCCCGATGAGCACGCCGAACGAGTCCAGCGGGCCTGCACGGCCCGGACCCTCGGTGAGCTCGCCGACCTGACCACCGACCTGGCGGTGCCGTCCGCTCAGCCGGTGCGCCTGGACGGCGGCCGGGTGATCAGCGGGATCTTCGGCCCGGCCAAGCGGGACGGCCGCTGGGTGGTGCCGGAAACCCTCACCGTGACCGCCATGTTCGGCGAGGTGGAGGTCGATTTCACCCAGGCCATCCTGCAGGCCCGCCGCGTGCAGGTCTACGCCACCGTAATCGGCGGCCGGCTGCGGCTGGTCGTGCCGGACGGGGTGTCCGTCATGGTGACCGGGCACCTGGTGCTCGGCCGCAGGCGCGGTGGCACGCCGCTGCCGGCCAGCTCCGATACGCCCCTCATCGAGGTGAAGGGCCTGGTTCTCGGCGGCGAGATCATCGTCCGAACGCCGCCCAGGAGCCGCCGCTTCCGTCTGTTCGGCGGCCGCCGCTGACACCCCACTCAGTCGAACTTGACTGACGAGTACGCGCGGAGCTTCCAGAGCTGGTGCTCGCTCTTGATGCTGCGGATGGTCCCGGACCGGGAGCGCATGACCAGCGAGTGCGTGGTCGCGTGGCCGCGCAGGTACCGGACGCCGTCGACCAGCTCCCCGTCGGTGATCCCGGTGGCGGCGAAGAACACGTCATCCGACGTGACCAGGTCATCGGTGGTGAGCACGCGGTTCAGGTCGTGGCCCGCGTCGAGCGCGCGGCGGCGTTCCGCCTCGTCCCGCGGCGCGAGCTTGCCCAGGATGACCCCGCCCAGGCACTTCAGCGCGCACGCCGCGATGATGCCCTCCGGCGTCCCCCCGATGCCGAGCATCAGGTCGATCCCGGTGCCCTCGCGCGCGGCCATGATCGCGCCGGCCACGTCGCCGTCGGTGATCAGGTGGATCCGGGCACCGCTGGCGCGGACCTCGGAGATCAGCTCGGCGTGCCGGGGGCGGTCAAGGATGACCACGGTGACGTCCTGCGGCGAGCAGCCCTTGCCCTTGGCCACGGCGAGCACGTTGACGGCCGGCGGGGCGTCGAGGTCGACCATGCCGGCCGCCTCGGGGCCGGTGGCCAGCTTGGACATGTAGAACACCGCGGACGGGTCGTACATGGAGCCGCGGCCCGCTACGGCCAGGACCGAGACCGCGTTCGGCATGCCGTTGGCGCACAGCCGGGTACCGTCGATCGGGTCGACCGCGACGTCGCAGGCCGGGCCGGTGCCGTCGCCCACCTCTTCGCCGTTGAACAGCATCGGGGCGTGGTCCTTCTCGCCCTCCCCGATGACCACCACGCCGCGCATCGACACCGAGTTGATCAGCATCCGCATCGCGTGCACGGCGGCGCCGTCGGCCCCGGTCTTGTCGCCCCGGCCCACCCACCGGGCGGCGGCCATCGCCGCGGCTTCGGTCACCCGGGCGAGCTCGAGCGCCAGGTTGCGGTCAGGGGCCTGGCTGGGTGGTTCGTGGGCCTGCTGCTCGGCGGTCATATGCTGTTCCTTCCCGCTGGGCCGGTAAGCCGATCCTATGCAGGCGCCCGCCGGGCTAGCCTGACCGGTGGTGAGCCAAGTGGTGAACAGAGCGGTGAACAGGCCGGTGATGAGCACAGTGCGCGTGAGCGCGGCCGCGCTGGGCTGTCTGCTGGGCGCCACGATCATCGTAGTGGCCGTCCCGGTACCGCATGCCGCCGAGCCGGTCACCATCAGCTACTCCGGCGACCTGGCCGCGCTGGCCCGGCAGGCACCGTACCCGGCGGTGGCCCCCGCGGGCCTGCCGGCCTCCTGGCAGCCGGTCAGCTCCGGCCTGGCCGTCGGCGGCGCGAACGGCGCGGGCACGGTCACCTGGCAGCTCGGCTTCATGACCCCGGATGGTGCGCTGGCCGCCCTGGCGGAGACCAACGCGAACGCCGCGGCGTTCATCCGGCGGATGACCAACGACGGAACCCCGCAGCCCCCGACCCGGCTGGACGGGCAGACCTGGCGCACCAGCTCGACCCCGGCTCGGGGCCAGCGGTCGATGTACCGCACCAGCCCGGCCGGGTTCACGCTCGTGGTCACCGGCAACGCGACCTGGGCCGAGCTGCGCGAGCTAGCCGCTTCGCTGCGCCCGGTCGCCCGCTGAGCTTGCTGAGCTCGCCGAACTTGCTGAGCCCGCCGAGCCCGCTGAGCCCGCTGAGCTCGCCGAGTTCGGATCCGGCTCGGCGCGCGGATCGGGCATCGGCGCGGGCGGCGCCACCTGGTCAGGCGTCCGCGGGGTGCTGGTCGGCTCGGGTGCGCCGGGCGGGCGATCGTCCCACGTCACCTCGATGTGCTGCTCGGGGCGCCGCTGGTTCTGCAGGGCCTGTACGGCCAGGCTGGCCCGGTCGGCCTCGGTCAGCGGCGGCTGCACAATGGACCGAGGCCAGAGCCTCCGGGCCAGCACCACGTTGATCTCGGCGCAGTACACGGTGATGTTCACCGCCAGGTAGATCCAGGCCAGCAGGCCCAGCAGGGAGGCGAACACGCCGTACACCGAGTTGCTGTGCAGGAAACGATGGGCGAGCCAGGTACCGAGGACCTGCAGCACCATCCACAGGACCCCGGCGGTGATCGCCCCGGGCAGCAGGCGGCGGGTCGGTACCCCCTTCGGGGTCAGCGCGCGGAACGAGCCGAGATACATGCCCGCGCCGAAGGCCGCAGTGACCACATAGATCAGCGGGTTGACCCAGGATCCCCTACCTTGCAGGTAGACGGTGAGCCAGGCCAGGCCGGTGGTGACGATCACGCCGCCACCGAGCAGGGCGAGGAAGAGCAGTGCCCGGCCGAGCCGCTGCACGTAGCCCGGCCGGGCCGGGCCGGGCAGGTTCCACACCTGTGTCATCGTGAACAGCCCGGCCTGGGCCAGGCCGGTGACTCCGTAGATCAGCAGGATAAGGCCCACGATCAGCCCGATGGTGCTTGAGCGCTGCAGCGTACCCACGTTGCTGGTCAGCGTCTGGCCGAGCAGCGGGATCCGGTCTGCCACTGCGCTCTTCACCTCGCTTTCCCGGAACGACGGGTCGCGCGCGGCAATCAGGCCGAGGATCGTGAACAGTATGAGCAGCAGCGGGAAGAGGGAGATGAAGACGGAATAGGCCAGGTTGGAGACCAGCACGCCGCCGTTGTCGTCGCCGTATTTCTTGACCACCCCGAATACGAAGGCGGTCGGCGTGAACCGCTGCTGCGTGGTGTCTATCCGCCTGATCGTCTTCTCGACGGGATTCATCGCGCCTGCCTCGCCGTTACCTACTACTCGTCTGCCCAGTGTGCCCGGCAGTAAGGCGGGCAAACAGGGTCAGAACGGCGCGTCGTCCGCCGCGGCGGCCGCCTCGCCCTCGTCCCGCTTGGCCATGGCGGCCGCGAGCCGGGCCCGGGCCCCGTCCAGCCATCCCTCGCACACGGCGGCCAGCCGCTCGCCGCGCTCCCACAGCTCAAGCGACTGCTCCAGGGTCAGGCCGCCGGCCTCGAGCCGCTTGACCACCGTGGCCAGTTTGTCCCTGGCCTGCTCGTAGGACAGCGCTTCGGACGGGGGAACCGAATCGGGACCTGCCTCTGCCACGCGCCCCACCCTATCCGTCGGCGCGCACGGTGAGCTGATCCGCCGCAAACCGGACGGTCAGCGTCTCACCCGGGTCGACCTCGGCCGCGCTGCGGACCACGCCGTCGTCGCGGTGCTGCACGATCGCGTAGCCGCGGCGCAGCGTCGACGCGGGCGAGAGGGCGAGCAGCCGGGCCCGGGTGTGCGTCACGTCGTCCCGGCCCCGGGTCAGGCTGGCGTCCAGCGACATCCGGGCCCGCTGCAGCAGGGCGTCGACCCGCTCGGCCTGGCGTTCCACCTCCCGCACCGGGTCGGCCAGGGCTGGCCGGGACTGGATGGCCTGCAGCCAGGCCGTCTCCCGGTCGAGCCAGCCGGTCACGACGCGCCGGGCCCGGTCCCGCAGCTGGGCCACGAGCGCGAGTTGCTCGCTGACGTCGGGCACCACGCGCTTGGCGGCGTCGGTCGGCGTGGACGCGCGCAGGTCGGCCACGTAATCCAGCAGCGGCGTGTCCTGCTCGTGGCCGATCGCGCTCACCACCGGAGTCCGGCAGGCCGCGACGGCCCGGACCAGGGTCTCGTCGGAGAACGGGAGCAGGTCCTCCAGCGACCCGCCGCCGCGGGCGATTACGATGACGTCCACCTCGGCGTCCTCGTCCAGCCGCCGCAGCGCGTCGATCACCTCCTCGGCCGCGAACGGCCCCTGTACCGCCGTCTCCTCGACCCGGAACCGGACGGCCGGCCAGCGCCGGGCGGCGTTCTGCAGCACGTCGCGCTCGGCCGCCGAGTCGCGCCCGCAGATGAGGCCGATGACACGGGGCAGGAAGGGAAGAGCACGTTTTCGTTCGGCAGAAAAAAGACCTTCCGAGCCGAGCTGGCGGCGCAGCCGTTCCAGCCGGGCCAGCAGCTCGCCCACGCCCACCGCGCGGATCTCGAGCGCGGTCAGGGCGAACGAGCCCCGGTTGGCGTTGAAGTCGGGCCGGGCCCAGATCACCACCCGGGCTCCCTCGGCGGATGCCGGCTCGGCGGCGTCGAACACCTGCCGGGTGCAGATGACCCGCACCGATACGGCCGCGACCGGGTTGCGCAGGGTCAGGAACACCGCGTTGCCGCGGACCGCACACTCGGCGATCTGCCCTTCCACCCAGATCCGGCCGAGTCGGCCGATCCACTCCCCGACCAGCTGCAGGACGGTGCGGACCGGGACCGGCGATTCGGCCGACGTGTCCAGGCTCACTAAGCCTCGTCCTCCGCCTCCGCGCCGACCTCTTCCTGGACCTCCGCCGCCACGGTTTCCCGGGCTTCGGTCTCGGCTTCGGCCTCCGCTTCTCCTCGTTCGCTGCTGGTCTCGGCCTCGAGCTTGGCGATCCGGCGTTCGAACATGGCGAGGACGTCGGCCCGGTCGGCGTGCGCCTGCTCGTACCCGACCAGTTGCCGCAGCTGCGTGACGTCCAGGTTCCGCAGCCGCGCGCGCAACGACGCGATCGACAGCTCGTCGTAGTTCGGCAGCGGCGCGCCCGGTGCCGTCCCGGCCGCCGGGGCCGCTACCTCGGCCACCGAAGCCGCCGCATCGACGGTCGGCGCGGTGTCGCTGGCCGCGGCTTCCGCGCTGGTCAGCAGCCGCACGTTGCCGGTCTTGTCGAAGTCCCTGGCCTCCGGGACCCGCTCGGCCGCGGGAGCCGCCGGCGCTACCGCAGCCGGTGGCGCCGCCGGAGTCGGCGGTACTGCCGCAGTCGGCGGTACTGCCGCAGTCGGCGGCGCTGCCGAAACCGGCGGATCCGCCGGTACCGGAGCAGCCGGCCGCGACACCGGCTCGGCGCGCGTCTCCGGCGGCTCGGGCCCGCGGGCCCGCGGGACCTGCTGGCTGGCGGGCGCCTTGTTCCGGAGCTTGTCCGTGATGAGCAGGAGCTGGCCGATCCCGGCGAACACTCCGCGCAGCGCCTGCGCCGGGGCCTCCTTGATACGTTCACTGACCTGCGGGACGCGCATGTCGCTCTCTCCCTAGGGGACTGGTACCTCGCAGCGCCCAGGCAGGCTTCCCGGCATCCCCGGGCGTGCGTCGCTGTTAGTCAGCGCGTGTTCCCTGCCGGGTAATCTTCGCGCCTCCGGCTGCCGGGCCGCAACAGCGCAGCTAAAGGGCGGGGAGCCGGGTCCGGACATACTCACCTACCATGGGCGTATGCCTTCAAGTCTGCGACGGGTCCTGCTCGCCAAGCCGCGCGGCTACTGTGCCGGCGTTGACCGGGCCGTGCAGGCAGTCGAGATGGCGCTGGATAAATTCGGGCCCCCGGTCTACGTGCGCCTGGCAGATCGTGCACAACACGCACGTGGTCAGCACACTGGAAAAGCGCGGTGCGATCTTCGTCACCGAGGTCGGCGAGGTGCCCCCCGGCGCGGTGGTGGTCTTCTCCGCGCACGGCATCGCGCCCGAGGTCCGCCGGGACGCGGAACAACGGGGCCTGCGCGCCATCGACGCCACCTGCCCGCTGGTCACCAAGGTGCACACCGAGGCGCGGCGCTTCGCGGCCAGGGACTACGACATCCTGCTGGTCGGCCACGCCGGGCACGAGGAGGTCGTCGGCACCTCAGGCGAGGCCCCGGACCGGGTGCGCCTGGTCGACGGTGCCGAAGGGGCGGCGAACGTCCAGGTCAGGGACCCGTCCCGGGTGGTCTGGCTGTCACAGACCACGCTGTCGGTGGACGAGACGGCCGAGACGGTCAGCGCGCTGCGGGAGCGCTTCCCAGCCCTGCTCGACCCCCCCAGCGACGACATCTGCTACGCGACCCAGAACCGGCAGGCGGCGGTCAAGGTCATCGCGGCCCAGTCCGACCTCGTCATCGTGGTCGGCTCGCCGAACTCCTCGAACTCCGTCCGCCTGGTCGAGGTGGCCAATGACCATGGCACACCCGCCCACCTGGTCGATGACGCCGGGGAGGTCGACGAGCGCTGGCTGGACGGGGTGGCCACCGTCGGCGTGACCAGCGGGGCCTCGGTACCGGAGGAACTGGTGACCGCGGTGCTCGGCAAGCTGGCCGGCTGCGGATTCGACACCGTCGAGGAGGTCGAAGCGGTGGCGGAGGACATGACGTTCGCGCTGCCGCGTGAACTGCGGCCCTCAGCGGCCGCCCGGAACCCGGATCCGTCCGCGGCGGGCTGAGCTGCCCGGCAGCCGGATTGCGGGCCGGTACCCGCGGCCGATGGCCACCACCACGGTCAGCGCTGTGCCGGTGAACAGCCAGGGCGCCGACGTGCCCAGCGTGACCAGGATCCCCTCCGCGGCCAGGAACGTCCCGGGCGCGGTGATCATCTCCGCGCAGGCCGATCCGGCGAAGAACAGCAGCGGCGGGGCTACCACCACGGCGCGCAGGCCGCCGGTCCTGGTGTAGTAGGTGACGGCGCCGCAGCCGCACACGAACGCCGCCCCGGCCAGCGTCCCCCAGCCGGTCCAGTCCGCGATCAGCTGGGTGACGAAGCACAGTGCGAACAGCGCCGCGGCCCCCCCGCGGCCAGTGAGCCGCACCGAGGCCCGGGGCTCCAGGCGCGGCACGGCCTTACGGTCCGGTGTCGGCGCCCGCGTTGGCGCCGGTGTTGGCATCTGTGCCCGGGTCTGCGTCATCGACTCGCGCGCACCAGGCCCACGGGCCGGCCACTCTCGGACGACAGGGCCTCCGCCGACGCAAGCTCGGCCGAGGGAAGCTCCGCCGGGCCGCCGGCCACCAGCTCGGGCGCGGACAGGGCCCGGGTCGTCTCCTCCACCGGTACCAGCGGCTCGAGGTCGCCGTCGACGACGCCCAGGTCGTTCAGCCGCCGCGCGGTGACCAGCACCCGGCTCTCCAGCGAGCCGACCGTCTGGTTGTAGGTGGACACGGCCGTGGTCAGCGCGCGGCCCAGGCGGTCCACGTGCCGGCCGAGGCTCCCGATCCGGTCGTACAGCTCGCGGCCGAGGTCGAACACGGCCCGCGCGTTGTCCGCCAGCGCCTCCTGCTGCCAGGCGTACTGGGCCGTGCGCAGCATCGTGATCAGCGTGGTGGGCGTGGCGATGTGGACCTTGCGGGCCAGGGCGTACTCGAGCAGTCCCGGGTCGTGTTCCAGCGCCGGGGCCAGGAACGCCTCGCCCGGGATGAACAGGATGACGAACTCGGGCGACGGGCTCAGCGCGGCCCAGTACGCCTTGCCCGCCAGCCGGTCTACGTGGTCCCGCAGGTGCCGCGCGTGCGCCTCCATCCGCGCCGCCCGCACGTCCTCGTCCTGGCTCTCCGCGGCCTCCAGGTACGCGGCGAGCGAGACCTTCGAGTCGACCACGATGTTCTTGCCGCCCGCCAGGCGCACCACCATGTCCGGGCGCAGGGGGCCGTCCGCCGAGGTCACGGTGACCTGCTCGTCGAAGTCGCAGCGCGCGCTCATCCCGGCCAGTTCGACCACCCGGCGCAGCTGGAGCTCGCCCCAGCGGCCCCGGGCCTCCGGGCGCCGCAGCGCCGTGACCAGCGCCTGGGTCTGCGCCCGCAGCTGTTCGGAGGTCTGCCGGGCGATGGCGACCTGCTCGGCCAGCGCGGCGTGCGAGCGCGTCCGGGCCGCGTCCGACTCCCGCAGCTGGTCCTCGACCCGGGCCAGGGTCTCCTTCAGCGGCCCGACGAGGTGCTCGACCGCCGCCCGGCGGGTCTCGAGCTCACCGGCCGCGTTCGCGTTCGCCGCCCGCAGCCGTCCCTCGGCGACCTCCAGGAACCGGGCCGTGCTCGCGTCCAGCGCCTGCGCGGACAGCGCCTCGAAGCGCTCGGCCAGATGCCCGTCGACCAGCGCGGCCCGCTGTTCGGCGACGCGCGCCCGCGCGCTGGCGTCCGCGGCGGCCGCCGCCAGCCGGCCGCGCGCGTACAGGAAACCGATCGCTGCCCCCATGACGATCCCGAGCAGCAAACCGAGAAGCAACGAGATCGCGTTCATATGCAGCGATGATCGCACTCTGTACGCAAATACTCCCGCCGACACGCCCAGTCCCCGCCGACGTGGTCAAGACCTTTTCATGCCGAACGGACCGTGGTGCCAGCCTCGGGCCCGGTACGCGGACAACGGGGCGATGGCCCAGCGTTCGACGGTCCGGGACGACCGCGGCGCTATGTCCGGGCCGCGGGCGTGCGGCACATCTTCGGCTGATCGTCGAGGCGCGCATCGACTCCTCTGCGTACGAGGCCCAGTTCCGGCCCGTCCGGGCGGGCCCGCAAGGCCACTAAACTCGCGCGGGTGAGCCTGTCAATCGGCATCGTCGGCCTGCCCAACGTCGGCAAGTCCACCCTGTTCAACGCGCTGACCCGGGCCGGGGCCCTCGCGTCCAGCTACGCGTTCGCCACTATCGAGCCGAACGTCGGCGTGGTCGGCGTCCCCGACCCGCGCCTGGCCGAGCTGGCCAAGCTGTACGACTCCGCGCGGATCGTGCCGGCCACGGTGCGGTTCACCGACATCGCCGGCCTGGTCCGCGGCGCCTCGCAGGGCCAGGGGCTCGGCAACCAGTTCCTGGCCCACATCCGCGAGAGCGATGCGATCTGCCAGGTAGTACGCGTGTTCGCCGACCCCGACGTCGCCCATGTGGACGGTGACGTATCGCCCGAGCGCGATATAGAGACGGTGGTCACCGAGTTGATCCTGGCCGACCTGCAGACACTGGAGAAGGCCCTGCCCCGGCTGGCCAAGGAGACCAAGTTCGCCAAGGATGCTGAGCGAGCACGGGTGGCCCAGGCCGCGGCGGCCGCCGAGAAGCTCCTGTACACCGGGGTCACCCTGTGGGCCGGCGCCGCGGCCGCGGGCATCGACCTGGCCGCGCTGCGTGAGTTGCAACTGCTGACGGCCAAGCCTTTCCTCTACGTGTTCAACTGCGACGTGGGCGAACTCGGCGACACCGGCCTGCGCACGCGCCTGTCCGCGCTGGTCGCTCCCGCCGAGGCGGTCTTCCTCGACGCCAAGACCGAAGCCGACCTGACCGAGCTGCCCGAGGACGAGGCCGCCGAACTGCTCGCCGAGGCCGGCCTGGGTGAGCCTGGCCTGGCCCAGCTGGCCCAGGCCGGGTTCCGTGCGCTCGGCCTGCAGACCTTCCTTACCGCGGGCCCGAAGGAGGCCCGGGCCTGGACGATCAAGGCCGGCGCGACGGCGCCGCAGGCGGCTGGCGTCATCCACAGCGACTTCCAGCGCGGCTTCATCAAGGCCGAAGTGGTCTCCTACGACGACCTGATCGCCGCGGGCTCGCTGCCCGCCGCCCGCGCCGCCGGGAAGGCCCGCATCGAAGGCAAGGACTACATCATGCGAGACGGAGACGTTGTCGAATTCCGCTTTAACGTGTAGCGGATCACCCGCTCCGGCGGGGCCCGGGACCGTGATCGTCGTGACCGGGCCGCCCGGCGCGGGCAACAGCCCCGTGGCCCTTCATCGAGCCGGTTATCTCTCGCGGACGACGCGGGGCGAGACGTTAGGCACGAGGCGGCTGAGGCGAACGGCGCTCAGTGAGGTCGACTGGCCAGCGGCAATCGCTACCCTGGTCCGCACCGATTCATCGCTCGTCTTCTAGCCTGTCTATGCGGCGGCCGGCCTGGGGCCGCCTCGACCAAGGCGAGGCTCATCGATGGGCATGGCCAAGGAAACCCCGCCCGCGCGGCATGCCGCGGCGATCGGGCGCTGGCTTACCGGCAGCACGCCCGGCAGCCGCCACCGCGACGTCCAGGGCGGGACTCAGCGCGCTACGGTGCTCGGCGCCGGCGACGGCCTGCTGACCAACCTGTCGCTGGTGCTCGGCGTGGCCGGCGCGTCGACCAACGCCTCCGCGGTCCGGCTGGCCGGGGTGGCGGGCCTGCTGGCCGGGGCGTTCTCGATGGCGGCCGGCGAGCTGGTGTCGGTCCGGGCCCAGCAGGAGATGGTCGAGCGGGAGGTCCAGGTCGAACGCCAGGAGCTCGCCGACGACCCCGAAGGGGAGCAGCGGGAGCTCGCCGGCGCGGCGTCCGGCGGTCCCGCGGGCAGCGGAGCTTTCGTGCCGGTGTTACGCCTGAGATGACCGAGACGAACGGTGTGCAGTGAAACTAGCTGATCACTTGCAATTATCGTCTTTGTGTTTGATACTCGTGCAATGACCACTTTGTTCATCGGTCGACTGTACGAAAGAATAGCGGCGCCGGGCTGCCGTCCCGGCCCGGAGCGGGCGCCATGAACGAGCCGTCCGCGGGCGATCGAGACCAGCTGATGGTGCCCCGGCTGACCGGCGCGGCGTGGCGCCACGCGTGCGCGCGAGAGCCGACCGCGGCGGAGACCGCCGCCGCGGTCCGGGAACTGCGGGAGATAGCCGGCAGCCGCGCTGACTTGCTGGCCGAGGTCGCGGGCCTGCTCATCGGCTACTACCGGCGCACCGCTGAGGAACTGAAGGCCCGGGCCGCCGCGTACTACTGCATGGCGGCTGGCGCCGACTTGAAGCTGATCCCGCGGTGGATCGAGGTGGGATGCTCCCGCGCGGCGGCCGCACGGCTGATCCCCCCGGCCGGATCCGCAGAACGGCAGGTGTACGCCTGGCCCGAGGCGGTATAGACCATGCTCCCGGGCAGGTCACCGCCGTCGCGGAGACGATCCGGGTGCGTCCGTCCCAATCCGGTCCGAACTGGATTGAACTCTCTGCGTGTCCGTTACGTATCAGAGAGTGCTGGTCGTTTGTCCACGCAGATGTCCGGTGATCGGCTGTAACCGGCCCTTCGCTGCTGCGTGATGAACCACGATGGACGGCGGACCGGCGCGAAGGGACGGCCGCCCTGCCCTCGCAGGCGCGGGAAACGTGCGGAGGTGTGATGTTTCGCGGGCCCAACCTCGGTGACGGAGAGCGTTTGTCTGATTACTCTCACGTTATTCCGCTGTTCGGCTCGGCCGGACCGGGCTCTGCGGTGCTGGACCACGAGATTGATCTGCGAGGGTCCGCCTCCCCGGCCGGACGGGCCTGGAGCGGTACGGGCGGCCGGTGGCTGCTGTGGCCGCTGCGGGCCTTGCTGTGGGCGACCCTGCTGATCATCGCCTACCGGGGCGTCACGGCCATCGTCCTTCACCAGGCCAGCGCACCGCGGGTTGGCGGCACCGAGTCGGCCGGGACCGCGGCCGGGCAGTTCCCGGTGACCCTCGCCGAGGCCTACGCGACGGCGTTCGGGCAGGTCTACCTGAACTTCAGCCCGGCCACCCAGGCTCAGCGTGAGCAGGAGCTCGCGGCCTTCGTGCCGCCCAGCGTCGCGGCCGCCAACCCGGACCTCGGCTGGAACGGCACCGGCCAGCTGACCCTGCAGTCCGAACAGGTCGCCGGGATCGCGGTCCAGGATCGCCAGCACGCCGTGGTCACCCTGCTCGCCACGGTCAACGGCCAGCTCATGGAGCTCGGTGTGCCGGTGATCGCCTCGGGCGGCGGCGTCGTGGTCGCGGGCGAGCCCGCCTGGCTGCCTGCGCCACAGCAGATCTCGCCGCCGACGCCGGCCACGCAGGGCTCGGACCCGGTAGCGCGAAACGAGCTGATGAATGAGCTGCCGGCCTTTTTCCAGGCCTATGCCAGCGGTGATGGCGCCGCGCTCAGCCGCTTCGAAGTGCGCGGCGTGTCGCTGACCGGGCTGGGCGGCACGGTGGCCTTTGACTCGATCGCCGGCCTGCAGGTACCGCGGGGCGGCGCTACCCGGCAGATAACTGTGATCGTCATATGGCAGCTTCCCGGCCAGGTTTCAGCCAACGTCACAAAACTCGAGATGGCCTACCGAGTGTCGGTCGTCGACCTTCAAAGCGGCAAATGGTATGTAAATGAAATCAGCGCGGCGACTGAGGCGGTGGGAGTCAAATGACCAGGACAGCGGCGGCTGACGCCGTCATGTCCGTCTGCCCTCGTGCCGCTGCCGCCTGCCCGGTCGCCGCCGGGACTGCCATCGCCTTCACCGGGCCCGGCCCCAGAACCCGCCGGCCAGGCCGGCCAGGCTACGCCCGTCCGCCGTTCCTGCGCCATCTTCCCGGCGCGCCGCATCAGCCTGAGCTCAGGTATGTGCGTCCGCTTCACCGGCACCCGTTCCCGGGGAACGCCGCAACATTCGCTGGATGGCCTGCTGATCCCGGAAGGGACATCTCATGACTACTCACCTGTTCGCCGCGATGGTCCCGGCGGCCCTGAGCACCCAGAACCTGGTTACCTACCTGCAGGGACTGTTCGGGCCGCTGTTCCTCGGCATCGTGGGAATCGTGGCGATCTTCTTCCTCTTCACCCGTGAGATCACCAGGTTCGTGCAGTTCATCGTGCTGGCCGTGGCCATCGCCGTGGTCTTCTACACGCCCAGCATCGTGCAGACGCTGGCCACCGGCATAGCCAACGCCCTCGGAGTCCACTGATCCCGTCCTGACCGAAGGAGCGCCTCCCCAGTGGACCTTCCCACTTACACGAATATCTGGCGGATCGAAAAAAGGCTCTACAAGCTTTACGACTTTCGGCTGCCGGCTCCGCTGCCCATCACCTGGATTGCCGTTTTTGTCGGAATTACCGTTCCGTACATTCTCTTCCTCGTTGTCATTGGCTTGCCCTTTAATCACAATTTGGTTTGGCTTTATGTGCTGCCCCCGGGCGTGCTCACCTGGCTGACCACCCGGCCGGTCATTGAGAGCAAGAGACTGCCGGAACTGGTCAGCTCGCAGATCCGCTACCTTTCCGAGCCGCGGACCTGGTGCCGGATGACCCCGTTCGCCGAGAAGGACGACGTCTACGTGTCCGTCCGGGTGTGGCACCGGCACCCGCCGCACGCGCGGCCCAAGAAGGCGCGCAAGGCCGTCGGCCGGGCCAGGTCGGCCGAACGCACCCTGGAGAGGGCCGGGGACCCGGCCCTGCCGGTATCGCCCGCGGTGGCACCGGCTGCCGTGGTACCGGCTGCCGCGTCGCAGGCCGGCGCCCGGCAGGGCACGCACGCCGACGAGCCCGTGGTGTCGCGGCCGCCCCAGCCGGCGTCCCGTCCGCTTCCGGCCCGGTCACCCGCTCCGGCGCCGGCCGTACCGCTCTCGGTGCCTGTCGTACCGCTCCCGGTACCCCAGCGAGCCACGGACCGGCCCGAGGCGAAGCGGGTCCGGGCCCCGCGGGCGTGGCAGCGCGGGCCGGAGCCGCATGAGCGGCCGTCCGCTCCCATCGGCGAGCCTCGACCCGGTGTGATCCGGCGCCCCTCGTGGGCCGTTCCGCCGTCCGAGCGGAGACAGGATTCCCCGGCCCTCGAAGTCTCGCACGATCCCGAGCCGGATCCCCGCGACCTCGGCCAGGCCGGCCCGGTGTCCTTCGCCCCGCCTGCCTGGCCGGAAGCCGGCGCAGGTACCTTCCCCCAGATCGCCGCCTTCCCGGAGGCCGGCCCGTTCCCCGAGGTCGGAGCATTCCCCGAAGTGGGCCCGTTCCCCGAAGTGGGCCCGTTCCCCGAGGACGAGGCCTTTCCAGAGACCGAGCCCGAGCGAGAGCCGCAAGCCGAGGCCCCAATAGAGCCGGAGCCGGAGCCGGCGCCGGAGCTAGAGCCAGTCCCGGTCCCCGAAGCCGAGGCCGCTCCCGAGTCGCCGTCAGAGCCGGTCCCGGTCCCCGAAGCCGCAGCCGCAGCCGCTACAGAGCCGGAGCCCGAGCCCGAGCCGGTTCCGCTCCCCGAAACCGAAGACCGAAGCCGAGGCCGGGACCGAAGCCGAGGCCGGGACCGAAGCCGAGGCCGGGACCGAAGCCGAGGCCGGGACCGAAGCCGAGGCTGTCCCGGTCCTCGAGGCGGCGGCCGTCTCGCTTCCTGAGCCCGGCTCAGCTCCGGATCCCTCGGCCATGCTCGAGCTCGAGCCGCTGCCGGAACCGGATCCGGCTCCGGCGGCCAAGCCGGGTCTGCGGCTCCGGGCCCGGCCCGCGCCCGATCCGGCCCCGGCGTCTCGCGCGCCCGCCTCACCCGGGCGATCGGTAGCGGCCAAGGTGGCGTCGCTGTTCGTCGACCTCGACGGCGACCGGCCGGTACCCTCCGTCGAGCGGGCCCTGAGCGGCCCCGGCAGCCTGAGCGACGCGAGCTGGCGACGCCGGGTCAAGGTGGTCACCGGCGGCCAGGGCCAGGGTCCCGGCCAGCGGGACCAGGCGGCGCTGGACCGGGAGCGGGCCCGGCTGCCGCTAGCCGGCCCGCGGCGGATCGCCGTGCTCGGCTGCACCAGCGGCGCAGGGCAGTCCGTGATCGCCCTGATGACCGGGCATGTCCTGGCCGGCGCCCGCGCGGTTCCGGTCGCCGCGCTCGATCTCAATCCCGGCGACGCCTCGCTCGCCTCGCGCATCGAGCCGGTCACCTCGGTGACCGCCCTGCTCACGGGCCGGGGACCCGATCCAGAGGCCGCAGCGGCTCAGTCCCGGGCGTGGTCCGGCCGGGGCCGGGCCCGGGGCCGCCTCGACGTCATCGCGAGCGACGACACCCGCGTTCTCGGTGCCGGTGACTACCAGCGGCTCGCCGGCCTGCTGGCCGAGCGCTACCCGCTGACCATCATCGACCCGGCGCCGTCCGGGCTCACCCGGGTGCTCTCGCTGGCCGACCAGCTCGTGCTGGTCACCCCGGCCAGCCCGGAGGCGGCCACCGCGCTGGCCCACACCCAGCAGTGGCTGACCGCGCACGGGTACGAGGAGCTCGCCGCCCGGGCCGTGACCGTGGTCAACGGGGTGAGCAGGCGAAGCACCCAGGACGTGCTCGAGGCCGAGTCCGTGGCCCGGGGCCGCTGCCGCGCCATCGTCCGGGTGCCGTGGGATGACCTGCTGTCCCCGGGAGTGAACAGGCCGGGAGTGAACAGGGCCGAATCGCCCGTCGCCCTGCACCCGCAGACCAGGCTGGCCTACACCGCGCTGGCCGGCGTGCTCGTCGCGGGCCTGGTCCCGAAGGCCCCCAGAGCCGCGGAGCCGGGCACTCCGGCCACCGGCCCACGAACCCCCGTTGCCGGGAAGGAGGGCTGGTGAGCACGCGCACTAAGGCGTCCACCCGATCCAGGACCAGGCTGGGCATCAGGTACTTCGATGACCGCATCCTGCTGACCGATAACCACGCCTGGGCGTACTACCGGATCCCGTCGGTCTCCTACGAGTTCACCACCCCGGAGGAGCGGGAGGCGCTGGCCACGAACATCACGGTCGCACTGGCCGCGATCCGGATGACCGACGCCGAGGTGCACCTGCGGATCGCGCACCGGTCCTATCCCGCGCAGGCCTGGGCCACCGGGCTGGATGAGACGTCGGACGGCGGCCCGGGCTGGCGGGACTACCTGGAGCAGTCCTACCAGCACGTCTGGGCCAAGGACTTCTGGGGCAAGGAGATCTACCTCGGGGTCCGGCTCGGCCAGCGCGGCGTGCGCGCGCAGCTGTCCGGCGGGGTGCTGTCCCAGTTCGCCGCCGCGTACGGCCGCGGTGAGCGGGGGCTGGGGCTCATCGACGAGGCGATCGGCGGGGCGGAGATCGCCAAGTGGACCGAATCGGCCGAACGCCTCGGCCGGGCGCTGAACGCCAGCGCGCTCGCGGCCCGGCACGCGACCTCCGGCGAGATCGCCTGGCTGATCCAGCACACGCTGATGGCGACGGTGGGCGAGCCGGTGCCGTCCGCGACCAAGCGCAGGCGGTGGGGCGCGGGGGAGATCGACACCCTGTTCGAGGGGCAGATCCACAACGGGCGGACCGTGCTGGGCCTGGAGCACATAGGCGGGGAATCGTATGCCGCCTTTGTCTCCTTCGCCCGGTTTCCCGATGTCATGGCCTTTCCCGACGGCGAGCCGTGGCTGCATTACGCCGATTCGCTGCCTTTCCCGGTCGAGATCAGCTCCCGGATGAAACTCATTTCGCCGGCTGAAGGCGAGTAAGGACGTCAGCCGCCGTCTGGCGCACGCCCGTGATATGGACGCGCATATCCGCGAGGCCGGCGCGGAGGCGCCGATCGCGCTGGCCGAGCAGATCGCCGCGGCCCGGATGCTCGAGCACGGCATCACCAAGGAGCGCCTGCCGTTCGTGTACGGCTGGCACCGGCTGATCGTGACCGCCCCGACCCGGGACCTGTGCATCCGCCGGGTGGAAGCGGTCGTCGAGCACTACCGCGACATCGGGATCGATGTGGTCAACTCGACCGGCGACCAGTTCTCGCTGTTGTGTGAATCGCTGCCCGGCGAGCGGATCCGGCTGAATTCTTACGTGCAGCGCCAGCCGCTGTACACGATCGCCGGCGGGATGCCGACCGCCACCGTGGAACTGGGCGACCGCCTGGACGCGGGGGCCGGCTGGGTCGGGCCGTACATCGGCGAGACCCTCGGCCGGGCCCGGTCCATCGTGCACTTCGACCCGCTGCTGGCGGCGGCGCGGAACCGGCCCACCGCCATCGCCATCACCGGTGAGCCGGGCGGCGGCAAGACCACGCTGGCGCTGCTGCTCATCTACCAGCTGGCGCTGCGCGGCGCGACGGTCGCGGTGATCGACCCCAAGGGCGACGCCGAATCGCTGGTCGAGTACCTGAAGCGGCAGGGCCGCAAGGCGCGGGTGCTGCCGCTCGGCGCGGCCGCGCCGGGACTGCTCGACCCGTTCTCCTTCGGCGTCGACCTGGCCGAGAAGCGCACGATGGCGACCGAGACGCTGCGGCTGCTGCTGCCCAGGATGAGCGAGGAACGCGAGAGCGCCATGATCCAGGCGGTCGGCGCGGTGGCCGGGACCGACCGGCCCAGCCTGGGCAAGGTGGTCCGGCACCTGGAGGAGGCTGACGATCCGGCCTGGAAGAACACCGGCGCGGTCATGCGGTCGATCTCCGAGATGCGGCTGGCCCGGCTGTGCTTCGCCCCGTCGGTGGGCCAGCAGATCGACGCGGAAGGCTGGACCACGGTCTTCACGCTGTCCGGACTGACCCTGCCCGACACCTCGACCAACCGCGACGACTACTCCTACGAGCAGCGGCTCTCGGTCGCGCTGCTCTACCTGGTGTCGCAGTTCGCCCGCAAGCTGCTGAACGGCATCGACCGCGCCAAGGCCAAGGCCATCTTCCTGGACGAGGCCTGGGCCATCACCTCCACTCCCGAGGGCGCCAAGCTGGTGCCCGAGGTTTCCCGGATGGGCCGGTCCCGCAATACCGCGCTGATCCTCGTCTCGCAGAACGCCGGTGACCTGCTGCACGAGCAGGTGACCAACTGCCTGTCCAGTGTGTTCGCGTTCCGGTCGACCGAGCGCGGCGAGGTGGCGAACGTCATGTCGCTGCTCGGGGTCGCGCCCTCTGATGAGCACAAGGCCGTGCTCCGTGCGCTCGGCAACGGCGAGTGCATCTTCCGTGACCTGGATGACCGGGCCGGCCGCATCGGGATCGACCTGATCTCCGACGAACTTCGGGACTGGATCGACACCAACCCCACCCGGGCCCGCAGCGGCCAGCCCGGCCCGGGACCCGACGCGACCGGCGCTCCGGCGGCCGAAGCGTCGTCCTAGACAGACCTACCAGGAGTTCCCCCGATGCTTGTCCCGCTCGCCCCGTCCCAGCGCCGCGCGCATGGCGGCCGCGTGCACGACCGGGCCCGCGGCCGCCGCGCCGCGCGCTGGGCGATACAGGTGCTGCTGATCGCCGGCGCGCTGCTCGGGATCGGCACGCCCGCGCTGGCCGCCACCCACCCCGGGGCGGGGAGCCCCCACCAGGTCATTCTCACCGCGGAGATCACCCCCGCGGCGCCTGGGGGCATATGCCAGGTGCCGGGCATCGGCGACATCGGCGGGCTGGTCGGACTGTGCGCGCAGGGCTCGAGCGGGATCCTGGGTGACCTGAATAACATCTGCGAGCCCTCGCTGCCCCAGCCTGAGCAGGCCACCGGCGGCATCGACCAGATGGTGGAGCCGCCGGGCGCGGCCGCGGGCGGGAAGACGCTGTACGACAACTACGGGGTGGCCGGCCAGTTCTGGGCCGCCCATGGCCTGCAGTGTTCCGACATGACGTCGCTGATCGGCAACAACGTGGCCGGGATGGTCTTCGACGCGGCGAAATCCATCGACCGGGTGACGATCACCGTCTATCAGTCCGCGGCGGGCAACAACATCCTGACCTGGCTGCAGAACGCCGTCGACAAGCTGATCACCGCCCTGGGCAACGCGATCTACTTCACCTACCTGGCCCCGGTCGTCATCCTGGGCGCGATGTGGCTGGCCTGGCAGGGCCTGATCCGCAAGCGCGCCACCCGCACCATCGAGGGCACGCTGTGGATGGTGGTGGCCGCCACCGCGGCCATCGCGCTGATCGGTAAGCCGGCCGACTTCACCGGCGTGGGGACCACCGTCTCCAACGGAGTCACCGGCGTGCTCAACACCGCGTTCGCCAAGCTGCCCGCGCCGGTCAACAGCAACTGCCTGCCGGTCGTCCACGGTGACCCGCAGAGCGTCGCCGCCAATTACGCCTTCACCAGCGGCAACGGCATGGTGGACGAGAACGCCAACGAGCTGTGGTCGGTACTGGTCTGCAAGCCCTGGCTACTCGGGGAACTCGGCACCACCCAGTACAACCCCCCCGGCAACGGTCCGCAGACCGTGGTGGACACCTACGGCCGGCAGCTGCTGTGGTCGCAAGCGTTCGCGGCCAACGAGAACCCGACCACGGCGCTGACCCAGGCCAAGCAGTCCACCTACGCGGGCATCGCGGCCAGCCTGCAGCAGAACGACCCGGCCGTCTACCCGTTGTTCCAGGGCAACCAGTGGACCACCCGGCTCGAGATCGCGTTCGCCGCGATGTTCGCCGCGCTCGTGGCCGGGCTGCTCATCCTGCTGATCGCGCTGACCCTGATCGTGCTGAAGCTCGGCTTCCTGCTGCTGCTGGTGGTCGGGCCCTTCTTCCTCCTCATCGGGACGCACCCGGGCTTCGGCCGGATCATCGCGATCCGCTGGTTCGAGATGCTGGTCGGCGTGCTGATGAAACAGGTGGCGGTCGCGATCGTGCTGAGCGTGCTGCTGTACTGCTACTCGCTCATCATGGGCACCACCGACACGGCCCTGCCGTGGGCGCTCAAGATCTTGATGATCGCGCTGGTCACGGTGGCCGTCTTCATCTACCGCAAGCCGTTCACCCACCTGTTCTCCGCGGTCGGCTACGGCACGCTCGGCTCCACCGATCGGGCCGAGGTCAGCCTGCGCGACGCGGGCTTCACCTTCCGCAGGAACACGCTGGAGGCCGCGAGCGTGGCCATCCCCGGCGTCGCGGGCTACCGGGCCGCCCGGTGGGCACGCCGTAACCCGGGCCAGGCCGCGGCGGTGGCGACCGGCGTGGCCAGCGGCGTCGGGGCGGGCGCCGCGGCGGCGGCCGCCACGTCGGGCGAGGCCGCGGCCGGGACGGCCGGAGCGGGCGACGCGTACGCGTCGCGGTTGCGGCCCGACGCGCCCCCCGCGGCCGACGGGGAAGGCGAGACGAGCGCGGCCCCGCGCCGCGGCGCCAGTGCCGCCAGCCTGGCCCGGAACCGGAGCATGCCCGAGACCGAGAGCGGCGCGCGCGCGGCCCCGCCGCTCGACCTGCCGCCGAGACCAGGCAACGGCAACGGCAATGGCGCCGGCGGGGCCGGCCCGGCCAGCGCCGCCTCCAGCTGGTCGCGCGGAGCCGGGCGCTCGGCGGCGACTGGTCCCGGACCCGCGCGGTCCCGCGCGACGTCCGGCGGCGCGCCCAGTTCCCGGTCGGCGCCGCCCGCCGGCAGAACCAACGGGACCAGCGGGACCAGCGGAAGCGGCGGTCCGGGCTCGCGTCAGCCCGCTCCGGCCTGGCCCAGCAAGCCGGCCTCGGCCGGCTGGACCGGCAGCACTGGCGCGGGCCCCCGGCAGCGTCCCGCCACCGAGCGCAGGCCGGCGGCGCCGCCGCAGGAGCAGGGCGGCGGCTCCGCCCCCGGGCGCGGGAACGGTACGGATGAACAGCGACCCATGCCGTTCTGGCTACGCCCGATACGGCGGGACAAATAACGGACGGTCACCGTGGAACTCAGCCCTCGCCAGCGCAGCGCGGTCTTCGCCGCAGTCGTCATCGTGCTCGCCGCGCTCGGCTACTACCTCGTAGTCCCGGCCGTGACCCACTCTCACGGGTCCGCCCACGCCGCCACCACCACCCCGGCCAGCACCCCGGCCGTGACCGCCCCGGCCTCGGCGGCGGCTCCGACGGTGTCGGCCTCGGCCGCCGCCGCGGGCGGGCCGGACATCTACGCCTGGCTGCCGTTCACCCAGCAGAACCTGGCCGCCGCCGCCTCGGTGGCGGTGCGGTTCAGCGTCGATTACAACACCTTTATCTACACCGAGAGCGCGACCGCCTACGTCGGCGCCATGGGCGGCCTGGTCACCGGCGAGCTCGCCGGCACGCTCCGGGCCGCCTACCAGATCCCCGGCGTGGCCAAGCTCCGGACCAGCCAGAAACAGGTCTCAACCGGGACCGCGGTGATCAGCTCGCTGCGCGCGTTCGGCCCGTCCAGCATGACGTTCATCGTCACCGCGGGACAGCGGCTGGCCACCACCAAAGGCACCAGCAACGCCAGCACGCAGTACGCGGTCACCGTGACCGGCTCAGGCAGCAGCTGGCAGGTAAGCGACATCGAACTGCAATCCGCGGGTAACACATGACGAACAGGCTCCTGTTTCAGTCCGAGAAGGAACAGGCCACCGTACGACCGCAGCAACCTGGCGGGTCACCCCGCATCCTGATCCTGGTCATCATCGGGGTCGCCGGCCTGCTGCTGCTCGGCCTGCTGGCCGTGCCGGTCCTGGTCGGAACCGACCTGTTCTTCGCCGCGAGCGCCGGCTGCTCCGGCCAGCAGACCGGAACGGCCGGCCAGCCGGCCGCCGGCGCTAAGGCCAAGACGATCCCGGCCGATTACCTCTACTGGTACAAGCGGGTCGGGCAGCAGTACGGCGTGCCGTGGACGATCCTGGCCGGGATCGGCACCGTGGAAAGCGACAACGGCCAGACCACCCTGCCCGGCGTGCACAGCGGGCAGAACGGGTTCGGCGCGGCCGGCCCGATGCAGATCGGCATCGGCGGCGCGGCCGGCAACGTCTGGGGCGGCCTGCCGGTCCACCCGGCCAGCGAGGTGGTCAGCGGCGTGGCCACCGATGAGGACGGCGGCCCCGACGCGAGCGTCTACGACCCCGCGGACGCGATCGCGGGCGCGGCGAAGTACCTGCTCGAGTCCCAGGTCCAGACCAACCCGGCGGCGGCCATCTTCTCGTACAACCACCTGCAGTCCTACGTGCAGAGCGTGCTCTACTACGCCGGCGCCTACGCGGGCGGCAACTACTCGGTGGTCTCGGCCCAGATGCCCTCGGGCAGTTCGGCGGCCGGGTGCACCGGCACGGCCGGCGGGGTGGCCGGGGGCGTGCCCGCGATCAGCGCGCCGAACCAGCTGGTGGCCACCGCCATCGCCTACGCCGAGCAGCAACTCGGCAAGCCGTACCTGTTCGGCGGCACCGGCCCGGACGCCTTCGACTGCTCCGGCCTGGTGATGATGGCCTACCGGGCCGCCGGGGTCAACATCGAGCGGACCTCGGAGCAACAGTGGGCGACCGAGGTGCGGATCCCGGCCTCCCAGGTACAGCCCGGGGACCTGGTGTTCTTCGCCGGCGCGGACGGCACCCCGACGTCGCCCGGCCACGTCGGGCTGGTCATCGGGAACGGGCAGATGATCGAGGCGTACGCGACCGGCTTCCCGATCCGCATCGCCACCTACACCAACCGGGACCCCATCGGCTTCACCCGCCCCTGGGCCAACGGCAGCGCGAGCCTGTAGGTTCGCAGGCGTCGGCGGTGATCCGCGAGCTCGGCCCGCCTCCGGACCGGACCAATCCGAACGGCAGCGGCGTCTCGCTCGGGCACCCGAACTTACCCGCTCGGCGGTGCCCCGCTCGACGGGGCGGTCGGCGGGACCGGCTCGCCCTGGACCTCGGTCGGCGGCTGTTGCCCGCCTGCCGTGTTCGCGTAGTACTTGCGGTAGATGATCTTGTACAGGGGGATCCACCGGGGGATGCGGTTGATGCCCGGGATCCACGGCGCGAACATCGGCAGCAGGAACCCGAACAGGATCATGAGCAGGCCGACGTCCAGGTCGAGGTTGGCGTTGTTCGACGGGTTCAGCGCGGGGATCTGGTACATCCCGGCGTACAGCCACAGCCAGGTCTGGCCGGGGAAGTTCCACAGCTCGTTCATGACGCCCCACTGGTCGCCGCCCACGCCCTGGGCCTCGGCGATGGTCTCCCACAGCGTGCCGTCGCTGAAGAACATCGTCCCCAGGGTGGTGTTCGTGCTGAGCTGCTGCTGGCTGCCCTGGAAGTAGCCGTCCAGGCTCCCGTTGTTGGCGATGGCCAGCTCGGCGCCGATGATGACCGGGACCGGCCCGTAGTTGCCCGCCTTGACCGTGATCGAGGTGGGCGTGAACTTCGCGCTGGCGGCGGCCAGCGCCTTGGCGTAGTTGTTCAGCCAGGTCATCTGCTGGGAGGAGGCGACCTGGCCGGCCGCCGCGCCGGGCGACAGGTCGCCCCCCGCCGCCTTGTAAAGGCTTACTGCCGCGGCGACGGCCGGTCTGGAGGGCGCGGCAAGCTGGGAGACCGGGGCCAGCACGAAGTCGTTGGCCGTGTTGATGGGAAGGGTCAGGCCGAAGATTGCCTTGGCGATCTCGGCCGGCTGGATCCCGATGATCTCCTGCGAGGCCCCGGTGGTCTGGTTGAACGGCGGGCCGTACCCGGCGGTGGTGGTCCCGCCGGCGAGCTCCTGCACCGCCGTCTGGGCCAGGTCCGATGGGTCGTTGACATCCCAGTACTTAGCGCTGAATGCCTGCCCGGCCGGGGATTTGGGCGCGCCCGGGTTGGTCAGGCCGCCGTCCGGGGACCCCCACAGGCTGGCGGCCAGGATGCACAGGAGAGCAACGATGACGACGGCGATCGTGCCCTCGGCAATGAGGTCGTACTGACGTTCGGGCCCCTGCCAGGTGCGCAGCGGGTGCCGTTTGGTGCGGGTAGCCATCTGCGCCTCCCGTTAGGCCGCCGACTCGGGGGCCATCTGATCGTCCGGGACCTCGAGCGCCTCGGCGCCAGGTGGCGGGGCCACGCCCCGGCGGCGGATCAGGCCGACGTGCACCGACACGATGAACAACAGCAGGGCCGTCGTGAAGACCACGTGCAGGGTGATCTGCTGGCCCGCGTCCATGACGTTCCAGATCGCGCCGATGCCGAGCGCGCTGAACGCGTCCTTGGCCTGCTGGCCGACCCACTGGCTGTCCCAGTTGGTCATCATCAAGAAGCCGGTGAAGGCGGTCAGGATGCTCACGATGAACGCGAGCACGCCGGTGATCCAGGTCCAGCCGCGCCCGCCGCGCCAGCCCATGGTGAAGAAATTGGTGATGAAATGCACGGCCATGAACAAGAACATGGCCTGCACGCTCCAGAAATGAATGCTGTTCATGAACGCGCCGAACGAGTTCGTGTGCCAGAACGAGACCCCGCCCAGCGCGATGATCCCACCGCTGATGACCGCGACGATCAGCGCCGCCAGCGTCAGCACGCCCATCGTGTACAGCACCGAGGAGACGTACGCCGGCTCCCGGTCGGGCAGCAGCTTGCGTAGCGGGTAGTTGCGGACCAGGTAGCCTCGCAGCCAGGGGCTGGGCCGCGTCAGCGAGAACTGCTCCGCCCCGGTGGCGTTGGTGGCCGGATCCGGTCCGGCCGGCCCCGGAGCCGCGCCCTGCGCACTCACCGGACGCCCCGCACAGCCAGGGCCCGCGACACGTCTGCCGGGCCGGTCACCGCCGGTGCCTCGGCGTCTCCGCCTTCCCGCCCGGAAGGTTGATGAACATCCCGGCCACGAAGATCAGCACCACCAGGATCATCTCGATGAGGTTGCCGTACTTCAGGGTGAACCAGCTGAAGGTGAAAGCCTTGAAACCACCGTCGCCGACCAGATCGAACACCGGGCCCCACAACTGAACGATCATCCTGCACGCCCTTCCGATCGGACGATCCAGAGCAGCCCGCACCGCCTACCGCGCGGTGACGCTCTTTATCGTCCACCCCAGAAGACGTCCGCCGCTACGTCCTTCACGGTAATTTCGCCGAAAAGAAACACACCAGCTTAAGGCTCAGGTCTTCTCGACTTTTTTGACCTAGATTGAGTGTTTACCCGCAGGCCCGTACATGGCCACCGCTGGGTTCTTACTGATGCCCGGCTCGGTGACCTGAGGTCGCTGTGCGGTCAGGTATCCCGTTCAGCCATCGCCTTTCTCGAAGCGGCTGACCACGACGAGCCCGGCCACGAACACGGCCACCATCGCGACGAGCAGCGCCAGTTCCGACGTGCTGACCGTGTTCTGGCTGCCGGGAGTCAGTACGAACAGGATGCGCCGGACGACCGCGATCAGCCCGACGACAATGAACGGCTGAGCGACCAGACGGTGCGCACGCAAGGACAGCACGACCGTGTATACGATCTCGACCAGGATCAATACCAGCAGGACGCGGTCGAGCAGGATCGGGGCGCCGGCCGAGATCGGCCCAGAGGACCCATCGAGGAAGTCAACGATCCCGGCGATCAGCAGGGTGGCAGCCAGCACGATCAACACGGCCCCCACGGCGACCGTGACCCAGTCCTGCACGTGCTCGAGGACCCAGATCGAGCGCTTGGCGACGGGCAGGCCTTGCCGCCCGGGCGAGTCGTCGGCCGATGAGCTTTCGGTGGAATCGGGCAGCCCGGCTTCAGGTTCGGCACGGTCCTCGCCGTGGGGAGCCGACATACCGGTCATTGTGCCACCGTGACGCTGCCTGTCCCCCCGCGTTCGATAACGTCCCGCCTACCCGCACATGGCTGATTCGGGCGCCATATCTACTACCCCGCGGGACCGACGGGTTGGCTCGGCCTACCGCACCGACAGGTAGATGAAGCAACCCAGGCCGGCGGCCAGGCAGTAGATGGCGAACGGCGTCAGCGTGCGCCTCGGGTCGCTGAAGTAGCGGACCAGGAACCTGAGCGCGAGGTAGGCGCCGACCCCGGACAAGAGGCTGCCGAACAGCACCTGTCCCCTGATCCCGGCCCCGAGCGGCCCGGTCAGGTCCGGGATCTTCAGTACGCCGGCGGCCAGGATGACGGGGGCCGACAGCAGGAACGAGAACCGCGCGGCGTCCTGCCGGGACAGCCCGCGGAACATGCCGGCCACCATCACCGTGCCGTCCCGGCTGATGCCCGGCAGCAGGGCCAGGATCTGCGACGCGCCGAGGCCGATGGCGCCCAGCCAGCCCACGCGGCGGACGATGCGCTGGTCAGATTCCACCGCGAGGCTCGCGTGCTGCTGTCTCAGCGCCCGCTGCCCGGAGGAGTGCCGCCCGCCGCTGCCACCGCCGGCGCCCGCGGCCACCGCGGTCTTCTGCCGCTCGCTGACCGCCTGCAGGTCGGCGGCGATCTCCTGGGCCTCCATGTCCGCGCTGCGCCGCCGCGCCCACTCCCCGGCCAGCAGAATCAGCCCGTTGCAGAACAGGAAGACCGAGGTGAGGATCGGCCTGCTGAAGTACACCCGGAACAGATGCTCCAACGCGACGCCCGCCAGCCCGACCGGGATCGTGGCCACGATGATCATCCAGGCCATCGTCTGGTCGGTGTCCTGCGGCACGAATCGCCTGGTGCCCGGCGCGGGCGAGATAACGTGCCCGAGGGAGGCGAAGAAGGCCTTGATGATCCGCAGCCAGTCCCGCCAGAAGAAGATGATCATGGCGGCGGCCGTGGCCACGTGCAGCCCGACGATGTAAGCCAGGTACGGCGACTCGGCCTTGGACACGTCCAGGTCCTGCGCCCACTGGCCCCCGACCAGCGCCGGGATGAGCACGGCATGGCCCAGGCTGGAGATCGGGAAGAGTTCGGTGATGCCCTGGAGAAGCCCGATCACCCCGGCTTCGGCGTACGTAAGATGCGACATGCCAGCCCTTCGCTCCCACGGTTCAACCGCAGACCTTTAAAAACCATTGAGGCGGAACGGGCAGTGGTGCGGGCTCCACGAACACGTTCATCCCAGCCCCGGCGGGTCCAGCGGGCGGTCCCCCGGCCACAGTCATGGTAACCGGGCCCCGGACCGCCGAAGCCCGGTTTCATACTGTCTTCATCCTCGCCTGCGTCCCCGGGCGGGGGCGGGGTCAGGTTTTGCCGGGGACCTTGGGGGTGTCCTTGTGGGTGCGGCGGGTGATCTTGTCGCCGAGCCAGACCAGCGGGTCGTACTTGCGGCCGACCACGCGCTCCTTCATCGGGATCAGCGCGTTGTCGGTGATCTTGATGTGCTCCGGGCAGACCTCGGTGCAGCACTTGGTGATGTTGCAGTAGCCGAGGCCGAAGTCATCCTGGGCGATATCCCGCCGGTCGGCGGTGTCGGCCGGGTGCATCTCGAGTTCGGCGATCCGCATCAGGAACCGCGGCCCGGCGAACGGCCGCTCGTTCTCCGGGTGGTCGCGGATCACGTGGCACGTGTTCTGGCACAGATAGCACTCGATGCACTTCCGGAACTCCTGCGACCGGTTGACGTCGACCTGCTGCATCCGGAACTCGCCGGGCTTCACCGACGGATCCGGGGTGAACGACGGGATCTCCCGCGCCTTGGCGTAGTTGAACGACACGTCGGTGACCAGGTCCCGGATCACCGGGAAGGTCCGCAGCGGGGTGATGGTCAGCGTCTCCTGCGGCGTGAAGACCGACATCCGGGTCATGCAGGCCAGCCGCGGCCGCCCGTTGATCTCCATCGAGCACGACCCGCACTTGCCGGCCTTGCAGTTCCACCGGATGGCCAGGTCGCTGGCCTGGGTCGCCTGCAGCCGGTGCAGCACGTCCAGTACCACCTCGCCCTCGTTGACCTCGACCTGGTAGTCGGCGAGTTCCCCGGCGCCCGCGTCCCCGCGCCAGACCCGCAGCGCAGCCTTGTAGCCCATCGCTCTATTTCCCTGCCTTCCTCGCGGGCGCTTCGCTGGCTTCGGAAGGTTTCTCCTCAACGACGCCGGCACCGGGCAGCCCGGCCAGTTCCTCGTCGGTCATGTACTTGTGCAGCTCGCTCACGTCGAACAGCTCGAGCAGGTCCGTCCGCATGGGCTCCATTGGCTGCTGCCGCAGCGTCACGCCGCCGTTGGCGCCGAGCGTGCAGATCAGGTTCACTTTCCGCCATTCCGGTGACATGCCCGGATAATCGTCGCGGGTGTGACCGCCGCGCGACTCCTGGCGTTCCAGCGCGGCCTGTGCCACGCACTCCGCGATCAGCAAGATGTTGCGCAGGTCGAGGGCCAGGTGCCACCCCGGGTTGTAGGCACTGCCGCCCGGTGCGCTCACCTTCGCGGCGCGCTCACGCAGTTTGTCCAGTTCCGCCACGGCGGTCTTGATCTCGTCCTCGCGGCGGATAATGCCGACCAGGTCGCTCATCGTCTGCTGGACCTCGGCGTGGACCGTGTACGGGTTCTCGCCGCCGACTCGCTGGAGCGGGGCGAGCGCCTCGGCCTGCGCCTCGGCCAGCGCCGCCTCCGAGATCGTCGGCCGCGCCTGGTTGGCGTCAAGGTAATCCGCCGCCCCGGCGCCGGCCCGCCGACCGAACACGAGCAGGTCCGACAGCGAGTTGCCGCCCAGCCGGTTGGAGCCGTGCATGCCGCCGGAGACCTCGCCGGCCGCGAACAGCCCGGGCACGAGCGCCGCGCCGGAGTCCGGGTCTACCTCGACCCCGCCCATCACGTAGTGCTGGGCCGGGCCGACCTCCATCGGCTCCTTGGTGATGTCGACATCGGCCAGTTCCTTGAACTGGTGGTACATGGACGGTAGCTTGCGCAGGATCTCCTCGGCTGGCCGCCGGGACGCGATGTCGAGGAACACGCCGCCGTGCGGTGACCCGCGCCCGGCCTTGACCTCGGCCCTGATCGACCGGGCCACTTCATCCCGGGGCAGCAGTTCGGGCGGGCGCCGGTTGTTGGCCTGGTCGTTGTACCAGCGGTCGGCCTCCTCCTCGGTCTCCGCGTACATCGGCCGGAACACGTCGGGCACGTAATTGAACATGAACCGCTTGCCTTCGGAGTTCCGCAGCACCCCGCCGTCGCCGCGCACCGACTCGGTGACCAGCAGGCCGGCCACCGACAGCGGCCAGACCATATGCGTCGGGTGGAACTGCACGAACTCCATGTTCAGCAGGGTCGCCCCGGCCAGCAGCGCGAGCGCGTGGCCGTCCCCGGTGTACTCCCAGGAGTTGGAGGAGACCTTGAACGTCTTCCCGATGCCGCCGGTCGCGAGCACGACCGCCGGCGCCTCGAACAGGACAAATCGTCCCGTATCACGGAAATATCCGAAAGCCCCGGCGATACGCCCCCCGTTGCCAGCAGCGCCGTCCTTCATCAGACGGATGATCGTGGTCTCGGCGTAGACCTTGATCATCGCCTCTGGGTCGCCCAGGTTGACCGCGTCTTCCTGCTGCAAGGCGACGATCTTCTGCTGCAGGGTCCGGATCATCTCCAGGCCGGTGCGGTCGCCGACGTGCGCCAGCCGCGGGTACTCGTGCCCGCCGAAGTTCCGCTGGCTGATCTTGCCGTCGGGAGTCCGGTCGAACAGCGCGCCCCACGCCTCGAGCTCCCAGACCCGGTCCGGGGCCTCCTGGGCGTGCAGTTCGGCCATCCGCCAGTTGTTCAGGAACTTGCCGCCCCGCATGGTGTCGCGGAAGTGCACCTGCCAGTTGTCGTTCGGGTTCACGTTGCCCATGGCCGCCGCGCAGCCGCCCTCGGCCATGACCGTGTGCGCCTTGCCGAACAGGGACTTGGAGATGATCGCGGTCTTCTTGCCGAGCAGCCGCGCCTCGATCGCCGCCCGCAATCCCGAGCCGCCTGCGCCGACGACCACCACGTCATAAGACAAGCGGCCAATCTCGCCGGCCGACACTGCCTTGCTCGCCGCCGAGGCGGCCGACCCCGCGTCGCTGGTAGATATTGCGTCGCTCATAACCACTGCCCGTTCGGTCAATTGAAGATTCTCGGATCTGCGAAGGCTCCGCTGGCCACCAGCAAGATGTACAGGTCAGTCAGCATCAACGTGCCGAGCGTGATCCAGGCGAACTGCAGGTGCCGCGCGTTCAGCCACGAAACCTTCGTCCAGGCCCAGTACCTGACCGGGTGGGAGGAGAAGTTCTTCAGCCGCCCGGCGGTGATGTGCCGGCACGAGTGGCAGCCCAGCGTGTAGCACCACAGCAGGATCACGTTGGCCAGCATGATCAGCGAGCCGAGGCCGAACCCGAAGTTCCCGTCCGGCCCGCGGAACGCCTGCGCCGCGTCGTAGGTGAGCAGGATCCCGACGAACAGGGCCGCGTACCAGAAGTAGCGGTGCAGGTTCTGCGCGATCAGCGGGAACCTGGTCTCGCCGGTGTACTTCGCGTGCGGCTCGCGCACCGCGCACGCCGTCGGCGCCCGCCAGAACGCCCGGTAGTACGCCCCCCGGTAGTAGTAGCACGTCAGCCGGAAGCCGAGCACGAACACCAGCGACACGAACGCGTACGGGATGATCGGCGGGAGGGCCGGGATCCACTGGCCCAGGGCGCTCGAGCCAGGCACGCACTCACCGCTGACGCACGGGGAGTAGAACGGGGTCAGGTAGTGGTCCGAAGGCACGTAGTACCAGTGGCCGGTGAAAACGCGCACCGTGGCGTAGGCCAGCCAGATCGTGAGGCCGGTGGCCACCACGCGCGGCTGCTTCCACCACGGGTCGGTACGGAACGTGCGTTCGGAGATCTGCGCCCGCGTCCTGCCCGGCGCTTCCGGTGCTTGTGTCATGCTTCAGCGTCCTCGCTGCTTCGAGCGTAAGCGTAACGCCACGCTCCGCCAAACCGTCCGGGCGTGGGGTGCTGCCCAAGAACCTATTCCAGTCGGCGCAGTGATGCAGTGACCGAGACCTCATCGTGGCATGTGACCCTCGCTACACCCCGAGGCGCTGCGCATCGAGGTGCTGCACCCCGAGGCTGCGGCGGAGGAAGTCGAGCTGCAGCAGCAGGAGGTTCTCCGCGACCGTCTCCTGGGAGGCCATGTGCGTGATGCCGGACAGCGGCAGCACCGCGTGCGGGTACCCGGCGGCCAGCAGCGCGGCGGACAGCCGCAGGGTGTGCGCCACCACCACGTTGTCGTCGGCCAGGCCGTGGATCAGCAGCAGCGCCCGGGGGGTCGCTCGAGCCACGGCCCGTTCGGCCAGAGAAATCACGCAGGACCGGTCGTAGGCGTCACCGTCGGCGCCCGGCAGGCCCAGGTAGCGCTCGGTGTAGTGGGTGTCGTACAGCCGCCAGTCGGTGACCGGGGCGCCCGCGATCGCCGCGTGGAACACGTCGGGGCGGCGCAGCACGGCCAGCGCGGCCAGGTAGCCGCCGAACGACCAGCCCCGGATCGCCACCCGGCCGGTGTCCAGGTCGGCGAACCGGCCGGCCGCGGCCGCCAGCGCGTCGACCTGGTCCTCCAGCGCCGGGCCGGCCAGGTCACCGGCCACCGCGCGTTCCCAGGCCGGCCCGCGGGCGGGGGTGCCGCGGCCGTCCGCGATCACCACCGCGAACCCCTGCTCGGCGAACCACTGCGGGACCAGGTAGGCGCCGCGCGCCCGGATCACCCGCTGCGCGTGCGGGCCGCCGTACGGGTCGAGCAGCACCGGCAGCCGGCCCTGCCCGGGCTGATGCCAGGACGGGAACAGGACCGCGGTCTGGATCTCGCGCGGGCCGGCCCGGAACAGGACCGGGCGGGGCGCGGGCAGCGCCGGCTGCTCGGCCAGCGACGGTATGCCGATCGCCGGGCCGCCGTCGGCCCTGGACACGCGGATGGTCGCGCCGTCGGTGTCCAGCGTCCGGCGGAAGGCAACCGTGGTGCCGCCCGCGCGGGTGCCTCCCTCGACCCCGCCGCCTTCCCCGGCCTGGCTCAGGCCGCCCGGCCCGTAGCTCCACAGGCTCGCCTCGGCCGGGTCCTGCGACGCCTGGAACAGCACGGTGTCCCCGTCCACGTCCAGCACGCCGCGGACCTGCAGGCCCGGCGGGGTCACCGGCTCGGGCGATCCGCCCGGCGCGACGAGGACCAGGCGGCGGGTGTCCTGCTCGTCCCGGGTCCAGACGATCCGGCCGTCCGCGGTCCAGGCCGGGACGCCCGGGACGATCTCCAGCCAGCACGGGTCGGTGTCCTCGTGCAGCACTCTGGTCTGGCCGCTGGCGGCGTCGACGCCGAGGATCCGGACGGCCCGCTGGTCCCGGCTCTGCACCACGACCAGCGGGTCGTGCCCGTCCTGCCATCCGGCGGTGACCAGGTACGGGAAGGCGGCCCGGTCGGTCTCGACGGGCATGATAGGGCCGTCGAGCCGGGCCAGGAGCAGGGACACCTCGGCGTTCGGGGTGCCGGCCGCGGGATAGGCCACCTCGGCGGGCGGGCGTCCGGGGTGCGCGGGATCGGCGATGTGCCACCGGTTGACCGGGGTCTCGTCCACCCGCGCGACGAGCAGTGCGGAGCCGTCCGGGGCCCACCAGTAGCCGCGATGGCGGTCCATCTCCTCGGCCGCGATGAACTCGGGCAGCCCGAACGTCACCCCCGGCGCACCCCGCGGGTCCGCGATTACCCGGTCCCCGGCGCCGGTAAGGTCCGCGACCCGCAGCGCGCCGTCGCAGACATAGGCCAGCCGCCGTCCGGCCGGGTCGGGCCGGGGATCCAGCGCCGGGGTCCGTGTCGCCACCTCCTGCGCCGGCCCGACGCCGGTGACGGACACGGCCCCGCCGCCGGTCAGCGGCACGGCGTACACGCGGCCGGACAGCGCGAAGGCGGCCACCGCGACCGCCTGGTCGGTCGCGTAGGCCACGATGCCGCCCGCCTGCTCTCGGACTCGTTCCCGCCGGGCCCGCTCCTGCGGCGGCAGGGTTTCCTCGCCGGTGCATTCCTGGTCAGGGCCGAGCGTCCTCGGGTCGGCTACCAGGCGTTCCTGCCCGCGGTCCACGTCCAGCACCCACAGGCACGTCACCGGGTCGGCGCCGCCCTTGGTGCGCAGGTAGGCGACCCGGACGCCGTCGGGTGAGACGCGGAACGCGCGCGGTGCCCCGAGCGTGAACCGCCTGGTCCTGGCCTCTTGCCGGGGGAAGCTTTCGGTCATGCCATGAAATGTAGCCAGTTCCGGCCGCCGATAGGCTTACTGCCATGACCTCGCCCGACCGGCGGCTGCTCCTGGTGCACGCGCACCCCGACGACGAGTCGATCTACACCGGGGCCACGATGGCCAGGCACGCGGCCGAAGGCGCGCAGGTCACCCTCGTCACCTGCACGCTCGGCGAGCTCGGCGAGATCATCCCGCCGTCGCTGGCCTACCTGGCCGCGGAGAAGGAGGACCGGCTGGGGGAGTACCGGATCGGCGAGCTGGCCGCGGCCTGCGCCGCGCTCGGCGTGACCGACCACCGGTTCCTCGGCGGTCCCGGCCGCTGGCGCGACTCGGGCATGATGGGCACCGCGGGCAACGACGACCCGCGCTGTTTCTGGCGGGCCGACGTGGACCAGGCGGCGCGCGCCCTGCTCGACGTCATCGGCGAGGTGCGGCCGCAGGTCCTGCTGACCTACGACGCCCACGGTGCCTACGGGCACCCCGATCACATCCAGGCCCACCGGGTCGCCTGGCGCGCCTGCGAGCTGGCCGGCCCGGACGCGCCGGAGAAGTTCTACGCCACCGCCACGCCGCCCTCCGGGCTGGTCACCACCGAGATCGAGGCCGGCGCCTGGTTCGGCCAGAAGCTGGCCGCGATGCGCGCGCACGCCACCCAGATCACGGTGGACCCCCCGTTCTTCGCCCTGTCCGACGGCGTGCGCCGCCAGGCCAGCAGCACCGAGTACTACGCCCTGCTGGCCGGGCCGCGCGGCCCGGGCCGCCGCGAGACCGGCCTGTTTGCACAGTAACCTGCTGGTATGGATGTCGCGACGGGCGGGAACGGGAGCCGGCGGCTGCTCACCGCGGCCGCGTACGCCGCCTTGTTCCTGGTCGGCGCGGTGCAGGGCCTGATCGGCAGCTTCCAGTACAGCCGGCTGGTCCCGGTGGCGGCGATCGGGTTCTGCGTGCTGCTCCTGGCCACGTGCATGCTGGGGTCCTGGGCCATGCGCTCGGTCAGCGGCGCGGTATGGCCCGCGGTCGGCTGGATCCTCGCGTCGTTCGTCCTGTCCATGCCAGACTCCAACGGCAGCGTGATCATCACTAACACCACCGCGGGCAAGTGGTACCTGTACGGCGGCACGGTGAGCGCGCTGGCCGGGATCGCCCTGTCGTTCGGCGCCTTGTCCTTGGGCGGCAGGGTCCGCCACGCCGGGACGCGGCCGCGGTGAGCGCCGACGGCGCCGCGTTCCGGCGGGCGGCCGGCCAGTTCGCGAGCGGGATCGTGGTGGTCACCACCCGGGGCGGCCACGCCATGACGGTCAGCGCGTTCACCTCCGTCTCGCTGGACCCGCCGCTGGTCCTGTTCTGCGCGGAGAAGATCGCCCGGTTCCACGACGCGGTCCTGGCCGAGGGCTCCTGGGCCGTATCCATCCTGGCCGAGGACGACGAGAAGACCGCCCGCTGGCTGGCCACCCGGGGCCGCCCGCTGGACGGGCAGCTGGACGGCGTGGCTCACCACCCCGGCCCGGCCACCGGCGCGCCGCTGCTCGACGACGCCCTGGCGGTGCTGGAGTGCCGCACCACCGCCGTGCACGACGCCGGCGACCACAGCATCGTCGTCGGCCAGGTCGAGGCCGTGGCCGGCCCCCGGACTCCGCGGCACGCGGCCCCCTGGTGCACTACTCAGGCGCCTACCGCCGCCTCGGCTAGCGCTGCGCGACCTCTTCGATCCGGTCCAGGCCCCAGTCCAGGTCGGTCTCGCTGATCACCAGCGGCGGGGCGAGCCGGATCACGTTCCCGTGCGTCTCCTTGGCCAGCACCCCGGCCGCGGCCAGCCGCTCGCACACCTCCCGGCCGGGCAGCGAGGCGAACTCGACCCCGGCCCACAGCCCGCGCCCGCGCACCGCGCGGACCACCTCGCGCGGCAGCGCGGCCAGCCGCGCGTGCATGTGCTCGCCGAGCATGGCCGCGCGGGCCTGGTACTCCCCGGTGCGCAGCATGGCCACCACCTCGCGGCCGACCGCGCAGGCCAGCGGGTTCCCGCCGAACGTGGACCCGTGCTGGCCCGGCTCCAGCACGCCGAGCACCGGCCAGCTGGACACCATCGCGGACACCGGCACGATCCCGCCGCCGAGCGCCTTGCCCAGCAGGTACGCGTCCGGTACCACGTTCTCGGCCGAGCACGCGAAGGTATGACCGGTCCGGCCGAGCCCGGACTGGATCTCGTCCGCGATCATCAAGATGCCGTGCGCGGTGCACAGCTCGCGCAGCCCGGCCAGGAAGCCGGCCGGCGGCACGACCACCCCGGCCTCGCCCTGGATCGGCTCGACCAGCACCGCGACCACACGATCGTCAAGCACAGCCGCCACCGCGTCCAGGTCGCCGTAGGGGACGACGCGGAACCCCGGCGTGTACGGCCCGAAGTCATCCCGGGCGTCAGGATCGGTGGAGAAGCTGACGATCGTGGTCGTGCGCCCGTGGAAGTTCCCGTCGAACGCGATGATCACGGCCTGGTCGGCGGGCACTCCCTTGACCCGGTACCCCCACTTGCGGGAGACCTTGATCGCCGTCTCGACCGCCTCGGCGCCGGTGTTCATCGGCAGCACCACGTCCATGCCCGCCAGCTCGGCCAGCTCGGCGCAGAACGGCCCGAACTGGTCGTGGTCGAACGCCCGGCTTACCAGCGTCAGCCGCTCAAGCTGGCTCTTGGCGGCGGCGATCAGCCGCGGGTGCCGGTGACCGAAGTTCAGCGCCGAGTACGCGGCGAGCATGTCCAGGTAGCGGCGTCCCTCGACGTCGGTCACCCAGGCGCCCTCGGCCTCGTCGATGACGACGGGCAGCGGGTGGTAGTTGTGCGCGGCGTGCTCGTGGCTGAGCCGCGTCAGCTCGGTCGCGCGGCCGGTCATGGTCTCGATCATGAGCCCAGGGTAGGGGCTGGCCAGGCGGGAAGACATGTGCCGATCATGCGTGTCGGCGGAGGATCATTGCGTAAAACCGCGCCCTAGCGGCGGTTTCTTGCGTACATGAACGCCGGCGTGGACCGGGGGCCGGAAACGCCGGTCAGCGCTTCCTCGCCACCCCGCAGTACGCGGCCGCCCCGTCCGGTGCCGCGCCGCCCGACGCGTCCGGTTTCCACCGCGGGCACGGCACCACGCCGGGCTCGATCAGGTCCAGCCCGTCGAAGAAGCTGGCCAGCTGGTCCGGCCAGCGCAGGTGGTAGGGCACCGGCGCCGCGTCGTTGTACCGCTGCTGCGCGTCGTCGGCCGGCCCGGTCCCGGCCACGCCGTCGGCGATGGCCAGGTAGCTGCCCGGCGGGAGCGCGTCCATCAGCTGGCTGGTGATCGACCGGGCCGCCCCCTGGTCGTCGATGTGGCCGAGCACGCCGAGCATGATCAGCGCCACCGGCCGCTCGAGATCCAGGATGCGCGCCGACCCGGCCAGCACCGCGGTCACGTCGCGCAGGTCGGCGTCCACGTAGCTGACCGTGCCCTCCGGCGTGCTGGCCAGCATCGGGCTCTGCAGCAGGGCGCGGGCGTGGACCAGGACGGCCGGGTCGTTGTCCGCGTAGACGATCCCGGTGTCGGGCGCGATCCGCTGCGCGATCTCGTGGGTGTTGCCCCCGGCGGGCAGGCCCGCGCCGATGTCGAGGAACTGCCGGATCCGCGCCGGGCCGGCCAGGAACCGTACCGCCCGGACCAGGAAGGCCCGCTCGGCCCGCGCGGTCTGGGCCAGGTGCGGGAACTCCTGGCTCAGCTGCTCGCCCGCGGCCCGGTCGGCAGCGAAGTAGTCCCGCCCGCCCAGCCAGTAGTTCCACACCCGGGCCGGATGCGCCGTGCTCACGTCGAGCCCCGGCGGCGGCGGCCCGGCCGGGTCGCGCCCAGACGACCGCGGCGCGGGCGCGGCGGGCCCGGCGGGCGCGGGAGACACGGCAGGCGCGACGGCGGGGTGACCGGCGGTGGCGGGAGGCGGGCTGGGAACAGTAGCGGTAAACCCGTGTCGGGGGGCACGTCTGCGGAACATTCCTCGTATTGTGCCCGACCGGTCCGGGTGCCGGTGACGCTGTTCGGCGAGGAACCAGATCAGGGCCGCGAAGACGGCGAGGCAGGCGAAGGCCGCAGCGCCGCGAGCCGCGCCGCCGCGGCGGCCACCCGCTCGTCGGTGGCGGTCAGCGCCGCCCGCACGTGCCGCGCCCCGCGGGGACCGTACACCGAGCCCGGCGTAACCAGGATCCCGCATTCGCCAGCCAGCAGCTCGGCCGCCGACCAGCAGTCGTGGTCCGGGTGCGTCAGCCACAGGTACAGCCCGGCCTCCGAGTGCTCCACCGTCCACCCGGCCTGCGTGAACGCCGCCCGAAGCGCCGAACGCCGGGCCGCGTACCGCTCCCGCTGCGCCTCCGCGTGCGCGTCATCGGAAAGCGCCGCCACCATCGCGGCCTGCACCGGGCCCGGCACTATCATTCCGGCCTGCTTGCGGATGGCCAGCAGCTCCGCGACCAGCGCCGGGTCACCGGTCACGAACCCGGCCCGGTACCCGGCCAGGTTCGACCGCTTGGACAGCGAGTGAACGGCCAGCACGCCCGCGGGTGATCCTTCGCACACGGACGGGTGCAGCACGGAGACCGGCGAGGCGTCCCAGCCCAGGGTGATGTAGCACTCGTCGGAGGCCACCACCGCCCCGCGCTCGCGGGCCCACTGGACCACCTTGCGCAGGTGCTCGACGGGCAGCACCCGCCCGGTCGGGTTCGACGGCGAGTTCAGCCACACCAGCCGCACCCGGGAAGGCCCCGCGGCCAGCAGGCTGTCGGAGGCGACCGCGGAAACCCCGGCCAGCCGCGCCCCGATGTCGTAGGTGGGGTAGGCCAGCTCGGGGTAGACCATCACGTCGCCCGGCCCGAGGCCGAGCATGACCGGCAGCCAGGCGATGAACTCCTTGGTGCCGATGACCGGCAGCACGTCATCGGGTGACACGGAGACCGAGAGCGAGCGGGCCAGCCAGCCGGCCGCCGCGGCCCGCAGCCGCGGGGTGCCCCAGGTCGCCGGGTACCCGGGCGCGTTCGAGGCCTGGGCCAGCGCGGCGCGGATCACGTCGGGCACCGGGTCGACGGGCGTGCCCATCGACAGGTCTACCGCGCCGTCCGGGTGCAGCCGGGCTTTCTCGCCGAGCGGCGCGATCCGGTCCCAGGTGAACGCGGGAAGCCGGCCGGCGAGGGTCACTCCTCGGCTTGCGGGGGCAGCGCCGCTACTACCGGGTGGTCCTTGCCGATCTTGCCGGCCTTCGAGGCGCCGCCCGGGGAGCCGAGGTCAGCGAAGAAGTCCACGTTGACCTTGTAGTACTCCTTCCACTGCTCGGGCACGTCGTCTTCGTAGTAGATCGCCTCGACCGGGCAGACGGGCTCGCACGCGCCACAGTCCACGCACTCGTCAGGGTGGATGTACAGCATGCGGTCGCCCTCGTAGATGCAGTCGACGGGGCATTCCTCGATGCATGCTCTGTCAAGCACATCAACGCAGGGCTGCGCGATGATGTAGGTCACGGGTGAGCTCCTTCGTGGTTCTTGTCCCTGCTGCTAACACAGTATGGCGGCTGTGCGGCTGGTGCCGACTCAGTGCCATTCGACTAGGCCGCGACAATACTGCCGCGCGGCACCGGGCTCGCGGTCCGGCTGGCCCGCTGCCAGCCCATACTGCCATTGGCCGCATTCCACACGTAGCCGGCATACCGGATCTGGCTGATGCCGTACTGCTGGGCGTGCGCCACCAGCCAGCTGGCCACCGTCCAGGCCCCGTCCCGCTGCACGTGCACGACCGCGACGCCGCTCTCTTTTTTCTTATGGTCCGAACGGTCCGTGGTCACCCTTGTAGCCATCGTGACCAGCACAGCGTCCTTGCCCTGCGGCCCGAAGGTCTGGGTCAGCTGCCGCAGCGCCCCGGCCAGGTCCGTCTGGCCCGCCGGGGTGTACCAGCAGGACACGCCGGCCGGCGAGCTGCCGGTGAAGTACCCGGCCAGCAGGGTGGCCACCTCGACCCACTGCTCGTAGGCGTACCCGTCCGCGCTGCGCTGGACGTCCTGGGCCGCCTGGTCGACCGGCATCTTGGTGTAGCCGGGCACCCGGGCCAGCGCGGCGAAGAACTTGGTCGTGGCGTAGACCGGATCCTCGAGCTCCGCGGTGGTGCCCCAGCCCTGCGACGGGCGCTGCTGGAACACGCCGACCGAGTCGCGGTCGCCGTAGTCCAGGTTCTGCAGTTGCGATTCCTGCAGGGCGGCGGCCAGGGCGATGGTGACCGCCTGCCGGGGCAGCCGGTGCCGGACCGCGACGCCCGCGATGGTGGCGGCTATGCTCGCCTGGCTGACCGCGAGCGGGATGGCCGCGACCCCGGTGCCCGCCTGGCATCCGGGCGGCGGCGGGGCCGCGGGGGTGACCCCGGGGTGCGACCCGCCGAAGGCCAGGTAGCCGATCGCCGCCAGCAGCAGCACCAGCGCGGATCCGATGACGGGAACGGCCCGCAGCCGGCGAGAAGGGGGTCTTGGGGCCGACACACCATCAGACGGTACCGCTAAACCGGACCACTAAGCTGGCGCAGCATGAGCACTGTGCTTCAGTCCCCGCTGCCCGAGATCATCGACGAGTTGTGGGAGCGGCGTACGGAGCTGACTCCGGCCGACGAGCAGGCCCGCGCGGCGGTGGTCGGCGCGGTGGACGCGATCGACGCAGGCCAGGCCCGGGTGGCCGTGGTCGACCCGGGCACCGGCGAGGTCGTGGTCGACGAGCGGGCCAAGCGGGCCATCCTGCTGGCCTTCCGGGTGCTCCCCATGGCCCGGTCCCAGGTGGGCGACTTCCGCTACGACGACCGGGTGCCGCTGACCACGCGGCTGGACGGCGTGCGGGCCCTGCCCGGGGCGATCGTGCGCTGGGGCGCGTACGTCGCGCCGGGTGCGGTGCTGATGCCGTCGTTCGTCAACATCGGCGCCTACGTGGACTCGGGCACCATGGTGGACACCTGGGCCACGGTCGGCTCGGGCGCCCAGATCGGCAAGAACGTGCACCTGTCGGGCGGCGCGGGGATCGGCGGGGTGCTCGAGCCGCCCAACGCGGTGCCGGTGGTGGTCGAGGACGAGGCGATGATCGGCTCGCGCTGCATGGTGGTCGGCGGGGCCCGGGTGCGCCAGGGCGCCACGCTCGGCGCGGGCGCCATCCTCACCCCGACCACGCACGTCATCGACACCGAGACCGGCGCCGAACTGCCGCGCGGCGAGGCCCCGCCCTGGTCGGTCTGCGTGGGCGGGACCCGGCCGCGGGCCTTCCCCGGCGGCACGTTCGGCATGCCGTGCCTGCTCGTCCTCAAGCGGCTGCCCGAGGGCGCCCGGCACGACAAATCGGCCCTGAACGCCATCCTCCGGGACCACGGAGTGGACGCGTGAGTGACTACTCTTAGTACACGATGAGCGTTAATTCCGAGCCGCACCGGCGGGTCCGTCGCCAGGGTCCCGTCACGCTGCGCGGCAATCAGATACCGGCGACCACCACCGACCAGCGGCTGCTGGACCGGCGGGGCCCCGCCGACTGGGTGCACACCGATCCCTGGCGGGTGCTGCGGATCCAGGCCGAGTTCGTCGAGGGGTTCGGCCTGCTGGCCGAGCTCGGGCCCGCGGTCTCGATCTTCGGCTCGGCCCGCACCCAGCGCGGCACCCGCGAGTACCTGACCGCTGAAGCCATCGCCGCCGGCCTGGTCAAGGCCGGCTACGCGGTGATCACCGGGGGCGGCCCGGGGATCATGGAGGCGGCCAACAAGGGCGCGGTCGAGGCCGGCGGCGTATCGGTCGGCCTGGGCATCGAGCTGCCCACCGAGATGGGCCTGAACGACTACGTCGAGGTGGGCCTGGAGTTCCGCTACTTCTTCGTCCGCAAGACCTGCTTCATCAAGTACTCCCAGGCCTTCGTGGTCTTGCCCGGCGGCTTCGGCACCATGGACGAGCTGTTCGAGGCGCTGACCCTGGTCGCCACCGGCAAGATCACCAAGTTCCCGATCGTGCTCGTCGGCCGGTCCTACTGGTCCGGCCTGCTCGGCTGGCTCCAGGACACCATGCTGGCCGGGGGCAACATCGGGCACGCGGAGTTCGGCCTGATCAGCGTCGTGGACGAGGCCCGCGAGGTGGTCGAGATCATCCGCAGGGCGCACGTCGGCCAGGCTCCCGGCGGCTGAGCCCGCCCCGCCGGTGCGACATCACGCACCGGGCGTGGCACGATGCATATGTGCCTGTGCTCATGATCGTGGTCGCCGTCGTAATCCTCGCCGGCGTGTTCTTCGCTGCCACCGGGCGCGGCGGCGAACTGGCCTACGAGCAGGCCGACCACGCGCCGCTGGACCTCGGCCCGGTGTCCGCCACCGACGTCGCCCGGCTGCGCCCGCCTACCGCCCTGTGGGGCTACAACATGCAGGTGACCGACGAGGCACTGGAGCAGATCGCCCAGGCCGTCCGCGACCGCGACGTCACGATCGCCTTCCTGCAGCAGCGGCTCGCGGACCTGACCGCGCAGGCCGCCCCCGGGCTCCAGCCCGCCGAGCCGCCCCGGGTCCACGGCGCCCAGCACGCGCGACCCGTGGAGTACGGCGACCCGGCCAGCCCGGAACCGCCGTCCGGCCTGCCGGGCCAGGACGAGGGCGCTGACCCGCCGCCCGGCGACAGCGCGCTCGCGGCGGAGGAGCAGACCTGGTGACGGACCAGGGCCCGGTCCCCGGTCCGGACGGCCTGCTGCGCTGCCCGTGGGGCCTGAGCGCGCCGGACTACGTGCCCTACCACGACCAGGAGTGGGGCCGGCCGGTCCGCGGCGACACGAAGATCTTCGAGCGGCTGTGCCTGGAGGGCTTCCAGTCCGGGCTGTCCTGGCTGACGATCCTGCGCAAGCGGGAGAACTTCCGCGCCGCCTTCGCCGGCTTCGACCCGGCCGCGGTGGCGGCCTTCGGCGAGGCTGACGTGGCGCGCCTGCTGGCCGATCCCGGCATCGTGCGCAACCGGGCGAAGATCAACGCCGTGATCGTCAACGCACGGGCCGCGCTCGGCCTGCCCGACGGGCTGAGCGCGCTGGTCTGGAAGTACGCGGGCGAGCCCGCCGCCGCGCCGCGGACCCTGGCCGACGTGCCCGCCACCACCCCGGCGTCCAAGGCGCTCAGCGCCGAGCTCAAGCGCCAAGGCTTCGCCTTCACCGGCCCGGTGACGGCCTACGCCACCATGCAGGCCTGCGGCATCGTCAACGACCACCTGGCCGGCTGCTTCGTCCGGGAGCCGTAGCGGCGCGTAACCCCCGCGCCGCGGTGGCCGCCATCCGGTCCGCGATCTCGGCCAGCAGCGCGCTGCTGGTACCGATCGTGACCCGGACGAAGCCGTCGCCGGGCGCGCCGAAATTCAGTCCCCGGCCCAGGGCCACCCGGCCCCGGCGCAGGAACACCTCGGCCGGCTCGGGGCCCAGGTCCAGCTCGGCGCAGTCGACCCAGGCCAGGTAGCTCGCCTCGGGCGGGACGTACCGCGCCCGCGGCAGCCGCTCGGCGAGCAGCCGGCCGAACTCCGCCCGGACGTGGTCGAGCTGCCGGATCAGCGCGTCCAGCCACTCGTCCCCGGAGTTCCACGCCGCCTCCGAGGCGAGCACGCCGAGCAGGCCCGCCCCGTACTGGCACGCCGCGGGCAGCCGGTTCAGCACGGCCTGCATGGCGGGCGAGCCGGCCACCGCCACCGCGCCCTTGAGGCCGGCCACGTTGAACGCCTTGGACGTCGAGGCCAGCGTGACCCCGTGCTCGGCCGCCGCGTCCCCCGCCGCCACGAACGGCGTGTGCCGCGCGCCGGGCAGGGTCAGCGAGGCGTGGATCTCGTCCGAGATCACGGTGACCCCGTACCGGTCGGCCAGCGACCCGATCCGGGCGAGGTCGGCCGCGCTGAACACCCGCCCGGTCGGATTGTGCGGGCTGGCCAGCAGGTACCCGCGCGCTCCGGCGGCGAACGCCGCCTCGAGCCTGTCGAAGTCGAGCTCCCACCGGCCGTCCCGGCGGGCCAGCGGCACCTCGACCACGCGGCGGCCCGCGTTGGGGATGTGCTCGAAGAACGGCGGGTACACCGGCGTGTTGATGACCACCCCGTCACCCGGTTCGGTGGTGAGCAGCAGGATGGCCTCCACGCCCGCCATGACGTCGGGCACCAGGTGCACCCGGCCGGGGTCGACCGCCCAGCCGTGCCGGCCCGCGGCGAACCGGGCGAACGCCTCGCCCAGCCCCGAGGGGTACGCGTACCCGCAGTCGGACCGGTCGATGGCCGCCCGCAGCGCCGCGAGCACCGGCTCGGCCAGGTCGTAGTCCATCTCCGCGATGAACGCGGGCAGCACGTCCGGCGGGTGCAGCCGCCACTTCTCGCTGCGCCGCCGGCGCAGGCGGTCCAGGTCCAGGTCCTCGAAGCCGTTTCCCATGGACGAAGCCTACGGACCCGGCCGGGCCCAGGGCCTCGTCCCGTTGCTCTGCCCACTTCCGGGCCCACTTCCGGGCCGCACTTCCGGGCGCACTTCCCGGACGAGGCCCTATCCTGCACGGCATGAGTGCGGACGAACCCCCTGCGGATCCCGACGTCGCCAGGCTCTTCGCCCCCGTGGCGGTGGAGGAGACCTTCGCGGGCGTGCTGACCGAGGCGACCGGCATCCTGGGCCAGATCGATGACCCGGTCGACGCGGAGCTGTGGGGCTCGGACCTGATCGGCGCGCTGGCCGCGTCGGCCGCGGGCCAGGCCTCGCTGATGGAGGCCCTGACCCGGTCGCTGGTGCCCGCCGCGGAGGCGGCCTCGACCCCGGAATCCCTGGCCTTGCTGCGCGTCTTCGCCGCGCTCGGCTCGCCCGGCTTGCGGACCGCCGCCGGGCAGGCCGCGGCCCGGGTATCGGCCCGCGGCGTGGCCGACCCGCCCTGGGCCGCCACGCTCGGCTCCCCGCGGGTCGGTGACTGCTGGCACTACGCCGACGTCGGCGGCCGCCAGGAGTCGCTGACCATGACCTTCGCCTACGGCGACCGGCAGCACGCGGTGTCCGTGCTGATCGACCACGCCCGCGGCGGCAAGATCAGGGACGCCTGGGTGGCCAAGGCCGCCGGGCTGCGCGCGGAAACCGAGCAGGCGGCGCAGGACGACCCGCTGGTGGTGTTCGAGATGATCGGCGCCGCCGATGCCCGCCGCAGGCTCAACCGCGCCATTGGCGCGGGCGAGTGCCCGGAGCAGCCCGATCAGGTCGACGACGTGGTGGCCCACCGGGCCCTGCTGCACGCCCGCCTGGAGCTCCTGGTCAGCGCAGAAACGAGTTGACCAGCGGCACGATGAGGTCGGCCCGGCGCAGCACCCCCACCCCGCCGATGAGACGATCCCCGCCGTACGGTCTCATCGCCGCTATGGGGTGAGCGCCAGGGTCGCGCCGCTGGCGTCGAGCAGCCGGTGCAGGCCCGGCGCGCCGGGCAGCCGGGCCAGGTCGCCCCGGACCCGGGCGCACGGCCCGCCCGGTCCGGCCAGCACCGTCCCGTCGGCCCGTACGGCCACGAGATCGCCGTCGTGCCGCAGCAGCACCGGGCCGTCGCGCTCGGCCGAGATCGCCACCCGGCCGGCCCGCAGGCCGTCGAGCACGTCGCCCGGCTCGCGGCCCGCGCACTCGACCCAGGTGGTCGGGCAGCCCGGCGGGGCGTCGGACCCCGGCCGGTGCCAGTCGCTGCCGCCGACCGGGATCGCCCCGGCGTCCCAGGCCAGCCACCACGCGAACGGGATGGTCCAGCGCTTGTCGAGCCAGCTCCAGTGCCACACCTCGGCCAGCGGCGGGCGGCGGCGCATCGGGTGCGTCCAGCTGTCCGGCCCGGCGAAGGGGTGGTTGACCGAGAGCAGCCCGCCCCGGGCCTGCGTCGCGTCCAGCCAGTCGTCGGGCGGGCGGCGGAAGTCGATCCAGCCGACGTCGCCCAGCGCGCCCGCGTGCCCCCCGTCGGTCGTCACCTCCTGGCCGGGCAGCAGCGTGATCCCGTACCGCCGGGCCGCGCCGGCCAGCTCCGCGTGGTGGCTGACCGTGTTGTGGTCGGTGACGGCGAGGAAGTCCAGGCCGCGCTCCACCGCGAGGACGGCCAGCTCGGGGACGGTCAGCACGCCGTCTGAGTGCACGGTATGCGTGTGCAGGTCGCCCGCGAGCCACCGCCGGCCAGGTCCGGCCGGCAGCTCCCGCCGCGCCGGGCGCTCCCGCGGCACCGGCGGCGGTGGGGCGACGGGCGGCAGCAGCCCCGCGCCGTGCGCCGTGGCCTGTACCACGACCCGGTAGGGGACGCCGTCCGGCGGGACACGGTGCACGCCGATCATCACCTGCCAGAGCCCGGCCTCGAGTTCGCCGGGCAGGTACCCGGGGGTGGCCGCCTCCCCGGTGATGGCGAACCAGCCGCGGGCACCCCCCGACCAGCCCCGGAACCCGCCCGGCCCGAGACATCCCAGGTCGAGCACGGCCCCGCCGTCTGGCGCGTACTCCAGCTCGACCCGCAGCCCGGCCGTCCCCGGCTCCACCTCCGCCGGCAGGTAGTGCCACGGCGACTCGAACCGGTGCTCCACCGTCCAGCGCCCCTCGTGCACCGTCTGCCGCGAACCGTCCGCCATGCCGAGATCGTAAGTCTGCTCACGTGGTCGCGGCGTAACCGCCGTCGATGACGATCGTCTCTCCGGTGACGAACGGGTTGGAGGCGATCAGCGAGTAGATCGTCTCGGCCACGTCATCCGCGGTGACGTTCCGCTTCATCGGGGTCCAGGTGGCCCGGCGCTCCATCAGCCGGTCATAGTTCTCGCCGAGCGTGCGCTGCATCCACTCCCCGGCGATCCAGCCCGGCGCGACCGCGTTGACCCGGACCTCGGGCGCCAGCACGCGGGACAGCGTCCGGGTCAGGCTGACCACGGCCGCCTTGCTGGCCGCGTAGGCCAGCGGCTGCGGGCCGGGGCGCAGCCCGACGATCGAGGCCACGTTCACCACGCTCCCGCGCGCGGCTCGCAGCCGGCCCGCGCAGGCCCGGGTCACCTGGAACAGCCCGCGGACGTTGACCGCGAACACCTGGTCCCACTCGGCCAGGTCGACGCCGTCCAGGTCGTCGGGCGCGGTCGAGCTGGTCAGGCCCGCGTTGTTCACCAGCACGTCCAGCCGGCCGTACGCTTCGCCCACCGCCGCCACCATGGCGGCGACCGCGGCGTCGTCGCTGACGTCGCCGCGCAGCGCCAGAGGCCGGCCGCCCAGAGCCGACAGCGAGGCCAGGGTCCGCCGCGCGCTGTCCTCCGAACGCCGGTAGTTGATCGCCACGTCGTACCCGGCCCGGGCCAGCCGCAGCGCCGCGGCCCGACCGATGCCGCTCGCCGACCCGGTCACCAGCGCCGCCGGCCTGTCCTGTGCCATCCCCGCAGCCTAGCGACCGGTTCAGCGGGGGAGCGCGGGCGCCGGCCCGGCCGGGTCGCCAGCAGAAGCAAGCAGCCAGTCGGCGCCGTCCAGCCGGACCGACCGGGCGCACGGGTCGTGCCCGCCCCCGTCAGGCCGAACCGAGCGCCGGGCCAGCCGGGCGCTGACGAACTCGCCCGGGCCGGGACGCGGCAGGTCCAGGGCCGAGGCGAGCAGCTGGTCGCCGGCGTAGTCGCCGAAGATCACGATGCCCTCGGCCCGCAGCTGGTCCCGCGCGCCGCCGCCGTCCCTGACCCGCTTCATGTAGTCGTCCTGCATGGCCACCGTGGCCACCACCGTCCGGCTCACCCGCATCCGCTGCGCCCGCCGGAACAGCTCGTTGACCCGCTGCTGGCCAGATGGACCGGCGAAGATCGCCGCCACGTCCCGTTCCGGCAGCCTGATCAGCGCGTTCTCCTGCAGCGCCGCCCGGTGGTGCAGCCAGCACACCGCCGCGCGGCCCCGGTCGTTCAGCGCCCGCTTGCCGTCCCGGTTGCCGCCCGGGCTCAGGTACTCAGAAACCGCCCGGACCAGCCCCGCCGACCAGGCGCCGTCCTCGTCGCTGGCCTGCACGAGCAGCATGAGCTGCCCGTCGGCCTCGGGCGGGATCATCCAGCCGCCCAGCCGGTGGGAGAACTTGCAGTCCACGTCGGCGCCCGCGATCGTGTAGTCCAGCGCCGTGCCGTCGGCCAGCCGCAAAGTACGGGCCAGCGCGATCTCGACCAGCGTCCCGGCGTGCGTCTTCTCCGTCTTGTGCAGCTGGTCCCACCGGTAACGCCCGGTGTGCTGGCCGTCCAGCAGCATGTCCAGCGCGCCGCGGATCGCGGCCGCCATCCGGCTGCCGTCGCCGTCCAGCGCGGTCAGCGCGGCGGCCACCGCGGCCAGCTCCGGATCGCCCCCCGGCCCCGGATCGCGCAGGTCATCCAGCCCTGGCAGCGCCGCCTGCCCGGGGCCCTCATCAGGTGAAGGCATGCCGGGCAGCAGCAGCTGACCGGGGAGCGGATCGAGGTCCCCGCCGCCCTCGGCCGGCCTCATCCCGGAGATCCCGCCGATCCCGCGGGCTCGGCGGCGCTGCGCAGCACGTCCATCAGCATGCTCACCGCGGGCGGGTCGGGCGGGTCGCCGTACCGCACCGCGAACACGTGCCGGCGCGCGCCCGGCAGCGGCGCCGTCTTGATCCCGGGGTGCCGCGCGGCCCGCAGGCACAGCGCGGGCAGGGTCGAGACGCCCAGCTCCGCGGCCACCAGCGCCTGGACCGCCACGTAGTCGTCGGTGGTGAACGCGATCTTGGGGATGAACCCGGCCTGCGCGCACTGCCGGAGCAGGTTGGCCCGGCACCGGTCGCAGCCCGCGATCCAGCGGTGGCGTGCGTACCGGGACAGGTCCGGCGGACCCTGCTCGGTCCCGTGCGCGGAGGTGACCAGGTGAATGGGCTCGTCCAGGATCAGCCGCTCGCGCAGCCCCTCGGTGATGTCGATGCCGCCGCCCTCGTCCTCGGCGAAGCCCGCGCTGCCGAACACCGCCCCGCCAGCGGCGCCCGCCGCGCTTGCGTGACCCGTGACGCCGCCGTGCACCGCCGGGCCCTCCGCGCCCTCGCCGGCCGCGGCGAAATCCGGGCCCGAATCGGCCGGGAAGTACCGGAACACCAGCGCGACGTCGACGTACCCGGCCCGGAGCATGCGTAGCGCCTCGGGCGGTTCGGCCTCGGTCAGCCGCAGGTCGATGCTGGGCTGCTTGCTGCGCAGCATGGCCGCCGCGGCCGGCACGATGGTGCCGAGCGCGGACGGGAACGCCGCCAGCCGCAGCCGCCCGGCCCGCAGCCCGGTGTAGGCGGCCAGTTCGTTCTCCGCGGCGTCCAGCCTGCCGATCACCTCGGCCGCACGCTCGGCCAGCAGCCGGCCCGCGTCGGTGAGCCGGATGCCCCGCCCGGCCCGCTGGATCAGCTTGATCCCGGTTTCGGCCTCCAGCCGGGCCAGGTGGTGGCTGACCGAGGGCTGCGCGTAGTTCAGCGCCCGGGCCGCGGCCGTGACCGAACCGTAGCGCGCCACTGCCACCAGCACGCGCAGCCTCGTCACGTCCAGCATGCACCGACTATAGATCGTGCCGATCGGTTCGCCCAGAGTCCTGTTCTAAACCTATTCCGGCGTATCCGGGCAGGTCAGCAGTAAAACCCCTAGCGGTCCTCGAGCAGCGGCGCGTCCGGCCGCCGGACCGGCGATCCGGCCAGCTGCCGCCGCCGCCACGCGAGGCCCGACAGCGCCTCCAGCACCACCCGGTTGCCCAGGAACGCGGTTACCTCGGCGTGGTCGTAGGGCGGCGAGACCTCGACCACGTCCATCCCGGCCAGCGGCACCGACATGGCGATCCGCCGGACCGCGTCGAGCAGCTGCCGGGTGGTGAGCCCGCCGGGCTCCGGCGTCCCGGTCCCCGGGGCCATGCCGGGGTCCACCACGTCGACGTCGACGGACAGGAAGACGCCATCACACTCATCGACCGCGATCGCGAACGCCTCGGTCAGGCAGTCGTCGAGGCCGCGCGAGACGATCTCGCTCATCTCGAACGACCGCATCTGCTGCTCGGCCATCCAGGCCAGCGTGGGCGGCTCGGGCCAGTAGCCGCGCAGCCCGATCTGCAGGAACCGGTCCCCGCGCACCGCGCCGGACTCGATCAGCCGCCGCATCGGCGTGCCGTGCCCGACCAGCGACCCGAACTGGGTGTCCCCGGTGTCGGCGTGCGCGTCGAAGTGGATCAGCGACAGGCGTCCCCAGCCGACGTGCCGGGCTACCCCGGTGGCGTCGGGGAACGTGACCGTGTGGTCCCCGCCCAGGATCACCGGGATGGCGCCCGCCGAGGCCACCGCCTGGACCACGCTCTCCAGTCGGCGCAGTGAGCCTTCAGTGTCGACCGGCGGCATCATCACGTCGCCGATGTCGGCGCAGCGCAGCTCGGCCAGCGGGTCCACGCCGAGCGCGAGGTGCGGCCGGGACGCGTCGTGCGGCAGGTAGTCGGTGATCCGCAGGGCCTGCGGCCCGAACCGGGCGCCCGGCCGGTGCGACGTGCCCGCGTCGTAGGGCGCGCCCAGGAACACGATGTCGAGCCCGGCCAGGTCGCCGAGTTCGGCCCGCGGTACGCCGAGGAACGTGACGTCGGGCCCGAACATCCCGCGCACTGTGTCTTCAGAACCGTCAGGCTCGCCCGCCATGTCGTTCCTCCCGGTGTACCCGTAAACCAGCCGCTGCCCCGCACGATACAGGTGCGGGACAGCGGCCGGCTCGCCACCGGGGGTCCGCGAGACGGTATGCCGTTCCCGCCCGGGAGCGAAATGCGGGCCAAAGCGGTACCGAACGATTCTGCCGATCGCGTCAACCGGCGCGGCGACCTTCGCGTCTCATCTATTGAGGCTCGGCGAAAGCGGGACGCCGAGCCTCGTTTTATGCCCTGAGCCGGGTAGGGTTTGCCCCAATGGGCGGGCAATGTGGCGGGCACCGTGGATGACATCGACACACGGATCGTCGCCGCCCTGATCAAGGACGCGCGGGCCAGCTACGCCCTGATCGGCCAGCAGGTCGGGCTGTCCGCGCCCGCGGTCAAGCGGCGGGTGGACCGGCTGCGGGCGGCCGGCGCGATCACGGGCTTCTCGGCCCGGGTGGATCCGGTCGCCATGGGCTGGACCACCGAGGCCTACGTGGAGCTGTTCTGCGGCGGGCGCACCTCTCCGGAGGAGATCGCGGCCGCGGTGGGGCGATATCCCGAGGTGGCGGACGCGTGCACGATCACCGGCGAGGCGGACGCCCTGGTCCACATCCGGGCCGCCGACGTTCGGCATTTCGAAGGCGTGATGGAACGGATCCGGGCCGAGCCGTTCGTGGTCAGGACGCGGAGCGTGATCGTGCTGTCCCGGCTGGTCGACCGGGCCGAGGCGATGGCACCGCCGCGCTGAGCGGGATCATGTCCGTTCTGCGCATCATGAGCGGCCTGAACAGCTAAAGTCGTGCGCATGTCGGAGTTTGAAGATCCGAGTGCGAATACCGGGCGCTTCCGGGCCTTTGTCGAACGCGGTGATGAGGATGTCGCGCCATCCCGTCGCCTTCCCGCTTCTCCTGCCGTACTCATCACCGCGGGCGTGGTCATCGTCGCGATCATCATCGTGATCGTGGCCGTAGCCTGATGAGATGAGTGTCACCTCTATCGCGCGGGTCGTGACGGATCGCGGCGAGCGGTTCGTTACCTGGCGGTAGCCAGCCGTACCGCGTCTGGTCAGGCCCGGGTGACATCCTGTGATCTATGACGAACACCGTCGCCGAGGATGACGACCGACATCGGCTGACCGCGGTCCAGGGGCTGGCGGCGCTGTCCCTGGACGCCCTGTCTTCGGTTGCCTACGGCCCAGAGGCCATCCTCGTCGTCCTGGTCGCGGCCGGCGCCACCGCCCTGCACTACTCGGTGCCGATAACCGGCGCGATCGTCGTCCTGCTTGCCGTGCTCGTGGTGTCCTACCGCCAGGTGATCGCGGCGTTTCCTAACGGCGGCGGCGCGTACGCCGTGTCCAAGGCGCACCTGGGCACTCAGGCCAGCCTGGTCGCCGCCGCGTCGCTGATCGTCGACTACGTGCTGAACGCGGCCGTCGGCGTGTCGGCCGGCATCGAGGCCCTCTACTCCGCGTTCCCCGTGCTCTATGGCGCCAGGGTCTGGCTGTGCCTGGCCGTGCTCGCCCTCATCACCAGCCTGAACCTGTGGGGCGTCTCGGAGTCTGCGAAGGTCTTCACGGTCCCGACGCTGCTGTTCATCCTGTCGATGGCGGCGGTGATCGCCGGCGGCCTGATCCGTACCCACCCCGCGGTGGCGCTCAACCATCAAATCGGCCCCACCACCGAGGCGATCGGCATCCTGCTGCTGCTGAAGGCGTTTGCCTCCGGCTGCTCGGCGCTGACCGGGGTGGAGGCGATCGCGAACGCCGTGCCGGAGTTCCGCAAGCCGCGGGCACGCCGCGCGCAGCGCACGGAGATGTGGCTCGGCATCCTGCTCGGCACCATGCTGATCGGGCTGGGGATCCTGATCCGCAAGTTCCACGTGGTGCCGCACTCCAACATCACGGTGCTCGCCCAGCTCACCGAGGCCTCGCTCGGGCACAATTTCGCCTACTACGCGATCGGGCTCATCACCACGGTGCTGCTCGCGCTGGCCGCCAATACCTCGTTCGGCGGCCTGCCGGTGCTGACCGCTCTGCTGGCCCGGGACAACTTCCTGCCGCACATGTTCGGATTGCGCGCGGACCGGCAAGTGCACCGCTACGGCGTCGTCGTGCTGGCCGTCCTGGCCGCCGCCCTGCTGGTGGCGTCCAAAGGCGATACGCAGGCGCTGATTCCGCTGTTCGCCATTGGGGTGTTCGTCGGGTTCACGCTGTCCCAGTTCGGCATGGTCAAGCACTGGCGGATCGAACGGTCCCGCGGCTGGGTGACCCGGGCGGCCATCAACGGCTTCGGAGCCGTCCTGACCACGGTGACCACGATCATCGAGCTGGGCACCAAGTTCACCGAGGGTGCCTGGCTGATCGTGCTCGTCATCCCGGGTCTGGTGCTGCTGTTCAGCCGGGTACACCGCACCTATGCCCGGATCGGTTCGCTGCTCGGGATAGGCCAGACCCCGGGGCCGCCGGCCCGGCACAAGTCGCTGGTCGTGGTGCCGGTCGCCTCGATATCACGGCTGATCGCGGCGGGCATCTCCACCGCGCTCTCCATCGGCGACGAGGTCCGCGCGGTGACCGTGTGCTTCACCGATCCCGAGGACGAGGCGGCCGACGCGTCGCTCCACGAGCGCTGGGAACAATGGCACCCGAACGTCCCGCTGATCACGCTGCGCAGCACCCACCGCGCGATCTCCAAACCCATCGTGAAGTATCTCTGCGATATCGAGGCGAAGGACACGTATCACAAGCTGGTGGTGCTGATTCCCGAGGTGCAGCCCAAGAGGTTCTGGGACTACCTCCTGTTCAACCAGCGCGGGGTGATGCTGGACCGCGCGATCAGGCGGGGCACGGCCAACGTGGTGCTCTGCCGTCTCCGCTACCGGCTGGAGCAGCTCGCGCCCCGCCCGTCCGGTGACGCCCCGGCCGCACCGTCCGCCTCCGCGACCGCGCCGCCACCCGGTTAGCGGAAGGCGGGCGGCAGCGCATTTTCTGACCTGGCGCTACGGCCAAATGGCAAGATGACCGCCTTGACATCCTCCGTCGCCCGCTAGGGTACGGTACTGCACTGACATTTCAAGGGGAGGTGAGGCGGCGTTTCCCTTCCCGGTCTGAAGACCGGGTCTGCAGCCGCAACTCGGATGATAAACGTCGCGGTCCCAGCAAGCGGTAGGGGTGCCCGTGTCCTTTGACATGCCGGTGGCTGTGGTGACCGGGGGTAACCGCGGTGTTGGCCGCGAGGTGTGCCGCCAGCTGGCCCTGCTCGGCTTCGGAGTGGTGCTCGGCTCCCGCGATCTGCGCAAGGGCGAGATCGCCGCCAAGGAGCTGGATCCGGAGGGGGTCCGGATCGTCGCCTGCCAGCTCGAGGTGGACAACTCGATCAGCGTGGCGGCGATGGCCGACTGGGTGAAGGAGCGGTTCGGGCGTACCGACGTGCTGGTGAACAACGCCTCCACCTTGTACGACCGGTGGGCTACGGCGAGCAATGCCGAGCTGGGTACCGTCGCGGAGGCGATCGACGTCAACCTGTTCGGCCCCTGGCGGGTGATCCACGCCCTGCTGCCGATGCTGCGCTCGAGCGCCCGCCCCCGGATCGTCAACGTGAGCAGCGAGGGCGGATCGATCTCCGCCATGACCGGCGGATCGCCCGCCTACGGCATCTCCAAGGCGGGCCTGAACGCGCTGACCCGGCTGCTCGCCGGGGAGCTGGCCCGGGACGGGATCCTGGTCAACGCGGTCTGCCCGGGCTGGCCCGCCAGCGAGGTCCACCCGCAGGGCCGGTCTCTGGCCCAGGCCGCGGCCAGCGTCATCTGGGCGGTAACGATTCCCAACGGCGGCCCCACCGGTACCTTCACCCTCGACGGACAGCCCTTCCCCTGGTAGGTCGGGGCTTACGCATCCTCGTCCCGGCTGGGCTGGTAGCGGTAGCCCATGCCGGGTTCGGTGATCAGCCAGTGTGGCCGGGCCGGATCGGGTTCGAGCTTGCGGCGCAGCTGAGCCATGTACAGGCGCAGGTTGCCGGTGGCGTCGGCGTACCCCGGCCCCCACACCTCGGTCAGCAACTGGTTGCGGCTGAGCAGCTTGCCCGGGTTGCGGAGCAGCACCTCGAGCAGGTGCCACTCGGTGGGGGTGAGCCGGATGTCGTCGGGCTGAGCGTTGCCGGCCGGGCCGCCCCCGGTCGGCACCGCGGCCTGCCGGGTGACCCGCTTGGCGGCCAGGTCGACGATCAGGTCGCCAAGCCTGATCCGGGGCTGGTCCTCGGCCGTCCCGGTGCGCCTGACCGCGGCCCGCATCCGGGCCAGCAGTTCCTCCACGCCGAACGGCTTGGTGATGTAGTCGTCCGCGCCGGCGTCGAGCGCCTCGACCTTGTCCGTGCTGTCGGCTCGCCCGGACAGCACGATGATGGGCGCCTTGGTCCAGCCGCGCAGCCCCTGGATCACCTCCACGCCGTCCAGGTCGGGCAGGCCGAGGTCGAGGATCACCAGGTCGGGCGGGTGCCGGGCGGCCATCTCGAGCGCCTCGGTCCCGGTGGCCGCGACGTCGACCTGGTACTCGCGCACCCTCAGGTTGATCCGCAGCGCCCGGAGAATCTGCGGCTCGTCGTCGACTACCAGCACCCTGGTCACGGTGTTCCCCCGCTCGCCTCCGGGGCGCTTTTAAGGCGCTGCCTTCCCTCGTCGCTCCTTCGTCGCTCCTCAGTCCAGGCAGCGCCGCGCCCCTTTGCCTCGCTCACGACCCAGCCTCCTCGCGTTCCCGCTGGCCGGGCTCGTACTGGTAGCCGGGCTCCGCGACGACCGGCACCGCCACGGTCATGGTGAGCCCGCCGCCCGGCGTGTCCTCGGCGGTCAGCGTCCCGCCCATCGCCTCGGTCAGGCCGCGCGACAGCGCCAGGCCCAGCCCCACCCCGGTCGTGTTGTCGGTGTCGCCCAGCCGCTGGAACGGCACGAACATCCGGTCCCGGTCCTTCTCGGGGATGCCGGGACCCCGGTCGACCACGCGCAGCTCGACCCGGTCTCCGAGGGCGCTGGCGGTCAGCAGCGGCGGCCGGTCCGGCGGCGAGTAGCGCAACGCGTTCTCGGTCAGGTTCACGATGACGCGTTCCAGGATGGCCGGGTCGACCTGGATCTCCGGGAGCGAGTCCGGGATGTCGACCGTGATGCCCCGCGCGGCCGGGTCCAGGTTGTCCAGCGCGCGGGACACGATCTCGTCCAGGCCGGCTGGCCGCGGGAACAGGGACAGCGCTCCGGCCTGCAGCCTGCTCATGTCCAGCAGATTGTCCACCAGATGGGTAAGCCGGTCCAGCGACTCGTCCGCGGTGGCCAGCAGCTCGTCGTGGTCCTCGGCCACCCAGTCCACGTCCCGGGATCGCAGGCTGGTCACCGCCGCCTTCGCGGACGCTAGCGGCGTGCGCAGGTCGTGGCTGACGGCGGCCAGCAGCGCGGTCCGCATCTTGTCGGCGGCCGCGATCGGCTTGGCCGCCTGGGCCTCGGCGGCCAGCCGCTGCTGGTCCAGGGCGACCGCCGCGTAGGACGCGAACGCGCCGAGCACGCGGCGGTCCGCGGCCGGCAGCGGCCTGCCCTTCAGGGCCAGCGACAGGCGGTCGCCGACCGGCACCTCGACGTCGGCTTCGCCCGGCCGGGTGACGGCGGGCGTGCCGCGGCTGGCGACCACGTGCCAGGCGCCCGGCGTGCCGCGGAGCCGCTCCGCGGAGGCCTCCGCGTGCTGGTCGCCGTCGGTGGCCGCGCACTCCAGGAGCGTCACCGAGTCCATGCCGAACGCTTCCCGGATCCGGTCCAGCAAGGCGCTGAGCCCTTGCTGCCCGCGCAGCACGCTCCCGGCCGTAGTGGTGAGCATTTCCGATTCTGCGTTGGCCCGGGCCGCCTGCGCGGTGCGGCGGGCGGCGATGTCGACGACCCAGCTGACCAGCAGTCCGACGATGACGAACACGGCGAGCGCGAAGGCGTTGTTGGCCTGCGCGATCGTCAGCTTGTGGACCGGCGGGATGAAGTAGTAGTTCAGCAGCAGCGAGCCGACGATGGCGGCCAGCACCGCGGGGACGAACCCGCCGGTCAGCGCGACCACGACCACGGCCACCAGGAACAGCAGCACCTCGCTGGTCAGGTTGAGGCTGTTGTGCAGGTTGGTCAGGACCAGCGTGAGCAGCGTGGGCAGCGCCACGGCCAGCACGTACCCGGCGATTTGCCGGCGCAGCGTGATCGCGCCATGGGGTCGCGGCAGCCCCCGGCCGCGGCCCATGTGCCCGTGGGTCACGATGTGCACGTCGATGTCACCGGAGCCGCGGATGGTCCGTGACCCGATGCCCGGGCCGGTGAGCATGGCCGTCAGCCAGGACCGGCGGCTCGCGCCCAGCACGAGCTGGGTGGCGTTCTCCGCACGGGCGAAGGTGAGCAGGGCCTCCGGGATGTCGTCGCCGACCACCTGGTGGTAGGTGCCGCCCACGGATTCGACCAGCCGCCGCTGGCTGGCCAGCGCGGCCGGATCGGCGCCGGTCAGGCCGTCGGACTTGGTGACGTGCACCGCCAGCAGGTCGCCTCCGGCCGAGCGGGCGGCGATCCGGGCGGCCCGCCTGATCAGCGTCTTGCCTTCGGGGCCGCCGGTGAGCGCGACCACCACCCGTTCCCGGGCCTCCCACGCGCCCTGGATCTGGTGCTCGATGCGGTAGCGCTGCAGCCCTTCGTCGACCTTGTCCGCCAGCCAGAGCAGGGCCAGTTCCCGCAAGGCCGACAGGTTCCCGGAGCGGAAGTAGTTGGTCAGCGCGGCGTCGATCTTCTCTGGTGGATAGATGTTCCCGTGCGCCATCCGGCGGCGCAGCGCCTCGGCTGTCATGTCGACCAGCTCGACCTGGTCCGCGGCGCGCACGATCGCGTCGGGCACGGTTTCCCGCTGCGGCACGCCGGTGATCTTCTCGACCACGTCGTTGAGGGATTCCAGGTGCTGGATGTTGACCGCGGAGATCACGTCGATACCGGCGTCGAGGAGTTCCTCGACGTCCTGCCATCGCTTCTCGTGGCGGGACCCCGGGACGTTGGTGTGCGCGAACTCGTCGACCAGCGCGATCTGCGGCCGCCGGGCCAGCACCGCGTCCAGGTCCATCTCCTCGAAGATCGACCCGCGGTACTCCAGCCGCATGCGGGGGATGACCGGCAGCCCGTCGAGCAGCGCGCTGGTGTGCGGCCGCCCGTGCGCCTCGGCGAACGCCACCACGACGTCGGCGCCGCGTTCGGCGCGGCGGTGCCCCTCGCCGAGCATGGCGTAGGTCTTGCCTACGCCGGCCGCGGATCCGAGGTAGATCCGCAGATGCCCGCGTCCGGACCGGCGCCCGGAGTCGCCCTCCGAGCCGGCGCTTACCCGGCTGTCGTCCTCAGCCATGTCTGGCCCGTGTCTCCCTGCGCGTTCCTGGCCGTCGCGTTGCTTGCGGCCGCGCATATCCATTGTGAAGCACCGGGGTGACGCCGGGCATTCCGCACCTCAGGCCGGACGGCCGGGTACCGCGGTGCCCTGGAAGAACGCGCTGGACGGGCGCTGCCACAAGAACACCACCGCGCCGCAGGCGATCAGCCAGCTGAGCGCGGTCAGCAGCTTGGTCAGGCCGAGACCCGGATGCGAGTTGACCAGGACGCCCAGGAAGCCCAGCGTGTGCAGGCCGAACAGGACGGTGCCGATGACCCGGGCCCAGCTCTGGCGGGCCCGGCAGGCCCGCGCGATCCCCAGCCAGAGCGCGATCTCGATCACGGACAGCACCACGGTCAGCGCCGCCACGCCGCCCACGGTGGCGTGGCCCGCAGCGGCCCGGACCGGGTGCTTCGAGATGATGGCGCTGGCCACGATGATGACCCCGATCCCGTAGACCAGCGCGTAGGCGGCCCCCGCGTACATCAGCCCGATCGCGTTGCGCATGCTGTCCGGCAGCGGAACCGCCGGCGCCCGCCCGACCCGGTACGGCTGCGGGTAACTGGCCGGCTGGGCGTTCGGGAGGTACCCGCGCGGCGGCGCCGGCGGCCCCTGCGCCCCGCTGTAGCCCTGCGGCTGAGGGTAGTTCTGAGATGGGCTGTATCCCTGAGGACCGAGAAAACCCTGTGACTGCGGCTGACCCTGAGATTGGAGGTGACCCTGGGGTTGCTGATGGCCCGGGGATTGAGGGTAGCCCGGGGATTGAGGGTAGCCTTGCGGACCCGCGTAACCCTGCGCCCCGGCCGCGCCTGACGCTCCGGCGCTCTGCAGCGGCGGCTGCGCCGGCCACCCCGGGCCGCCTCCCGCAGCGCCCGGGCCACCTCCCGCCGGCGTGGTCACCGGATGCGCCGCGCTCGCCCACGAGAACTCCTCGGTCGGCCGGGACCCTCTGGTCTCCTGTTCCAGGCGGGCCTGGTACGCCCCGATGACATTAGCCACCGGCCGCGGCCAGAACGTCACCGCGGACGGCCCGGTGTCCTGGTTCTGGCTGGCGATCGCGGCGGCCAGCGCCGCGGGCGTCGGCCGCGCGTCCGGGTCCTTGGCCAGGCACCCGGCCAGGATCTCGCGCAACGCGGGCGGCACTCCGTCCAGGGCGGCCTCGGCGTGCACCACCCGGTACAGGACCGCGGCCGCGGTCCCGGTGCCGAACGGCCCCGCCCCCGTGGCCGCGTACACGATCACGCACCCCAGCGCGAACATGTCGCTCGCCGGCCCGGCGGGCTTGCCCTCGGCCTGCTCGGGTGACATGTAGCCCGGCGTGCCGAACACCACTCCGGCCGCGGTCAGCACGGTGCCGTCGGTGGCCCGGGAGATGCCGAAGTCGATCACCCGCGGCCCGTCGGTGGCCAGCAGCACGTTGGCGGGCTTGAGATCGCGATGCACCACCCCGCACGCGTGGATGGCGGCCATTGCCTCGGTCAGCCCGGCGAGCAGCGGCCACAGCGCAGGCGCGGGCAGCGGCCCGTTCTCGCTGACCACCTGGTCCAGGGACGGGCCCGGCACGAACGCGGTGGCCAGCCACGGCGGGCGCTCGTTCAGCCCGCTGGCCACCACCGGCGCGGTGTAGATGCCGCTGACCGCCCGGGCCGCGGCGACCTCCTGGGTGAACCGGTGCAGGAACTCGGCGTCGCCGGCCAGATCGGGGTTCACCACCTTGATGGCGACCGCCCGGCCGGCCGGGGACAGGCCGAGGTAGACCCGGCCCATGCCGCCCGCGCCGAGCTGGGCGCGCAAGCGGTACTCGCCAATCACCCGCGGGTCGTCCGGGGCTAGTGCCTTCATATCCGCTCCCCGTGAGTTGGTCCTGGCCCTCACATTTTGCGGCATGATTTCCGGCGCTCGTACCGCAACGCGGTTCTTCGTGATTTCCGGCGCTCGTACCGCAACGCGGTTCGTCACGGCTGGTAGCGGTAACCCATGCCGGGTTCGGTGAGCAGGTAGCGGGGACGCGAGGGGTTGTCCTCCAGCTTGCGGCGCAGCCGCGCCATGTGGAAGCGGAGGTAGTTGGTGCGCTGGCCGAACCCGGGCCCCCACACTCCGGTCAGGATCTCGGCCGACCCGACCAGCTGACCGGGACGATGCAGCAGGATTTCCAGGATCCGCCACTCGGTGGGCGTGAGGCGCAGAGGCGTGCCCGGATCGCCCGCGACTTCCTCACCGTCGCCCGGCGCACGAGCAACAGCTGGCGCGCGGGTCACCTGATGGGCCTTCAGGTCCACCAGCCACTGGCCGATCACAGCCTGGCGCGGCTGGTCCGGTCCGGCCTCGCTCTCGTCGCGCCGCAGCGCGGCGCGCAGCCGGGCCAGCAGCTCGGCCATGGCGAACGGCTTGGTGACGTAGTCGTCGGCGCCGACGTCCAGGGCGCCGATCTTGTCGCCGGGGCTGGTCCGGCCGGACAGCACGATGATCGGCGCCTTGCACCACCGGCGGAGCTCGACGATCACCTCGGTGCCGTCGATGTCGGGCAGGCCGAGGTCGAGGATGATCGCATCAGGAGGATGGCTCGCGGCCAGGGCCAGCGCCTCCCGCCCGTTGCGGGCCGCCAGCACCTCGTACTGCCTGGCCCGCAGGTTGATACGCAGCGCGCGCATCAGCTCGGGCTGATCCTCGACGATGAGGACGGCATGCAGGTGGCTCCGGCCGGAACCCGGGGCACCCGAAGGCGCCGCGGGTTCCGACCGGGAATCCTCCAGCTCACCCACGTCGGCTCAGCCGGACTTCGCCGACAGCTTGTCGAGCAGGATGTTCAGGTTCAGCACGTTGACCGTCGGCTCGCCGAGGAAGCCGAGCGTCCGGCCCGTGATGTTCTGAGTGACCAGGTTGCGGACCTCGGATACCGGCAGGTGCCTGGCCGCGGCCACCCGGTCGACCTGCATGTACGCGTTCGCGGGCGAGATGTCCGGGTCAAGGCCCGAACCCGAGGCGGTCACCGCGTCCGCCGGTATCTGCGAAATCGACACGTGGTCGAACGCGGCGATCTGCTTCTGCCGCTGCTGGATCAGCATGATCTGGGTCGGGTTGGTCGGCCCGAGGTTGCTCGCCGACGAGTAGAGCGGGTCGCAGCCGTAGTCGTTCTTCTCACCGGCGACCACCGCGTCCGAAGGCCGCGGCTGGAAGTACTGCGGCAGCGGGTTGCCCTTGGCGTCCACGAACTCCTGGCACAGCAGGCCCGACCCCACTACGTGGCCGTTGTAGCTCACCAGCGAACCGTTGGCCTTGTTGTGGAAGGCCGCCTGGGCGACGCCCAGCATGACCAACGGGTAGATGAAGCCGCAGATCACGGTGAACACCAGCAGGATGCGGAACCCCGCGATGTGCTGCCTGACGATGACGGGAAGGCGGTTCATGTTGTTCACCCACTGAATCCGGGAATGTGCTGGATGATCAGGTCGATCCCCCAGATGCCGATGAACGGGATGATCAGCCCGCCGACGCCGTAGATCACCAGGTTCCTGCGCAGCATCGACTGGGCCGAGGCCGGCCGGTACCGCACGCCGCGCAGCGCCAGCGGGATCAGCGCGACGATGATCAGCGCGTTGAAGATGATCGCCGAGGTGATCGCCGACTCCGGGGTGGCCAGGTGCAAGATGTTGAGCTTGCCCAGGTCCGGGATCACCGACGAGAACATGGCCGGGATGATCGCGAAGTACTTGGCCACGTCGTTGGTGATGGAGAAGGTGGTCAGCGAGCCGCGGGTGATGAGCAACTGCTTGCCGATCTCCACGATCTCGATGAGCTTGGTCGGGTTGGAGTCCAGGTCCACCATGTTCCCGGCCTCCTTGGCGGCCGAGGTCCCGGTGTTCATGGCCACCCCGACGTCGGCCTGGGCCAGCGCCGGGGCATCGTTGGTGCCGTCGCCGGTCATCGCGACCAGCTTGCCGCCCTGCTGCTCCTTCTTGATCAGGGCCATCTTGTCTTCCGGCGTGGCCTCGGCCAGGAAGTCGTCCACCCCGGACTCGTCCGCGATGGCCTTGGCCGTCAGCGGGTTGTCGCCGGTGATCATGACGGTCCGGATGCCCATCTTGCGCATCTCGGCGAACCGCTCGGAGATGCCCTCCTTGACGATGTCCTTGAGGTGGATCACGCCCAGCGCCTTGGCCGGCCCGCTGGCCGGCTTCTCGGCCACCACCAGCGGGGTCCCGCCGGCCGCCGAGATCCCGTCCACCAGGGAACCGAGGTCGGGCGGCACGGTACCGCCGTTGTCAACAATCCACTGCGCCACCGACGCGGCGGCGCCCTTGCGGACCTCGCGCCCGTCGGCCAGGTCGACACCGCTCATCCTGGTCTGCGCGCTGAACTCGACGAACTCCGCGCCCTGCAGCTCGCCTTCGGGCCGCTCGCGCAGGCCGTACTCGTTCTTGGCCAGCACCGCGATGGACCGGCCTTCGGGGGTGTAGTCCGCCATCGAGGACAGCTGCGCCGCGTCGGCCAGCGCGGCCGCGGTGGCCCCGCCGGCCGGCAGGAACTCGGTGGCCTGCCGGTTCCCGATGGTGATCGTGCCGGTCTTGTCCAGCAGCAGGGTGTTCACGTCGCCGGCCGCCTCGACCGCGCGGCCCGACATGGCCAGCACGTTGCGCTGCACCAGCCGGTCCATGCCGGCGATGCCGATCGCGGACAGCAGTGCGCCGATCGTGGTCGGGATCAGCGCCACCAGCAGCGCGACCAGGATGACCAGGGACTGCGGCGCCTTGGAGTAGAACGCCATCGGCTGCAGCGAGATCACCGCCAGCATGAAGATGATGGTCAGCGAGGCGAGCAGGATGTTCAGCGCGATCTCGTTCGGCGTCTTCTGCCGCTTGGCCCCCTCGACCAGGGCGATCATCCGGTCGATGAACGTCTCGCCCGGCTTAGAGGTGATCTTGACCACGATCCGGTCGGACAGCACGGTGGTACCGCCGGTCACCGCGGACCGGTCGCCGCCGGACTCGCGGATGACCGGCGCGGACTCGCCGGTGATGGCCGACTCGTCCACCGACGCCACGCCCTCGACCACGTCCCCGTCACCGGGGATGACCTGCCCGGCCTCGACCACCACGTAGTCGCCGAGGGTCAGGCTCGTGCCGGGCACAGCCTCCTCGCGCAGCGCGGACGGGTCCATCCCAGGCTTCCAGTTGGTCAGCCGGCGCGCCACCGTCTCGCGCTTGGCCTTGCGCAGCGTGTCGGCCTGGGCCTTGCCGCGGCCCTCGGCCACCGCCTCGGCCAGGTTGGCGAACACCACGGTCAGCCACAGCCAGACCACGATGGTCCAGTTGAACACCGACGACGAGCGGATGGCCGTGTACATGCACAGCAAGGCGCCGACCTCGACCACGAACATGACCGGGTTGCGGATCTGGACCCGCGGGTCCAGCTTCTTGAACGCGTCCGGGGTCGACTTCCACAAGATCTTCGGGTCGAGCAGGCCGCCGCCGACCCGCCGCGGCTCGCTGGCCGCCTGCGGGCGGGCGGCCGGCGCGGGAGTACCCGGGCTCTCAGTTGTCACAGACATCAGTGCTCTGCTCCTTGAACATTCGGACCATTCAGATCCCGATGTGGTTCTCGTCGTAGCTGGGTCACCGGCCGCTCGCAGGGGGCGGCGCCGCGAAACCGGCGCCGCCCCCTGCTCGCTAGCCGGTACTGAATGGCGCTCAATGGAGGCCTTCTGCGAAGACGCCCAGCGCGAGGGCGGGGAAGTAGGTCAGGCCGACGAGGATGAGGATCACGCCGACGAGCATGCCGACGAACAGCGGCGTCCTGGTATCCAGCGTCCCGGCGCTGGCCGGAGTGGGCGCCTGTCTAGCCAGCGACCCGGCCAGGCCCAGGGCGAAGATCTCCGGCGCGAACCGGCCGAGCAGCATGTCGATGCCGCCGGTGATCTGGTAGAAGGTGGCCCCGGTGCCCAGGCCCGCGAAGGCCGACCCGTTGTTGTTGGCCTGGGAGGCGTACGCGTACACGATCTCGGTCAGCCCGTGCGGGCCGGGATTGAAGATCGCGCTCTGGCCCCAGTGCGTGCCGATCGCGATCGCCGAGAAGGTCAGGATGATCACCGGCAGGGTCAGGAAATACAGCGACGCGTACTTCATCTCGGCAGGCCGGATCTTCTTGCCGATGTACTCCGGCGTCCGGCCGACCATCAGCCCGGCCACGAACACCGTGACCATGGCCAGGACCAGGATGCCGTACATGCCGGCCCCGATCCCGCCCGGCGCGATCTCGCCCAAGGCGATGTCGAACAGCGCGATGCCGCCACCGAACGGCGTCAGCGAGTCGTGGAAACAGCTCACCGAGCCGGTGGAGGTCACCGTGGTGGACGCCGCGAACACCGAGCAGCCTGGTGTGCCGGTCCGGACCTCCACGCCTTCCATCGCGCCGTGCGCGAGCTGGGGCCCGACTCCGGCGGTGCCCAGGTGGGCCTCGAAGAAGCTGATCCCGCCGACGGCGGCCGCCCAGATGATCACCATCGCGGCGACCAGCGCGTAGCCCTGCCGGTTGTCGCCGACCATCTTGCCGAACGCCCGCGGCGTGGCGAACGGGATCAGCAGCAGCATGAAGACGATGAAGATGTTCGTGAACGGATTCGGGCTCTCGAACGGATGGGCCGCGTTGGTGTTGAACCAGCCGCCCCCGTTGTTGCCCAGGTCCTTGATGGATTCCTGCGAGGCCACCGTGCCGCCGGGGATGGTCTGGTGGGCACCGGACAGCGTGGTGATCGTGTGGTAGTTGGCCAGGTTCTCGATCCCTCCGCTGGCCACCAGGACCAGGCAGCCGATGACCGCCAGCGGGATCAGCAGCCGGATAATCCCGCGGGTCACGTCCACCCAGAAGTTGCCGAGCCGGTCGGTCCGGGACCGGGTGAAGCCGCGGATCATGGCGATCGCGACGGCCAGGCCGACGGCGGCCGAGAAGAACTGCTGGACCATGAGCGCACCCTGCTGGGTGAGGTAGCTCATGGTGGCTTCGCCGGCGTAGTTCTGCCAGTTGGTGTTGGTGACGAACGACGCCGCGGTGTTCCATGCGGTGTCCGTCGGGACGTTGGCCATCCCGATCGACCAGAACAGCCAGTGCTGGGTCCGCTCGATCAGGTACACGAACAGCACCGCGACGAGCGAGAAGGCCAGGATGGAGCGCACGTAGGCGGTCCACCGCATGTCCGCGTCCGGGTCGATCCCGGTCAGCTTGTAGATGCCGCGCTCGATCCGCCAGTGCTTCTTGTCGGTGAAGATGCGCGCGATGTAGTTGCCCAGCGGCACGTAGCACGCCGCGAGGGCGGCGAACAGCAGCAGGAACTGCAGCCAGCCCGCCAGCGTGGAATTCATCAGAACCTCTCAGGCAGGACGAGGGCCACGAACAGGTAGATCGTCAGCAGGACGCCACCGATCAGGCCGATCCAGTTCTCAGCGCTCAAAGGTCTCAATCCCCTTCAAGATGAGGTACAGGAAGGCGAAGACGACGATCGTCAGGCCGACGTAGAACAGGTCCCACACGGTGACTCCTAGTGACGAACCGCTGGTGAAAGTGCTCCTGCGTGCGCCCAAAGGCATGCGCAGGCCAGAAGCACATCCCTAGTTAACGGTTCAGGGGCGCTGCATATAAGCGCCCTTGCGCGACCCATGCGCCTGCTGCCGGGTTCCTAACGGAACCCATGCGCGCGCAGTGCCGCAGAAACCGGCGGCTAGACCTCCGGCGTGTCCGGGATGAGGGCGTGCCGGCGCAGCTGCCAGGAACGCAGCCCGTGGCCCAGCTCGTCCATCAGCGCCGAGGGCGGGACGGCGAGCACCGGGCACTTGGCGTGCGCCACGCAGTACCGGGCCACCGAGCGGCGCAGCCGCCGGCCGACCGCGCCGCGGCGGCCGGTTCCGACGATGAGCAGGTCCTCCGGGTGGCTGGCGATGTCGACCAGTACCGGGCCGGTCTCACCGCGTTCCACGTGCGGCTCGACCCGCAGGTCGGCGGGCATCCCGCCCAGCCCGTCGTCGAACGCGGCGGTGAGCCGCTCCCAGGCGGCGTCGCGCCAGATCTTGCGCAGGTAGGGCGAGGAATGGCGGCGTTCGGCGAGGTCGCCGCCGGGCGGCACCCAGGCGATGACCGGCAGCAGCGGCACGTCCCGCTGCCTGGCTTCGGCCTCCGCGTAGCGCAACGCCTGCAGGCTTCCTAGCGATCCGTGTACGCCAACGACGATCCGACGCACGGTAGGCACCGCAACTCGCCTCCCGAGTGACTCCAGGGCACCGCCTTCGCGCCGCCCCTGACCGGTTACCCATCCATTTAATCTCTACTCGCGCGTAATCGCACCGCCGCATACGACTCCCTGACGAGGTGCCGGCGACGACCTCGTCACCCCGCCCTGGTCCGGACGCCGAGCTCGTCGATGCGGGCCAGCATCTCGGCCGGGTCGGCGTAGACCCGGTACGCTCCGGCCCGCTCGAGCTCCTCCCGGCCGTACCCGCCGGACAGCAGCCCGACGCCGAGGGCCCCGGCCCGCCGCGCCGCGAGCAGGTCCCAGACGCTGTCCCCGACCACGAACGCGTGCCGGGGATCGACGCCGAGCAGCGCGGCCGCGGCCAGGAACAGGTCGGGGTCCGGCTTGGCGTGCCGCACCAGGTCGCGGGTCACCATCGGGGTGTCCTCGGGCAGCCCGAGCAGGCCCAGCGCGGGCCGCGCGGTGGCCGCGTACCCGCTGGTCGCTATCGCCCACGGGACGCCCGCGTCGGTCAGGAAGCCGAGCAGCTCGCGCGCGCCGGGCAGCGGCGTGACCGCGTCCATCTGCGCCCGGTACTGCTCGGCGTGCGCCTGCTGGAGCCAGTCGATATCGGCCTTGGACAGCGACCGCCCGGTCTCGCGCAGCAGCGCGGACACGAACAGCCCGCCGCTCATCCCGATCCGGCGGTGGATCCGCCACACCGACAGGTCGATGCCGATCGCCGACAGGGCGGCCCGCCAGGCGATGACGTGCTGGTACACGCTGTCGATCAGCGTCCCGTCCAGGTCGAACAGGAACGACGGAGTGGGAGACTCGACGTAGGTCACGGTCATGGCCCCAGTCTGCCCGCGCCGCTTCCCGCCGTCCCCCCCGCCCCCCGCCTCATACCCATTACTCCGAACGGACCGTGGCTCTCCGCCCCCGCTCTCTACCGCGCTACCGCGTCAGGTCGGCCAGGATCTCCTCGAGGCGGTCCAGCGCCGCGGCGATCCAGGGCAGCGCGCAGGGGTCGGCCGCGTTCAGCGCGGCGTGCCGCTGCTCGTCGGTCTCGCCGTAGAGCAGCGCGGTCGCCACCCGCAGCCGCAGCCGCCACCGCTGCTCGCCGAACGCGCTGCCCGGCAGCACGCCCAGGCCGTACTGCCGCAGGAGCAGCCCCGCCAGGCCCGCGTCGCTGGTGATGCCGTGCCGGCGCCGCAGCCCGTCCGCGAGCGGGGTGAAGTCCGGATAGACGTAGAACGCCGCCTGGGGCGGCGGCACCGACGCGCCGGCCGACGCGAACCGGAACGCCACCTCGCGGGCCACCCGGGCGTGCAGGCGCCGGCTGAGCGCAATCCGCTCCGCCAGCGGCGCCGGCTCGGCGAAGGCCAGCGCGGCGGCCTGCTGCACCGGCCCGGCCGGAGCCGACCAGACCTCGCTGCCGATGCCGAGCAGCCGGGTGCGCAGCTCGCGGCCGAGCCGGCCGCCGGGCAGCCGGGCCACGCCCAGGCGCCAGCCCCCGAGGGCGAGATTCTTGCTCAGGCCGGTGGTCACCACGGTCCGTTCGGCCGAAATAGCGGCCGGACTGGTGATGTCGGCCACCTGGTCGTGGACGAGGTCCCGGTAGATCTCGTCGGAGATGATGATCAGGCCGTGCCGTTCGGCGACCGAGCACAGGGCACGGACGGCGCCGGCCGAGGCCTGGGTCCCGGTCGGATTGTCGGGCAGCGTGACGATGACCGCGCGGACCGGGCGGCCGGACGCGCGCGCCGCGGCCACGGCCCGGGCCAGCTTCCCGGCGTCCGGCACGCCGCCCGAGCCGGGCACCAGGTGCGCCGTCCGGCCGGCCAGGCTGGCCTGCGCGCCGTAGCTGACCCAGCTCGGCCGGGTCACCGCCACGTCGCCGCCGATCGCCGCGATCAGTCCGAACAGCAGCGCCTTGCTGCCCGGGCCGGCCACCACCGCCTCAGCGTCGGTGGGCAGGCCGCGCCGGGCCCAGTAGGAGGCGGCCGCCTCGCGCAGCGCGGCGTACCCGGCCACCGGGCCGTAGGCCGTGCAGCCCGCGGCGTCGGCCAGCGCCTCGCGCAGCAGCGGATGGGCGGGCAGCCCCGCCTCGCCGAACGCCATCGGCAGCACGCGCTGACCACGGCGGCGGCGCGCGTCCAGGATCTCGTTGGCGGCCAGGGTGGCGGACACCGGCACGGCGGCCGGGCCCAGCTCGATGTATCCGGGATCGGGGTGCGGGGACGGGAGGGCGCGCAAGGGCGTGACGAGAGCCACGGAAGCTGGCACTCCTAGCTGCGGGATCGGCGGACGGCGGCGATGGACGGTCATCACTTCCCGTGACAACCCTGCACACGTACTCAAGTCTCGGCTGCTCAAACCATAAGAGCAAGCGCTGATATCTGTCGCAGAGAGTAAGATTCTCTTATGCTCGATCTGCACCGGCTCCGCCTGCTGACCGAATTCGCCGCGCGCGGCAGCATCGCGAAGACCGCCGCCGTGCTCGGCTACACGCCGTCCGCGGTGTCCCAGCAGCTCGCCGCGCTCGAGCGGGAGGCGGGCACCGCGTTGCTGGACCGGACCGCGCGGCGGGCCGAGCTGACCGACGCGGGGCGGCGCCTGGCCGGCCACGCCGAGCGCATCCTGGCCATGGTCGAGGAGGCCGAGACCGACCTGTCCGCGCGGGCCACCGAGCCGGCCGGGCGGGTGGTGGCGACCGCGTTCCCGTCCGCGGCGGTCGCCTTCGCCCCGGCGCTGGCCCGCAGCCTGCGCACCCATCCCCGGCTGAACCTGGTGCTGAGGCAGACCCCGGCCCGCGAGGGCCTGCGCCAGGTGCGCTCCGGCGAGGTGGACGTGGCCATCGTGGACGACTGGAACGGCCGGCTGGCCGATGACATCGAGATGGGCGGCTCGATCCTGTCCTGCTACCACCTGATCCGCGACCAGCTGGTCCTGGTCGTCCCGCGCTCGCACCGGGCGGCCGATCCCGGCGCGGCCGTCGACCTGCGGGCGCTGCGGCACGAGCCGTGGCTGGCCGCGCCGGCCAGCGAGCCGTCCCGGCAGGCCGTCGACCGGCTGCTCGCCGCGGTGGGCGTGACGCCCCCGGTGCTGTCGGAATTCGAGGGCATGTCGACGATCGTGAGCCTGGTCGCGCGCGGCATCGGCCTGGCCATCCTGCCGCGGCTGGCCGTGGCCGCGGGCGAGCGCCGGGTCGCGGTCCGGGACCTGCCGCATGGCCTGGACCTGGCCCGGGACGTGCACGCCGTGGCCCGCACGGCCAGCGTCCGCCGGCCCTCGGTGGCGGTGATCCTGACCGCGCTGCGTGCCGCGGCCAAGGCGCTGCCCGGCCAGGGAGCCCAGCCGCTGGGCGCGTCCGTGCCCGCCTGACCCTGCTTTTCCCCCCGAGCCCACCCTGCTTTTCCCCCGGGCCCACCCTGCTTTTTCCCCCAGACCCACCCTAGGCTGGCCGGGTGGATCTCGACCTCGATATCGACGGGGCGGCGCTGACCGCCCAGCTCGTGGACGTGCCCTCGGTCAGCGGCGAGGAAGGGCCGCTCGCCGACGCCATCGAGCGCGCGCTGCGGCCGCTCGGCCACCTGTCCGTCAGCCGGGACGGCCACACGATCGTGGCCCGGACCGAGCTCGGGCGGCCCGAACGGGTCATCCTGGCCGGGCACATCGATACCGTCCCGGTGGCCGGCAACCTGCCTTCCCGCGCCGATGGGTCCCGGCTGTACGGCTGCGGCACCTCCGACATGAAGTCCGGGGTCGCGGTGCAGCTCCGGCTGGCCGCCCAGTTGCCCGCGCCCAGCCGGGACGTCACCTACGTCTTCTACGAGTGCGAAGAGGTCGCGGCCGAGCGCAACGGGCTGCTGCGGCTGAGCCGCAGCGCCCCGGAACTGCTGGCCGGCGACTTCGCCGTGCTGATGGAGCCGAGCGCGGGCCAGATCGAGGGCGGCTGCCAGGGCACGCTGCGCGCCGACGTGACCGCCGTCGGGAAGCGGGCCCATACCGCGCGGTCCTGGATGGGCCGCAACGCGATCCACGAGGCGGACGGCATCCTCGCCGTGCTGCGCGCGTACACCGCCCGGGAGCCGGAGGTCGACGGGCTGCGCTACCACGAGGGCCTGAATGCCGTGGCCATCCGCGGCGGCGTGGCCGGGAACGTCGTCCCGGACCAGTGCGTGGTGACGGTCAACTACCGGTTCGCGCCCGACCTGGACGGCCAGCAGGCGGCCGATGTGGTCCGGTCGCTGTTCGCGGCCTGGCCGGTCACGCTGATCGACGTGGCCGAGGGCGCCCGGCCCGGCCTGGGCCACCCCGCCGCGACCGCCTTCGTGGCCACGGTCGGCGCCGGCCTCGGGCCGCCGCGGGCCAAGCTCGGCTGGACCGACGTGGCCCGGTTCGCCGCGCTCGGCATCCCGGCCGTGAACTACGGCCCGGGCCTGCCGGAGCTGGCCCACACCGCGGGGGAGTACGTCGAGACCCCGGCCATCGCCGAGTGCGAAGCCCGGCTGCGCGCCTGGCTGAGCTGACCGGGCCGGAGCTGACCGGGCCGGAGCTGACCGGGCCGGAGCTGACCGGGCCGGAGCTGACCAGGCCAGAGCTGACCGGGCCGGAGCCGACCGGACCGGAGCTGGCCGTGGTTTCCCGGTTCTACCGCGCCGGGCCGTCGCCGAGCACGATCCGGACCGTGTGCCGGGAGCCGTTGGTAGCCTGATAGCCGACCGACACCACCTGGCGGGGGTGATACTGGGCCGTGATGTTGGTCAGCGAGCTGGGCGTGGTGACCGCCTGGCCGTTGACCGAGATGATCACGTCGCCGGCCGCCAGGCCCTGGGACTGCGCCCCCGTGCCGCACAAGACGCCCAGGATCAGCGCGCCGGTCCGGGCTGGCGCGATCCTGGCCGGCAGGGCCGGCTCCTGGCCGCCGGTCACGCAGGCCAGGCCGCCGCGCCGCCCGCCCTGGCTGGCACCGGACTGCCGCGCGGCCGCTGCGGCCTGCTGCCGCGGATCCCGGCTGTTGCTCTGCGACACCTCCACGCCCAGGAAGCCCGGCAGGCCGATGTACACCTTGGAGGTGGGCTGCTTGCTGGCGATCTGCTGGGCGATGGCCAGCGCCGTGTTGATCGGGATGGCGAAGCCCATCGTGCCGCCCGGCTGCCCGCCCGCCGCGGTGTTGGCCGCCGTGACCATCCCGATGACCAGTCCCGCGTTGTCGGCCAGCGCGCCGCCCGAGTCGCCCTGCTGGATCTGGGCGTTGGTCTGCAGCATGTGGTTCAGGTTCTCGGTGGTGCCCGAGCCTGCGTCACTGGCCTGTATCGAACGGTCCAGCGCGCTGATGTCACCCGGAGCCGGCGTCACGCCGCCGCGCCCCTCGGCGTCGCCCAGCGCGAGGACCGGGATGCCCACCCGGACCTGCGAGGAGTTGCCGAAGCTGACCGTGGCCAGTCCCGAGGCGCCGGTGAGCTTGAGCAGCGCGACGTCGTCGATGCTGTCGTAGCCGACCACCTGGGCCGTGTAGCTCTGGCTCGTGTTGTCGGCCAGCGACACCTTGACCGCGGTGGCTCCGTCGATCACGTGGTTGTTGGTCAGCACCAGGCCCGACGAGGACAGGATCATCCCGGTGCCTTCGGCCGTCTCGCTGGCGTACTTAATCGTGGAAGTGATGTCCACCAGGCCCGGCTTGACCTTCCGCTCCACCGCCGCCTCGTTCAGTCCCGGACCGCTGCCGGCCTGGTTGTCGTGCACCGACGGGATGCCGCTGGCGGAAACGTCCGCCGACGGGCTAGATCCCTGGCCGTCAAAGGCCACGGTCAGCCCCGCCCCGATCCCCGCCGCCAGCGCCGCCACCGTGAGATACACCAGCAGATGCCCGCGCCGCCGCCCCCGCCGCGGCGGACCCGGATCCCCACCCCGGGCACTGCCGTACCACGGGTCCGGGTCGCCGCGCTCGACGTAGGAACCCTGGCCGGGCCCGCCCGCCTCGTCGGCCGGCCTGCCGAAGGCGATGGTGTCCGGCCGGCCGGATTCCGGCGGGAGGTCCGGGTCGTCCGCGGACGCCTGGTCAGCCTCACCTAGGTCGCGCGCCGCCCAGGGGCTGATGTAGTCGTCTGGCCCTGGCCAGCCGTCCCCGCGGTCGCTCTCGTTCTCGCGCATCTTCCTCGCCCTCGACCAGACCAGGTTACGTCCCGATCGGTGATGTCGACTCTAGGTCTGCTTGGCGCCAGCCACCTTCCAGTTAACCCGGTCAGCCAGTGCGCATCCCTGCCGATTCGTCCGGATCCCGCGCGGCGCGCACGGATCATTCGCAAGTCCGTGGTAGTCTGCGGCAAAGACGCGATATGACGTGATTATCGCGAGGTGCTCGAAGGGCAGGGGTTTGAATGTCCGCACCGACTGACAGTGAACACGATCTTTCCCGGCGCGAGGAGATGTCGGTCTCCGGGGCGGCCATGTCCGGCGCGCCATGGGGGGCTGCGGTGGTGACCGGCGGGGTGGTCGCGGTCGGCGACCTCGGGCTGCACATCATCGGTTCGGGCCTCGGCCTCCACCTGAGCGCCCTGAGCGGCTCCCTGGCCCTGGGGGCGGTGGCCTTCTTCGTGGTGGCCGCGGCGGGCGCCCTGTGGCGGGCCCGGCCGAGCCGGGCCATCCGCTGGGCCAGGAGCAATCCGTGGCGCTTCGCCGTCCTGCCCGCGATCGCGTGCGCGGCCGTCGTGCTCGTGCTCTCCGTGGTCACCGGCGGCGGCGTCATTGACGGGGTCCTGAGCGGGCTGTGGCACGGCGGCGCGGTCTACGGCCTGACCGGGGTGGCCGGGGTGACCAGCAGGTCGCGGAAGTCCGCTTCCTAGCTCAGCTTCGCGTGGCGAGCACGATGCCGCGGTTGATGTCGGCCTGCGTGACCGCACCGAACACGCGGTCGACGATGCGGTGCCTGGCGTTGAGGAAGAAGGTCTGCGGCAGGGCCGCGACGCCGTAGGCCGAGGCCGCGATGGCCTCGGGATCGAAGCCCACCGGGTAGCCGACGCCCTCCTTGCGGGTGAACGACACGACGCTGCCGAGGACGTCGTTCTCGTCCAGCCCCACGATCGCCACCGTGGCGTGCTCGGTCCGGTAGAACTTGGCCAGCAGCGGGGTTTCCTGCTGGCAGGGCTGGCACCAGGACGCGAAGAAGTTCACGATGAGCGGTTTCCCGGCGTAGTCGGCCAGCGCGATCTTCTGCCCGGAATGGCCGAGCACGGGCAGGCTGAACGCCGGCGCCGCCGGGTCGGCGGCCGGTCCGGCCGCGCCGGCCGGCCCGGCCGGACCGGAGGCCACCAGGGCGATCGCGACCAGGGACGCCACGATCGCCAGTGCGGTGATCCCGGAGGCGATCTTGTGCCGGGCCGCGGTGCGCCACACCTCGCGGGCCGCGCCCGCCCACGTCTGCTGTCCCATGTCACGGCCTTCGTACGAATCGATCGCCGGCGACGCCTACCACGAGCGACCACTGTATGACATCGCCGTCGCGGCGTCAGTGGCCCACAAGCTGGTAGCCCTCACCGCGTACCGTCTTGATCAGGCCGAAGCCCAGCTTGGACCGCAGCCGCCGCACGCAGACGTCTACCACGTTGGAGCCGGGGTCGAAATCGTAGCCCCATACGCTCGCGAGCAGCTGCCCCTTCGGCACCGACTGGCCGACATGCTCGGCCAGCTCCCGCAGCAGCAGGAACTCCAGCCTGGTCAGCGGCACCGCTCCGGATCCGATGTCGGCGACCAGGCGGCCCACGTCCAGGGTCAGGCTGCCGGCCCGGACGATCTCCGCGGCCCGGTCGTGCCCGTTCTCCGCGGTCCCGCCGCGGACCCGGACCCGGACCCTGACCCGGGCCAGCAGCTCGGCCAGCGAGAACGGCTTGGTCAGGTAATCCTGGGCGCCGCGCTCCAGGCAGTCCACCTTGGAGGCCACGTCACCCAGGCAGGACAGGACGAGCACCGCCTGCTCCGGGCGCGAGGCCAGCAGCCGCTCGAGGACCACCTGGCCCGTCATCTCCGGCATGACCAGGTCCAGGATGATCAGGTCGTAGTGGCCGCCCAGGGCGCGCCGCAGCGCCTCCGCCCCGGTGGCCGCGAAGTCGGTCGCGTAGCCCGCCGCATCCAGGGCGCGCCCGATGAAGGCCCGGATCCCGGGCTCGTCGTCGGCCACCAGGATCCTGGCGGGGATCGCATCGGATGGGTGCGTGAAGGTGGCCTGAGCCGCTTCCTGGGAAGTCATGGCCTCTCGCCGCTCGTGGACGTCTGCCGTTCCCCACCCGCCGCCAGGCTAGCTGGACATCCAGCTCACGGTATACCTGGGACCCGTTGATCCTTTCGTGACCTGTTGCCGATGTTTCTCCGATCATCTGCCGCCGGTCAAGTGTTACGCACGGTCAGCCTGCATCTGTTACACGTCTGTGTCACAAACGATTGCAACTAGTGCCTAAGGCTTCCGGGGGCCAGCCGTGGCAGGGCGCTGACGTGCGCAGACGATGATGCGCGGGTCAGCTGGGCAGCGTAGGAGGCGCGACGCCGACGGACAGCGACTTGCTGGCCGTGTTGATCATGTCGTCGATCGTGGCGCGCTCGGTATCCAGCACCTGCTGGTCGTGCTGCAGAGCCGTGGTCGCGGCCCGGATGGCCGGCTGCGTGCTGGCCATCAGGAGCGTGGCGACGTCGATCTGCACCCGCTGGGCGTCCGGGAACGCCCAGGTGATCAGGTCGTTCACGGTCTGATCGAGGTGGAAGGAGGCCAGCGACGAAGGCGGCTGGTACTGGACGAGGTCGTCCATCGGCATGCTGTTTGCCGGCGAGCAGTTTGCCGCGCCGATGGTGGCGATGCTGACCGCGGTCTTCACGTCGTGGCTGGCCCCGGACTGGATCTCCTTCAGCGCGGTCAGCGACTCGCTGACGCCGCCTGCGCACGACTCGATGTCGGTGTTCATCTCCTGCACCACCCCGCGCAGGTCGGAGGCACGCTCGGAAGTGGACGGATGATGGGGGATCGCCGCGAGCGTCAGCCCGGCCACCAGCACCGCCCCGCCCGCGAGCATCCACCGGGGGGTGCGCAGCACCGGCCAGCCCGAGCGCAGCGTCGGGATGCCCCTGGTCGGTCCGGCCGTCATCGGCTCCTCCTGGAACCGGCGGGCCACGCGGCCGGCCGGTCCGCCGTCATCATAAACGCCCGTTTGGGCCGGGGCGCGGGCTCACCGGAACGAGCGCCTCGCCGGGTGGTGGTCACGATGCTGCCGCAAACGATTGTGCCGTGTGCCTACCACTGATACACATCTGAACTTCGGTTATCGTACCTGGTCAAAGGCATAATCCAGGCATCTCGAGCCCTGCTGGGCGACATGACAATTTCGTCATCCGCGCCGCTAGGTGTTGCCCTGGGCTGCGCGCCGATCCGATGATCGACCCGAGCAGGTACCGGTCTCCGTTTGCCGTACGGCCGGACCTGTCCTTGCGCTGACACAAAGCGAAGGTGGTGATCCCGTGTCCGTGGTGGCCCGGGCGGCGGCTTTGGCCGCGGCCTTCCTCGTCGTGGTCGGCCTGGGGGTATTTACCGCCCTCTACTACATAGGTTCGGCATCCACCCAGTTGACGACCGTTCATTACGCCGCCTCCAACGGCCAGGTCAACGTGGTCCTCCAGGAGGACCCGCAGAACGACAGCGCCACCAAGCCGGACTGGGTGAGCTACTACACCCAGGATCCGGCGAGCAAGCAGTGGGTGCACACGACGTTGTTCTCGGTCCCGGCCGGCGTCAAGGTCAACATGACCATCTACGGTTACGACGGCTGCACGCCGCTGCGGAACAACTACTTCAGCCAGGTGCAGGGCACCATGGGCGGCACGGTGACCGTCTCCCAGTTCGACCAGAACGGCAAGGAGTACGTGTCCAACGACACCACGTCGCTCATCAACTCCTGGTCCGACTGCAACGTCGGGCACACGTTCGCAATCCCGGCCATGGGCATATACGTGCCGGTGGCCTCGCCGAACGCCAAGCTCTCGGCGAACAACCTGTGCGGTACCTCGCCGTGCACCACGAGCGGCAACCCCTACGCGCTGGAGACATTCAGCTTCATGTCTCCCAGCCACGGCGGCACCTTCCGCTGGCAGTGCCTGATCCCCTGCGGCGGCGGATACCTCGACGGTAACGGCGGTCCCATGCAGACTCTCGGCTGGATGATGGGCTTTATGTACGTGGTGACCTCATGAGCGAGACAGAAACCCCAGCGGCCCCCGGCGTCCAGTCCGACGCGCGGCACGCCTGGCGCCTGTTCGCGATCTGGTTCGTCCTGGCCCTGGCCGCGGACCTGGTCATCTGGTTCGTCTGGAAGCCGCACCTGCCGCCGGGTGACATGTCCAGCTCGGCCCGGCACCAGCAGTTCGACATCGCGGTGCTGGCCATCACCGGTGCGCCGGTGTTCATCGCCGTGGTCCTGTACTTCATCTACGCGGTCGTGGTCTTCCGGGCCAAGCCGGGCGACGACAGCGACGGCGAGCCGATCTACGGCAACACCAAGGTCCAGGCCACCTGGATCATCGGCACCTCGGCCATCGTGCTCTTCCTGGCCGTGTTCGGCACGATCGAGCTCGTCGGCCCGGCCGGCGCGGGCGCGGGGGAGGGTCCGTCGCCCATCTGGACGCTGGCCGGCACGCAGACGTCGACCTGGTCGCCGGGGACCAACGACATGCTCGAGGTCCAGGTGATCGGCCAGCAGTGGGTCTGGACGTACCGCTACCCGCAGTTCGGCGGGATGGAGAGCACCGAGCTCATGCTGCCGGAGGGCATGCCGGTGACCTTCCACGTGACCTCGCTGGACGTGATCCACAGCTTCTGGGCCTACCAGCTCGGCGTGAAGGCCGACGCCAACCCGGGCGTGGACAACGTGGCCTACACGACGGCGAAGGCGCTCGGCGGCTTCACGGTCCGCTGCAGCGAGCTGTGCGGCATCTGGCACGGCGCCATGTTCAACTACGGCCAGGTCGTCTCGCCGACCGCGTTCCAGTCCTGGGCCAGCGGCGTGCAGGCCAAGGAACAGGCCGACGGGGTGCTCGCCGCCCTGCCCGCGTACTCGCTGACCTACGACCCCACCGTGATTCCCGAGCTCGGCAAGAACATCGTCACGATCGACGGCATCACCGGCGGCGCGGGCTACTACTACGGCCCCGGGAACCCGGTGACGCCGTGACGCACGTCCCGCCGCGGGCCGCGGCACGCAGTGTCCTAGCCGCCACGACGTCGGTTGAGGGGTGACGGGATGGCTATCGAGACTCAGCCGGAGCGAGCGGAGCCCACGGGCCGCGGCCCGGAGGTCGTAGCCGGGCGGCCGTGGTGGCTGCGCCCGGGTGTCCACACCGGCCTGATCGGGGCCGTGATCGGCTACTTCTTCGGTCACTGGCTCGGCAACTTCCTGGGCGGGGATTACGCCCGCAGCTCGCTGTCCGACGCCAACGACGTGGCGATCGTGCTCGGCTACGCCTTCGCCGTAATCGGCTGGGTGGCCGGCCTGGGCGTGTTCAACGACCTGTTCGGCCTCATGCTCGGCCGGCCGCTGCCCGAGGAGCCCCGGCTGATCGGCAAGGAGGACCCCGGCCTGGGCAAGTACTTCCGGTACACGCTGGACCACAAGGTCGTGGGCATCCAGTACCTGTACGGCATGATCGCCTACTTCCTGACCGGCGGCCTGTTCGCCATGGCCATCAGGAGCGAGCTGCTCTCGCCGTCGTACCACCTCATCGGCCCCGAGCAGTACCTGATGGTGGTCGGCGAGCACGGCACGATGATGATGATGATGATGTCGTCGGTCATCCTCGGGCCGTTCGGCCAGTACTTCGGCCCGCTGCTGATCGGGTCCAAGCGGGTCGCGTTCCCCCGGCTTGAGGCGCTCGGCTTCTGGCTCACCCCGGCCGCGTACGTCATCCTGCTGTCCGCCGTGCTGTTCGGCGGGTTCCCCACCGGCTGGACCGGATACGAGCCGCTGGCCACCCAGGCCACATCGGGCATGGACGCCTACTTCTTCGCGTTCGGCCTGATGGGCATCTCGATGATCCTGGCCGGCTTCAACATGATCGTCACGATCATCAACTACCGGGCGCCGGGCATGCGCTGGAGCAGGCTCCCGATGTTCGTCTGGTCCATGTTCACCGTGGCGTTCCTGCAGGTGCTGGCGGTCCCGGTGCTGGTCGGGGCGTGCTACATGGGCCTGACCGACCGGACCTTCCAGACCGCGTTCTTCACCAACCAGCTCGGCGGCAGCAGCTACCTGTACGAGGACCTGTTCTGGTTCTTCGGCCATCCGGAGGTATACATCCTGGCCCTGCCCGGCTTCGGCGTCATCTCCGAAGTGGTCTCGGTGTTCTGCCGCAAACCGCTGTTCGGCTACAAGGTCGCCGCGGCCGGCATGATCGGCGTCGGCATCCTGTCCTTCTTCGTCTGGCAGCACCACCTGTTCGACAGCGGGATCAACCCCGACATGCGGCCGCTGTTCATGCTCACCACCGAGCTGATCTCGATCCCGACCGGATTCATCTACCTGGTCGGCATGGGCACCTTCTGGAAAGCCAGGATCCGGTTCTCCATCCCGATGCTGTTTGCCCTGGCGTTCTACTTCAACTTCCTGATCGGCGGCCTCAGCGGCGTGTTCCTGTCGGACGTGCCCGCCGACACGACCGAACACGGCTCGTTCTTCGTCATGGCCCACTTCCACTACACGATCATGGGCGGGCTGATCTTCGCGTTCTTCTCCGGCATCTACTACTGGCTGCCGAAGATGACCGGGATCAAGCTGAACGAGACGCTGGGCAAGATCCATTTCTGGACCATGTTCATCTTCTTCAACTCGACGTTCCTGCCGTTGTTCGCGCTCGGCCTGATGGGCATGCCCCGCCGGGTGTTCGAGTACGCGCGCAACCTGGAGACGCTCAACGACTGGGTCTCGATCTCCTCGTTCTTGCTGGGCGGCTCGATACTCATCTTCCTGATCAACTTCGTCATGTCCATGCTGTTCTGGCGAGAACCGGAGGTGGGGAACCCGTGGCGGTCCCGCAGCCTGGAATGGCAGCTGTCGACACCGCCGCCGCCGGAGAACTTCAGGCGGGTACCGGTGATCCTGGCCAGTCCCTATGACTACGGGGTCAAGGACGCGCTGCCCGTGGCCGACCTGAACCCGCCGCCCGGCGTGATCGGCTCCGCGTACGCGCCGGCCGGCGCAGGGGAGGCATGACGATGGCGGACATGACCGCACCATCGGCGCAGGAAGCCGCGGTCCAGGCCGAGGACGAGGGCTTCTACCACGAGTCCGCGCTGAACGCGACCTGGACCGGCTCGCGGCTGGCCATCGGCGGGCTGACGTTCCTGTTCGGCGCGTTCCTGTTCGCCTACTTCTACCTGCGGTCCCTCAACTCGGCGGGCCGGTGGCAGGGGTACGGCTTCATCCACCCGTCGCTGTGGATAGGCACCACGATCATGCTCCTGGCCGAGGTGTCGGCCGGGGTGCAGTACTTCGGTCTGCAGCGGATCAAGGCCGGGCACAAGCGCGCCTGGCAGATCAACGGGCTGATCGCCCTGGGCCTCGGGCTGGCGGCGGTCTCGTTCCAGATCTACCAGCTCATCGACCTGCCGTTCAAGCCGGGCAGTTCCGGTTTCGCCAGCGTCTTCACCGGCTTCTACTCGGTGTTCCTCGTGGTCCAGCTGGCCGTGCTGATCTGGCTGGAGATCCTGCTGGCCCGGTCCCGGTTCATCTCGGCCGTGTCGTTCGTGGAACAGCCCCCCACGTACACTGAGACCCGCAGCGTGCAACGGTTCCAGGCCTCGCTGAGCGCCTTCTCGACCACCTGGAACTACATGGCCCTGATGGCCCTGCTGTTCTGGTTCCTGTTCTACGCTCTGTAGTGGCGGCATGAGAGGGAGAGGGGACCTGGAGTGAATTCCAACGTCAGCGCGTGGACCTTCGGCGGATCGATACTGAGCTTCGCCTTCCCGATGCTCTTGTTCATCGTGGTGGCGGGCGCGCTGTACGTCCTGTACACCAAGCCGGAGTTCGTCCCCGGTCACCCTGCCCCGGGGCTGGAGCGGCCGGTGTCCTACACGCCGGTGCCCGGGAAGCCCATGGCCGCCGCCGAGGCGCGGGCCACGGCCGGCGCCGAGCCGGTGCAAGCTAGCGCCGCCGATCCGGAGCAGACGACCGCGGGCGAGGCGGCTCAGACCGAGGGTGCGGAGTGACCTCTGCCGCCGCACTTCCCCAGCTCGACCAGCGCGGGACTCCGTCCGGTGGCCGCCGTCCCGCGGGCGCGATAGCCCGCGGACTGGTCGCGCTGACCAAGCCGCGCATCATCGAACTGCTCCTGGTCACCACCGTCCCGACCATGCTGCTGGCCCAGCGCGGCCTGCCCTCGCTGCGGCTCGTCCTGGTCACGCTGATCGGCGGCACGCTGGCCGCGGGCAGCGCCAACACGATCAACTGCTACATCGACCGCGACATCGACGCGATGATGAAGCGCACCTCGCGCCGCCCCCTGGTTGTCAAAGGGCAGGGCGCGATCAAGCCCTGGGAGGCGCTGGCCTGGGGGATCGCCCTGGGGGCGGGCGCCACGCTGCTCCTGGGGCTGATGGCCAACTGGCTCGCGGCCTCGCTGGCCGACGCGGCCATCTTGTTCTACATCTTCGTCTACACGCTGCTGCTCAAGCGGCGCAGCCCGTCCAACATCGTGATCGGCGGCGCCGCGGGGTGCTTCCCGGTGCTGGTCGGCTGGGCCGCGGTCACCGGCACGGTCAGCCTGGCCGCCGTGGTGCTGTTCGCGGTCATCTTCTTGTGGACCCCGCCGCACTTCTGGGCGCTGGCCATGAAGTTCCGCAAGGACTACGAGGCCGCGAACGTGCCGATGCTGCCGGTGGTGGCGTCGCCCGCCGCAGTCGCCCGCAAGATCTTGTGGTACTCCTACGCCATGGTGGCGGCCACCTTGGCCCTGATCCCGTTCGCCGGCTGGATCTACGGCGTCCTGGCCGCCGCGCTGGGGGCCTGGTTCCTGGTCGAGGCGCACGGGCTGAACGCCCGGGTCCGCGCCGCCCAGGGCCCGGAAAGCGCCGCCGAAAGCACCACCCAAAGGGCGGCCGGAAGCGCCCCCTCAGCGGCGCCGATGCGGCTGTTCCACCTGTCCATCGCGTACCTGACGCTGCTGTTCGCCGCGGTCGCGGTCACCGCCCTGCTCCCGTGGGGCCGCTGGTAGGCCTGTCCGAGGCCGGATTACGCCGATAACGGCGGGTTTCGCCGTGCCTGCGAACGAGAACAGGCATATTCCGTCACGCCGGGCCGCGACGTCGGCACGGGCCAGCCAGCTGCTGGCCGGACGGGCCTGGCCAGGGTATTTCGTCCGTCCGGGGCGCTGTCACGAATCCTTCATGTTGACCCGGTAGACCGTGTGCGACGGCTTCGCAGGGATCACGAGGAGGTATGCGAGTGCTACGACCGGCGTCGCGCCGAGCCAGCCAGCAGGACGCTGTACCGCCCGGACCGCACCCCTCGCCGTCCGAGCCTGATACCGCGCCGCTGCGGCGTGACCCCACACCGTACGGGCCCGATCCGTCCTCCTACGAGCCACCGACCCAGCCCTACGGGCAGGCTCCGTACGAACCAGCCACCCAGCCCTACGGTCAGGGCCCTTATTACCAGCCGGAGGCGTACGAGTCCGCCGAGGACCTGCCGCCCGGCGACGGCGACGGCGGGCCTGGCCGGCGCCGTCTGGGCGGCCGGCGCCGGGGCGGGAAACGCGGCCGGGTCCGCAGGCTGCTGCGGCGGCCCACGGTGCGGGTCGTCCTGGCCCTGGTCGCGGTGTTCTGCTGCTGGCTCGCGTTCTCCGTCGGCCAGGCGATCGCCGCGCCCGGCGGCGGGTCGCTGTCCTCCAAGCTGTCCGAATGGGCCCGGGATCACTACCTGGGCCCGGTGGTGACGTTCGGCGAGTGGTTGACCTACCAGCCGCCCCAGGTCGGCGGCAAGCCCTCCTTCTCCCTCGCGGTGCCCAAGACCGCGCCGACCAAGTACAAGCACGTCCGCGGGTTCCAGCCGATCATCCCGAAGCGGCTGAGCTCGCCGGCCGGCGCGCCGCTGCCGGGCGAGGGCCAGTGGCGCGTGCTCAAGACGGTCAAGGGCGAGCCGGCCATGTTCGGCACCTTCCTGCGCCCGTCCCCCGTGTATACCTCGTACGTGGCCGGGATCGTCTCGATGGACCAGCGGCTGGTCAGCTTCCAGCTGCACCCCGGCGCCGAAGATCCGGGACCGGGCAACTGGAAGGCCGAGCCGTGGATCCCGCCCGGCACCCGCACCGGCCTGGTCGCGACGTTCAACGGCGGGTTCAAGATAAACACGTCCGGGGGCGGCTTCTACCTCCACGGCGACACGGCCGGGACCCTGACCAACGGGGCGGCCTCGGTGGTCTACTACCGCAACGGCACGATCAAGATCGGCACCTGGGGCAGCGAGGTGCGGATGACCTCGGACGTCGTCGGCGTCCGCCAGAACCTGCGGCTGATCGTCGATCACGGCCGGGTGCCGGCCAGCGTGAACCAGGACGTCCTGGGCAGCTGGGGCGCCACCCTGGGCGGCGGTTACTACGTCTGGCGTTCGGGCCTGGGCATCACCAGGGACGGCCGGGTCATCTTCGTCTACGGCCCGGCGCTCAACGTCCAGGAACTCGCGGGCCTGCTGCAGCGGGCCGGCGCGGTCGAGGCCTTGCAGCTGGACATCAACCCGTTCTGGATGTCCTTCGAGTACTACAAGACCGACGGCCACCCCTCGGACCCGACGCCGGTGAACCTGCTGCCCACGCAGCAGCAGACCGCGTATCGGTACTACTCGGTCTACAGCCGCGACTTCACCGCGGTCTACGCCCGGTGACCGCCGAGGCGAGCGCCACCGAGGAGACGGCTGAGCCGGGCGGCGCGAGGACGGCCCTGCCGCGGCACGCCCGCCGGCCGGGCTGGCTCGTCTCGGTGCTGCGCACGGCCCGGCCCCGCCAGTGGCCGAAGAACCTGCTGGTGTTCGCGGCCCCGCTGGCGGGCGCGACCTGGGGTCGGTCCCACGGGGCGGTCTATGCCCTGGTCGCCGCGGCCGCCTTCTGCTTCGCCTCGGTCGCGGTTTATTTCATCAACGACGTCGTCGACGCCGAGCGCGACCGCCGTCATCCGCGCAAGCGGTACCGTCCGGTCGCGGCCGGCGACCTGCCGAAGTCGCACGCGCTCGTCATCGGCGCGCTCTGCGCCGCGGCCGGCCTGAGCGCGGGCCTGGCCGTCTCGGTCCCGCTGCTCACCGTGGCGGTCGGCGCCTACCTGGGCCTGTCGTTCCTGTACTCGTTCGTGCTCAAGCACATCCCGGTGATCGAGCTGATCTTCGTGGCGTCCGGCTTCCTGCTCCGCGTGCTCGGCGGCGCGGCGGCCACGCACGTGCCGCCGTCGGGCTGGTTCCTGCTGGTGTGCAGCCTGGGCGCGTTCGGCGTGGCGATCGCCAAGCGGTACACCGAACTCGCCGGGCTCGGCCCCGCCGCGATCCGGCACCGCCCGGCGCTGCGCTGGTACCGGCCGTGGGCGCTGCTGGCCGCCCAGTGGATCATCGGTGCCGCCATGATCGCGGCCTACGTGGCCTGGGCCGCCGGGGAACATACCGACGCGAGGGCCTGGCACCTCCTCAGTGCCATCCCGCTCGCCGCCGCCCTGGTCCGGTTCGCCATGCTGACCGCCCGGCACACCACCGCGCCGGTGGAGGACCTGCTCACCCGCACCGGTCTGATGCTGACCTGCGAGCTGACCTGGCTGGCGCTGTTCGTGACCGGCCTGCAGGTCTGAGGGGGCTTAAATGAATTTTTTTCCGAACGAAGCGGGGTATCAGCCCCGGGTCCTCCTTCTCGGCGGCACCAGCGAGATCGGCCTGGCCATCCTGACCGCACTCGGACTCCCCGCCAGCGCCGAGGTCATCCTGGCCGGGCGCGATGAGCAGCGGCTCGCCGCCGCGGGCAAGGAACTGCCGGTCCAGGTGCAGACCGCCCGCTACGACGCGCTGGAGACCGAGAGCCATCAGGCGTTCGTCGACGGCGTATTCGCCGACGGGCACCTGGACCTGGTCATCTCCGCGGCCGGCGTGCTGGTCCCGCAGACCGACCTCGAGCGCGACGTCCAGCGGGCCGCCGCGATGATCGAGACCAACTTCACCGGGCACGTCAGCACCCTGCTCGCCGTGGCGGTCCGGATGCGCGCCCAGGGTCGCGGCACCATCGTGGTGCTGTCCTCGGTCGCCGCGGTCCGGCCGCGCAAGGCCAATCCGGTGTACGGCTCGGCCAAGGCCGGCCTGGACGCCTTCGCGCGCGGGTTCGCCGACCTGATGCACGGCACCGGGGTCCGCGTGGTCCTGGTCCGGCCGGGGTTCGTCACCGGCCGGATGACCACGGGCATGCCACCGGCGCCGCTGGCCACCACCCCGGAGGCCGTCGGGCGGGCCACCGCCGCCGCGCTGCGTCGCGGCCAGGACACCGTGTGGGTCCCGCCCGCGCTGGCCGGCCTGGCCCTCGTGTTCCGTTGTGTCCCGAGGCCGCTATGGCGCCGCATCTCCCGCTGAGCCCGGCCGCTCACGCCAGCACAGTAGATTCGGATGCTGTGAGGGTGCTGGTAGCGGAAGACGACGAGGGCCTCGGCCAGGTCCTGGCGCGCGGGCTCCGTGAACAAGGCTATGTGGTGGACCTGGTTCCCGACGGCGAGACCGCGGCGGCCTACCTGCGCTTCTACGAGTACGAGGTGGCCGTGCTGGACTGGCGGATGCCCCGGCTGTCCGGCCTGGACCTGGTGCAGCGGATGCGCCGGGCGGGCACGCCCACCCCGGTGCTGATGCTGACCGCCCGCGACGTCCCCGCGGACCGGATCGCCGGGCTGGACGCGGGCGCCGACGACTACCTGGTCAAGCCATTCGACTTCGGCGAGCTGCTGGCCCGGCTCCGGGCCCTTCAGCGCCGGCCCCCGGTCAGCCGCTCGCCCCGGATGGTGATCGGGGAGGTCGAGTTCGACCCGGCGGCCCGGGAGGTGACGGTCTGCGGTCAGCGTCCCGCGCTGACCGGCATCGAGCTGGGCATCCTGGAGATCCTCATGCGCCGGTCGCCCAGCGTCGCCGACCGCCGCTCGATCGCCCAGCACGTCTGGGACAACGAGTCCGACGCGTTCGGCTCGAACACCATCGACGTGCACCTGGCCCGGCTGCGCTCCAAGCTGACCGGCGCCGGGGTGCGGATCGAGACCGTCCGCGGCGTCGGCTACCGGATCATCCCCGCATGAAGGTGAGCCCCGCCGCCAGGGTCGCCGCCGGCGCGACGGCGGTCATCGCCGTCGTCTACGTCATCGGCGTGATCGTGCTCAACGTGCTCGTCTCCAATCACCTGACCGAGCAGAACGACGACCACCTGGCCTCGCGCCTCACCGCAGCCCGGCATGACCCGGACGCCTTCGATCAGCGCGTGGTCCCGGACGGATCGTCCCCCGCCCTGGACGACGACGACGTGGACGCCGACGCGGCGCCGGTCTTCCTGTGGCTGGTCACCACAGCTGGCGCCGTCACCGCGCACACCCCGGGCGCGCCCGCGCTGTCGGCCGGCCTGCTGGCCGCGCATCCGCCGCACGACGGGCTGGCCTTCACCGCCGGCCTCGGCTCCACCGGCGCATTCCGGTTCAAGCTGGCCCGCGACGCCGGCAGCTGGCTGATCGCGGGCCAGAGCCGGGCCGGGGACGCGCACACCGAGCGGCTGCTGCTGTACGCCGAGGTCATCGCCGGGCCCTTCCTGCTGCTGGCCATGTTCTTCGGCTCGCTGGTGGTGGGCCTGCGGGCGCTGGCGCCGGTCGAGCAGTCGCGGCGCCGCCAGCTGGAGTTCACCGCCGACGCCTCGCACGAGCTGCGCACGCCGCTCAGCGTGATCCGGGCCGAGGCCGACGTAGCCCTGTCCAGCCCGCGCAAAGCGGCCGAGTACCGGGACGCGCTGACCCGCATCCAGGGCGAGAGCCGCCGGGTGCGCCAGCTGGTCGACGACATGCTGTGGCTGGCCCGGTTCGACTCCCGGCCGCCGCCTCCCGGCGACGAGCCGGTGGACCTGGTCACGCTGGCCCAGGCCTGCGCCGACCGGTTCCGCGCCGTCGGCCCCGCGGTCACCGCCGACATCGGCGCCGGGCCCGCGCTGATCAGCGCGCCGCCGGAGTGGATCGACCGGTTGGCCGGCGTGCTGATGGACAACGCGTGCCGCTACGCGGGCCCCGACGGGCAGGTCAGGATCGGCGTCCGGGCCCAGGGCAACCGGGTCAGCCTGACCGTGGAAGACAGCGGGCCCGGCATCCCCGCCGAGGAACGGCCCCGCCTGTTCGACCGCTTCCACCGCGTCACCGAGCACGGCCCCGGTGCGGGCCTGGGGCTGGCCATCGGCGATTCGATCGTCCGCTCGACCGGCGGCCGCTGGCAGGTCGGCGACTCCCCCCTGGGCGGTGCGCTCATGACCGTGTCCTGGAAACACACCCAGCCCCACCGCCCCTCAGCCCCGCGGTTCACCGCGAGCGGCGTCTCCTAGATCACCAGGTGGCGGGCGAAGAAGCGTTCCGTGCTGTCCAGCTCGAACGCGGGTACCTCGCCGTGACGGCCGGGGTTGGCGTGCAGGGTCTTCTCGGCCGAACCGAATGCGTCGAACAGCGCCAGGCCCTCCTCGCGCGGCACCAGCTCGTCATCCCACTGCAGCAGGAACTCGACCGGTATCGCGATCCGGGCCGCCGTCTCGGCCAGCGCCTCGCGGTCCGCCAGGCCGAACACGGCGGCGGTGATCCGCGGCTCGGCCGCGGCCAGCGGCACGCCGATCCGCGTGCCCAGCGACACGCCGTAGTACCGGGCCGTCCGGGCCCGGCCCAGCGGGCCCGGCGCCTTCTTATGCCCGCCCCCGCCGCCGTGGCCCAGCAGCACCAGGGGCCGGCGGCCTGCCGCCCCGGCCGGGAACCAGAGCACGCCGGGAATGTCGTCGAGGGTGAAGTCCTGTTCGCAGACCCCGTCCGAGGTCGTCTCCTTCGTCTCGACCCGCGTGTGGTAAAAGCGCTAGGCCAGCGGCAGCCGGACGGTGGCGCGCAGGCCGGGCCCGGCGTCCCCGAGCGTCACCGAGCCGCCGTGGGCCTCGGCCGTGGTCCGCACGATGGCCAGGCCCAGGCCCGCGCCCTCCTGGCCGTCCCGGCTGCGCGCGTCGTCCAGCCGCGAGAACCGGCCGAACGCCCGTTCGGTGTCCTCGGCCGCGATGCCGGGCCCGTCGTCGGCCACGACCAGCACCGCCCAGCCGTCCTGCGCCCGCACCGACACGCTGACCGCGCTGGCCGCGTGCCGGACCGCGTTGTCGAGCAGGTTCACCAGCAGCCGGCCCAGCGCATCGGGGTCGCCGCTGACCAGGCACTCCCGCGGCGCGTCGGCCCGGACCGGGACCCGGGCCGCGCCGTAGCGGGCCGCGACCGAGCCGCACACCGCGGCCAGGTCGACCGGGCTGCGGCGGATGCGCTGGTCGTCGAGCTGGGCCAGCAGCAGCAGGTTCTCCGCCAGCCGGGCCAGCCGCAGCGTGTCGGCGTGCACGTCCCGGGCGGTCTCGGCCCAGTCCAGGCCGTCCGGGTGATCCAGCGCCACCTCGAGCTGGGCGCGGATGCTGGCGATCGGGCTGCGCAGCTCGTGCGCGGTGTCGGAGATCAGGTCGCGCTGGCGCTGCTGCGCGTCGGCCAGCCGGGACAGCATGTCGTTCAGCGTGACGGCCAGCGAGCGGACCTCGTCCCGGGCCGGCGGCACCGGCAGGTCGTGCGGGATCCCGGTCGCGGTCACCTCGGCCGCGCCGCGGCGCAGCCCGGCAATGGGCCGCAGCGTGTACCCGGTGACCAGCCAGATGGCCAGGGCCAGCAGCCCGAGCAGCAGCGGCGTCCCGATGAACAGGGCCTTGGCCACGGTGGCGATGCTGTCGCTGGCCTGGGCGAAGGAGACCGCGGCCACCACCACCTGGCCGTCGTCCGCGTCCACCGCCACCACGCGCAGCGGCGACGGCATGCCCAGCGGCGGCCCGGACAGCATGGCGCCCTGGCCGGTCCGGGCCGCGGTCCGGGCCTGCGCGGCCGGCAGCAGCGGCACCAGCCGGTCCGCGCCCTCCGACACGTCGGTGATCCGGCCCTGGGCGTCGAGGACCTGGATGGTGATCGTGCCGGACCCCACCGGCACCGGGTCGGGCAGCCGGTTCTGGTCGATCAGCGCCGCCACCTCCGCCGCGCCCTGCCGGGCCGAGTCGTCCAGTCCGCGGATCAGGGACAGCCGCAGCGCGTTGACCAGCAGCAGCGCGCCGGCGGCCAGGGCCACGGCCAGCCCGGCCGAGGTGATCAGGGTCAGCCGGGCGCGCAGGCTCCGGCGCCGCCACCAACCCCAGGGCCGGGCCACGGTCAGCCGCCGTCGGCCGCGAGCCGGTAGCCCGCCCCGCGCACGGTCTGAAGAGCATTTCTGCCGAACGGACCGTCGATCTTGCGCCGCAGGTACCCCGCGTAGACCTCGACCACGTTGAGGTCGGCGACCGATTCCGCATCCCAGACGTGCTCCAGCAGCTCGGCCTTGGGCACCGCCTGCCCCGCGCGGCGCATCAGGTACTCCAGCAGGGCAAATTCCCGGGCCGTTAGGTCAATATTCGTCTCCCCCCGGCGGACGGTCCGGGCCGCCGGATCCAGGCCGAGGTCGCCCGCCGTGAGCACCGCGGGCCGCGGCCGGGCGCCCCGGCGCAGCAGCGCGCGCAGCCGGGCGGCCAGCACCACGTAGGAGAACGGCTTGGTCATGTAGTCGTCGGCGCCGAGGTCGAGCCCGTCGGCCTGGTCGTACTCGCCGTCCTTGGCCGACAGGATCAGCACCGGCACCCAGTTGCGGTCGGCGCGCAGCCGCTCGCAGACCTGGTAGCCGGACAGCCCGGGCAGCATCAGGTCGAGCACCACCGCGTCGTAGCCGCCCTCCCGGGCCAGGTGCAGGCCGTCCACGCCGTCGTGGGCGACGTCGACGACGAACCCCTCGGCGGTCAGGCCGCGGCGTACGGCCGAGGCGAGCCGCCGCTCGTCTTCCACCACGAGCACCCGCATGGTCCCAGTGTTACCTACCCGCCCGGTTCGGTGAGCCTGCGTCTCAGGGTGCTCTCAGCGGCCGCACGGCACTGTAGAGCCAAGGAGGTACGCTCCGGATAACGGGTGAGGTGTCATGGCTGGAGTTCCGAAGCTGTCCCGGCGGGCCAGGTGGGCGATCCCGGCCGGCGCGCTGGTCATCACCGGCGCGGTGGTGGGCGGGTCGCTGATCTCCGTCGCGCAGGCCTCGCCCGGGCTGCCGCCCCGCACCCCGGCGCAGCTCCTGGCCCAGGTCGCGGACTCCGTTACGCCGCCGCTGACCGGGACCGTGGTGGAGACCACCTCGCTCGGCCTGCCGAGCCTGCCCGGCACCGCGAGCCCGACCTCGATCGCCTCGCTGCTCACCGGGTCGCACACGGTCCGGGCCTGGTACTCCGGCCCGCGGCACTTCCGGCTGGCCGTGCCCGAGCCGCTGAGCGAGACCGACGTGATCGCGGACGGCAATACCGCCTGGCTCTGGGACAGCACCGCGAACACGGTCACCGAGTACTCGCTGCCCGCGCACCAGGCCGCGCCGCAGACCCAGCCCACCACGGCGCCTCTCACCCCGCAGCAGGCGGCCCAGCAGGTGCTGACCGCGGTGGGGAAGACGACCACGGTCCGCGTGGACAGCAACGTGACGGTGGCCGGGCAGCCCGCCTACGAGCTCGTCCTGGCGCCCAGGGACTCCCGGTCGCTGGTCGGGCAGGTGCAGATCGCCATCGACGGCCGCAACGGCGTGCCGCTGCGGGTGCAGGTCTACGCCCGCGGGACGAGCAGCCCCGCGTTCCAGGTCGGCTACACCTCCATCCAGTTCGTCACCCCGGCTCCCGCCGACCTGGCCTTCTCGCCGCCGCCCGGGGCCACGGTCAGCCACGTGGACCTGAGCGCGCCGTCCGGCTCGGACCACATGCAGGGCGACGTCAGCGCCATCGGATCGGGCTGGCTGACCGTGCTCGACCTGCCCTCGGCCGGGCTGACCGCCCCGGGCGGCAGCACGCCCGCCCCGAACAGCGGGGGCGCAGGGGACAGTGCCTCCGGGGACAGTGCCGCGGTGCTGAATGCGCTGCTCCGCTCGGCCACGCCGGTGAGCGGCGCCTGGGGCAGCGGCCGGCTGCTGCAGACCAGCCTGGTCTCGGTGCTGATCACCAGCAGCGGCCGGACGTTCGTCGGCGCGGTGCAGCCCAGCGTGCTGTACGCCGCGGCCGGCCAGGCCGCCACCAGCTCCCCGCCGTCGGCGCCTTGACCGCGATCTCGTCCACCGGGCTGACCAAGCGGTTCCGCGGCGGACAGCTGGCCGTCGACCACATCGACCTGGCTGTTCCCGATGGCGCGGTGTACGGCTTCCTCGGCCCGAACGGGTCCGGCAAGACCACCACGATCAGGATGCTGCTCGGCCTGGCCTTCCCGACCGGCGGCCAGGCCGAGCTGCTCGGCGTGGCGATGCCGGCCGGCGCGAACCGGGTGCTGCACCGCGTCGGCTCGCTGGTCGAAGGGCCGGCCTTCTACCCGTTCCTGTCCGGCCGGGACAACCTGGCCCGGTACGACGCGGCGGACCGGACCGCCGACCCGCGCACCATGCCGGACCGGATCGGCGAGGCCCTGGACCGGGTGGGCCTGCTGTCCGCGGCCCGGAAGCGCTACCGCAACTACTCACTCGGCATGAAGCAGCGGCTGGCCATCGCGGCGGGCCTGCTGCGGCCGCGTGAGCTCATCATCCTGGACGAGCCGACCAACGGCCTCGACCCGCAGGGAACGCGGGAGGTGCGCGCGCTGGTCCGGCAGATCGCGGCCGACGGCACCACGGTGTTCGTCTCCTCCCACCTGCTGGCCGAGGTCGAGCAGGTCTGCACGCACGTCGGGGTGATGCGGACCGGCCGCCTGGTCTTCCAGGGCCCGCTGGCCGAGCTGCGCCGGACCGGCGCCGCCCGGGTCGTCGTGCGGACCGCCGACGCCGACGGCGCGGTCAAGGTGTTCGCCACCCTCGGCCTCGCCGATACCCGGGCCGGCCTGGACGAGGCCTCGGCCGCGCTGGGCGACGCCGAGCCGGAACGGGTCTGCGCCGAACTCGTGCACGCCGGGATCGGGGTCCGCGGCTTCTCGGTCGCCGCGCCCAGCCTGGAGGACCTGTTCGTCGGGCTCACCGGGGAGGGTTTCGATGTCGACGGCTGACGCCCCCCCGCTGGCCGCCGCCACCCCGGCCGCGCCCGTCCTGCCCCATCCCGTCCGGGCCTGGCTGCGGCTGTTTACCGCCGAGCTCCGGCTGGTCTTCGGCCGCAAGCGGAACATGCTACTGCTCGCCGTGACCGTGGTCTTCCCCGTGGTCATCGGGATCGCGCTGCGCGTGGCGGCGCCTCATCCGCAGGGCGGCGGCAACGGGCCGGGGGTGGCGTTCTTCAACCAGCTGGCCGGCAACGGCGTGTTCCTGGCCTTCATCGCGCTCAGCACGCTGCTCATCCTGGTCCTGCCGGTCGTGGTGGCGGTGGTGGCCGGGGACTCGGTGGCCGGCGAGGCCGGGTACGGGACGCTGCGCTACCTGCTCGCGGTCCCGGCCGGGCGGACCCGGCTGCTCGCGGTCAAGTTCGCCGCGATCGTGGTGTTCGGGCTGGCCGCGACGTTCATCGTGTCCGCGGTCTCGCTCGCCGTCGGCGCCGCGCTGTTCCCGGTCGGGCCGGTGACCCTGCTCTCCGGCACCACGGTGCCGCTGGCCGAGGGCCTGCTCCGGGTGCTGTTCGTCACGTTGTACGTGGCCGCGGCGATGGCCGCGCTCGGCGCGATCGGCCTGGCCGTCTCGACCCTGACCGAGCACGCCATCGGCGCGATCGCCGCCATCGCGATCCTGGTCGTGACCAGCGAGGTGGTGGACCAGGTGCCGCAGCTCGCGGCCATCGGACCCTACCTGCCCACGCACTGGTGGCTGTCCTTCGACTCCATCCTGCGCGCCCCGGTCGATACGTCCACCTTGCTCAAGGGGCTGCTGTCGTTCGGCGTCTACGCGGTCCTGGCCGGTTCCTTCGCCTGGGCCCGGTTCACCTCGGCCGACGTCACCAGCTGAGCCGCGGCCAGGCGGGCCGCGTCCCTCCGCCGCAGGTGCGTCATGCATGTTATTGCGACCTAGTCGCAATAACTTCTACACTGGCCCGGTGATCAATTCCGGGGAGGTTGCCCAGGCCGCTGACCGGCGCGCCCGCCAGACGATGACCCGCCTGACCAGGATCCGCCGGGGGCTGACCCCGGCCGAGTGGGCTCGCTTCGGCGGCATGGTCGCGACGGTCGTCGGGCTGAACGTGCTGGGCTGGGCCATGCTGGCCGCCGCCCTGGGCGGGCACTACCACATCGGCAAGACCACGGTGTTCGGCGTGGGCACCGGGGCCCTGGCCTACACCCTGGGCATGCGGCACGCGTTCGACGCCGATCACATCGCGGCGATCGACAACACCACCCGCAAGCTGGTCGGGGAGGGCAAGCGCCCGCTGTCCGTGGGGTTCTTCTTCTCCCTGGGCCATTCCAGCGTGGTGTTCGTGCTCGCGATCCTGCTGAACTTCGGCCTGCGCGACCTGGACGACCAGGTCCGCAACGGCGGCTCCGGGCTGCACGACATCACCAGCATCGTCGGGACCTGCGTGTCGGGATTCTTCCTGTTCCTGATCGCCGCGTTCAACCTCGTCATCCTGGCCGGGATCATCAAGGTGTTCCGGCAGATGCGCGGCGGCGCCTACGACGATCAGCAGCTCGAGGAGCAGCTGAACAAGCGCGGCCTGATGAACCGGTTCCTGGGCCCGCTGGCCCGCCGGGTCGACACGCCGTGGAAGATGTACCCGATCGGGTTCCTGTTCGGCCTGGGCTTCGACACCGCCACCGAGATCGCGCTGCTGGTCCTGGCCGGCACGGCGGTGGCCGGCGGCCTGCCCTTCTACGCCATCTTGTCGCTGCCGATCCTGTTCGCGGCCGGGATGAGCCTGTTCGACACCGCCGACGGCTGCTTCATGAACTTCGCCTACGACTGGGCCTTCGCCAGGCCGGTCCGCAAGGTGTACTACAACCTGACCATCACCGGCCTGTCGGTCTTCGTGGCCGTGTTCATCGGCGCGGTCGAGCTGCTGGGCCTGCTGGCCCAGGACACCAGCCTCAACGGCTCGTTCTGGGCCTTCCTGGAGACGTTCAACATCAACACCGCCGGCCTGTTCATCGTCGGGGTGTTCGTGGTGACCTGGATCGTCGCCCTGGCCGTCTGGCGCTTCGGCCGCATCGAGCAGAAGTGGGAAACCGGCCGCCCGCTCGCCCCCGACACCCCCGAATAACCGGTCCTCAGGCGGTGAAGGTGTACTCGCCGTCGGGGCCCGGCTCGAGCGGCCGGGTGCTCACCACCGCGTCGGCGTTGAGCGGCCCGTAGATGTGCGGGAACGGCGTGTCCGAGCCCGGCACGAGCTCGTACCGGATCTCGGGACCGACCCGGCCGGGGTCGATGACCAGCACCAGCAGGTCCGGCACGCCCCGGAAGTACAGGTTGGCCACCGGTGCCACCTGCTCGGCGGTGGAGGCGTGGATGAACCCCTCCTCGGCCAGGGTCCGGTCCCGGGTCGAGGTGGTGTACTGGCCGTCCCGCTGAGCCCGCGCCCAGTCCGACGCGGTCGCGATGTGGTAAATCACGGCCAGGTGAAGTCTTCCTCCCAGAACTCGGTGACGCCGCGGACGGGCTCGCGGGGCGCGGTCTCCTGGCCGCGCAGCTCCACCCGGCGGATCTTGCCGGAGATCGTCTTGGGCAGGTCGGCGAACTCGATCCGGCGGATCCGCTTGTACGGCGCGACCCGCTCCCGGCAGAACGCCATGATCGACCGGGCCAGCTCGGGCGACGGTTCGCGGCCCGTCCCCAGCAGGATGTAGGCCTTCGGCACCGCCAGCCGCAGCGGGTCCGGCGACGGGACCACCGCGGCCTCGGCCACCGCCTCGTGCTCGATCAGCACGCTCTCCAGCTCGAACGGCGAGATGCGGTAGTCCGACGCCTTGAACACGTCGTCGGTCCGGCCCACGTACGTGATGTAGCCGTCGTCGTCCGTGGTGGCCACGTCGCCGGTGTGGTAGTAGCCGCCCTGCATCGCTTCGGCGTTCAGGACGGGATCGTCCAGGTACCCGGTCATCAGCCCCAGCGGCCGCCGCGACAGGTCCAGGCAGATCTCCCCGTCCCGCCCCGGCTCCCCACTCAAGGGGTCGACCAGCGCCACCTCGTACCCCGGCAGCGGGCGCCCCATCGACCCCGGCCGGACCGGCTGCCCGGGCGTGTTGCCGACCTGCGCCGTGGTCTCGGTCTGGCCGAAGCCGTCCCGGACCGTGATCCCCCAGGCCCTGCGGACCTGCTCGATCACCTCGGGATTCAGCGGCTCGCCGGCCGCTACGCATTCCCGCAAGGAAGACACATCCGCCGCGGCCAGGTCGGACTGCAGCAGCATCCGCCACACGGTCGGCGGGGCGCAGAACGTGCTCACCCGGCAGTCGCCGAGCGCCCGCAGCAGCCCGGCCGCGGAGAACCGCGCCTGGTTCAGGACCAGGATGGTCGCCCCCGCGTTCCACGGGGCGTACACGTTGCTCCAGGCGTGCTTGGCCCAGCCCGGGGAGGACAGGTTCAGGTGCACGTCGCCCGGCTGGATGCCGATCCAGTACATGGTGGACAGGTGCCCTGCCGGGTAGCTGGCCTGGGTGTGCGCGACCAGCTTGGGCTGGGCGGTGGTGCCGGAGGTGAAGTAGAGCAGCAGCGGATCGCCGGCCCGGGTGACGCCGTCCGGCGTGAACACAGCGGGCCCCGCGAAGGCGTCCGCGTACGAATGCCAGGCCTGCGCCCGGCCGTCGACCACGATCCGCGTCCAGTCTCCCGGTACCTCCCCGAACTTCCCCAGCTGGGCCGTCTCGGTGACGACGTGCCTGACCTGCCCGCGCGCGATCCGGTCCGCCAGGTCGGCCGGCTGCAGCAGCGTCGAGGCCGGGATGATCACCGCGCCGACCTTCATCGCGGCCAGGATGACCTCCCACAGCGGCACCACGTTGCCGAGCATCAGCAGCACCCGGTCGCCGCGGCGGACCCCGAGCCCGCGCAGCCAGGTCGCGACCTGCGCCGACCGGGCGGCGAGTTCGCCGTAGGTCAGGCTGGTGTCCTCGTCCTCGGCGACGATCCGCAGCCCGGGCCGGTCCGGGTGCTCGGCGGCGATCACGTCGAACCAGTCCAGCGCCCAGTTGAACTCGTCCAGGTCCGGCCAGGCGAACTCGCGCCGCGCCGTGCCGTAGTCGGCCCGGTGAGCCAGCAGCAGGTCCCGCGCCGCGCGGAACGCGTCGGTCGAAGAAGTCATGCGCCCATCGTGGCAGCTACCAACCCCGGGCGGGAAGATCACAACCAGGAGACCGGACATATGCCGAACGGAACCGGGCGCGTGCCCCGGTCACCGGCTCACGCCGCCCGGCCCGTGATTCTGGCCAGCACTGACCAGCCCGGTCTCGTAGGCCAGGACGACGGCCTGGACCCGGTCCCGCAGCTGGAGCTTGGCCAGGATCCGGGCCACGTGGGTCTTCACCGTCGCCTCGCTCAGGGTCAGCTCGGCGGCCAGCTCCGCGTTGCTCAGCCCCCGGGCGATCAGGCCGAGCACCTCGAGCTCGCGGGGGGTCAGCACGGACAGGTCCGCGCTCACCTCGGCCGCCGAAGGCTGGTGCCCGGCGTACCGCTCGACCAGGCGGCGGGTGATCGACGGGGCGAGCAGCGCGTCGCCCGAGCGCACCAGCCGGACGGCGGCGATGAGGTGCTCGGGGGACACGTCCTTGAGCAGGAAGCCGCTGGCCCCGGCGGACAGCGCCGCGTACACGTACCGGTCCAGGTCGAACGTGGTGAGGATGATGATCCGCATGTCCTGGCCGCACCGGGACGCGAGGATCCGCCGGGTCGCCTCCAGCCCGTCCATCTCGGGCATCCGGATGTCCATCAGCATGACGTCCGGCCGGTGCTTGAGCGCGGCCGCCACCGCCTCCTGGCCGTCCGCGGCCTCGGCCACCACCGCGATGCCCGCCGAGCTCAGGATCAGCCGGAACCCGCTGCGCACCAGCATCTGGTCATCGGCGATGACCACCCGCGGGGCGGGCGCCGGATCGTCGCCCGCGTTCATGACACCGTGCTCACGCCGGTGCCGCCTGGAACTCCGGCGGCACCGGCACGTCCCCGCCGCCCGGCTCGAGCGGGATCCGCGCCGCCAGCCGCCAGCCGCCGCCGGGCCGCGGCCCGGCGTCCAGCTCGCCGCCGTAGACCGCGATCCGCTCTCGCAGCCCGATCAGCCCGCGCCCGCCCGAGACCGAGCCCGCCGGCTGGCCGCCCGCCGTTGGGCGGCCGTCGTCGCACACCGTGATGAGCAACTCTCGTGGGCCGTACTCGAGGCGGACCGTGGTCCGGGCCTGCCCGGCGTGCTTCATCACGTTGGTCAGGGCCTCCTGGACGACGCGGAACGCCGCCAGCTCGACGCCCGGCGGCAGGTCCCGCGGCGTCCCGTCCGGGGCCTCCACGGACAACTCGACCGGCATCCCGGCCGCGCAGAGGCGGCTCACCAGGGCCGGGATCCGGGCCACGCCGGGCTGCGGAGTCAGGCTCACGTCGCCCGCGCCCTCAGCCGCCGCCACTTCACCCGCGTCAGCCTCACCCTCCCCGGACGGCGCCAGCAGGCCCAGCAGGTGCCGCAGTTCGGTCATGGCGGTCCGCCCGAGGGCCTCGACGGCCAGCAGCGCCTCGCGGGCCTCGCCCGGCGAGCTGTCCAGGACCCGCCGCGCCGCGCCCGCCTGCACCACCATCACGCTCACGTTGTGCGTCACCACGTCGTGCATCTCGCTGGCGATCCGGGCCCGCTCCAGCGCGACGGCGCGGGCGGTCTGCGCCTCGTGTTCGGCCTCGGCCACGCGCAGCCGTTCGGCGGACTCCCCGGCCCGGCGGCGCCAGATCCGGATCGCGGCCCCGACCGCGACGGTCGGGGCCAGGATCAGCAGCGCGGTAAAGCGTTCCGGCACCGGGGGAGTGGTGTTCGGGTAGACCGCCGTGACGATGACCGCCGCGGCCAGCACGGCGACCAGCGCCGCCCGCCGGTACGGGCTGTACGCGGCCGCGCTGTAGGCGGCCAGGATGACGGCCGCGAACGTGATCGCCGTGGTGTGCGCGCCGGGGAATACCCCGGCCATGATCACGCAGAACGCGGTGATCGGGTACGTTCGCCGGAACGCGAGCGGCGCCGTGGTCAGCGCCGCGCCGATCAGGTCCCCCGCCGACAGCCCTGGTCCGGGCTGGACGTTGATCACCACCATCCTCCCCAGGGGCACCGGGAAGACCCCGTAGGAGTCGCCGTTCCGGGTCTGCACGATCACGGCGACCACGGCGGCGATCACGGCCACGACCGCGATGGCCGCGTCGGCGGCCCGGGCCGCCCCGGATACCGCCGGCCGCTCGTCGGGCTGCCAGAGGAAGGCGGCGAGCCGGCGCGCCGGACCCGGCCGCCCGCTGCTTTTTTCTTTCTCCGCCACCTACCCATTGTCGTCCGGCCGGGCGGCCACGCCATCATCCGCCGGGGCTAACCGGCGTACATACTGCGGATGAGAGCCAGCCGGATGCGGTACCGAAGATGCGCCTGCCGGCCGACGTGCCGGCGGGCGCCTGGACCGTACCGTCCGGGCATGGATACCCTCGTGCAGCTTGCTAACGTGACCAAACGGTATGACCAGGACGGATCGCCGGCCCTGGCCGAGGTCAGCATGGACGTCCGCCCCGGCGAGTCCCTCGCGGTGATGGGGCCGTCCGGCAGCGGGAAATCGACCCTGCTCAACCTGATCGCCGGCCTCGACCGGCCGACCGTCGGCACCGTTACGGTCGGCGGCGAGCGGGTCGACACGCTCAGCGAGACCGGGCTGGCCCGGTTCCGGCGGCGCCAGATCGGCATGATCTTCCAGTTCTTCAACCTGCTTGACGATATGACCGTGCTGGACAACGTGCTGCTGCCGGCCCAGCTGGCCGGGATGCCGACGGCCAAGGCCCGGGCCCGGGCCGGCGAACTGCTGACCGCCCTGCGCATCGGGACGCACCGTGACGCCTACCCGGCCCGCCTGTCCGGCGGGGAACGGCAGCGGGTGGCCATCGCCCGGGCGCTGGTCAACCGGCCCGCGCTGCTGCTGGCCGACGAGCCCACCGGCGCCCTGGACACGGCGACCGGGGAGGAGATCGGCGCGCTGCTGCTCGACCTGAACTCCTCCGGGCAGACCTTGATCCTGGTCACGCACAACCCGGACCTGGCCACCCGCTACGCGCGGCGGGTCATCGAGATCGTCGACGGCCGGGTGGCCAGCGACGCCGCCACGGGGGCGCGGCGATGAAGGCCATGCCTATCTGGCCGCCAGTCGCGGCGGGCCCGGCCGTCCGGGCCGCCCGCGGCGGCCTGTCCGGACGGCGCGTGCAGACCGTGGTGATCGGCCTGGTCCTGCTGATCTCGACCGCCGCCTCGACGCTGGCCCTGGGCCTGCTGGTCGACTCCAACGCGCCGTTCGACCACGCCTTTGCCGCCCAGCACGGCTCGGAGGTGACCGCGAGCGCCCAGGCGAGCACCGCCCAGCTCGCCGCCACCGCGCACCTGCCCGGGGTGACCGCGGCGGCTGGCCCCTTCCCCGAGACGACCGTCACCGCCACCGTCCCGTTCACCCCGCCGCCCGGCCAGGGCCCGCCCGGTGTCTTCCAGCAGCAGCTGACCCTCGTCGGCCGCCCGTCGCCGGGCGGCCCGGTCGACGACCTCACGCTGGCGTCCGGCCACTGGCCGACCCAGCCGGACCAGATCGTGCTCAAAAACGCCCGCGGCCCGGGCGAGGCGATCGGGACCCGGATCACCGTGACCGGCGTGCCCGGATCACCCCACCTCACCATCGTCGGCTTCGCCACCTCGATCACCCAGACGGCTGATGCCTGGGTGCTGCCGTCCGCGGTCGCCGCGCTGCGCGCCCCGGGCGCACCGGACGTGAGCCAGATGCTGTACCGCTTCGCCAGCGCCGCCACCGGCAGCCAGATCGACGCGGACGTCGCGTCGGTGCGCGCCGCGCTGCCCCCCGGCTCGCTGCTCGGCGCCCAGTCCTACCTGACCGTCAAGCTGGATGACACCAGCTCGATCGCGCCCTGGGTCCCGTTCATCGTGGCCTTCGGGGTGCTCGGGCTGGCCATGTCGGTGCTGATCGTGGCTAACGTGGTCAGCGGGGCGGTGGTGGCCGGGACCCGCCGGATCGGCGTGCTGAAGTCCATCGGCTTCACGCCCGGGCAGGTGGTGGCCTCGTACGTGATCCAGGTCGCGGTCCCCGCGCTGGCCGGCTGCGTGCTCGGGGTGATCGGCGGAAACCTGCTGTCCGTGCCGTTGCTCGGCCAGACCGCGCAGGTGTACGGGGTGGGCGCGCTGGCCGTCCCGGTGTGGGTCGACGTGGCCGTGCCGTTGGTCATGCTCGGCCTGGCCGGCGCCGCCGCGGTGCTGCTCGCGCTGCGCGCGGGCCGGATGAGCGCGGTGCAGGCCATCGCGACCGGCCGCGCGCCGCGGCCGAAGCACGGCTACGCCGCGCACCGGGTGCTGGGCCGGGACCCCTGGGCCAGGCTGCCGCGGTCGGTGACCATCGGCCTGGCCGGGCCGTTCGCGCGGCCCACCCGGACCGCCACCACCCTGGCGGCCATCCTGTTCGGCGTCGTCGCGGTGACGTTCGGCGCGGGCCTGGGCGCGTCGCTGAACCGGGTCTACAACGACCTGTCGCACTCGGCCTCCGAGCCGGTCCAGGTGTTCATTCCCGGCGCGCCCGGCCAGAACGGCGGTGGCGGTCAGGTCAAGGCCGGCGGTCCGGGTCCGGGTCCGAACGTGCCCAGCCTGGCCGCGCAGGAGCGGGCGGTCACCGCCGCGCTGCGCGCCCAGCCCGGCACGCTGCACTACGTGGCCGAATCCGACGACCAGATCAGGGTCCTGGGCCTGTCCGACCGCGTGTCCCTGGTCGGCTTCGGCGCCGACGCCAGCTGGACCGGTTACGCGCTCATCGCAGGCCACTGGTACTCAGGCGGTGACCAGGCCGACGTGAACACCGGCTTCCTCACCCAGACCGGCACCAAGGTGGGAGACAGCTACACGCTCACCTCGGGCAGCAGGCACCTCACCATCCAGATCGCCGGGGAGATCTTCGACCCGAACGGCGGCCACGCGGAGATCATCGCCAGCCAGCCCGCCCTGGCCGCCCTGGATCCGGGCCTGAGCCCCGATCAGTACGACGTGGCGCTGACGCCGGGCACCAACGCCCAGGCCTACGCGGACGCGCTGGGCGCCAACCTCGGACAGCTCTACCAGGCCAACCCCAACGGCAGCAGCTCCTCGCAGTTCTTCGTCATCATCGGGCTGGTCGCGACGCTGACCCTGCTGCTGGTCGCCGTGGCCGGGCTCGGCGTGCTCAACACGGTCGTGCTGCAGACCAGGGAGCGGGTGCACGACCTGGGCGTGTTCAAGGCGATCGGCATGACGCCGCGGCAGACCATCGCCATGGTGACGTGCTCGGTGGCCGGCATCGGCCTGGTCGCCGGCCTGATCGCGATCCCGGCCGGGATCGCCGTGCACAACTACGTGCTGCCGGTCATGGGTCACGCCGCGCAGACCGACGTGCCGCCCTCGGTGCTCAACGTGTACCAGCCGGCCGAACTCGTCCTGCTGGCCCTGTCGGGTCTGGTCATCGCCGTGGCCGGAGCGCTCGGCCCGGCCGGCTGGGCGGCCAGGACCCGCACCGCGTTCGCCCTGCGGGCCGAGTAGCCAGCGCTAGACGGCGGCACACCGGACACAGGTTCGCGCCGCCGGGCGGGCAGCCAATCGGTCATCCCCGATTGGCTGCCCGCACCCTTCGCACCCGCCGTAGCGGCCGGCTTCCAGCCGGCCGAGCGCCGCGTCCGCCTCCGCCAGCTGCTCCCGCGCCTGCTCGAGCAGCGCCGCGGTATGCTGCCGCTCGAAGGCCAGCGTCGCGCCCTCCGGATCGTGCTCGTCGTCGGTCCCGCCCGCCCTCGCGGCCTCCGCGATCCCGGCGAACTCCCGCTCCAGCGCGGCGATCCGCTGCCGCACGCGAGCCCGCTCGGCCAGCAGCATCTCCCGTGCGGTCGCCATGATCCCGACCATAACCGTCCGTCACGTTCCCGGCGAACCCGAACCGGTCCTGGGCCTATCGCCCCGGATCGATCGGCATGCCAGGCAGGGCGAAGAACCATAGCGTGTCATGGGTCTCCCGTTGGCCCAGCGGCTCCTGGAGACCACCGACCAGCCCGTCGACCAGCGCCGGATTCGGCAGGCTGCAATTCCAGCAGGCCCTGGACACCAGCCCGGCGGCCTACCGCCGGACCTTCCGCACCCCATCGGCCGCCTGACCCGCCGTGCCGCTTTCCCGGCATCACGGACAGGACCTGAACGACCCGGCGGTGCCGCCGGCGTGTCGCACGAATAGGCCAGCAGCGGGGCCGCGGCGCCAGGTTCCCGGTACCGTGCTGGGCATGGGATCCAGCTTCTGGAGGAGGACCTGACCATGAGTGACCGCGTGCCGGAGCCGGAAAACACCGGCGACCAGCGTGGCAGCGAGCCTGACATGTCGAACACCGCCGAGTTCGCCAAAATGCGGGCCGTGATGCGCGCACAAGAAAAGCACCGGGAAGGCGGGGTAGATCCCGAACTTGAGGACGCAGACCCCGGCCCCGACACCTGAGCCCCGGCGCCCGAAGGAGACGCTCATCCGTTAAGGCTCGGCTCCCAGGGCCGCAACCGACCCTATCCACGCACCCATAAGGGCCGGCGGCGTTATTGTGCTGTCCGCCGCGAACGGCCTGGCTACCGGGGCGGCATGGTTGTATTCTCCCTGGATGCTGCCCTGGTCAGAGGCGATCGACCCGGTTGCTGACCAGAACGGATTCGCCGGCGTGGTGTCAGTGCACCGCGGCGGTGCGACCGAATTCGCCCAGGCCTATGGCCTGGCTGACCGCGCCCGCCAGATACCGAATACGGTTGGCACGCGGTTCGCGATCGCCAGCGGGACCAAAGGGCTCACCGCGCTGGCAGTGGTCAGCTTGATCAACGACAATGCGCTGGCCATGTCCACCACGGCGCGCTCGGTGCTCGGCACGGATCTCCCGCTCATCGGCGACGACGTCACCATCGAGCACCTGCTGGCCCACCGGTCGGGCATCGGTGACTACCTCGACGAGGAGGCGGGCTATGACGTCACCGGCTACCCGCTCACGGTGCCGCCGCAAGACCTGGCGACCACCGAGCAGTACCTGGCAGTGCTCGGCGGGCACCCCGCCAAGTTCGCCCCTGGCGAGCGGTTCTCCTATTGCAACAGCGGGTATGTCGTGCTCGCGCTGATCGCCGAGCGGATCAGCGGCGTTGCGTTCGACCAGCTCGTGGCCGAACGGGTGTGCGGGCCGGCCGGGATGGCTGACACCGGGTTCTTGCGTTCTGACGAGCTCCCGGACCGGACCGCTCTGGGTTACCTGCCCATCCCGGGCAGGTCACGGACGAACGTGTTCCACCTGCCGGTGAGGGGCAGCGGGGACGGCGGGATCTACTCAACGGCCGCCGACATCAGCGCCTTGTGGCAGTCGTTGTTCACGGGAAGGATCGTGCCTGCCTGGTGGGTGGCCGAAATGGTGCGCCCCCGCAGCGACGTCCCGGCAAAGTCCAAGCGCTACGGTCTTGGCTTCTGGCTCGGACAGCACAGCGATACCGTCATTTTGGAGGGATTCGACGCTGGTGTTTCATTCCGGAGCGTGCACGATCCAAGATCGGCTGTCACCTGCACCGTGATCTCCAACAGTTCCGATGGCGCATGGCCAATAGCACGGCGCCTGGAAGAGTTCCTGGCCGGCTGAATCCGGGACGGGAATGGCTTCCCCAGTCCTCGGCTGGCAGTCACTCACATCGGCGTGACCGAGTAAACAGCTCGGCGAGTCGGCAGGCCGGATGCAATGCGGCGCTACCGGCGGGTGCCACGAGGAGCTTGATGGCAACCGCCCGCGGACCGCAGAGCAGTTCGCCCGGCCGCCGGACCGTCAGCTACAGGCCTGATCCAGCACAGGCCTGATCCAGCGGCACGGTGCCGGACGACAGCACGTGCATGTATGTATTCAGCGAGTGGGCGCAGCTCAGGCTCCACTTCGCCTTCCCCAGGGAATTGATCGCGTACCCGGTGGTGACGGGCTGGTAGCTATCCAGGACATCAACGGGAAAGTGCGGGACGACGTCGACCTGGTTGTAGATCCGCCAGGACACGGTGCTCAGCCCGCCGTAGCGTGCGGCGAACTTCGCGTCGCCCACCTGCGGCGAGGCAAACGTCCACGCCTGCGGCTTCAGCGCCGTGGTCGCGCTCAGCTCCGTGACCAGCAGTGTCGCCAGCGCGCCCCCGAGGCTGTGGCCGGTCACCACCAGCGGCAGCGAGGCTGGATCAAGGCCGGCCGCCAGGCCGCTGGTGGCAGCCTTTGCCACTTCGGCAGCGAAGGCGCTCGGTGCCGACGCGGCCTGCTGGCCCGGGGCCATCGTGCCGATGCTCTTGTAGATGTCATAAAAGCCCTGAGCGACGTTCCCGCCGTCAGGAAACGGCACCAGATCCCAATGGAAGTCATCCCACCATTCCATGGTCGATTCCGTGCCGCGCAGCGCGACCACAGCGGTGACGGGATCACCGCCCACGGCCACGTACCCGTAGAAGACCCGGGACTGCTCCGGGCCGAAGAAGTCGGTCATCTGGATCGTGCGCACCAGCGTGTAGCCGGCCGGCATGTTCGTGATCGTGGCCGGATTCACCACGCTGGGATTGCTGCTGTACTGAGCCTCGGCGGCCTGAATGAAGGGTCCGTAGGTGACCGCTGTGGCCGGGTTCATAGTGTCCGTGGGCATGCTGGGTCCTCATTTCACCGAACTGGTCGATCGTAAAGCACGCAGCGGGTGCGCCCTCGGGCGGTTTGAGTTCCGTGCCGCACGCCCCGCCCCAGCTTTCTCCATTCCCGCGGGCGGCGCAAGCACCGCGAGCCCTGCTGCTTGCTTCCCGCCATTTTGACCTCCCATTGACTACTCCGCCTGTAACGGGCCATACGGGTGGCCGAGCCCGCGTTTACCAGGCCACAAGCTCCGCTAATTTAACCAAGCCTGTAGCACGCACGCCGCACTGTAGCCTGCGCACTCACGTGCAGAATCGGATGTCAGCTCTCTGTATCCGCGGCATTGATCGTCATGGGCACGGCAAGCCTAAATGTCAGTGGCGCCTGCTAGCGTCGGATTAGAACACAGAGCCGAATTTGGTCGGATAGGGCGCGGCCAGGTCGTATACATGGCCGGACGCATCCCGGCCCGGGTACCCGAGGGGAGGTGAGAGATCACCATGGGCGCGATAGCGGTTCCGTCGGATGCCGATGAGGCGCTGCGGATGCTGGAGTCTGCGCTAGGGTTCCTGGTCGCCGAGGACGCGGCGGAGATGCCCGCCGAGGCGGTCGCGGAGTGCCTGCGGGCGCTGGAGCGGGCCGACGCGGTGGAGGCGGCGGTGCGGGGCCGGCTGCTGGCGGCCTTCGACGCCCAGGACGGCCATCTGGCCGACGGGCAGCGGAGCACCCGGACCTGGCTGGTCCAGTCGACCCGGGTCACCAGGGGCCAGGCCGGGGAGTACATGGCGCTCCAGGCGCTGGCTCGCGGCCACCAGGTGCTGCTGGCCGCTCTGGCCGAGGGCCACGTGCTCACCAAGTCGGTTGCCCTGCAGCTGGCCCGGTGGACGAAGGCCATCCCGGAGGAGTACCGGGCCGAGGCCGAGGAGATCCTGGTCGCCGCGGCGAGGGCCGGCGCGGACCTGCGGTCCTTGGCGGCGATCTGCGCGGAGATCCGCGCCCGCACCGCCCGCCCCGACCCGGATGACGATCCGCGGCTGGACCGCGGCGTCTCCCTGGACACCACGTTCGGCGGCGCCGGGGTCATCCACGGCGACCTGACCCCCGAATGCACGGCCATGGTGCAGGCGGTCCTGGACGCGCTGTCGGTCCCCCAGGGTGGTGGGGACCTGCGGACCCGGCCGCAGCGGTACCACGACGCGCTGGCCGAGGCGATGCGCCGCCTCCTCGCGTCCGACCTGCTGCCGCGGCGGGCCGGTCAGCCGGTCAAAGCGCTGGTCCACGTCAGCTTCGCGGACCTGTGCGCGATCGACGCCGACTCCGGCATCCAAGACAAGTGGATCGCCGAGTACCGCGCCCGGTGGGCCGCCCACCGCGCCGCCGCCTCCGTGTCCACCGGGGACGGCGGCGCCTGGCTGGACGGTGCCGCCGCCCGCCAGGTCGCCTGCGACGCCATGATCATCCCGGTGGTCACTGGCGACATCGACCCGGGCGCGGTCGAGGACCTGATCGCCTTGTGCGTCCGCTACCACCAGCTCCGCGCCCAGGCCGCACCCGAACCCGCCCCGGTCCCCGCCGCCGTCCCGGCCGGCCTGACCGGCAGCACCACTCGCCGCGCCGAGCAGGCCGCCACGGTCGCGGACGCGCTGGCCGCGATGGAGCAGCAGATTCTCGGCACGATCCTCCAGGTCGTCTCCGGCCCCGGCGGCGCCGCCTCGTTCCTGCGCCGCCACCTGCTCGGCAAACCCCTGGCCGGACCCTCCCTCCCCCTGGACGTCGGCCAGACCGACGACATCCCGCTGCACCTGCGCCGCCTGGTCGCCCTGCGGGACCAGCACTGCCAGTTCCCCGGCGGCTGTGACCAGCCCGCCTCCGGCTGTGAACCCCACCACGTCACCCACCGCGCCGACGGCGGCCGCACCAGTCTCACCAACCTCAAGGATTACTGCTGGTGGCACCACCACGTCGTCCTGCACGAGCTCGGCTGGACCCTGACCGCCCACCCCGACGGCACCAGCCAGGTCCGAAGCCCGGACGGCAAGATCATCTGCAGCCACAGCCCCCCACCCGCCCCGGGTGACCAGCCCGCCGTGGCTGCTCACCCCGACAGCCAGACTCTAAGGCCGGACGAGACCGCTCAGCGGCGCCCTGCTCGCCTTCGCCTGCGCACGATCGTGCGCGGCGTGATCACCGCGGCGGTCCTGGCCGCGGCGCGCCGCCGGGCTCCAGCAGCGGGAACAGCCGGGCTACCACGGCGACGGGAGCGGCCTCGAGCGGGCGCGCCGCGGGCCTGATCTCGCGGTGCCGGTACTGGGCCAGCAGCGCCCGGATCACCTGCGCCATCCCGGCCATCTCGTCGGGGGTCAGGTAGACGACCTGGCTGAACGCCTCGTCACGACGCCAGGGCGCGGGCGCGGTGTCGCGCTGCTCCAGCCAGCGACGGTAACTCTCGTCCTCCAGTCCCCGCGCCACCTCGCTCAGTTCGGCGTCGCTGACCGGACGGGAGCTGGCCTGGTCCGGTGATGGTGCCGCACCGGACCGCGCGAGCCGCCACGGACGGACCCGGCCGCCTGCGGAGGGAGCTTCCTCGATGATCCCGAACCGGGCCAACCGGCGCAGGTGGAAGGAGTACAGGCCGGTGCTGCCGCCCAGTTCGCGGGCCGCGGCCGTGGCGGTGACGATCCCGTCCCGGCGGATCAGCTCCAGCAGGTCCTCCCGGACCGGATGCCGTTCCAGCCGCGGCTCCCGGCGGGCACGTAGCGCCATCACTTTGCAAACTATACTCTTTGCAAAGCTCACTCCCGGAGGAGAACACGACATGGCGGTCCTGCCGATCCGCCTGTTCGGCGACCCGGTCCTCACCACTCCGGCCGAGGCGGTGACGACGTTCGACGCCGAACTGCGCCGCCTGGTCCGCAACCTCGATCAGACGCTGTACGACCAGCGCGGGTCCGGCCTGGCCGCGCCCCAGGTCGGCGTCGGCCTGCGGGTGTTCGTGTTCCACGACGAGGACGTGGCCGGCCATCTGGTCAACCCGGTGCTCGCCTTCCCCGATCAGGTGGAACAGGACGGCCCCGAAGGATGCCTGTCGATCCCTGGCTTCTACTTCGACACCAAGCGCCGGATGAACGTGGTCGCAAAGGGCTTCACCGCCGACGGCGATCCGGTCCAGGTGGTCGGCACCGGCAACCTGGCCCGCTGCCTGCAGCACGAGACCGATCACCTCGACGGCGTGCTGTTCATCGACCGGATGGACCGAGAACGGCGCAAGGAGGCAATGCGGGCCATCCGCCACGGCGGGTGGCTGCCGGAGATGAAGCTCAGCCCGCACCCGATGACCCACGGCTACCACTGACGGGGCAGGCGGAACCGCGTCTTCAGGAGTCCTTCATCTTCGCTGGGTAGCCTCGGGCCAGGCGGCTCACCCGGGAGACGCGCCCTCATAGCCAACCGAGAAGTTCCCCGCAGCAGACTCCGAGTCCGCGACCGCAGAATGGGTGACATGAGTAGAGCATCACGCGACAGCGTCAGGCTGGCCATGGCGGCCCGGGAACGCGGCCGCGCCAAGGTCCGGTCGACCACCACCGCGGTCACTATGGCTAGCGTAGTGGCGGCGGGCGTGGTGACCCTGGCCCTGCCTGGGTCCACGCACAAGACCACGACTTCCCCCTCGGCGTCCACCGGCTCGTCCTCGGCCGGCACCTCGACCAGTTCCGGGTCCTCGAACTCCGGCTCGTCCTCGAACTCCGGCTCGTCCTCGAACTCCGGCTCGTCCTCGAACTCCGGCTCCACCTCGTCCGGATCCAACTCGAGCTCCAGCGGCTTCAGCTCGGGTTCCGCTCCGAGCTCGAGTTCGGGCAGCAGCCAGGCCACCTCCGGCGGCTCCTGATGCCGCCCGCCCAGGACGCCGCCGCCGCCGTCGGCAAAACCGAGGCCGCGGCCGCCTGGCGCGCCCTCGGGACCGAGGTCCGGCTGGTCGTCACCGATTCGCGTTGCCTGGCCCAGGCCCGCAGCCTGCTCGAACAAGACCTGGCCGCGGTCGACCTGGCCTGCAGCCGGTTCCGCGCCGACTCCGAGATCTGCGCCCTGCAAGCCAGCGGCCAGGCCGAAGGCCAAGCGAGCGGCCAGGCAACGGGCCGAGCGGAAGGCCAGCAGGTCAGCCCGCTGCTCGCCGAGGCCATCGCCGTCGCGCTGCGGGCGGCCGAACTCACCGACGGCGACGTCGACCCGACGGTCGGCGCGGCCATGTCTGCCATCGGATACGACCGCGATTTCGAACGAATCGAGCGTACCGGGCCGGCCGCGGAGCTCACCGTGCGGACGGTGCCCGGCTGGCGCGAGGTCCGCCTGGAGGGCCGGATGCTGACCATGCCCGCCGGCATCCAGCTGGACCTCGGGGCCACCGCCAAGGCGTGGGCCGCCGACCGGTCCGCGGCGCGGATCGCGCGGCGGGCTGGCTGCGGGGTGCTGGTCAGCCTGGGCGGCGACATCGCGGTCGCGGGCCCCGGCCCCGAGGGCGGCTGGCGGATCCGGGTCCAGGACGTGACCGGCTCCCCGGATGAGACACCAGCGGGCCCGTACGCGCTGATCGCGATCCGCGACGGCGGGCTGGCCACGTCCAGCACCGCCGCGCGCCGCTGGCAGCGCGGCGGTGACGTGCTGCACCACATCCTCGACCCGCGCACCGGCTTCCCGGCCGAGCCGGTCTGGCGCACCGTGTCGGTGGCCGCGGGGACCTGCGCGGACGCCAACGCGGCCAGCACCGCCGCGGTCATCCGCGGCCGGGCCGCCCTCGGCTGGCTGGCCAAGCTCGGCCTGCCCGCCCGCCTGGTCGACGCGACCGGCGTGGTGTTCACCGTGGCCGGCTGGCCCGAAGACGCCCCGGAGCCTGCCGCGCCAAGCTCAGCTCAGTCAGAGCTATCTCAGAACTAGCTTGCAGGCTTTATCCACCTCGCTCAGCAACTATGGATGACGTGAACAGATACCAACCCCGACCGGACGGGAAGGAGTGACATGAGCGGGAGCACCGTGTTCTGGTACGCCAGTCGCTCCACCGGCATCGTCGCACTGCTGCTGCTCACCGCCGTCCTGGTGCTCGGCATCCTGGTCAACCGCCAGGGCCGCCTCCCGGGCCTGCCTCGCTTCGCCGTGACCAGCCTGCACCGGAACCTCTCGCTGCTCGCCGTGGCGTTCATCGCCGTGCACGTGCTGACCGCGGTGGCCGACACCTACGTCAGCATCCCGGTCCTGTCCAGTGTCGTCCCGTTCGACTCCGGCTACGAACGGCTCTGGCTCGGCCTGGGCGCGATCTCGTTCGACCTGATGCTGGCCATGATCATCACCAGCCTGGTCCGCGGCCGCCTCAACCGGATCCTGTGGCGGGCCATCCACCTGCTCGCCTACCTGTGCTGGCCGGTCGCGTTCGCGCACAGCATCGGCTCGAGCAAGGACCTGCAGCACGGCTGGCTGCTTGACCTGGCCGTCGCCTGCGCCCTGGTCGTCGCGGCCGCGGCCATCTGGCGGCTGGCCAGCGCCGCCCGCCAGCTCCCCCGCGCGGCCCGGGTCGCCGCCCTCCTCCACCAGCACGGCCTGCGCGGATCACGGCAGGCTCCCGAGAGGATCTCACGATGACGATGGCCCCGGCGAAAGGGACCGTGAACGAGACCGTGAACCAGGCGACAGGCGGGGCAGCCCGGCCGTCTGCTTCCGGGCTGCCCCGCCTGCTGCCCCTGGTCCCGGGGGTGCCGGAAGACGTGCGCACGCACCTGGCCCGGTACGGCCATCCGCCGTACCGGGGCGGCCCCGGCCTGCTGATCGGCGGAGTCGAGCAGGCCGGACTGACCGGCCGCGGCGGTGCCGCGTTCCCGGTGCACCGCAAGATGGCCATCGTGGCCCGGGCCCGCGGCCGCAAGGTGATCGTGGCCAACGGCGCGGAAAGCGAGCCCGCCAGCCACAAGGATGTCCTGCTGCTGCGGGCCGCGCCGAACCTGATGCTGGACGGGCTGCAGCTGGCCGCGGAGGCCGTCGGGGCCAGCGAGGCCTACCTGTACGTGCACCCCGGGGTCAGCCACGAGATCATGCGGGCGCTGGCCCAGCGGTACGCCGCGGGCCTGGACCGGCTCGAGGTCACCGTCTTCGAGGCGCCGCCGCGGTTCCTGGCCGGCCAGGAGTCCGCGCTGGTCAACCGGCTGGGCGGCGGCCCGGCGGTGCCCACCTTCGTGCCGCCCCGGGTGACCGAACGCGGCCTGGGCGGCGCGCCCACCCTGGTCCAGAACGTCGAGACCCTCGCTCACCTGGCCCTGATCGCGCGGTACGGCCCGCGCTGGTTCCGCGGCCTCGGCACCGCGAACGAGCCGGGCAGCATGCTCGCCACCGTCCACACCGGCGACAACACGCAGGTCTTCGAGGCCGAGATCGGCGCCCCGCTAAGGACCCTGCTACCCAGCCAAGAGAACGTCCAGGCCGTCCTCATCGGCGGTTACCACGGCGCCTGGCTGCCCGTCAACACCATCGACACCCTCAGCCTGGACAACGCGGCGCTGAAAAGCCACGGTGCCGCGGTCGGCGCCGGCGTCATCGCCGCGCTGCCCGCCGACCGGTGCGGCCTGGCCGAGGCGGCCCGGGTCGTCCGCTACCTGGCCGCCGAGTCAGCCGGCCAGTGCGGGCCGTGCCTCAACGGCCTGCCCCGGATGGCCGCCGCCGTGGCCGAACTGGCCGGGCGCGGGCACCGCAGGCAGGTCCTCGCCGACCTGGAGCGGTGGACCGGACCCCAAAACCTGGTCACCGGCCGCGGCGCCTGCAACCACCCGGACGGCACCGTCCGGTTCGTCCGCAGCACGCTGACCGTATTCGCGCCGGAGATCGGCCTGCACGCCCGCGGCCAGTGCTCCGCTACTAACCGCGCGCCGTTCCTGCCGCTGCCGGACGCCATGCCGGTCCGCGAGGAAGACTGGATCTGACCATGGCCGACACCCTGCGGGTCAATCCCATCAACTGCTCCGGGCACGGCGTCTGCGCCGAGCTCCTGCCCGAGCTCATCTGGATGGACGAGTGGGGCTACCCCGTCGTCGACCCCGGCCCGGTGCCCCCCGCCCTGGACCTGGAGGCGCGCCGCGCCGTCGCCGCCTGCCCCGCGCTCGCGCTCAAGCTGATCCGGGCCGACGCACCCCGCTCCGTTCGGCCTAGATAACGTCGTGGCCCGGGTGCGGCTCGACCGGCACCGCGGGAATCGACCCCAGCCGTCCGGCCTGGTAGTCCGCGAAGGCCTGCTCCAGCTCGGCCCGGGTGTTCATGACGAACGGGCCGTAGGCCGCCACCGGCTCCCGGATCGGCTGGCCGCCGAGCAGCAGGATGTCCATGTCCCGCGATCCCGAGGCCGCGAACGTCAGCGCGTCTCCCGCCCCGAACGCCGCCAGCTGACCCATCCGGATCGGCCGCTTCTCGGCCCCGGCGGTGCCGCTCCCGGCCAGCACGTAGGCCAGCGAGTTGAAGTCGGCCCGCCACGGCAGCCGGACCTGCGCGCCCGCCGAGACGGTGGCGTGCACCAGGGAGATCGGCGTGTGCGTGACGCCCGGCCCGTCGTGCCCGCCGAACGACCCGGCGATCACCCGCAGCAGCGCCCCGCCGTCCGCAGACGACAAGAGCGCGACCTGGCCCGCCCGGATGTCCTGGTAGCGCGGCTGGGTCATCTTCAGCCGGGCCGGCAGGTTGACCCAGAGCTGGATGCCGTGGAACAGCCCGCCGCTGACCACGAGTTCCTCCGGCGGCGCCTCGATGTGCAGGATGCCGCCGCCCGCGGTCATCCACTGGGTGTCGCCGTCGGTGATCAGGCCGCCGCCGCCGTTGGAGTCCTGGTGCCGGAACGTCCCGTCGATGATGTAGGTGACGGTCTCGAACCCGCGGTGCGGGTGCCACGGGGTGCCCTTGGGCTCACCGGGGCCGTAGTCCACCTCGCCCATCTGGTCCATGTGGATGAACGGGTCGAGCCGGGCCAGGTCGACCCCGGCGAACGCGCGCCGGACCGGGAACCCCTCGCCCTCGAGCCCGGACGGGGCGGTGGTGACCGAGGTGACCTTCCGCTCGGCCGCGCTCACGTCAGGTTCCGGGACCCGCGGCAGGACCAGGATGTTCTCGACGGTGATCGCTGGCATGTGTCCTCCAAGTCGCTTGTGCCAGCATAACTGCATTTGAAAGTTCAATTATTCCGAACGAATCGTGGTGCCTGCCTCCGGCCCCGGTTCCGCGGTCGGCCAGCATCGTTACCGTAGGCTGCCTGCATGGATGCAAGTGACGACCAAACGCCGCCGCAGGCTCGGGGTACGGGGGGGTCGTCCCCCCCGAGGCCAGCATCGCCCCCCAGTTACGCCACGGCGGGGGTGGACGAACAGCGCGAGCAGGACGTGTTCGCCCGGGCCATGCGTCCCTGGCTGGCCCGCACCGCGGCCCGGTCCTCGATGGTGACCAGCATCACCGGCCTGTCCAGCGGTTACTTCGCCACCATCCTGCAGCTGGACTCCGGGCCGCCGCTGGCGATGAGCACCGACGGCGTGGGCACCAAGATCCTGCTGGCCCGCGAGGCCAACCGGTGGGAGCCGATCGGGATCGACTGCGTGGCCAACAACGTCAACGACCTGATCTGCGTGGGCGCGGTGCCGCTCGCGCTGCTGGACTACGTGGCCATCGACCGGATCGATGAGGGCGTGCTCGAGGAGATCGCCCGCGGTCTGTACCTGGGCGCCGACCTGGCCGGGATCGCCATCCCGGGCGGCGAGATCGCCCAGATCGGATCCATGCTGGCCGACGCGTCCGGCAGCCGTCCGATGCTGGACCTGGTCGGCACCGCGATCGGGGCGCTGCCCCCGGGGCGCACCCCGATCGACGGCTCCGGCGTCCGGCCCGGCGACGTGATCATCGGCCTGCCCAGCTCGGGTCTGCACAGCAACGGGTACTCACTGGCCCGGCACGTCCTGTTCGAGCGGGCCGGGATGACGCTGTCGGACCGGGTGCCGGGGACGGCCCGGCATCTGGACGACGCGCTGCTCCAGCCGACCCGGGTCTACGTGGCCGCGGTCCAGGCCCTGTGGGCGGCCGGCGTGGAGGCCCGCGGCCTGGTCAACATCTCCGGCGGCGGGCTGCTCAACCTCGGCCGGCTGGCCGCCGACGTGTCTTACGAGCTGGACGCGCTGCCGCCCGCGCCGCCGGTGTTCGGGCTGATCGCGGAGGCGGGCGGGGTCTCGGCCGCGACCATGTACGCCACGTTCAACATGGGGACCGGGTTCGCCATCGTGATCCCCGCGGCCCGGCAGCAGGCGGCGATGGCCGCGCTGAAGAGCGTCGGCGAGGAGCCGGCCCGGGTCGGCTGGGTCACCGGCCGTCCCGGGCGGGCCGTGTCGGTCCCGGCGGCCGGCATCCGCGGCCGGGGCGACACCTTTGAGATGATCTAGGCATGGATGCCCGTGCCTACGTTGAGTCCCACGCCCGCGAGTTCATCGATGACCTGAAGCAGTGGCTGGCCATCCCGTCGATCTCCGCCGATCCAATGCACCACGGTGACGTGCGGCGCAACGCCGAATGGCTCGCCGCGCACTTGACGGCCATCGGCTTCCCCGTCGCCGAGGTCTGGGAAACCGCGCCGGACGGGCTGCCCGCCGTGTTCGCCGAATGGCCGGCCGCCGATCCGCGGGCCCCGAAGGTCCTGGTCTACGGGCATCACGACGTCCAGCCGGTCGAGCCGCTGGAGGAATGGGACAGCCCGCCGTTCGAGCCCGCCGAGCGCGACGGCCGCTTGTTCGCGAGGGGCGCTTCCGACGACAAGGGCCAGGTGCTGTTCCACTCCCTCGGCATCCGGGCCTGCCTGGCCGTAAGCCGGAGCAAAGCGCCGCCGGTCACGATCAAGCTGATCGTCGAGGGTGAGGAGGAGTCCGGTTCGGAGCATTTCGCCGAGCTGCTGCGGCGCGAGCGCGACCGGCTGGCCTGCGACGTGATCGTGGTCAGCGACACCGGCATGTGGGCCGCCGACGTGCCGTCCATGTGCACCGGCATGCGCGGGCTGGCCGTGGCCGAGGTCACGCTGACCGGGCCGGTCCGGGACCTGCACTCCGGGTCGTTCGGCGGCGGGGTGCCGAATCCGCTGCACGCGATGGTCGCCCTGCTGGCCGGCCTGCACGACGACGCGGGCCGGGTCACCCTGCCCCGCTTCTACGACCGGGTGCTGGCGCTGTCGGCCGAGGAAAGGGAGCTGTTCGCCCGGCTGCCGTTCGAGGAGAAGGAGTGGCTGGCCGAGGCCGGGCAAAGCGGCGCCGCGTACGGCGAGGAGGGCTTCACCACCCTGGAGCGGATCTGGGCCCGGCCCACCGCGGAGGTCAACGGGATGTGGGGCGGTCACACCGGCCCGGGCAGCAAGACGATCATCGGAAAGGCCGCGTACGCCAAGGTCTCGTTCCGGCTGGTCGCCGACCAGGATCCGGCCGACGTGCTGGCCGCGTTCGGGGAGTACGTACGCGCCGCCACCCCGGCCGGGCTGGAGGCCACGGTGGCTGGGGCGCACGCGGTCCGCCCCAGCCACTCGCCGATCACCTCCCCGGCCGTCCGGGCCGGCCGGCGGGCCATGGAGCGGGCGTTCGGCCGCGAGGTGCTGTTCACCAAGGAGGGCGGCAGCGGCCCGGAGGCCGACCTGGCCGAGATCCTCGGCGCGCCGCTGGTGTTCGTGGGCGTCGGCCTGGATTCGGACCGGCCGCACGCGCCCAACGAGCGAATCGACCTGTCGCTGCTGCTGCGGGGCGCCGAGGTGTCGGCGTACCTCTGGGAGGAACTGGCCACCACCGGCGCGGACCTCACGTGACCTCGCCGGAACTCACCGGGTGCGCCCCGCTGGACAATCTCGCGCTGGCCCGTGGCACCGTCGACCGGATCACCAGGCGGCGGGCGGACAAGGACTGGATCGACGCGGCCTGGAAGGACCCCCGCACCCGCGTCCTGGTCGTGCATGACGGTCACGCGCTGGTCCGCGGGGACACCGAGCTGGTGTTCGTCGCTCCGGAGGAGGCGCCGGCCGGGACCCGGTTCCTGCTCGGCGAGGACACCGACGGCGTGGTCTACTTCGGGGTGAGCGGCCCGCTGGGCACGGCCGCCGACGGCATCAGGGCCGCCTCACTGCGCGAGGTGGGGGCGCTGCTCCCCGACCGCGACGCGGGGCTGCTCACCCACGCGGTGGCCCTGGCCAACTGGCACGACACGCACGTCCGCTGCCCGCTGGACGGCACTCCCACGGTGCCCGACGCGGCCGGCCACTCGGCCAGGTGCCCCCAGGACGGCAGCGAGCACTTCCCGCGCACCGACCCCGCGGTGATCATGCTGGTCACCGATCCCGAAGACCGCTGCCTGCTGGCCCGCAACGCCGCCTGGCCGGGCCGCCGGGTCTCGATCCTGGCCGGGTTCGTGGAACCGGGGGAGTCCGCCGAGCAGGCCGTGATCCGCGAGGTGGCCGAGGAGACCGGGATCACGGTCACCAACGTCCGCTACCTGGGCAGCCAGCCCTGGCCGATGCCGCGCAGCCTGATGCTCGGCTTCCGGGCCGACGCGCCCGCGGGCCAGTCCATCGCCGTCGACCACGAGGAACTGGCCGAGGCGCGCTGGTGGAGCCGCGCCGACCTGCTCGCCGCGCTGCGGGCCGGTGAGCTGGCCTTGCCCCCGTCGGTGTCGATCGCGCGGCACATCATCGAGGCCTGGTACGGCGGCCCGCTCCCGTCCACCTGGTCGCCGCCTAGATCCTGAACATGGCACTGGCCACCCCCATCCGGGGGTGGCCAGCAGCTCAGTGCGGCGGGTTACCGCTGCGGGGTGGCGAGGAAGCCGTCGGTGTTGCCGGCGCCGTCGACGTAGAAGCCGACCAGCTGGCCGAAGTCGTTGACGCCGTTGATGGTGGTGGTGCCCATGCCCTGCGGGTCATCGATGGTGCTGAACCCGTGCTGCGGGGTCCAGGTGAACCCGTGCATGGTGGCCGAGCTGCCCGAGCCGACCGTGTAGGTGCCCACGACCTCGTCGCGGATGTTGAGGCCGAGCGCCATCGTGGAGGACGCGCCGGGGACCGCCAGGTCGGTGAACCGGCCGTCCGCCTTCAGGAACCCGTCGGTGTTGCCGGTGGCCGGGTTGGTGTAGAAGCCGGCCACCTGGTCCAGGTCGTTGATGGCGGCCGCGGTCAGGCTGGTCACGCCCGACTCGGTGACCGTGCTGAACCGGCCACTGCGGACGTCGTACTCGTAGCCGTGGTTGTTGCCGTTGGCGTCGGTGTAGAAGCCGATCGCGACGTCCTGATCGTTGACGCCGAGCAGCTGGTCCATCGGCGGGCTGGCGGGGGTGCCGGTCGGGAAGTCGGCGGTGCGGAAGCGGCCGCCCACGTCGACGAAGCCGAAGTTGTCGTTCACCATGTTGGCGTTGTTCATGCTGGACCAGAACCCGACCGTGACGCCGGTGTTGTTCAGCCCGGTGACCTGGGTCTGCACCGAGCCGGGGAAGTTCTCGTTGATGTACTGGGCGTGGTTCGGCTCCAGCAGGTAACCCTTGTTCGGGTGGCCCTGCGCGCCGGAGCCGAAGTAGCCCGCGATCACGCCGAAGTCGTTGATCCCGAGCAGCTGGTTGAACGTCACGTCATTGGCGTTGTCCAGGGTCCGGAAGCTGTAGCCGCCGGTGGTGGCGCTGCTAGCTGGGCTCGCCGTGCTCGCGGGGCTCAGCGTGCTGGCGCTGGCCGCCCCGGCCAGGGCCACCGCCCCGGCCGCGAGAACGCCGGACGCAACGGTGGCGGCCGCAACCCGCAGGGCGTTCCTCTTGACAGACTTCATGATCAATCTCCTTGTTAGTAGCCGGGACCAATCGGATGTCCCGTTCGCCAGTCAGGAAATGCGCTGGCTCTGGGCGAATCTCTGGGGGACTGGGGGAAATGCAGGAACCCCCGCGGCCAGCACACCCGCGGCCGCGCGCACCGCGGTGCGATAAGGGTGGTCCCGGCAGGTAGGGTTGCCGTCGGCACGGGGGGATCCGCGGGGGGACACGGACCCGCAGGGAGTCGAGCTGTGAATGCGCAACCGCGGACGAACTGGGCAGGCAACGTCGTCTTCGGCGCCCCCGGCTTTCACCGCCCGTCCTCGCTCAGCGAGCTCCAGGCCGTAGTGGCCCGGTCCGGCCGGATCCGCGTGCTGGCCACCGGTCACTCGTTCAACGACCTGGCTGACTCGCCGGGCGCCCAGGTCACCCTGGCGGGCCTGCCGCCCGAGGTCTCGGTCGACTCGGCTCGCTCGGTCGCCCGCGTCGCGGCGGGCCTGAGCTACGCCGAGCTGGCCGTCCGCCTGGACGCCCGCGGCTTCGCCCTCCGCAACCTGGCCTCGCTGCCGCATATCTCAGTGGCCGGCGCTTGCGCGACCGCCACTCATGGCTCGGGTGCCGTGAACCAGAACCTCGCCGCCGCCGTGGCCGGCCTGACCCTGGTCACCGCCGGCGGCGACCTGGCGGAACTGACCCGTGAGGACGGCGCCGTAGTCCACCTGGGCGCCCTCGGCGTGGTGTCCAGCCTGCTGCTGGAGCTGGTCCCGTCCTTCGACCTCAGCCAGTGGGTCTACGAGGACCTGCCCCTCGGCACCCTGGACGATCACTTCGCCGACCTCATGGCCAGCGGCTACAGCGTGAGCATGTTCACCGACTGGCGAGCTCCCCGCCTGACTCAGCTCTGGATCAAGCAGTCTCCCGGCCTCCCTTCACCAGTCACGCAAGAACCGTGGTTCACCGCCACCCCCGCGCTCTCGGCCCGGCACCCGGCGCCCGGCGCGTCCCCGGATAACTGCACCGAGCAGCTGGGCGTCCCCGGCCGCTGGTACGAGCGGCTCCCGCATTTCCGCCCCGAGTTCAAGCCCAGCGCCGGCGACGAGCTCCAGTCCGAGTACCTGCTGCCGGTGGCCGACGCCGTCCCGGCCCTGCACGCCCTGAACGAGATCCGGGACCGTCTGGCCCCGGTCCTGCAGATCTGCGAGATCCGCGTCGTCGCCGCCGACCAGCTCTGGCTCAGCACCTGCTACGACCAGGACAGCGTCGCCTTCCACTTCACCTGGATCGCCGATACCGCCTCGGTGCTCCCCGTGGTCACGCAGGTGGAGCAAGCGCTGGCCCCGTTCGCCCCGCGCCCGCACTGGGGCAAGATCTTCACCACCTCGCCCGAGACCCTCCGCGCCCGCTACGAGCGCCTGCCCGGCTTCCTCGACCTCATGCGCCGCTTCGACCCCTCCGGCAAATTCCGCAACGCCTACACCACCCGCTACCTCCCCGCCTAGCCCTTTCCGCGGAGGATTTGGGCTTGACGGAGACTTTGGGGGATCCCAGAGCCATATGCCAACTGTAAAAACAATCGCAGGCTGACCGTCGAGGCGACGATCCAGCTCTGACGCTAACTCTGACCGAGCCGAATGTGATACTGTCCCCTGTCCAGCGGCCAGTTAGCCTTTTGATGGCGAACAGCATCCACCTACCAGGCACACCCTTGAGCTTGTGCGGCCAACGGGGACCCCAGAAACGCCGGTGCGCGGGCCACACAGCCCCGTCCGCCCGTACGTGAACCCCTTCTTCCTCGCCCTTCTGGTCGTCGTGATCACGGCCGCCGGCACGGCCGTCGAGGCGGTTTTCGGGCAGGTGCCCGGGTGAAGACCTGGCTGACGGTCGGCGTCACCGCGATCGTCGTGTACGCGGCCGGGATGCTGAGCCGATCCCGCGCTGCTCGCGACAAGTAACGGCCGACCGCGGCTGGTGAAGGAGGGCCGCGGCCGGGACCGCATGCATGCGGCCGGACCGGCCTGAGATGGCTATGCCTGGCCGACCCTGGCGCTCCTGCTGTGGACGGTTCCGGCCGGCCAGCTCGGCGACCGGTTCCCCGGGACGCTGGCCGGAACCATCGGCGACCCGGCCCTGACCGGCCGGATTGCGGTTGTAGCACGCCGTCTGAGTGATCCTTGTGTGGCCCGCATCTTTCGGGAGCGCGGCATGAATACATTTGGCGGCAGCTGGGCGGGAGATCTGGCCGAAGTGAGCGGGAGAGGCGCGGCCGTGAGCGGGGCGAGAACTCATCTGCAGGGCAGGAACCGTGGGTTCGTTCGGCATAAGAGTGATTAAAGCCGGAGTACGGCCTGGCCAGGACACGGCGCAGGCCTAAACAGATTGCGATTGTCCCGCTAGGGTCGTTCCCCGGAGATAGGAATGGGCTGTGCGTACGCTGCCCGCGACGCCGGTATGCCTTGGCTCGAGGAGACCGTTCAACGGATTGGGCGCTGGAGTCCCTGCCTTGCCGGCGTCCCGGTTACGCGGCAAGGCGAGCCTTTCGCCATCAATATTCTCAGCTCGCATCACAAATGATTCGGCGGCTGTGGCCTGTTAGGACGTTCGACCCTCGCGCCTCAGGGTAATAGCTGGTATATGCGTAGCCATTGAGTTGTGCAGTCGCTTAGTACCTGCGATCCATGACGATAGCGCGAATCGACTAAGTTCTTGGGGGGGATGGCGATGTCGGGTCATCTGCTCAGACGGGCCAGACGGACGAAAGAGCCTGACGGCATCGTGCTGCTGTTCACGGGAGCATGGTCGAAGCTGCGGAAGATGGTCTACAGACTCAGGCACCGGCTGCGCCTATTCGGGCTCCGGCACCGGGGCGTCGACCGGCCGCGACGCTGGCTCGGCCGGCCCTGGATGACGCTGAGCGGCTGGGCCATCGCCCTGGTGGCGCTGATTCTCGTGGCCTGGATGCTCCGGTCCATTTACGTGGTCTTCTTCCTGCGGAAACCGTGGAGCGTTCCGCCGAACGACGACGCAGCCTGCAACCACATCGACGTCTCCTGCGGTGCCATCAGCGGGTGGATCACCTCGCTGCTGTCCATCGCGCTGGCATCGGTCGTCTTCCTGTTCTGGCGGTTCTGGCGGATGGACCGGCGGTACCGGGCCAAGGCCCGGCAACATGCCCGTGACCTGGTGCCGACGGCCGGCCCCATCTTCGGCAAGATCGTGGGGCGCGACGACCTGTGCCGGGTGCTCATGGAGGATCTGCGCGATCGCGACTCCGGTCGGCCGCACGTTCTCGTCGGCGGCGTGGGTACCGGAAAGACCGCGGTAGTCGTCCTGCTCACAGAGATGTTGGCCAAGCGAAGGGCGGTCCCGGTACCGATCCGTTTGCGGGATGCGGAAACGCTCGATTTCTCGGAACTAGCCAAAGTCCAGTTCATGGAGACCGTCAACGAGCGGCTGGCCTCGGCGGGCGAAGGGGAGAAGGTCTGGCGACGGCTGCTTCAGGATGGCCGCATCGTGGTACTCGCCGACGGGCTGGAAGAAGCCCTGTCCAGGGACCAGGACGCTGAAGAGCGGGACAACAAGATCCGCATCGCCATCCGTAAGGCCTATGATCAGCGTCTTCCCCTGTTCATCGCCTCGCGCCCGCACACCCCGCTTCGGGAGATGGACGCGACCATCCACGAACTCGAGCCGCTCAGCAAGGACGCAGCCCTGGCCTATGTCGCAGAGGCCGGCCCGACCGAAGACGAGCGGCGGCTCAGCTGGATCGTGGAGACCGCCGATGTGGCCGATTCCCCGCTATACCTGCAGATCACCAAGGAGATCTACGGTTATGACCTGCTCGACCAGATCGCGACGCGTCAGGCCGAGGTGCTGGGGACGCCAGGTGATGACCCGTCAAAGCTGCGGGTCCGCCTGTTGCAGACCTGGCAACGAGCAATGATCCGCGGCGACCTGCGCCCTGAGGTGCCACTCCGGCCGGCGGAGCGCGAGGTCGCCCTGGTATGGATGTCAGCCCTGGCCTGCGTCGGCCTGAAAGACGACAGCCTTGAAGTCCGCCTGGACTCAGTCGTCGAGGGGGAGATCTACGAAAAGGTCGAGGAACGCCTTAAACAGATCGACGAGAGAAAGGGCGGCAAGTTTCACCTTATCGATCAGCGGCTGGCTGCGGCCTGGGCAGCCCAGCTCGGCTTGGTGGAGCCGCTGGCCAGCCGCGTCCGGTTCCAGCACAGCCTGATCCAGGCCTTTCTCGGTTCTCAGCTGATGGACGCCGCCCTCCGTGACCCCGCGTACGTGTACGAGGCGCTCTACGGCACGCCGGACGGCGAGCGCACCGGCCCGGGGCGGGAGTTCCTAATCGCGCTCGTGCTGCACTCCCGGAGCAAACTCATCGAGCAGGAGAGCGTCGGCCAGCCATCGGGAACGCCCGGCTCGTCTCCCGACAGCCCTGGGGCGGTCTGCTATCAGCTGGCCGAAGCGGCCAGCGCCAGGCACGACAACAAGGCCCTGGACATTTACGCGGCGGCGATGGAGATCAGCAGCATTGCCACTAATCACCGCGCTGTCGGATGGACCGACACCGGGCCGGGCAAAGCCGTGGCCCAGTTCGCCAGTCAGGCCGCCGCGAGGATCGGGAGCCGTCGGCCACAGGGCCGGTCCGCTGCGGGCAACGCGCAGAGCGGCCACGTAGCAGCACGCCCTCCCGGCACCAATGCCCACCGGCTGAAGAGCCGTTCGCACCTCGACCTGGCCAAGAAGATCCAGCAGCAATGGCCCGACATCAGGTCAGAGGACCGGCAAACGCTAGAGGAGGCGAAGCTCGGGCTGGTGTCCCGGTTCGGTGACGCGCTGCACACGCTGACCGGCCGGCGGCACGACTGCCCGGGCGGCGTGGGGTACGCCCAGCTGTATGAGATTTGCCTGAAGGAGAGTTCCTACCGGATCAGGCTGGCCGCTGCCCAGGAGATCGGGCGCGGTGGTGCCGTTGCCTATAAGGAGATCCGGTGGGAGCTTGCCACGCCCGGGCAAAGCGTCGGGCAGCAGGGCCGTGACCAGAACAGCAAACTGTGGGGCTACCAAGTCCTGCGTGGCCGCGCCGCGAACTCCGCGAACGCGCCGTCGGCCGACGGCGAAGCGCAATGGGCTCAGCAGGTGAGCGCATGGCTCGCGCCGCTGCTCGTCGCGTCGATTGGCGCCACTGGCGGCGACGACGGGCCGGGATCGGTGTATCAGGACGCGGAGCGATACCTCAGGCAGTGGCGCCGGTGTGTTCGGTTCGACGGGCGGTTGACGATCTCCCAGGAAATCGCGCTGGCCCAGGGCTTCAAGTACGCGGCCAACCGCCGTTACAGGCAGGCGCACTCCCGGCCCGCCGTGCTCGGGCAGCTACAGGCAGAGGCCCTCGAGATGCTCAAGCACGCACGCTACTGGTTCTCTCAGCTCACCCTGATCCAGGCGTTGTGCCTCTGGGAGATCCAGGCGGGCGAGTGGACGGCCGACGGCCAGAACTGGAATCCCGACGCCACCGTGAATCACTGGCTGGAAGAGATCAGCGCCGAGCAGGCCCGTGACGGGCGCGGCGACCGACACATCCACCCCTTCGTCCAAGCTGCGGCGGTGCTAGCCGCCCGGGCCCTGGAGACTGGTCACCCCGAGCGATTCCTATGGATGGACGAAAGCGATCTGGTCACCCGGGTCGGAGACAGCCAGGAAGTGACTGAGGCCCAAGCCCGCCGGCATGACCAGTGGATCCAGCCATCGATGGGCTGGAGCGGCCTCGACCGGCACGCTCAGCAGCTGGTCGCGGATGTGCTGTTGCTGCTGAACCTGGCCGAGCGCGGTGAGCAGCCAGGCAAGGTCGAGGAATGGCTTGAACGCGCGAACACGGACATACTGCCGCCGTGCATCACGCGCGACCGGCGGGCGCTCAAGCCAGACACCACCGTCGGAACCGCGGCGAGCAACCCGCCCAGCAGCAGTTGCCTGAATGGCTGCCCGTTCGACCTGTGCCCCTATCCCCCCAAAGGGCAGCAGCCGCACCGGGCGGAACTGAGCGAGGCGTTCTGCCGTCACCAGTACATGCTCCTGCGCCGGGCGCGAATTGGCCGGAGAACGGCTCGCTGGCAGGGTCTGCGGCCGAGCCAGATGCGCACGTTCTGGTCGGAGATGGCCAATCGCGCCCGCATCGGGCCCGCGGGAGGGTAGCCGGCGATTCCCGGGATGGCCAGGTGGGACTCGAAGCCGCAGGCCTCCGCGTGCGGGGTCACCGCGAGCAGCGCATAGGGGCCAGTGCCGTAGCAGCCGGTGTCGTAGCTGACGCCGAGCTTCACTTGCGGTCAGCGCGGCAGGCGGCGTGAGCGTACGCCAGGTTCATGCCGCAGGCGCCTCGCGGGTACCAGAAACGCCATTTTTCGCGGTGGTTTCGGGCTTAGTTGTTGATCGACGGTACTCCAGTCCACCAAATCCTCCGCGAAGCCCGAATGTTCCGCCAAAGCAGTGGCTGGCGGGGCTGAAGAGACTGCCGTGAATCGTATGGGCGCTAGGCTGGGGCGATGTCGCCGCGGGGGACGGCCGCGTACGACGGCCTGAGGGACCTGCCGCCCCTCGTGACCAAAGCGGTAAGCATCGCGCGACGCGAAGGCTTCGAGAACTCGTGCCGCCCGGAGCACGGGCGCCTGCTGTTCGCGCTGGCCAGCGGCGCCGAGGTGATCGGCGAGACCGGTACCGGCTGCGGCGTGGGCCTGGCCTGGCTGACCTCGGGCGCGAAGCCGGGAGCCCGGCTGGTCAGCGTCGAGCTGGACGCGAACCGGGCCGCGCTCGCCGCGGGCCTGGTCGAGGACCTGCCCCAGGTGACCGTGATCCGCGGCGACTGGCGGGAGATCCACCGGGAGGCCCCGTTCGACCTGCTCGTCCTGGACGGCGGCGCGCACGGCAAGCGCGGCGGCGGCCGAGCCGACCCCGCGGTCCTGCTCCGCCCGGGCGGCACCCTGGTCATCGACGACCTGACCCCCGCGCAAGACTGGCCGCCGCGCTTCAACGGGCAGGTTGACGAGGCCCGGATGCACTGGCTCACGCACCCCGATCTCGACGCGGCCGAGCTACGGCTCGCCCCCGACCTGGCCGCCCTGGTGGCCACCCGCCGCTGGCCCGCCCGGTAGGCGTCAGCTGCCGTCCCGCAGGTTCTCCGGGGCGCCCGGCTGGAACGAGATGCGGTCGAAGGCGGCCGTGCAGCCCTGCCCCGTCGGTGACTGGGCCAGGAAGCCGACCCGGACCAGTTCGGCCGGGTCCCCGCCGAGCGCGAAGTAACGCAGCAGCCGCCACCAGGACCCGTCGGTCGAGGCGTGAAAGGCCCAGGCCGCCCCGGACCGGGTGATCCGCAGCCAAAGGGCGTCGCCGTCGACCTCGAAGGAGTTGCTGTCGTCGGAGATGCCCTTGGTCACGACGGTGACCGCGGTCGGCCGGAGCTGCGGCGAGTACTCGAAGCACAGCTTGGCCCAGTGCCGCTCGCGGGCGTGCAGCAGCAGGACGCCCGCGTCGTACATGCTGGCGAACTCCACCCGCACCTGGGCGGCCAGCGTGAAGTCGCCGGCCGGGGGCAGGCCTACGAAGCGGCCCGCGTCCGGAACCTGGCCCGGATCAGCTCCGGCGGGATCGACGAACATGTCGGTCCCGGCCGCCGCGCGCAGGATCAGCGCCCCGTGCAGGACCCGGCAGCCCGGCGGCGGGCTCCCGGCGGGCTCCAGCGGGAACGGCAGACTGGGCAACTTCAGTGCGGTCACCAGGGTAGTTTGCCACGACATGGTCATGCGCTTTGCTGTCGATGTGCCGAACTTCGGTGACTTCGCCGACCCCCGCGTGGTCGCCGGCCTGGCCCGGCGGGCCGAGGAGGCGGGCTGGGATGGGCTGTTCGTCTGGGATCACATCACGCACCGCAAGGCACTGCGGCGGACGATCGCCGACCCGTGGGTGCTGCTGACCGCCGCGGCGCTGGCCACGGAACGGATCCGGCTCGGCACGATGATCACCCCGGTGGCGCGGCGGCGGGTGTCGAAGCTGGCCCGGGAGGTGACCACCCTGGACCGGCTCACCGGCGGCCGGATGATCTTGGGCGTCGGTCTCGGCGCCCCGATAGCCGATGAGTTCGGCAGCTTCGGCGAGACCACCGACCGCAAGGAACTGGCCGCCCGCCTGGACGAGGGCCTTACCGCGCTGAGCCTGCTGTGGTCGGGCGAGCCGGTCACCTTCCGCGGCGAGCACGTGGTCGTCGAGGACGTGACGTTCCTGCCCACGCCCGTGCAGCGGCCGCGGGTCCCGGTGTGGGTCGGCGGGGAATGGCCGGCCAGGCCGCCGATGCGCCGCGCGGCCCGCTGGGACGGCGCGATGCCGATCCTGCTTCCCGGCGACGGGGGTAAGCCCCGGCAGCCGGACGCCGTGACGGTGCGCGAGATCCACGGGTTCCTGACCGACCAGCGGACGCGGATCGGCCGTGACGGCGAGCCGTTCGACCTGGTCATGTCCGGCATGAGCCCGGCCGACCCGGCCGCCGCGGCGGACCTGGCGGGGCCGCTCGCGGCGGCGGGCGCGACGTGGTGGGCCGAGTGCATGTGGGACGACCTGGAGCGGGCCGAGCCCATGGTGCGCCGGGTGGACCAGGGCCCGCCGCCGCTGGCGTAAGGCACTCCTAAGGCGCGCCGCCGGGCCCGGACCCGCGCGGCGGTCCGGCCCGCCCGCGACCGCAGGGCCGCCCGGGACCGCAGGGCAGTCCGGGCCGCCCGGGACCGCAGGGCAGTCCGGTACCGCAGGGCGGTCCGGTAACCGCGGCGGGGCGGAGCCGTGCGGGACCGGTGGTGCGGCATCCGCAGCGCCCTGCGCGTCTGGTCCGGCGGCGCCGGGCGCCGGGGCTCGAGTTCGCTGCGCAAGCGGTCCACGTGAGCCAGGATCTCGCCGCGCAGCGGCCAGCCGTCCGGACGCTTGGCCGGGTCGGCGGCCAGCACGTCGGCCAGCCGGTCCTGCTGGCGCTGAGCCTCTTCCAGGTGATCCTCCAGGACCTCGGCGATCGGCTCGGCCCGCGCATCCGGGGCGTCAAGCGGCTCCGGGTCGGCCTCGATGAGCTGGCCGTAGGCGCGCACGCTGGCGGCGAGTTCGGCGATGACCGCAGCCAGCCGGGCCCGGGTTTCCGGGTCCTTGACCGGGCTGTCCTCGCTGTCCAGTCGCGTGCTGTCGGCGACCGCGCGGGCCAGCACGCGCAGGTCGGTGGCCGCCCGCTCCAGCGTGTCGACGCCGTCGCGCAGGCCCGCGGCCGGGTTGGCCAAGCCCGGGTTGGCCAAGCGGAGCCGCCGGGGGTTCAGCCGGACGCTCTCCTCGGCCTGGGCGAGCGCGTCGTCCACCCGCTCGATCTCGCCGCGCAGCGCCCGGGTGCGGTCCAGCCACTCGGCCGCGCGGCGCGGGTCGAGCTCGTCGGCCAGGCCGTCGGCCATCTGGCCCAGCAGGTCGCCCATCTGGCGGCTCAGGTCGCCGATCGCGTCCTTGGCGGGCTGGACCCGCAGCGGCGCGAAGAGCAGGCCGGCGGCCAGTCCGGCCGCGGCGCCGACCAGCGTCTCGGTGATACGGCTGGTCGCGGCGGCGTGCGAGTCGACCGAGAAGATCAGCATGGCGCTGATCGGGACCTCCAGGGTGTCCTCGCGCAGGCGCAGGATCAGGCCGAGCGCGAGCGTGCCCGCGATGAGCAGGCCGAGGACCCACCAGCTGAACGGCACGTAGGCCGACACCGCGACCGCGGCCAGCACGCCGGTGGTGACGCCGATGACCCGCTGCACGGCGCTGCGGATGGTGTGGAACAGGGTCGCCTGCACCACCAGGAGCGCGGTCAGCGGGGCGAGGACCGACCGGACCGACCCGCCCGGCAACTGCAGCGCGAGCAGGTAGGCGAACACCGCGGTCAGGGTCAACCGGGTGATGTACACCGCGGCCGGCTGAGCGCGCCGGCGCACCAGGGTGAGCTGTTCGGCCTGGCGCTTCGCGACCGCCTTGGCGGTCTCGCTCACGCTCTCGCTGGGGACGCGACGAATGGGGAAACCTTTCATGGGATCAATACCGGAATCGAGTGGGCGGCGGGATACAGAAACGCTCTAGTCAAGAGCAAAATCATCACTAGCGGCTAACGCGTATCCCGCGCCGCTATTCCCGGCCCGCCGGCCCAGCCCCCACCCGCCGCTGACACGGGCGTCACCCGCCGCCGACGCGAGCGTCACCCAGCGGACCGTCCGGCCCCGGCCGAACCCGCCAGCACCGCCACCGGCACGACCGCCAGGACCGCCAGCGCCCACGACAACCCGAACGCCTCGGCGATCAGCCCCACGGCCAACGGCCCGAGCCCGCCCGCCAGCGCGGCCGCGCTGCTCAGCGTGACCGCGACCGAACTCCGCCCGGGCAGGCTGCCGTACAGCCGGGCCTGCAGGATCGGGTACCACGGCGCCGTGGCCGCGCTCAGCGCGGCCAGGATGACCAGCTTGGCCGCCGGGCCCGGCGCGAGCAGGAAGCCCGGGTAGAGCAGCGCCGCCGCGACCGCGCTGGCCCGCAGCACGGTCACGTCCGCCGCCCGCTCCAGGACGAGCACCAGGGCCGCGTCCCCGGCCAGCCCGGCACCGAGCCGGACCGCGATGGCCAGCGCCGCGATCGGCGGGGCCAGGTGCGCCACGTCGACCAGGTACAGGGCCAGGAACCCGGTGAGCACGTCGACCAGCAGGTCCGCGACCACGGCGACCAGGACCCAGCGCACCGCGGACCAGTCCCGCAGCGCGGCCAGCACCTCCCGTGCCCGTGCCCGGAACCCCGCGCCCGGTTCCGGATCGCTCCCCGTATCGAAGCCATCGGGAGCGTCGGCCGGAACCTGATCCCGCAGGCAGGTGCCGAGCCACGCCACCGCGGCCAGCGCCGCCAGCACCAGGTACGCCGCCCGCCACCCGTGCCCGGCGGCCAGGACGGCCGCGAGCAGCAGCGGCCCGGCCACCGCGCCCGCCGATCCGGCCAGCTCCCAGCGCGCCATGACCTGGGCCTGCCGGTCCGGCCAGGCATCCATCAGTTCGGCCTGGGTCAGCGAGACGAACGCCCCGGAGGCCGGGAAGAAAACGGTGAACGCGGCCAGCAGCACGAGGAAGGACCGGGCCCCGGCCACCGCGAGCAGGCTCAGGATGAAGATGATGCCGCCGGCGAGCACGGCCCGCCGGCGCCGCGCCGGACCACTGGCCAGGATGCCGAGCGGAAGCTCGAGCGCTCCGCCGACCAGCAGCGGCACGGAGGCGAGCAGGCCGACCTGCTCGTAGCTCAGGCCCAGGTCATGACGGATCAGCGGGAGCGCGGCGCCCTTGGCGCCGTCAACCAGCTCATCGGTCAGTTCGACCGCGAGCGCGGCCGCCAGGGCGGAAAGGGCTGGCCTTCAGCGTCAAGTGAAACCCATGGCGCCAGCCTACGCCCGGAACGGCGAGGCCGCCCCGGGCATGACGCCGGGGCGGCCCGCATAACGCACCCGCATAACGCGGGGGCTCACGCCTGCTAGTGGTGCCGGAAGAAGCAGCCGGTGATGTTGCCGGCGAAGGGCACGTTGCCCTGGTGGTTGAAGGATGCGGTCGTCCACTGCTGGAATCCGCAGGCGGTCCAGGCACTGAACGTGACGGCCCACGGGCCGAGGTTCACCCCGAACGTCGTGTGCTGGGGGAAGAACAGTTCCGGCCAGGTCGGCGCGGACCCGAACTCGTCGAAGGCGAACCTGGGCACCAGGGACGCCCTGGGGAACGTGGTCGCGTAGAAGGTGCCGAAGTACGCGGTCCCGTTGACCCGTCCGCTCACTACCCCGCGGATGTGCCGGCCGCGGAAGGGCCAGGACTGGTTCGGGGTCAGCGCGCCGCGGTACGAGCGGAACGTGCCCTGGTCCCGGAGGGTGGCGGTAAAGGCGAAGCAGGGCGGCGGGGATCCCCAGCCGTTCCAGCCGCAGTTCCACGGCGCGACCGCGAACCCGCCGGCAAAGGTGACGGTGGCGGTGCGCCACACCGCGTCGCTGGCCCAGACGCCGCCGTTGCCCGGCACGTTGTTGCTGAAGATGAAGGTCGTGGCGGTTGCGTTCGGGACCGGGAAGGGGCCCTGGGTCGACGCGCTCGCCGCGCCCGCCCACAGGCCGGTAGCCAGAGCGGCCCCGGCCGCGGTGATAGTGATGCGTTTGAGTAGATTCACAGCGCCTCCGTAGCTTTCTCACAGGGTCGAGTGCTATGGCGCATCGGCCCCCCGGTTCCATTAACTCCCGGTCGGCGATGGAAGTTGTTTGCAATTTGGTAACGTTCTCGTCAACGTTGCCCATCACTGCCCCGAGTCACCCGACAATGCACGCCGATTAGACCCGATAGGCGCGCTTACGTGAGGTTTTGCGGCTTTTCCGGTTTCCCGCGGTTCTCCACGCGCCAGACCAGGCGCAGCCCGGACCAGTCCTCGTCGATGGCGGCCACCTTGACGTCGACTAGTCCCATCGGCAGCGCGCGCTCGCGGATGACGGTGTCGGTGATGTCGCTGCGGTGCCCGCCGGCCCGGCGCGGCCACGCGATCCACAAGGCCCCGGCCGGGTAGATGCGCCGGGCCAGGCGGTCGAGGTCGATCTCGCCGGCGGCGGTGAAGAACGCGATGATCACGTCGGCCGGGCCGTCCGGGCCGGCGTCGATCAGCCCGTCCGGCGGGTCGGCCAGGTCCCAGCCCGGCGGGGCCTGGTGCAGGCGGACTCGCTGCCCGGGTCGCAGGCCCAGCTTGCCGGCCTGCGGCCGGCCCGAGGAGCCAACGGGGCGAGGAGACACGAGAACGAGTCAATATCACGCGCGGAACAAAAGCGCAATAGGGCTGCCCCGCCTGAAACTACGGGGGGTACGCGGCCCGGTAAGACGGGTGCTAACCGGCCTGCCATAGCCCCCGCGGGTACGGCAGGATACTCGGTATGCTACTCGTTAGGCTCACCCGGTGAGCGTCCGGCACGCCTTGCTCGCGCTGCTCAGCGAGGGCCCCAAGTACGGCCTTCAGTTGCGCGAGGAATTCGAGGCCCGGACGGGAGAGGTCTGGCCGCTGAACGTCGGCCAGGTTTACACCACGCTGCAGCGCCTGGAGCGGGACGGCCTGGTCGAGTCCGACGACGCCGCGCAGGACGGCCCGCAGACTCCGCAGAAGGCCTTCCGGATCACCGCCGAAGGCCAGACCGAGCTCGCCTGCTGGCTGCGTACGCCGCCCGACATGTCCGCCCCGCCGCGGGACGAGCTGGTTATGAAGGTGCTCGTGGCGATGCGCGTGCCCGGCACCAACGTGCACGACGTGATCCAGGTCCACCGCCGGTACCTGGTCGAGCTGATGCAGCAGTGGACCCGGATCAAGGAGGCCGAGGCCGACTCCGACCTCAGCCTGGCGCTGGTCGTGGACGCGGAGTTGTTCCGGCTGGATTCGGTCATCCGGTGGCTGGACGCCGCCGACGGCCGCATCAAGCGGGCCGCGGCCTACCCGCAACACGTGCCCGGCGAACCGGACGCCACCGCTGCACCCGTGCCGCGGCTGCGCCGGGGCATGCGACCGGGATCCACCCGAACCGGACGCTAAGCCGTCAGAAGGAAACGGGGAACACCATGAAACTGCGAAGGGAGACGGGGGTATCGCGATGAGCGTCCTCGAAATGCGGAACGTGTCACGGACCTACGGCCAGGGAGCGGCCGAGGTGCACGCGCTGAAGGATGTGGATCTGTCGGTCGAGGCCGGCTCGATGGTGGCGGTGATGGGGCCGAGCGGCTCCGGCAAGTCCACCTTGCTCACCATTGCCGGAACCCTGGAGGAGCCCACGAGCGGCGAGGTGCTGATCGGGGGCGCCGGGGTAACGGAAATGTCGCGCAACGCCAAGGCCCAGCTGCGGCGTCGCTACATCGGGTACGTATTCCAGGACTTCAACCTGCTGCCGGGGCTTACCGCGGCGGAAAATGTGGCCCTGCCCCTCGAGCTCGATGGTCTGTCCGCGCGGAAGGCGCGCGTGGCGGGCCTGAAGGCGCTCGACGAGCTCGGCCTCGGCGACCGGGCCTCGAACTTTCCCGACCAGCTGTCCGGCGGCGAGCGGCAGCGGGTGGCGATCGCCCGGGCCGTGGTCGGCGACCGGCGCCTGCTGCTCGCCGACGAGCCCTCCGGCGCGCTGGACTCGGCCAATGGCGAGGCGGTCATGCGCCTCATCCATGCCGCGTGCAAGCGGGGCGTGGCCGCCGTGGTGGTGACCCACGACGCCCAGCTGGCCTCGTGGGCCGACCGGGTGATCTTCCTGCGGGACGGCCGGGTGACCGACCAGACCATGCCCGCCCCGGGCCCGGAGTCGCTGCTCATGCCGGGACCGGGCCAGTGAGCACCGGGCTGCTCGAACGCCCGGCCCAGGCGGGGACCCGGAACGGGGGCGTTCCCGCCCGCCGCGCGGTGATCCGCTGGGCGTGGCGCATGTTCCGCCGCGAATGGCGCCAGCAACTGCTGGTCCTGGCGCTCATCACGGTCGCGCTGGCCGCCACCGTCGTCGGCGCGGCAGTGGCCACCGGCACGCCTGCGCCAGCCGGCGCGGGCTTCGGCACCGCCCAGGATATGGCCACCTTCCCGGGCGGCCCGCATCTGGCCAGCCAGATCGCCGCGCTGCAGCGACGCTTCGGCCGCGTCGACGTGATCGAGAACCAGACCATCGCCATCCCCGGCTCGATCAGCACCTACGACCTGCGCGCCCAGGACCCGAACGGCCCGTTCGGCCAGCCGATGCTCTCCCTGGTCGCCGGGCACTATCCGGCCGGGCCCGGCCAGGTGGCCGTGACCGACGGCGTGGCCGCCGCCTTCGGCCTCAGGATCGGCGACCTGTGGCACCAGGGCGGCGCGAGCCGCCAGGTCACCGGCATCGTGCAGAACCCGCAGAGCCTGCTGGATGAGTTCGCCCTCGTCGTGCCGGGCCAGGTCAGCGCGCCGACCCAGGTCACGGTCCTGTTCGACGCGCCAGGAGTATCCGCCGACTCCCTCGGCCCGAACGTCCAGACCCGGCAGTCGGCGGCGGCCAGCAACCCGCTCAACCCCGAGACCATCGTGCTGGCGCTGGCCACGGTCGGCATGCTGCTCATCGCCCTGGTCGCGGTCGGGGGCTTCACGGTGCTGGCCCAGCGCCGGCTGCGCTCGCTCGGGATGCTGGGCGCCCTGGGCGCCACGGACCGGAACATCCGTCTCGTGGTCCGGGTCAACGGCGTCCTGGTGGGAGTCGTCGGCGCGCTGGCCGGGACCGTGCTGGGCCTGGCCGTCTGGCTGGCCTACCGGCCGACGGCCGAAGCCGATGCCCACCACCTGATCGGCGCGTTCCAGCTGCCGTGGATCGTGATCGGCCCGGCGATCGCGCTGGCCGTCGTGGCCACCTACTTCGCCGCCGCGCGCCCGGCCCGCTCGATCACCAGGATCCCCGTCGTCGCCGCCCTGTCCGGGCGGCCCGCTCCGCCGAAGCAGGTACACCGCTCGGCGGTGCCCGGCGTCGTCCTGCTCGTGGTCGCCGCGGTCTGTTTCTGGTACACCGGCAAGAGCAACGGCGGGGGCGGAGCGCTCGAGCTCGTCCTCGGGTTCGTCGCGCTGATCGCGGCGGTGATCCTGCTGTCCCCGTTCTGCCTGGTGGTCCTGGCCAGACTGGGGCGGCATGCCCCGATCGCGGTGCGCCTGGCCCTGCGTGACCTGGTCCGGTACCGGGCCAGGTCGGGCTCGGCGCTGGCGGCCATCAGCCTCGGCGTGCTGATCGCGGCCCTGGTCTGCGTCCTGACCGCGCAGCGGTACGGGAACGTCCTGGACTACGCCGGGCCGAACCTCAGCAGCAACCAGATCATCGTGTACACGCCCAACGGCGGCCCGGGCGGCGGACCCGGCGGCCCCAGCACATCCGGGACCGCCAGCACGCCGCAGGCCCAGGCGGCGGTCGCCCAGAACATCGCCAAGGCCCTCGGCTCGAACACCGTCATCGAACTCGACCAGACCAGCGCCTCGCTGCAGCACGCCGCGGCCGGGCGGTCCTGGTCCGGGCCGGTGTACGTAGCCACGCCGCAGCTGCTGCAGGCCTTCGGGATCAAGGCGTCCGACGTCAACCCTGACGCCGACATCCTGAGCATGCGTCCCGGGCTGTCCGGCATCTCGGACATGCAGCTCGTCTACGGCGGCTACTTCGGCTCGCAAGGCGGCGGTCCCGGCAACGGCCCGGGCAACGGCCCGGCCAGCTACCCGTGCCCGAAGGGCCAGTGCCTGGCCAACCCGGTGATCCAGGAGATCGGCGCGCTTCCGTCCGGCACGTCGGCGCCCAACACCGTGATCACCGAGCACGCCATCCACACGCTCGGCCTGCAGGCCAGCACCCAGGGCTGGCTCATCCAGACCCCGCACCCGCCCACCGCCGCCCAGATCACCAACGCCAGGATCACCGCCGCCGCGGCCGGCATGACCATCGAGACCAAGAACAGCGCGCCCTCGTCGGCGGAGATCCTCAACTGGGCCACCGTCTTCGGGATCGCCCTCGCGCTGGGCATCCTGGCCATGAGCGTCGGCCTGATCCGCAGCGAGACCGCCAGCGACCTGCGCACGCTGGCCGCTGCCGGGGCGAGCGGCTTCACCCGCCGGACCATCACCGCCACCACGGCCTTCGCCCTGGCCCTGTGCGGTGCCGTGGCCGGCACGGCGGCGGCCTACGTCGCGGCCATCGCCTACGCCTCGGACAACCACCTGGACGGCCTGTCCGAACTGTCCAACGTGCCGACCGGGAACCTGCTGATCATCCTCGTCGCCATGCCGCTGGCCGCCGCTCTGGGCGGCTGGCTGCTGGCCGGGCGTCAGCCGGCCGTCATTTCCCGGCAGCCGCTGGAGTAGGAAACGGGGGCACCAGCTGGGCCCGGCCCGCGCGGTAAGTGGCGCAGGCCGGGCCCAGCGTGCTTGGCCTTGCCCTGGTCCTTGCGCTCCAGGATCTCCGCCGCGCCGCGGACCACGCAGCGCAGCGGGTCCTCGACCAGGACCGCGCCGATGCCCGCGGCGGTCTCGATCCGGCCGGCCAGGCCCGGCAGCAGCGCGCCGCCGCCGGCCAGCCTGATCTTGCCGCGCACGACATCCTCGGCCAGGCCCGCCGGAATCTCGGACAGCATCTCGTGCACCGAGGTGGCGATCGTCGCCACGATGGGCTCCAGCGCGGTGGCCACCAGCCCGCCGGGCACGTAATCCGTCCGGGGGGTGCGCTGCGCGGAGTCGAGGCCGACCGCCTCGGCCCAGCCCTCGGCACCGCCGGTCACGCCGAGCGTCATCTTGAGCTGCCGGGCCGCGCGCTGGCTGATGATCAGGCCCATCTCGTTCCGGATCGCCTGCACGATCGCCTCGTCCATCGCGTTGCCGGCCTTGCGCAGCGACCTGGCCCGGACCACGCGCCAGCCCGCGACCGCGGCCACCTCGGTGGTCCCGCCGCCGATGTCGACCACGAACCCGCCCGCCCCGCCGGTCAGGTCGAACCCGGCGCCGGCCGCCGCGGCCACCGGCTCGTCGATCAGCCGCACGTTGTACCGGGGGCGCCGGACGCTCAGCGCGGCCACGATGGACCGCCGCTCGACCGGGGTGGCGCCGCTGGGCACGCACACCAGCGCGTTGGGCCGCAGCACGCCGAACCGCCGGCTCCGGCGCAGGAACTCGTGCAGCATGGCCGCGGTCGCGTCCAGGTCGGCGATGACCCCGTCCCGCAGCGGGTGGATCACCTGGATGTCCTGCGGCTCCTTGTCGGCCAGCGCGTCCGCGGCCTCGCCCACCGCCGCGACCTTGCCCACCGCCGTGTCGATGGCGATCGCGGTAGGCTCCTCGAGCACGATGCCGCGCCCCGCCACCCAGACGAGCGTATTGACCGTACCGAGATCAATCGCCACGTTACTCCGGAAGCGCATGTTGCTCTCCTCTGCCACCGCGGCCAGAACCCCCCGCCGCGTGACGGTGGACTAGCGTACAGCGGGGTATGCCTTACGGGCGAGTTGGCGTAACCCGCCGTTGGATTGTTCTGCTTTTGATCAGATTATGTGGGTCGGGGTCACCAGGGCTGACGGAGGGAGCGATTCATGCGAGTGGGGAGGCTGACGGCGGCCGCGGCCGGCGTTTTCGGCCTGGTCGCGCTGAGTGCGGCGGCCGGGCTGGCGCCCGCGGTCCCGAAGGCCGTGCGCACCGCGGACGCCCTGGCCGGGGTCATCGTCCGGCCCGGCGTGATCCACGTCGGCCGGGCCCAGGCCGCCGGCCCGCTCACCACGGCCGACTGCCAGAGGGACTACCACGTCGCCTGCTACGGGCCGGCCCAGGTCCGGCAGGCCTACGGCCTGCCCGCGCTGTACGCCAAGGGCGTGACCGGCCGCGGCGCCACGATCGTCATCGTCGACTCCTACGGCTCCCCGACCATCCGGAACGACCTGAGGGTCTTCGACCGGGCCTACGGCCTGCCCGCGCCGCCGAAGTTCCAGATCATCCGGCCCGCGGGCCGGGTGCCGGCCTACGACCCGGCCAGCTCGGACATGGTCGGCTGGGCCGGCGAGACCACGCTGGACGTGGAGTGGGCCCACGCGGTCGCGCCGGGCGCGAACCTCCTGCTGGTGGAGACGCCGGTCTCGGAGACCGAGGGCGTGCACGGCTTCCCGCAGATCGTCGCGGCCGAGGAGTACGTGCTCAGGCATCACCTCGGCGACGTGATCAGCCAGAGCTTCAGCGCCACCGAGGAGACCTTTCCCGCGAAAGCTAAGATCCAGGCCCTGCGCGGCGCCTACCAGCTGGCCGGCCGGGACCACGTCACGGTGCTGGCCGCCTCGGGCGACTCGGGCGCCACCGACCTCGGGCTGGACGAGACCACCTATTACTCGTTCCCGGTGACCTCGTGGCCGGACAGCGACCCGCTGGTGACCGCGGTCGGCGGAACCCAGCTGCACTTCACCGCGCCGGGCACCGCCGCGGCCCCGACCGTGTGGAACGACACCTACAACCGCAACGCGAACGAGTTCACCGACGGCGACTCGGGCCCCAACCCGCTGGCCAGCGGCGGCGGAACGTCCATCTTCTTCACCCGTCCCGCCTACCAGGACGGTGTGCGCGACGTGACGGGCGGCAGCCGCGGCGTGCCGGACATCTCGATGAGCGCCGCCTGCGACGGGTCGGTGGACACCTACGCCACCTTCGCAGGCGCCCCGGCCGGCTGGTCCCCGGACTGCGGCACCAGCGAGGCCACGCCGCTGTTCGCCGGGATCGTCGCCCTGGCCGACCAGGTGGCGGGCCACTCCCTGGGGCTCATCAACCCGGCCCTGTACCAGCTGGCGGCCGAGGGTAAGCCCGGGATCGTGGACGTGACCTCGGGTGACAACACGGTGTCCTTCAGCCAGAACGGCCGCGAGCAGACGGTGACCGGCTTCAGCGCCCGGCCGGGCTACAACCTGGCTACCGGCCTGGGCACCGTGAACGCTCCGTACTTCGTCCCGGAGCTGGCCCGGCTCGCCGGTCACTGATTTTTTTTCGGAACGGAGCATGGTGCCCGCTCCCGGCACCCGTGACCCGCTGCGCGTGTTCACGACCACCAGTGTGAACTGCGCGATCATGGGTATATTCTTGTCACAGATCGTCACTTATCCCTCACTGAAGCGGTTAGGGGCCCGGCTGCGTGATTGACTGCCCGCGCACTGGGCAGGTGTGCGGTTCACAGATTGCAGGCGAGTCTCAGGAGGGCCTGGAATGTGGGGGAAGCGCCATAAACGGGGCGCGCGGCTGCCCCGGCAGCTCGCGCTCGGACTGCTCGAGGACGCCATGGCACGGGCCGAGCAGCAGCAGGAGGCAGGTGAGCCGGAGCCGGTCTCGTATCCCCCGGCCGGCAGTCCCGTCCCGGATCCCCGGCCCGGCCTGCTGCCGGCCGACGTGCCGGTGGACAACAGCGCCGGACCGGAACCCTTGCCCGCCGGCCAGGACTCCGCCCCGCGGCAGCGCGAGCTTCCTGCCCAGGGCACGGGGCAGAGCGCGCGCCACGGTTCGTTCGGCTGAAAGAATCATTTCCTCAGGCGACCCGAAGAATCTGCAGCGAGCCCTAAGCTAATTATCAGCTTCGTGGTGCTCACTGGAGGGAAGGATTCCGGCGCCCGACCTAAGGCGTGATGGCGATGCAGGATTACAGCGGCTACGGTCAGCCGCCCGCAGGCGAGTACGGGCCGACGATGCCCATGCCGCCCATGCCGCCGCGGCCGCCCCGGCGCCGCGTCGGCGCGCTGAGCTACCTGCTTGTGGCCCTGGCGGCCGGAGCCCTGGGCGCGGGCTCGGTCGTGGCGCTGTACCACCCGGCTTCCAGTACCTCCTCTGCCTCGGCGTCGCCGCAGCCCAGCAGCGGCGCGCTGAACCCCACCCCGCTGCCGAGCAGCGCGATACCGCAGCCGAGCGGCAGCCCCAGCACCAGCGCGGGCGAGCAGGCCATCGTGAACAAGATCGCGCCGGGCCTGGTCATCATCAACACCGCGCTGCAGTACAACGGCGAGACGGCCGCGGCTACCGGCATGGTGATCAACCCCGACGGCCTGGTGCTGACCAACAATCACGTCATCGAGGACTCCACCTCGATCACCGCGCGGACCGCGAACGGCCACCAGTACCAGGCCAAGGTCGTCGGCTACGACGTGACCGGGGACATCGCCCTGATCCAGCTGCAGGGCGCGTCCGGCCTGCAGACCGTCCCGCTCGGTAACTCCTCAGCGGTAAAGACCGGGGACTCGGTGGTGGCCATGGGCAACGCCGAGGGGCAGAACGCCATCGTTCCCGCCACCGGCCAGGTGACCGCGCTGAACCAGACCATCACCGCGGGCGACCAGGGCGGCTCGATCACCCAGGAAACCCTCCATAACATGATCCAGACCAACGCGGACATCGTCTCCGGTGACTCCGGCGGCCCGCTGGCCGACTCCGCGGGCCAGGTCATCGGCATGGACACCGCGGGCAACGACGGCGGCTTCGCGGTCCAGCAGGACTCCTCCGGCTACGCGATCCCGATCGACAACGCGCTGGCGGTGGCCCAGCAGATGGCTCAGGGAAAGGCCAGCTCGACGGTCACCATCGGCTACCCGCCCTTCATGGGCGTCTACATCGGGCAGGGCTCGAACAGCGACCCGCAGGCCCAGGCCGAGCAGCAGAGCGGCGGGTTCGGCGGTAACGGCTTCGGCGGGTTCGGCGGTAACGGCAACGGCAACCAGGGCTGCTACACCAGCAACCGCAACCTCACGACCCCGAATGACATCGCCAACGTCAACTCGGGCACCCTGGTCATCGGCACGATCTGCGGCGGCCCGGCCGCGGCCGCGGGCATGACCGCCGGGTCCGTCATCACCGCGGTGAACGGCCAGGCCATCGGCTCCCCGGACAGCCTGACCGGCACGGTGTCTAAGTTCCACCCGGGTGACACGATCAAGGTCACCTGGGTCAGCCCGTCCGGCCAGCGCTCGACCAGCAGCATCAAGCTCACCGCGGGTCCGCCCCTGTAGTAGCCTGCCTGGCAGTGCGCTAGGTAGCGAAGCCGGTGAAGTCCGCTCGTTAGTCACTCTGCTCATTTAGAGTCACAAGGACCATTCCGGCGCTGTCCCGCAACTGTGACGGCCCGCCCGGGCCCAAGCCAGGTCGCCTCCTGCCGCGCTCGACGAAATCGACCCTCGTGGGAAGGGCGATCCGTCCCGGCGGGCGCCCGGCGGCCGCCAGCGGTCTCGCCTTCCTGCCCGTGACCTCGGGAGGAAGCCACCATGAACCCCCTCGTACTCCGAAGAAAAACAACCAGCATCGCGCTCGCGGCGGTGGCCGCGACCGTGGCCGCGGCCGCGCTGGCCGGCTGCGCCACCGCGGCCGGTACGTCCGCCAGCACCGCGTCCAGCCCGGCGTCCCGTCCGGCGGCCGCCGCCGGAGCTTCGTTCCCGGTCACGCTGACCGCCGCCAACGGGAAGGTGACGATCAAGGCCAAGCCGGCCCGGATCGTCTCGCTCGCGCCCACCGCCACCGAGGACCTGTACGCGGTCGGGGCCGGCCCGCAGGTCGTGGCCGTCGACCAGGACTCCGACTATCCGGCCACGGCACCGGTGACGAAGCTGAGCGGCCTGACCCCCAACCTCGAGGCGATCGCCAAGTACAACCCGGACCTGGTCATCGCCTCCCAGAACTCCGGCGGCCTGGTCTCCGGGCTCGGCAAGCTCGGCATCCCGGTGCTGATCGAGCCGGCCGTGGTCAACCTGGCCGGCGCGTATCAGCAGATCGACCAGATCGGCCAGGCCACCGGTCACCTGGCCCAGGCCGAGAAGACCACGGCCTCGATGAAGGCGCAGATCGCCGCGACGGTCAAGCAGGCCGGCTCGTCGCACCCGGACCTGACTTACTACTGGGAGCTGACCGCGAACCCGTACTACTCGGTCACCTCATCCACCTTCATCGGGCAGATCGTGGCCCTGTTCGGCCTGAAGAACATCGCCAACGCCGCCGACAAGGCCTCCGACGGCGGCTATCCGCAGCTGTCCGAGGAGTACATCATCAAGGCCCAGCCGCAGATCGTCTTCCTGGCCGACAACCAGGCCGCGGACGGCGGCCAGACCCCGGCGGTGGTGGCCAAGCGGCCCGGCTGGTCCGCGATCCCCGCGGTGAAGGACCACGAGGTCGTCGCGCTCAACGATGACATCGCGTCCCGCTGGGGTCCGCGGCTGCCGCAGCTGGTCGCCGAGATCGCGCAGGCGGTCGAGCGGGCATCGGGATGATCCGCACGCGTGGCAGGCGGCTGCCCGCCGCGCGTGCCTACGGTGTCGCGGCGGCCTTCCTGGTCGCCGCGACACTGGTCAGCGCCCTGGTCGGCGCCGCTGACCTCAATCCGGTAGCGACGATCACCGCGCTGGCGGACCGCGTCCCGTTCGTGCACCTGCCGTCCGGCCTCAGCCCGCTGGACCGCGCGGTGCTGTTCCAGATCCGGCTGCCGCGCATCGTGCTCGGCGCGATGGTCGGCGGACTGCTGGCCGTGGCCGGGGCGGGCTACCAGGGCGTGTTCCGTAATCCCCTGGTCGACTCCGGGATGCTCGGCGCGTCGGCCGGTGCCGGGCTGGGCGCGACGCTCGCCATCGTCTATCTGGGCAGCGAAGGTCCCGCGGCCGTCCCGATCGCCGCCTTCGCCGGATCGCTGGCCGGGGTCGCCATCGCCTACGTGGCCGGCGCCGTCGGCGGCACGGGCACCGCCACCCTGCTGCTGGCCGGGGTGGCGGTGGGCCTGTTCCTGACCGCGGTGCAGACCTACGTCCTGCAGCGGTCGGCGCAGGACCTGCAGCAGGTCTACTCCTGGCTGCTCGGCTCGCTGTCCGGCGCGACCTGGCAGCAGGCGGGGGAGATCCTGCCCTATTCGGTGGTCAGCGTCACCGTCGTGCTGCTGCACGGCCGGCACCTGGACGTGCTGTCGGTGGGCGACGAGGAGGCCCGCGCGCTCGGCCTGCACCCGGGGCGCACCCGGCTGATCGTGGTCGCCGCGTGCTCGCTGGCCGCGGCCAGCGCGGTGGCCGTGAGCGGGCTGATCGGCTTCGTCGGGATCGTGGTCCCGCACGTGGTGCGCCGGCTGGCCGGGCCCAGTTATCGCCTGGTGCTGCCGCTGTCGCTGCTGGCCGGCGGCGGGTTCCTGGTCCTGGCCGACACCCTGGCCCGCACCATCGTGTCTCCCGCCGAGCTGCCCATCGGCGTGGTGACCGCGCTGGTCGGCTCGCCGGTGTTCATCTGGATCCTCAGGTCGACAAGAGCGGTGCGCACATGAGCGCGATCGAGGTATCCGGGCTCACCGTGGACCTGGACCGGGTCCGGGTCCTGCACGGCGTGAACGCCGCGGTTCCCGACGGCGGCTGGCTGGCCCTGATCGGGCCGAACGGCGCGGGCAAGACCACGCTGCTGCGCGCCGTGGCCGGCCTGCTGCCGCACCGCGGCACCATCCACATAGACCAGACGGACCTCGGCGCGCTGCGCGGCCGCGGCCGGGCCCGCCTCATCGCCTACGTGCCGCAGATCCCGGTGCTCCCGCCGGACATGACGGTGCAGGAGTACGTCCTGCTGGGCCGCACGCCCCACCTCGGCTACCTCGGCGCCCCGGGCCGTTCGGACCGAGCGAAGGCGGCCGCGGCCGCCGAGCGGCTGGACGTGACCCGCTTCGCCGGCCGGCGGCTGGGCAGCCTGTCCGGCGGTGAACGCCAGCGCGTCCTGCTGGCCCGGGCCCTGGCCCAGGAACCCCGGGTGCTGCTGCTGGACGAGCCGACCAACGACCTGGACATCGGGCATCAGCAGCAGGTCCTCGAGCTCGTCGACGACCTGCGCCAGACCCGGGGCGTGACCGTGGTCTCCACCCTGCACGACCTCACCCAGGCCAGCCAGTACGCCGGCCACCTGGTGCTGCTGTTCGAGGGGCGGGTCGAGGCGTCCGGCGCCCCGGCCGTGGTCCTGACCGAGGAACTGATCGCCCGCGTCTACGCCGCCCGGGTCACGGTCAGCACCGACCCCGGCGGCCATCCCGTCGTCACCCCGGTCCGCCAGCCGCCGCCCGAGCGGTGAACCCCGCTATGTCGCGAGCCGGCGGTACTCGCCCGGCCGCCGCCATGACCATCCGCGAGACCAGGCGCGCCGTTCAGGTTAATCCGCGCCCAGCGGGGAAGTAGGGCCTCTTCTCGCCAAGGAGGAGACGATATGGGTTTCATCGACAAGATGCGGAACAAGTTCATGATGGGCCGCGGCCGGGCCAAGCAGGACGCCGGCCGGACCATGGGCGACCGCCGCCTGGAAGCCGAGGGCCAGGGTGAGCGCGTCGAGGGCGCCGCCCGCCAGGTCGGCGAGCAGGTCAAGGACGCCGGCCAGAACGTGCGCGACGCGTTCAGTTAGCCGCCGCCGCCGCCCGGATCCGCGATCGGCCTAGCCCCGGGGCTTCTAAACCCGGCTGGTAGTGGTCACACTGGATCATGTGTACGACTACGACGTCTTGGTGATCGGCTCGGGTCCGGGCGGCCAGAAGGCGGCGATCGCCGCCGCCAAGCTGGAGCGGCGGGTGGCGATCGTCGAGCGCAAGGACATGATCGGCGGTGTGTGCCTGAACACCGGCACGATCCCGTCCAAGACCCTGCGCGAGGCCATCCTCTACCTGACCGGCCTGGACCAGCGGGAAATGTACGGGCAGAGCTACCGGGTCAAGGACGAGATCACCGTCGCCGACCTGGCCGCCCGCACCACTCACGTGGTCGGCCGCGAGATGGAGGTGGTACGCAGCCAGCTGACCCGCAACCGGGTCACGATGCTGACCGGGACCGGCAGCTTCGTCGACCCGCACACGGTGCAGGTCGACGCCGGCGACGGCCGCAGCCGCCAGGCCAGCGCGGACAACATCGTGATCGCCACCGGTACCCGGCCCGCCCGGCCCGCCAGCGTGGAGTTCGACGAGCGCACCGTGATCGATTCCGACGGGATCGTCCACCTGGAGAAGGTGCCGCGCTCGATGGTCGTCGCGGGCGCCGGGGTGATCGGGATCGAGTACGCGTCCATGTTCGCGGCGCTGGGCACTAAGGTCACCGTGGTCGAGCAGCGCGAGCGGATGCTGGAGTTCTGCGACGTCGAGGTGGTCGAGGCGCTCAAGTACCACCTGCGCGACCTCGCTGTCACCTTCAGGTTCGGTGAGACCGTGTCCTCGGTCGAGGCCCGGCCCGAGGGCGCCATCGCCACCCTGCTGAGCGGCAAGAAGATTCCCGCCGAGACCGTCATGTACTCGGCCGGCCGCCAGGGCGCCAGCGACGCGCTCAACCTGGACGCGGCCGGCCTGACTGCCGACAAGCGCGGCCGGATCGCGGTCGACGAGATGTTCCGCACCCCGGTGCCGCACATCTACGCGGTCGGCGACGTGATCGGCTTCCCCGCCCTGGCGGCCACCTCCGCCGAACAGGGCCGGATCGCGGCGCACCACGCCTGCGGGGAGCCGTTGCACAAGGTCAGCGACCTGCACCCGATCGGCATCTACAGCATCCCGGAGATCAGCTTCGTGGGCCGGACCGAGGAAGAGCTCACCCACGACAACGTGCCCTTCGAGGCGGGCATCTCCCGTTACCGGGAGCTGGCCCGCGGCCAGATCATCGGCGATTCCTACGGCGTGCTGAAGCTCCTGGTCTGCCTGGAGGACCGCCGGCTGCTCGGCGTGCACGTGTTCGGCACCGGTGCCACCGAGCTCATCCACATCGGCCAGGCCGTCATGGGCTGTGGCGGCACCGTCGACTACCTGGTCGACGCGGTGTTCAACTACCCGACCCTGGCCGAGGCCTACAAGGTCGCCGCCCTGGACGCCGCGAACAAGATGCGCCAGATCGCCCGCTTCTCCTAGCGCTCGGCCCGCCGCCGGATCGAAGACGCAACGTGCCGAACCGGCCCGCCCAAATCGGCCGGCCTCAAACCCGACCCTCTCGGTCCCAACCGCCGCTCGCCCCGATCATCCCCGCGCCGGACCGCCCCCGCCCTGGACCGGCCACCCCCGCCCACCCGCGAAAAAGCCTAAACGATCATGAACTGCGGTACGCCGCGCACAAGCTGGTGCTGAAGCTGGACCCGGACGCGGCCCGCAAGCGGAAGGAAGCCGCCAGCGGGGAGGCGCACGTGCGCCGGTTCCGGGAGGACTCCGGCAACGCCGGGATGATCGCCCGCGAGCTGCCGTCCGATGAGGTGCTGGCGGGCTGGCAGCACGTCGAGCAGCGGGCCCTGGACCTGCGTGCCGCCGGGATGGGCGGCTCGCTGCAGGACCTGCGGGTCCGCGCCTACCTTGACCTGCTGCAAGAACGTGACAGCCGCGCCCTCCCCGCAGGCCCGGCAACGGTAGGAGAGCCGGCCCAGACCAGCCTCCCCCGGACAGCGAACCACCTGGCCCCGGCGGGAACGGCGGCCCCGGTAGCCTTGACGATCCCCTGCGCCTTCTGCGTTGGGAGTCAGCTCATCGCCCCCGGGTGCTGCCAGCCGTCGCCTATCGATAAAAATGAACGCCGCATGGCTCCGTCCGTAACGATCTCGTAGCGTTCACTTTCTAGGCTGGCGTTGTAGGTCAGCGGAATCGCCCGAACTTGAAGGGCTGCGGTTGGAGAAAGGGGCAACGAAAATGACAGCCTTCGTTAGCCCGGAGCGCGCCACGGCGGCCTCGCTCACCGGAGCCGTCGGCTTGCTAATGCTCGCTATCGCCGTCGTGATGATGGTCATAGCGGCGCCGACCCAGATCCACCACGGCACGCATAACCCAGCGAGGCCGTCCGCCGTGCAGCTCACGATGGATCTTCGCCATCAGCTCGCGTCGAGGAGTGATTCGTTAGCGTCCGTGTCGCGGCCCAGCGGAGGACGGCGCTACCGGGTAGGGCCGGTCGTCGACGACGCGTTTCATCACGATCGTCGAGCTGAGCCGCTGCACTCCGGGCAGGGTGGCAAGTTTCTCGTCCCGCATCACCTGGTACGCGGCCAGGTCGGCGGTGGCCACCCGGATCAGGTAGTCGGGATCGCCGAACAGCCGTTCCGCGTGCCGTACCTCCTCGATGTCGGCCAGGCCGCTCTCGAACCGCGCGATCGTCGTGGCGTCTTCCCGGTCCATGGTCACCTGCACCAGCACCTCGAAGCCGAGACCGATCGTCGCGGGATCGATGATGGCCCGGTAGCCGCGGATGGCCTTGGTGCGTTCTAGCTCGCGGAGCCGCCGATGGCACGGCGCCACGCTGAGCGAGACCCGCTCGGCGAGTTCGGTGACGGTGAGACGCCCCTCCGCCTGAAGCTCAGCAAGAATTTTTCGGTCCACCGCGTCCATCACAATGATTATTGCCGACAGTCATCGATTACGGCACAAAGAAGCAACAAAAGATCGGCAGAATCGGCGTAGTTTTGCGCATAGAAACGCCCGTTCCCGCGGAAGCCGGGCAAAGAATGCGCAAGCCAGCTAGCAAATGCGGAAAGCCGGGCCGCACCACATGATTGACGCGCTCAACTACGCCCCGATCGCCGCCACCGCCTTCGCCGTCCCGCAGTTCCTGCCCCAGATCCGCAAGCTCCGGGCCACGCGCGACACGGCCGGCGTCTCCTGGGCCTGGGCCACCCTCACCTGCCTCAACAACGCCGCCTGGATGGCCTACTTCGCCCTGGAGCACTACTGGACCGCGCTCGTCCCTTCCTGCTCGGCCACAGTGCTCGCCGGGACGCTCGCGGTGCTGCTGAGCATCAATGGCCGGCCGCGGCCGCGCCCGGCAATCCCGATCGGCGCGTGGGCGGCGATGCTCGTCGCGGCGTACCTGGTCCTGGGGCGTACCGGCCTCGGAGCGCTGCTCACCGCGGCGTTCGTGGTCCAGGTCGCCCCGTCCATCTGGACCGCCTATCGCACCGAACGCCCCACCGGCATCTCCGCCGGGACCTGGCTGCTCATCCTTGGCGAACTGTCCTGCTGGCTGACCTTCGGCCTGTACAAGTCCGACCCGCGGCTCATCACCCTCGGCCTCACCGGCATGACGGCCAGCGCGCTCATGCTCGCCCGGATCCAGCGCGCGAGCCGGGCCGAACGGCCGGCTACCGCCTAACCACGGACCGCGAACGAGCTCAGCCCGCTGTCGATCAGCCGGGCCGCGCGGCGGCCCTTCCGGCCGTGCTCGACGACCCGGACGACAACGGCGCGCTGCGCACCACCAGCGCGCTGCGGCCGAAGCCCGCACGCTGAAGCCGGCCCCCGAAGCGATCCGGCGCCCGGCCGCGGGCGGCTAGCCCGGCTGGTTATCCGGCGTCTGGGCGAGCGTCCCGAGGAAGCTTGCCGCCCAGTGAGCGACGTCGTGCTCGAGCACCCGCTTGCGCATCAGCCGCATCCGGCGCCTGGCTTCCGCGCGGCTGATGGTGGCCGCGCGCACGATGGCGTCCTTCATGCCGTCGATGTCGTGCGGGTTGACCAGGAAGGCGCCGCTGAATTCGTCGGCCGCGCCGGTGAACTCGCTCAGCACCAGCGCGCCGCTCTCGTCGTAGCGGCAGGCGACGTACTCCTTGGCCACCAGGTTCATCCCGTCGCGCAGCGAGGTGACCAGCATGACGTCGGCGGCCAGGTACAGCGCCGCCATCTCGTCCCGCGGATAGGACTGGTGCAGGTAGTGCACGGGCGCGCTGCCCACCTCCGCGTGCTCGCCGTTGATCCGGCTCACGGCCTGCTCGACCTCGTCGCGCAGCTCCCGGTAGGCCCCGACCCGCTCCCGGCTCGGGCTCGCCACCTGGACCAGGACCACTCGCGGGCCGAGCCGGCCGGCGCGGAGCAGCTCGCCGTAGGCGCGCAGGCGATGCGGGATGCCCTTGGTGTAGTCGAGCCGGTCGATGCCCAGCAGGACCGTGTCCGGCTCGTCCAGGGCCTGCCTGATCTCGGCCGCGCGTTTCCTGACGTCCTCTCGCCGGGCGATCTGTTCCAGGGCCGCCGCGTCGATCGAGATCGGGAACGCGGCCGCCCGGACCTCGCGGTCGCCGATCCGGATCGCCGCCCCCCTGGTAGCGAGGCCGGCCGCCCGGCGGCAGGCCCGCAGGAAGTTGGTCGCGTCGGCCCGGCGCTGGAAGCCCAGCAGATCCGCGCCGAGCAGGCCGTTGACGACCTGACGGCGCCACGGAAGCTGGGCGAAGATCTCATAGCCGGGGAACGGGATGTGGTTGAAGAAGCCGATGCGGACGTCGGCGCGCTGCTCGCGGACCATCTGCGGAACGAGCTGGAGCTGGTAGTCATGGACCCAGATCGTCGCCCCGGGGGCCGCCTGGGCCACGGCGGCCTGCGCGAACGACCGGTTGACCGTCACGTAGGCGTCCCACCACCGGCGGTGGAACTCGGGCGGGGCGATGACGTCGTGGTAGAGCGGCCACAGCGTCGCGTTGCAGAATCCCTCGTAGTAGTCCCGGACCTGGTCCGCGGACAGGCCCATGCCGACCAGGGCCATACCGTTCACCTCGAAGGGCCCTGGGGCTGGCCCGGCGTCGCCGGACCAGCCGATCCACACGCCCCCCGTCTCGCGCATGACGGGTTCCAGCGCGCTGACCAGCCCGCCCGGACTGGGCCGCCAGTCCGCCTCGCCGTCCGGGCCCTCGGTCCGGTCCACCGGCAGCCGGCTGGCCACGACCACGAACCGGTGACGCCCGTCCGTCTGACCGTGCGGCTCACCTGGAGCGTCAGCCGTCTTCTTCATCGGCGACATCACCCCAACCTTATGTGCGCCATCGGTCGTCTTGGCTACCGTCTACCGTCTAGTTACAGTAGACATCGTGAACGATGAGCTGCTGGCCGAGGCCCGGCAGGCCCAGGAGCGGCTGATCGACGCCGAACGCGACGTCGAAGTGTTTCGCGCCGAGTTCTACCGGGCCGTCCGGCGCCTGCACCTGCACGGTTCGTCCCTGCGCGAGCTGGCCGCCGGCCTCGGGCTCAGCCACCAGCGGGTGCACCAGATCGTCGAGGAGGCCGGCGGTTCCCGCCGCTGGGTCCGCGTCCGGCACCAGCCGGCCCGGCGCCGCGACCACCTGCTGGAATGCACGTTCTGCGGGAAACCGCAGGACGAGGTGCGCAAGCTGATCGCCGGCCCGGGCGCGTACATCTGCGACGGCTGCGTCGAGCTGGCCGAGAACGTGATCGGCTCCGGCCACGCCGCCCCCACCGAGCTCGGCCTGATCGACGCGGTGCCCGAGCAGCAGCAGCGGGAACGGTGCAACTTCTGCGGTAAGCAGCGTGATCAGGTGGCCGGTCAGGCCGGCCTGCCGCTCCCCGCCACGGGAAAGGTCGCCGAGAACGCCATCATCTGCTCAGAATGCCTGGTGCTGTGCCGCGAGATCATCACCGAGGAACTCGGCGCGTCCAGCTGAGCACAAGCAGCCGAGCGGACCAGCCTCCTAGGAAGGCGTCAGCTCGCGCAAGTACTGCGGGAGCATCTGCCGCCACGTGGGCCACTGGTGCGCCCACTGCGGTCCCCAGTTGTCCACCCGGTTCGGGATCCCCTTGGCCCCCAGGGCCTCGGCCATCCGCCAGGATTCGCCGACGTCCTCCCACTCGCCGTCGCCGGAGGCGAGGATCACCCGGCGAGACCGCAGCCGGTCCAGCTGCGGGCCCGCCAGGCCCGGCAGGAACTGCAGCGGCGCCGCGAAGTACAGGTCCTGGCTCCAGGCCTCGTCGTAGAAGCGCTCGATCCGGTACGTGCCGCTCATCCCGATGGCCGCGCCGAAGGCGTCCGGGTACCGGCACAGCAGCGCTACCGCGTTGAACGCGCCGATCGACGCGCCAGCGGTCATCACATCCAGGGAATGGCCGCCGAGGTCGGCGTGGATGGCGGGCAGCACCTCCCATCGCACGCACTCGTGGAACTGGTTGAGCAGCCACATGCGATGCTCGACGGAGCCCTCCTTGGCCACCATGGCGCGCCCCGCCACGCTGTCGACCGAGTACAGCTTGACCCGGCCCTCGGCCAGCAGCGGCCCGCACGCGTCGACCAGCCCGTGCCGCTCGATCTCCTCGGCATCGCCCCCGGCCGACGGAAAGACCAGCACCGGCCGCCCGAACAGCCCCCACCGCACCACCGTGATCGGCTGTCCCAGCCGCTCGGAGAACCACCGCTCCCGCACCTTCAGGTCGTCAGTCACGAAACCGCCTAGCTCACTCGTAGTAGAACTTCTGCGGACCAGGGAAAATCCAGGACAGCCCGGCCCGCAGCCGGTCCCGCCAGTTCTCCCAGCTGTGCCCGTCGCGCGCCTCGACGTACCGGACCGCCATCCCGGCGCTCTCGAACACCGGAACCATGGACCGGTTCGGGATGATCAGCGGCTCGTAGACGCCGCAGCTGACGAACATCCGGTCGGCGACCTGCCGCGGGGCGGCGCGGTACCGGTTGATGAACCGGACCACCGGCTCGAACACCGGCCCGCCGCCGTGGTTGTTACCGATGTCGGTGAAGACGAACGATCCGGACTGCACCAGCAGCGACCCGTACGCCTCCGGGTACCGGTACGCGGTGGCCAGCGACGCGACGGCCCCGAAGCTGGAGCCCATCAGGCACCGCCCGGACGGCTTGGCGACCAGCGGGAGCTCGGCCTCCAGCCGCGGCACCAGCTCGGCGGTCAGGTACCGGGCGTGCGCCGCCGAGTTGGCGTACTCGGCCAGCCGGTCACCGGGGTACACGAACGCCGCCACGATCTCGGCCACGTCGAGCCGGTGGATGAGGTTGTCCAGCACCGTCTTGGCCGCCGCGTACTCCAGGTAGTCGCCGCCGTCGTGCACGATCAGCAGCGGGTACCGGGCGGACGGGCGGAACCGGGCCGGCCGGTAGAGCGTCACCCGGGCGTCCCGCCGAAGCGCGCGGCTCGGCACCACCAGGTCCGTCAGCGACCCCGGCCGCGCCTCGGGATCAAAAGCAGTCCAGTCCGGTACCACGTGCCCGTGCGCGTAGCAGACCGAGGAACTGCCCACCGGGCTGCGGGAGACCCGCGGGTTCAGCGGGTCGTTGATCCGCTCGCGCTGCCCGCCGCGCGCCACCTCCAGCTGGTACTCGACCCGCGACCCCTCGGGCAGCTCCAGCACCAGGTACCACAGGTCGGTGCCGTGCAGCCGGCGCAGCGGCATGTGGTCGGGCAGCCCGAAGATCCACAGCACGAGGAACACCTCGTCCGCCTCGCCCCGGTACAAGAACGTGCAGCGGGGTCCCTCGACGATGGGCACCTCCTGCCGGGCCAGGAACCGGTCCACGGCCCCGGAATCGAGCGGCCTGCGATCGCGGAGCCGGTTGATCGCGAGCTTCCGGCTGACCGTGACCGGCCCGCTCACGGTGGTCACGCCGCCTCGCCCAAAGACGTCACGTGCCCGTCCTCGCCCAGCACCCGGGTGCCGGCCGGCAAGCGAGCAGAGCCATCGGAAAGCTCCACCCGGGTGCCGGCCTCCAGCGGGAGACACCGGGCCGACGCGAACCGCTGGGCGAAAATGGCCATCCGCGGCTTGTCGTCCAGCAGCAGCCGGGCCCGGGCGTGCGGCAGCAGCACGAGATCGCGGACCACGCTCAGGCCGCTGCCGTACACCTCGGGATGCCCGGGTCCGTGCGCCGCGCGGTCACCGAATAGCACGATCCGGTCCGCCAGCGCCATCGCGCCCGCGGACCACGCGATCACCGGCGAGCGCCCGGCCGTCGATTGCAGGGCCGTCGATTGCAGGGCCGTGGATTGCAGGGCCGCCGCCACGTTGAACAGGTGCAGTACCTCGGCCAGCACACCGACGTGCCCGCCCGCCACGACCAGCGCCGCGGCCTCTCCCAGCAACCCCGCCACCGCCAGACGGTGTGACGCGATCACCGGCCGGTCGTGCGGCCGCAGCCGGTCGAAGAACTCCCCGCGCACCTCGTTCACGTGATCCAGATGCGCGGCATCGAGCGAGCGCACCGCCGCGACCGCCTCGGCCACCGGCTCGGCGGAGATCCCCGGACGGTGCTGCAGCGCGTACACCGCCTGCAGCGCGTAGTCCAGCCGCAGCAGGTACAGCTCACCCAGCTCACCCAGCACGCCCTGCAGCCCGTGCTCGGCCGCCGCGTACTCCGGATCCCGTTCCTGCACGTCCAGCCACCGCCGGTACAGCTCCAGGTTCACCGCCTGCCCGCCCAGCAACTGACGAAGCTCCCCGTCGTCGGGCTCCCGCTCCTGCCACCCGGCCGTGACCGTCGCGAACGGCCCAGGCAAACCCAAAGACCGGACCACCGCCTCGAGCGTCGGCCGGCGCTGCGGTCCCAGCAGGATGGCTCTCACGAGGCGTAGACGTGCAGCGTGCGCCCCACCGCGTCGAGCATGTCGTGCAGCACGTCGTAGTCCGGGTGGCGCATCCGGACGTAGGCGTTGGCCATGTACCCGGCCTCGACGCCCTGGGTCGGCGTGCCCGGCGACGGCAGGTGCGCGTCGATGACCCACTCGCCGAACTGCCGCTGCAGCTCCTCGACCCCGCTGTACCCGCTGATCGTCCCGTCCTGCGCCGGGCGCAGCGCCACGATCCCGCTGGCGAACCGCCGCGACGGCGCCGAATGAACACCGCCGTGCACGATCGCGTCGGCCCACGCGCGGTACAGGTCGATGTCGTTGCCCTGGGAATAGAGGTCCCAGGCCCCGACACCCGGCGGCCGGCACCCGATCTCGGAGAACTTCAGTCCCTTCGGCCCGAAGAACCACTCCATGTGCGTGGCCGAGGTCCCGATGCCGAGCGCGGCGATGACCCGCCGCCCCATCTCGCGCAGCTCCCCGTACTCCGGTGCCGTATCGATCCGGTTGGTGGAGATGAACTCCGGGGAGATCCACCGGGTCCGCATCGCCTCCAGCACGTTCGGGTAGTAGTGCGAGGCGAAGTCCACGGCCACCTGCCCGTCGACCGCGATCGTGTCGTAGAACCCCTCGTGGCCCTCGATGAACTCCTCGACCGCGATCGACCCCGCGCCCTGGCCCCCGAACACGCCCAGAGCCTGCTCCAGCGACGCCGGGTCGTCCGCCCGCACCGTCCCGGACGCCCCGGCCCCGCTGCGCGGCTTGAGGATCAGCGGGAATCCCACCTCGGCGGCGAACGCCTGCGCCTGCGCCGCCGACGACACCCCGGCCGAGGCCGCGGTCGGCACTCCGGCCGCGCGCAGCGCCTCCTTCATGGACGGCTTGTCCCGGCACAGCCAGGCGGTATGCACCGACGTCCCCGGGATCGTGCACGCCTCGCGCACCTGCGCGGCGGGCATGATGTGGGCCTCGATGGTGGCCTCCAGCCGGTCCACCCACAGCTTGTCCTGCACCCAGCGGACCGCGCGGGTCATGGCCTCCACGTCGGTGACCGACGGCACCCGCTCGTAGTGGTCCAGCCAGCCCTTGAGCTGATCGTCGAATCCGTCCGCCGGGTACTCGCCGATGCCGATCACGGTCGCGCCCGCCTCGGCCAGCGCCCGGGCGAACTCCCGCTGGTTTTTTGGAAACCACGGCTCGACGAAAACCACGTTCATGCCTCGAATGGTAGACCGGGACGCGCCGCCTCCGGGCGGCGCCGTCACCGGTGACCGGCCGTAGCGCCACGATCCGTTCGGTCCGAAAATTTATCCCGAACGGACCGCGGGACAGCCGCCGGGCCACGCTATGAGCGGCACCGGTGAATAAGGGTACGTTCTTCCCATGGTCACCGCCGGGTTTGTCGCGCCCTACCTGCTCGATACCACGACGCGGTTCGTCGAGGCCGCGGCGGGCCTCCCGGACACCAAACTCGCCCTGATCACCGCCGAACCCGCCGACCGCCTGCCGCCCGCCCTCCGGGACCGGCTGGCCGGGCACTGGCGGATCGACGACCCGCTCGACGCCGGCCAGATCGCCTGGGCGGTCGAGGGGCTCGCCGGGCAGGTCGGCCCGGTGCAGCGCCTGCTGGCCGTGCTCGAGCAGCTCCAGGTGCCGCTGGCCCAGGTCCGCGAGCACCTGGGCATCCCCGGCATGGACGCGCCCACGGCCCGCAACTTCCGCGACAAGGACCAGATGAAGACCGTGCTGCGCGCCGCGGGCGTGCCGTGCGCCAGGCACCGGCTGGCCGAGTCCGCCGCGGCGGCGGCCGGCTTCGCGGCCGAAGTCGGCTTCCCGCTGGTGGTCAAGCCGCCCGCCGGCGCCGGGGCCAAGAGCACGTTCCGCCTCGACGATCCCGGCGACCTGAACACCTGGCTGGACGTCGCCCCGCCCGCCCCGGACCGGCCCGCGCTGCTGGAGGAGTTCCTGACCGGGGAGGAAGGCTCCTACGACAGCGTGATGGTCGACGGCGAGATCGTCTGGGACTCGGTCTCGAACTACCTGCCCACCCCGCTGGAGGTGCTGCGCAACCCCTGGATGCAGTGGGTCGTGCTGCTGCCCCGCGACATCGACGGCCCCGAGTACGTCGGCATCCGGCAGGTCGCGCCGGTCGCGCTGCGCGCGCTCGGGCTGCGCACCGGGCTTACTCACATGGAGTGGTTCCGGCGTCCGGACGGCTCGGTGGCCGTGTCCGAGGTCGGCGCGCGGCCGCCGGGCGCCCAGATCACCTCGATGCTGTGCTACGTCCACGACTTCGACCTGTACCGCGCCTGGGCCAAGCTCATGGTGGACGGCACGTTCTCCCCGCCGGTCCGCCAGTGGTCGGCCGGCACCGTCTACCTGCGCGGCCAGGGCGCGGGTCAGGTCCGGGCGGTACGCGGCCTGGACCGGCTGCCGGCCTGGGTCTCCGATCTGGTGGTCGACTCGCGGCTGCCCAGCCCCGGCCAGCCGTCCTCGGGCAGCTACGAGGGCGACGGCCACATCACCGTCCGGGACCGCCAGACCAGCGCGGTCACCGCCGCGCTCTCCGAACTGCTCGGCACCGTCCGCGTCGAGCTCGGCTGACCGCGGTGAACGTCCTGATGATCTCACCCGGCTACCCGGCGGAGATGGCCCTGTTCACCCGCGGGCTGGCCCGGGCCGGCGCCACCGTCATCGGCCTCGGCGACCAGTCGGCCGAGGCGCTGCCGGACACCGCCAGGCACGCCCTCACCCACTACGTCCACGTCGGCTCGCTGGCCGCCGACGACCACGTCGCGGCCACCGTCCGCGAACTGGCCCGCCGCGCCCCGGTCGACGCGGTCGAGTGCCTGTGGGAGCCGTACATGGTGCTGGCCGCGCGGCTGCGCGAGGAGCTCGGGCTGCCCGGGCTGACCGTGGCGCAGACCGTCCCGTTCCGGGACAAGGAGCAGATGAAGCAGCTGCTCGACGCGGCGGGGCTGCGCACCCCGTGGCACACCGAAGCCAGGACCGTGGCGGACGTGTGGGCCGCCGCCGAACGCGTCGGCTACCCGCTCATCGTCAAGCCGATCGACGGCGCGGGGTCGGCCGACACCTACCGGGCCGACTCGGCCGCCGAGCTCGACGCCATCCTGCCCATGATCCGGCACGTCCCGCAGGTCAGCGTCGAGGAGTTCGTCGACGGCGAGGAGTTCACCTACGACACCATCTGTGCGGGCGGGCAGGTGCTGTTCGAGAACATCTGCCAGTACCACCCGCGCCCGCTGCTGACCAAGATGCACGAGTGGATCAGCCCGGTGACCGTGGCCCTGCGCGACCTGGACGCCCCCGGCCTGCAAGGCGGCCGCGAACTCGGCGTCGCCGTGATCGGCGCGCTCGGGTTCCGGGACGGGTTCACCCACATGGAGTGGTACCGCAAGGCCGACGGCGAGGTGGTGTTCGGCGAGATCGGCGCCCGCCCGCCGGGCGCGCGCACGGTCGACGTGATGAACTACGCGACCGACGCCGACCTGTTCACGGCCTGGGCCGAGGCCGTCACCCAGGGCCGGATCTCCCAGCCGGTCACCCGGCACTACAACGCGGCCAGCATCTTCAAGCGGGCCAGCGGGGCCGGCCGGATCGTTGATGTCGTGGGCCTGGACCAGCTCCTGGCCGAGTACGGCGAGCACGTGGTCGCGGTCGATCTGCTGCCCGTCGGCGCGCCGCGCCGGGACTGGCGGGCCACCCTCATCGCCGACGGCATGGTCATCGTCCGGCACCCCGAGCTGTCAGAGACGCTGGCGATGGCGCAGCGCTTCGCCGCCGACCTCCGCCTCTACGCCGCCTGAGCGGTCCGCTCCCCGCCCGTACGTGCCTGCGGTAGCGTCCAGTTCATGACCCTCGACCACGCCGTCCAGCAGGTCCTGCCGTCCGTGCGCGCCGACCTGGAGCGCCTGGTCCGGATCCCGTCCGTGTCGGCTGATCCGGCCGCCGCCCCGCACCTGCACCGCAGCGCCGACGAGGTCGCGGCCCTGCTCGAGGCCGCGGGCCTGCCCGCGGTCGACGTCCTGGCCGTCCCCGGCGGCCAGCCGGCCGTCATCGCCCGGCGCCCGGCCCCGGCCGGCGCGCCCACCGTCCTGCTCTACGCCCACCACGACGTCCAGCCCCCCGGCGACCGGGCGAGCTGGGACACCGACCCGTTCCAGCCCACCGAACGCAGCGGCCGCCTGTTCGGCCGCGGCGCCGCCGACGACAAGGCCGGCATCGCCGTGCACCTGGCCGCGCTGCGCGCCCACGGTGCCGACCTGCCGGTCGGCGTCACCGTCCTGGTCGAGGGCGAGGAGGAGATCGGCTCGCCCACCCTGCTGCCGTTCCTGGACACCTACCACGACCTGCTGGCCGCCGACGTGGTGGTGTTCGCCGACGCGGTGAACTGGACGGCCGACGTGCCGTCGCTGACCACCAGCCTGCGCGGCGGGGCCACCGTCACGGTGGAGCTGCGCACGCTCGACCACGCGGTCCACAGCGGCCTGTTCGGCGGGCCGGTCCCGGACGCGCTCACCTCGCTGTGCCGGCTGCTGGCCACGCTGCACGACGAGCGCGGCGACGTGGCCGTGGCCGGCCTGGCCCGCGGCACCGCGGACCCGGTCGACCTGACCGAGGCCCAGCTGCGCGCCGACGCCGGGGTCCTCGACGGGGTGCGGCTGACCGGGACCGGCCGCCTCACCGACCGGCTGTGGGCCGCCCCCTCGATCACCGTCATCGGCCTGGACGCCCCGGCGGTCGCGGCGGCCTCCAACACCCTGCTGCCGGCCGCCCGGGCCAAGGTCAGCCTGCGGGTCGCGCCGGGCGACGACGCCGACCGGGCCTGCGACGCGCTCAAGGCCCACCTGCGGGCGCACGCGCCGTGGGGCGCGCACGTCACCGCGACCTCCGGCGGCACCGCCGCCCCGTACACCGTCCCGACCGGCGGTCACGCCTACCGGGCCGCCCGCCAGGCCCTGGCGCAAGCCTGGGGGAGGCCCGCCCTGGACATCGGGGTCGGCGGCTCGATCCCGTTCGTGACCGCCTACGCCGAGCGTTTCCCGGCCGCCGAGATCCTCATCACCGGGGTGGAGGACCCCGACGCCCGCGCGCACGGCGCGAACGAGAGCCTGCACCTGCTCACCTTCGAGCGCGCCTGCCTGGCCGAGGCCCTGCTGCTGCGCGACGTCAGGTCCTGAACAACCGGTCGAGGACGACGCGCAGCCGCTTTCCGGCGACGCCGAAGGCCAGCTCGGCACGTCCATGATCGACACCATCAAGCCGGTGGGCGCCGGAACTGTACGAACGGCTCAGTTTCCGCTACATTGCGGGCATCAGGAGGAGCCCGATGTCCATCAAGAGCAAGCTCGTCGCAGCGGCAACAGCACTGACCGTGATCGCCGGCGTCGGCGCGGCCGGGACCCTGACCGCGAACGCGGCCACGCACCAGTGCGGCGCGACCTGTTCTGACTTCTACAGCCGCGCGTTCGGCACGGCCTTCGTCTTGAGCGTGCCGAATAGGGCCGGCCACATCGGCCAGCAGGCCATCCTGGCCCGCGCCAACCGCGCCAGCAAGGGCGAGGACTTCGCCGTCGACGCCCTGGGCACGGTGCGCGACTTCTACCGCGCGGGTCTCCTGTCCGGCGGGCTGAACGCGCTCTACGGCGGCCTGTTCGTGTACGAGATCGACTACGCGCCCCTAGGCTCGCTCAGCGGCTTGTGCCTGGGCACCGCCGGCCCGCCCGGGACCGGCACCCGGGTGACCCTCGAACCATGCGGCGTGACCGTCAAGACCGTGTGGATCTTCGCTCCCGAGAAGACCCGCACCGGTACCTACGACGCGCTGATCAGCGCCGCCACCAGCCACAGCTTCCGCCACCCGTACTCGCTGACCACGCTGGCGCCGGGGGTGCCGCTGGTGACCGCGCCGCTGGCCGCCAGCAGCCGGAGTTTCGTTGTCGCCCACCAGCTGTGGCGCGCGAAGCAGGGCGTCCTGCCGAGGTCATCAGCGCACTAACGTGCTGACGCGGATCCTGCTGGTCGCTGCGGGAGCGCTCCTCACCCTGGCCGGAGTCGTCTTCACCCTGCAGGGCGTCGGCGTGATCGGCGGCAGCTTCATGTCCGGTACCACTACCTGGGCCGTGGCCGGCCCGGTCATCGCCCTGGCCGGCCTGGCCCTGATCGCCCTCGCCCTGCGCCGAGCCCGCTAGGGCACGATCACGACGGGCACGGGTGAGCGGCGGGCCAGGCTGACCGCCACCGAGCCGACCAGGCGGTGCGCGGCCTGCGAGGAGCTGCCGACCACGATCACCACGCTGTCGCCCGGGTGTTCGTCGCGGAGGTGCGCGGCCGCCGCGATCAGCTGCTCGGTGATCACCCCCTGGCCTCGCTCGAACCGCCAGCGGTCCTCGCGCCCGTCCAGCTGCTTGCCAGCCGAGGCGCGCAGGTCCCGCTCGATCTCGTCGAAGCTGGCGTCCAGCTCGACGATGGCGTCGGCCGACAGCATGTCGATGGTGGGTATATGCGCGACGTACACGACGTCGACGCGGCCGCTGCGCCCGTGCAGCAGCGCGATCGCGGCATCCAGGGCGCGACTGGCGGGCGGAGACCCGTCGTACCCGACGACGAGGAAGAGGTTCGCCGCAGACGGCGTAGGAGTATTCATCGGGGCTAACGCTAGTGCCCGCCTCGGCGTACCGCTGCGGCGGGCCGGCGGTCAGGATCCCTCCATCCCTGGATCTGGCGCCACTGAGGGAAACGGGCAGACCAGTCAGCCGGTCCAGCAGGCAGCCTGCTCGCCTGCCAGCACGCCGGTGATGCTGTATTCGCTGGGCGGAGAGTACAGGGTCGTGGTGCCTTGCACCAGGCCGGGAGGCGGCGAACCATTCAGTCGACCGTGAGAGTGAACTGTGCGTCTGCGGTACCCACCTCGCGGAGGACATATATGATTTGGCCCGAGAGCGTGTGGGTGTCAATGATCGTCAGGAACTTGAACCCGGGACCACCCGAGTCTGACAGCGTTATCCCTGCTGTTCCGGCGCCAAAATCGGCGTCGGACCCCGCGCATAGAGCGAGATTAGTTCCAGGCGTATTATTCTCGAAGGCCAATTTCAGCACGGTGTGAATTGTCGTATTGACTGGCATTCCAGATACGAGGTACTTTCCGTCAGGTCCCACAGTTCCTGTCAGCGTAAACATTTGCGCATACCCCTCTCCTTGGGCTGGCTTGAGCGTCGTGGGCGGCTTCGCAGTCGGTCGGCGGTATTTGCGATGCCCGAGCGGAGCCGGGCAGTACGGTTTCCCGGCCCGCTGTCTTTAGTTAGTACACGAACGGTGAACGCCGGCGGCTCCCCTTGGGGGATTCTTTCGAACCCGGTCACTTCCGGCCGTCGAGTCTGGCCTTCACAAGGGACGGAGTACGGAGCGACCGCTGCTGATACACCGCGGCAGTAGATATCTGAAGGGTGACGAGGTCCGGATTCAGGCTGCGAGGCGCTGCCGGGTTTCAGGTCAGGCTGGCTTGTCTTGCGGGTCGATGCCGTGCTGGCGGAGCAGGCCGCGGAGCCGCTCGACCTCGTCGGTGAGCTGCTGGCATCGCTCGGCCAGATCGGGCAGCGCCGGGTGCCCGGCGGCCCACTGTTCCTGCCGCTCGGCCTTGCTGGCCAGCAGGTCCTTCTCGCGGTCACGCAGCGACGCGGCCTGCTCATAGTCGTGGGCGTCGACGGCGGATTCCTTCTCGCGGCTGACCTGGGCGATCTGCTCGTCCAGGTCAGTGGTGTCCGGCCCGGTACCCAGCCGCTGCTCAACGGCCGCCAGCCGTTCCTCGATCACGTCCAGACGGGCCTGTGCCTCGGTCATCGGTGTGCCCTCCCAGGCCGGCTGGTGACCCGGCGGCTGCTGGCCGCTGATGAGCTGGATGACCTGCTGCCGGACCCGGTTCAGGTCGGCGCCCAGCCTGACCAGCACCTGGGCGGCCACGCCGTCGCCCTCACGGATGAGGCCGAGCAGGATGTGCTCGGTGCCGATGTAGTTGTGGCCGAGCTGCAGCGACTCGCGCAGCGACAGCTCGAGCACCTTCTTGGCCCGGCGGGTGAACGGGATGTGCCCGGACGGCGCCTGCTGGCCCTGGCCGATGATCTCCTCGACCTGCTGCCGGACCGCGTCCAGGCTGATGTCCAGCGACTCGAGCGCCTTGGCGGCGACGCCTTCGCCCTCGTGGATGAGGCCGAGCAGGATGTGCTCGGTGCCGATGTAGTTGTGGTTGAGCATCCTGGCCTCGTCCTGAGCCAGAACCACAACACGCCGCGCCCGGTCGGTAAACCGCTCGAACATCGTCCGCCGCCTCGCGTTACTGAGCAGAGCCTGGCCGCCCGCCCAGAGCACCGGCCGGACGGAGCTGCCCGGGCAAGCCAGTGAGGATCCATCCACAGTACGCGCCTGCGGCCAGAGTCACAGCCAGGCGTGATCGTGGAGCTGTTCGCAACCTCCACCTGGAAGGGTGTCCGGTTCCGTTGGTCTCTGCGACCGGCACCTCCGCCAGCTGGGCTTCGAAGAATCGCCCTGAATGGTCGCAACAGGAGTTGCTCAGGTCACCTCTTCGCTTCCGGCGGAGAGGGTCGTCACCACGCCGCGGACACTGGCAGGACGCGCGGCGTCGTGCCGGCCAGCGAGGTGAAAACGCCGTTGTCGATCCGGCCGAACGCGAAAGCCTGGGCCAGCACGTGGTCACCGTCGTCGGCCACCGACAGCACCTGGCACTGCGAGAAGACCGCATCCGCGGCGTCGGCGTCGCTGCCGAACCGCGCTGTCTGCGTCCGCAACACCCGGATCAGCTGCCCGTTCGCGACGGACAGCTCGATCACCCGGGCGGTCGCGGTGTGGTGCCCGGCGCGGCAGGACGCTGCGATGACCTCGCCGCCGCCGGGTGCGATCATCGCGGACTGCAGGCCCGGCACGGGGGCGGGGAAGGCGGCCAGCGGTGCCGCCGCCAGGCTGCCGCCGGGCGCCGCGGCATCGAGCCAGCGGACCCCGGTGATCTCGGCCGGGTCCATGCCATTGCCGGTGTCGTGCCACCAGGGGACCACGACCGCGCCGTCGCTGGCCCAGGCGGGAACGCCCGGCCAGTACCCCGGCGCGCTCCGGCCGGTCCAGGTCCGGGCGGCGCCGCTGGCCACGTTGAGGACCTCGACGCTGCCGTACAACTGGTCGGGCAAGAACTCATGTACCAGGGAAAGGGCGAGCATCCTCCCGTCCGGCGACAGCGCCGCGCCGATCACTGGCGCACCCCGGCTGTCGAAGTTCAGCTGGCTCAGCTTCCCGGGTTGGCCGTCCGGGGATACGGTCAGCCGGAACAAGGTGACGTCGGCCACGCCGGGCAGGTCGCCGCCCCGGGAGACCACGATCACGAAGTGCCGGCCGTCCGTACTTCCGAAAGGCTCGCCGACGGCCGCGGCCGGCGGGGTCCCCGTCGGCCCGGGTATCGCGATCGAGCCCGTCACGTGCCCGTCGCCCAAGGCCCGCACGACAACGTCCAGCCCGGCGACCACGACGTAGTAACCAGGCATACCGCCCGGTCGCGGCAGCGGTGCGCCCAAGGGCACGCTGACGGGGGAGCGCGGGCTCGCCGTGCAGGCGGACAGGACCGCGACACAAATGACAGCTGCCGCAGCCACGGCCTCGACTGCCCGCATGCTGATCAGACGCACCAGCGCGCGTCCAGGTTGCGCGGGCGGGCGCCGTGGGATGGGTTCCCTCCAAGTGGAGGTGGCCAGATCCGGGCTGCGATGCGCCACCGGGTTGCCGGTCAGGCTGGCTTGTCCTGCGGGTCGATGCCGTGCTGGCGGAGCAGGGCGCGGAGCCGCTCGGCCTCGTCGGCGAGCTGCTCGACCCGTTCGGCCAGATCCGGCAGCGCCGGGTGCCCGGCGGCCCACTGCTCCTGCCGCTCGGCCTTGCTGGCCAGCAATTCCTTCTCCCGGTTACGCAGCGACGCGGCCTGCGCATAGTCGCGGGCGCCGACGGCGGATTCCTTCTCGCGGCGGACCTGGGCGATCTGCTCGTCCAGGTCACTGGTGTCCGGCCCGATGCCCACCCGCTGCTCAACGGCCGCCAGCCGGCCCCCGAACACGTCCAGGCGAGTATGCATCCACATCACCGGTACGACCTCCCGAGGCGGCCGCCGACCCGCCTGCGGTCGCCGACCCGACTGCGGCCGCAGGTCGCTGACGAGCTCGATGACCTGCTGGCGCACCTGGTTCAGGTCGGCGCCCAGCCTGACCAGCACCTGCGCGGCCACGCCGTCACCCTCGCGGATCAGGCCGAGCAGGATGTGTCCGGTGCCGACGCGATCGTGACCGAGGAACAGCGACTCGCGCAGCGACAGCTCCAGCACCTTCTTGCTCCGGGGCGTGAACGGGATGTGCTCGGCCGGGATCTGCTGGACCGGGCCGATGATCTCCTCGACCTGCTGGCGCACCGGCTGCAGGCTGATCCCCAGCGACTCCAGCACCCTGGCCGCGACGCCGTCGCCCTCGCGAAGGACGCCGAGCAGGAGGTGCTCGGTGCCGATACAGTTGTGATGGAGCATCCTGGCTTCTTCTTCTGCCAGGACCACAACACGCCGCGCCTGGCCGGTAAACCGCTCGAGCATCGTCCGCCGCCTCGCGCTACTGAGCACAACCTGGCCGCCCGCCCAGAGCACCGGCCGGACGGAACCTGCCCGGACACGCCAGTGATGACCCATCCACAGTACGCGCCCGCAGCCAGAGCCTGGCGTGACCGTGGAGCCGCCCGCGCGCCCGGCAGTTCCTGGCTTGAGGCCAGCCCGTCCGGCCTGAGTTCGCCCCAGGCGCCCATCGTCCAGCCGGCCGTTACCGCGTCACTGCGGTCCCTCTGCCCGGATCCACACCGAGATGTGGGCAGGCTCCAGCGTCTGCTGAACGGAACTGGCCAGGTCGGCCCGCACGGCGTCCAGGTCGACCGCGTCTTGCAGCCGGGCCGCGAACCCGGCGATGATCCGGTCGGCGTCATAGCGGGCCCGGTTGAACCGCCGGTCCACGATCTTCTGCACCCGGCGGCGCACCGGGTTGAACAGCGCCGCCGCGGCCAGCGTCGCCGCCGCCACCGCCACCGTGCTGTGGTGGAACCCGAGGACCTCGGTGGCCAGCAGTACGATCCCCGCGTACACCCCCACCAGCAGGCCGGTGACGATCGCGTACGCCAGCGTCCGGGAGATGACCCGGTCGATGTCGAACAGCCGGTACCTCAGCACGGCCACGCCGATGCACAAAGGGAACGCGAGCGACACGGCCATACCGATGGCGCCGATGGTCCGCGTGCCGGGCGTGAGGACGATCCCGAAGCCGATCCCGGCCGCAGCCGACCCGGCCATCAGCCACTTCAGCTGCTGGCGGCGCTCGCCCGAAGAGTTCCGCCAGCTGGCCACCTGGCCCGCGAGCGATGCCAGCCAGCACAGCAAGAGCAGCGGGAAGATCAGGATTTGCACCGCGTTCCACCACCCGGCGGCCGGGTTGATGCCGGACAGCAGCAGCAGGTTCCCGCCGGAATCCACCTGGATGTGGTGGCCGATAATCGCGCCCACCGTGATGACCACGGTCCCGGCGATCCACACCAAGCCGATACCGGCATAGGCCCACAGCACCCACCGCCACCGCGGGGACGGCGGCCGGCCGTCCGGGAAAAGCAGGAACATCAGCCCCAGCAGCACGATCGCCGGCGCCCAGCCGGGCTGCGCCAGCAGCGCCACCCAGCCCAGCGGCAGCCCGCCATGATGCACTCGGTAATCGGCCACCGCGTAATAACTGGCGTCCTCGCTGAGCGCGAGGAAGGCCGCCGCGCCGAGGATGATCCAGCCGAGCGGGTTACCCGGCCTGCGCCAGGCCACCACGAAACCCACCAGGGCGAATGGAACCGAAAACCACACCGGCGAGGAGCCGGTATCGGCGTTCAGGCTCTGATGGGCCAGCCGGGCCAGCGGCACGTCCGCGGCCGCCAGGACCAGCACCAGGCCGCCCAGCATCAGCGCGGCCACGGGCAACGCCGGGCGCAAACGGCGGCCAGCGCCCTGCAGCGTCATGCCCACCTGCCCGGCCACCCGGCCACCCGGCCACCCTCCCTCACAGCTGCGACGATACGCCCCGAGCGTTCCGGAAACGTTACCGCTCACAGCAGGCACATGATTGCTGGCTGGGCTCAGATCCGGGATTGGCCCGCGAAGCGCATGTGTCCGCTCCTCCGGCATCAAGCATGAATGTGACCGTAGGGCAGGGCAAGGCGTCCGGCCTGAGTTCAACCCAAACCTGCATTCATCCGATTGGCGGCTGGTCCCAAGGGCTCTTTGTAGGCGCGGGCGCGGCCATGCGGAGGCAGGCGGCGAGGCACAGGCCGGAGATCGGGGGCGTAAGCGTTTGTACCGATGCATCACACGATGACCGCGGCGGCTCCAGCGCGCACCGTAACCTGGAAGTGGCCCGCCGCGATCATTACGGCTCGGGAGGGTAATTCCATCGAGCTCTCTGACCAGCAGTAATGTCCTTGATCCAGCCACCTTGGGGCACTGTGGGGGCGCGGGCGCTGCCAGTCGGTGGCTGGCGGCCGGGATTACACCCGCGCTTGGCTCTCTGAACCTGGCGGGTATTTGGACTGCGCCGTCGTCAGTTGCGGTGGCTGATCCAAACCGATATGTGGGCGGGTTCGAGGGCCTTGTTCACGACCCCGGCCAGGTCGTCACGGACCGAGTACAGGTCGACGGCGTCTTTCAGGCGGGCAGCGAATGCGGCCACTGCCTGGTCGGCGTTGTACCGTGCCCGGTTGAACCGGCGGTCCACCGCATGCTGTACCCGCCTGCGCAGCGGGCTGAACAGCGCCGCGGCGGCCAGCGTGGCGGCTGCAACGGCCACCGGGGTCTTGAACGGGAGTACCACGGTGGCCAGCAGCACGAGCCCGGCGAACACCCCGGCCAGCATTGCGGTGATGATGGCGTAGGAGATCACCCGGCTGATGATGCGGTCGATCTCGTACAGCCGGTACCTCAGCACCGCCACCGCGAAGCAGACCGCGAACGCGGCGAAGCCGAGCGGGGTGATCAGGTTGCTGACCAGGTTCGCCGCTCCGGACGTACTGCCGGAGGCCAGGGCCGCCGCGCCCACCGAGACCACGAAGACGACGACGCCGCTGTAGAGCCATTTGAGCTGCTGGCGGCGCTCGCCCGCGGCATGGCGGTACCGGGGTACCTGCACGGCCAGCCAGAGGAGCCAGCTGGCCGCGACGGCAACGACCAGCGCGCTGTGCAGGATGTCCCAGATCCCGCCCTGCTCGGTGAGCAGGCTGCCGATGGCATTGACCCGGATGTCGTGCCCGGCGGCGGCCGCGACGCCGCTACCGGAGGCGGCCAGCCCCAGCAACGCCCCGGCAATCAGGGCGACGACGGCCATCCGCCGCCACCGGCCCGCGGGCAGCCGCCCGTCGGGAAACAGCCACAGCAGCACCGCGATCAGGAGCAGGAACAGCGGCCAGGCTTCCCCAACCACCACGGCCAGCCAGCCCAGCGGCAGCGTCCCGTGGTGCATCCGGTAGTCCAGCGCCGCGTACTGATTCGCGGGGGCAATAGACATGAGAAAGATCGCCAGCAGGATCCAGCCGAGGGGATTACGTGGCCGCCGGGCGGCCAGCAGGGTGCCCACGCCCGCCGCGGGTACCAGGACCGCCGCGGTGAACAGCAGGTCAGCAGCGGGTCCCCCGGGACCGGCCTGATGGATCAGGCTGTCCAGAACCGCGGCGGCCAGCCCAGCCCCGAGCGTGAGCACGCCGAGCGCGACGGCCACCGCTGGCGCCACTCGGGGCGAACTAAAGACCGTGCTCATCGGCGTGCCCGCCCCCCTTCCGCCCGGCGGGACCGGAATGAGGCAACCCTAAGCCGGGACCGTTCCGGGAACGTTACGGCTCAGTACGGAACTTCGTCGCTGCGCCAAACACAAACTCGCCGTGGTGTGGGGCCCTCTGAAGGCGCACGCGCAGCAATGCCGAGGCCGTCGGCTAGGGCTACGCAGTGCCTCGCGCCCGCAAAGCATTGTACCGATGGATACGATCCGGCAATCTTCGCGCACTGTGGGGGCGCGACCGCGCCGAGACGGTCACTTGCCGCCGAGCAAATGGCCGACCGCTCTCGTCTGAATTCACCCCAGACATGCATTTATCCGCTTGGCAGCTGGTCCCGGGGGCGCTCCGGGGGTGACCCAAGGTGCGGCTTGCCCTGTGGCCTGCTCTGCCTCGAATCAGGTGACAGGCCGGGCGGCTGGCCGCTAGCCGAGTTCCCAGAGCAGCCGGTAGTAGCGGGTGCGCTCCGCGTCCGGCTTGATCCCGTAGGCGTCGAGCAGCGTCTGCTCCCAGCCGGGCCCGTAGTTCCATCCGGCGCTCCAGGTGGCGATGGCCAGGTCGGCCCAGCGGTCAGCGACTCCGAGGTCGCCGAGATCGACGTGGCCGGACCATCGCCCGTTGTCGGTGATCAGCGTGTTCGGCGCGCAGGCGTCACCGTGGCAGACGACGAGCTTGTCGGCCGGCGGGATGATCTGCACCCGGGCGATCGCTCCCTTGATGCCGAGTTCCAGGTGTTCTGGAGCCCAGTCCGAGGTGTCCAGGTGCCCGGCTGCGGCCGCCCGCTGGGCGGCGGCGATCCGGTCCTGTGCCGTCCAGGAGAACGGGCAGTGCGTGACCGGCAGGGCATCGTGCATCGCACGGAGGCCTTCGCCGATGGCGATCACCGCGGTGCGCGGGTCGGCCAGCCAACGCCGCGAGACCGCGTTGTGACCGGGCAGGGCCGCCGTGACCAGCCAGGAACCTCCGCCGTCGGCACCCAGGCCGAGCACGCGCGGGACTGGGGCGTATGCGACGGCCCAGGTCATCCGGGCCGCCTCGGCGGCCAGGTCCAGCGGGGAACTGGCAGGCGCCCATTTGACGAAGGACCGGTCCGGGCCGTCGCCCACCTCGAAGGTCAGCGCGTCCTCGTTCTCCCAGGCCAGGCATACCTTGCGGGCCGCGGCGAGTTCCCGGACCGCCGCAGGCAGCGTCGCGGATGGCCGGGGTCCCTCAGTGCTCACCCGTTCACGGTGCCACGCCGGGCTCAGCCCGGGAGCTCCGGTTGTCGGCCGCTGATGAGCTGGATGACCTGCTGGCGCACCCGGTTCAGGTCGGCGCCCAGCTTCACCAGCACCTGCGCGGCCACGCCGTCGCCCTCACGGAGGAGGCCGAGCAGGATGTGTTCGGTGCCGATGTAGTCGTGGCCGAGCTGCACCGCCTCGCGCAGCGACAGCTCCAGCACCTTCTTGGCCCGGGGCGTGAACGGGATGTGCCCGGACGGCGTGTACTGGCCCTGGCCGATGATCTCCTCGACCTGCTGCCGGACCGCGTCCAGGCTGATCCCCAGCGACTCCAGCGCCTTGATCCCGGCGCCGTCGCCCTCATCGATGAGGGCGAGCAGGATGTGCTCGGTGCCGATGTAGCTGTGCCTGAGCATCCTGGCTTCTTCTTGCGCCAGGACAACCACCCGCCGCGCCCGGTCGGTAAACCGCTGGAACATCGCCTGCCGCCTCGCGCTACTGAGCAGTACCCGGCTGCCCGCCCAGAGCACCGACCGGACGGAGCCTGCCCGGGCCAGCCAGGGATGACCCATCCACAGTACGCGGGGACGAGAGTTACAGGTTCACTGTCCTCCGGCTCTGGACGGCAGCCATCCGACCCGGTGCAGCACTTCCTCGGCGACCACTGTTGCGGGCCGGTTCTCGTTGTCCACCAGCTTGTGTGTTGCGCCGGTCATCTGGTGCTTCCTTCATCTCGCCGGGCCAGTACGAGGAATGGTCGCAGAATCTGGCGCACTGCGAGCAAGTGCCGGAAGCGCCGCCCAGGTCAGAGGCCCGCTCAAGACAAGCGCCCCTAGCAGGATTCGAACCTGCGCTCACGGCTCCGGAGAGAGCGTCGATTTAGTTGGCGGAGGCTGGCAGCTGGCACTACGGCAGCGTCTTGTTTCCTGAACCTGGCGAGCGAGGGGACTGCACCGTCGTCAGCCGTGGGGGCTGACCCACAACGATATATGGGCAGGCTCCAGAGCCTGGTTCACGACCCCGGCCAGGTCATCCCGGACCGAGTCCAGGTCAACGGCGTCTTTCAGGCGTGCGGCGAACGCGGCCACCGTCCGGTCGGCGTCGTAGCGGGCCCGGTTGAACCGCCGGTCCACCACCCGCTGCACCCGCACGCGCACCGGGTTGAACAGCGCCGCCGCGGCCAGCGTCGCCGCCGCCACCGCCACCGTGCTGTGGTGGAACCCGAGGACCTCGGTGGCCAGCAGTACGATCCCCGCGTACACCCCGGCCAGCAGCCCGGTCACCAGCGTGTAGGCCAGGGTCCGGCTGATGATGCGGTCGATGTCATACAGCCGGTACCGCAGGATCCCGACGCCGATGCCGACCGGGAGGGCAGCCAGCCCGGCCAGGAACCACACACCGTGCGACACGGCCAGGATCAGCGACACGGCGGCCACCGCGCCGCCGCAGGCCAGCCACTTCAGCTGCTGGCGGCGGCCGCCGCCCGATCTGCGCCAGCTGAGCACCTGGTGCCCGACGAAGGACAGGCCGATGATCACGATCGCGCCGACGACGGGGCCGCTCAGCCAGGCCGGCGGACTGGCCAGCCACTGCGCCAGATGACTGCTGCTAGTGAGAGTGCCGGTGGGACTCATGCGTACGGTGTGACCGGCCAACGCGACCGCCGCCACGGCCACGGTGCCGGCCAGCACGAAGGCCACCAGCCCGGCGTAGGCCCGCACGGCCCACCGCCACCGGCGCCCCGGCACCCTGCCGTCCGGGAACAACAGGATGACCACCGGGACCATGGCGAACGACGGCACCTGCACCGACCCCAGCAGCAAGGCCAGCGCAGCCAGCGGAAGCCCGCGGTGGCCGAGGCCGTAACACAGCACCGCGTAGTAACTGGCGGCGCCGCCGAGGACGTACACCAGCGTGAACGTGACCATCATCCAGCCGATCGGGTTGCCCGGCTGGCGCCGCGCGATCACCAGCCCGACCCCGGCAAAGGTCAGCACGATGACCACGCCAGCGGTGATGTTGACCTTCAGCTGACCGGCGAGGGCCGCCAGCACCACGGCCGCCGCCGCCAGCACCACCACCGCGCCGCCCAGCACCCACGCCAGACCCGGCGACGCGCGGAAGCGACGCGCGATGACCTTAGGTCCCGACGGTCCATACCCCGGTGCTGGCTGTGCCCCACCCACACAGCCGACGGTAGGCCCGGACCGTTCCGGGAACGTTACCGCGGAGCACGAATTACGTGGCTGCGCCAAACATCACCAACCAGGCATGGCGCGGCCCCCCGGAGAGAGCGAAAATTCAGGTCTCTGACCTTTACAAATGCTGGCAAGCAACCTTGGCGTGCTGCGGGCGCGATGTGGCAGTCGGTGGCCGACGACTGCGATATTCGCTCAGCCCACCAGTCTGGCGATCCGCAGCCGGTTACCATCCGGGTCGCGAAGTTCGAGCTCGCATCCGTACGGGGGTTCGCCAGTGGGCTGGCCGAACTCGGCCACGACCGCGTCGACGTTGCTCACGTACAGATGGACCAGGGCGTCGGGCCGGGCGTCGCCTCGGTGCTCGGACAAGAACAGCCGCGCCCGGTCACGCGCGATCGACACGAACGCAAGGCCGTCCGGCTCCAAGCGATGTTCCCACTCCTTGGTAAAGCCCAAGCGCTCATACCAGCTGACCGCCGCGGCGGCGTCGGCCACGCGCAGGACCAGGATGACTTCCGCCTCCATGCAGGCATGATCTCACGGTCTGCTGCACGCGGAGTTCAGCAATCCGGCGTACTCGCCGCCAAAGCTGATCACCGCCCGGGAATCGCGAGGGTCCTTCAGGAAGGCGGGCAAGTCCCAAGTGCCCACCAGATAGACCGCTTGAGCAGGAGCAGTGGTCATACTTGCCTTCTCAGGCGCGCCTGCGTGCCGCCGCCGACGGTTCGGTGAGGCGCTGCGGGACGTCGGCGAGGGCCAGGCTGGCCGCGCCGAGCACCTCCGCATGCTCGGCGAGTTGCCCGCACACCACGCTGACCTGCGCGGCGGTCGCTGGGAGCACAGCGCGGCGGATGGTGGTGCGGATCGGGTCGAGCAGTAGCTCGCCGGCCCGGGCGAGGTCCCCGCCGATGATGACGAGCCGGGGGTTGAGCAGGTTGACGGCGGCGGCGATGGCCAGGCCAACGTGCGCGGCGGCATCCTCGACGGCGCGGCAGGCACCGGGGTCACCGTCCTGGACAAGCTGCATGAGTTCCGGGCTGGTGACCGGGCGGTGCCAGCTCTGGCTCAGCAGGTGGGCGATGGCCACCGGGCTGGCGACGGTTTCCAGGCAGCCACGGTTTCCGCACCGGCAGATCGGCCCGTTCTCCACGACGTGGACGTGCCCGAGCTCTCCGGCCATCCCGGCCGAGCCGCGCAGGGGCCGGCGTCCGGCGATGACGCCGGCGCCGATGCCGGCTGACAGGCGGACGTAGAGCAGGTCGTCCACGCCGCGTCCGGCACCGTAGCTGTGCTCGCCGAGGGCGCCGGCGTCGGCGTCGTTGATCACGTACACGTTCAGGCCGGTGCGGGAGTGCATCTCCTGGACCGGGTTGATCCCCACCCAGCCCGGCATGATGCCGGGCGCCTCGATCCACCCTGACCCGGTGTGCACCGGCGCCGCGATGCCCAGGCCGAGCCCGATCACCGCGGCCGTGTCAATGGTGTGCTCGGTCAGCGCCTGCCGGACCCGGGAGGCAGCCAGGTCCAGCGTTTCGTGCGGGGCGAGGTCGACCTCACGCCTGGCTTCGGACTCGGCGACGATGCCGCCGAGCAGTCCGCAGACCGCGATCCGCACGTGGTCGTGCCCGATGTCGACACCGACGGCGTAGCGGGCGTTCGGCGCCATCGATACCATGACCGCAGGCCTGCCCAGGCTGCGCAGCCCGTCAGCGCCAGTGGTGCGGGGGTGCTCCTCGACGATCCCGCGCGCGGCAAGCTCGGCGACGAGGGAGGATACGGTCGAGCGTGACAGGCTGGTCAGCTGGACCAGTTCGCTGCGGCGGCAGGCACCGTGATCGTGTAGCGCCTGCAGGACGCGGCGACGGCCTTCGTCACGCAGGCTGAACGGTTCGCTGGCTACTACGCCTCCCAACCTTGGTACCACCGGGCCGCACAGGCCCCTGCGGGGGCATGATACCGCCGCCCTATGGTCCTGATGGCGGCGGTCATTAAGTTCATTCTCGGAGAAACAACCCGGAACTTCGCCCCGAACCCGTTGACTTGCGCCTAAGACCGGAGTATTTCTTTGGAGATTAATCCATGAGGCCAATACCGCCAACCGTACGGGTGGATGACGGGCGAGGCCTTCGTCAACCACCGCTACCGTGTGGAGTTGCCTGCGGTAACGCTGCGCCTTATGCACGGGTCGGCAACGAGATGGCGCGCCCGGGGTGATCTTGTTATCTGGAGGAGCGGCGATGAGTGAGCAGACCCGCACACGTGATGGATTCGCGGCCGACGGGGCCGCGCGCCAGACGCAGGTGCCGCTGGTGCGCGCCGAGTACCTCACGGAGATGCGCAAGCAGGCGGGCTTGACCCAGGCCGAGACCGCCGATGCCATGGGGGTGTCCCAGCAGCGCGTCTCCGCGATCGAAAGCGGAGCCGTGGCGGAACTCGCAACCCTGGCTGACTATATCCGGGCGCTGGGCGGAGAACTGAAAGTCATCGCCGACTTCGGCGACCTCCTGCTCCGCGTCGCCTGACAGCCTGCGCTAACCCGATGCCTATGGCTTCGAGCTGCCGAAAACGATCTTGGCAAGATCCGCTGGGTCAACCTGCGCCGGCGCGAGGAGGAGGCAGCGGGCACGGCCCTCCCCGAGCCGGACGTCCGTGAGTGGCGCGGTAACCGCGTAAACGGGGCGCTTTCCAGCGGTGTCCAGTACACCCTTGACAACCACACCAGACCCTTAACTTCGCGGTCTTGCTACGCGGGACGCGCCTACGGCGCGCCGTTGACCCCTGGAGTCTCTGCCAGCCCAGCGGGCCTGACGGCGAGGGCCAAGCCAGAGGCCAGGCCCGAAGCGCGCGCGGCGAACCTCTGCAACCCGGCACCTACCAGGAGGACTGATTTCACCTCCGATTATTTCGCCGTATATACATGACCAAGGCAGAAAGCCCCAGAATCACGAACGCGGCGAGTATTATTATCCACCATCGTGCGAGCGCAAAAAAGGCGAGAAAAGCGACGAGAACGACGGGGGCCGCCACGCCGATCCATCCGAGAATGACTCCAGCCTTGGCCATCGTGCTACCGCGCTCGCCGCGCTTGTACGCGTCGCCAGTCGATGTACGACCGAGAATGACAGCCAGGATACTGGCGATAAGCGGGATCACTGTGATACCCAGGATGCCTAGTATCAGGGATGCGACGGCGTTCCCGTCTGGTGCTGCTTGCGGTTCCTGCGGCGCTTGCGGCTTAGGCTCTGTCGATATGAAATTACTCATCGGAGTCTCCTCCCTTCCAATCATTGTTGTTCTGTTCTGTTCTGTTCGCTTCGTTTGGAGTAGGGCCCAAACGGCTGATCGGGTAGGGTCAAGCGCCTGATAGCTCAGGACATTAATCACCTATTCGGCGGGACCTTGGTCCACATAACGAGGATCAGCGTCAATCATCCCTTGACGGTGTTCTTGCTCGTGCCAGTCCGAGGCGTTCGTGCGAGCGCACATCCCGATCAAGATCTTGCCAAACCAGAGAAGAAGCCACCTGAGACCGAGGAGCAGTCGACGTAAAAACATCGGCTCGTGTAAGGCAGCGGCGGGTAAACACCAAACTGTGTCCTTATCAGACTAGCTAAGAAAGCGGAGGTCTTCAGGTCTGAGGCCAATGCCACTTAGCCAAAGCTGATCTTGTTACAGAGGTTGAAAGCCCGGGGTTCTGATCTGGCTGTTCGTGGCGCGGGCCCTGGCTGGCCTTTCAACCTCGGTAGGTGAGCGCCGGGCGCGGCCCCGGGAGCGAGCATGCGCTGTCAGAGGTCAGGTCTAGGCTGGCAGACGTAGCTAACGCACCCGCCGCCAGGAGGGCAGGCCATGACCACTCTCGCCAGCCGGCCAGCCACCGCGCTACTCGTCATCGATGTCCAGAACCGCGCCGTGGCCGGGAGTTACCAACGCGATGCGGTCGTGGCGAACATCGGCAGCCTTGTCGAGAAGGCGCGGCGGGAACATGTCCCGGTGATCTGGATCCAGCATTCCGACGAGGAGCTGAAGAGGGGAAGCGGCGACTGGCAGATCGTCCCCGAGCTGAATCCGGATGGCTCAGAGCCGCTGGTCGAGAAGCACTATGGCGACTCCTTCGAGGACACCACCCTGGAGAATGTGCTGTCCGGGCTCGGCGTCGGGCGGCTGGTGGTCGTTGGCGCGCAAACCGACGCCTGCATCCGCTCGACCCTCCACGGCGCCTTCGCCAGAGGCTATGACGCGACATTGGTCAGCGACGCGCACACCACCGAGGACCAGACCGAGTGGGGGGCGCCCCCGCCGGATCAGGTTATCGCGCACACGAACCTGTACTGGGCCTATCAGACGGCGCCTGGGCGGACGGCCGGGACGGTCGAGACCAAGGACGTCGATTTCGCCGGCGCGTCCTAGCGCCTGCAGGGGTCGAAAGGCTGAGGTCTACGGGGGTTCTGGTTGGAGGGTGAGCCTGGAACCAGACAGACCCCGGCTATTCAATCCCTGTAGCGCGTATCGTTTCCGCAGATCATCCCGTCGTGTCTGGGCCGAACGGCCTGAAGCTCTTGAAGTCTGGTTCGGTCCGGGGCTTTGGCAGCCGGAAGGCACGGAGCCGGGTCGGCCATGCGATAGGTTCCGGCTCCCATCCGGTGTTTACCTCGAAGTACCTGGCTGCTGTCGCAACTGAGAGGTAGCTGCAGTCGTCCAGGATGACCAGCCCTCCCGGGCGCACCAGCTCGCGCAGGTAGAACAGGTCGGCAAATACGTTGTGGAAGATGTGGCTTCCGTCCACGAACGCGGCGTCGGCGACGAAGCCATCGGCCAGGAGACGGGGCAGGGCGATCTGTGACCGCTCCTGCACCAGAGAACAAAGACCGGCCAGCCCGGCACCGGCGATCGCAGCCCATCCCGAACCGTGGAAGTGCTTCTGGTAGGCGTCGATGATCACGTGGCGAGCGTCGTGCGGTCCGGCAGCGGCCAGCGCCTCCGCGATGGCGAGCGCGGAACTGCCGTAGGCAAGCCCGATCTCGATCACCGTGCCCGGCTTCTCAGCCAGCAGAAGGTCACGCAGGACATCGCTATCAGAAACGGGCACGGAGACGCGCTCAAAGTCACCACCGGAGCGGACACGAGGCGGGCCGTCGGCCGCCGGCCTGCGGCGCGCCTCCCGGATCCTGGCCACGAGATCTCGCTTGCTCCCGCTCCGCCGGGTATTGCCCTGTGGTGCTCGGGATTCCCCCGGATTCGCAGGTCCCACCCGATACCTCCCGTCCTCCCAGCCATTACCGCGCTCGGGTCGGCCTATGCAACCCGGCACGGGAGCCCGCTCCGGGCAGCCCTCAACGATCATGCTGCGAGGGAGAGCGGGCTGAGATTGACCAGCTTGATCGTGGCCGGGCCGTCATGGCGGGTGCCGTGGTCGCCGGGCTTTTTCACCCGGTAGGAGTTATGGCGTGCTCGCTTGATGACCCGGGGGTAGGTCCGGTCGCGGCGCGGCGGGTTGAGGTTCTTGGCCCTGGTGATGTCGGCCATGATCTCGCCCAGGGCGCGTTGCCGCTGGTCAGGGGGGAAAAGCCGGGTCGGCGACCCGGCGGCGCACGAGCCGGACGGTGCGCTTGAACTTGACCCGGTCCGGGTCGACGTCGGCCTCGGTGGCCGCCTTGCAGATCAGCGCGCTGATCGCGTAGTGGGCCAGCAGGTAGCCGTAGATCTCCTGCCGCACCATATCCGGGGACTGCGCGCGCAGCACCCGCCCCGGCCCGCGCAGGTACGTCTTGAGCTGCCGGTTCCCGGTTTCGTGTTCCCACCTTTCGTGATATGCCTGCGCCAGCACGGCCGCGGGGGCCTGCCGCGGATCGGTGATCGTGGTGATCAGCGCGATCAGCTCGCCCGTCCCGCTGCCCTCACGGTCGGGCACCTCGTACTCGATCACCCGCACGGGCCGGGCCTTGTCCTCATCCAAATCCTCGCCGCGGCGGGCCGCCTCGACCAGCTGCTGCCGCGCCTTGCCCTTGACCTCGGGGCTGACCAGCACCGACCGGTACGACCCGTCGGGCAGCAGTTCCCGCACCGGCAGCCGTCCGGCTTTCACCCGCCACAGCAGCGCCGCCCCGGTATCGTCCGCCGCGCACCAGTCCTGCCGGTTATAAAAGTTCCGGTCGGCGATCAGCAGCCAGTCCTCCGCCAGCCGCCGCAGCATCGGCCGGGCCAGCGACTGCTCCCCGGCTCCCTTGCCGGCCACCCCGCCGATCGCCGCGTTCACCACCGCGTGCGAGGCACACTCGCTGATCGTCACCACCCGGGCCTTCGGGAACGCCGCCTTCTCCAGATCATCGGCACTGGCCCCGGCGAACCCGAACGCGGCGATGTTCGCCTCCGTGGCCGGGGCATCCCACTCGAACCCGTCGATGGCCATCAGCCGCCACGGCCCCAGGAACGCCCCGCGGGTCAGCTCCTCCGCTACCGGGGCTGCCACCTGCGAGAACAACTCCCGGAGCGGCTCATACCCCAGCCGCTGCCGGGCCTGGGTGATCCCGCCCGAGGTGGGCACCTCCCAGGCCTCATCCCAGCAGTCCCAGCCCCGCAGCGTCTCGGTCAGCCGGGCCGCGACCTCCTCATAATCGTCATCGGCGAACAGCGCCAGCGCCATCGCGAAGTACACCATGACATGCGGCGGCAGTTTCCCGCCGACCCGTTTCGCGCCCCTGCCCGTGGCCTCGATCGCGTCATCGACGGCGTCCCGGGGCACCGCGGACGCCAGGACGCCCAGCGAGATCCAGTCGGTCAGCCGCCCGCCAGCCACCATCCCAGTCTGTGCCATAAACGCCGATCATGGCCCCGCAGCACCAGCTGCGCGGGCACAACACCCGACGCCAGCACCCCACGCAGATCATGATCAACTTAGGCTAAGTGGCATTGGGTCTGAGGCCGGTCAGCTCAGCCCGTATCTGGTAACGGTCAGCGGCCTTCCTGACCGCGGCCAGCGTCTTTTCGCTGGGAGTCCCCGACCTTGTCATACCCCTCGCCGTGACGGCTCTTCCATCGCGAAGAACAACACACAACGCCCAATAATGTTTAGCCTCCCCGCCCCGGGACAATCCGTCGGTGAAGCAGCTCACCTCGGCTGAGGTGAACCGGTGAGTCCGGAAGAAATTACGGACCATCACCCAGTCCGGGTCGACACGCAGTCCGATGCGCCAGCCCCGCAGGCAGCCCCAGGTCAACACGGCGGTGAGGATGACCAGGTAGGCGACCATGGCCGGGCGCGGAGCGTGCGTGAACCAATGCTGCCCGTCGTTCGCCCAGAGTCCTACGCACAAGCCGACAAAAAGGGTGCCCGCGATCGCCTCGACCCGTGGCTCCCAGGTGGCGATCGTGGTCGCTCGCAACCCCTCCGGCTTGGGCATAGCGCATTATGGCCCGCGGCGCCCCGCCGTGACAACGACACACCGCGGCCTCTGGGACCAGGTAGACGTACAACCATTCCGGGGACTCAGCGTGCACGTATACGACCACCCGACGACCATGACCAACCCCGTTCTGTCCGTGGCAAAGGACAGACTGGAACACCTGACCCCCGCCCCAGAAGCGGAAAGTCGGGTCGCCGGATAGAAAGGCCAGTTGCTAACGCTGCGCTAACGACGGTTGTGGAAACGTAACTGGATAGGTCCCTGAATTGGCTCAGGGCGGCCGTTCGGGCAGCAGGCAGGGCTGCATCACTTCCAGCGGCGGCCGGCGTAGCATTTGCCTGCCATCTCGTGCCCAGGAGGACACATGCGGCGAGGCGAGGTCTGGTGGGTCGAGTTCGATGAGCGACGGCCCGTCGTGCTGCTGTCGGAAGAAGAGCCATCCGGGTTCCGCGCGATGCAGGTCGTCGCTCCGGCGGGCGCCGACATCTCCGGCCTGGGCGTTGAGGTGGCAGTCGGCGTCCTGGAAGGATTGCCCTTCGAAGGCATGCTGCGGCTCGTGTTCCCGCGCCCGGGCTTTACCCCGTGCACCTGGCTGACCACCCTGAGCCGGGACGACCTGATCGAGCGGGCGGGCGCGCTGTCCCCCGCGAAGCTCAGCGAGATCGACGATGCCCTCCGTGCCGCCGGACAGGGGACGGAGTAGACTCCGGCCGCGGCGGCCAGGCTCAGCGGGATTAAAGATTCCCTCCGTCCCCGCAGGCTCAGGTAGGCGGAGAAGGAACGGACGCCCCCGCTGACGCGGGTCCGGACGACCGGCGGGCCGCGGCGTCTCAGCAGCAAGATCACGATCTGCGGCTGGATGAGTATCAGGTGGTGCCGGGGATCCAGGGGTTGCCTTCGGCGGCGCGGGTGAGGGCGTCAAGCCAGGTGATGCCGTGGCGGGCGGCGGTGGCGAGGTAGGAGCGGATGGCGCAGAAGGTCTCGGCGCCTTTCACGGAGCGCATGCAGCCGGAGACCTTGATGCGCAGCTTGCTCATCCTGATGACCTGCTCGGCGGGGTTGTTGTCGAACGGTACGCGCAGGTCACGGGCGAATCTCAGGTAGTCATCGGCGCGGGCGGCCATCCGGGTGGCCAGTGCGTGGCGCTTCTTCTGGAGCGGGCTTCGGCGGGCGGCGTTCAGGGCGGTCCCGGCGGCGGCGGCGTCGCAGAACCAGGTACCGTGCTTTTCCAGGATGTCCTGGCTGATGCCGTCGCGGCCGGCGGCGCGGGCAGCGTCCGCCGCGTCCTTCAGGGCCAGGAGGGCATCGGCCGCCTGCCGTGCCCAGGTCACGTCCAGGTCCGTGCCGGTCTCGGTCACCGCGGCCAGCTCGCGCAGCAGATGGGCATTGCAAAGAGCGTGCCCGGCGACGTTATCCCAGGTGTCATAGGGCGCCCACGCGTCATGGCAGGCGATCCCGGCGAAGGCCGGCAGCACCCCGGCCGCCTCCATTCCCGCCCGGCCCCGCCTAGCGTGCACGGTGACCAGCACGTACTTCCCCGACGACGCGGAGTGCACCCAGGCCAGCTTCCCCGCCACCCGGAACCCTGTCTCGTCGAAATGCGCGACCCCGGCGCCTGCCAGCACCCCGGTCACCGCGTCCAGCGCCGGGGCGATCACGCCGGCGATCTTCCTGCTCATCGAGGCGAGCGCGCCCGGCGACGGCGCGCAGCCGAACATGTCCGCCATTGCGGAGCGGGCGCGGTCCCGGGACAGGAACTGGCCGTGCCACAGATAGACGCCCAGCGCGACGGCCCGCGGCCCGTACTGGACCGGCGCGGTCACCCCGGCCGGGGCTTCACCCCAGGTCACCGTCCCGCAGCCGCATGCCCGGCCGATCAGCCGGTGCTCGGTGACCTCCGCCTTCACCAGCGGGATCTCTGTCACCTGCCGCCGGATCATCCCGGCTTCCGCCGCCCCGGCCAGGCCCCCCGCGCACCGGGAGCAGCAAGCCGGCGCATGCCGCACCACGCGGTCCGGGCAGCCGCTCAGCTGCATCGTCACGCCCGGCTGCCCCTTCGGCCTGCCGGGCTTGCGGCCCGTCTTCTTCCGCAGCGACTTCGGCGCCGGCTTCGCGAGGCCGTCCGAGGACGGCGGACGCGAGGAGTTCCCCGAGTTCTGCCCCAGCCTCGCGGCCAGGTCCGCCACCTGCCCCTGAAGGCCCGCCACCTGCTCCCGCAGCTCCGCGGCGGCCGCCGCCTGCGCAGCCAGCTGCGCGTCCCGCTCCGCCAGCAGCTCCCTCAGCCGCGCGTTCGCAGCACGCAGCCCGGCCGCATCATCACGAACGACGGGCGCATCGGGCACAGCCGCACTACACCACGGCCCAGCCTCACCCGCAAATAGACACCCACCGAGCCGCCCTCCAAAGGAAAGAAGAAAAGGAGAGCAGAACCTATCCAGTTACGTGGAAACGTGGGGTCGATCCTGAACGCCGAGATGCCCGAGCGGGTCATCAGTCCCGCCGGTAGACGGGGCGCTGGCGGAGGCCATGAGCGTAACGCTCTGCCTTCGGGACGAAGAGGTCACTTGGCTGCCGAATCTGGCCGTGGGTTTATCAAGGCGGCTCAGCCGTCCACGCTCTGGCAGGTGCTGCGGAAGCCCCGGACGGTGGCGTTTCCCCCTGCTGTCGTGGCATCGCCGTTGGCCCGCAGGCCGTATGACTTCCGGCATGCCGGGGTGTCGTGGCGGCTCAATGCTGGCGCTCCTGGCCCGCAGGTGGCTGAGTGGGCAGGTCACAGCGTGGAAGTGCTCTATCGGATCTATGCGCACTGCATCGATGGGGACGATGAGCGCTGGCACGAGCAGATGGAGGACTTCCTTGGCTAGCCTGGAGGCCGGGCGCGTACACCGGAACGTCGTCATTTCGCCTGCTGAGCTGGCCGGATGCTCTCCGGTTCATTCCGCGTATATTCCGGGACCGGCGACATCGGGTGGCTTCTGGCGGCATACGGCTGCACAGCCGTTCAGCCGTGGCCGGTTCGTTTTCCCAGGTCAGTACCAGTTTGGCCTGGTGGTGATGGGCGCCCCCAGCAGGATTCGAACCTGCGCTCACGGCTCCGGAGGGCGCTTCGATTTAAGTCTCTGACCTTTACTGATGCCCATGATCTAGCAATTTCGGGGCGCTGTGGGGACGCGGGCGCCGTCGGGTGCGCCCTGTCCAGGCGGAGGTTGCGAGGTCCGGGCTCAGGCTGCGAGGCGCTGCCGGGTTTCAGGTCAGGCTGGCTTGTCTTGCGGGTCGATGCCGTGCTGGCGGAGCACGGCGCGGAGCCGCTCGACCTCGTCGGTGAGCTGCTGGACCCGCTCGGCCAGATCGGGCAGGGGCGAGTGCCCGGCGACCCACTGCTCCTGCCGCGTGGCCTTACTGGCCAGCAATTCCTTCTCCCGGTCACGCAGCGCCGCGGCCTGCTTATAGTCCTGGGCGTCAATGGCGGATTCCTTCTCGCGGCGAACCTGAGCGATCTGCTCGTCCAGGTCACTGGCGTCCGGCCCGGTTCCTACCCGGTGCTCAAGTACCGCGAGTCGGATCTCGACCACGTCCAAGCGAGCCTGTACCTCGGGCCCCGGTGCGCCCTCCCGGGGCGGCCGACTGTGGATGAGCTGGATGACCTGCTGGCGCACCCGGTTCAGATCGGCGCCCAACCTGACCAGCACCTGCGCGGCCACCCCGTCACCCTCACGGATCAGGCCGAGCAGGATGTGCTCGGTGCCGATGTAGTTGTGGCCAAGTTGCAGCGACTCACGCAGCGACAGCTCGAGCACCTTCTTGGCCCGGGGCGTGAACGGGATGCGCCCGGACGGCGCCTGCTGGCCCTGGCCGATGATCTCCTCGACCTGCTGCCGGACCGCGTCCAGGCTGATCCCCAGCGACTCCAGCGTCTCGGCCGCGACACCTTCGCCCTCGCGGGCCAGGCCGAGCAGGATGTGCTCGGTGCCGATGTAGTTGTGATTGAGCATCCTGGCTTCTTCTTGCGCCAGCACAACCACCCGCCGCGCCCGGTCGGTAAACCGCTCGAACATCGTCCGCCTCGCGCCACTGAGCAGAACCTGGCCGCCCGCCCAGAGCACCGGCCAGACGGAATCTGCCCGGGCACGCCAGTGATGACCCATCCACAGTACGCGCCCGCAGCCAGAGCCATGCGTGACCGCGGAGCCGCCCGCTCGTCAGTCGCGGTGGCTGATCCACACCGACACGTGGGCGGGTTCCAGCGCCTGGTACACGACACCAGCCAGGTCATCACGGACCGAATCCAGGTCCACGGTGTCTTTCAGCCGCGCCGCGAACACGGCCACCATCTGGTCCGCGTCGTACCGGGCCCGGTTGAACCACCGGTCCACCCGCAGCTGCACCCGCCGCCGCACCGGGTTGAACAGCGCCGCGGCGGCCAGCGTGGCGGCAGCCACCGCCACCGTGCTGTGGACCTGGAGCACCTGGGTGGCCAGCAGCACCAGGCCTGCGTACAGCCCGACCAGCAGGCCGGTCACGATCGCGTAGGCCAGGGTGCGGGAGATGATCCGGTCGATGTCGAACAGGCGGTACTTCAAGACGGCCACGCCGATGCTCACCGGCAGTGCGAGGAGGACAGCCAGGACGAGGGTTCCTGCCCACGATGGGCTCCTGACCAGAGTGAGCATGATGGAGAGCGGGGTGCAGACCAGGACGACGGCCGTTCCGGCCAGCAGCCACTTCAGCTGCTGGCGGCGTTCCCCGGACGAGCGCCGGTAGCTGACCGCCTGCGCGGCCAGCGACGCCAGCCAGCAGGCCGCCAGCAGCGGGAAGAACACCAGCTCGACCACGTTCCACCACCCGGCGGCGGGGTTGCTGCCGCTGAGCAGCAGCAGGTTCCCGCTGGAATCCACCTGGGTGCGGTGGTCGATCAGGGCACCCGCCGTCATCACCACGGTGCCGGCTATCCACAGCGCGGCCACCGTGGCGTAGGCCCACATCAGCCATCGCCACCGCGACGAGGGCAGGCGGCCGTCGGGAAACACCAGGATAAGCAGCCCGGCCAGCACGATCCCGGGCGCCCAGCCGGGCTCGGCGAACAGCGCGACCCCGCCGAGCGGAAGATCGCCGCGGCGGAGTCCGTAATCAGCCACCGCGTAATAGCTGGCATCCTCGCTCAGCGCGAAGAAAAACGCCCCGCCGAGCATGATCCAGCCGACCGGGTTGTCGGGCCTGCGCCAGGCCAGCACCAAGCCCACCACGGCAAACGGGGCCGTCACCCACACCGGCAGCGAGCCGCTGCTGGCGTTCAGGCTCTGGTGCGCCAGCCCGGCCAGCGGCACCGCGGCGATGAACAAGACCAGCACCACGACACCAATGACCGCGCAGGCCGCCGGGGACGTCAGCCCGAAGCGGCGCGCCGCCGTGCCCGCCGCCGGCATGCCTGCCAGCTGTGTCCTCCCCACGACGCCACCATACGACCGGATCGTTCCGGGAACGTTACCGCTCAGCACCGAACTTCCTGGTTGCGCCAAACATCAGTTCGCCAGTCCGCGGATCCGCAGCCGGTTACCGTCCGGGTCGCGAAGTTCGAGCTCGCACCCGTACGGAGGCTCGCCGTCAGGCCGGCCGAACTCGGCCACGACCGCGTCCACGTCGCTCACGGACAGGCCGACCAGGGTGCCGGGCCGGGCATCACCCCGGTGCTCGGACAAGAACAGCCGCGCCCCGCTACTTGCGATCGACACGAACGCAGGGCAGCCGGGATCGAAGCGATGTTCCCGCTGTTTGGTAAAGCCCAGGCGTTCATACCACCTGACCGCCGCGTCGGCGTCGGCCACGCGCAGGACCGGGACGGCTTCCACCTCCATGCGGGCATGATCTCATGGCCTGCGGTGAGGCGGTCGTCAGCGAGCAGGCTGGCGGACCAGCTTGCGCCCGCCAACCAGGCGCGACAAGCCGCGACGCCGCCGTGGCAGCGGCACGTCCCTGGTGAACTGGCCCGCCAGGTCAGCCTCGGCGGGAACCGCGAGCTGATCCATCAGCTGACCGGCCACCCGGACTGGCACACCGGTGACCGCGGCCATGGCCAGCGCGTACCCGAGACGCACCGGCATCTGCCCGGGCTCGGCGGCACCCGCCGCGGTCCACTCGATCCGCGCGCTCGCCTGCGCGATCTTGCGCCCCCGCCGTGGCCCGGTGGTCAGCGCGGGGTCCAGCTCGTCTATGTCCACGCCGGTCACCGTCACGCCAGCGGCGCGAAGCAGGTCCGCGGTGATCTCCTCGGCGGACCCGGGGTAGGCGTGATCATCATCGCGGCCCCGGAACAGGCCATGCCCTTCCGGCCCGTTCAGCCACACTGGGAGTGCCCGGCCGCCGGAGTCATCGGCGAGCACCACGAGCATCGAGAAGAACCCGAACCCGCGACCGCCGACGCGCCTGCCCGGCCATGGCTCGGTGTGAGCGATCCGTACCGTCGTCATGACCGTAAAACGATCCCGGCCGCGGCAAGGTGCCGTCACAGGTCGAGCGCTAGGAGCCGGGTCCGAGCATGCGAGGCTATGCCTTCCCGGCGGGTTGGCCTGAATTTCTCCCAGGTCTGCAGGTATCCGCTTGGCAGCTGGCCCCTAGGGCGCTTCGGGGACGCGGGCGCTGCCGTGCGGAGGCAGGTGGCCAAGCGCAAGTTCTCAGTCAAAGTCAAGAGCGTTTGCACCGAGCTGAAGGTCTCCCGCCGCACCTTCGACCGGTGGCGGGCCCTCGGCACCGGTCCCCGATGCAAGCGCCTCGCGGGCAACGGAACGGTCCGCATCCGGCGCAGCTGGCTCGAACAGTGGCTGGACACCACCGACGAGGACATCGCTTGACCACCTCGTTCGACTTCCGCCCGTGGAAGATCGAGACCCGGAAGGGGCGCAAGATGCCCTACCGGGTCCGGTGGGTCGTGGCCCGGATGAACTTCTCCAAATCGTTCCTCACCATGGCGCTCGCCGAATCATTCCGGGCCTCGCTGATCACGGCGGCCAGGAAAGGGGAGGGGTTCGACACTGACTCGGGCCTGCCCGAGTCGATGGAGAGCAAGCGCCGCGACGTCACGTTCTACCAGCACGCGGCGGAGTTCGCCGCCGCGGCGTGGCCCGCGGCCGCCGCCAAGACCCGCGTGTCCATCATCGAGACCCTGGCCAGAGTCGTCCCCGTCGTCGTCCGCGACCTGGCAGGCGCACCTGACCCCGACGTGCTCCGGCACGCGCTGACAAAGAAGCTCAACCAGGGCCAGCACGCCGGCCAGCTCGACGACGACGAGACCAAAGCCCTCGCCTGGCTGGCCCGGGCCTCCCGCCCGGTAAGCGCCCTCGAGGACCCCTCGGTCGTCTGCGACGTGCTCGACGCCCTGGCCGTCAAGCTGGACGGCGCACCCGCCGCCCCGGAGTACTTCTCCCGCCGCCGCCGCGTCCTGCACAAATGCCTCGGCTACGCGGTACGCAAGAAAAGACTCACCAAGAACCCGCTCAGCAAAGCCAACCTGCCCGAAGGCTGGACACCCCCGCAAGCCCCCGACGACACCCTCGACCCGCGCACCGTCGGCAGCCCGGCCCTGGTCGCCGACATGATCAAAGCCTGCGGCACCATCGGCACACGGCAGGGCCCGCGTTTCACGGCGTTCTACGGCTGCATGTTCTACGCACTGATGCGCCCCTCCGAAGTCGCCGCGCTCACCAAAGCGGGCTGCCACCTGCCCCAGACCGGATGGGGCCATCTGATCTTCGCCGACGCCAGCCCCGCCGCAGGCCGGGCCTACACCGACGACGGCCAGGTCCACGAGCACCGCGGCCTCAAAGGCCGCACCAAAGGCAGGCCCACCGCCCGCAGGCCCGTCCGCAAGGTCCCCATCCCGCCCGAGCTCGTCGAGCTCCTCCGCACCCACCTCGAGACGTTCGGCACCGGCCCCGACGGCAGGCTGTTCCGGTCCGAGAACGGCAACCCCATCCAGCCCTCCACCTGGTGGCAGGTCTGGCAGAAGGTCCGCGCGGCCTCGCTCACCCCCGAGCAGCTCGCCTCCCCGCTGGTGAAACGCCCCTAACGACCTGCGGCACTCCGGAGTCACCTGGCGGCTCAACTCGGGTGTCCCCGCCACCGAGGTTGCCGCCTGGGCCGGCCACTCAGTCGAGGTCCTCACGCGGGTCTACGCCCGGTGCGTGGCCGGCCTGGAAGGCGTCTGGATCGGCCGGATGGATCAATCCCTGCATCTGGAGGAGCCATGACTTGGGGCGCGCATGGGGCGCACAACCCGTCAGAGGCCAGCATCCGGCAACATCGCGTGTCTGAAAATGACATGGATGTAATTTGCATTTCCGCAGGTCAAATAGCATTCGACCCTGCTTCCGAGAGGCGCCCCCAGCAGGATTCGAACCTGCGCTCACGGCTCCGGAGGCCGTTGCTCTCTCCCCTGAGCTATGGGGGCTGTGCGACACCAAAGGGTACCAGCCGCAAGCGCCGGGCGGACACGTCGCGCTAGTGTGCGCCATCACCGCCCGGGAGCCGCTACCCTCACGCGAGTGACGCACGGATTGGGACGGGTGCTCGTCGTGGACGACGACGAGGTGATCAGGCGGCTGATCGCGGTAAACCTCCAGCTCGAGGGGTTCGAGGTGGAGACGGCGGTGGACGGGCAGGACTGCCTGGACAAGGTAGTGGAAATCGACCCGGACGTCATCACGCTGGACGTGATGATGCCGCGGCTGGATGGCTGGGAGACGGCAGTCCAGCTGCGCCGGTCGCCGGACACGGCCCACATCAAGGTGGTGCTGATTACCGCCCGGGCCCAGGAGGACGACAAGACCCGGGGCGCCCGGGTCGGCGCCGACGCCTACCTGACCAAGCCCTTCGACCCGAACGAGATGATCCGCGTGGTCCGCGAACTGGCCGCTAGCGACCTGCAGTGATCACCGCCGAGCTGCGGCGCGCCATCATCGCCGCGGCCGGCCGCGACCAAGACCCGCTGCTCCGCCCGGGCCCGGAGCCGGGCAGCTACACCTCCAGCCTGCCGTTCCGCCTCGGGTCCGGCCCGCGCCTGGCCGCGTCGGCCCTGGCCGACCGCCTGGCCGCCGAGCCCTGGATAGCCACCGCGGAGGTCACCGGCCCCGGCTACCTCACCGTCACCGTCACCCGCGACGCCCTGGCCAGCCTCGCGGTACGGGTCGCGCGGGCCGGCCCGGCCTGCGCGGCCAGCGACGCGTTGCGCGGCCGCACCGCGTCCGGCCCGGCGGCCGTGGACCTGACGGCCGCGCCGGACTGGCCGTCGGCACGGGCGGCCCTCGCCGCCGAGGTGACCGCCCGTCTCGCCGGCACCGCGGGTGCCACGGTCACTTTTTATCCCGAACGGACCGTCCGCCCGCCCCCGGTCCCCGCCTCACCCGTCCCCGTGGCCGTCGCCTACGCGGGGCTCGACGCGGTGCGGTTCGCGCTGGCCCGGATGCCGCCGGGCGGCGTCCCGCCGCGGGCGGCGGTCATCGCGCGGCACGTCCTGGGCAATCCCGCTTATGCTGTTCGGTACGCGCATGCCGCCGCTGCCGCCGTGCTGCGCTGGGCCGCCGATTCTGGCGTCAACGGGCCAGGCGGGTTCCGGCCGCGCCTGCTCATGGCACCACCGGAGCTGGCGCTGCTCGACGCGTTGTCCTGGCTCCCGGAACGGGTGGCCATGGCCGCGCGCCGCGGCCGGCCCGACGAATTCGCCGGGTACCTGGAGGAACTGGCAGCGCGGACGGTTGACACCATGAGTACTACTGGCTTCACGACGGTATCGAGCATCAGCAGCGAACGACTCTGGCTGGCGGACGCGGCGCGGACCGGCCTCGCCGCCGGACTCGGGCTGCTCGGCGTCGACGCGCCGGAAAGGATATAAATGAGCCGCGTCGCCCACCCGGCCGGACCCCGCCACGGTGACGTGCTGCCCGCCGACCATCCGCCCGCCCCGCCGAACGACCTGAACGCCCTGCACCCCGGCATCTGGCCGCGCGGCGCGCGGCGCTCCGGCGGCGTGCTCACCCTGGGCGGCGCGGACGTGCGGGAGCTGGCCGCCGAGTTTGGCACGCCGCTGTACGTATGCGACGAGGACGACGTGCGGTCCCGGTGCCGGGACTACATCGAGGCGTTCGGCCCGCAGGCCCGGGTGTTCTACGCGGCCAAGGCGTTCTGCTCCCGCGCGGTGCTCCGCTGGGTGAGCTCCGAAGGCCTCGGCATCGACGTCTGCACCGGCGGCGAGCTGGCGGTGGCGCTGTCGGCCGGCGTGCCGCCCGAGCAGATCACCCTGCACGGCAACAACAAGACGCTGGACGAGCTGGCCCGGGCGATCTCGGCCGGGGTGGGGCACATCGTGACCGACTCCTTCGAGGAGATCGCGCGCCTGGCCTACCTGACCGGAGCGGCAAGCCCGCCAACGGGGGTGTCGACCGTCCTCCCCAGGGTCCTTGTCCGCGTCACCACCGGGGTGGAGGCCCACACCCACGAGTTCATGGCCACCGCGCACGACGACCAGAAGTTCGGCTTCTCGCTGGCCTCGGGCGCGGCCGACGAGGCGGTGCGGCGGGTCATCGCCTGCCCGGGCCTGGAGTTCGCCGGGCTGCACTCGCACATCGGCTCGCAGATCTTCGACGCGGCCGGCTTCGAGGTGGCGGCGCACCGGGTGATCGAGCTGGCCGTCCGGATCCAGGACGCGCATGGCATCGAGATCGCCGAGCTCGACCTGGGCGGCGGGTTCGGCATCGCCTACACCGACGAGGACGACGCGCCCGAGGCCAAGGATCTGGCCCAGAGCCTGCGCCAGATCGTGGACGTGCAGTGCGCCGTCGCCGGGCTGGATCGGCCGCGGCTGACCGTCGAGCCGGGCCGCGCCATCATCGGGCCGTCCATGGTGACGCTGTACACGGTGGGCACGATCAAGGACGTGGACGGGCTGCGGACCTACGTCAGCGTGGACGGCGGGATGAGCGACAACATCAGGACCGCCCTGTACGACGCGTCGTACACCTGCGTGCTGGCCTCGCGCGAGTCGTCGGCCCCGGCCATGCTGTCCCGGGTGGTGGGCCGGCACTGCGAGAGCGGCGACATCGTGGTCCGGCATGCGTACCTGCCGTCCGACCTGGCCCCGGGCGACCTGCTGGCCGTGGCGGCCACCGGCGCCTACTGCCGGTCGCTGGCCAGCAACTACAACCACGTCCCCCGGCCCGGCGTGGTCGCGGTCGGCGACGGCTCCGGCCCCGCCGTGATCGTCCGCCGCGAGACACTGGACGACCTGCTCCGCCTGGACGTCGGATGACCGGGACCATGCCGACGCTCAAGGTGGCCCTGCTCGGCTGCGGGGTGGTCGGGTCCGAGGTGGCCCGGCTGCTCGTCGAGCAGGCCGACGACCTGGCCCCGCGGGTCGGGGCCCGGCTGGAGCTGGCCGGCATCGCGGTGCGGCGGGTCAGCCATCCGCGGGCGGCGGGCATCGACCGGGCGCTGCTCACCACGGACGCGCACGCGCTGGTCACCCGGCCGGACGTGGACATCGTGGTCGAGGTGATCGGCGGCATCGAGCCGGCCCGGTCGCTGCTGCTGGCCGCGCTGAAGAACGGCAAGCCGGTTGTCACCGCGAACAAGGCCCTGCTGGCCGAGGACGGCGCGGAGATCTACGGCGCGGCCCGCTCCTGCGGCGCGGACCTGTACTACGAGGCCTCCGTGGCCGGGGCCATCCCGCTGCTGCGGCCGCTGCGGGAGTCACTGGCCGGGGACACGGTCCACCGCGTGCTCGGCATCGTCAACGGCACCACCAACTACATCCTGGACCGGATGGACTCCTCCGGGGCCGGCTTCGCCGAGTCGCTGGAGGAGGCCCAGGCCCTCGGCTACGCCGAGGCCGACCCGACCGCGGATGTCGAGGGGTTCGACGCGGCCGCCAAGGCGGCCATCCTGGCCAGCCTGGCCTTCCACACCCCGGTCACCGCGGCCGACGTGCACCGCGAGGGCATCACCGAAGTCACCGCGGCCGACATCGGCAGCGCCCGGGCCCTGGGCCGGGTGGTCAAGCTGCTCGCCATCTGCGAGCGCTGCGCCGGAAATAGGTCCGGAGATGGGCGCAGCGGGATCTCGGTCCGGGTGCACCCGGCGATGATCCCGCGCTCGCACCCGCTGGCCGCCGTGGCCGAGGCGTACAACGCGGTGTTCGTCGAGGCCGAATCGGCGGGCCGCCTGATGTTCTACGGCGCGGGCGCGGGCGGCACGCCGACCGCGAGCGCCGTGCTCGGTGACATCGTCGCGGTGGCCAGGAACCGGCTGGCCGGCACGCGCGGCCCGGACGCGTCCACCTACGCCGGGCTGCCGGTCATGCCGATGGGGGACACGCTCACCCGCTACCACGTCTCGCTCGACGTGGACGACCGGCCCGGCGTGCTGGCCCCGGTGGCCGAGGCCTACGCCCGGCACGACGTCTCCATCGAGGCCGTCCGCCAGGCCAGCCGGGGCCAGGAGGCCCAGCTGGTGATCGTCACCCATACGGCGCGGGACGCGGCGCTGGCCGCGACCGTCCGCGACCTGGAGGCGCTGTCCGTGGTACGCGCCGTGGCCAGCGTCATGCGGGTGGAGGGGGAAGAGGAATGACGCCCGTGACCGAGCGCGCCAGGAAGCCCTGGCGGGGAGTGATAACCGAGTACCGGGACCGGCTGCCGGTCACCGCCGAAACGCCGGTGGTCAGCCTGCGCGAGGGCGGCACGCCGCTGCTCTCCGCGCCGGTGCTGTCCGCCCGGACCGGCTGCGAGGTGTACCTCAAGGTCGAGGGCGGCAACCCGACCGGGTCGTTTAAGGACCGGGGCATGACGGTGGCCATCAGTGTCGCCGCCGGGGCCGGGGCCAAGGCGGTGATCTGCGCGTCGACCGGGAACACGAGCGCGAGCGCCGCCGCCTACGCGGCCCGGGCCGGGCTCACCTGCGCGGTGCTGGTGCCCCGGGGCAAGATCGCCATCGGCAAGCTGGCCCAGGCCCTGGTGCACGGCGCGCGGCTGCTGCAGGTGGACGGCTCGTTCGACGACTGCCTGGAAGTGGCCAGGAAGCTGGCCGCCCAGTACCCGGTGGCCCTGGTCAACTCGGTCAACCCGGACCGGCTGCAGGGCCAGAAGACCGCCGCCTTCGAGATCGTCGACGACCTCGGCGACGCGCCCGACGTGCACTGCCTGCCGGTCGGCAACGCCGGCAACATCACCGCCTACTGGATGGGCTACACCGAGTACCAGCGGGAGGGCCTCGCGACGCGTGCGCCCCGGATGTTCGGGTTCCAGGCCAGCGGGGCGGCGCCGATCGTGACCGGCGAGCCGGTGCTGCAGCCGCAGACGATCGCGACCGCGATCCGGATCGGTAACCCCGCCTCCTGGCGGCAGGCCGAGGCGGCCCGCGACGAGTCCGGCGGCCTGATCGACTCGGTGACCGACCGGGAGATCCTGGCCGCCTACCGGCTGCTGGCCACCCGGGAGGCCGTGTTCGGCGAGCTGGCCTCCTCGGCCAGCGTGGCCGGCCTGCTGAAGGCCACCGCGAGCGGCCAGATCCCGGCGGGTTCCAAGGTGGTCTGCACCATCACCGGGAACGGCCTGAAGGAGCCCGACTGGGCCCTGTCCGGCGCCCCGAACCCGGCCACCATCGCCGCGGACCCCGGCGCCGCCGCACTAGCCCTCGGCCTTGCCTAACGCGCACCGCACGCACGCAGCCGCCGCCCGCCCCCACCGGCACGATGGAACATTGAGCCCGGTTATAACCGGCCCGATGCGGCATCGAGCCCGTTACGCCTAGAGGATTCGAGTAAGGAGGCAGATGCCCCCGATAAGCGGCTCAGTCCGGGTCCGGGTACCCGCGACCAGCGCCAACCTCGGGCCGGGCTTCGACGCGCTCGGGCTGGCGCTGGCGCTGCACGACGAGCTGGAGGCGCGGATCCTCCCGGCCGGGCTGTCGATCGAGATCTCCGGCGAGGCCGAGGACCTGGACAGCTCCGGCGAGGAGCACCTGGTGGTCCGGGCCATGCGGGTGGCGTTCGCCGTCACCGGCGGGCAGCCGCCGGGGCTCGGACTGCGCTGCGTGAACCGGATCCCGCACGGCCGGGGCCTCGGCTCCTCAGCGGCCGCGATCGTGGCCGGCCTGCTCGCCGCCCGGGCCCTGTCCGGGTCCGCGGCGGGCAAGCTCCCCGATGAAGCCCTGCTCGCGCTGGCCAGCGACATCGAGGGGCACCCGGACAACGTGGCCGCCTGCCTGGACGGCGGGCTGACCATCGCCTGGACGGCGCCGGACGGCCCGCACATGGTCCGGCTTGAGCCGCTGGCTTCGGTCACGCCCGTGGTATGCGTCGCGCCCGCGTCGGTGCGCACCGACGTGGCCCGGGGCCTGCTGCCCGAACTGATCCCGCACCGGGACGCGGCCGCCAATGCCGGGCGGAGCGCCCTGCTGGTCGCCGCGCTGACCCAGCCCGGTACCGGCCCGGAGGTCCTGCTCGCCGCGACCCAGGAGTGGCTGCACCAGGATTACCGGGCCAGTGCCATGCCGCAGACACACGCGCTGGTGCGCAGCCTGCGGGCCGCGGGCCTGCCCGCCGTGGTGTCGGGGGCGGGTCCCTCGGTGCTCACCTTCCTCGGGGCCCGCGGCGGGCCGGATTATCGCCACGACCTGGACAGCATGGGTTCAATCGTGAGAGAAACGGGTATTGGGTGGGGCATAAGCTCGCTAGACGTCGAGCGGCAAGGTGCGTGTGTCCTGCGCCCGGAGTCCCCGCCGGACTGCTGACGCGGGAGAAGAGCGGCCAATCCGTCCGACCGGACATGCGGCGGCAGCGCCAGGCCACATCATCACACCTGGAACTGAGCATGCCGGATGCCCGAGGCCTGCTGGCGAGCCTCGTGGGACCGTTGCCTCCCCCTCCGCGTGACACGGACGGCTGCGAAGGAATGCCGTGAGTCCTCATGGTGTTAGCATTGGTGGCGCACCGGGTGCCCCGCTCTGGAATGGGTGCTCGTCGGCAAACCGGGCGCTAGCCGGAAAACTCCTGTGGGACGGTATTGTTGCCGTACCCGAGGTCTTTGGCGCAGGGCGCCTCGCTCTCTCCCCAGTACGAAGGGTGCGGGCGGCTCGGCCGTCCGGGCGCTTTCCGACTCATCCCCCTGGCTTGCGGACACACGGCGACGCACGGAGGAACGCAAATCATTGCTGCAATCGCCGATATCTGACGGCGGTGCAGAGCAGCGCGCATCAACTCTGGCCCCCGAGGGGCTGCTGTACAGGGTCGACGGGCCTAGCGGGTTCACCCAGGCGGCCGAGAAATCATGGAAGGACCATTAGTGAGCGACACAACCGAAATCCTCAGCGGCGCGCCAACTGCGTCTGAGGATGCCCCCGCGGCCGCAGGAGCGACGGCATCGACGTCCAAGTCGCGCAGTCGCGGAGGTACCGGCCTTTCCTCGCTGCTCATGCCCGAGCTGCAGCGCATCGCGCAGACCCTGGCCATCCCAGGCGCCGGCCGGATGCGCAAGAACCAGCTCATCGAGGCGATCGAGGCGCGCCAGGGCGGAGGTCCCCGCCAGGAGACCAGTGCCGCCCGCCGGGGTTCGGACCAGCGTGCCGCGTCCGCGGGAGCCGACGCGACCCGCCCGCAGAAGCAGGACGCCATGGAACCAGACACACACTCGCGACCGGGCATCGGAGCTAGCGCGCAGTCCGGCCTCGGCGACGGGGACCCCCGAGCCCGCGCCGGCATCGGTGCGGACGGGTCCGCCCAGCAGCAGCTCAGCTTCTACGAGGAGGTCGGCTCGGCCGCCCGCCGGGACAGCGTCGCCCAGGACGGCGCGGCGTCCGTGCCGGCCACTGAGGCTACCCAGGGCGACACGCAGCGTGGCGACCGCCGCCGCCGGAACGGCCAGCCGTCCCGTGGCCGGGAGCAGTCCGGCCGTGATCAGTCCGGCCGTGATCAGTCCGGCCGTGATCAGTCCGGCCGTGATCAGTCCGGCCGTGATCAGTCCGGCCGCGAGCAGGCCAGCCGGGACCAGGGTGGCCGCGAGCAGAACCGCGATCACGGTAGCCGGGATCAGTCCGGCCGCGACCAGAGCCGCGACGGGCGCGACGGGAACCGCGACGGCCGGGACCAGGGCGGCGACCGCCGTGAGCCGGCGGCCGCGGGTCGCGGCCCCGGCGGCGACCAGTTCCGCGACGATGACGGAGACGGCGGGCGGCGGCGCAGCCGCGACCGGTTCCGGAACCGGAACCGGCGACGCGACCGCCCGAGCGACCCCGAGCCCGTGATCGCCGAGGACGACGTGCTCCTCCCGATCGCCGGCATCCTGGACGTGCTCGAGAGCCAGGGCTACGCGTTCGTCCGGACCACCGGCTACCTGCCCGGGCCGAACGACGTCTATGTCTCCCTGTCCCAGGTGCGCAAGCACGGCCTGCGCAAGGGCGACGTCATCGAGGGCGCGGTCCGCCAGCCGCGTGACGGCGAACGCCGTGAGAAGTTCAACGCGCTGGTCCGGCTGGACAAGGTCAACGGCCTCGACCCCGAGCTCTCGGCGTCCCGGCCCGACTTCTCCAAGCTGGTGCCGCTGTACCCGCAGGACAGGCTGCGCCTGGAGACTGACCCGGGCAACATGATCACCCGGATCATCGACCTGATCTGCCCCATCGGCAAGGGCCAGCGCGGCCTGATCGTCTCCCCGCCCAAGGCGGGCAAGACCACGATCCTGCAGGCCATCGCCAACGCGATCACCACGAACAACCCCGAGTGCCATCTCATGGTCGTCCTCGTCGACGAGCGGCCAGAAGAGGTCACCGACATGCAGCGCACGGTCAAGGGCGAGGTCATCCACTCCACCTTCGACCACCCGGCCGACGACCATACCACCGTGGCCGAGCTGGCCATCGAGCGCGCCAAGCGCCTGGTGGAGATGGGTCACGACGTGGTCATCCTGCTCGACAACATCACCCGGCTGGGCCGCGCCTACAACAACTCGGCGCCCGCCAGCGGCCGCATCCTGTCCGGTGGCGTGGACTCCACCGCGCTGTACCCACCCAAGCGGTTCTTCGGCGCGGCGCGCAACATCGAGAACGGCGGCTCGCTGACCATCCTGGCCGCGGCCCTGATCGAGACCGGTTCCCGGATGGACGAGGTGATCTTCGAGGAGTTCAAGGGCACCGGCAACATGGAGCTGCGGCTGCGCCGTGAGCTCGCCGAGAAGCGGCTCTTCCCGGCGGTCGACGTGGACGCGTCGAGCACCCGTAAGGAAGAGATCCTGCTCGCGCCCGACGAGCTCAAGATCGTCTGGCAGCTGCGCCGGGTGCTGCACGCCCTGGAGCCCCAGCAGGCCCTCGAACTGCTCATGGAGCAGATGCGCAAGACCAAGAGCAACGCCGAGTTCCTGCTCCAGGTCCAGAAGACCACGCTCGGCTCCTGACGCCGCCGCCTCGCGCCGTCCGGACCCCGAAGGCCCCGGACGGCGGGAATGCCAGGTCACGGAAAGTGGTTCCACCCTCTGGCACACTAGAAAGCCGCAACCATGCGGTACCGGTTCACGCTCTGCTGGCTCCCGGGGGACAACCCCCAGACCCCCGCAAGGCGACCCGGCGACCGCCGAAGGCAGGAGTTTGTCAATGAAGCCTGACATCCACCCCCAGTACCAAGTCACCACGGTGACCTGCAGCTGCGGGAACACGTTCACCACCCGGAGCACCGCGCCCGGCGGCACGATCCACGCCGAGGTCTGCTCGAACTGCCACCCGTTCTACACGGGTAAGCAGAAGATCCTGGACACCGGCGGTCGCGTCGCGCGGTTCGAGAAGCGCTTCGGCAAGACCTCTGGCCAGCAGGCCACCAAGAAGTAACCCCGCCGAGCCGAGGTCCGCACCCCGGACCCCGGCTCGTCGCGCGTCTGGAGGGCGTCAAGGTACGCCCGCCACAGCAGAGTACGAAAGGTCCTTTCAGTGTTTGACCGGCTAGCGGACCTGGTCAGCGAGCACGCCGAGCTTGAGCACGCGCTCGCCGACCCGGCCCTCCACTCCGACCAGGAGAAGGCCCGTACGCTGGGCCGCCGCTACGCCGAGCTGACCCCGATCGTGCACGCCTACCAGGAGTGGCAGCAGACCTCCGACGACGAGCAGACCGCGCGCGAACTGGCCCGGGAGGATTCCTCCTTCGCCGGCGAGGCGACACAGCTGGCCGCTCACCGCGAGGAACTCGAGGCCGAGCTGCGCCGGCTCCTCGTGCCCCGGGACCCGAACGACGGGCGGGACATCCTCCTGGAGGTCAAGGCGGGCGAGGGTGGCGAGGAGTCCGCGCTGTTCGCCGGCGACCTGCTCCGGATGTACCAGCGTTATGCCGAACGGCGCGGCTGGAAGACCGAGATCCTGGACTCCACCACCACCGGCCTGGGCGGCATCAAGGACGCGACGGTCGCGGTGAAGGGCAAGGGCGCGCAGGGGGCCTGGTCCCGGCTGAAGTACGAGGGCGGCGTGCACCGCGTGCAGCGCGTGCCGGTGACCGAATCCCAGGGCCGTATCCACACCTCCGCCGCCGGGGTCCTGGTCGTGCCCGAGGCCGAGCCGGTCGAGGTGCAGATCAACGACAACGACCTGAAGGTGGACGTGTTCCGGTCTTCCGGGCCGGGCGGCCAGAGCGTGAATACCACCGACTCCGCGGTGCGGATCACCCACCTGCCGACCGGCATCGTCGTGTCCTGCCAGAACGAGAAGAGCCAGCTGCAGAACAAGGAGCAGGCCCTGCGCGTGCTGCGGGCGCGGCTGCTGGCCCAGGCCGAGGCCGACGCCGACGCGAAGGCCAGCGCCGAGCGGCGCAGCCAGGTCCGCACCGTGGACCGGTCCGAGCGGGTCCGCACCTACAACTTCCCGGAGAACCGGATCTCCGATCACCGCGTGCGCTATAAGGCCTACAACCTCGACCAGGTCATCGACGGCGACCTTGACGCGGTGATCGACGCACTGGCCGCCGCCGACCTGGCCGCGAAGCTGGATTCCGGGATGTCCGGCGATGATGAGCCTGCTGCTTGATGAGGTGGCGCTGGCCGCGGCGCGGCTGGCCGAGGCCGGGGTGGAATCGCCGCGCACGGACGCTGAGCTGATCGCGGCCAGCGTGCACCGGGTCCGGCGCGGCGAGTTGCACACCGTGCCCGACGCCGCCTTCGACGCGCGGTTCTGGTCCGATATCGCGCGCCGGGCCGCCCGCGAGCCGCTGCAGCACATCACCGGCCAGGCGCACTTCCGCTACCTCGAGCTCGAGGTGGGGCCGGGCGTGTTCGTACCCCGGCCCGAGACCGAGGTCATGACCGGCTGGGCCATCGACCGGCTGGGGGAGATGGACGTCGCCGAGCCCGTCGTGGCCGACCTCGGCACCGGGTCGGGCGCCATCGCGCTGGCCATCGGGCAGGAGGTGCCCCGGGCCCGGGTCCACGCGGTCGAGGCCGACCCGCTGGCCCGGGCCTGGGCCGAGCGCAACATCACCACGTACGTCGAGAACGCCCCGTACACCGCCGGACGGATCATGCTGCACGCGGGCGACTTCAGCGACGTGCTCGGCGAACTCGACGGTACGGTTGACCTCGTGATCAGCAACCCGCCGTACATCCCGGTCGGGGCGTCCGTCCCGCCCGAGGTCGGCGAGTACGATCCGCCCGCCGCGCTGTGGAGCGGCGCGGACGGGCTGAATGCCATCCGCACCGTGGAACGCACCGCGCGGCGGCTGCTGCGACCCGGCGGGCTGGTCGCCGTCGAGCACGGCGCGCAGCAGGGCGCCGCGGTGTACTGGGTGTTCCCGGAGGAATCCGGGTGGCGGGACACACGCAACAACAAGGACCTGGCCGGGCGTGACCGCTTCGTCACCTCGTCCTGGTCCGGTGAGGGTGCCTGAAATGAGCACACGTTACGACTGCCGGGACCCGCAGTCGCGCACCGCCGGGGTGGACGCCGCCGTGACGGCAGCGCGGGCGGGCGAGCTGATCGTGCTGCCGACGGACACGGTCTACGGCATCGGCGCGGACGCGTTCATCCCCGCGGCCGTCACCACCATGCTGGCCGCCAAGGGCCGCGGCCGGAACATGCCGCCGCCGGTCCTGGTCGGCACCGCGCGGGCCGCGGCGGCCCTGGTCGATGACCTGGGGGCGTTCGGGCAGGACCTGATCGACGAGTTCTGGCCGGGCGCGCTGACCCTGGTGTTCCGGGCCAGCCCGACGCTGCTGTGGGATCTGGGTGACACCAAGGGCACGGTCGCCTTGCGGATGCCGTTGCACTCGGTCGCGCTGGACGTGCTGAAGCAGACCGGGCCGCTCGCCGTGTCCAGCGCGAACCGCACCGGCCAGCCCGCCGCCACGACCGCCGACGAGGCGCAGCAGCAGCTCGCCGAGGCGGTCTCGGTTTATCTCGACGGGGGACCGTGCACCGACAACGTCCCGTCGACCATCCTCGACCTGACCGGTACCATCCCCACGCTGCTGCGCGCCGGGGCGATCTCCGTGGACCGGCTGCGCACCGTGGCGTCGGTCATCGCCGACAACGAGCAGCTGACCGCGGGCGCCGCCGACTACAAGCCGGCCGCGCCCCACCCGCTGGAAGGGGGGCCGCGCCCGGCGGAGGGAATGATCGACTCGCCGGCCCAAGAGCCGCCCTCGGGTGGCTAGCCGGTGGCATAAAGTGGCGGTAATGGAAGCCGATCCGATTCCGATCCACTGAGGCGGCATGCGCGAGTACCTCCTCGTACTGCTCGTCACCGCGGCGGTGACCTTCCTGCTCACCCCGCTGGTGCGGCGGGTAGCGATCGCGACCCACGCGATTCACGCGCCCCGGGCCCGGGATACCCATACCGAGCCGACGCCGCTGCTCGGCGGGCTGGCCATGTACGGCGGGCTCGTCGCCGGGCTGATCGTGGCCAGCCGGCTGACCTTCCTGCAGGATCCCTTCCAGGCCGCCGGATCGAAGACCGCGGCCGGGTTGCTGCTGGCCGGCGCGTTCGTGGTCGTGGTCGGGTTCATCGACGACCGGTGGGGGCTCAGCGCGATCAGCAAGCTGGCCGGGCAGGTAGCGGCGGCCGGCATCCTGGTCTGGAGCGGCCAGTCGCTGCCCTGGCTGCCGACGCCCAGCGGCGGCGAGTTCCCGCTGGAACCTGACCTGAGCCTGACCCTCACCATCTTGCTCGTCGTGGTCACGATCAACGCGATCAACTTCATCGACGGCCTGGACGGCCTGGCCGCGGGCATCGTGGCCGTCGCCGCGCTGTCGTTCCTCGTCTACTCCTACACGCTCATCAAGACGATCGGGAACTCCTCCCAGTCGCTGCCCGCGGTGTCCTCGGCGCTGCTGGCCGGCATGTGCCTGGGGTTCCTGCCGCACAACTTCTACCCGGCCCGGATCTTCATGGGCGACATCGGCGCGATGCTGCTCGGCCTGATGCTGGCCTACGGGCCGATCTCCAGCACCGCCTCGCTCGACCCGGCCCTGCTGACCAACTACGACGGCAGCCGCGCCCTGGACCGGTTCCCGACCTTCCTGCCGCTGCTGGTGCCCGCCGCGATCTTCGTCATCCCGTACGCGGACCTGATGTTCGCGATCATCCGCCGCACCCGGGCGGGCAAGCCGGTGATGGTCGCCGACCGGCAGCACCTGCACCACCGGGTGCTCAACATCGGCCATTCCTACCGGCAGAGCGTGCTGATCATGTACCTGTGGGCGGCGCTGTTCTCGGCCGCGGTCGTCTCGCTGTCGGTGGTGCGGACCCGCCTGGTCGTGTTCGTGGTCGCGACCGCGGTCGCGGTCCTCACCTTGCTGCCCGTCACCATGCCCCGGCTGCGCCCCTGGCGGCTGTTCCGCGGCCGACCGGCCATCCCGGCCGTCGCCCGGCGCGGGGCGGTCGCCGCGGCCCGGCCGGCCGGTCCCATCCTCAGCGCCCCGTTCCCCGAGGCGCAGTTGCCCAGCACCGGGTTCTCGGCCGGCCCGTATCCGGCAGACGCTGGTCCGTTCCCGGCAGGCGCCGCCCCGTTCCCGGCAGGCCCGTATCCGGCGGCCACGGCCACCCCGTTCCCCGGTGATCAACTGCCCCGGGCCGGTCGTCTGCCCGGAGCAGATCCGGTCGACCCCTTCGCGTGGCCCTACACGATGGACCCGCCCGGCCCCGGCCGCAACGGCAACGGTCACTACCCCCATCCGGACCCCCTCAGCACTCCGGACCCCCTCATCCAGCCGGTCGCTCTCCCCGACGGGGGCCCGTTCGCCGGTGAGGACTCGTTCCCTGGTCAGGGCCCGTTTCCCGCGGCCGGGCCATTCCCCGGCCAAGGCCCGCTCCCCGGTGGCGCTCCGGCCGCCGGCCCCGCCGAAAGCCCTGACCCGCTCGCTCCGCCGCCGCCGCCGCACCGCGACATACGGTCCTGGTAGCCACGCGGGCTGACCCCGTCAGGACGGCCTGTTAACTCAGGCTTTACCTTTACTTTGCCAATTGCCGCCGGCCCCGGCCGAGCCTGTGACGCGCTGTGACGGTCCCGTGGCGAGGGCTGTCGGGGAGAAGTGTGCGGTTCTACTGGCCTTTCCCCGCGCAGCGCGCCGACCGGGAAGCAATCGCGTCCAGCCGATGGGACGCAGGGGGCAGCCGCCGCCAGGCCGGGCCGCCGTCCGGCCCGAAGTTGGTCATAAATTGTGCGCGGTCAGGTAAAGACAGAGTCAAGGACTTTGTGATATCTTTCACGAGCAGCCCCTCTTCGGCAAAGCAGAGGCCCGTGATACCTTTCGTAAACCCAACCGGATACCCGCACCGACCCTACGGCGCGGCGACCGGCTCCTGCAAGGAACGCGGGGGGCGCCCCCGCGTCTGCGTAGTTGCGGTCGACCCCTCAGGAGCCAAGTAAATGCTGGCGAAATACGCCATCATCATCCGGCGCGCCGGCGCGCTGACCGCCGCCGCGGCCGCGGTCATGGTCGCCGTGAGCGCCGCCCTGGTCGGCGCCAAGGGACTGTACGGGGCCCTGATCGGGGTCGGCATCGTCACCGTGTTCTTCGGCATCAGCGTCCTGGTGGTGGGCCGGGCCGCGCGGGTCAGCCCGCAGGCCATGATGCTGGCCGCGATCATCACCTATCTGGTCAAGATCGTGGCCCTGGCCGTCGTGGTATCCGCGCTCCACGGGATGACCGCGTTCAGCGACCGGGCCCTGGGCTTCACCGCGATCGGCTGCATCCTGGTCTGGAGCGCCGCGCAGGTCATCACGGCGATCAAGGTGAAGATGCTCTACGTCGAGCCGGAGCAGGAGCCACAACAGCCAGCGGCGCGGCGAGGCAGGTGACATGAGCGACCACGGCAGCCGAGCCAGGGCCGCCCAGGAGCAGGCCGCGGCGCAGGGCCGGGCCCAGGGCCTGGAAACCGGCTGGATGGTGTTCAGCTACCTGCTGGCCGGCATGGCGGCCTACGGCGGCATCGGCTGGCTGATCGGGCGGGCGGTGCACGTCCCGCTGCTGTTCCCGATCGGCATGCTGGTCGGCCTGGGCATCTCGATTGGCTACATCATCCACCGCTTTGGCAGGCAGCAAGCGGTAGAGCGGCCACGGAAGGAGATAACCGGTGACCGGTGACGTCGGGGTCCTGGCCAGCGGCGGCTGCCACATCTTCAGCGGGTGCGGATTCCCCGCCCCGGGCCTGCAGGACTTCAACTGGAAGCCGTTCTTCACCATCGGCTCGTTCGGGTTCACCAAGCCGATGCTGCTCGCGATCCTGAGCGCGCTCGTGGTGATCGTGTTCTTCGGGGTGGCATTCTGGAAGCCGAAGCTGGTGCCGCGCGGCGTGCAGAACATGGGCGAGCTGGCGATCCTGGCCGTGCGGGACCAGATCCTCCGCCCGTCGCTGGGCCGGAGAGGCGACTCGTACCTGCCGTTCCTCGTGTCGCTGTTCTTCTTCATTTACATCATGAACCTGATGGAACTGATCCCGGTCTTCCAGTTCCCGGTCACGTCCAGGATCGGCTTCGTATGGCCGCTGGTGTTCATCGTCTACTTTCTCTACCTGTACCTGGGCGTCAAGCACCAGGGGGCCTGGGGTTACCTCAAGAACATGATCCCGCCGGGCGTGCCGTGGCCGATCTACATCATCCTGGTTCCGGTCGAGCTGCTCAGGTTCTTCGTCTTCCAGCCGTTCACCCTCGGAGTACGGCTCTTCGGGAACATGTTCGCCGGCCACCTGCTGCTGACGATCTTCACGATCGCGTCGTGGTACCTGCTGACCCTGTCCATCGGGCTGCTCTACGCCGTGGGTTCCTTCGCGCTGGCGATCTTCGTCTTCGTACTTGAGACCCTGGTCACGCTGCTGCAAGCATTCATCTTCACCACCCTGACCGCCACCTACATAGCCAGCTCAGTGGAGCCGGCGCATTGACCGCGCTGTACCTACGACCCATCCGGCGGGACGAGCCGCCGGTACGACACGTAAAGGACTGATCTATGTCTCTTACCACTGCTCTCGTGACGGCCGCCGCCGTGACTCCCAAGAGCGTGATAAGCATCAATGCCGGCGCCATCGGCTATGGTCTCGCGGCCATCGGTCCCGGCATCGGGATCGGCCTGGTCTTCGGCCACGCGATCGAGGCCATGGCCCGGCAGCCCGAGGCCACCGGCCGCATCTCGCTCTACATGTGGATCGGCTTCTCGCTGACCGAGGCGCTCGCCCTGATCGGCCTCGTGGCCCCGTTCATCTTCAAGTACTGAGGCAACCGCGTCATGATCCCCCTCGCTGACAGCACGGCGTCGACGAACCCGCTGCTCCCCTCGTGGCCGGAGTTCATTATCGGCACCATCCTCTTCGTCTTGGTGTTCGGCTTCCTGGCCAAGCTGGCGCTGCCCAGGATCCAGCAGACGCTGACCGAGCGCACCGAGCAGATCGAGGGCGGCCTGGCCCGCGCTGATGAGGCGCAGGCCGAGGCCAAGCAGCTCCTCGAGCAGTACCGGCAGCAGCTGGCCGAGGCCCGGCACGACGCCGCCCGGCTGCGTGAGGAGGCCCGGGAGCAGGGCGCGCAGATCATCGCCGAGATGCGCGAGCAGGCTCAGGCCGAGGCCCGCCGGGTGACCGAGTCCGCCCAGGCCCAGATCCAGGCCGAGCGGCAGCAGGCGCTGACCTCGCTGCGCACCGAGGTCGGGACGCTGGCCACCGAGCTGGCCAGCCGGATCGTCGGCGAGTCGCTGACCGACCAGGCCCGGCAGAGCCGGATGGTGGACCGGTTCCTCGACGAGCTCGAGCAGGTGTCCAGCCCGTGACGCACTCCAGCTGTCCCGGGGCTGCCACCACGTTCCGTTCGGCCGAAATTTCCGAAGTACGCTCGGAAGGCGATGAGCATGCGCGGTGTGAGTAGGGCCTCGTTCACCGAGCTCTCCGAGCAGCTGTCGGCGGAGCACATCACCGGCGCCACCGTGGGCAGCAGGCTGGCCAGCGAGCTGTTCGCGGTCGTCGGGCTGCTCGACACCGAGCACGGGCTGCGGCGTGCGCTGTCCGACCCGGGCAAGCCCGCGGCGGAGAAGGGGGCGGTTACCGCGACGCTGCTGCACGGGAAGATCAGCCAGCGCGCCGAGGCGCTGGTGACGGCGGCCGCCGAAGCCCACTGGGCGACCAGTGGCGATCTGTCGGACGCGATCGAGCAGCTCGCCGTGGAGGCCATGGTGCTGGCCGCAGAGGCGGATGACGGCCTCGACGAGCTGGAGGACGGGCTGTTCCGGTTCGGCCGGGTGGTCGCCGCCAATCCGGCCCTGCGGGCCGCGCTGGCCGATCCGTCGCTGCCCGAGCCGGGCAAGCGGGAGCTGCTCGGCGCCCTGCTCGACGGCAAGGTGACCGCGGTGACGCTCGGCCTGATCAACCAGATGGTGGCGCACCCGCGCGGGCGGTCACTGACCGCCGCCCTGGACCTGTGCGCCGACATCGCGGCGCGGCGCAGGCAGCAGCTGATCGCGGTGGTGCGCACGGCGACCGAGCTGTCCGCGGGCCAGCGCAGGCGGCTCGCCGAGGACCTGTCCCGCTCCTACGGGCACGATGTTCACCTGGATGTCGTCATCGATCCATCGGTCGTGGGTGGAATTTCCGTCCAGATCGGGGATGAGCTTATCGACGGGACCGCGGCTAGCCGTCTGGCCGCCGTCCGGCGCAAGCTGGCGGGCTGAGATGGCAGCGACCGAATCCGCCGCGGAAGAACCTGAAGCCGGGAACACCACGAACGACAAGACGGGCAGGACAATGGCTGAGCTGACGATCCGGCCGGAAGAGATCCGGGACGCGCTGGCGCGCTTCGTCCAGGAGTATGAGCCGGAAGGCGCCGCGCGGGAAGAGGTAGGCACCGTCATCGAGTGCGGCGACGGCATCGCGCGGGTCGAGGGCCTGCCCTCGGCCATGGCCAGCGAGCTGCTCGTGTTCGAGAACGGCGTCCGAGGGCTGGCGCTCAACCTGGACGTGCGCGAGATCGGCGTGGTCATCCTCGGCGAGTTCAACGAGATCGAGGAGGGCCAGCAGGTCAAGCGGACCGGCGAGATCCTGTCCGTCCCGGTCGGCGACGCCTTCCTGGGCCGCGTGGTCGGGCCGCTGGGCGAGCCGCTGGACGGCAAGGGGCCCATCGAGAGCAACGAGCTCCGCCTGCTGGAGACGCAGGCGCCCTCGGTGGTGGAGCGCCAGCCGGTGAAGGAACCGCTGCAGACCGGCATCAAGGCCATCGACGCGATGACCGCGATCGGCCGGGGCCAGCGGCAGCTGATCATCGGCGACCGGCAGACCGGCAAGACCGCGATCGCCATCGACGCGATTATCAACCAGCGCGCGAACTGGGCCTCCGGCGACGAGAAACAGCAGGTCCGCTGCGTCTACGTCGCGGTCGGCCAGAAGGGCTCGACGATCGCCCAGGTGCGCCAGTCGCTGGAAGACGCCGGTGCCCTGGAGTACACCACGATCGTCGCCGCGCCCGCCTCCGACCCGGCCGGGTACAAGTACATCGCGCCCTACACCGGCTCGGCCATCGGGCAGCACTGGATGTACCAGGGCAAGCACGCCCTGATCGTCTTTGACGACCTGTCCAAGCAGGCCGAGGCCTACCGCGCGATCTCGCTGCTGCTGCGCCGGCCGCCGGGCCGCGAGGCCTACCCGGGCGACGTGTTCTACCTGCACTCCCGGCTGCTCGAGCGCTGCGCCAAGCTGTCCGACGACCTCGGCGGCGGTTCGCTGACCGGGCTGCCGATCGTCGAGACCAAGGCCAACGACATCTCCGCCTACATCCCGACCAACGTCATCTCGATCACCGACGGGCAGATCTACCTCGAGGCCGACCTGTTCAACGCCGGCGTCCGGCCCGCCATTAACGTCGGCCGGTCGGTGTCGCGAGTCGGCGGCAATGCGCAGGTCAAGGCCATGAAGAAGGTCGCTGGCAACCTGCGGCTGTCACTGTCCCAGTACCGCGACCTGGAGGCGTTCGCCGCCTTCGCCTCCGACCTGGACGCGGCCTCCCGAGCCCAGCTGGACCGCGGCTCGCGGCTGGTCGAGCTGCTCAAGCAGCCGCAGTACGACCCGTTCCCGGTCGAGGACCAGGTGGTCTCGATCTGGGCGGGCAGCAACGGCTTCCTGGACGACGTGCCGCTGGAGGACGTCAGCCGGTTCGAGCACGACTTCCTGGAGAACCTGCGCCGGACGCACGAGGGCATCCTGACCGCGATCCGGGAGACGAAGGACCTGTCCGAGGATACGGTCACCGCGCTCAAGGACGCGGTCGAGGAGTTCCGCAAGTCGTTCGAGACCAGCTCGGGCGAGCTGTTGTCCGGCGAGGACGAGCAGGCCGAGGCGCTGGAGCAGGAGGGCCAGGAGACCATCGCCCGCCGCCGCGAACCCCAGCCGGCCGAGAAGCAGT